>CAUTRN010000011.1:0-159096 GCA_963540925.1 uncultured Sphingomonadaceae bacterium
CTACACGCGTAAGATCGTCGGCAGCGTCAGATGTGTATAAGAGACAGGGGCGGAGGCGGCGGAGATGCCGGCAGTCCGCTCTGCGTCACGAAGTCGTCGCTGGTGATCTGACTGGCCGAGATGCCGGTGAGCTTGATGATCGAGTTGATCTCCGCTCCCTGGACGGCCGTGTCATTATAGAAAATATAGCTGTCCGCACCGACCTTGATCACGGCGACGTCGCCGCCATTGGTGTTCGCGTCGAGCAGTTGCTGGGCGTAGATCGATGCGGTCGCGACGGTGGTGAAGACCGCGCCGGAAGCGCCCTGGCTGACGTCGACCGAGCGGGTGCCGATGTCCGAATTCAGCCGGATCTTGTCGATACCGTCCTGGAAATCGAGGATCGTGTCGGTGGTGTAGGTGCCGCCATTGACGACGAAGCGGGCGTCGCCGGCTGCAAAGGAGAAGAGGTCGGCCCCCTGCTCACCCGTCAGCCTGTCCTGGCCGGTGCCGCCCGAGATCGTGTCGTTGCCCGCCCCACCCGAGATTTCGTCGTTGCCGCCCCGGCCGTTCAGGTCGTCATTGCCGCCCTGCGCGAAGATTCGATCGTAGCTCGGCGCCAACGGCACCGTGATCCGGGAGCCGTCGTTGAAGACAAGATGGTCGTTGTTGATCAGTTGCTGAAGCACGACGGTATCGAACGCCAGCGTCCGATTGGGCGTCGTCAGCATCGCCATATTGATCGTGTCGGTGGCAGCGCTCACCGTTATGCCGATATTCGATCCGGTGGTGGTGGCCGTAGCGAAAGCGATGATATCGCCGTTGGTAACGGCATTCGCCTGCGCCTGCGTCATATTCTCGAAAACGAACGTCGACATGCAGCCCCCCCGGATCGCCAGCCGCAGCTAGCGCGAGGGTGCCGTAACGTTCAACCGCCGATGCAACCGTTTTGACGCTTTTTATACGGATTCGTCAGTGTTTCTTCGCCGCCGCCTGCGCCGCGAGCTGGGCGCGGGCTTCCGCGGGCATCGCGGTGGGGTCGCTGGCGCCCGATCCCGCCATCAGGTCGACCGGCCGACGCGGTTCGCCATGGGCCCCTGCCCCGCCCCCGCCTTCACCCTCGCCGCCCGCCATGCCGGCACCGGCATCCTCGGCGGCCGACCAGGCGAGCGTGATCGACATGCGGCGGTTGCGCGGATCATAGGGATCGTCGGGCAGATAGGGCTCGCGATCGGCCACGCCCTCGATCCGCAGGAAGCGGTTGTTGCTCACACCGGCATCGGCCAGCGCGCGGCGGGTCGCCTCGGCGCGCCCGGCCGACAGGGTCCAGTTGTTGACGGTGCGGCCCTTCGAATAGGGCATCGCATCGGTGTGGCCGCGCACGATCACCGAATTGTCGGCGAAGTTCGTCACCTCGGCCACCTTGCGCATCAGTTCGCGCGCCTGCGGCAGAAGCTGATCGGTACCCGACTGGAACATCGCGAAATCGGCCTGGTCGACCAGATCGATCCGCAGCCCCTCGCGCGTCTCGACCATGCGGACATTGGCCATCATCTTGGCCAGCTTGGGATCGGCCCCCATCTTGGCTTCCAGCATCGCCTTGAGCTTCTGGAAGGCGATGCGGTCGCGCGAGCGCAGCACCGCCGCACCCTCCTTGTTGCCGCCGCTGGCGTCCTTGGGGATGGTGATCGACTTGGTGCCGGTCTGCGCCGCGCGATGCGGGAATTTGTCGCGATCGACGATCGATTCGCCGCCGAACAGGCCGTGCGCGCCGCCGGTCTTGTCACGCAGGGTCACCATCGTCGGAGCGAAATAGTCGGCGATGCCCTTCCGCTGCTTCTCGGTCGTCGCGCCGAGAATCCACATCAGCAGGAAGAAGGCCATCATGGCCGTCACGAAGTCGGCATAGGCCACCTTCCAGGCGCCGCCATGATGGCCGCCATGGCCCTCCTCGATAATCTTCTTGATGATTATCGGGCGGAGTTCGGGCTCGTTCTTGCCGCGCTTGGTGGGCGATTGCGCCATGGATCAGTCTTCCCTCGACAGGCCCGATCAGCGGCCGCGCATGCTGTCGAACACGTCGGCGAAGGCCGGCTGGTTCGAATGGGTGATGCCCGAGCGCGCGGCCTCGATCACCAGCGGCAGCGGGTGGCCGTGGAGCGACGCGATGATGATCTGCTTGACCACGCCATAGATGGCGGAATCGGCCTCGATCACCTGGCGGCAGCGGCCGGCGAACGGCGCGACGATGCCATAGGCAAGAAGAATCCCGAGGAAGGTACCGACGAGCGCCGAACCGATCATCGCGCCCAGGATGGCCGGCGGCTTGTCGATCGAGCCCATCGTCTTCACCACGCCGAGAACGGCGGCGACGATGCCCAGCGCCGGAAGCGCGTCGGCCAGGCCCTGCATCATGTCGGCGGGCTTGATCTCGTCGTGATGATGAACCTTCAGGGCGTTGTCCATCACGTCCTCGACCGCCATCGGATCGAGCGTGCCCGACGAGATGACGACCAGCCGCAGCGTGTCGGTCATCATGTGGATGAGCGTGTCGTCCTTCAGCAGCTTGGGATATTCGGCGAACAGCGACGAGGACTTCGGGTCCTCGATATGCGGCTCCAGCGCGACCGGACCTTCGGTGCGCAACTTCTTCATCAGGGTCGAGACGAGAAGGATGACGTCGAGATAATCCTTCTTGTTGTATTTCGGGCCCTTGAAGACCTTCGCGAAGCCGCCGCCGAACGCCTTGAGCTCCTTCATCGAGTTGCCGGCGATCAGCGCGCCGACCGCGGCGCCGCCGATGATCAGCATTTCGTGCGGGATAGCGTGGAGGACGGGCTCAAGGTCGCCGCCGGTGATGGCGAAACCGCCGAACACCATGGCCAAGAGGACGACGAGGCCGATGCCTGCAAACATGGACGCTTACTCCCGCACGATTGGTTTCGGGACAGCGGACTCCGTGCCCACCCTTTCCCCGATCGATGTTAACGGCAGGATAAGCAGAGACTTTATCCAAACCGCGATGAGGGACGCTTACCGGAGAAAATCAAATAAAGTGTTGCTGTTGGCCTTGGCGAAAGCGGCCTGGGCGGCCTGCAGGCTCAAGGTCTTGGCGTTGAGCTGCATGATCGCGGCCGCCACGTCGGTATCCTCGAGCGTGCTGCGCTCCTGCGCCAGCTGGGTGGAGGCCGATTCGAGCGTCGCTTCGGCATTGTCGAGCGCCAGCGCGCGGACGCCCTGGGACGAGCGTTCGTTGGTGACATGGGTGACCGCCACGTCGAGATCGGCCAGCGCCTCGTCGCCGAGCGTCTTGCGGGTCGCCGAATCGGGCGCCTGCAGGGCGGTAATCGCCTTGCCGATCGCATCGTCGAGGGTGCCGGTGCCGCCCGCATAGGCGACCGTGTCGAACACGTCCGAGCGCTGCGCGGTGGCGGACAGGCGGACGGTGGCCGACACCGCGATCTGCAGCGGCGCATCGGTGGGGAACAGGTCCTGGCCGACCGGGGTGGTCGACGTCTTGACGTTGGCGAGCTGGGTGCGCAGCGAGGTGAGTTCGAGGATTTGCGCCTGGCGGTCGACGTCCGAGCTGGAATCCGAAACGCCGGCGAGGGTCAGTTCCTTCACCCGGTTGAAGATGTCGGCGGCATTGCCCAGCGCGGTATCGACCTGCGAGGCGATCGCCTTGGCGGTCTCGATATTCTGCTGCCACACCTTGGAATTGGCCTGGGCGCGGCGCAGCTCGGAGATGCGGGCCGCGGCGATCGGATCGTCGGACGCTTCCTGGACCTTCTTGGTGGTCGAGATCTCGGTCTGGAGGCGCGAGATCTCAGACCCCAGCTTGGTCTGCAGATTGACTTGCGCCATGGTCTGGTAGCGGGTCGTGATCACCGATCGATCCTCTTAATTGAACAGGCCCAGGATTTCCTGGAGGGTCTCGCGCGCGACCGAGATGATCCGCGCCGACGCGTTATAGGCTTGCTGGAAACGCAGCAGCTGGGCGGCCTCGACGTCCAGGTCGATGCCGGTCACCTGATCGAGCTGCTGGAGCGCGCCGTCGCGCTGGCTGGACGTCGCCGACTGCTCGGCCTTGGCCGAGGACACGCTCTGCGCATGGGTCGAGACGAGCAGCGCCCATTGCGCCTCGGGGCCGGCGGCATCGCGATAGCCGGAGAGCGCGAGCGCGTTACCGTTGTTGACGCCACCGGTGGACTTGGCGGCGATCTTCGACAGATCGTCGGTGGTGACCGCAAGCCCCTCGGCGGTGGAGCCGCTGAGCAGCGCCGCGCCGGGATCGTTGTTGCGATCGATGCCGGCCTCGTTCCAGGTGTTGATCGTGTCGACGAATTTGGCGGCGATCGCATCGAGCGAATCGCGCCGCGCCGCGACCTGGTTGGCCGCGTCGACCAGGCCCGCAAGCGAGCCCGATTGCGGCGACATCGCCTGTTCGGTGCCGAAGCCCGAGGAGACCAGCGAGAAACGGCCATTGGCCGCCAGCGACATGCCGACATAGCCGGGATTGTTCTTCTGGGCATCGACCAGCACCACGGTCTGGTCGCCCAGCAGGGTGACGGTGGCGCGGCCATCCTGTTCGATCCGGGTATCGATGCCGACCGCGTTGGAAATCTCCATCAGGGTGGCGTCGCGCTGGTCCTCGAGCAGGGCGCGGCCGGCGGTGCCCTGCGACGACTTGCTGAGCGAGGCGTTGATCTTGGCGAGCGCCGCCAGATTGCCGTTCAGCTTGTCGACGATGTTCTGGGCATTGCTGGTGATGCCGTCGGACACGTTGCGCAGCGCGGCGCCCGTCTGGGTGAACTGGTTCACCGTATCGACGACGGCCGTGAGCATGGTGCGACGATTGGTGTCGCTCTGCACGTCGGCGCTGAGTCCCTCGCCCGCGGTGAACACCGCGGTGATCTTGACGCCGAGGCCGACGTTCGAATCGTCGAGCGCGCCTTCGGCGGTGCTCAGCCAGGTCGCCTTGGCATCGGCCTTCTGATATTCGGAATTGGCGAAGCGCGCGAAGGTCGCGCGATAATTGTCGAACACGCGCTGGACGCTGCCGACCTCGACCCCGCCGAACACCGACGAGGATTTGTAGACGACGCTGTTCGCGGTGGAGGTGGCGGACTCGTTGAGCGCCACCCGACGGCGCGTATAGCCCTCGGTCTCGGAGTTGGAGACATTCTCACCGACCGTCGACAGCGCCGTGCGGTAGGCCATGACGCCCGACCGGCCGATATTGAGAAGGTCGCTCATCCGGCGGTCCCGTCGGTCCTGGCGGTGGTGGCGCCGGCCGTGGTGGCGGCGGCCGGAGCGGTCACGGCGCCATCGGCCGTCGCCGCCGCGTCGCCAGTGGCGGCGGCGGGCGTGGTCTTGGCGACGCGCGCCTGGAACTGGCGGACGAGCAGATCGGCGATGCCGAGCGCCCCCTTCCCCGCCAGATCGTCGGCGAGGTTCGAATCCTGCATGTCGCGGAACTGGTCGCTGGCGTCGCTGCCGAACAGATCGTCGTCGGCCAGCTTGGAGTCGCGCATCGACTTGAGCATCTGGCGCGTGAAGATCGCCTCGAACTGCTTGGCCGCGGCCTTCAGCTGATCGAGTTCGTTGGCCTTCGGATCGCCGAGGACGCCACTCTTGACGGAAACGTTGCCGATCATAGCACCACCAGCTCCGCCTTCATCGCGCCCGCCTGCTTGAGGGCTTCGAGGATCGCGACCAGGTCGGCCGGCGAGGCGCCGATGGCGTTGACCGCCTTGACGATCTCGGACAGCGAGGCGCCCGGCTGGAACTCGAACATCGGGCGGGTTTCCTGCTGGACGTTGATCGCGCTCGACTGCTGGACGGCGGTCTGGCCCTTCGAGAAAGGCGCCGGCTGGATGACCTGGGGCTTCTCGTCGACCTGCACGGTCATCTTGCCATGGGTCACGGCGACCGGGGAGATGCGGACCGCGCCGTTGATCACGACGGTGCCGGTGCGGGCGTTGACGACCACGCGGGCGGCGGCGGCGGCGGTGTCGACCTCGAGATTCTCGATCCGGCTCATCAGCGCGGTGCGGACCTCGGCGCCCTGGGGCGCGTCGATGGTGATGGTGGTGGCGTCGATCGAGCGCGCGATCGGCTGGCCGATCTTCGCGTTGATCACCGCGGCGACCCGCTGCGAGGTGGTGAGATCGCCCTCGGCGAGATCGAAGCGGAGCTGCGGGGTGGTGGCGAAGCCGGCGTCGACGCTGCGCTCGACGGTGGCCCCGCCGGGCACGCGGCCCGCGGTGGGCACGTTGATGGTGAGCTTCGAGCCGTCGGCGGCGTCGATGCCGAGGCCGCCCACCGCCAGATTGCCCTGCGCCATCGCGTAGATCTGGCCGTCGGCGCCGAGCAGCGGCGCCATGATCAGCGTGCCGCCGCGCAGCGACTTGGCCTTGCCGAGCGCAGAGATGGTGACGTCGAGACGCTGGCCGGGCTTGGCGAAGGCGGGAAGCTCGGCGGTGAGCATCACCGCCGCGGCGTTCTTGAGCGCGGGGTTGACGCCGGCCGGCAGCTGCAGGCCGAAGCGCGAGGCGACCCCCTTCATGCCGAGGGTCGAGTAATCGAGGCTGTCGTCGCCGGTGCCCGCCAGGCCGACGACGATGCCGTAGCCGGTGAGCTGGTTGGCGCGGAGACCCGCGAAGGTTCCGATGTCCTTGATCCGCTCGGCATGGCCCGCGCCCGAGAACGCGACACCGGTGAAGGCGACCAGGAAGGTGATCAGGAAGCGGAACATTAACGGCTCATCCTCGAAATTCTTAACTAGAATGGACTCAAGATGGCAAAGAAACGGTTAAGCCATCCCATTTTCGAGCCCCGAGCGATCTCGCCCTTACCCGAATAGATGATGCGGGCGTCGGCCACGCGGGTGGAGGGCACCCGATTGTCGGGGCCGATATCGGCGGCGCGGATGAGGCCCATGATGCCGATATTCTCGTCGCCGCGGTTGAGCGTCAGCAGCTTCTCGCCGCGGATCAGCATCGTCCCGTTCGGATAGACCTTGGCGATCGTCACGCTGACCTCGCCGTTGAGCTGGTTCGACTGCGCCGCCGCGCCCTTGCCCTGGAAGGTGCTGCCGCCGCTCGCGCCCACATCGGTGGGGTTGAAGAAGGAGGCCGGTCCGGTGGTCGGCGGGGTCAGGCTCACATCGCCCTTCCGATCGGTCGAGGCGGTGTTGGACTTGGTCGCCTGGGTCCGTTCGACCAGGGTGATGGTGACGATATCGCCGACCATCGCCGCGCGGGCACCGCTGGTGAGCGGCGAATAGCCGTTCGACACCTGGAAGATCGAGCCGTTCGCCTGCGGCGGGGCCGGATCATAGGCATAGCTGGGCGCGAACTCGGGATCGGGCTTGCGCTTCTTCGCGTGCGCGGGGTCGCCGCCCATGGTGAAGAGCAGCGCGCCGCACAGAGCGAGAGCGGTATAGGCGTGCTTGTCCATCTTAGATGTTCTGATTGACGTACTGGAGCATCTGATCGGTCGAGGAGATCATCTTGCTGTTCACCTCATAGGCGCGCTGGGTCTCGATCATGTCGACCAGTTCCTCGACGATGTTGACGTTCGAGGATTCGAGCGAGCCCTGCTGGATGGTGCCGCGCCCGTCGATGCCGCCGGCGCCGACCTGGGGCTGGCCCGAGGCACCGGTCTCGGTGAGGAGGTTGTTGCCCTCGGCCTGGAGGCCGGCCGGGTTGGTGAAGCGGGCGATCTCGACGCGGCCCAGCTCGCTGACCTCGGTCTGGCCGGCCAGGGTGGCGCTGATCGTGCCATCGTTGCCGATGGTGATGCTGGTCGCGCCCTCGGGGATCTGGATCTGCGGCTGCAGCTGATAGCCGTCCGAAGTGACGATGGTGCCGTCCGACGACAGGTTGAAATTGCCGTCGCGGGTGTAGCCGGTGCGGCCATCGGGCATCGCCACCTGGAAGAAGCCCGCGCCCTGGATCGCCATGTCGAGCGCGTTGCCGGTGGTCTGGAGCGAGCCCTGGCTGTCGATCTTGGCGGTGCCGTTGATCTGGACGCCGGTGCCCAGATTGGTGCCGGTCGCGAACTTGGTCGACTCCGACGAGGCGGCGCCCGGGGCGGTCATCGCCTGATAGGCGAGCGTCTCGAAGCTGGCGCGGTCGCGCTTGAAGCCGGTGGTGTTGACGTTCGCCAGGTTGTTGGCGATCACCTGCATGCGCATATTCTGGGCGTCGAGGCCCGTGCGCGCCACGTGCAGAGCTGCGTTGCTCATCGAACTACTCCGTCTCTAAAATCTTTAATCGAAGCGCATCAGGTCGGAGGACGCCTTGTCGATGTCCTGCGCCGAACTCATCATCTTGACCTGCATGTCCCAGTCCCGGCTGGCCTCGATCATGTCGATCAGGGTGGCCGAGGCGTTGACGTTCGATCCCTCGATCGCGCCCTGGCGCACCGTCGCTTCCGGATCGGAAGCGAGCGTGCCGCCGGCGCGGGGACGGAACAGGCCGTCGAGGCCCTTGCCGATCTCATCCTCGTTGCCCGAGACCAGCTTCAGCCGGTCGACCGTCTGCACCTGGGTGGCGTCGCCGCCCTGCGGGATGATCGAGATCGTCCCGTCATTGGCGATCATCAGCTTGTCATAGGGCGGCAGGGTGATCGGCCCGGCATCGCCCATCACGGGATTGCCGTCGCCGGTGGTGAGCAGGCCGCTGTCGCTGATCTGCAGGTCGCCACGGCGGGTATAGGCTTCCTCGCCCTCGCGGCTCTGAACCGCGAGCAGGGTGCCCTTGCCCTGGACCGCGATGTCGAGGGGGCGCCCGGTTTCCGAGACCACCCCTTCGCTCATGTCGGCCGAGGTCACTTCGCCCGAGTTGGCGACGCGGGTGTCGAGGCCATCGCCCTTCAGCCACAGCGCGGTCGACGAGCTCATCTCGCCGCGGAAACCCGCGGTGTTGATGTTGGCGAGGTTGTTCGCCGTCATCGTCTGCCGCGACATCGCAGCCCGCATCGCGGAAAGGGAGCTGTAGATCAGCTTGTCCATGGCCTAATTCCCTACGTCGCCTATCTCAGGATCAGGTCCGCAGCTGGACGATCGTCTGGGTCATGGTGTTGGCCGCTTCGATCGCCTTGGCGTTGGCCGAGAAGTTGCGCTGCGCCTGGATGAGCGCGACGAGTTCCTCGGTGATGTCGACATTGGC
Organism: uncultured Sphingomonadaceae bacterium; assembly: GCA_963540925.1. Lineage (GTDB taxonomy): Bacteria > Pseudomonadota > Alphaproteobacteria > Sphingomonadales > Sphingomonadaceae > Rhizorhabdus. The sequence goes on from CAUTRN010000011.1 coordinate 9,156, forward strand.
CTGCTCGAGCGCGCCCGACTGGATCTGGCCCGAGCCGTTGCCGCCCGCTTCGCCGACCGTCGGATCGCCCGACACGCCGGTGGCGCCCCACTTCGAGTCACCCAGCTGGCGAAGGCCTTCCGGGTTGGCGAAGGTCGCGACGATAACCTTGCCGAGCGCCTGGCTGTCGCCGTTCGAGAAGGTGGCGAGGATCAGGCCGTCCGAGCGGACGGTGACGCTGTCGAGCGTGCCGGCCGCGAAGCCGTCCTGGTCGAAGCTGGTGAGGGTGAACGGACCCGAGGCCATCTGGGTGCTCGACCCATAGGTCAGGTCGAAGTTCAGGGCCGACGAGGCGCCGTCGGGGCTGATCGGGCCGATCGTGATCGGGGTCGACGACGACGGCGCGGTCATGTTGCCGAGCGAGTCGAAGGTCATGGTCAGCGGCGCCGGCTGGGTCGCGGCCGAGGTGTCGTAGCTGATCTCGGTCTCGCCGATGAAGGTGCGCGCGGTCCAGGTCGAGGTCGGCGGGGTGCCGGTCGGCAGGGTGTCGCGGATATAATAGGTGGTCATCGGGAAGGCGTTGCCCGCCGCGTCATAGACCGTGGTGGTGGTCGACTGGTTGTAGCTGTTCGCGTCGTTCCGGTCGAAATTATAGGGGTTGCCGGCGTTGTACACGGTACGGCCGGTCGGCAGGTCGGCGGCCGACGGGAAGCTGACCGCGATGTCGACCTTCTCCGTCGCCTTCGAGGTGCCAGAAGTCAGCGGCAGCTGCACCGAGCGGGCGGCGTTCTTGCCGGTCGAGGTGACGACGCCCGAGGTGTCGGTCGGCAGCACCTGCAGATAGGCGCCCGAGCTGTCGACGATGAAGCGGTTCGCGTCGACGCTGAAGGCGCCATTGCGGGTGTAGGCAACCTGCGCGTTCGAGGTCGAGGTGCGGGTCATGAAGAAGCCTTCACCCGAGATGGCGAGGTCGAGCGAGCGCTCCGACGACTCGATACCGCCCTGGGTGAACTGCTGGGCGATGCCGCGCAGACGGGTACCCTGGCCGGCGATGCCGTTGCTCTGCAGCGGCGACGACGAGACGAGATCCGAGAACTCGGTGCCGCTGCGCTTGAAGCCGGTGGTGCCGACGTTGGCGATGTTGTTCGAGATGACGGCGAGATCGGTCTGCGAAGCCTTGAGACCGGAGAGCGAGGTGTAAAAGGACATGGGTTAAGCTCCGTTACCGAAAATCAGGAAAGCTGAAGGGCGGCCGTCGGGTCGAAGGTCCCGAGCGGGGTGTTGATCTTGCTGGTGCCGGACGCGGGCGAGCTGACGCTCGTCACGGTGGCCCAGCTGGCGGTCGAGACGCCTTTCATCGTGGCCGCCATGCTGTCCTTGGCGTAGACCGACATGGTGAGCGGACCGGCGACGGCGTTGCCGTCGGAGTCCTTGCCGTTCCAGTAGAAGGGCACGTCCCCGGCATCGACGTTCGAAGCGCTGGCCGTGTAGACGACCTTGCCGGTCGAATCGACGAGGCTGATGTCGACGCGCGAGGCCTTTTCCGGCAAGGTCACGCTTCCGGCATAGGAACCATCCGACAGCGGAGCCGCGTCTTCCGACGTGATCAGCGCGGCCTTGCCGACCCAGCTGGCGGCGCCGCCGAGGCGGCTCGAGGCCGTGCCCTCGGCGATCGACTTGAGCGAGGCGTTCATTTCGGCCTGGCCCGCGACCTGCGAGAACTGTGCCATCTGAGCAACCATCTGGGTGTTGTCCATCGGGTTGAACGGGTCCTGCGTCGTCATCTGCGTGGTGAGCAGCTTGAGGAACGCGGCCTGGTCGAGATTGTCGTTGCTCTTCGTCGTCTTGGTCGACGAGGAGGCGGGGTTCGCCAGGCTGTCGATGTAGCTGTTGCCGGTGGATATCGTCATTTGCCGAGCCTCAGAGTGTCGAGGGTGAGAGTTTTCGCGGTCTGCATGACCTGCACGTTGTTCTGGTACTGACGGGCGGTCTCCATCATCTCGACCAGCTCCTGCGCCTGATCGACGCCCGCTTCCCAGACATTGCCGTCCTTGTCGGCCTTGGGATGATTGGGGTCGTAGCGCTTGGTGGGTTCGATGTTGGAGGCGACGACCTCGTTCACCTTGACGGTGGCGACGCCGGGGCTGTCGGTGACCGACGAGAAGACCGGCTTGATCGCGCGGAACGCCTCGGCCTTGCTGCCCGCGACCGACCCCGCATTGGCGAGGTTCGAGGCCGAGGTGTTGAGCCGGACCATCTGGGCCGACATCGCGCGGCCGGCGATGTCGAAGACGGAGAGGTTGTTCGCCATGGCTTATTCTCCCCGCAGCGCCGACATGACGGTGCCGATCCGCCCTTCGAGGAAGGACAGCGTCGTCTTGTAGTGAAGCGCGTTCTCGGCGAACTGGTTCTGCTCGGTGGAGAGCTCGACCGTGTTGCCGTCGAGCGAGGTCTCGAGCGGGATGCGATACCCGACATTGGCGTCGGCGGCCTGGCCGGCCGACATGCCCGAACCGCCGTTGGCGGCCGAGGTCGCATCCGACAGCGCCTTGGTGAAGTCGATGTCGCGCGCCTTGTAGTTGGGCGTCGCGGCATTGGCGATGTTCGAGGCGAGCATGGAAAGCCGCTGGGAGCGGAGCTCCAGCGCCTTGCCATGGATACCGAAAAGCTGGTCAGCCATTTTTTCGTGTCGCCTTCTAAAGTCCTGTCGGAACCTGCCGTTAATCGCTGTGGTAAACCGCGACGGCGGGCCTTGCCCCAGTCTAAGCAACTACCGTGCCAAACATGGTTAACGGGGTCGCGAACCCCCATTTTTCCGGGGTTTGCAGGGCAACCGGCAAGTTTTTGCCGGGGGCGGCAAGGCTGTGCCGTGTGATTTTGCCGGGTCCGTTAGCCATTTTCGGCAACGGTCCCTTGACCCTCTTCGGGCCATATCGGGGACGTGATGGACGCGCTGGAAATGATCACCCGCTATGTCGATCCGATCGCGATCGCGATCGTGTTTGGCGGCACGCTGCTGACCACCTTCCTGCGCTCGACGCGGGCCGACCTGGGCCGTGCGATCGGGGCGCTGGGGCTGTTCGGCCGATCCGACCCCGAGGCCGACAGCGCCGCCGCGCGGGTGGCGGTCAACCGCATCCGCGAGCTGGCCGAGGTCCGCAACATCGCCTGCGTCGACCGGGTCGAGACCGCCCAGCGCTTCCTGCTGCGCGCCGCGCGCGAACTGTCCGACTCCCGCCGCTCCACCGATTTCGGCCGCTGGGCCGAAGCCGAGATCGAGGCCCGCCGCCAGCGCCACCAGGGCGCGATCGGCGTGTGGCGCGCGATCGCCGAGACCGCGCCCTCGATGGGCATGATCGGCACGATCATCGCGCTGGTCCAGATGTTCGCGCATATGCAGGACGTGTCGGCGATCGGCCCCGCCATGGCGGTGGCGATGCTGACCACCCTTTATGGCGTGATCCTGTCCGCCACGATCGCGGGCCCGATCGCGGGCCGGCTGGAGGCGCTGTCCGAAGCCGAGCTGGCCTGGCAGGCGTCGGCGTGCAAGCAGCTGGAACTGCTCGCGCGCGAGGAGCTGGACGGCCTCGCCCTGCCCCCGCCCGTCGCCAAGCCCAAGATCCGGGTGGTGTCGTGAAGCGCGAGATATCGCAGCGCTGGGTGTTGAGCTTCGCCGATCTCTCGCTGCTACTGCTGGCCTTCTTCATCATGCTGCAGGCGCAGGCGGGCGACCGGCTGAAACTGGCGGAAGGCATCCGCGACGCCTTTGGCGGCAAGGAGGGGTCGGGCGCTGGCGACGACGCCGGCCTGGCCGCGCTGACCGCGGCCCGGATCTTCGAGCCCGGCGAGGCGATCCTGAAACCGGGCGAAGCCGCGCGGCTGAAGGCGATCGGCGCCGCCGCCGCGCAATCGGGCCGGCGTGTGATCGTCGCCAGCCAGGGCCGCGACGGCCAGTCGGCGCGGCTCGACGCCTGGGAACTCTCGGCCGCGCGCACGACCGCGGTCGCGCGCGCGATACGACAGGGCGGGCTGGCCGAGGCGGCGATCGAGATCACCATCCCGCCGATGCGCGCCGACGAACCGGCCAGGGGCCAGCGCATCAACGTGCAGCAGTTGCCTGTGGTGAAGCGCTGACGCCTTCGACATCCGTCTGAGGGTGGCGTCGAAAGGGTCCCGCGCCTTCCCTCGATCGAAAACAAGGTAAGCGGCGCGTTAACCATTTCTTTGGGGTTGGCGCGGTAATCGGGCGGCATGAACCGGAGTTCCGCCGCGATGCGTATCCTTTTCCCCCTGTTTACGGGCCTGGCCGCGATTCTGGCCGCGCCGATGCCGGCTGCCGCGCAGGCGCTGCCGCCCGCCCAGAATCTCGACCAGCTCGAAGCGATGGTGATCGGTTCGCTCGGCGCCGGCATCGGCCAGCCGGGCGGCCCGATGGCCCCCATCGACCGCCGCATGCGCCTGGCCGCCTGTAACGACGGCATCCAGATCGATCCGCCCACCACCGGCTCGCTGACCGTGCGCTGCACCACCAAGGGCTGGCGCCTGCGCGTGCCGCTGACCCGCCCGACCAGCAACTATGGCGCCAATGCGATGGCGATGAACCAGAGCCAGGGCGCGGGCATGACCATGGCCAATGCGCTGATCCGCCGCGGCGACCCCGTCACCCTGGTGGTCGGCGGCGACAGCTACTCGATCAGCGTCGAGGCGACGGCCATGGAAGACGCCAATCCCGGCAATCGAATTCGTGTGGCAACTGCTTCGAAAGGCTCGACTTTGTTCGGCGAGGTGATCGATGCGGGCCGCGTCCGCCTGATCGGATTTAAATAAATTCGAAACCTGTCGTTATCTTGGACAGAGGTGGAATCGTGGCTCTCGGGCCTGAAGTGAAAGGACAAGGGAAATGATCAATCGGGTAGGACCGGCTAGCCCGACCCGCATCGGTCAGGTGACGAGCGACAAGGCAGGCCCCGTGGCCTCGACCGAAGCCGCCACCCCGATCAATACGGCGGCTACGGGCAATTCGTCGCTCGTCGCGGCGCTCGCGGAAGCGGGCCCGCCGATCAACGCCGACAAGATCCGCGCCATCAGCCAGGCGATCGCCGCCGGGCAATATCCGCTCGACGCCAAGGCGATCGCGGCGAAGATGGTCGCGCTCGACCTGCCGCAGGGCCAGGAATGACCCCGGCCGTCGACGAGCTGATCGGGACGAGCGAGGCGCTGATCGCCGCGCTCGACGCCCATGACGTCGACGCGATCGAGGCGGCGCTGCCGGCCTTCGGCCGCAGCGTGAACGCGCTGAAGAATTCGGGTGGCGACCGCAGCGCCTGGCTGCGATCGCCCGCCCTGCGCGGCAAGGTGGAGGAGGCGATGCGCCTGGCCGACGCCGCGCGCGCCCGCATCCTGTATCTGAGCGACCGGACCCAGCAGCGGCTGGACATCTTCGCGGTCGCGGCCGGCCGCTTCGACGCGACCCCGGCCACCTATGGCCGCCCCGGCCGCTGATCCTTCAAGAAATTTGAACGCCCGCTAGGCTATTCGGCGGCCGTTCGATAGTCGGCGACCTGTCGACAACATTTGTCGTACAAAGATCGAAGCAGATCGGACCGTTCCGACGGCAGGAAGCGCCGGCCGGTTTATTTGGCCTGAGCGGCACCAATTCCCATCCGACGTGATAAAATTGACGCAGGCGATGGCAAAAATCGTCCTGCGATCGGCGCGTTGGAACAGATGCGGCGAACGATACAGACATCACCATATAAGACATCGCCACCCCCATTTTATCTCCCCGGCTGAGTTCGAACGGCACCAAGCCGACGACGAGAGAGGGGAGAGCGATGATGGGGAAGTTTCGCGATGCCGGCCGGCTGACGGCCCTGCTGCTGTCCGCGACCAGCGCGGCGGCGTTGGCGCAGACAGCGCCCCAGGCCAAGGCCGAAGGCGCTTCGAGCGGCGGTCTCCAGGAAATCGTCGTCACCGCGCGGCGCCGTTCGGAATCGATCTCCAACGTCCCCACCGCGATCCAGGCGGTGAGCTCCGAGGCGCTGGTCGCGCGCGGGATCAAGAACGAGTCCGACCTGCAGACCGCGGTGTCGGGCCTGGTCGTCCGCGCCAGCAACAACCAGAACCAGCTCAACTATGTGATCCGCGGGGAATCGGTGGAGCCCTATTCGGGGTCGTCGCCCGGCGTGCAGCCCTATTTCAACGAGGTCGCGCTGAGCGGCAACGCCGCCACCGCCTTCTACGACGTCGAGAGCGTCCAGGTGCTGAAGGGCCCGCAGGGCACGCTGTTCGGCCGCAACTCGACCGGCGGCGCGGTGCTCTACCAGTCGGCCACCCCGTCCAACGAGGTCGCCGGCTGGGGATCGGTGCAATATGGCAACCGCAAGAAGCTGGTCGTCGAGGGCGCGCTGAACGTGCCGCTGGTCGACGAGAAGGTGCTGGTGCGCGTGGCCGGCACCTATCAGTCGGGCGGCGCCTTCGTCCGCAACATCTATGACGGCAGCCTCAACGGCGACACCAAGACCCGTTCGGGCCGCATCACGCTGAAGCTGGCGCCGACCGAGACGATCACCAACACGCTGATGGCGCAGCTGTCGAAGGCGACCGGCACCAATGCCGGCAACCGGATGATCTCGTCGATCGCCTGCGGCGACCCGGCCAACCCCAACCCCAACCTGCCGTCCTGCTATGCGACGCCGGGCGATCCCAATTTCGAGCGGCTCGTGCGCGGCCCGACGGGATCGATCTTTCCCGGCTATCCCGACGGGTTCATCCCGCCGGTCGGCTTCCGCGACCTGCCCGCCTATCTCGACGCGCAGGGCAAATATGTCGTCGCGAACAATGGCGACCTCGGCTATTATTCGCTCGACCGGCTGCTGACCAACGCGACCGAGTTCGAGATCGGCGACGACATGTCGATCAAAAACATCTTCGGCTATGGCAAGACCAAGCGCCGCTTCTCCTACGACAACGACGCCAATTTCATGCCCTATCTGCAGGCGGGCGGCGGCCTGCCCGGCGGCAACCAGCAGGAAACCCGGCACACCAGGATCATCTCGGACGAGCTTCAGCTCCAGGGCAAGGCGATCGACAACCGGCTCACCTATATCCTGGGCCTGTTCTACTCGGATGCGCTGACCTACAATAATTCGCCGATCACCGGCCTGTTCAAGGCCGGCAACGTGATCGGCGTCTTCCGCGCGCGCTACAAGTCGAACAGCAAGGACAAGGCCAAGGCGGTGTTCGGCCAGGCGACCTATGCCGTCACCGACAAGCTGAACGTCACCGGCGGCCTCCGCCAGGCGTGGAACAAGCTGAGCCTGCGCCAGCTGCCCGGATCGACGATCACCGGGCCGGCCTATTTCCACACCAAGAATGACGACATCAGCTACACCGTCTCGATCGACTATCACTTCACCCCGGCGCTGATGGGCTATGTGTCGAGCCGTGGCAGCTGGCGCGTGGGCGGCTACAACCCGTTCATCGCGGGCACCACCAACACCGCCGAGGCCGACACCGGCGGCAATTATTTCCCGCCCGAGAAGGTTCGCGACGTCGAGGTCGGCTTCAAATTCGCCGGCAGGGTCGGCGACATGCCGACCCGGATCAACGCCGACATCTTCAACGCCTGGATCGATAACAACCAGAAGACCGCCTATGGCCTGCGCGGCGTGACCCCCACCTCGACGACGATCACGGCGCCGCACGCCAAGGTGCGCGGCTTCGAGATCGACGGCGATATCGCGCCGGTCGAAGGGCTGCGTTTCGGCGGCAATTTCAGCTACACCGACGCCAAATATGGCCGGACGCCGGGCATCGCCTTCGGCTCGGCGGTGCGCTTCGGCCCCTATTCGGACGTCCCGAAATATCAGGGCACCATCTATGGCGAGGTGACGGTGCCGCTGGAGGAAAATGGCAGCGAACTGCGCTTCCACGGCGATCTCTATGGCCAGACCGCGATGCACATCAGCAATCTGGGCAATTCGCAGAATCCCTATGACCTGATCGACGGCTATGTGCTGGTCAACGCCCGGATCGACTGGGTGAACCCGCTGGGCTTCGACGGGCTGACCGCCAGCGTCTTCGGCAAGAACCTGACCGCCAAGGCCTATTATATCGGCGGTTCGGGCGGCATCGGCCTGGATGGCAAGAACAGCGCCACCTTCGGCGCGCCGCGCACCTATGGAGCGGTGCTGCGCTACAGCTTCTGAGGGTTCGGGCGGGGGCTTCGGCCCCTGCCCGCCTCCGCCGGACAGTCGGATAGAAGCGGACCAAACAGATCATCGTCACCCCGGGTTGACCCGGGGTCCAGCTTCTTCTCGCTTCCTACGTCAGCCCAATTGGAACAAGGCAGCGGGACCCCGGGTCAAGCCCGGGGTGACGAGTGAAGGGCCGGCAGGTCAGCGCTCAATCGAACAGCATCACCTGCACCTCGCGCTCGCCCTTGAAGCCGGTGCGGCCATGGCCGGTGAGACGGTTCTCGAGCAGCATCACGTCGCCGGGCTGCCAGTCGAAGCGGACCGCTCGGCGCTCCAGCTCGTCGTGGATCGCGAAGAATTCGGCCTCGCTCAGCGGGGTGCCGTCGCCATAGCCGACCGAATAGGGGCGCGGATGGGCGTCGCCATAGGCGCTGTCCATCAGGTCGGCATAGGCGTCGCCGACACACAGGCGGTGCTGCTGCTGGGCGTAGAGCTGGTTGAAGAAGAGCCGCTGGCCGGTGTCGGGATGGACCGTGGTGCCGGGGCGGATCGTCCAGTAGTCGAGGCCGCCGTCGGGGTTCCAGCGATAGCCGATCTCGCGCTCGTCGAGCTGGGCCGAGATCGTGTCGCGATCGTCCGAGCCGAACCAGTGCTGCCAGCTATGGTGGCGATAGGCCGGGTCGGCGCGCCAGTCCTCAACCTTGGCGTCGCGGAGGTTGCGGCCATAGCGGACGCCGTCCTGCATCAGCCGGCGCTGCATCTCGGCCGGCAGCGCCTCGAGCAGGCCGCGCATGTCGCAGATCAGGGTGAGCCCGCCCTCCTCGGCCGGCTGGCGGCAGTGGAAGGCCAGCGCGCGCGGGCTGTAGAGCTGGTAGGACAGTTCCTGGTGCTGGAAGATGTAGATTTCCGGCGGGGTGCGGGTGGATTCGAACACCTTGCCTTTCACCGCCTTGCGCTCGCTGGTGCCCGCGACATAGCCCTTGGAGAAGGGGGTGAAGCCCGCCATCAGCCCGGCGAAATCGTCAGGGCCCTCGACCGCGAAGCCGCGCCAGAACACCGCGCCGAAATCGAGCAGGGCCGCCTCGATCGCCGCATGATGGTCGATCGTCCAGCGCGCCGCCGCCGCGCTGTCGGTGCGGAGGACCGGGTCGACCGGCTCGATCCACAGCGGAGGGCGACCGGGAAAGGGTTCGCTCAGGGTCACGCGATCACCGAACCGCGCTTTCATCGCTTCGACCCTCGCGCTGGAGGTCCGTTCGAGGGTGACCGACGCTGCTTCCACCAGACCTCTCCTGATCCTGATGGTCCGAGAGTCGCATGGGCGAGACCGGGCGACAAATAGGACTCTCCGATAGGGGCATATCGCTACCTTGCCTTCTTGCCCCTCTCCCGCAGGCGGGACTGCTGCGAAAGTCATCCACCGGCGTCATCCCCGCGAAGGCGGGGATCCATATTCTCAAAGGCAGGAGACTCTCGCGGTTCGGAGAATATGGATTCCCGCCTTCGCGGGAATGACGTAGGCTCTGCAAAGAAGGGCGTTCAGGAATTAGCAATATCGCTTGCATTACAATGACTTCGCAACCGTAACGAATGGAGAGCATATCGCGTGAGGACGAGCGCAGCATTTGACCGACCCAGCCGGCCGATCCTGTTTGCCGCCCTTTCCTCCTGCCTGATGCTCGCCGGTTGCGACAAGCCGGCGCCCGATGCCAAGGCCACAGCACCGGTGGCGCAGGCCCCCAAGAAACCCGCCGCCGCCGCGAAGAAGCGCCGCGATCCCGTGGTTTTCACCCTCGCCTCGACCCCGCCGAGCGCCGCGATCGCGCTGGACAAGCGGATCGAGAAGCTGGGCGACGGCTTTCGCGGCGATGTGGGGCTGGCGGTGCGCGACGTGCAGACCGGCTGGACCTCGCATTATCGCGGGCTCGACTATTTTCCGCAGCAGAGCGTGAGCAAATTGTGGGTGGCGCTGGGCGTGCTCGACCAGGTCGACCAGGGCCGGATGGCGCTGACCCGCGACCTGGCGGTGCGCCGCGCCGACCTGACGCTGTTCCATCAGCCGATCCGCGCGCTGGTGCTGCGCCCCGGCGGCTTCCACACAAGCGCCGAGGACCTGCTGGAGCGTGCGCTGACCCAGAGCGACAACAGCGCCAACGACCGGCTGCTGACCGAGATCGGCGGCCCCGACGCGGTGCGCGCGACGATGGCGCGCAAGGGGATCGGCGGCATCCGCTTCGGCCCCGGCGAGCGCAGGCTGCAGGCCGGCATCGCCGGGCTCGACTGGAAACCGGGCTATGCGGTCGGCAACAGCTTCTACGCCGCGCGCGAGGCGCTGTCCGATGGCGCGCGCCGTACCGCCTTCGACGCCTATGTCGCCGACCCGGTGGACGGGGCGACCCCGATGGGGATGGTCGACGCGCTCGCCCGGCTGAAGCAGGGCCAGCTCCTTTCCCCCGCCTCGACCGACTGGCTGACCGGGACGATGAGCCGCACGAAGACCGGCCCGCAGCGGCTGAAGGGCGGCCTGACCCAGGGTTGGACCCTGTCGCACAAGACCGGGACGGGCCAAGTCTATCAGGGCGAGCAGGCGGGCTATAACGACGTCGGCATCCTCACCTCCCCCACCGGCCGCGCCTATGCGGTGGCGGTGCTGATCGGCCGGACCGCGCGGCCGCTGCAGGAGCGCATGGCGCTGATGCAGAAGGTGGTGGCGGCGACGATCGATTATGACGCCAATCTGGAGGTGCAGCGGGAGGCGGTGGCGAATTGATGGCCAGCTTCGCATCCGCGCTCTCCTCCCCACACGGTTGGTCCCGAGCGAAGTCGAGGGACGTTCCGCGCGCCGACGTGTCTCGACTTCATTCCTATGGGATGAAGTTTATCCCGAGCGCCTGCCTTGGCAGGCAGTCGAGGGGCTCGACACAAACGGTGTGGGGATAGAGGAACGGACCCGGTCCTGAACGCGACCAGCCGATGATCCCGGACGGACCCGACCGCCCTGCCCCGCGTTCGACCGGGATGGAGGAGCAGCCCAGCGCCCAGCCCGAGACCGAACCGGTTCCGGAAGAAACGTCCAACGAGCGCCTGGCGGCGATCCGCGACTGGCTGAAGACCCGCTGGCTCAAATATCTCGGCATCGCCTTTGCCGCCCTCTTCACCGTCGCGATCGCCTGGGCCTGCTGGAAGGCGCCACCCTGGCGCGGGCTGCAGCCGCCCGAGGAGCCGAGCATCACCCTGACCACCGCCGAGGGCACGCCCTTTGCCCGGGCGGGGCAGGTGCGCGACGCGCCGGTCGATGCGGCGAAGCTGCCGCTGCAGGTGCGCGGCGCGTTCATCGCGATCGAGGACCGGCGCTTCCGCGTCCATCACGGCGTCGACCTGCGCGGGCTGCTGCGCGCCTTCTGGCACAATGCGCGCGCGGGCGGCGTGGTGGAGGGCGGATCGACGATCACCCAGCAGCTGGTGAAGAACGCCTATCTGACCCATGAGCGCAGCATGGCGCGCAAGGCGCAGGAGGCTGTGCTGGCGCTGTGGCTGGACGCCTGGCTGAGCAAGGACGAGATCCTGTCGCGCTACCTGTCGACCGTCTATTTCGGCGACGGCGTCTATGGTCTGACCGCCGCCGCGCGCCATTATTTCAGCAAGGCGCCCGAGCAGCTGGAAGTGGCCGAGGCGGCGATGCTGGCGGGGGTGATCAAGGCGCCGAGCCGGCTGAACCCGGTGGCGAACATGGACGCAGCGCAGGCGCGCGCCAGGATCGTGCTGGGCACGATGGTGCGCGAGAAGATGATCGCGCCCGAGGCCGCCGCCGCGCTGGCCCCCGCAAGGCTGCGGCTGACCCGCACGGGTCTTCCCACCGGCACCTATTTCGCCGACTGGATCGGCCCCGAGGTGGAGAAGGCGACGGCGGACTCTCGCGGCCAGGTGGAGATCCGCACGACCTTGGAGGCCGAGACCCAGAAGGCGGCGGTGGAAGCGCTGACCAGCATCCTTGCCCGCTATGGCGGCAAGGTCCACGCGACCCAGGCGGCGCTGGTGGCGATGCGCACCGACGGCCGGGTGGTGGCGATGGTGGGCGGGCGCAGCTATGCGAAGAGCCCGTTCAACCGCGCCACCCAGGCGAAGCGCCAGTCGGGATCGGCGTTCAAGCCGCTGGTCTACCTGACCGCGCTGGAAAATGGCTGGCGGCCCGAAAGCGCGCTCGACGACAGCCCGGTGAAGGTGGGCGACTGGGCGCCGCGCAACAGCGACGGCCAATATCGCGGGCAGATCCCGCTGCGCGACGCCTTCGCCCTGTCGAGCAACGTCGCCACGGTGCGGCTGGCCGAGGCGGTGGGGCGCCCGCAGATCGCCGCGACCGCTCGCCGGCTGGGGATCGCCACCCCGCTGAGCACCGCGCCGAGCATGGCGCTGGGCACATCGGGGCTGAGCCTGATCGAACTGACCGCCGCCTATGCCGCGATCGCGAGCGGCCAGACCCCGGTGCGCCCGCACGGCCTGCCCACCAGCGCCCAGACGGCCGCCACCACGGTCACGCCGATCAACGGCACCGCGCGCGATGCGATGCTCGACCTGCTGTGGACCGCCGCCAATTACGGCACCGGCCATTCGGCGGCGCTGGCCAATCGCGACACCACCCCGAGCTTCGGCAAGACCGGCACCACCCAGGATTATCGCGACGCGCTGTTCATCGGCTTCGCGGGCGACCTGATCACCGGGGTGTGGGTGGGCAATGACGACAACAGCCCGATGCGCCGCGTGACCGGCGGGAGCCTGCCCGCGCAGATCTGGCACGCCTTCATGGAGAAGGCGAAGCTGGGGCCCGGCCCGAGCTTCCAGGTGCCCGCCTATCGGCCGCTGTCGGGCTATGGCGAGGAGGATATGGAGGAGGTGCCGCTGCTCCCCTTCGATCCGAGCCGGCCGTGGGAGGTCTATCCGGCAGGGCCCGAGGACCAGGAATATTCGCCCGAGCAGCGCTATGACCGGCCGCGCTGGAACCCCGGCGATCCCGAGCCCGACGAGCGCGGCTATGACCGGGAGGATCGCCGCGCCGACGAGCGCTACTGGCGCGAACGCGAGCGCGACCGGCGGCTGTGGCTGGAGGACCGCCAGCGCAGGGAGCGCGAACGCGCCGAGGAAGAGGGCTGGGACGAGGAACGCTGACCGGCCCCCTTTCCGTTGCGGAACGGAGAGTTTTTCCTGAACCCGGCCCATGATCACGCCTCCGGGTGGATTTCCGCGATTCCGTCCGGCGATCGTCCTGAAACTGAAACAATGCGACGTTAGCCGGGCGGCACAGCTTGCCGGCAACTTTCGACGCGCGGCCCACCTTCAGGTGCCCGGGGACAACCGGGCCGTGGGACCAGCGACGCGAACCAGGGCTTAGAGGCTGCCATCCATCACATGGCGGCGAGTCCGCTCTTTTCGCGTCCCGCAAGGGCGTCAGGGGGAAGTCATGCGCTTGTTCTTCGACAAGGTTGTTCGTGTTGCGGTGCGTTTGTCGAGCGGTGTCGCGCTGGGGTCGATCGCGATCGCCACCGCACCGGCCTTTGCCCAATCGGCACCGGCGGTGCTGACCGGCCATGTCTGGCAGGGCGATGGCGGGGCGATGCTGTCGGGCGCCACGGTGACGATCGTCGAGACCGGCGACAGCGCGGTGACCGACGACCAGGGCCTCTACCGCTTCGGCGCGGTGCCGGCCGGCGATTACACAATGCGGGTCAGCTATATCGGCCTGCCGGTGCAGAGCGTGCGAGTGAGCGCGGGCGCGAACGAGACGGTGACCCGCGACTTCCAGCTGGGCGACAACGCCAAGAGCGGCATCCGCGTGATCGGCCAGCGCGCGGCGCAGGCCAAGGCGCTGAGCGAACAGCGCTCGGCCGACAACACCCGCAACGTCGTCTCCGCCGACCAGGCCGGCCGCTTCCCCGATTTCAACGCCGCCGAGGCGCTGCGCCGCGTGCCGGGCGTCTCGGTCCAGCGCGAGGTGGACGCCGGCGAGGGGCGCTATATCTCGATCCGCGGCCTCGACAGCGGGCTCAACAACACCCAGGTCAACGGCATGAACGCCGCCCAGCCGGAGAAGGAGAACCGCCGCGTTCCGCTGGACATGATCCAGACGAGCGCGCTCTCCTCGATCACGGTGCACAAGACGCTGCTGCCCGACCAGGATGCCGACGGCATCGGCGGCGCGGTGGTGCTGGAGACGGCGACCGCCTTCGACTATCGCAAGCCCGTCATCGACCTGACCGTCGCGGGTTTCTACCACGACCTGCGCAACAAGGTGCAGCCGCAGGTGCAGGGCACGGTGGCGACCAAATTCGGCGCCGACGACCGCTTCGGCATCCTCGTCTCGGGTGCCTATTCGAAGCGCAAGACCAAGGGCTTCGTCTTCTACCAGGACGAGGATTATCTGGCCTTCGAGGAGGATGATCCCACCAGCGGGGTGACTCCGCTGCAATATCACCAGACCGAATATGAGAATGACCGCGAGACGATCTCGGCCAATGTCGCGCTCAACTGGGCGGCGACCGACACCACCACCTTCACCTTCAAGGGCAGCTTCAACCGCCTCTATGACAAGGAGCTGAGCCGGGCGCTCTATTATGAGGGCGGCACCGACGAATATGGCGACGACGGCCGGCTGATCCTGACCGAGCCGGGCAGCGTCAACATCTTCAACCAATATGAGGAAACCGAGCTGACCCAGCAGGCCTATGTGCTGAACGGCGTCACCCGCACCGGCGGCTTCACCTTCGACTATGGCATCGGCTATTCGACCGCCAAGCGCGAGGAGCCGTTCGACAATGAGGTGGCCTTCACCAAGGAGCTGGACAGCAATCTGTTCGGCTACGACTTCTCGGGCAAATTCCCGCAGCCGAACCTGAGCGCGGCCGACCGCGCGGCGATCGCCGATCCGAACGGCTATGAGCTGGGCTATAACGACATCGACATCGATAATTCGAAGAACGAGCGCTACGCCGCGCGGATCGACGTGACCTATGAGCCGACATCGGACTGGCTGCGCTCGATCAAGTTCGGCGCCAAGGCCGAGCGCTCGGAGCGGACCCTGTTCGAGGGCAATGTGATGGAGCTGACCGGCCCGCTGACCCTCAACCAGTTCGGCACCGGCCGGCTGGTGAACACCAGCCCCACCGGCGCCCCCTACCCGCCCTATCTGTCGCTGAACATCGCCAACCTGAAGAACTGGCGCACCTATGCCCAGGGTCTGATCGACAATGGCGGTGGCGACTATGTGAACGAATATGTCGAGGATGGCGGCATCCCGCAGGACGAGGACAGCTACACCAGCCGCGAGGACACCTATGCCGTCTATGCGATGGGCAAGGCGGTGTGGGACAAATGGGAGGTGATCGGCGGCTTCCGTATCGATCACACGCGGGTCAGCTCCGACAATTTCGAGGTGATCGCGCTGGAGGGTGCCGACCCGCTGTTCACCAAGGTGAAGGGCAAGGCGCGCTACACCAACGTCCTGCCGCGCCTGCAGGTGAACTACCGCGCCAATGACGACCTGGTGTTCCGTGGCGCCTTCTACACCTCGATCGCGCGGCCCGAGCCGCTCTACATCTCGGGCGCGACCGAGATCGAGGAGGATGACGGCGAGGTCGACGTCACCGTCGGCAATCCGGGGTTGAAGCCCGCCTATGCCTATAATGTCGACCTGAGCCTGGAGCGCTATTTCGGCTCGATCGGGCTGATCTCGGCCGGAGTCTATTACAAGAAGATCGACCGCTTCATCTTCAGCGGCACCGCCCCCGAGACGGAGGGCGACCGCGCCCGCTTCGCCAACGACCCGCGCCTGGCGGGCAAGGTGATCGACGACGTGATCACCTATACCAACGGCAAGAGCGCCGAGATCTACGGCATCGAGCTGAACGCGGTGCGCCAGTTCCGCAACTGGCCGGGCGCGCTGGGCGGCCTGGGCATCTATGCCAACGCCACCTTCCAGAAGAGCAAGGCCGATACCGGCATCGAGGGGGTGGCGAAGGGCGACTTCTTCAACGCGCCGGAAAAGATGTTCACCAGCGCGGTGACCTACCAGAAATACGGTATCGAGGCGACCTTGGCCTATAGCTGGCGCGACCGGCAGGCGGTGCGCTTCTCCAGCTACAACACCCGCATCGCCGAGGAGCCCTATGGATCGCTCGATGGCCAGTTCCGCTATGCGATCACGCCGAAGATGAAGGTCTTCGTCAACGCCGTCGACATCCTGAACAACGGCAAGGATCCGATCGTCGACGAGCGCTATGGCGCGGGGAGCCGCTATCTGGAGGGGGCGACCTATACCGGCCGCACCATCACCTTCGGCATCAACGTCTCGCTGCGATGACCGAGGGGGGAAGGCGCTGGCCGGCGGTCGTCCGCAACGACAAGGGCGGAGCCCGCGCCTTCCGCCCGCGCGGGACGAGCGAACCGCTGTCCGAGCTGGTCTCGCGGCGGAGCGTGATGCTGGGCGCGGCGGCGGCGGGCGCGGTGGGGCTGGCGCCCCGCCCTGCCCGCGCCGCCGAGCCGGCACCGACACCGCTTGGGCCCTTCTTCGGTTTCGAGGAGGTGGCGCTGAAGCCCGAGGCGATGGACCGGCTGCCCACCGGCTATCGGCGCCAGGTGGTGATCCGCTGGGGCGATCCGATCTTCGCCGACGCCCCCGCCTTCGACGTAGCGCGGCAAAGCCCGGAGACGGCGCGGCGCCAGTTCGGGATCAACAACGACTATACCGCCTTCCTGCCGCTGCCCTATGGATCGGGGCGATCGGACCATGGGCTGCTGGTGGTGAACCACGAATATCCGCTGCCGCAGCTGATGTTCCCCGGCCTTTCCGCCGAGCGGGTGGCGACCGAGATCAGCCGGGACCAGGTCGACATCTGCATGGCGTCCTGCGGCCTCTCCGTCGTCGAGGTCCGCAAGACCGGCGACGCATGGGCGGTGGTGACCGACAGCCCGCGCAACCGGCGGATCACCGCCGATACGCCGATCACTATCTCGGGGCCGGTCGCGGGCCACCCCAAGCTGCGCACCCGCGCCGATCCGGCGGGCCGGACGGTGCTGGGCACGCATGACAATTGCAATGGCGGGGTCACGCCCTGGGGCACGATCCTGACCTGCGAGGAGGGGTCGGCCGACTTCTTCGCCGGCCATGTCGAGCGCCACCCCGACCGCGCGCAGATGGAGCGCAACCATTATGAAAGCTCGCCGCACGGCCGCTATGGCTGGGCGCGCTTCCATGAGCGCTTCGACTTCGACCGCGAGCCCAATGAGCCCAATCGCTTCGAATGGGTGGTGGAGATCGACCCGTTCGACCCCGATGCCCCACCGGTGAAACGCACGACCTTGGGCCGCTTCGCGCATGAGGGCGCGCATTGCGCGCTGGCGGCGGACGGGCGGGTGGTGGTCTATCTCGGCGACGACTGGGAGTATGAATATTGCTACCGCTTCGTCAGCGCGAAGCCGGTGAACCACGCCGATCGCACCGCCAATCGCGACCTGCTCGACGAGGGCATCCTCTCGGTCGCGCGCTTCGACGCCGATGGCAGCCTGCACTGGCTGCCGCTCGTCTTCGGACAGGGGCCGCTGACGCCCGAGAACGGTTTTTCCAGCCAGGCCGACGTCCTCCTCGAGACACGCCGCGCCGCCGATCTGCTGGGCGCAACGCCGATGGATTCGCCCGAGGGCTATGAACCCAATCCGGTGAACGGCCGGGTCTATGTGGCGCTCACCGGCAATCCCGACCGCGAGGAGACCAACGCGGCCAATCCGCGCCCGCGCAACGCGCATGGCCATATGCTGGAGCTGATCCCGCCCGACGACCATGGCGCCGACCGCTTCGCCTGGCGGGTGTTCCTGCTCTGCGGTGACCCCGCGAACCCGGCCGACGCGGCGCGCTTCCACCCCGGCACCAGCCGCGAGGGCTGGTTCGTCGAGCCCGACAATATCGGCTTCGACCCCGCCGGGCGGCTATGGCTGTGCAGCGACGGCCCCGGCATCCGCCGCCATGACGGGCTGTGGGTGATGGAGGTCGACGGCCCCGAAGCCGGCCTGCCCCGGCTCTTCTACTCGGCGCCGGTCCAGGCCGAATGCTGCAGCCCGGCCTTCACCCCCGACGGCGAGACGCTGTTCCTGTCGATCCAGCACCCCGCCGAACGCGCCCGCACGATCGCCGAGGCAGCTACGGGATGGCCCGATTTCCAGCCGGGCGTGCCGCCGCGATCGGCGGTGATCGCGATCAGCCGACGGTAGTTGCTCTCTCGGATTTTGCCGGTCGCCAAATCCCGCTACAAGGACGGGCGTTGGGGGACGGGCTTGGGGGCCATGATCAAGCGTCAGCGGAACCAGCGCGGCGAGGGCGCGCGGCTGAAGGATGAAATCATCGAGGCGGCGATGCGGTTGCTCGATCAGCGCCCCGCCGCCGAGCTGAGCCTGCGCACCGTGGCGCGCGAGGCCGGGATCACCCCGCCTTCGGTCTACGCCCATTTCCCCGATGCCAGGGCAATGACGACCGCGGTGGTCCGCGAATGCTGGCGGCAGGTGGGCGAGGCGATGGAGGAGGCTGCAGCGGCGCTCGACCCGGCCGCCACTCCGTTCGAGCAGTTGCTGGCCAAGATCGAGGCCTATGTCCGCTATGCGATGGAGCGGCCGTCGCGCTACCAGCTGCTGTTCGCCATCCGGCCGATCGATCCGGTCGAGCCATCCGACGTCGACGGGCTGCTGGCGCCGGCGCATTTCTCCGTCCTCCAGTCGATCACCGACTTTGCCGCGGCGGGCGGAAGGCTGCCGACGACGGGGGCCTTCTCCTCGACGGTGATGACCCTGTCGCTGGTCCATGGCCGGATCGCGATCGCGCATCTCGGGCCATTGAGAGGTGGCAATTCGGCCGACGGCATCGCCGCCTTCATGCGAGCCACGCTGGCTCAGATCTTCGACCAGAAAGAACGTACCTGACATCGGCAGGCACCGGATAGCCGCGATTTTCGGCCATTTCCGGACGCCCTCCAAGCTCCGAAGCGCTATTCGGGCAAAAGTGTGCCACTTATACACGATCCCTATCGAAGCGCTCGAAGCCGGTATTGGACAGCTCAGCGAACGCCTGTGACTTTACACCCGTCAAGATAAGGGGCGGCGCGGGATCGATCCGGCGCCGGCTCGATAAGAGAGGGATGTCATGAGGCTTCGCAAATCCTCGATCGCGGTCGTGCGCGACACCGCCCCTCGCGTCGGGCCTTCGCGCCCGGCCGACTGACGCCGGGTTCGCGCGCCCGACCACGCCCAACGACAAGAATATTGGCTTCGAGAGAGGATGAGCATGTCCAGGAAATCCAGACTGAAGACGACGATCCTGCCCGCCCTGCTGGCGAGCGCCGCCCTGCCCGCACAGGCGCACGCCCAGGCAGAACCCCAGCAAAGCCAGGCCGCACCGGTCTCGTCCGAGGGCGATATCATCGTGACCGCGCAGCGCCGCGCCGAGCGGCTGGAGAATGTGCCCGCCGCGGTGGTGGCGCTCACCCCCGACGCGCTGGATCGCGCCAGCGTCACCAACCTGCATGAGCTGGGCCGCATCGCGCCCGGCGTCCAGATCAACTATGGCGGCGCCTATACCCAGCCGGCGATCCGCGGCGTCACCTCGCTGACCAACGGCACCGGCAACGAGAACAATGTCGCCGTCTATGTCGACGGCTTCTATGTGAACGACAATATCACTATCAACACCGACCTGGCCAACCTGGCCAGCATCGAGATTTTGAAGGGGCCGCAGGGCACGCTCTATGGCCGCAACGCGACCGGCGGCGCGATCCTGATCAACACGCTAGCGCCGAGCAAGGAGCTGAGCTTCAAGGCCGAGGGCAGCTATGGCCGGTTCGACGAGAAGCGGCTCTCGGGCTATCTGTCGGGTCCGCTCAACGAGGCCGGCACGATCCGCTTCAGCACCGCCGGCTCGTTCCGCAACAGCGACGGCAACATCAAATTCGGCCCCGCCGGCAATCCGTTCCGCAGCGGCAATGCCGCCCCGGTGAAGCAGCGCAGCTTCCGCAGCAAGCTGCAGCTGGACCTGACCGAGGACCTGACCGCGACGCTGGCCTATAATTATGCGCTGACCGTCGATCCGCGCGGCCTGCTGTTCACGACCTTCGCCTATCGGCCCGCCACCTTGCCCGGCGGCAACCAGCGCGCGACCGAGTTCGGCACCGCCTCGTACAACCGCGACACGATGCAGCGCGGGCGGAGCAACGAGGCGACCCTGAAAGTCGCGTACAACACGCCGATCGGTACGCTGACCTCCTACACCGGCTATGCCAAGAAACAGTATCGCACCGCGTTCGACTTCGACGGCACCTATGCCGAGCTGTCGTACAGCGACGGTGCCCAGAAGGATAAGACCTTCCAGCAGGCGCTGGACTTCGTGGTGGACGCGATCGAGGGCGTCGACCTGGTGGTGGGCGCGCTCTATTTCGACGACAAGCTCGATAGCCTGGGCAGCAAGGCCTATGGCGCCGGCGGCGCGCTGGTCCAGACCACCTTCACCGACCTGAAGACCAAGGCCTATGCCGCCTATGCGGACGCGACCTTCCACGCGACCGACGAGCTGTCGATCAATGTCGGCGGGCGCTACAGCGTCGACAAGCGCTTCATCTCGTCGACGATCATCACCGCGGCCGGGGTGACCACCTTCCCCTACACCGAGGCGCGCGCCAAGTTTAAGCGCTTCACGCCGCGCGCCTCGATCCGCTACGAGGTCGCTCCGCGCTCGAACATCTACGCCAGCTTCTCCAAGGGCTTCCGCTCGGGCTCGTTCAACGCGGCCGGCGGCCCCACCCCGGCGCTGCTCGCCGTGCCGGTCAAGCCCGAGGACATCAAGGCCTATGAGCTCGGCTTCAAGACCGCGTCCTCCTGGTACCGGTTCGAGGTCGCCGGCTTCTATTATGACTATAAGAACCTGAACGTCGCGGTGAACGCGCCCAACCCCAATTGCCCGGCGGGCCAGACCTGCGGCCCCGTCACCCTGACCGGCAATGCGCCGAAGGCCTCGGTGAAGGGCGTCGACACGCTGCTGGTCATCACCCCGGTCGAGAAGCTGAACGTCTCGGTGGGCGGGGCCTATCTGCGCGCCAAATATGGGCGCTTCCCGAACGCGATCGGCACCGGCCTGAACGGCACGACCAATGTCAACGTGCCGGGCCAGGTGCAGGACTGGTCGGGGCACCAGATGGCGCGCGCGCCGAAGCTGACCGCGACCTTCAGCGCCGACTATACCGTCCCGGTGGCGGGCGGTGGGCTGCTGCTCTCGGGCAACGTCAACTATTCGTCGAGCTATGTGGTGAGCAATCCCTCGCTGTTCGGCCCGCTCGCCGGCCCGGCGCTGGCCGACAAGCAGCGCTTCCGCCAGGGCAGCCTGACCCTGGTCAATGGCGAGATGACCTGGACCAACCCGACCAACAATTACTGGATCGGCCTGTTCGGCAAGAACCTGACCAACAAGAAATATCGCGCGACCTATAATGGCGCCAATTTCGGCGACTACAGCACGATGGCCAACCCGATCACCTATGGCGTGAAGGCCGGCTACAAATTCTGATCCCGCGCCTGGATTAGCCTCCCGGACGGTGCCTGGGCGCCGGTCGTGCCCGCGAGAGCGGCGCGGTCGGCGTCCCTTTTTGGGGGATCGCGAAGACCTCAGCCGAGGGGGATCGCGTCCACCACGCCGTCCCAGCCGATGCCGGGCGCGCGGCGGTGCAGGCGCATATTGGGATACCAATAGCTGCGCTCGCCCGACACGCCCCAGCGCCAATTGGGCAAGGCGGGCAACAGAAGATGCGTCTCCACGCCCACCGCGCCGGCGAAATGGGCAACCGAATTGTCGATGCTGACAACCGCGTCGCAAGCGCCGATCAGCGCCATGACCGCTTCGATATCGTTGAAGCCGTCGACATCGGCGATGCAATCGAACCCGCGATCGCGCAAGGTGGCGAGGTCCTCGTCCTGCGGCAGATATTGCAGGATCGCGATGGCATGGCGTTTCGGGTCCAGCGCCCGGCAGAGCGTCTCGACCGGCACCGTGCGGCGCAGGCCATATTCCTCGTTGACGCTGAACCAGCTGAGCCCGACCAGCTTGCGCCCGCGCTTCACCTGCGCGACCCGCGCTGCCACATCGGCGCGCGGCACCGGCACGAGGCTGGGCCGCCACAGCCGCCCCTCGCGCAGGGGCCGGTGGAAGAAGCCGAGCAGATCGCCCATCGCGACCTGATAATCAAACGCGCCGGCATCGATCGGCCCATTGCGCGCGACGAAGGCGATGTCGGGGAAATTCGCCCGAAACAGCGAGATCAACCGTGGATCGCATTCGACGGTGAAGGCGAAATCCAGCTCCTCCGCCAGATGGAGCAACTGCAGGAACATCACCTCGTCGCCGATGCCCTGCTCGGCCCAGATCAGCACCCGGCCGCGCGGCGCATCGGGCGACCATGGCGCCACGCTGGCGAAGCGCGCCGCCTGCTCGGGCGGCAGACGATGGGGATAGAAACGCGTGCCCTGGTCGAAATCGCCCAGGCTCAGGCTGGCGAGCGACAGGTAGAATTTGGCGCGGCCGTCGGTCGCGTCGAGGCGCAGGCAGTGGCGGTAGCAGTCGATGCTGCGCGCGAAATCCAGCGTCTCGTCGAGCGCGCGGCCCTTGATGAAATAGCTGACCGGATCTTCCCCGAACGAAAGCGCGACGTCGATCGTCGCGATCGCGGCCGCAAACTCGCCCTGGAGCATCAGGAACAGGGCCAGATTCTGCGGCACGCGCGCCTCGCCGGGCCATTTTGCCGACAGGTCGATATAGAGATCGACGACCCGCTCGGCGGCCATGCCGCCCTGCATTTTCCGAACCCTGGCCAGATCGATATCCAGCGTCTCAGACAATCCGCAAGCCTACTTCCACCAGGCCTCCCAGGGCGGAAAACCGCCCGTTGGGAGGGAATGTTTCGTGATCACAACTATGTCCGGGCGCTGAATCCCAGATGTACGAAGTGAACCGACACCGTCGGCCACAGCCCTACGGGCGGACAGGCGACTCTATTTCGTAAGGAAGTGATGCTGTCCGGATCGAACCCGCAGCCCGAGTGGACGCCGCGCGCACCGTTGCGGGACTACGATCGCCTGGCTTGATTTCGAGATTTAGGTGCAGGCTAGATCAGCTGTAATCGCGATCATGCGGGAACGAGATAGTCGGAAATTGTCCGACTTCAGTGCTTGAAACAATGCTCTCGATGCCACGCCAGAAAGCGGGGATGTGGCCGATCTGCTGACCGCAGCGGGGCAAGGGCATATCCATTTTTGTTGATGATGCCGCGGATTCCGTCGAGATCATTCGCCTGACGAGAGATGAGGATTTCGAGATCGTCCTTCAGGCTGATGAGACCTCGATCGAACATCCAGTGAGCGGTTCCCGACAATGCGATACCGTTGCTCACGCTATCCGGACCATTCGCTTCCACGGGGCGGATATGGGCGGCTTCCACCTCAGCCCTGCCGCCGCCATTGATGAGCTTGAGACCGGTTATTGCGCATCGCTCATCATAGGCTCGAAGCACGGTGCGTCGAAAAACCCTGTTCCGAAGAACACGGGATCCCAAATAGGAAACCCGATCCCGCTCCTGTTCAAAATGGAAGGGCTCGCGTTCATCATTCAGGATATCTGCGATGGGATCATCCAGCCGCGGGAGCAGAGGTGCATCCTCCTGCAGGCCCCGGCTAATTATTGCGTTGAAATCCACGACCGAAATCGTTCGAACCGCTGCCTGTGCTCGGCCCGATATGCGCCCTTGTTCGTTGAGCAAGCCGAGTTCGATCAGTTGGTCACCTTCACTGAAGGGCACCGGATTGGGGAAATCAAGATAGGACCCTTCCTCGATCAGCGCCCGGAACATACCCGGCGCCGCGGGGTCGGACACCACCCGCTCCACTCTTGCGACGGCAAAATATCCCTTGGACTGAGAGATCTTGGTAGGCTCGTAATAGATAACCCAATCGCCGATGCAGGCTTCGACGCGACTGAGATATTGGCGAGGAAATTGGTAACGCTCAGCGGGGCTGTCGTCGTAGATCGAATCCTGCCGATGGATGAACACCCCCCGTGTCATATCGACCGAATAGCGGGACAACCGCTCCTGCCCTAGCGTAATTTTCCGCCTTACCTCACGACCGCCTTCGGCTCCGGCCGCTTGCAGGCCTCGCAGCGGCGCCAGCACCGGATGCCCGGCATCACCTCGGCCGGTTTCAGGCCCGGTATCGGCGTGAGGCCCGCAAGGATTTCGGAAGCGACGCCTTCAGGGGCGGCCTTGCTGTGGCAGAGCAGGCAGTTCCGGCGATAATTTTCGCGGGTGAGGCCCGAATGGTCCTCCTGCGCGATGA
Source organism: uncultured Sphingomonadaceae bacterium (assembly GCA_963540925.1). Classification (GTDB taxonomy): domain Bacteria; phylum Pseudomonadota; class Alphaproteobacteria; order Sphingomonadales; family Sphingomonadaceae; genus Rhizorhabdus. The sequence goes on from CAUTRN010000011.1 coordinate 33,734, forward strand.
TCGGCGCGGGCGTTGCCGCCAGGATGGCGAGCAGGATCGCGGTGGCGCAGCCCGGCGCGAGCCGCATCCACCATCGGGAGCCTGGACGAAGCATCATGCGGAAACCCCATTGCCATGCGGGTCGGAACGGGTACGGCAAGGCGAGTTGCCGCCTTGCCGCGGCGGCAAGCTCGCAGAAATCGGGACGACCGTCCAGATTTCTCATCGGCCCGATCGGGACATTCCTGAACGGCAGCGCGGGCGAAAGTTTAACGGCACCCCTCCCAAAGTCTTAACGTCCCTAACGCAAAATTAACCAGATTTCGGGCATTCCGGTCCTCGCAAACAAGCGAAGGCGAACGAGATCCCGATGTCCATTGCCCGCAAAAACGCCGCTTTTCCGGCCTCCGGCAGTGCCCAGCACGCCGGCAGGGAGGGCTGAATCATGGCGGGCCAGGTGTCGATGACTCGGAAATTGTGGGCGGTGACGGGGCGCAGCGCGATCCTGCCGCTCGCCACGCTCATGCTCGTGGGCCTGATGGTGATCCCGGTTCCGGCGTTCATGCTGGACGTGGGCTTCATCGCCAACATCATGATTTCGCTGGCGGTTCTGATGGTCGCGCTCAACGCCGCCAAGCCGCTCGACTTCTCGTCCTTTCCCACGGTGCTGCTGTTCGCCACCCTGTTCCGCCTGTCACTGAACGTCGCCTCCACCCGCGTCGTCCTCGTCGACGGGCATAATGGCCCGGCGGCCGCGGGCCATGTGATCGAAAGCTTCGGCAACTTCCTGATCGGCGGCGACTATGCCGTCGGCCTGTTCGTGTTCGGCATCCTGATGGTGATCAACCTGGTGGTGATCACCAAGGGCGCCGGCCGCGTGTCGGAAGTGTCGGCCCGCTTCACCCTGGACGCGATGCCCGGCAAGCAGATGGCGATCGACGCCGACCTGAACGCCGGCCTGCTCACCCCCGAGGAAGCCAAGCTGCGCCGCCAGGAAGTCGCCACCGAGGCCGACTTCTACGGCTCGATGGACGGTGCTTCCAAGTTCGTGAAGGGCGACGCGGTCGCCGGCGTGCTGATCCTGGTGATCAACATCTTGGGCGGCCTGATCCTCGGCACGCTCAGCCACGGCCTGTCGCTGAGCGACGCGGCTTCCACCTACATCATCCTGGCGATCGGCGACGCGCTGGTCGCGCAGGTCCCGGCGCTGCTGCTCTCGATCGCCGCCGCCTCGATCGTCACCCGCGTGTCCTCGCCGCTCGACCTGTCGGGCCAGATCACCAGCCAGTTCGGCTCGGCCCGCGCCTGGGCGCCGGTCTCGGGCATCCTGGCGCTGCTCGGCATCGTCCCCGGCATGCCGCACTTCATGCTGCTGTCGGCCGCCGCGCTCGCCGGCTTCGCCGCCTGGAAGATGAGCAAGGCCAAGACCGTCGCCGAGGAGCAGAAGGTCGCCGCCGCCGCCGAGGCCGCCGCGCCCGCCCCCGTCTCGCCCAACAGCATCGACTGGAACGAGGTTTCGGACGGCTCGGTGCTCGGCCTGGAGCTGGGCTATGGGCTGGTCAGCCTGGTCGACGAGCGCAAGGGCGCCCCGCTGATGGCGCGCATCACCGGCATCCGCCGCCAGCTGAGCCGCGAAATGGGCTTCGTGATCCCGCTGGTCCGCGTCCGCGACAATCTCAATCTCGCCCCCAACGCCTATCGCATCACCGTGGCCGGCGTGATCATGGGCGAGGACGAATGCTTCCCCGAGCAGCTTCTGGCGCTCGACAGCGGCGACCTGGAAGGCCGGGTCGAGGGCAAGGAAGTCCGCGATCCGAGCTTCGGCCTGGAAGCGGTGTGGATCCATCCGGACCGTCGCGGCGACGCGATCGTCGCGGGCTACACCGTGGTCGACCCCGCCACCGTCGTCGCCACCCACCTGAACCAGGTGATCGCCGCCACTGCCGCCGACCTGTTCGGCATGGACGAGGCGCAGCGCCTGCTCGACGCGCTCAAGGAATCGGCGCCGCAGCTGGTGGGCGGCCTCACCCCCGCTCCGCTCAGCCTGGCGCAGATCGCCTCGGCGTGCCGCGCGCTGCTCGCCGAAGGCGTGCCGCTCAAGGATTTCCGCCGCATCGCCGAAGCGATGGTCGACGCGGCCGGCATGTCGGCCGACGGCATTTCGCTGGTCGAGAATATCCGCTCGAAGATCGGCGCGCTGATCGTCCAGACCTTGGTGCCGGTGAAGATGCCGCTGCCGGTGATCACCCTCGACGCCGGGCTGGAATCGCTGCTGGCGCAAGCGGTGCGCACCTCGCCGGGCGCGACCCACCCGTTCGAACCGGCGCTGGCCAACCGCATCGTCTCGGCCGTGGTCGAAGCCTCGGTGCCGCTGGTCAACCAGGCGATCCGCTTCGCCATCGTCACCTCGCCGGCCGCGCGTCGCCCGCTCGCCCGGCTGCTGAAGCCGCACCTGCCCGAAGCGCCGGTGATGTCCTTCCTCGAAATCCCCGACGGCAAGCCCGTCGAAGTCGCAGCCGTCGTCGGCGGCGGCCCTACGCATAACCCGAGTGCGGGCGCGATCGGCGCCCGGCCGATGGAGACCGTGCAATGACCACCGCCTGGCCTTCCGTGACCGACCTGCCCGGCACCGCCGCGCAAGCGCGTGCCGCCCGGGTGATCAGCATCGCCTGCGGACGCAGCGGCGTCGGCAAGACGACGATCGCGGCCAATCTGGCGCTCGCCCTCTCCAAGTCGCGCCGCCGCGCGATGCTGGTCGACTGCGACCCCGGCCCCACCGACGCCACCCGCTCGATGGGCTTCAACCCGCGCGAGTCGATCGACGACGTGATCGGCGGCCGACTGACGATCGACCAGATCGTGGTCGACGGCCCCGAGGCGCTGTTCGTCGTCCCCGCCGGCCCCACCGACCAGGCCGGCCGCATCGACCTGTCGGCCCGGCTGAAGCTCGCCGATGCCTTCCGTCCGCACCGCCGCTCGCTCGATTATGTGATCGTCGACACCCCCGGCAGCGCCGACCCCGACACGCTCGACATGGTCGCCTCGTCGGACCTCGCCATCGTCGTGCTGGCGCCCGACGCCGAGCGCTTCATGGACGCCTATGGCACCGTCAAGCTGCTCGCGCTCGACCATGGCATGCGCGACATCGCGATCGTCACCAACCGGGTGACCGACGACAAGATGGGCCGCGAGCTGTTCCGCCGCTTCCGCGACGTTTCGGGCCGCTTCCTCAAGCAGACCTCGCTCAGCTATCTGGGCGCGGTTCCCAAGGACGAGCGGGTGCTGACCGCCGCCGCGCGCCGCCGGCTGGTGATCGACCAGTATCCGAACAGCCGCGCCGCCCAGGCGATCGGCTCGCTCGCCCGCACCCTCGACATTCTCGACATCCGCGCGACGCGCGGTGGCGACAGTTTCTTCGGGATGGAGGCCGTGCTGCGTGCTGGCTGAACGCGAAACCGCTCCGGGCGAGCAGCTCACCTATGGCCGTGCGCCCAAGCGCGCGAGCCAGGAACAGCTGGTGCGCGGGCATATGCAGCTCGTGCGCAAGATCGCCTGGCACGTCCATGGCCGGGTCTCCTCGGCGATCGACATCGAGGACCTGATCCAGATCGGCATGATCGCGCTGGTCGAGGCGGCGAACGGCTATGAGGACCGTGGCCACGCCTTCTCCACCTACGCATCGATGAGGGTGCGCGGGGCGATGATCGACCATCTCCGCCGCCACGCCGCGATGAGCCGGTCGGCGATGACCAAGCGTCGGCAGATGCTGACCGCCAAGTCGGAATTCGAGAAGACCCACGGCCGCGCCCCGAGCGAGTCCGAGCTGGCGCAGGCGATGGGCCTCGACGGCGCCTCGTTCCGCGCGCTGCTCGACGAGACCGCCGCGACCTATCAGGAGTCGCTCGACGAGGTCTATTCGGACCAGTCGATGTGGTTCGCCGACGTCGAGGACCGGGTCGACGACACGATCGCGCGCGGCGAACTGGCCGCGGCGCTGGCCGAGCATATCTCGGAGCTGCCCGAGAGGGAGGCGATGGTGCTCCAGCTCTATTTCGTCGAGGAGATGAACCTCGAGGAAATCGGGCAGACATTGGGCATCGGCGCCGCGCGGGTCTGCCAGATCAAGAAGGCCGCGCTCGACAAGCTCAGGACGTCGCTGAAGGAATGGCAGTAAGGTCCTAATTCCTCCCCCATCGGGGGAGGGGGACCGCCGGAACGGCGGTGGAGGGGCCGGCGCGTAAGCGCCGGCTTCGCCGTCGCCCCCTCCACCATCCTGCGGATGGTCCCCCTCCCCGTTCCGGGGAGGAATTATTCAGTCCCGCGCCTTCAGGCCCGCGGCCTCGATCCCGGCGATCGCGCAGATCTCGTCATTGTCGGAGGTGTCGCCGCTGACGCCGACCGCGCCGATCGCCTGGCCCGCATCGTCGACCACGATCACGCCGCCCGCGACGGGGACGATGCCCTGGCTGAACGCGGCGGTGGCGGCGTTCACGAAATGCGGGCGGGCGAGCGCCATCGCCTCGACCGCGCGCGAGTTCACGCCCATCGCCAGCGAGCCCGTCGCCTTGCCGGTTGCCACCTGGGCGCGGATGTTGGGCGAGCCGTCCGACCGCTGGAAAGCCATCAGATGGCCGCCCGCGTCGACGACCGCGACGCTGAGCGGCTTCATTCCCTGCTCGGCGCCCTTGGCGAAGGCCGCCGCGATGATGCGGTTGGCCTGGTCCAGCGTGATCTTGCTCAAAATCTTCCCCTATTGTGCAATGAGATAGTCCATCGCCTCTTCATGCGCATCGAGCGCCGCGACGCAACCGATCTTGTCGTCGCCACCGCGCTTCTCGCTGAAGCGTTCGATTTTCGCTTCGTACCAACGGCTCGTCCGCCCGCAGGGGCAGGCGTCGTCCCAGTGGATCGTCACCTCGTCGCCGGTGACGAAGCCGCCCCAGCGCGAATTGGCGATCAGGTCGTAAAAGGCGGCGCGGCCGGTGACGGTGCCGGTGCGCGGCAGCGCGTCGCTGGTGTCCGGATCGAGCACGAAGGGGATGATCCACGGCGCCAGATGATAATGGCCATGATCGCAGGCGAGGAAATGCGCCGAGAGCTCGGACATGCCATAGCCCATCTGGATCGTGCCGGCCCCGGTGAACTCCTTCACCCGTTCCTGCCAGTCGTCGGGCACCACCATGCCCTTGGCGCCGCCGCCGCTGGCGATGCAACTGTCGGCCGCGAAGACATGATGCTGGCCGGCGGCGAGGCCCTTCATCGCCAGGTTATGGATGACGTTCCAGACCGAGCCCATGAAGATGCGCTCCCCGGCCAGGCTTTCGCTGGTCTCGACAAGGAAGGCGTCGAAGCGGGCGCCGGCGCCCTTCTGCTTCTCCTCGAACTCCTTGTGCCGGGCGGCGAGCGCGGGCGGAATTTCGACCTTGTCGAGGTCGCCGCGCGCTTTCGCCGCGCGCAGCCGCGCGGCGAGATAAGTCATGTCGGAACTGAGCGCACCGGGATCGGCGGCGTGCAGCCGCGCTTCGTCCCCCGCCATATATTTCGCGAACAGGTCGTTGATGCGGAACTGCATCGAATTGCCGTGGCGGTAGAGGCCCGAGATGACATGGACATGGGGGATGATGTCGGCCGGGCGCGGATCGCCGAAGCGCTGGAAATAATGGGTCGGCCAGAATTTGCCGAAGCGGTCCATCTCCTCCTTCGACCAGGGCAGGAAGGACATCGTCCCGCTCGTCCCCGACGAATGGCAGATGGTGAGCGGCGACTGTTCGTCGAGCCGCGCGATCCAGGCATCGATCCCGTCGACCCCGGTGAGATCGACCCCCGACAGGTCGTGCGCGGTCAGCTTCTGCAGCCAAGCGGTGAGCTTGTCGAAGCGGCCCTCGCTGAGCAGCGAGGCGGGGTAGCTTTTGTAGACAGTGTGCTCGAACAGCAGCGGGACGACATCGTCGATCGTGTCGATCGCCGCGATATCCTGCGCGTCGGCGAGCCGGCCGAGCATGCCGACCCGGTCCTTCAACTGGGCGAAGCGCAGCCGCAGCCCTTCGAGCTGGAGCTGTTCGAGTTCATCGCGGGGGATGCTCTGCATCGCGGTGAGCGATCCGTCGAAATAGTCGACGGGGTCGTCGATGAAGGCCGCCGCGTCATGATCCGCCATGTTTCTCTCCCAGCCTGTCTAAGCCCCTCCCCTTCAGGGGAGGGGTTTGGGGTGGGGCTCTCCTCCCCACCGACGATGGACTCGGTGAGACCCGGAGGCCCCACCCCTTCCCCCTCCCCTGAAGGGGAGGGGCTTATTCGCCGCTTATTCGGCCGCGATCTCGGATCCGCCCAGCACCGCCTGCCAGGCGGCGGGCGTCCTCGCGGGGTCGCAGCTGTCGTCGGTGATCCAGCGGCACATGCGGCGCAGCGGTTCGATGCCGTCCTGCGGGCTCGCCTCGGTGCTGGTGATCGCATAGCCGAGTGACATGATCCGCTGCGCGCCCTGGAGCGCGAGGTCCTGCCGCAGGTCGGCCTTCAGGCGTTCGGGCCAGACGCCGACCGTCTGGGTGTAGCTGTTCATCTCGCGCACCGCCTGCTCGACCCGGTCGATCGGCACGATATTGGCCACCCGGTCGGCGAGCTTCGGCGCCCATTCGACCGCCTCGCTGGTCTGCGAGACGATGATCGCGCCGCGCCCGTCGAGCTTGCCGAACACGCGATAATAGTCATCGTCCATCAGCAGAGCCTTGAGGTTGCTGCGGATTTCGGGGCTGAACGCCTTGGCCGGGGTGCTCACCGCCTCGGGCAGCGCCACCATCTTCTCATAGACCTTGCCGCCCAGCCGGTTGGCGCGCGCGATCCCGGCCTCGTCGCTGCCCGACAGGACATAGACGACCCGCGCGTTCGAGCAGGCGTTCTGGTTCATCATGCCGATGTCGGCGGCGGTTCGCGCCGCCACCTCGTCGAGGGTCGCCTCGTCGGCAAAGGCCTCGGGCCCGATCACCGTAGCCGAGCGCTTGGGATCGAGCGAGATCAGTTCGAGGCCCGGCTGGATATAGCGGGTGACATGCTTGACCGAAGCGAGCCCGCCCCAGGCGAGGATCTTCTCGACATGGTGGGGTTGGTAGAGCGCCTCCTCGATCGCGGTATCGCCGCCCTTCCAATAGGCGACCGCAATGTGCCGGGTGATCGGATGGTCGGGCGCCATCTCGGCCATGGTGCGGGCGATCGCCACCCCGGTCATCGGGTCGTTCGACGGCAGCTTGATGATCCCATCGCAGCGCGCGATCGCGCAGCGCAGGATCGTCAACCCCGCCACCCAGGGCGAATTGCCGGCGATGATGTGGAGGGTGCGGGCACCGAAGGCGCGGATCGCGACGGTGCGGCCATCGGCGCGGGGATGCTCGACCCAGGTTTCGAGATGGTCGATCCCCACCGATCGCTCGGCATGTTCGCGCACGCGATCGCGCCGGAACAGCTCGGGCAGATTCTCATAGGCTGCCTTGAGCAGCGGCGGGGTGATGTCGGCGAAGGGCGCCGAGGCTTCGAGCGCTTCGCGCAGCAGCGGATTGCGGTCGAGCCGCAGCCGCTCGCCCAGTTCCTCGCAATAGTCGAGGATGTCGTCGAAGCGGAGCGCGTAGAGATCGGCGAGCATGCCGCCGCTGCGCAGCGGCAGCCGATCGACGATCGTCGCGGGATCGGGCGCGCGAAAACTCGTCTCGCCGTCGCGGCCGCCAAAGTCGACCAGCGACTGGTCGACCAGTTCCCCACGGATGAAAGCGGGAACGACATAGGGGTTCATGATCCAGCATCCTCCACCGGCGCGGACCATCGCCGGAAAGCGCTGGCCCGGCGGGCGATCCCGGCGACGGCTGATGGCCGCTCTAGGATCCCCGCTGCGATGGATCGGAGCTAGATCGCCCCCGCGCCCCTGTCTTGACCAGGCAGGACAGGGGAAAAGCGGGGCTTATTCGCCGATCGCCCGCTGGAGATGTTCGAGCTTCAGGCCGAGCTGCTGGATGCGCTCATTATTGGCCGACTGGCCCTCGCGGATCGTGTTGAGCACATTGCTCATCGGATCGCGCTCGACCAGGGCACGCTGGAGATTCTCCATGCGCACCCGCAGCTCCTCGCTGGTCACGGGATTGCTGGCGAGCTGGGCCTGCTGCGCGCGGAGCAGTTCGATCTGCTTGGCGCGGACGATCTCGAGATCGTGGATCAGGCTGTTGGCGGCCTTCAGCTGCTCCTGCCGCTCGCGCGCATCGGCGACGACGAGCTTGGCGGACATGATCGACCGCTCGGCGACGATCAGGCCGACTGCCGAGATCAGGCTCGAGCAGAGGCCGAGCCCGATCGCCACCTTGGTCCAGCGGGCCGCCTTGTCGACGGGCGCCTTCGCGGGGGTGGGATCGGACTCGGACTCGCCGGCGGAAGCAGCGGCAGCCGGGGAAATAGGGGCCGGCGCGGGCGCAGCCACGGGAATGGGCGCCACGGCGACGGGAGCGGGTGCAGGCGCCGCGGCCGGAGCGGGCGCGGGTGCCGGGGCGGCAGCAGCGGCGGCGGGCGCGGGAACCGGATCGGCGATCGGGAGCAGGCTGGCCAGCGCCGCGTCGACATCCTCGGCGGTAACCTCGACGATCGCTTCGGCCTGAACATCTTCGGCGAAGCTGATCATCCGGCTCGCGGCCAGATCGGTATCGGTGGGGGCCGGAGCGGCCGCCGGAGCAGGGGCAATTTCCTCACGGGTCAGCGCGACGCTGGATTCCAGATCCTCGAGCGCCCGAAGGGCCGCATCGAAACCGCTGTCGTTCACCGCGGGGTTCGTGTCCATTGCACCGATCCTGTGAAGGGGTATCTCATGAAAAGACCCCCGGCGCGGGGAAAGTCTGCGCCGGGGGCCTCTCAGACGGCCGAGGTGTTCAGGCCGTCAGTCTCTTAGCGAAGCAGGCTCAGCACGTTCTGCTGGCTCTGGTTCGCCTGGGCGAGCATCGCGGTCGATGCCTGCGACAGGATCTGAGACTTCGCGAGAGCGGTCGATTCCGTCGAGAAGTCCGTGTCCTCGATCCGCGAGCGGGCTTCCGAGGTGTTGTTGACGTTCGCCGTCAGCACGTTGACGGTCGCGTCGAGGCGGCTCTGGATCGCACCGAGACCGGCGCGGACCGTGTTGACCTGGCTCAGCGCGGCGTCGGCGGTGGTGATCGCGGTGCCGGCGCTGGTCGCAGTGGCGACCGAGACGGTCGAGACATAAGCAGCGGCAACCTTGTCGAGACCGCCGACCGACAGCGTGGTGGTGTCGCCCGAGTTCACGCCGGTCTGGATGGCGAAGCTGGTGCCGCCCGAGGTGGCGGCGAACAGGTCGTTGCCGTTGAACTTGGTCTTGGTCACGACGTCCGAAATCTGGTCCTGAAGGGCCTTGACTTCGGTCTGCAGGTTGGCGCGGTCGCTCGACTGGTAGGTGCCGTTGGCGGCCTGGACGGCCAGTTCGCGGACACGCTGCAGCATGTTGCTGACTTCGCCGAGCGCGCCTTCCGCGGTCTGCGCCAGCGAGATGCCGTCGTTGGCGTTACGGATCGCCATGCTCATGCCACGGACCGACGAGGTCATCGAGGAGGCGATGGCGAGGCCGGCGGCGTCGTCCTTCGCCGAGTTGATGCGCTTGCCGCTCGACAGACGCTCCATCGCAGTCGCCTGCATCTGGCCGGCGAGACGGCTCGAGTTCTGCGAACGCAGGGCCGAGGTGTTGGTGTTGATGACAGCCATTGAAAAATCCTTCCGCTACTACTCGGCGTTCCAGGTCCACTTGACCGTCTTCGCCACGATCCGGGTAACGACGCCTCGAAAGCGGGCTTAAGGAAGAAAGATGGTTAACCCGGATTAACCTTAATTTTTTCGCTTAACCGCCCCTGGCTCCCGCGTGCGCACGCGGGGCGCGCGCTTCCAATAGGCCAGGAAAGGCCCGGAAAATGGGGGTTTAGGGGATGCAGGAGACGGGATCAGGGGTTTACCCTGTTTTTCCCGCAAGGATCTGCGCTGGAGCCCGATCGCCCGACGGGCCGCCGACGGCCCTCTCGGAGCCTTCTTGCGAGCGTCGCTCCGGCGGAGGCCGGAGCCGCTGGAAACTCCTGCGGCTAGAAGCCCGCAAAGTCCGTGGCGGCTCCGGCCTCCGCCGGAGCGACGCGCGTGGGCAGGTGGGGTCTGTCAGGCGGGATCGCGCGACCCGGGACGAGGTCGACCATGGCGAGGCGCGAAGAAGGCGGCCTTCCGGTGCGCGTGCGTCAGCTCAAGGCGGTGCCGAGCCGGAAATGCGCGAAAGGCGGAAACGCCAAACGCCGAAGCGGCCCCCGACGACAAGCGACGGGGGCCACCACGGCCAGCAACTTTAAAATGTACGCGTACTTACTATCACTTGAGCAGGCTCAGCACGTTCTGCTGGCTCTGGTTCGCCTGGGCGAGCATCGCGGTCGATGCCTGCGAGAGGATCTGGGCCTTGGCCAGATTGCTCGATTCCAGCGAGAAGTCGGTATCCTCGATCCGCGAGCGGGCTTCGGACAGGTTGTTGATGTTGGCGGTCAGGACGTTGATCGTCGCTTCCAGCCGGTTCTGGTTCGCACCGAGATTGGCACGGACCGTGTTGATCTGGCTCAGCGCCGCGTCGGTGGCGGTCATCGCCAGGCCCGCATTGGCGGTGGTGTCGACCAGGATGGTCGTGGCGTAAGCTGCGGACACCTTGTCGAGGCCGCCCACGGTGATCGCGGTGCTGTCGCCCGAGTTCGACCCGGTCTGGATCGCGAAGGTGGTGGCGCTCGAGGTCGCCGAGAACAGCGTGTTGCCGTTGAACTTGGTCTTGGTCACCACATCCGAGATCTGCGCCTGGAGAGCCGCGACTTCGGTCTGCAGATTGGCGCGGTCGCTCGACTGGTAGGTGCCGTTGGCGGCCTGAACGGCCAGCTCGCGGATACGCTGCAGCATGTTGCTGGCTTCGCCGAGGGCGCCTTCCGCCGTCTGGGCCAGCGAGATGCCGTCGTTGGCGTTGCGGATGGCGACGGTGTTGCCGCGGATCGACGAGGTCATCGAGGAAGCGATGGCGAGGCCGGCGGCGTCGTCCTTCGCCGAGTTGATGCGCTTGCCGCTCGAGAGGCGCTCCATGGCGGTCGCCTGCATCTGATTGGCCATGCGGCCCGCACTCTGGGCTCGCAGCGACGAGATGTTAGTGTTGATGACGGTCATTGGATCATTCCTTCAATCAGGTTCAAAGGGGCGATGATCCGGTGCTGGCCGTTCTCGCCTCGATCCCATTAACGGCCGTGCTTACCCCGGCTTTAACCAGGAAATTTCACCACGATGATTTTTCGTCGATTTTTCGACTTAATCGACTGAAAAACCTCAATATTATTTTTCGATTTTTTTGCCTAAACCGGTTTTCGGGCCCGATTGGCCCCGAACCGGCAAGGCATCGCGGCAAGCCCGCGGCAATTTTTTGCCGTCTACGACCAAAGACGGAAAGGGCCTGCCGCACCCTTCATGAAACCCATATTTTTCAATATCTTATCGGGCCTGAAAAAGCCCCTCCTCGCGCGCGCTTACGCGAGGGCGCGCCGCCCGGACACGCCGACGCGCGGTCTATTAAGACTTTTTAAGTTAATCCGGCGGTAATCATGGTTCGCAAGGAACGAGGTGGCAGTCACCCCGATCCGCGAGGGACCGCAGGAATGATGATCGGCATCAGCGAGAAGGCGCAAGGTTCGCACCCCACGCTCGCCGCCTGGCTGGCAGGTGCGGGGCTCGAGGCCGTGCTGGTCGATCCGGCCGCCGCCGCGACCCGCGACGCCCAGCGCATCCTGCACGTCACCGAGATCGGCCTGGCCCGCCAGCACGACGTGCTGATCGATTTCGCCGACGGCGCCCCGGTGCTCCGTCGCGCCAAGGTGGGCCGCCCCACCACCGTCGTCTTCGGCTATGAGGACCTGGCGTTCGGCCACGCCCTGATCGCCGAGCTGATCCGCCCCCGCGTGATGCCGGCCTGCGGCGAGCCCGAGAGCGCCCGCTTCCTGGCCCTCGCCGCCCGCATCGCCCGCAGCGACGCCTCGGTGCTGCTGCTCGGCCAGACCGGCACCGGCAAGGAAGGCGTCGCCCGCTTCATCCACGCCGCCTCGCCGCGCGCCGACCGCCCCTTCGTCGCGGTCAACTGCGCCGCGCTGCCGGAATCGATGCTCGAAGCCATGTTGTTCGGCCACCAGAAGGGTGCCTTCACCGGCGCCAACGGGTCGAGCGAAGGCCTGTTCCGCGCCGCCGACGGCGGCACGCTGCTGCTCGACGAGGTGGCCGAGCTGCCGCTGGCGCTGCAGCCCAAGCTGCTCCGCGCTCTCCAGGAGCGCGAAGTCCTCCCCGTCGGCGCGACCACCCCGGTCCCCGTCAACGTCCGCATCATCGCCGCCGGCAACCGCGACCTCACCGCCGAGGTCGAGGCCGGCCGCTTCCGGGCCGACCTCTACTGGCGCCTGAACGTCATGCCGCTCGCGCTCAAGCCGCTGGGTGCCCGCCGCCAGGACATCCGCGCGATCGCCGCCGCCCTGCTGCTGCGCCACACCCCCGACCATGAGGACCTGGCCTGGCCGACCGCGCAGGCGCTGGACCGGCTGATGACCCATGACTGGCCCGGCAATGTCCGCGAGCTGGAGAATGTCCTGCAGCGCGCGATGCTGATGCGCAACGGCGCCCGCATCGAGGCCGACGACCTGATGATCGACCGCACCGCCCAGCCGATCGCCCCGCGCGCCGCCGCAGCCGTGGCGCCGGCCCCGGCCGCCGCCGAGCCGACCGCCGAGGCGATGGCCGCCCCGATCGAGGCGAGCCCGGTGAGCCTGGCCCCCGTGAGCCTGGCCGACGCCCGCCGCGCGAGCCAGATCCGGGCGATCGAGGAAGCTCTTGCCGCCACCGGCGGCCACCGTCTCCGCGCCGCCCAGCGGCTCGGCATCTCGGAACGCACGCTTCGCTATCGGCTCGCCGATATGCGCGCCGTGGCCTGAGGGAGGGCTAGATGACCTCGATCACCACCAGCAATATCCTGGCGATGCGCAACGCCATCCTGCAGCAGAACAGCGCGCTGCAGAAGGCCGCCGCCGCCCCCGCGGGCAACCCGATCGACGCGATCGGCAGCACGCAGGGCGCGACCAGCCAGCCGGAAGGCAGCTTCGCCACCACCTTGCGCGGCGCCCTGACCGAGGTGAACACCCAGCAGGCCAAGGCCACCGCGATCAGCGAAAGCTACGAGCGTGGCGAGACGACCGACATCGCCGCCGTCATGCTCCAGCGTGAATCGGCCAGCGTCGGCTTCCAGGCCACCCTTCAGGTCCGCAACAAACTCCTGTCCGCCTACAAGGACATCATGAGCATGCCGGTGTAACGAGACATGGCTGACATCATCCCCACCAACGCGCCCAGCGCCCCCGCGATCGCCGCCAACCCCGCTTCGGCGGACGGCGTCGGCACCAACGCCATCCTCGAGCGGGTGAAGGATTTCACCAACCAGCCCGCGGTGCAGCGCAGCCTGCCGATGATCGGCATGCTCGGCCTGCTCGGCGGCGCCGCCCTGCTCTGGTCGACCATGTCGGGCGCGCCGCAGCGCGACCTGTTCGCCGGAATGGGCGACGCCGACAAGGCCGCCGTCGCCGACGCGCTGAAGGCCGCCAACATCCCCTATGAGATCGACCGCTCGACCGGTTCGCTCACCGTGCCCGAGACCAGCTTCTACCAGGCGAAGATGCTGCTCGCGCAGCAGGGCCTGCCGAAGGCCGCGCCCGACGGCGACACGATGATCTCCTCGCTCCCGCTCGGCGCCAGCCGCGCGGTCGAGGGCGAGAAGCTGCGCACCGCCCGCGAAATGGATCTGGCCCGCACGATCGAGGCGATCGACGCCGTCGACACCGCCAAGGTGCATGTCGCCGCCGACCAGCCCAGCGTGTTCCTGCGCGACGAGGGCAAGCCCCAGGCCTCGGTGATGCTGCGCCTGCGCGCCGGCCGCACCCTGGCGGACTCGCAGGTCCAGGCGATCGTCCACCTCGTCGCCTCGTCGGTGCCGAACCTGTCGCCCGACGGCGTGTCGGTGGTCGACCAGGCCGGCCGCCTCCTCTCGGCCTCGGGCAGCGACCCGATGAGCCAGGCGTCGACCCGCCAGGTCGACATCCAGACCAAGATCGAGCAGCGCTATCTGGACGCGCTCAACAAGATCCTCACCCCGATCGTCGGCCCCGGCAATTTCACCGCCGAGGTGCACGCCGACGTCGACTTCACCGAGACCCAGGCGACCCGCGAAAGCTATCCCAAGGACACCGCCGTGGTGCGCCAGGAGCAGGGCAGCTGGACCGGCGACAAGAATGGCGGCGAAGCCACCGGCATCCCCGGCGCGCTCTCCAACCAGCCGCCGTCGGCCGCCCAGGTGACCGCCGCGCCGAACCAGACGGTCCCCGTGCCGCCGCCTGCCGGCACCACCGACGCCGCGAACGCCAACAAGACCTCGGAAAACTACAACCGCACCTATGAGCTGGGCCGCGAAGTCTCGGTGACCCGCGCCCCCGTCGGCACCGTCAAGCGGCTCTCGGTCGCGGTGGCGCTGCGCGAGGGTGCCCGCAAGTTCAGCCGCGCCGAGCTGGCCTCGATCGAGACGCTGGTGCGCGGTGCCGTCGGCGCCGACCAGGCCCGCGGCGACGTGGTGGCCCTGTCGGCCCGCAGCTTCGCGATGGCCGAAGAGGCCGAGGTCAAGCCGAACTGGTGGGAAGCGCCCTGGGTCTCGACCCTGGCCCGCAACCTTTCGGCGCTGCTCGTCGTCGCGCTGCTCGTCTTCGGGGTCGCCAAGCCGATGCTCAAGCGTCGCGCCACGCTGGCCGAAGAGAAGAAGGCGATGCTCCAGACGCTGTCGACCCCGGGCGGCCGCCTGCCCGAGGGCACCAATCCGGTGATCCGCAACGAGATCGCCACCGCGCTGGCCCAGCAGGCGCTGGCCGACCCGAACAAGCCCGTCACCCTCGACATGATCGAGGCGACCCCGGGCTATGCCAACCGCGCCGAGCTGATCCGCAGCTTCGTGCGCCAGGATCCCGACCGCGCCGCTCTGGTCGTCCGCGACCTGATCCGCGCCGACATGCCCGGTGCAGGGGACGAATAAGCCATGGCCGACGAAAGCGATCAGGAAGGCGGCGTCCAGCCGAACGGCAGCCAGGCGGCAGCGATCCTGCTGATGCTGCTGGGCGAGGAAGAGGCGGCCACCGTGCTGAGCCGGCTGGAGCCCGACGAGGTCCAGCATCTGGGCGGGGCGATGTTCAACGTCGCCAATATCTCCGAAGACGCGATCGACGGCGTGTTCGACGTGTTCCTGGACCGCGCCAAGGCCCGCACCACGCTGGGCTTCGGCGTCGAGCGCCAGATCAAGGGCATGATGCACAAGGCGCTGGGCCAGGAGAAGGCCGACAAGGTGCTGCAGCGCATCACCCCGGTGCAGCACACCACCACGCTCGAGAACCTCAAGTGGCTCGACGCGCGCCAGATCGCCGCGCTGATCGAGTTCGAGCATCCGCAGATCGCCGCGATCGTGCTGGCCTTCCTGGAATCGCAGCGCGCCGCCGACGTGCTCCAGCTGCTGCCCGACGACATGCAGGCCGACCTGATCTATCGCGTCGCGACGCTGGGCCCGGTCACCGAGACCGCGCTCAACGAGCTCGACGACCTGCTGACCCGCGCCCCGGCCGAGAAGTCGGGCGGCGGCAACACCACCCGTCGCGGCGGTGCCAGCGATGCCGCCAAGATCGTCAACGGATCGCGCAAGGCCGCCGAGCAGCGGATCATCAAGGCGCTGCAGAAGCTCGACAAGACCGTGGCCCGCAACGTCGAGGAGGAGATGTTCATCTTCGACAACCTCAACGCGCTGACCGACAAGGATCTGGGCACGCTGCTCCGCGGCGTCGACAACGACATCCTGGTCGTCTCGCTCAAGGGCGCCGACGAGAAGCTGCGCGCCAAGATCTTCGGCTGCATGTCGACCCGCGCCGCCCAGTCGGTGCAGGACGAGATCGCCGATCGCGGCCCGATGCGCCTGGCCGACGTCCAGGAAGCGCAGAAGGCGATGCTCGCGGTGGCCCGCAAGATGGCCGCCGAGGGTTCGATCAGCCTGGGTGGAAAGGGCGACGACTTTGTCTGAGGCCTGGACCGCCGAGCTGCGTGGCGCCGCCACCCGCGTGGATGCGTGGGCGCGCCCCGCCCCGAGCGCCGAATTCACTCCCTGGGCCGGCGGCCAGCCGCGCCGCCGCGCGAGCGACTTCATGCCGACCGCGGCGCCCCAAGCGGCCGAGCCGCCGATGATCGACATCGAGGCGATCCGCGCCGAGGCTTTCGCCGAAGGTATCGAGCAGGGCCGCCAGGAAGCGATCATGGCCTTCGCGCAGGACCGCGAGACGCTGGCCAGGCTGATCCGCTCGGCCGAGGCGCTGCAGGCGGAGCCGACCGGCCCGCTCGCTTCGGTGCTGACCGAGGCCGTCACCCGCCTGGTCCGCCAGATCGTGGGCGAAGTGCAGATCGACCCGGCGGTGCTGGTGGAGCGTGCGACCGCGATGGCCGAGCTGGTGACCGCCGAATGCGGCCCCGCCCGGCTGCGCCTGCACCCCGACGACATCGCCCTGCTCGACGGTGTCGACCTGGGCATCGCGATGGCGCCCGACCACCATCTCGCCTCGGGCACGATCATCCTGGAGACCGGCGAAGGCTGGATCGAGGACGGCCCGCAGGTCCGCCTCACCCGCCTGCGTGCGCTGTTTGACTCGATGGGATTGCCGCGATGATCAGGATCATCGCTAATATGGGATTGCCGCGATGAGCCTCGCCGAGCACGCCAAATCCATGCTCGACACGATCGAGCTCGACAATGTCGGCCCGCGTCGCGTGGGCCGCCTCGCCTCCTATGACGGGCTGATGCTGGAAGCGACCGGCTTTCCGATGCCGGTGGGCTCGAATGCCCGCGTGATCGATGCCGACGGCAATGCCGCGCTGGCCGAGGTCGTGGGCTTTCGCGGCAACCGCACCCTGCTGATGGCGCTGGACGCCGACGCCCCGCACAGCGCCGGCGCCCGCGTCGAGCCCGATCGCCGCGGCGGTTCGGTCGACGTCGGCCCGGCCCTGCTCGGCCGGGTGATGGACGCGCTGGGCAATCCGATCGACGGGCTCGGCCCGATCACCACCGGCGAGCGCTGGCCGCTGGCCGGCAAGCGCGGCAACCCGCTGGAGCGCGACCGGGTGACCGAGCCGTTCGACATGGGCGTGCGCGCGATCAACTCGCTGCTCACCGCCGGCGTCGGCCAGCGTATCGCGATCTGCGCCGGTTCGGGCGTGGGCAAGTCGGTGCTGATGGGCCAGATGATCGCCGGCGCCGATGCCGACATCATCGTCGTCGGCCTGGTCGGCGAGCGCAGCCGCGAGGTCAGCGACTTCCTGGCGACCAAGCTGGCCGGCCCCGTCCGCCAGAAGAGCGTGGTCGTCGCGGTTCCCGCCGATCATCCGCCTGTGCTGCGCCTGCGCGCCGCGATGCGCGCCACCGCCATCGCCGAATATTATCGCGCGCAGGGCCTGCGCGTCCTGCTGCTGATCGACAGCCTGACCCGCGTGGCGCATGCCCAGCGCGAGATCGGCCTGTCGCTGGGCGAGCCGCCGACGATGAAGGGCTATCCGCCGTCGGCGCTGGGCCTGATCCCGCGCCTGATCGAGCGCGCCGGCGTCGACGTGCAGTCGGGCGGGTCGATCACCGCGCTCTACACGGTGCTCGCCGACGGCGACGACACCGACGACCCCATCGTCGACACCGCCCGCGCGATCGTCGACGGCCACATCATCCTGTCGCGCGCGCTGGCCGAACAGGGCGTCTTCCCCGCGATCGACGTGGGCAAGTCGCTGAGCCGCGTGATGAGCGACATCGTCAGCCCCGAGCATCAGCAGGCCGCGATGATCCTGCGCCGGCTGTGGGCGGTCTATGAGGAAAATCGCGACCTGATCCTGATGGGCGCCTATCGCGCCGGCAGCGATCCGATCGTCGACGTCGCGATCGCGCGGCACGAGCATATCCTGGAGTTCATCAGCCAGGGCCAGAAGGAGCGGTTCGACTATCCGCAATCGGTCCAGGCGCTGCTTGAGGCGTTCGGCGGATGAAGGCGCTCGTCAAGAAACGCGCGCGGATCACCCGCATTCGTGCCGCCCAGCATCTGCTGGCGGCGTCGGAGGCGGCGAGCGCCGATGCGCAGGTGGCCAATCTGGAGAACAACGCCGCCAAGCTGGCGATGCTGCGCGACAGCCTGTCGATGGCGGTGGGCGTGACCAATGGCGCCTCCTTCCAGAATCGCGGCCATCTGGCCCAGAAGCTCGACAATGCCCGCCACAGCCTGACCGACGCGATCGCCTCGGCCAAGGTGATGGCCGAGCGGAAGGCCGCCGAACGGCTGGAAGCCCGCCAGCGCCAGGAAAGCGCCGCCAAGCTCGACGCGCGCGCCGTGCAGGCGCTGCAGGACTGGACCGAGGCGCGCATGGCCGCCGCCTTCCGACCGAAATCGACCAAAGATACCCAGCAGGGGGAGTATTGATATGGCCGTCGCCGCGCTTTCGACTTCCGCGCTCGCGCTGACCGCGACCCCGACGCCCGCACCGGCCGCCCCCACGGCGCCGGCCGCCAAGGGCTCGACCGGGTCGCCCACGCCCGCGCCCGCCGCGCCGCCACCCTTCGCGAAGCTCGTCGCCCAGGCGAAGGGCGAGACCAAGGCCGAAGCCAAGCCCGAGGGCAAGGCCGCCGGCAAGGGCGCGCGTTCGCAGGCCGAAGGCAAGGCCGAGCCCGAGACCGTCGAGGGAAGCGACGACACCCTGACCAAGACCGATACGGCCGAGGCCCCCAAGGCCGAGACCGCCCAGCCGACCGACATCCTGGCCCAGCTCGAGGCGATGGCGGTGGCCGCCAGCCAGATCGCCGTCGCACAGCCGGTGGCGACCCCTGCCCCCGTCCAGCCGACCGTGACGATCGAGACCGGCGAAGCCACCACCGTGGCGGCTCCGATCGCCGCGACCGCAGCGGCCCAGATCGCGGCGGCGGTGCAGACCGCCCTTCCGGCCCAGCCCGCCGCGCCCGCGCCGGATGCCGCCCAGGCCGCCGCACCGGCCTCGGTCACCGATATCCTGGCGGCGCTCGGCGCGATGCCGGGGATCCCGACGCCCCTTGCCGCCGAAGCCGAGACGCCAGCCGTCGCGGCCGCGCCCGTGACGACCCCGGCGGCCACAACGCCCGTGGCCGATCCCGCCATCACCGTGCCGCAGCCCGGCACCCCGTCGATCCCGGCGGCGCTTGCCGCGATCCCGGCTGCCGCTCCGGCGGCGACCCCGACCGTTCCGGCCGGCGAAGCCGCGCCGCAGACCGCGCCGGTCGTGCCCCTCCCCACCGCGAAGCCGGTGGCGGATCAGGGCGCCGCCCCGCAGGCGACGCCCGAGCTGGCGCATATCGCCAGCCTGATCGCACGGGTCCGCTCCGCGTTCAGCCCGGCCAAGCCGGCCGAAGCCACCGCGACGCCGGTGAACGACACCGCTGAAGCGACGCCCGTCGCCACGCCGGCCGCTCCGGCCGCCGCACCGGTGGAGGTCGCGACCGCGCCGGTCGCCGCGCCCGTGATTGCCGCCGAGCCGGAGATCGCGACACCCACCGCCGAGCTTCCCGTCGAGGCGCAGCCGGCCGAACAGCCCGCCGCGACCGTGACGACGCCCGCCCAGCCCGCGCCCACGCCGGCACCGACCGTGGCGACCGCCGAGCCGGCGGTTGAGCTGCCCGTCGAGATCGTGGCCGACCTGCCTATCGAAGCGACCATCGTCGCGGCCCAGCCCGCCGACGTCGCCGCCGATGTCGAGATCCCGGTCGACGGCGATGCCGCCCCGGCCGTGACCGTCGCGATCGACACCCCCGACGCCAAGCCCGCGCAGACGAAGGCCGAGGCGCCTGTCGCCGCGGCGCCTCAGCCGCCGCAGCAGCCCGCCGCCCCGATCGCGTCGAACGACATTCCCGCCCCGGTGGCGGACGATCGCGCCGCGCCGCTGGGCGATAAGGCCGAAACCGCCGAAGCCGACGTCGCTCCGCTCGGTATCGATGCCGCCGACAGCGCCGCGCCGGTGGTGACCGCCGCCGCCCCGGTCCCGGTGAGCCAGCCCACCGCCACCGTGGTGGACCCCACCGCCGCGCCGATCGGGCCGTCGAGCGCCGACCAGATGATCGACCGCCATCTCGACCTGGCGCGCGACCAGCAGTGGCTGGACCAGCTCGCCAAGGACATCAGCCAGATGGCGACCAGCAACGGCCAGCTGAAGTTCCAGCTCAATCCCCAGCATCTGGGCACCTTGATGGTGGAGATCGCCAACAGCGCCGACGGCACCTCGATCCGGATGAGCGCGGACACCGACCAGGCGCGCACCATCATCGCCGACGCCCAGCCCCGGCTGATCGCCGAGGTGCGCGCGCAAGGCCTGCGCGTGGCGGAGACGCATGTCGACCTGAACAACCAGCAGCAGGGCAGCGCCGGCGGCCAGTCCACCTCGGCCCAGGGGCAGCAGGGCCAGCCCGGCCAGCATCGCTCCTCGTCAGAAGATCATAAACCTTTTGCCGCTACACAGTCGGCGAGCCGTGACGATGCCGGTGATTCGCCCGAGCGTCAGAACGACGAATTGTACGCGTAACCGATAGGAATCGAAGATGAGTGCTGCCGCCGCACCCGCCGCTGACGCGCCCAAGCCCAAGGGCAAGATGAAGGGCATCATCGTGACGCTCGTCGTCGCGCTGCTGTTCGCCGGTATCGGCGCCGGCGCAGGCCTGTATGCGGCCGGCGCGGGCCTGGTGGGCGGCGCGCACAAGGCCGAGCCCGAGGTCGATCCGAACGCGCCCCAGCTGGTGAAGCGCGCGGATGCCGACGAGCATGGCGGCGAGAAGAAGACGCTGCCGATGGGCGTGGAGACCGACAAGTCGCCCGACCCGACCAAGTATAAGGCGAGCTATTACAGCTTCGAGCAGCCCTTCACCGCGAACCTGTCGGACACCGACGGCTTCTCGCAGGTGGGCCTGGGCGTCTCGACCTTCTACGACCAGCGCGTGCTCGACGCGCTCAAGGAGAATGAGCTGCCGGTCCGTTCGGCGGTGCTGATGGTGCTGGCCCAGCAGGACAGCTTCACCATCTCCACCCCCGAGGGCAAGCTGAAGCTGCAGGCCGCGCTGAAGGTGGCGATCAACGACGCGCTCAAGCAGCGCACCGGCTTCGGCGGCATCGACAATGTCTATTTCACCAGCCTGGTGGTGCAGTAAGATCGTCCTCGACCGGCTGCGCCGTCAGTCTTCCTCCTTGCGGAAGCGGCGGCGCAGATAGCGGACGGCGGCGAAGATGCCGCCCACGAGCAGGGCCCAAGGCAAAAGCGCGGCGATCGCCATGACCAGGATCGCCAGGCTCTGCCCGAAGAAGTTGCCCATATTGGCGAAGGACGAGCGCAGCGGTTCCCAGAAGCTGCTCGCCGCCGCACCATCGGCCTCGTAGCTCAGCTCGAAGGTCGACATCGACACGCGCCCCCGCGCCTCGGCCAGCCAGGACTGGGCGGCGTCGATCTCTTCCTGCACCTCGGCGACATGGCGTTCGGCCTCGACGAGATCCTTGACCGGGCCGTTGCGGGTCTTGAGCAGCACCATCAGCCGTTCGGCCAGCGCCTGCTTCGACCGCAGCTTCGCCTCGGTATCGACGATCTGCTTCGACAGGTCCTCGGCCTCGATGCTGCTGTTACTCGCCTTGCCGCCCTTTTCGGAAACCACCTTCGCCAGCGAAGCGCCGAAGGACCGCGCCAATCGCGCATCGACGACGAGCTTGAGCGTGCCGCCGGTCGCCGCTCCATCGTGCGTGCGGGTCTCCATATTGAGGACGAGGCAGCGCGCCGGGCCCAGCCTGTCGCAGGCTGCGACATGGCGCTGCTGGACGGGGGCGATCGCATCGGCCGGCAGTTCGAACCCATAGCTGTAGGTATAGGCGATCTGGGGCAGCGCCACCTTGATCGCGTCCGGCTTCGGCGCGGCGGCTCCGTCCGCCGCCGCCGCGGGCGCCTCCTCAGCGACATCGAAGCTCCGGAGGCTCGATCCCGTCGGCACCTCCTTCTTGCAGCCCACCAGCATCACCAGCGCGACCGCCGCCAACCCCATACCCGTCCGCGCCATCCGATCCTCCCTGTTCCGCCAACAGGATAGTCGCACGGGTCGACAGCGCAATGATCGCTCCATCCGATTTGGCGGCACGCCGATCCTGCGACAAAACCCCCGAATTTCCTCGCTCGCTGCAGTGCAAGGAACAGCGGGACGCCACCGCACGTTTTGCCCGTCAGGTTATGGGAGACATGCAATGGCCGATGTGAACAGTGACGAACGCGTCGTCGTCGAGAAAAGCAGCATGAACGTGGGCGGTATCATCGCGGCGATCGCGTTGCTGCTGCTGGTGCTCGGGCTGCTGAAGTTCCTCGGCGTCTCGCCGCTCTGAGGCCGACATGCCGGCGTCGAGATGGTCACGTGACGTGACCGCCCATTCGAACGCACTGACGCTCGATCGCGGGGTCTTCACCCTCGACGACCCCGCGAAGATCGCCCAGTCGCTCAAGGATTCGGCGGAGCAGAGCCGGAGGCGGCGGGCAACGCCCTTCCGCTCGGCAATGTCGATGCTGACCTTCTACATCAACCGTGCGGGCGCCGACCTGCCGGACAAGCAGAAGAAGGTGCTGGAAGCGGCGAAGGACGAGTTGCGCAAGGCGTTCGGAAAAACCGAAACCAAATAAACGTCACCCCAGCGAAGGCTGGGGTGACGGCTTGGGGAGGAGAGGTCGGAAACCCCTCCCCCGCCTGATCAAATATGGATCGGCTTGCCGAGGACCGCCATGGCGGCTTCCTTGATCGCTTCCGAATGGGTCGGATGCGCGTGGCAGGTGTAGGCGATGTCCTCGCTGGTCGCGCCGAACTCCATCGCCTGCGCGGCCTGGGCGATCATCGTGCCGGCGACCGACGCGATGATGTGGACGCCCAGAACCCGATCGGTCTTGGCGTCGGCGATCACCTTCACGAAACCGTCGGGCTCATGGTTGGTCTTGGCGCGGCTGTTCGCGAGCATCGGGAATTTGCCGATCTTCACGTCGCCGCGGGCCTTGGCGTCTTCCTCGGTCAGGCCGACGCCGGCGATCTCGGGCATGGTGTAGACGACGCCGGGAATGACGTCGTGGTTCACGATGCCGGTGAGGCCGGCGATGTTCTCGGCCACCGCGATGCCCTCATCCTCGGCCTTATGCGCGAGCATCGGGCCGGGAACGACGTCGCCGATCGCCCAGATGCCGGCCACGCCGGTGTGGAAATCATGGTCGACCTCGATCTGGCCACGCTTGTTGGTGGTGAGGCCCGCGAGTTCCAGCGCCAGGCCGTCGGTGTTCGGCTTGCGGCCGATCGACACCAGCACCGCATCGGCTTCCAAGGTCTCGGCGGCACCGCCGGCGGCGGGCTCGACGGTGACGGTGGCCTTGCCGTCCTTCACGGTGACGCCGGTCACCTTGGTCGACAGCTTGAGCTCCAGGCCCTGCTTCTTGAAGATCTTCGCCGATTCCTTGCGGATCTCGCCGTCCATGCCGGGGAGCAGCTGGTCGAGGAACTCGACGACGGTGACCTTGGCGCCGAGGCGCTTCCAGACCGAACCCAGCTCAAGCCCGATCACGCCGCCGCCGATGACGACGAGATGCTCGGGGACCTTGGCCAGCTCGAGCGCGCCGGTCGACGACACGACGACCTTCTCGTCGATCTCGACACCCGGCAGCGGGGTGACGCTGGAGCCGGTGGCGACGACGATGTTCTTGGCGCGATAGCTCTTGCCGGCGACGTCGATCGTGTCCTTGCCGGTGAAAGCGGCATGGCCCTTCAGCCACTCGATCTTGTTCTTCTTGAAGAGGAACTCGATGCCGCCGGTCAGGCCCTTCACGGCGTCCTTGCGCTGGCCGTGCATGGTGTCGAGGTCGAGCTCGACCTGGGCCTTGATGCCGAGCTTGGCGAGCTTGCCGCTGGCGGCCTCGTCATAGAGCTCGGAGGCGTGCAGCATCGCCTTGGACGGGATGCACCCCACATTGAGGCAGGTGCCGCCCAGGGTGGCGCGGCTTTCGACGCAGGCGGTCTTGAGACCGAGCTGCGCGGCACGGATCGCGGCGACATAACCACCGGGGCCGGCGCCAATGACGATCACGTCGAAATCATAGTCGGACATAAAATGCCTTTCTGTGTCGTCATGCCGGCAGAGGCCGGCATCTCGTGAGGCAAGGGCACGCCCTCGCCTCCTGAGACCCCAGCCTTCACTGGGGTGACGATGAGAATCAGAGGTCGATCAGCAGACGGGTCGGATCCTCGATCGCGTTCTTGATCGCGACGAGGAAGGTCACCGCCTCGCGGCCGTCGATCAGGCGGTGATCGTAGCTGAGCGCGAGATACATCATCGGGCGCGCGACGATCTGGCCATCCTTGACGACCGGGCGATCCTCGATCCGGTGCAGGCCGAGCACGGCCGACTGCGGGGGATTGATGATCGGGGTCGACATCAGCGAGCCGAAGACGCCGCCGTTCGAGATGGTGAAGGTACCGCCCTTCATGTCTTCCATCTTGAGCGTGCCGGCCTTGGCGCGGGCACCGAAGTCACCAATGGTGCGCTCGATGCCGGCGACCGACAGATCCTGCGCGTCGCGGATGACCGGGACGACCAGGCCGTTCGGGGCCGAGACCGCGACCGACACGTCGACATAGTCGCGATAGACGATCTCGTCTTCCTCGATCGAGGCGTTGACGGCGGGCACGTCCTTGAGCGCCATGCAGGCGGCCTTCACGAAGAAGCCCATGAAGCCCAGGCGGACGCCATGCTTCTTCTCGAACAGGTCCTTATACTTGGCGCGCGCCTCGATCACCGCCGTCATGTCGACGTCGTTGAAGGTGGTCAGCATCGCCGCGGTGTTCTGTGCCTCCTTGAGGCGGCTCGCGACGGTCTTCCGCAGGCGGGTCATGCGGACCCGCTCTTCCTTGCGGCCGGCCGACGCCGAGACCGCGACCGGCGCGGCGGCGACCGGCGCAGCGGCCGAGCCCTCGGCGGGCTTCGGCGCGGTGCGCGCGGCGGCGATCACGTCGTCCTTGGTCAGGCGGCCGTCCTTGCCGGTGCCCTTGATCTTCGAGGGATCGACGCCATGCTCGAGCACCGCGCGGCGAACCGACGGCGACAGGGTCTGGGGATCACCCTCGACCTCGGCATCGACCGGCGCCGCGGCGGGCTCCGGCGGCGCGGCCGCCTCGGCCTGGCCTACCGCATTGCGGTTCTCGACCGCCGGGGTCGCCGAGGTGGCGGCCGAAGCCCCCGCCTCGACCCGCGCGATCACCGCGCCCACATTGACGGTATCGCCCTCGCTGACGACCAGCTCACCGATCACGCCGGCGACCGGCGACGGCACCTCGACCGACACCTTGTCGGTTTCGAGGCTGGCGATCGGTTCATCGACCTTCACGGCCTCACCCGGCTTCTTGAGCCACTGGCCGAGCGTTGCCTCGGTGATCGATTCACCGAGCGTCGGCACCACCACATCGACAGCCATGTTACTTACCCTTTTGTTCGTGGCCGAGCGCGTCGGCAATCAGCGCCGCCTGCTGGACGGCATGGTTACGGGCGAGCCCGGTCGCGGTCGCGGCGGCCGCCTTGCGGCCGGCATAGACTGCGCGCCTGGGCGTCCCGCCATTTTCGGTGAGGACCTTCTCGATATAGGGCTCGACGAAGGTCCAGGCGCCCTGGTTCTTCGGCTCTTCCTGCGCCCAGACCACGGTCTCGAGGTTGGGCATCCGGCTGAACGCGGTGATGAGCGCGTCGGCCGGGAAGGGATAGAGCTGCTCCAATCGCAGGATCAGCGTGTTCTTGTCGCCGGCCGCGTCGCGCGCCTCGGCGAGTTCGTAGAACAGCTTGCCCGACACCAGGACGACGCGACGGACGTCGGTCATCGCCGCCGGCGGGTTGGTGTCCTGCAGCACGCGCATGAACCGGCTCTCGCCCTGCATCTCCTCCGCCGTCGATACCGCCGACTTGTGACGGAGCAGCGACTTCGGAGTCATGATGATCAGCGGCTTGCGGAACTTGCGGACCATCTGACGACGCAGGATGTGGAAATATTGCGCCGGGGTGGTGCAGTTCGCGACCTGCATATTGTCCTCGGCGCAGAGCTGCAGATAGCGCTCCAGCCGGGCCGAGCTGTGCTCGGGGCCCTGGCCTTCATAGCCATGCGGCAACAGCATCACGAGACCGTTCACACGCAACCACTTCGCCTCGCCCGACGAGATGAACTGGTCGATGATGACCTGCGCGCCGTTGGCGAAGTCGCCGAACTGGGCTTCCCACATCACCAGGGTGTTCGGCGCCGCCGAGGCATAGCCATATTCGAAGCCGAGCACGCCGAATTCGGAGAGCGGGCTGTCGAGCACCTGGAAGCGGCGATCGAGCGCCGAGAGCGGGATGTACTTGTGGCCATCCTTCTGGTCGGTCCAGGCGGCGTGGCGATGGCTGAAGGTGCCGCGCCCCGAATCCTGGCCCGACAGGCGGATGCCATAGCCCTCGGTGAGGAGCGAGCCGAACGCCAGCGCTTCGCCGGTCGCCCAGTCGAAGCCGGTGCCGCTGGCGAACATCTCCTTCTTCGCCTCGAGGATGCGGCCCAGCGTCTTGTGGATCGACAGGCCCTCGGGGACGGTGGTGAGCTGACGGCCGAGGTCGGCCATCAGGTCCGGCGTGATGCCGGTGACGGCGGCGCGGCGCTCGGTGATCGCCTCGCGCGGCTCGGCGAAGCCGGTCCAGTCGCCTTCGAACCAGTCGGCCTTGTTGACCTTATAGGCCTTGCCCGCCTCGAACTCGCCTTCGAGATGCGCGACGAACTCGGCTTCGGTCTTCGCGGTCCAGTCGGCGTCGATCACGCCTTCCTGGACGAGGCGTGCATTGTAGATCGCGCTGATCGGCGGATGCTTGCGGATCGCCTCGTACATCTGCGGCTGGGTGAAGCCCGGCTCGTCGCCTTCGTTATGGCCGAAGCGGCGATAGCACCACATGTCGATCACGACGTCGCGCTTGAAGGTCTGGCGGAACTCGGTCGCCACCTTGCACGCCCAGGTCACCGCCTCGGGATCGTCGCCGTTCACGTGCAGGATCGGGGCCTGCACCATCTTGGCGATGTCCGACGGATAGGGCGACGAGCGCGCGAACTGCGGCGAGGTGGTGAAGCCCACCTGGTTGTTGATCACGAAGTGGACGGTACCACCCGTGTTGTAACCGCGCAGGCCGGAGAAGCCGAAGCACTCCATGATGATGCCCTGGCCCGCGAAGGCGGCATCGCCGTGCAGCAGGATCGGCAGCACCCGCGACCGCTCGAGATCGTCGAGCTTGGTCTGCTTGGCGCGCGCCTTGCCCAGCACCACCGGGTTGACGCATTCGAGGTGCGACGGGTTCGGCGCGAGGCTGAGGTGGATGCTGTTGCCGTCGAACTCACGATCGGTCGAGGTGCCGAGGTGATATTTGACGTCGCCCGAACCGCCGACGTCCTCGGGGTTGGCCGAGCCGCCCGCAAACTCGTTGAAGATCGCGCGATAGGGCTTTTCCATCACGTTCGAGAGGACGTTCAGGCGGCCGCGATGGGCCATGCCGATCACCACCTCGTTCACGCCATAGGCGCCGGCATATTTCAGCACGGCTTCGAGCGCGGGAACCATCGACTCGCCGCCGTCCAGGCCGAAGCGCTTGGTGCCGACATATTTGCGGCCCAGGAACTTCTCCCACTGCTCGGCGTGGATCACCTTGGTGAGGATCGCCTTCTTGCCCTCGGGCGTGAAGCTGATCTCGGCGTCCTTGCCTTCGATGCGCTGCTGGAGGAAGCGACGCTCGGCGACGTCGCTGATGTGCATATATTCGAGGCCGATGCTGCTGCAGTAATTCTTGCGCAGGATCGCCAGGATTTCGCGCGGCGTGGCCCATTCGAGGCCGAGGAAGCCGGCGATGTACATGCGCCGGTCCATGTCGGCGTCGGTGAAGCCGTGCCAGGCCGGGCTCAGATCCTCGGTCTCTTCGCTCTTCCACAGACCCAGCGGGTCGAGATTGGCGAGGAGATGGCCGCGGACGCGATAGGTGCGGATCAGCATGATCGCGCGGATCGAGTCGAGCGCGCGGGCCTCGACCTGGGCCTCGCTGGCCGGAGCAGCGGCGGGCGCCGGAGCCGGAGCAGCTGCGGGAGCCCCCTTCGGCGCCTTGGGCGGAACCGCCATCTGGGTGGGATCGAGCGCT
Organism: uncultured Sphingomonadaceae bacterium; assembly: GCA_963540925.1. Taxonomy (GTDB): domain Bacteria; phylum Pseudomonadota; class Alphaproteobacteria; order Sphingomonadales; family Sphingomonadaceae; genus Rhizorhabdus. The sequence goes on from CAUTRN010000011.1 coordinate 62,080, forward strand.
GCGGTGAGCGCGTCGGTGGTGGAGAGAGGCCAGTTGCTCCGCGCCCAGCTGGGGCCCGTCACTTCCTGCTCGATGCCGGCGAAATAATCGCGCCAGCTCTGCTCCACGCTTTGATTGTCAGCACGATACTGACGATACAGAGATTCCACGAAGGAAGCGCTGACTCCCTCCGGTCCGTCGAAACCGACGCCTTCGATACCCATTATACCATCCTTGTCTGCACCCACCCCGGAACTAGGCCCGAAGCGCAGCAATTTCGGTTAACTACCAAATGTTTCAGTTCGCCCCTGAAAGGAGCTAGTCAACTCCGCCCCTTTGCAGGGGCGGAGCTTAATCAACCCTTAAGCACCTCAGCCAAAGTGCTGCCGAGCTCCGAAGGGCTCGCCGCCACCTTGATGCCCGCGGCTTCCATCGCCGCGATCTTGTCTTCGGCGCCGCCCTGGCCGCCCGAGACGATCGCCCCGGCATGACCCATGCGGCGGCCCGGAGGCGCCGTGCGGCCCGCGATGAAGCCCGCCATGGGCTTGCTGCGGCCGCGCTTGGCTTCGTCGCGCAGGAACTGCGCGGCTTCTTCCTCGGCCGAACCACCGATCTCGCCGATCATGATGATCGACTTGGTCGCCTCGTCGGCCAGGAACAGTTCGAGCACGTCGATGAAGTTGGTCCCGTTGACCGGGTCACCGCCGATGCCGACCGCGGTGGTCTGGCCCAGGCCGATGGCCGAGGTCTGGAACACCGCTTCATAGGTAAGCGTGCCCGAGCGGGAAACAACGCCCACCGAACCCTGCTTGAAGATCGATCCCGGCATGATGCCGATCTTGCACTCGTTCGGGGTCAGGACACCCGGGCAATTCGGACCGATCAGACGCGACTTGGAACCCTGCAGGGCACGCTTCACCCGGATCATGTCGATCACGGGAATGCCCTCGGTGATGCAGACGATCAGCGGAACTTCCGCGTCGATCGCCTCCAGGATCGAGTCGGCCGCGAAGGGCGGCGGAACATAGACGACGCTGGCATCGGCGCCGGTGGCGGCAACCGCTTCGTGGACGGTGTTGAAGTTCGGCAGACCGATATGGGTCGTGCCGCCCTTGCCCGGCGTGACGCCGCCGACCATCTGCGTACCGTAGGCCAGGGCCTGCTCGGTATGGAACGTGCCGGTGTTGCCGGTCATGCCCTGCGTGATGACCTTGGTATTCTTGTTGACCAGGATACTCATAAGCTCTGCGTCATCCTTCCATGTTCACCCAGACAAGGCCGGGGAGAAAGTTAGTTCGGCTTCCTGTAGGTCGTCACACCCAAAACCGTCCAGCCCCTGGGTTCCCGCCGCAGCACCTTCGTATAGCCCTTGTCGGGCTCGTGGATGCTCCAGGCCTGTGTACCCAGATAGGAGGCTTCTCTTGCCCGGCTCTCGGTGCCCTTGGTGAAGATGTCGGTCGCATCGTCCAAGCTCAGCGCCTGCGATGCGACGTAACATTCAACTTCGGCGGTCCGAGGCCTCGGGTTCTCGTAGGTGATCAATACCAGATAGGTCTGCGCGGGATCGGTCATCTTCACGAAGCGGATCTGCTCCGCCTTGGGAATCCACCGGGCTATCCCGCGCACCTGCTCCGGCACTTTCGCCGCATCCACCAGCGACCCGTTCCGAGGGTTCAGCCGAAGCTCGCCCTGGACACAGGCCTGCTCGTAGAGCGCCGTCACGGCCTTGCTCGACGCGCCAGCGTCAGCAGATGCTTCCGCAAGCATGAGCAAGGCCGCAGCGATCATCAAGCCAACGAGCTGTCGATGCCCTTGCAGGCGACCAGCAGTTCCTTCACCGCGTCGACCGAGACCGAGAGGTTGGCCTTGGCTTCGTCCGACAGGGCGATCTCGACGATCTTCTCGACGCCGCCGGCGCCGATCACGACGGGCACGCCGACATAGAGGTCGTCGATGCCATACTGGCCGGTCAGGTAGACCGCGGCCGGCAGGACGCGCTTCTTGTCCTTCAGATAGCTCTCGGCCATCGCGATCGCCGAGGTGGCCGGCGCATAGAAGGCCGAACCGGTCTTCAGCAGCGCAACGATCTCGCCGCCGCCCGAACGGGTGCGCTGGACGATCGCGTCGATGCGCTCCTTGGTCGACCAGCCCATCTTGATGAGGTCGGGGATCGGGATACCGGCGACGGTCGAATATTCGACAACCGGGACCATCGTGTCGCCATGGCCGCCCAGCACGAAGCTGGTGACGTCCTGCACCGACACGCCGAACTCCTCGGCGAGGAACGAGCTGAAGCGCGCCGAGTCGAGCACGCCGGCCATGCCGACGACCTTGTTGTGCGGCAGGCCCGAGAATTCGCGGAGCGCCCACACCATCGCGTCGAGCGGGTTGGTGATGCAGATGACGAAAGCGTCGGGAGCGTTGGCCTTGATGCCCTCGCCCACTGCCTTCATGACCTTCAGGTTGATGCCGAGCAGGTCGTCGCGGCTCATGCCCGGCTTGCGGGCGACACCGGCGGTGACGATGATGACGTCGGCGCCGGCGATGTCGGCGTAATCGTTGGTGCCCTTGAGCTTGGCGTCGAAGCCTTCGACCGGGGCGCACTGCGACAGATCGAGCGCCTTGCCCTGCGGCACGCCTTCGACCACGTCGAACAGGACGACGTCGCCCAGTTCCTTCGAAGCCGCGAGATGCGCGAGCGTGCCACCGATGTTACCAGCACCGATCAGCGCAATTTTATTACGAGCCATTCGACTCCTCCGGAATGAAGATCGCCAAGGAGGACGGTCGCGCCGTTGCGGCCGCCCGAAAGTGCGGAGCCCGCTTAGCCCCGTGATCCCGGCGGGGCAACCATTGCATGTGCGAAGTGGCGAAGTTTTTTCGGGTGGGGCAAAAGCTTGGGTTGCTCCCCCTAGGGAATGCCGCAAACCCTACTCCACCGTCATGCTGAACCCGTTCCAGCATCCATCGGAAGACCGGGTTCCGCGCCGGAGGCTCCTGCTGCAAGCGCTCGCATCCTTCTCGTGACCCGCCCGTTCGGCCTGGTGGATGCTGAAACAAGTTCAGCATGACGAAGGCAGAGCGACTCGCCCTCAGCGCGCCGGGGCGATCGCCGCGATCGGCGCCACTTCCGCGCCCTTCAGCTCGACTCCGATCAGTGCGGCGACCGTCGGTGCGATCGCGCGCATGTCGATCTCGCCCAGCGACTTCGCCCTGGGTAGGCCGTGGCCCATGATCATGAAGGTCGAGCGAAGATTGTCGACGCTCGGGAAATAGCCATGCGTTCCCAGATATTTGGGGGTCGAATGGAGCGGGCCGGCAAAGGCGCCCGCCGCCGCCGCGTCGGGCGCCATGTTGATGTAGAAGCTCGCCTCCGGGTTCCCGCCCATCCTGGCGATCGCGGCGCGATCGGCGACGGCGGCGATGCCGTTGGCGGGATCGGCCTTCATCGTGGCGAGCAAGGCCGCGACCTTGGCTTCCAGCGCCTTGTCCTCGGGCCTGGCCAGCACCACCGCCGCCGAACCGCCCGACGGCCAGGGCATCGCGTCCCAGCCGGTGACGGCGCCCTTGGCGGCATCGACCTTGATCAGGCCGGCGTCGACGAAGGCGCGGAAGAAGTTGGTCTCGCGGCCGATCTTCTCGAAGCCATGGTCGCTGACCACCGCGATCGCCGCGTCGGGGTGCGCCTCCAGCTCGGCCGCGACCAGCTTGCCGACCACCGAGTCGATCCGTTCGAGCACGGCACGCGCCTCGGGCGTGTCGGGGCCCTTGGCGTGCTGCTCATGATCGAGCGCGGTGAGATAGGCGGTGACGAAGTCGGGCTTGTGGAGTTCGATCAGCTTGGCGACGAAGCGGCCGCGCGTCTCGTCGCCCTCGATGCTCTCGTCGATGCCGGCCGCATAAGGCTCGCCGGTCGCCTTCTCCAGTTCCTGGTAGAGGCCGGGGGTCGAGAGCGCGGCGATCAGCTTGGCGTCGTCGGGATGGCCCGAGCGCCAGATCTGCGGCACGTTCCAGGTGACGCCCGGCGCGCCGACGCTGACCGGCCAGTGGATGCTGCCGGCGGTCTTGCCGGCCGCCGTGGTCGCCGCCCACAGGGTCTCGGCCCTGACGTCGCTGGCATACCAGTACCAGCCGCCATAATTGACCTGCATCGGATCGAAGGTGGTGTTGTTGACCACCCCGTGCTTCGCGGGGCTGACGCCCGTCACCAGGGTGACATGGCTGGGATAGGTGACGGTGGGCAGCACGCCGCGCACGCCGGTGGCATAGGCGCCCTCGGCGGCGAAGCGGCGCAGATTGGGGATCTTCAGGCCGCGCTTCTCCGCCTCGGTCACGTCGCCGGGCCGAAGCCCGTCGATCGAGATCATCAGCACCGGCCGGGCAAGCGCCGGCGAGGACGTGCCCAGCGCGGCGAGGGCGACGGCGAGCGGGAGAAGGAGCGCGGCCCGCATGATCAGAACCCCGCCTTCAGGGTGACGAAGAACTGCTGCGGCGCGCCGACCAGCAGGGTCTGGCGATCCCCGCTGTTGCCGGTGCCCGCCGAGTTGATCGTGCCGACATATTTCTTGCCGGTGAAGTTGCTGGCGTTGAGCTGCAGCTCATATTGCTTGTCGTCGCCGAAGCGGTAGCCCGCCGAGGCGTCGAAGATCACCCGGCCCGGGACGCGGCGGTCGTTGAGGTAATTGAAGAAGCGGCTCGACATATAGTTGGCCGAGACGCGGGCGAAGAGCGACGTGTCGTCATAGCCCACCTCGCCGCGCGCCATATGCTTGGGCGCGTCGACCACGGTCTTGCCCTTGAGCGGGGTGACCGCACCGCCGCCATCGACCACGTCGTCGCGATAGGTGGCGTCGGTATAGGTGTAGGAGGCGTAGACCGTCAGCACCTCGTTGAGCTTCCAGTCGCCCGCCGCCTCGACGCCGACCGAGCGGACCGAGCCGACATTCTGCAGCACCGAGGGGCTGCCGATGATGTCGGGGCCGCTGGCCACGCCGAGCAGGCGGTCGTGGAAGTTGACGAGATAGGCGCCGAGCACGCCGTTGAAGCCCGACGATCCGTAGCGCAGGCCGATCTCATAGGTGTCCGACGTCTCGGGCTTGATCGTGTCCTTGATCGCGTCGAAGCCGGCCTGGGTGGTGCCCCAGATGCTGCCGTTGACCGACGGGAAGGCGCGGGTCACCTGGGTGAAGCCGGCGAAGATCTCGGTCTTGCCCAGATCATAGACCACGCCGACGCTCGGCTGGAACCAGTCCTCGGTCTTGAACTTGCCCTCGGGGAAGACGTCCTTGACGATCGCCTCGGCCTTGTTCTCGACCTTGAAGCCCTTCCAGCCGAGGTTGATCTTCAGCTCGCCCAGGTCGATCCGGTCCTCCACATAATATTGCATGGTCTTGGTGGTGAAATCGAAGTTCCACTGGGTGAAGAATGGGTTCTTCGGATATTTGCGGAACGACTGGGTGACGCTGGTGCGGGTGCCGAGGTCGTAGAAGCGGCGGGCCTGGTTGAAGTCGTTATGCTCGTACCAGCCGCCGACGGTGACGGTGTTGAAGCCGATGGTGTAATCGGCCGAGCCGAACAGGCCCCAGCGCTTGATGTCATATTCGGTGGTGCGGACCGAGATCGGCGAGCCGCTGGGGCTCGGCACATAGGGCGTGCCCCACAGGCCCATGCCCTTGTTGTGGTGATAATAGCCCTTCAGCGCGACATTGGCATTCTCGCCGATCGGCGACTTGTAGCCGAGCGCGCCGACCGTGTCCTTGCGCAGGCCGGCGGCGTCATAATAGGCGTCGTCGACCGAGCGGTAATTGCCCGGATAGACGGTGCCCGCCGCCGCGTTCGAGACCGGCGCGCCAGTGTCGCCGCGGTTGTTGCCGATGTCGGCGAGCCGCACTGCCAGCGCATAATCCGGCGAGGTGTTGTCCGAGCTGTAGCCGAGGCGCTGGAGCATATCGAGCGACATGTCCTGATAGTCCTGCTCGCGGCGGTCGGAATAGCTGAACCAGGCGTCGATCGCCCCCTCGCCCACCGGCATCACGCCCTTGGCGTTGACCATGTGCTGGTCCTGCTTGCCCTCGCCCTTGTACTTGTCGGTCGAGCCATAGCCGTAGGAGACGAAGCCGCGGAAGCCGTCCGGGCTGCCGACGTTCAGGCGGACGAAGCCGCGCTTGGTCTGGTCGCTGCCATAGGTGGCGTTGGCCTGGCCGCCGAAATGGTCGAGCGGGTCCATCGAGAAGGTCTCGACGGTGCCGCCCAGATTGTTGGTCGACTGGGTGCCGATCGCGCCCGAGCCCTGCGACACGCGCACCGAGCCGATATTCTCGGGGCTGACGATGCGGCTGATGTGCAGGCCGTTATGGTTGCCGTACTGCATGTCGCCGAGCGGGATGCCGTCGAAATTGAAGCCGAGCTGGCTCTGGGCGAAGCTGCGGATGGTGACGCGGGTCGCCCATTCATAATTGCCGAACGGGTCCGACATCTGGATGTTGACGCTGGGCAGCTTCTCGATCGCCTTGATCGGGCTGGAGCCCGGGGTCAGGATCTGGATGTCGGCGGCCTGAACCTCCTGGACCTGGCGGGCCTCACCCTTGCCGAAGACGACGATCGCGTCATCCGCGCCGGATTCGGCGTCGGCCGCAGCGGGCACGGCCTCGGCGGCCAGCAGCGGCTGGGCGACGAACAGGGCGGTGGAGGCGAGCAGGCAGGCAGTTATCTTGCGCATAAAAATCCCCAACGTTTTTTGCGGTGCACAAGGGCGCGGTAGGCCTGGGGTGTTACGCGCGGGTGGAGCGTTGGAGACGCTGCGATGATGGGAAGATGTCAGTCCCGTGGCGGTGGGTTTACGGTACGGAGTCCAACGCCATTGGCCCTAAAAGGACGTCACCCCAGCGAAGGCTGGGGTCCATGTCTCTCTCCTCCTCGATGATCATCGTTCGTGAAGACAGACATGGATTCCTGCCTTCGCAGGAATGACGTAAAATTTTGAATGCCGAGGCCCTCAGGCCTCGGCGCCGTGCCCCGCCGCCAGATAGTCCCGGCTGCGCATCTCCATCAGGCGCGAGACAGTGCGTTCGAACTCGAAGGCGCCGTCGCCGTCGGGATAAAGATTTTCGGGATCGGCCTCGGCCGTCGCGAGCAGCTTCACCTTATGCTCGTAGAGCGCGTCGATCAGCACCTTGAAGCGCGATGCCTCGTTGCGCTTCTCGGGGGTCAGCAGCGGGATGCCGACGATGATGACGGTGTGATAGTTGCGCGCGATCGCCAGATAGTCGGCGGCGCCGCGCGCCTCGGCGCAAAGCCGCTTGAACGAGAAGACCGCGACGCCCTTCAGGCTCTTGGGCACGTGCAGGCTACGCCCGCCCTGCACCGCGATGTCGGCCGAGGGGACATGCGCCTTGTCCTCGGGCGGATAATCGGTGAGGCGGAAGAAGGCCTCGCTCACCGCCTGGCTCGCCTCGGGGCCATTGGGGGTATACCAGGTCGGGTAGCCGCCCAGCCGCGCCAGCCGGTAATCGGTGGGCCCGTTGAGGCAGAGCACGTCGAGCCGCGCTTCGATCAGGTCAATGAAGGGCAGGAAGAGCTGGCGGTTGAGCCCGTCCTTGTAGAGATCCTTGGGCGCCCGGTTCGACGTGGTGACGACGGTGACCCCGGCATCGACGATCAGCCCGGTGAACAGACGGCTGAGGATCGCGGCGTCGGCCATGTTGTTGACGACCATCTCGTCGAAGGCGAGCAGCTTCGCCTCGGCCGCGATCGCCTCGACCACCGGCGGGATCGGGTCGCCCTTCTCCTTGGCGCGCTCGATCCGCAGGCGGTCGTGCACCTCGATCATGAATTCGTGGAAATGGACCCGGCGCTTCGACTCGACGTGCACGCTGTCGAAGAACAGGTCCATCAGCATCGATTTGCCGCGCCCTACCCCGCCCCACATATAGAGGCCGCGCACCGGCGGCGGCGCCTTGCGCAGCATCCGCCACAGCACGCTGCCGCGCGCCGGCTGGTCCTCGAGCGCGGCCGCGAGCGCGCCGAGCCGCTCCACGGTGGCGCGCTGGTCGGGATCGGGGCGCAGCTCGCCGGCGGCGAGCATGGTCTCATAGCGGGCGACGACGCCGGTCATGCGGCGGCCGGCCGGGTCGGCTTGCGCAGGATGCCGACATAGGAGGCGATCATGTCGTCGCCCTGTTCGACGGTGCCGCGCAGGAACAGCAGCCGCCCGGTCTCGCGCGTCACCTCGACGATCGCGTCGAGCGGACGATCGAGATCGGCGGGGCCGACGAACTGGACGTTGCAGTCGAGGGTGACGGCGGCCCGGCCGGCGCCGCGGCCGAGGGCACGGGCGCCGATGAACATGCCCACGTCGATCAGGGTCATGACCGCGCCGCCATGGACCTTGTTCGCCACATTGGCGAGGCCTTCATGCGGCTGGATGCGGACGATGGCGCGGTTGCCATCGCGCAGGGTGCGCATCTCGCCGAGATGGCTGGCGAAGCGCGACATGCTGCCGGTGCGCCAGCTGACCCAGCCCGGCCCTTCGGGATCGCCGTCGGGACGGAACAGCGCCGCGTCGGCGCCCTCCCGCCCTGAACCAGCGTCTTCGGTCACGTCAGAGCTGGCGCTCGACCACCAGCTTCTTGATCTCGCCGATCGCCTTCGCCGGGCTCAGGCCCTTCGGGCAGACGTTCGCGCAGTTCATGATGGTGTGGCAGCGATAGAGACGGAACGGATCCTCAAGCTCGTCGAGGCGCTCGCCGGTCATCTCGTCGCGGCTGTCGGCCAGCCAGCGATAGGCCTGGAGCAGGATCGCCGGGCCCAGGAACTTGTCGCTGTTCCACCAGTAGCTGGGGCACGAGGTCGAGCAGCAGGCGCACAGGATGCACTCGTACAGGCCGTCCAGCTTGTTGCGGTCGTCGGGCGACTGGAGCCGCTCCTTGCCCGAGGGGTTCGGGGTCACCGTCTTCAGCCAGGGCTGGATCGACGCGTACTGCGCATAGAAATGCGTGAAATCGGGGACGAGATCCTTGATCACGTCCATGTGCGGCAGCGGGGTGATGCGGACATCGCCCTTGCAGTCCTCGATCGCGGTGGTGCAGGCGAGGCCGTTGCGGCCGTTCATGTTCATCGAACAGGAACCGCAGATGCCCTCGCGGCACGAGCGACGGAAGGTGAGCGACGGATCCTGCTCGCTCTTGATCTTGATCAGCGCGTCGAGGACCATCGGGCCGCACTCGGCAAGGTCGATCTCGAACGTGTCGTAACGCGGGTTCTCACCGCTGTCCGGATCGTAGCGATAGACCTTGAACGACTTGACGTCCTTGGCGTCGGGGGCCGCCTTGTGCACCTTGCCGTTGTTCTTGATTTTGCTGTTCGCCGGAAGCGAGAACTCAGCCATGACTCATGACCCCCTGCCTTGGATCGTGCCGCGATAGCGAATAGCTCCGCGCGGCTCAACGCCTAAGCGCCGCATTTTTCCATTGCTGGCCAGACTTTAGCGCTTCCCCCCTCGCTTAACGCCTTATTTTTGCTGGCCGAAACGACCCTCAGAACGCCTCAAAGCCGCCGCATGTCGAGATGATCGCGGCCCAGTTCGGCCAGCGAACGCACCCCGACGAGCGCCATGGCGCGCCTGAACTCCTCGCGGAAGATGGCCAGCGCCCGCTCCGCGCCGGGCTCGCCCGCCGCCGCCAGCCCGAACAGGGTGGCGCGGCCGACCCAGACCATCGAGGCGCCCATCGCGATCGCCTCCAGCGCGTCGGCGCTGCGGGTGAAGCCGCCGTCGACCATCACCGTCAGCCTGGGCGCCACCGCGTCGACGATCTCGGGCAGCGCCGCGAAGGAGCCGATACAGCCGTCGAGGCTGCGGCCGCCATGGTTGGAGACGATGATGCCGTCCGCCCCACATTCGGCCGCGAGCCGCGCATCCTCAGCGGTCGAGAGGCCCTTGCACACCAGCCGCCCGCGCCAGCGGCGGCGGATCGCCTTCAACTCATCCCAGGTGAAATCGTCGGCGGTGCGCGCCCAGCTGAAACTGCCGCCCCAGAAGCGGCGCTGTCCCTCGGGCATGTCGGCGATCTGGGGAAAGCCGCCTTGGCGCAGATAGGGTAACACCGTGCCGAACAGCCAGCGCGGCGCCCGCGCGATCTGGCACCAGGTCGCCAGGTTGGCGCCGTGCGGCTGGAACCCGCTCTTCTTCAGATATTCGCGGTTGCCGACCATCGGCGAGTCCATGGTGAGCGCGATCGTGCTCACCCCCACCTCCTCGGCGAGGCGGAGGTGATGCTCGGTCACCGCGCGATCCTTGTTGGGATAGATCAGCCGCCACAACAGATCGCCGCAGATGGGCTTCAGATCGGCCATGCGGGTGAAGTTGCTGGTGCCGATCGTATAGGGAACGCCAGCGGAGGCGGCGGCGCGGGCCAGTTTGCGCTCGCCGTCATGGTGGATCAACGAGGCGAGACCGGTCGCGGCGATCCCGATCGGCATCGCCTGCTTCACGCCGAAGACCGTGGTCGACATGTCGATGTCGGACACGTCAACGCCCACCCGCTGGCGGAAGAGCACCCGCTTGATGCTCTCGCGATTCTCGCGCAGCGTCACCTCGTCCTCGGCGCCGCGATCGATGAACTCGTACAGCCCCTTCGGCAGGCGCCGCTTCGCCAGCGCGATCAGATCGGCGATGTTGAGCGCGTCCTTCATATCGGCCATCGGCCCCTCCCCTCACGGCAAGGGTGGCGCGGGCGCGGCGCCGATGTCGAGGCTTCAAAATTCGCCTATATGTATTTCGCGGAGATCAACTAAAGCCAGGCGATGGCATCCACCCCCACCGACGATCTGCCGCCCGGCTCGCGCCAGGTCGCCAAGGGCGCCGGTACCGCGCTGCTCGCGCGCGCCGGGGGCGTGGTCGAGATCATCTCGCAGCCGCTCTATGTGTGGCTGTTCGGTCTGCCGACCTATGGCCTCTACATGGTGCTGTGGTCGGCGGTGAACCTGGTCGAGAATTTCGCCGACATGGGGATGACAAGCGCGCTGCAGCGGGTGGTGCCCCAGGCCAAGGACGATGCCGAGCGCGCGGGCGCGCTGCGCCAGGCGATGGTGCTGGGGCTGGTGCCCTGCATCCTGATCGCGCTGGCGGCGAGCCTGGGGGCGCACTGGATCGCCGAGATCGTCAACGTCGCCCCCAACGATCGCGACCGGCTGGCGACGGGCATCGCGCTGTTCGCCTGGGCGCTGCCCTTCTGGGCCTATGTCGAGATCAGCACATCGGCGCTGAGGGCGCGGAAAGCCTTTGGCCCGGAAATCCGGCTGCGGGTGATGTGGGAACAGGTGATGCGGATGATCGCCGCGATCGTCCTGGCCGCGCTGGGCGCGGGCACCTTGGGCCTGCTGATCGCGCATCTCTGCTCGCTGGCGATCACCTGCGTTTTCTCGACCCGGCTGCTCGCCCGCTATTACCGGCTCGACCTGGTGCTGGGGCAGGCCTCCTCCGCCACGACGACGACGCACACCCTCTATGCCGGCCTGTCGGTGCTGCCGTCGAACATCGTCGCCCGGCTGTTCGCCGACGCGCCGCCGCTGATCCTGAACATGCTGATCCCGGGGGCCGCGGGCGCGAGCGCCGCCGGCCTGTTCGCGATCGCGCGCAAGATCGCGAGCGGGGTCCAGCTGATCCGCCAGGCTTTCTCCTATGTGATGGCGCCGCTCGCCTCCGAAGCGGTGCGCCACGACATCCGCCATGTCGCCGAGATCTACGGCTTCGCCACCCGCCTCACCATCGTCGTCGCCACCCCGGTGGTGTGCACGATCATCGGCGGCGGACGCGCGCTGCTCGCCCTGTTCGGGTCGGCCGCGCAGACCGCCTATGTCGCGCTGGCACTGCTCACCTTCGTCCGCCTGATCGAGGCGATCGCCGGCCAGGCAGGCGCGATCCAGGCGGTGATCAGCCGCTATCATCGCCCGCTGGTGGGCAGCGTGGTCGGCCTGGGCGCGGCGCTGGCGATCGGCGCGCTGCTGCTGCCGCAGGGCGGGATGGACGGCATGGCGGTGGCGGTGGCGGTGGGCATCGCCATCTCGAACCTGGCGCCGATGGTCCAGCTCTGGATCCACGAGCGCATCCACCCCTTCGCTCCGCCCTTCGCCCGCGCCGCCGTGGTGTCGGCGCTGGTGGGGATCGGCATCCTGATCCTGTCCGCGCTGCTCTCGCCGCTCCATCACACCCTGCGCATCGGCATCGGCGCGCTGCTGCTGATGGCGGGCATCTGGCTGTCGGGACGCTTCGGGCTCAGCGAGGCGGACAAGCTGGCGCTGGGCAAGACCGCGCGGAAGCTGCGGCTGCTCTGAGGGCCGGTGGCGCATAGGCCATCCAACCTCCGTCATTCCCGCGAAGGCGGGAATCCATATTCTCCGGACCGCGAGAGTCTCCTGCTTCAGAGGTTATGGATCCCCGCCTTCGCGGGGATGACGGTCAGGAAAAGCTCTAGCGAGCGAAGCCGCCGGTCGAGGCTGGCGTAGCGACGGTCGCCGCCTTGTCGGTCGGCGGCAGCGACTTCGTCCCACCCTGCAGATAGCGGGCGATGATCTCGCGCCAGAGGGTATAGCCGCGCGCGCTGAGGTGGAGGCCATCGGCCCGGAAATTCTGGGGATCGGGGCTGTTCGCGGGGAGCATCAGGCTTTCCGCGACGTCGATATAGTCGAAACTGGTGGGGCCCGATTTTGCCCGGACGAGCTGGTTGGCCTCGCGCAACTCCTCGCGCAGGTCCCAGCGGTGCGGGCTCGCCTTCATCGACAGATAGGCGATGCGCGCGGCCGGGAAATCCTTGCGCAGCCGGCCCAGCAGGGCGAGCAGGTCGCCGCCCACCGCCGCGGCCTCGCGCCCCGCGGCGATGTCGTTCTCACCGACATAGACGATGATCGAGGCGGGCTGGTGGTTAGCCACCAGCGCATCGTAATTGGCGAGCACGTCGAGCACCTGCGCGCCGCCGAAACCGTGATTGACCGGGCGGAAGGCCGCGAAGTCGCTCTTTAGATCCCAGAGGCGGACGCTCGAGCTGCCCAGGAACAGCGTGCCACCCACCTGCGGCCCGGCCGCGCCCTCGCGCTCGGCGAAGGCGGCCAGTTCGGCGGCGAAGGGGCGTTGCACCACGGGCCGCTCGGCGCGGGCCTGCCAGGCGACGACCACGCCCGCGGCCACGACCACGCCGGCCCCGATGAGCCACCTGCCCTTCGCCAATCGTCCGTCGATCGCTTTTCCGAACATATCGCCAGTGTCCCTGCGCCAGGGTTCAGGCAGCCATTCTACCCGATTTCCCGACATATTGCAGTGCAGAACGCCTCAGTTCGTCGCGCGTTTCCGCACTATCACGCGGCGCGCTTCGAACCGGCGGGTTTCCACGTCCCACCCGGCGGTTTCTCCAGGACGATGCCACACACCGCGCAGGTGCTGCAGAAACGCCCCCGATCCCAATGATTGTTCGCGGTATCTGGCAGGTGGCGTTGGAAGAGATGGTGAAAGATCGAAGCCATCAGCGGGCACCTATCGGGGTTCGCGTGACCGTTCCGGTCAACAGCCTCCCGGCATAGGCGCCGGCGAGGATGCTTGCGTCATGGCCGTTATGCAGCACAACGCGCATTCCAGAGGGGTGAATCCGCTCGATCGCGCTGATGGGCATATTGTACCGGTCACACATGGCGATGACCTCGGCGCGGGTGGCATTGATGGCGACGACACGAGACATAGGGCTGCTCCTCTAGAGCGGGAGCACATGCATCTCTCAGCCGCGCCCTTGCTCATGGCGGAAGCGCGATCCCTGCAATATGGGACCATCGACCTTGAAAAGCCAGATCGGACGGGAAACTTAGTTGGAGCAGGCTAGAGCGTTTCACGATCCGATTGCATCGGATCGGACGCTCCAGCCATTTGGTTTAGCGCGATTTCCGAGCCGGCAGATGTTTCCATCTCCTGGAAATCGCTCTATCCTTCGATCGCCGCGCGTTTCCGCAGAATTTCCTCGACCATCGCATGATCGGAGGGCTTGTCGACATCGATGCACGCCTCGGCCTGCGCGAGCAGCACCGCCTGGGCGGTGAGGCCGAAACGGCGGCCGACCCGCTCGATCGCGTCGCGCAGGGTGAGCAGCCGCAAGCCGATCATCAGCGACAGGCCGATGCCGAAGGCGCCGAGCACGGCGCGCGCCTTCTTGCGCTGCTGCTCCACCCGCCGCCAGACCGCGACGATCTCCAGCGCCTTGGGGCTTCCCAGCCAGAACAGGTTGGCGCCCGAATATTGGCCGCCGCGAAAGGGCAGCCAGGTGCGGCGATTGCCGGGATAGGCGGCTTCCAGCACCTGCCGCTCGACCAGCGCCACCGCGATGTCGGCGTCGCCCGCCCCCACCCAGAAATGGTCGATCATCGCATCGTCGAGCAGGACATTGTCGGCGGTGGTGACGAGGAAGGGATAGGCATTGGGCATCGCCCGCACCGTGTCCGCCACCGCCTCGGCGATCGAATCGCCGCAGTCACGCAAGGCAACCTTGTCCTCGTCGCGCAGCCAGCTTGTGGCGGGATGGTCGAGCAGCGCCTCGGGCTTCTGCGCCACGATCACGATCCGCTTCACGTCGGCGCGCGCCGCGAGGGTGCTGCCGACCCAGGCGAGCATGGGCTGCCCTCCCACCTCGACCAGCGCCTTGTAGGTCTGGCCGAACTGCTGCGCGAGCGGGTCGATGCCGGGCCGCTGGCCGGCGAGGATGATGGCGGTAAAACCCGACTTGGTCATGTTCCCGCCTTGCCAGCCCGTCGCCTGATCGGCAAGGAACGCGCGACACTATAAGATATCCTGGAACAGATGAGCAGCAGCGCTTCGCTTACCGTCCGATCGATCGGCACCAATCCCACCCTGATCTGGGGCATGTCCAGCACCGAGCGGCTGCGCCGCATCGCGCTGGCGCAGAAGCTGCGCTGGAACGAGCCCGACGGCCCTGCCCTGCTGGTGGCGGCCAGCCATGTGTTCGAGCCGGCCTGGCTGAAGTTCATGGCCGAGCGCCCCGGCCAGGTGCTGACCCTGGGCGGCGAGAAGGTGATCGCGCATGTCGCCGATGGCGCGGCGGCGAGCAGCGGCTTTCCCGAGGGCCTGCAGGAGGTCCGCGCGGAGGACCACCGCGTCTTCTACAATGTCGCGCTGCGCAAGCGCGAGGAGCCGGTGATCGAGCCACTGCGCCCCGACAATGTGCGCGCGATCGAGCGGCAGACCTATTTCGGCGCCTATAAGGGCGTGACCGATATCCTGACCAAATATCTGTGGCCCGAATGGGCGCTGGTGCTGACCCGCATCGCCGCCCGGATCGGCATGACCCCGAACATGGTGACGCTGATCGGCGCGTTGCTGTGCGTCGTCGCGACGTGGCTGTTCTGGGACGGCCATTATTGGGCGGGCATGGCCGCGGGCCTGGGCTTCATGGTGCTCGACACGGTCGACGGCAAGCTGGCCCGCTGCACGATCACCTCCAGCTATTGGGGCAATATCTTCGACCATGGCATGGACCTGGTCCACCCGCCCTTCTGGTGGTGGGCCTGGGGCGTGGGCCTAGCGAGCTGGGGCCTCGCCCTGTCGACCGGCACCTTCGCAGCGGTGATGATCGCGATCGTCGGCGGCTATGTGGTCCAGCGGCTGATCGAGGGGCTGTTCATCCGCCGCTATGCCGGCATGCACATCCATGTGTGGGAGAAGGTGGACAGCGATTTCCGCCTGATCACCGCACGGCGCAACCCGAACATGGTGATCCTGTTCGCCGCCACCCTGGCGCAGCGCCCCGACATCGGGCTGATCGCGGTGGCGTGGTGGACGGTGCTGTCCTGCCTGTTCCACGCGGTGCGGCTGGTGCAGGCTATGGGGCGCGAGAAGCGCGGCGAGACGATCACGTCCTGGCTGGCGGTGTAGTTCGAAGAAGGAGGCGCTGATGGCGAACGCGACGATCGAGAAGTTCGGCTATCCGGCCACGCTGATCCGCGATTACCAGCATTGGGTGGTGCTGCTGCGCCCCGCCCAGCCGACCTTGGGCTCGCTGGTCCTCGCTGCCAAGGCCGACGCGACCGCCTTCGGCGCGCTGCCCCCCGCCGCCCATGCCGAGCTGGCGACGATCACCGCCGAGATCGAGGCCGCGCTGGGCGCCACGGTGGGCTACGCCAAGCTCAACTATCTGATGCTGATGATGGTCGACCCGCACGTGCATTTCCACGTCATCCCCCGCTATGAGGGCGAGCGCGAGCAGGCCGGTATCTCGGTCACCGACGCGGGCTGGCCGGGGCCGCCCGCGCTGGGCCAGGCGGTGGCGCTGTCGGCGGAGCAGATCGCGGCGCTGGCCGGCTGGCTGAAAGGCGCCTGGCCCTCTTGATCCCGTAGCGTCTGCTGCCCAACTTCTCTAAGATCGGCAGCAGACAGCAGCGGAACGGGACGGTGCGGCGATGAGCGACGACGAGAAGAAATCGGGCGCGGCCATCGACAAGGCGAGCCCCGCGCAGGACCATATCGAACATGGCGACCCGCACCCGGTGCGCGACGCCGGCCCCGACGAGATGCGCGACGAGGACGGCGAGAATTGGGACGAGGTCGACGAGGGCTCGGACGAGTCCTTCCCCGCAAGCGACCCGCCCAGCTATTCGGTGCCCAGGAAGAAGTAGGGCGGCGGATCGGCGACCCGACCGCTCAGCCCTTCACCCAGCCTTCGGTCAGCGCGCGCGCGATCGGCAGGTCTTCGGGAAAGTCGACCTCAGCCCAGCTCAGCCCCTCGATCGAGACGGTGCCGACCACGCCGGACGGCGCCAGCGCATGGATCGCCTTCAGGTACCAGTTGATGGTGCCTTCGGGGGTTCGCATCATCGCCTCGACCTGGTTGCGGAAGATCGACGGGCCGTCGCCCTTGAAGGCGAGCATGCCGATCGACTCGGCGTTGGTCTCATGCGGTTCCAGCCGCTTGCCGATCTGGAGCAGCTTCTCGCCGTCGCGCTGCACCTTCATGTCGTCGAGGTCGTAATCGTCCTTGACGTCGATGGTGACGGAGATCGGTTCCCGCGCGCCCGCGATCAGGCGGCCGACGATCTCGGGCGAGACCAGGGTGTCGCCGTTCAGGATGATGAAGTCCTGGTCCATCTCCTCGCGCACGATCCAGCAGGAACCGAGATTGTCGGCGACCTTGTAGAAGGGGTTGAAGCGCGTGCGGATGGTGACGCCGGGCACGTCGAGCGCGGCGAGCGCGGCATTGAGCTTCTCGTCGCGGAAGCCGGTGACGACGGCGATCTCGACGATGCCGTTCGCGGCGAGCGAGCGGATCTGCCATTCGATCAGGCTGCGGCCCGCGAAATCGATCAGGCATTTCGGCTGGTCGGCGGTGAGCGGCAGCAGGCGCGATCCCTGGCCGGCCGCGAGAATGATGGCTTTCTTCATGGCGGCCGCGCCTAAGGGGAAAATGCGGCGAGATGATGAACGGAGGCGAGCGCTATGGCGCGATCGGGGCCGGAATATCCTCCCGGCGCAGCAGCTCGCGAAGGTCGGCGTTGCGGATATAATGATCGTCGGCGGTGATGATCACGAAACGCCAGAGCTCATCGGAATCCTGTTGCGACACATGCTGGGCCAGCTGCGACAGCGGGCCGCGCATCACCTCGTTCAGGTTCACCCTGGGGGAACGGGCATTGCGGCCGCTGGCGGCCGCCTGCATCAGCCGCGCCGACTGGTTCCAGAAATCGGCCGTCACGCGCCCCTCTCCACCTGATTATAATCGATCCGGATGGGCGTGCGCGGGTGGCGCTTATATTCGCGCTGCACGATGCCCTCCAGCCGCGCCGCGAACTGGCGGAACAAGCTGCTGGCCGTTCCGGCCGAGACCTCGCTGGCGTCCAGCCCCACCAGCGCGGCCAGCGCCGCGCGGGTGAGCAGGACCATCACCCGCGACGAGCCGATCCAGGCCGGGACGAGCAGGCCGTCATAGTCGCGCGACCAGTCCGTACCGTCTTCGACGAACCGAAAGTCGGTCATGCCAACAGGTCAGTTGCGCATGCGGATGGGAACGCGCTCGACCTGCCCGCTGAGCAGGCGGCCCTTATAGGCGCGGCGGATGATCGCCGCGGCATCGCCGTTGAGCAGGACGACCCGGGTTCCGCCCGAGATGAGCGGCTCGATGGTGCTGATGCCGGCCGAATGGGTCTGGCAGGATGCGGTGACGTCCTCGACCGAGGCATCGATATGTATGACGCGCGACATGGATTCTCCGTGAAAGGGTCAGGCAGAAAGGCCGAGGGTGGGCAGGTGCCAAGGCGCGGAGCTCCACAAGGAGCGCTTGCCGGCGATCCTGGCGGCATAGCCACGGGCGAAGCCGAGATGGACGGCGCGCACCGACGGCGTGGCGGCGGCATCGGCCTTCATCAACGAGAGCTGATGGCGATAATAGAGATAATTCAGGTCCATGCCCGGCTCCTCGTCATCAAGCGGGAGCACGAGCGGTCTCTCAGCCACCGACGCTTGAGAGCGTTTGCCGGTGATGCCGATGCTATAGCATGCCCCTCCCGCCGCGTCGTCCTGTTTCTGCCGCGCCCGGAGCCCAAGCCGGATGGATCGCCGCGAAAATCTCTGCCAAGAGATCGCTTAAATTGAGGGAGCCAGAGATGCACGAGACGGTTTCGATCCGCACCGGAGACGGTGATTGCCCCGCTTATGTCTTCACCCCCGCGAGCGGCACCGGCCCGTGGCCGGCGGTGATCTTCTTCATGGACGGCCTGGGCATCCGCCCGATCCTGTTCGAGATGAGCCAGCGCATCGCCGACGACGGCTATGTCGTGCTGATGCCCGACACCTATTATCGCGGCGGCCCCTATGAGCCGTTCAACCCCAAGGCGATCTTCGCCGAGGGCAATCTGTTCGACCATATCGGCAAATGGTTCATGAGCACCAACCCGCTGAAGGCGGCGGCCGACACCAAGGACTATATCGCCTATCTCGACAGCCGCAGCGACGTGGCCGGCGAGAAGATCGGCACCACCGGCTATTGCATGGGCGGCGCGATGGCGCTGGCGGCGGCGGGCACCTATCCCGACCGGATCGCCGCGGCGGCGAGCTTCCACGGCGGCAACCTGGCCAGCGACGAGCCGACCAGCCCACACCTGCTGGCCGGCACGATGAAGGGCCGCATCTATGTCGCGGGCGCCGACGAGGACCCCTATTATCCGCTGGAGATGCACGAGCGCCTGAAGGCCGCCTTCGACGCCGCCGGCACCGATTACGAGGCCGAGATCTATGCGGGCGCGCTGCACGGTTGGACGATGGCCGACTTCCCGATCTACAACGAGCCGGCCGCCGAGCGCCATTTCGACGAGCTGCACAAGCTCTATGCGGCGACCCTGAAGTAAGCGGAACAAGCCCGCTCCGCCGATGGCGAGAGCGGGCTATTTCCCGATGCGGGCCATCAGCCGGCGTCGGAAGGGCTCGTCATAGAAACGCGCCGCGACCAGGCCTAGGGCACAGGCCAGCGCCATCGCGGCCAGGCTGATCGCGATGCGCGCTTCGGGCATTTGCCTGGCCAGATCCGCCGCCGCGAGGCACAGCGGGAAGTGCAGCGCGTAGAGCGGATAGGATAGCCGGCCGAGCGTCTTGAGAAAGGGCATGGCCCCCTCGGGCGCGCGGCTCACCATGCCCAGCCACACGAGCAACGGTGCGCCGAGCAGCAGGAAAGCCATGTCATAAGCCGGGCGCAGCGGCCCCGCCGGCAGGGTGAGCGCCAGCGCGGTGAGCAGCAGCGCCAGCCACCAGCCATTTGCAACGCTCAGATGCCCGGCCCGCCCCTTCCAGCGATGGAGCAGCACGCCGGCCAGGAAGGTGCAGGTCACGCGGCCCAGCCCGAAGCCGACCTGGTCCCGCGCCCAGCCGATATTGGCGTGGCCGTCGGCTGCGATCCCGGCGGCGATCACCGCGAAACCGGCGAGCGCGAGCGCCGCGAGCCAGCGGTTCGACAGGCGGACCAGCCCGGCGGCGAAGGCGAGGTTGATCGCCATTTCGTAGAAGAGCGACCAGTGCGGCGGGTTGACCGGGAAGAGGTTCGGGCTCGCGCCCATCAGCCCCGGCAACAGCGCCAAGTTGAGGAGGACCAGCGGCACCACCACCGGCTGGCGCAGCACCGGATCGGCGGCGGGCATCAGCCAGGCCTGGGCGATCGCGAGCAGCACGCCCAGCGCCACCAGCGGCCACAGCCGGACGAAGCGGATCAGCGCGAAGCGGCGGAAACCCATGCCGGCGCGCAGCCGCGCCTCATAGGCATGAGCGATGACGAAGCCCGACAGGCAGAAGAACAGGTCGACTGCCAGATAGCCCGCCCGGAACAGCGGCAGCGGCAGCATGTCCTGGAAATGATAGACGAGCACGCCGATCGCGGCGACGCCGCGCATCCCGTCCAGCACCAGATAGTCGTGGCGGGCGGCCTTTTCGGTCCCCCCTCCCGTCACCCAGGATATCCGGTCATAGCCCCAGCGCCTGCTTCAGTGCGGCTTCGATCGCCGGCATCATGCCGCTGGCATAGCCGACGCTCGAAGGGTGGAGCCGGTCGACATAGAGCTTGTCCGACATCGGGATGCCGGGGGCGCTGACCGCGGTCTCATCCGCCGCGGCGCCCGCCGCCCCCACCAGGCTGCCCGGACCCGACAGGTCGATCACCAGATCGGCACCGCTGGCGCCCTTCGCCCAGGCGGCGTTGACCGCCTGGCGGACCTGTTCCTTCGCCATGCCGTCGCTGCTCGTCGTGCCGATCCAGGTGGGGTCGGCGCGCGGCAGCAGCGTGGTGCGCAGCACCTTCACCCCCGGCAGCGCGGCGCGGCTGAGCTTCGTCGCGGTGGCGGAATCGGCGATGATCTGCGCGGCCGTCCGCCCCATATTCTGTTCGGGCGGGCCGCCACCCATGCCGATGTCGTTGGTGCCAGAGGTCCAGAGCATCGCGGTGCGCGACGGGCCATAAGGCGAGGTCGAGAGCAGAGCCCCCGGGCCGGCGGCGAAGTCGGGGCCAAGCTGCTGGCCCAGCTGCTGCGCCTTCATGCCGAGGTTGAACAGCTCGACGGTGGGAAGCGACTTGGCGAGGAACCAGCTCGGCCCGCGCTGATCCCCGCCCTCGCTGCCCGATCCGTAGAGGATGCTGTCGCCGCGCGCGACCAGCATCCCTTCGAAGGAGACGGGGAAGGCCATCGCCCGGTTCACCCGCGCGATCGCCGCCTGCATCTCGTCGGGGGTCAGGCTGGCCTGCCACAGGATCACGCCATAGCGCTGCCAGCCCGCCACCGCGGGCGGGCCGCCCGTGCCGAGGCGGAAGCGGGTCATCGCCGTCGTCCGGAAATTTCCGGTGCGGGTCGCCACCGCACCGCGCGAGAAGAAGCTGCGCGCCTCGGGCGAGCTGGTCCAGCCGATCGCGCTGGGGTTGGCGCGCACCGCCACCGCCGGATCGCGCAGCCAGCGCTGGTCGACCTCGGGCGAGGCCGCGGCCCCGCTGCGATAGGTGGGGCCGATCCCGCCGCCCAGGGTGAGCGCCGCCTCATTGCCGCGGCTGTCGGCCAGCGACCAGAGGCTGACCCGCTCGATCCCCGCCATCACCTGCAGCGCGACAAGCGCGCTGAACGCGGTATCGGTGCCCGAAAAGGCGACTTCGGAGGGGCGCTTCGCGGTGTTGAGCGACGCGAGCCGCCCCTGCCAGTCGCGGCTCGGCTCGGTGCGGTCCTCGCTATCGGCGTTGCCGCCGGTGGCGGCGAGCGGAGGGTAACGGCCGTCCTGATCATAGACCTGGACCAGAGTGAGCCGCGCCCAGGCATTGCACGGCGCCTTCACCCGCCAGCCTTCCAGCGCGGCGAGGTCGAGATTGTCGGAACCGGGTGCGAAATCGACGTCGAGGGTCGCGCCGTCGCAGCGGCGGTAGCGCGCGGCATGGCCGGCATAGCCCGCCACCACCCGCCGCCCCTCGAAATAGGTGCCCGCGCGCGGCTTGCCGGGAATGTCGGCCAGATAGGGGCCGCGCGGCCCCCCCGGGGCGGAGCGCGACAGGGTCACTTCGGCATCCTGCCCGTCGAGGCTGGCCTGGCCATGGCCGAGGATACGGAAAGCGAGGATGGCGATGAGCGCGACGAGGCCGGCCGTGATCGCCCAGACCCAAGGCCACCGCACTGCCGAGGCCGGCTGCCGTCCCGATCCCATTGCCATTATTCCCGCCGCCACCCCGAAATCACTCCATGCCCGCCGCGCCACTTTCGGGGGCCGCCGCTGCCCAGTCAATCGCGCTTTGCCCGACCGTGCCGCGCCTGGCCGCGCCGCGAGACAGACAGGGGCCATGCCTGTTATCCTGGCCGCAACCCGAAGCACAGCGGGAGAGGATGATGGGCTATAGCGTCGATCCGATCGCCGAGGGCAAGCCCTTTGGCGGCATCGTCACCGGGCTGAGCGTCGATGCGCTCGACGACCCGCACGTCGGGCAGAGCCTGCGCGACCTGTGGGACGAGCGCGGCGTGCTGGTGTTCCGTGGCCTGCCGTCCGACCCGGACACGCATATGCGGCTGTCCGCCTGCTTCGGCGACATCGAGGCGCATCCGCATAATCCGGGCCGCAAGGGCGTGCCGCTGGCGATCGCCGACGTCTATGCCGGCGACGAGGATGGCGACATCTATGATCTGGGCGACGGCGACCTCAGGGTCGGCTGGCTGCCCTGGCATTTCGACCTCTGCTATTCGGACAAGATCAACCGCGGCGGCATCCTCCGCGCAGTCGAGCTGCCGCCCGCCGGCGGCAAGACCGGCTTCATCGACCTGATCCAGGCCTGGACGGTGCTGCCCGAAGACCTCCAGCGGCGGGTGGAGGGGCTGTCGATGGTCTATGAGATGGAGTTCGACGCCAGCCGGATGCGCTTCTGCCGCCCGCCCGGCCTCCGCCTCGTCCGCCAGCAGGAACGTGTGAAGCGCTTCGCCGGCCGCGCGCATGAGCTGCCGCGCGGCATCCACCCGATCGTCTACCGGCAGGAGGGCAGCGGTGCGCCGATCGTACATGTCTCCCCCTATTTCGCCGCCGGGATCGAGGGGATGGAGACCCCGGAGGGCGATGCGCTGGCGCAGGAATTGCTCGCCAGGGTCACCGACGAGGCGCTGGCCTATTATCATGACTGGCAGCCCGAGGATTATGTCCTCTGGGACAATTGGCGGATGATCCATTGCGGCACCGGTGTGCCGGTGGGCCAGCGCCGCCACCTGCAGCGGGTGGCGATCGCGGGCGACTATCGGCTGGGCCGGATCGAGCGCGACGACGAGCGTAGCGAGCGATCGAGGGTGGTGGTGTAGGGCCACCTCCCCTCCCCCTTATCCCGTCATGCCAGCCTCCGCTGGCATGACGGGGGGGGGTAGAGGGAACGGAAGGATTTGGGCGAGAGGCTCCGCCCCTCAGATCATCCCGCCATTGGCGCGCAGCGTCTGGCCGTTGACCCAGCGCCCGTCGGGGCCGGCGAGGAACGCCACTGCTGCTGCGATGTCGTCGGGCTGGCCCAGCCGTTCGAGCGGGTTGAGCTTGGCAAGCTGCTCGACCAGACTGTCGGGCTTGCCGTCGAGGAACAGCGCGGTCGCGGTGGGCCCGGGCGCCACGCTGTTGACGGTGATGTTCCGGCCGCGCAGCTCGCGCGCCATCACCATCGTCATCGCCTCGACCGCGGCCTTTGTCGCGGCATAGACGCCATAGCCGGGCTGCAGCATGCCGACGACGCTGGACGACAGGTTGATGATGCGGCCGCCCTCGCGCAGGCGGCGGCCGCCCTCGCGCAGCATGTTGAACACGCCCTTGAAGTTGATCGCCACCTGGCTGTCGAACAGCGCATCGTCGGCGTCTGCGATCGGCGAGAGTTTCATGATGCCGGCATTGTTGACGATCACGTCGATCCCGCCGAACGCGGCCTGCGCCGCATCGAACATCCGCGCCACGGCGGCGGCATCGCTGACATCGGCCTGCGCGGCGATGGCGTGGCCGCCGGTCGCCTCGATCCGGGCGACCAGCTCGGCCGCGTCGGCCTCGCTGCCCGCATAGTTGGCGACGACGGTGAAACCGTCTGCCGCCAGCCGTTCGGCGATCGCCGCGCCAATGCCGCGCGAAGCGCCGGTGACGATCGCAACCTTGCTCTGATCCTGGGTCATGCTGTGCTCCTTTGTGATGGGCGGGAGATAGACGCTGGATCGTTCGGCATAATCGAGGCATATTCGACAAGTTCGTTCGTGATTTCAGAACAATGAGGATCGATGGACCGGATCGATGCGATGCGGCTGTTCACGCGGGTGGTGGAGCGGCGCAGCTTCACCCAGGCGGCGCACGACCTGGACATGCCGCGCTCGACCGCGACCCAGGTGATCCGCCAGCTCGAGGACCGGCTGGGGGTGCGCCTGCTCCAGCGCACCACCCGCACGGTGCGCCCCACCCTCGACGGCGAGGCCTATCATCGCCGCTGCCTGGCGATCCTCGACGATATCGAGGATGCCGAGGGCGCCTTTCGCGGCGCCGCCCCGCGCGGCCCGCTGAGGGTGGAGGTGCAGGGCACGATCGCGCGCCATTTCCTGTTCCCCGACCTGCCCGATTTCCTGGTGCGCTATCCCGACATCGACCTGTCGATCAGCGAGGGCGACCGCTGGATCGACGTGGTGCGCGAGGGGGTGGACTGCGTGCTGCGCTATGGCGCGCTGCCCGACAGCGATCTGGTCGCCCGCACCGTCACCCAGCTGCCGCGCATCACCTGCGCCGCCCCCGCCTATCTGGAACGCTTCGGCACGCCGGAGACGCCCGCCGACCTGGCGAGGCATCAGGCGGTGGGGCTGCGATCGATCAGCAGCGGCGCGCTGGCGCCGTTCGAGTTCCTGAGCGCCGATGGCCTCAGCCGCGCCGCGATCGACACCCGCTTCTCGGTGACGGGCACCGAGAGCTTCCGCGACGCGGTGCTGCGCGGGATCGGCATCGCCCAGATGCCGGTCTTCCATATCGAGCGCGACCTGGCCGAGGGGCGGCTGGTCCGCATCCTGGCGGAGCACCCCCTGCCCTCCGCCCCGGTGTCGATCCTCTATCCGCGCAACCGCCAGCTCGCGCCGAGGGTACGGCTGTTCATCGACTGGATCGTCGGCCGCTTCGCGCGGCCGGAAGGCGCTTCCGCCTAAGCCGGCAGCGCCGGTGTCGCCGGTGGCAGGTTCAGGCCAACGCCCGTCCGCCCCGCGCGGCGCGCGGCGGAGAGGATCGCCATGATCCGGTCGGCCGCCGCCGCATAGCCCAACCCGTCGGGAGTCCAGATGTTCGACACGCAGTTGCGCTCGCTGTCGAGGCGGCCGATGCGCGGCGCCCAGCAGATATAGGCGCCGAGACTCGAGGGCGCGCTGAGCCCGGGGCGCTCGCCGATCAGCATCACCACCGCCGTGGCACCGATCGCCTCGCCCACGGCATCGCCCAATGCCACCCGCGCCTGGCTGGCAACCACCAGCGGCGCGAGCGCCCAGCCGTCCAGCCGCGCGAGCAGTGCCTCGATCAGCGGCGGAGCATGGTCGGCCACCGCCTGGGCCGACAGGCCGTCCCCGGCGACGATCAGCAACTGGCCCGGCGACACCCCATCCAACTGCCGTCGGCAAGCCGGGTCGAGCATCCGGCCGAGATCGGGCCGCTGGAGGAAGGCGGTGCGATCAGGTGCCAGGCTGCGCAGCTCGATCGCGCCGAGCGAGGCGGCGAAGCCGGCGGGCAGCGCGGCATGGACCGCGTCGCGCGCGCGGCCATGCGCCAGTTCGAAGTCGAGCAGCGCGCGGGTGGGCAGCGCGTTGCCGGCGCGACCGAGCCCGACGCGGGCGCCGGTCATCGCCCGCAGCCGATCGGCGAGGCTCAAGCGGAGCGGCGGATCAGCCATGGAAGGCCGCCAGCGCCGGGAAGCCGCGCGGCGGCTCGAGCACCGCCCCGTCGCGGATCGAGCGGCCATCCGCCGCGAGCAGCCCCTGCTCCGCGAGCCAGGCCTGGAATTCGGGCGCGGGGGCCAGGCCCAAGGTATCGCGCAGGTAGAGCGCGTCGTGGAAGCTGGTCGACTGATAGCCGAGCATGATGTCGTCGGCGCCCGGCACCCCCATCAGGAAATTGACCCCGGCGACCCCCAGCATGGTGAGCGCGGTATCCATGTCGTCCTGATCGGCCTCGGCATGGTTGGTGTAGCAGAGGTCCAGCCCCATCGGCAGGCCGAGCAGCTTGCCGCAGCAATGATCCTCCAGCGCGGCGCGCAATATCTGCTTGCCGTCATAGAGATATTCGGGACCGATGAAGCCGACCACCGAATTGACCAGCAACGGATCGAACGCCCGTGCCACCGCATAAGCGCGGCATTCCAGGGTCTGCTGATCGACGCCATGATGCGCGCCCGACGACAGGCAGGAGCCCTGCCCGGTCTCGAAATACATCAGTTGATCGCCGATCGTGCCGCGCTTCAGGGCGCGAGTGGCTTCCAGCCCCTCCTGAAGCAAGGCGAGGTCGATCCCGAAGCCGCGGTTGGCGGCCTCGGTTCCCGCGATCGACTGGAAGCAGAGGTCGACCGGAACGCCATCCTTGGCCAGCTCGATCGTCTGGGTGATGTGCGCGAGCACGCAGCTCTGGGTGGGGATGCGGAACGCCTCGCGGATCTCGTCGAGCAGGTGCAGCAGGGTCGCGATATGGCCGATGTCGTCGCCGGCCGGGTTGATCCCGATCACCGCGTCGCCCGCCCCCAGCATCAGCCCGTCGACGATCGCCGCGGCAATCGCGGTGGGATCGTCGGTCGGGTGATTGGGCTGGAGCCGGACCGAGAGGCGGCCGGGCAGGCCCAGGGTGTTGCGGAAGGCGGTGACCGTGCGAATCTTGCGCGCGACCGTCACCAGATCCTGGTTGCGCATGATCTTTGAGACGGCAGCGGCCATTTCCGGGGTGATGCCGGGCGCCACCGCCGCCAAGACGTCGCCGTCCTGGCGCGGATCGAGCAGCCATTCGCGGAACTCGCCGACGCTGAGCGAAGCGATCGGCGCGAAGGCAGGGATATCATGACTATCGACGATCAGCCGCGAGACCTCATCGGCCTCATAGGGAATGACGAGTTCGTCGAGGAAGGCGCCGAGCGGCAGCTCCGCGAGCAGGAAACGCGCCGCCACCCGCTCCCCGGCCGAACGCGCACCGATGCCGGCCAGCGCATCGCCCGACCGCGCCGGGCTGGCCGCAGCAAGCAGCGCGGCCAGGCTATCGAAGCGATACTGCGTTCCTGCGAGCGAAATTGCGCGAGCCACCATGGCGCCCCCGGTTCCGCCCCCGCGACACGGGGACGAAATCGACTGTGGCGGCCGCTGATGGCAGGATCAAGACGGCCGGTCAGGCGATCTTGAGCTGCTCCTTGATCGGCAGCGTGCGGATACGCTTGCCGGTGGCGGCGAAGATCGCGTTGCACAGCGCGGGGGCGACCGGCGGCAAGCCGGGCTCGCCGACGCCGCCGGGGGCCGCGTTCAGATCGGCACCGACCAGGTGAACCTGCAGCTTGCGCGGCGCCGCGTCGATCCGCAGCACCGGATAATCGTCGAAGCTGCCCTGCTGGACCGCGCCGTCCTTGAAGCTGATCTCGCCCATCAGCGCCAGGCTCATCCCCATCATCACCGCGCCTTCCATCTGCGAGCGAATGCGATCGGGGTTGATCTGGGCGCCGCAGTCGACCGCGATGTCGGCGCGGTGGACGGTCAGCTCGCCCTTGTCGACCGAGACCGCGAAGGCGCAGGCGGTGTAGCTGAGGAAGCTGCGGTGGCAGGCGATGCCATAGCCCCAGCCCTTAGGCCGCTTCTCCGACCAGCCGATCCCGGCCGCAGCCGCCTCGATCACCCGGCGCAGGCGGCCGGTGTCGAACGGGTAGAGCTTGGGATCCTCGCTCATGTTGCTGTCGCCCCACTGGCTGATGTCGATCTGCCGATCGGGGCCCAGCAGGCGGATCAGATAGTCCTTCTGGTCCTGCCCGGCAGCATGGGCCAGCTCGGCCGCGAAGGACTGCACCGCGAAGGCATGGGGGATGTTGTCGACCGAGCGGAACCAGCCGATCCGGGTGTGCGCGAGCGCCTCGCCATTCTCGACCCGGACATTGGGGATGGCGAAGGGCATGTTGACCAGCCCCATCTCCACCTCGAACTTCTGCTCGCTGGTGATGCCGTCGGCGAAGATCGAGACGATCGAGGGCGCGGCGTTGCGGTGCAGCCAGGCGGTGGGCATCCCGTTCTCGAGGCTCGCCTCCAGCCGCTGCACGGTGGTGGTGTGGTAATAGTCGTTGCGGATGTCGTCCTCACGGCTCCACACGATCTTCACCGGCACGCCCTTCTGCGCGCGGCTGAGCAAGGCCGCCTCGACGACGAAGTCGGGCTTCGACTTCCGGCCAAAGCCGCCGCCCAGATAGGTCTGGCGGATCACCACCTTCGACTTGTCGAGGCCCAGCGCCTGCGCGACCGTCTCGTGCGTGCCGCCCGGATCCTGGACGCAGGCGATCACCTCGCAGCCATTGGCATCGACCCGCGCCACCGCGGCGGGCGGCTCCATCGTCGCATGGGCGATGTGGGGGAGCACATATTCGGCGGTGATCGGCTTGGCCGCGCGCTTCAGCGCCGCGTCGACGTCGCCCTGGTTGCGCAGCACCTGGGCGGGCTTGCGCACCACCTCCAGCAGCTGGGCGTGATAGGCGGCGGAATCATAGCTGCTGTTGGGCGAGGCGGTCCATTCCACCACCAGCGCGTCGCGCGCCTTCATCGCCGCCCAGCTGTTGCGCGCGATCACGGCGATGCCGCCGCGCGGCTGGAAATTGGCGGGGCTGGCCGGCGCCGGCAGCTCGACGATGTCGATCACCCCGGCCACGGCGCGCGCGGCGGTGGCGTCATATTTCGCGACCTTCGATCCCAGCACCGGCGGCCGGGCGATCGCCGCGAAGACCATGCCGGGCATGGTCGCGTCGATGCCATAGGGCGCCTTGCCCATCGTCATCGGCTTGGCGTCGAGCGAGCGGACGCCGTCCTTGCCGATCATGTCGAGCTGGGCGGTGTCCTTCAGGACGATGATGTCGCGCGGCGGCACCGCCAGCTTGGCGGCGAGCGGGGCGAGCTTGCCATAGTCGAGCGAGCGGCCGCTCTTGGCATGGACCACCTTGTGCGCGGAGGCCTGGAGTTCGGACGCGGGCACGCCCAGATCCTTGGCGGCAGCCTCGACCAGCATCATCCGCATCGCGGCACCGGCGCGGCGCATCGGCATCACCCAGTGGCGCATGCTGCGCGACCCGTCGGTGTTCTGGTTGCCATAGCGCTCCATGTCGCCGACCGCCTGCTCGATCCGGACCTTCGTCCAGTCGGCCTCCAGCTCGTCGACGATCACCATCGCGATGCTCGAACGGATGCCCTGCCCCATCTCGGCGCGGTTGCAGGTGATCGTGACGATCCCGTCCTCGCCCAGCGCGACGAACAGGCGCGGGTCGTCGCGCACGCCGCCTTCCTGCGCGTCGGCGCCATATTTCTTCGGGGCCGGATCGGCCGCCGAGGCCGGCAGGTTGAGGCCGAGCAGTAGCCCCGGCGCCGAGCCGAGCAACAGGCGACGGCTGAGCCGCGGGCCGACCTTGATCAGTTCGGGGGTGATGACAGCGTTCATCAGATCGCCTCCCCGGCCGCGCGCTTGATCGCCTTGCGGATGCGGTCATAGGTACCGCAGCGGCAGATATTGCCGCTCATCGCGCCGTCGATATCGGCATCGCTGGGCTTGGGCGTCATCGCCAGCAGCGCCGCCGCCGACATGATCTGCCCCGGCTGGCAATAGCCGCATTGCGGCACGCCGATTTCCTGCCAGGCGCGCTGGACGGGGTGGTCCCCCTCGGCCGAGAGCCCCTCGATCGTCGTCACCGAAAAGCCCTCGGCGGCCAGCATCGGCGTCTGGCAGGAACGGGCGGCGTTACCGTCGAGATGCACCGTGCAGGCCCCGCACAATGCCTTGCCGCAACCGAATTTCGTGCCCGGCAGACCCAACTCATCGCGCAGATACCAGAGCAACGGCATCTCCGGATCGCCCTCGAAACTCCGATCGACTCCGTTCACCTTCAGTTGAATGGCCACCCTGACCGCTCCTTGCCCTTGAAATCGTCGTACGGGGCTCTCAACCCGTACCAATCGGTACCCTACACCGCAGCGCAGCAATACGCTACCAAATAGGGCTATATACGACGGTATATCGAACAATGACCCAAAGACATCATGGTCATAAATACCCATATATCTCCGAAATATATCTCGATTATACGGCCTTTCGATATTGCTATAATGTGATCGATCGAAGTTGATCTGATCGAATATCTGTGATCATCCTGACCCATATACAGAAATAGGGGTGAGGATTTCTGATGGAGAAGGGTGAACGTTTCGGCATCTGGTGCGGGCTGATCGGGCTCTTCATCTTCGGGCCGGCGCTGATGATGGCGGGCTTCTTTCCCCTGCCCCGGCCCAGCCTGACCCCCGACGAGGTGGTGGCGCTCTATCGCGACAACACCACCGGCATCCGCCTGGCCGTCGTCGTCAGCCTCTATGTGGCGGGGCTGTTCATCGCCTTCTTTTCGGCGCTTGCCTCGCAGATGCGGCGCATCCCCGGCGCGCGGGCCTATAGCTATATCCAGATGACCTGCGGGCTGACCGGGATCGTCCCCTTCATCCTGACCGCGCTGTTCTGGGCCGGCGCCGCCTTCCGGCCCGATCGTTCGGCCGAGACGATCGTGCTGCTGAACGACCTGTCCTGGTTCGCCTTCGTGATGGTGGCGCCGCCGGTGATGATCCAGCTGATCGCGATCGGCATCGCCATCCTCGGCGACGACCGACCCCAGCCGCTCTATCCGCGCTGGCTGGCCTATCTCTGCTTCTGGACCGCGCTGGCGGTGATCGCCGATCCCTTCACCTCGATGTTCACCAGCGGCCCCTTCGCGTGGAACGGGCTGCTCGTCTTCTGGGTGCCGTTCGGGGTGTTCGCCACCTGGCTGCTGGTGATGATCTGGGCGATGTTCCGCGCGGCTAAGACCGCCTGAACTCGGTCAGGCGGCGACGGCGGGTGCGGGTGGATCGTCGCGCTCGCCGGCGTCGATCAGGGTGGCCGCGACGAGGTCGCCGGTGACGTTGAGCGCGGTGCGGCACATGTCGAGGAAGCGATCGACGCCCAGCACCAGCCCGATCCCTTCGGGCGGGACCCCGACCATACCCAGGATCAGCGCGATCACCGGCAAGGATCCGGCGGGAACGCCCGCGGTGCCGATGCCGCCCAATATGCAGACCGCCATCACCATCAGCTGTTGGGCAAGGCTGAGTTCGACCCCGAAGAACTGGGCCAGGAACAGCACGGTGATGCCTTCGAACATCGCGGTGCCGTTCTGGTTGGCAGTGGCGCCGATCGTCAGCACGAAGCGCGCGATGCGGCCGTGGAGGCGCAGCCGGTCCTCGGCCACCCGGATCGAGGTGGGCAAGGTCGCGTTGGACGAGGCGGTGGCGAAGGCCATGATCGTCGCCTCCTGCACATCGGCGAAGAAGCGCCAGGGCGAACGCCGCGCGACGAAGGCGAGCAGCAGCGAGTAGACCCCGAACATCTGCAGCCCGAGGGCCAGCAGCACCACCCCGACAAAGGCCGAGAGCCGGGCGAGCAATTCCCAGCCGAACAGCGCGGCGAGGTTGAACATGAAGCAGGCGATCGCGCTCGGCGCGAGCCGGATGACGATGCCGATCAACCGCATCGACACCTGGAACAGCCCCTCGAAGGCGCTGAGCAGCAGCTTGGTCTGTTCGGTGCGGACGAGCACCAGCCCGATCCCCAGGAACAGCGCGAAGAACATCACCGCGAGGATGTCGTTCGACGCCATCGCCTTGAAGACATTGTCGGGGATGATCGCGAGGAAGGTGTCGATCCCGGTCGGCGCCTCGCCCTGGCGGCTGAGGATCGCCTTGGCACCGTCGCCGGCATCGGCCAGCATCGTCCGCGCCTGGGCCGGATCGACGCCGCTGCCGGGCTGGAGCAGGTTGACCACCGCCAGGCTGACCGCGACCGCGATGCTCGACATCAGGAAAGTATAGCCCAGGGTGCGCAGCCCCACCCGGCCGAGCGATCGGATCTCGCCCATCTCGCCGATGCCGACGACGAGCGCCGACACCAGCAGCGGGATCACCAGCATGAACAGCAGGCGCAGGAAGACCTGCCCGATCGGCCCGGTGACATAGGTAGTGAGGGTCGTGACCCAGGCCGCGTCGCGCGCCGCCATATGGACGATCAGCCCGGCGACCAGCCCGATCGCGAAGCCGGCCAGCATCCGCCATTGCAGGGTCATCGGGGCTTCGGCGGATGTGGTATCGTCGCTGTCGGTGGCCATGGGCGCCTCGCTACGCCCTCATCGTTACGGGCCGATGAGGGGTAAAGGCCCGGAGCCCCGGCCGGGTTCCCCGGTCACACCACGGGCCAGCTTCGCGGGCAAAGAAAAAGGGGGCCCGAAGACCCCCTTTCCCTGTTCCGTGGCCGTGACCGGCGCGTCAGTAGACGCGCGGCTTGGGCTTCACATATTCGGCTTCGTCGGTGAGCGTGTAGTCGTGCACCGGGCGATAATCGATCGTGACCTTGCCCTGATCGAACCAGCTGATGGTGTGCTTCATCCAGTTCGCGTCGTCGCGATCCGGATAGCTCTCATGCATGTGGGCGCCGCGGCTTTCCTTGCGGTTCTCGGCCGAATGCATCGTCACCACCGCCTGCGGCAGCATGTTGTCGAGCTCGAGCGTCTCGATCAGGTCGGTGTTGAAGATCAGCGAGCGATCGGTGATCCCGACATCGGCCAGGTTCGAATAGACATTGTCGATCAGGCCGATGCCCTCGCTCAGCAGCTCATTGTCGCGGAACACCGCGCAATGCTTCTGCATCGTGTGCTGCATCTTCAGGCGGATCTGCGCGGTCGGCGAACCGCCCTTGGCGTTGCGATAATGATCGAGACGGCCGAGCGCCTTGTCGTCGGCCGCGGTGACGATCGCGCCATGCTTGCTGTTCGGCTTGATCAGCTCGGCGAGACGGAAGCCCGTCGCGCGGCCGAACACCACCAGATCGATCAGCGAGTTGGAGCCCAGGCGGTTCGCGCCATGGACCGACACGCAGGCCGCCTCGCCCACCGCGAACAGGCCGGGGACAACCGCATCGGGGTTGCCGTCGCGCAGGGTGACGACTTCGCCATGATAGTTACAGGGGATGCCGCCCATATTGTAGTGGACGGTCGGCGTCACCGGCAGCGGCTGACGGGTCAGGTCGACGCCAGCGAAGATCTTGCCGGTCTCGGTGATGCCGGGCAGGCGCTCCGCCAGCACCTTCGGATCGATATGATCGAGGTGCAGGTAGATATAGTCGCCATTCTTGCCGACGCCGCGGCCTTCGCGCATCTCGGCCGCCATCGACCGCGACACGACGTCGCGGCTGGCGAGATCCTTCGCCGACGGCGCGTAACGCTCCATGAAGCGCTCACCCTCGGAGTTGGTGAGATAGCCGCCTTCGCCGCGTGCACCCTCGGTGATGAGCACGCCCGCGCCGTAGATGCCGGTCGGGTGGAACTGCACGAACTCCATGTCCTGGAGCGGCAGGCCCGCGCGGAGCACCATGCCGCCGCCGTCGCCGGTGCAGGTGTGCGCCGAGGTGGCGGAGAAATAGGTGCGGCCCGAACCGCCCGTGGCCAGCACCACCGCGTGGCTGCGGAAGCGATGGATCGAGCCGTCCTCCATGCAGAGCGCGATCACGCCCTTGCACTCGCCATTCTCCATGATCAGGTCGAGGGCGAAATATTCGATGTAGAAGTCGGCGTCATACTTCAGGCTCTGCTGATAGAGCGCGTGGAGCATGGCGTGGCCGGTGCGGTCCGCGGCGGCGCAGGTGCGCTGCACGGGCGGGCCGGCGCCCATATTCTGCATGTGGCCGCCGAACGGGCGCTGATAGATCTTGCCCTCTTCGGTGCGGCTGAACGGCACGCCCGCATGTTCGAGCTCGATCACCGCGGCCGGGGCTTCGCGCACCATATATTCGATGGCGTCCTGGTCGCCCAGCCAGTCCGACCCCTTGACGGTGTCGTACATGTGCCAGGTCCAGTGATCCGGGCCCATATTGCCGAGCGAGGCGGCGATGCCGCCCTGCGCCGCAACGGTGTGGCTACGGGTCGGGAACACCTTGGTGATGCAGGCCGTCTTCAGGCCGGCACCGGCGGCGCCCATGGTGGCGCGGAGGCCCGAGCCACCCGCGCCGACGACCACCGCATCATAGAGGTGGTCGATGATCTTGTAGGCCTCGGCCATTACGCGGGCACTCCCCCGAAGGCGATCTTGAGGATCGAGAAGATCGCCAGCGCGGCGCCCGCGATCGAATAAAGGTTGAGCAGCAGGATGAAGAAGACCTTGCCGGCCTCCTCATGGATATAATCCTCCACGACCACCTGGAGCCCAAGCCGGAGATGATAGAAGACCGATGCGGTCAGCAGGACCAGGCCCACCGCGACGAGCGGCTGGTTGATCCACTGCACGATGATCGCATGGTCGAAGTTCGGGAGCCGGAAGAGCGACACCACGAACCAGGTCACCAGCAGCAGGTTGCCCGCAGCGGTGACGCGCTGGCGCCACCAATGCATCGAACCATGCTTGGCCGAACCGAGACCGCGAACGCGGCCGATACCCGTTCCGCTGCCCATCAGTTCGCTCCCTTCGCGAGGTTGAGCAGCACCGGCGCCCAGAGCGCGATCGTCAGCACCACCGAGAAGACCATCGTGAAGATGGCGCCCAGCCGGTTGACCTTCAGCTCATAGCCCGCGCCGATATCGAGCACGAAGTGGCGCAGCGCCGAAGCGAGATGCTGGAGAAAGGCCCAGGTCAGCCCGATGGCGACCAGATAGCCGAACCAAGACGTGGCGACCGCCAGGAAGGTCGCATAGGCCTCCGGACCGGTCGCGGCGGCAACGAGCCACCAGATGAAACCGAGACCCGCCACCACGGCCAGGCCGCAGCCCGTCACACGGTGAAGGATCGAGACGGCCATGGCCGGACCCCACCGCCAGATAGTGAGATGTGGCGAAAGCGGACGCCCTGGATTGCGCGACATGATGCCCTCCCTCTGTCGTCGGGCCGTTCTTAGACGATGATTCTCGCCATGCAAGTTAGTTACGCCAGCTCAGACACTTTCCCGCGGAAATCCGTCAGGGCTAACCCGGCATTTACCATTTCTGCCTAGGAACCCGTTACCGATACCAATCGCTGAGGGACGTGCGAGACCATGCTGGATCATGAACTGGAGAGCATCGGGCTGACCGATCAGGAACTGGCGCGCAAGCTCCGGGTCTATGATCCGACCGGCCAGCTGGCCGACCGACTCAAGCTGATCTGGGATCGCGTGGGTGACGAACTGCTCGGCTTCGTCCGCCAGAATTTCGCCGACGCGCTCGCGGCCGGCACGATCACCCCGCCCCCCGGTTTCAGCCATGATCGCATCGTCGCCCGCACGGTCGAACTGTGGGAAATGATGCTGACCCGCGGGCTCTGCTCGACCGACCTGCGCTATTTCGCGGGCAGCGCGCTTTCGCGCCTGCAGAATGGCGAGGACTGCGTCGGCGTGGCGCTGCTCAACACCCGCATCGTGGCGCAGATGTGCAGCCTGGTCGGCACCCGCTTCGCCGACGACCTGCCTTTCGTCGCCGCGAGCTGCGAATCGCTGACGACGATCAACGCCGCCTATTACGACACGGTCTTCACCGTCGTCGGCGCCTTCAGCCGCGCCGCCGAGCATAAGGGGCTGGCCGACGAGAGCGAGGCGTTCCGTTCCGACATCTCGACCAGCCTGACCCGCGCCCTCGATGGCTCGCGCGGCCTGCGCGAGCGCACCGGCCAGACGTCGCAGTCGGCGCGCGGCATGCTCGGCAAGACCTCAGAGGTCGCCGCCGCCGCCGAACAGTCGGCGCTGGCGATGCGCGAGGCCGCCCACACCGCCGCCGGCCTGATCCGCGCGATCGAGGAAAGCCGCGCCGAGGTGGAGGTGGCCGCCCAGATCGCCACCCGCGCCGCCGATCGCTCGGGCCACGCGGTCGCGATCTCGGGCGTCCTGTCGGACCATGCCCAGGCGATCGAGTCGATCCTGGGGCTGATCCGCGACATCGCCGGCCAGACCAACCTGCTCGCGCTCAACGCCACGATCGAGGCCGCCCGCGCCGGCGACGCCGGCCGCGGCTTCGCCGTCGTCGCGCAGGAGGTGAAGAGCCTCGCCAGCCAGACCGCCCGCGCCACCGACGACATCGCCGCCAAGATCGCCGCGATCCAGGCCGCCACCCGCCAGACCGTCGAGGCGAACGGCGCGATCCGCGACATCGTCGGCGAGGTCCAGTCCTCCGCCGAGCGCATCCGTTCGACGATGGAGGCGCAGGCCCAGACCGTCACCATGATCACCGCCGCCGTCGACGAGACCGCGCTGGCCGCCGACTCGATGTCGACCACCATCTCGGCGATCCGATCGGACACCGAGGGCGTCGCGGGCGAGATCGATCATCTCGAGGCGGGTTTCCGCAGGGTCGACGACGAACTGTCGAAGCTCGAGACGATCACGGGCGATTTCGTGAGCAAGATCGCGGCGTAGTTTGTTTTAGCCCTCAGGCGCCGGGCGGCGGACATCCGTCCGCCCCACGGCGCGCGTTCGCGCTTGCGGAGCCCT
The DNA here is from genome assembly GCA_963540925.1 of uncultured Sphingomonadaceae bacterium. Classification (GTDB taxonomy): domain Bacteria; phylum Pseudomonadota; class Alphaproteobacteria; order Sphingomonadales; family Sphingomonadaceae; genus Rhizorhabdus. The sequence continues at coordinate 98,804 of CAUTRN010000011.1, forward strand.
GATGGGCTCCGGGCTTTTCTTCCATCGTCACCCCAGCGAAGGCTGGGGTCCATGTCTCTCATCAGCCAGATGGCATCTGAGGAGGCAACAGACATGGATGCCAGCCTTCGCTGGCATGACGCCCCATTGAGTGGAGGATCGTCCCCCGAAAAACGATTCCGCCCTCGGAACGAACCATATCCTCAACGGCCCGTTTACCATTCCTCCCTACAGTCCGTTCCCAGCGAACCGATTCCGGTACCGACGATGGGAAGCCCGATGACCTATGGAGATGCGGCGGCGATGGGCCGTGCCAAGCTCGACCTCGAAGCCAGGATCGCGGTCTACGATCCCGATCGCCAGCTCAACGGGCAGCTTCGGGCGATCTGGGACCGCGCCGGCCCCGAACTGATGGACGTCGTGCGCGCACATTATGAGGCCTGCGCCAACCATCGGCACGCCGGCATCCTCGCCGCCGGCGACACCCCCGGCGACTATGCCGTGCGGATATGGCAGGGCATCCTGCGCGACGGGCTGGCGCTGGACGACATGCGCAGCCGCGCGGCCACCACCCTCAGCTATGTGCAGAAGGGCGCCAACCACACCGACATCGCCAACCGCACCACCGCGATGACCGCGAAGATCTGCGCGCATCTGATCCACCGCTTCCCCGAGGATCCCGACTTCATCTCCACGGCCACCGCCGCGCTGCTCGCCGTCAACGCCGCTTATTACGACCTGACCTTCACCCTGGTCGGCGCCGAGATGCGCGCGATCGAGCAACAGGGCCTGGCCGACGAGAGCGAGGCCTTCCGTTCCGACATCAGCCAGACGCTGACCCGCGCGATCGACGACTCGCGCGGCCTGCGCGCCCGCACCGGCCAGACGTCGCAGTCGGCGCGCGGCATGCTCGGCAAGACCTCCGAGGTCGCCGCCGCCGCCGAACAGTCGGCACTCGCCATGCGCGAGGCCGCCCACACCGCCGCCGGCCTGATCCGCGCGATCGAGGAAAGCCGCGCCGAGGTGGAGGTGGCCGCCCAGATCGCCACCCGCGCCGCCGATCGCTCGGGCCACGCGGTCGCGATCTCGGGCGTCCTGTCGGACCATGCCCAGGCGATCGAGTCGATCCTGGGGCTGATCCGCGACATCGCCGGCCAGACCAACCTGCTCGCGCTCAACGCCACGATCGAGGCCGCCCGCGCCGGCGACGCCGGCCGCGGCTTCGCCGTCGTCGCGCAGGAGGTGAAGAGCCTCGCCAGCCAGACCGCCCGCGCCACCGACGACATCGCCGCCAAGATCGCCGCGATCCAGGCCGCCACCCGCCAGACCGTCGAGGCGAACGGCGCGATCCGCGACATCGTCGGCGAGGTCCAGTCCTCCGCCGAGCGCATCCGTTCGACGATGGAGGCGCAGGCCCAGACCGTCACCATGATCACCGCCGCCGTCGACGAGACCGCGCTGGCCGCCGACTCGATGTCGACCACCATCTCGGCGATCCGCTCGGACACCGAGGGCGTCGCGGGCGAGATCGATCATCTCGAAGCGGGTTTCCGGCGGGTCGACGACGAGCTGTCGAAGCTCGAGACGATCACCGGCGACTTCGTGAGCAAGATCGCCGCGTAGTTTGTAGGCCCTCAGGCGCCGGGCGGCGGACATCCGTCCGCCTTGGCTTCCCTCGCTATCGCTCGGACGCGCTGCACGCGCTTGTCTCTTCGAACCTCTCAAGGGCTAAGCATCTGATCGGGATCGGGCGGCGCTTGTCACGGACAAGCCGACCGATCGAACGTTGCCGTCCCGCGCCCGAGCGCCTATCCCGCGCCGCATGACCATCAACATCCTCGTCACCGGCTCCAGCCGGGGCATCGGCAAGGCGATCCTCGATCGTTTTGGAACAGAAGACGTCCGCATCGTCGGCCATCGGTCGAGCGCGGCGGAGGACGACAGCGCCAGCATCGTCGCCGACCTGAGCGACTCCAATGCGCCACGCCGCATCTGGGACCAGGCGCTCGACACGCTCGACGGGCGGATCGACGTGCTCGTCAACAATGCCGGCATCTTCGAGGCGGTGTCGATCGATGCGCCCGACGCGGCGTGGACCGACGCCTGGAACCGCACCATGCAGATCAACCTGGCCGCGGCGGCGGACCTGTGCCGCCACGCGGTGGTGCATTTCCGGCGCCATGGCGGCGGGCGCATCGTCAACATCGCCAGCCGCGCCGCCTATCGTGGCGACAGCCCGGCGCACTGGCATTATGCCGCGTCCAAGGCCGGCATGGTGGCGATGACCAAGACGATCGCGCGCGGCTATGCCGCCGAGAATATCCTGGCCTTCGCGATCTGCCCCGGCTTCACGATGACCGGGATGGCCGATGATTATCTGGCCAGCCGCGGCGGCGACAAGCTGCTCGCCGACATCCCGCTGGGCAAGGTCGCCGATCCGGAAGAGGTGGCCGAGACCGTCAGATTCCTTGCGCTCGACGCGCCGCCGTCGATGACCGGCGCGGTGCTCGACATCAACGGAGCCAGCTATGTCCGCTAAGGGCCGCAAGGCAGAACCCAAGGGCGACGGCGTGACCGGCTTTCCCTTCGCTCCCGCGCGCGAGGGCAGCTGGAAGGTCACGCTGCCCTGCACCAAGGCCGAGGCCGAGCAGCTCTCCGACGACGTGCCCGAGATCGCGCTGCTCGATCCGCAGCCGACCCTGATGACGAGCGAGCCCGATCCCGACCGGCCCGACGAATGGCAGCTCGACGTCTATGTCGAGGCGAAGCCCGACAAGGCGCTGCTCGCATTGATCGCCGGGCTGGTGCCCAGCGCCGCGGGCGTGAAGCCGGTCGTCACCCATATCCCCGAAGAGGATTGGGTGACCCTGTCGCAGTCGGGGCTGGAACCGATCCACGCCGGCCGCTTCTTCGTCCACACGCCATATAATGCCGAGCATGTGCCCGAGGGCATGACCGGCTTCATGATCGACGCTGGCCGCGCCTTCGGTACCGGCCATCATGAGACGACCACCGGTTGCCTGATGATGCTCGACAAGCTCAAGCGCAGCGGCCTGCGCTTCGACGACATCGCCGATATCGGCACCGGCACCGGCCTGCTCGCCTTCGCCGCGCGCGCGCTGTGGCCCGCCGCCAAGGTGATCGCGTCGGACATCGATCCGGTCTCGATCGAGGTGACCGAAGAGAACGCCGTCGCCAATGGCGTGCCGGTGGGGCGCGGGCGCAACCAGGTGGAGCTGGTGGTCGCCGCCGGGCTGGCGCAGCGCCGGCTGAAGGCGCGGCTGCCCTATGACCTGCTGATCGCCAATATCCTGGCCGGGCCGCTGATCGAACTGGCACCGGTGTTCGGCAATGCGGTGCTGCCCGGCGGATCGATCATCCTGGCCGGGCTGCTCGACACCCAGGCCGAGGCGGTGGTGACCGCCTATCGCCGCCAGGGCTTCTATCTGGCCGACCGGATCGTGCGGGGCGACTGGCCGACCCTGCGGCTGGTGAAGCGCAAGCGACCCTGAACGGGGTGACGCCAGGGCGGGACAGTCCCGTCCTGGCACGCCCCGGTGGATCAAAAAAAGACGCTTTTCCGGCCATTAGCGGCGCTGTCATCGCGGCCGCTCTCTGCTATAGCTACCCCCGAAAAAGGCCGGGGGGTCAATCACTTGAGGTTCAGCATAGAGCTGCCTGCAAAGCGACCGAGCGTGGCGGCGGCTACGCTTGCGTTGCTCTGTCTGCTCCTCCCCTGGCTTGCGGCATCTCCCCTCGCCGCGGCCCGCTGGACCAGCCTTGCCGCTACGGTTTTTCATAATTACGGGCGCGATCAGGGCCTGCCCCACCCCGTTCCCACCGCGCTCGCGCAGGACCGCGACGGCTTCATCTGGATCGGCACCCAGGGGGGCCTCGCGCGCTGGGACGGCTATCGCTTCCACGGCTATCGCGCGGATTCGGCGGTGCCGGGCAGCCTGCCCGACGATTGGATCCAGACGCTCCATGTCGACCCTACCGGACGGCTGTGGGTCGGCGGCGGCGCCGGAGGCCTCGCCCGCTATGATGCCGCGCGCGACGGCTTCACCCGGATCGCGATCGGCCAGCCGCGCAGCCGCGTTCATATCGGCGCGATCGCCGATGACGGCCGTGGCGGTCTGTGGGTGGGATCCGACGAGGGGCTCCACCATCTCGACACCGCCACCGGCCAGGTGACCACCCGCGCCGGCCTGCCGGTGCGCGCATTGCTGCGCGATCGCACCGGCGCCCTGTGGCTGGGGACGACGCGCGGCCTGGCCCGCCGTGCAGCCGGATCGAAGCGCTTCGTGCCGGTCGCGCTGGTCGGCGAGACCGTCAGCATCACCGAACTGCACGAGGACGAGCGCGGGCGGGTCTGGATCGGCACCCAGCGCCACGGCCTGCAGCTGGTCGACCGGTCCGGGGCGAATCCCCGCCGCATCGGCGAAACCTCGCCGCTGTCGGCGGGCTCGGTCTCGTCGATCAACCAGGCGGGGCCGCACGAGATCTGGGTGGGCCTGCGCGGGCGCGGCGTGGTGGCGGTCGACACGGTCAGCGAACAGCTCCGCCTGATCCAGCACGACCGCACCGTCGCCAACAGCCTGGCGCATAACGACGTCTGGGCGATGCTGCGCGACCAGGCCGGATCGATGTGGGTCGGCAGCATGGGCGGGCTGAGCTATCACCCGTCGGGTCCCGCGATCATCTCCACCGTGCTGGCCGCGCAGGAACAGGCCAATGGCCTGACCGCGTCGGACCCCTTCGCGCTACTCCCCACCCGCGACGGCCGGCTGTGGCTGGGCTATATCGACGGCAAGGTCGACATACTCGATCCCGAGCGCGGCCGGGTGGCGACGCTGGGGCCGGGCCAGTTGCCACCCGACGTGATCACCTCGATGGCCGAGGCCCCCGACGGCAGCGTCTATATCGGCACGCGGCGCGGCCTCTATCGCGCCGACCGCGAGGCGCGCGGCGCCCGCCTCGTCCCCCTGCCCGGCCGGCCCCCGCATGATCCGGCATCCGCCGTCGCCTTTGCCGACGGGCTGCTGTGGGTCGGCGGCGAGGAGAGCGGCCAGTTGACGGCGGTGGCGCTGGACCAGAGCAACCGGGTCGTCTTCGGCCCGCGCGAGGCCGCCGGCATGGCCGACGACGGCATCAACACCATCTTCCGCGGCCAGGGCAACGACCTGTGGATAGGCTCGCGCAACGGCCTCTACCGGATCGACCTCGCCAGCCGGAAGATCGAGCATATCGCGGCCGACCCGGCCAGCCCGACCGGCCTGCCCGGCCGCTTCGTGGTGGCGATGCTGATCGACCGCCAGGGCCGGCTATGGGCCGGGACCTTCGGCGGCGGGCTGGCGGTGATGACCGGCCGCGGGCCCGACGGCAAACCGCGCTTCCGCCGCCTGACCATGGCGCAGGGCCTGCCCCACAACAATGTCGACAGCCTGCAGATGGACGGCAGCGGGACGATCTGGGCCGGCACCGACGACGGGCTGGCGCGGGTCGACCCGACCAGCCTGGCGATCCGCGCGCTGCGCCAGGCCGACGGATCGGCGCTGATCGACTATTATGGCGGCGCTGGCGCGACCAGCCCGACCGGCGAGGCGCTGTTCGGCGCGAAGGGCGGCTTCACCATCGTCCGCCCCGGCCGGCTGGCGCCCTGGACCTTCCAGCCGCCGCTGGTGGTGACCGACCTGCGGATCGGCGGCAAGCCGGTGCCGGTGGCGCTGGTCAACCAGGGCACGCCCAACGCGCCGCTGACCATCGCCCCCGGCGGCAACAGCCTGGCGGTGGAATTCGCCGCGCTCGACTTCACCGCGCCCGAGCGCAACCGCTATGCCTATCGGCTCGAAGGCTATGACGACGACTGGACCGAGACCGACGCGAACCGCCGGCTCGCCATCTACACCAACCTGCCGCCCGGCAATTACGTGCTCCGCCTGCGTGGATCGAACCGGGCGGGTGTCTGGTCCGAACGCGAGCTGGCGCTGCCGGTGAAGGTGAAGCCGGCCTGGTATCAGCGGCTGTGGTTCAAGGCGGCGCTGACCCTGCTCGCGATGCTCGCGGTGGCGGGGATCGTGCGCTGGCGGACCCGCTATCTGCGCCACCGGCAGCTGCTGCTGGAACGCCAGATCGCCGCGCGCACCGCCGACCTGCGCGCCGCCAATGAGCGGCTGGGCCAGTTGGCGATCACCGACCCGCTCACGGGCTGCGCCAACCGTCGCCACTTCATGGCGGTGGCCGAGGACCTGATCGAGGCGTCCCGCCGCGACGGATCGCCGCTCACCCTGGCGGTGCTCGACCTCGACGAGTTCAAGAAGATCAACGACACCCATGGCCACCCGGCGGGCGATGCGGTGCTTTCGGTGGCCGGCATCACCCTGCTCGACCATATCGGGGAGGAGGATCTGGTCGGCCGGATCGGCGGCGAGGAGTTCGCGATGCTGCTGCCGCTGACCACGCTGGCCGAGGCGTGCGAACGCGCCGAGACGATCCGCGCGGCGATCGAGCGCCGCCGCATCCCCCGCGACAGCCTGGCGATCATGGTGACGTCGAGCATCGGCCTGGCCGAGCTGCAACCCGACGAAGCGCTCGACCAGCTCTACGCCCGCGCCGACGCCGCGCTCTATGCGGCGAAGGCGGCGGGACGAAACCGGGTGGAGACGATGGCGGTGACGGGCTGAGGTTCCTTGCGTCCACCCACTGACGTCATCCCCGCGCAGGCGGGGATCCATATTCTCCAGCGCAAGAGACTCTCTCGGTTCGGAGGTTATGGATTCCCGCCTTCGCGGGAATGACGTCGGGGAGAGGCTGCCTCACCCTACCGTTTCGAGATTCTCGAACGAGGCGAGCTGATCGGCCATCGCCTTGCGGAAAGCCGGTCGCGCGGTGCAGCGGTCGCGATAGGCCTTCAAGCCCGGCCGCCGGTCGATCAGGTCGGTGTGGTCGAGGTTGCGCAGCACGTCGGCCATCAGCAAGTCGCCCGCGGTGAAGCGATCCTCCAGATGGTCACGATCGCCCAGCCACGCCTGGAGCTGGTCCAGCCGCTGCTCGATCGCCGCGATCAGGCCCGGCCGGCGTTCCTCGGCCCAGCGCTCGCCCTTGGCGAAGATGTCGACCTCGCCGAGCTGGCCGACGACCGGTTCGACCGAGTTGAGCGCGGCGAACATCCACGCCTCGGTGCGCGCCCGGCCCTGCACGTCGGCGGGCATCAACATCGTCGAGCGGCGCGCGATCTCCAGCACGATCGCGCCGGATTCGAACAGCAGCCGGCCATCCTCGTCGATCGCGGGCACCTGCGCGAAGGGCTGGATCGCGCGATAGCCGTCCGATTGCTTCTCCTCCTGCGAGATCAGCACCGTCTCATAGGGAATGCCGCTTTCCTCCAGCGCCCAGCGCACGCGCAGATCGCGGACATAGCCGCGCGCGAAATCGGGCACCCAGCGAAAGGCGTAGAGCTTGATCATCGTCCTTCTCCCTTGTCGTCGGGCGGCCCCCCGCAGAGCGAGTGCATCGCGAGCCCGATCACATCGGCACGGTCGAGCGGCCGGCTATCGTCGGCCAGGGCCAGCGCGAGGGCGGGCGAGCCGATCAGCACAGCCCCGCCCGCGACCAGCAGCCAGCGCGGTACCGCTCGCAGCCGGCGCCACAGCGCCAGCAACGCCGCGGCGGCGAGGGTCAGGAGGCCGCAGCACAGCATGACGCGGACGCCTTCACCGGCCGGGTACGGCCGTCATCGCCATAGCTGTCGTGCCGCTTCACCCAGTCGCCGAGATTGCCGTCACCCTCGTCGCGGCCATGGGGAACGATGTCGAGCCAGCCATAGACCGGCAGCACCTGTTCGAGCCCGCGGCCATAGCTGGAATAGCTGTGGTAGATCGCCCCGTCCTCGTCGCGGATGAAGACGCTGGCGCCGGGCGCCTCGTCCCCGCCCGGATCGGGGCGCTGCTCGAAATTATAGAAGATCCCGTCCTTGCGGCTCTCCGCCGGAAAGGAGACGTGGAAATCGTAGTTGAAGTCGCCGCGGCCCGACGAGACCCAACGGAAGCTCCAGCCCATCCGCCGGCGATAGGCCTCCAGCTTCTCGACCGGCGCGCGCGAGACCGCGACCCAGCTGACGTCCTTATGCTCGAAATGCTGGCGGGCGCCATCGACCTGGTCCGACAGGAAGGAGCAGCCGGCACAGCCCTCCTCCCATTCGGGGGCGAACATGAAATGATAGATGACGAGCTGGCTGCGCCCGTCGAACAGATCGGCGAGGCTCAGCGGCCCTTCGGGGCCGTCGAAGACATAGTCCTTCTCGACCTTGACCCAGGGCAGCGCGCGACGCCGTTCGGCCAGCCGGTCGCGCGCCTCGCTCAGCGCCTTCTCCTCGGCGAGCAGCGCCCGCGATGCCTCGATCCACTGGTCTCGGGATACGACTTCATGGGTCATGACTTCTCTCCTTCCGTTCAATGGGCGAAATGGCGCACCAGCTTGTCGAGCGAACCGCTCCAGCCCTGCTCATGGCTGGCGCGCGATGCCTCGTTGCGCAGGCGCGCATGGGTGAAGGTCAGCTCGGTGCCGCTGTCGATCGGCCGCAGCCCGATCTCGATCCGCGATTCCTCGCCCTGCTCCTCGGGCTCGCCGCCGTCGGTCCAGCGCCAGCTCATCACGATCCGCTCGGGGCGGACCACTTCGAGATAGAGGCCGCTACTTTCGCATTCCTGCCCGTCGAGCATGCGGAAGCGGACCCGGAAGCGGCCGCCTTCACGCACATCGGTCTCGGCGATCAGCACAGGGCCGTCATCGGGGCCCCACCATTCGCGGATGCCTTCCGGCGTCGTCATCGCATCGAAGACGAGCTCGGGCCGCGCGGCGATGCGGCGGACGATGGTGAGGCTGGTCATTTCGGCTTCTCCTCTCCGGATTCGGTCTTGCGCAATTCCAGTTCGCGCGCCTCGACATAGGCGGCCAGCCGGTCGAGCCGTTCGGACCAGAAACGCTCATATCTGCGGAGCCAGTTCATGGCCTCCTCCATCGGCGCGGGCTGGAGCCGCACCGTCACCGTCCGCCCCTCCTTGGCGCGGACGATCAGGCCGGCGTCGTTCAGGACATCGAGATGCTTCATCACCGCCGGCAGCTTGATCGCGAAGGGGCGAGCCAGCTCGCTGATCGACACGGCCTCTTCCCGCTCCAGCCGCGCGAGGATCGCCCGGCGGGTGGGGTCGACAAGGGCCGCGAAGGTGCGGTCGAGCTGCGATTCGGGTAACTTCACCATATAGTAAACTATTATGATGTGGGCGTGCGGAGTCAAGGCCGGGCGAAACCGCCCTGCCCCGCCCGAGACCAGCCGTGGTGCAAAAGCGGCGCCGCGAGGGCGCCCGAAAGGGTCAGCCGCCCGCCATCTTCAGAATCACGCCCCATTCGGCGTCGCTGACCGGCGAGACCGACAGGCGGCTCTGGCGCAGCATCGCCATTTCGGCCAGCGCAGGCTCGGCCTTCATGTCGGCCAAGGTAACGCTCTGCTTGAGCGCGCGGACCGGGGCGATCTCCACCGCAACGAAACGGCCGGTGGGGTCGCTCTTGTCGGGAAAGGCGGTGCGGGTGATCTTGGCGATCCCCACGATCTCCTTGCCCTCCTGGCTATGGTAGAAGAGCGCCTCGTCGCCGACCTGCATCGCCTTCAGGTGGAGCGCGGCGGCATTGTTGCGCACGCCATCCCACACGGTCGAGCCGTCGCGTTCGAGATCGCCATAGGAATAGGCGTTCGGCTCCGACTTCACCAGCCAATGGGCCATGCATCATCTCCCTGGAGCATCTACCCGGCCGCCTCCACGCGCCGGGCAGATGGACCATGTCAGAAGCGGGCGCGGGCCGTCAGCAGGAAATTGCGCGGGGCGCCGTAGAAATTGCCGAACTCGGTGCCGCTCACCCGCTCATAATAGCGCTTGTCGAACAGGTTGTTGAGGTTGAGCGCGACGGTGACATTGTCGGTCACGTCATAACCGATGCGGGCGCTGGCCACCGCGTAGCCGGGCTGGCGCGCGCCGGTGTTCCCGCCCAGGAAGGTGAGGAAGGCCTCGGTGCTGCTCTGCCAGTTGAGGCCGCCGCCGACGCTGAGCCGGCGCAGGGGGCCGTCCTTCGCCTGATAGTTGGTCCAGATCTTCACGCTGTGCTTGGGCGCGGCGAGGGTGAAGCGCTGGCCCTCCGCGACATCGTCGCTCACATATTCATTGTCGTTATAGGCATAGCCGCCATTGAGCTGCCAGCCGGGCAGGATTTCGCCATTGGCTTCGATCTCGACGCCCTGGCTGCGCACCTTGCCGGTGGAGATGTAGAAATTGATGTCGCGCGGGTCGACCTGCGGCCGGCCGGTCTGGTCGATCCGGTAGAGCGCGAGCGACAGCAGCAGCCGGTTGTCGAACAGGCTGCCCTTGATGCCGCCTTCATATTGCTTGCCGGTCACCGGCTTCAGCGGCGTGAGGTCGATCTGCAGACCGCTCTGCGGCGTGAAATTGTCCGAATAGCTGGCGTAGAGCGTCCAGTCGGACGACACATCCCAGACCAGGCCAGCATAGGGGATGAAACGCCCCTTCTCCTCCAGCCTCGATACGGCGCCGATCGGCAGCAGCGGACGGACCCGGTTCTCGTACCAGCTCAGCCGGCCGCCGAGGACGAGGGTGAACGGATCGGCGAGCTTGAGGCGTGCCTGGCCATAGACGCCATATTGGCGGACCCGCGTGTCGGTGATCGAGGTGACCGGGAAGTCGGGCTCGGGCACGTCATAGACCGGGTTGTAGAGATCGAAGTCGCCCAGGAAGGCGCGATCGGAAAAGCCCTCCTCGCTGCTCTTGCGCTGGAAATCGGCGCCGATCAGCAGTTCATGCTCGCGGCCGAACAGTTCGATCCGGCCCACCGCGTTGAGATCGGCCGTCACATAGTCCTGGTCGCGGGTCAGCTCCGACGCCAGCAGGAAGGCCGATCCGTCGGTGGGGGTGATACCGGTGAAGCTGAGCGCGTAGGAGGTGGTGAGATCGGTGTCGGTCTTCCCATAGGTGCCGCTGAGACGCACCACCCAATCGTCACCGACTTCCTGACGGAGCTCGGCGAACAGCGCCTTGGTGTCGAAGTTGGAGCGGTTCCAGTCGGCGGCGCCATAGGTGGAGCGCGGCAGATCGGCGAGCGGATTCGCCTGGCCCGCCGGGCCGGCGAGACCGGGAAGGCCCGAGAAGGTGGCGCCACGATAGCGGTCATAATGGCCGCCCACGGTGAGCCGGGTCCGCTCCGCCAGCGCGAAGTCGGCGACGCCGAAGGCGACGAGGCGCGACTGGTTCACGACGTCGTAAAACTGGTCGCGATCCTGATAGGCGAGGCCGGCGCGCACCGCGACGGTGTCGCTGAGCGGGGTCGAGACGTCGATCTCGCCACGGAAATTGTTCCAGGAACCGCCCGCCGCGAGCGCGGACAGGCCAAATTCCTTGAGCGGCCGCTTGCGGACCAGGTTGATGCTGCCGGCGGGGCTGCCCGCGCCGCTAAAAAGGCCGGCGGGGCCGCGCAGCACCTCGACCCGGTCATAGAGGAACAGGTCGGGGATTTCGCCGGTGAAGCCGTTGTTGGGCACGCCGTCGACCAGATAATTGTCGATGGTGAAGCCGCGCGACATGAACTGCGCGAGATCGCTGTCGCCGCCGGTGGTGGTGAGGCCGGTGGTTTGCTGGGCCAGATCGGTGATGGTGAACAGGTTCTGCTGCTGGATGCGCTGCTGCCCGACCAGGGTGACGGTGTTCGGCACCTCGCGCAGCGGCACCAGGCTCTTGTTGCCGACCTCCAGGCCATAGCCTTTGCCGACCACGATGATATCGGGAAGCGGCGCCTCGGCGCTTTCGACCGGCGCGGCGGCCCGCGCCGCCTGCGGTCGCGAGGCGGCGGCGGAGACGATGAAGCCCCCTGCCCCGTCGGACGCCGCCTGCAGGCCGGTGCCGCGCAGCAAGATGTCGAGCGCGGCGGCCGGGCTGTACGCCCCCTTCACGCCCCCGCTGCGCTTCGCCCGCACCGCCGACGGATCATAGGAGATCACCGCCCCCGAGGCGCGACCGAACTGGTTGAGCGCGCTGCCGAGCGGGCCCGGCGCGATCTCGAAACTGCGGCTTGCCGCCACCGGCTGCGCCTGCGCCGCCGCCCAGCCGCCGGGCAGGAGCACGATCGCCAGCATCGCCGCCATGCGCGCGGCCTTCTTCATCTTCACCAACGGAAAAACCCCTTCGATCTGCGTCTCTTCAAGGGAGACGAGCGAGATCGCGAACGGGACAGTGACAGGTCGGCAAAAAGTTCAGCGGCGGTGGACGATGGGCGACGCGGGATCGCGCCGGTCGACCGCGATCGGCAACAGCCGGGCGAGATTGGCGACCGCGCGATCGGTCTCGCGCAACGGGAAGAGGCCCGAGACGCGCAGCCCGGCAAGCGCATCGCGCTCATAGCGGATCGGCTGGGGGCGCCAGCGGTTGAGCTCGTCGAGCACCTCGGCGAGCGGCTTGTCGTCGACCGGCAACCAGCCCTCCTGCCAGGCCGCGGCATCGGCGGGTGGCACGTCGGCGAGGCGGACGACCCGCCCCTCGGCGATGCGCGCGCGCTGCCCCGGTGCCAGGGTGGCGCAGGCATCACGCTCCCCGCTTTTCGGGCAGGCGCGGACATGCGATTCGATCACGGTCACCAGGGTCGCCGCCCCATCGCGGCGCACCGTATAGGCGGTGCCGAGCGCCTGGGCGCTCCCCTCCTCGGTCTCGACGACAAAGGGCGTGGGCTGGCCCTTGGCGACGGTCGCCAGCAACTCGCCCCGATCGAGCCGGATGCGGCGACTGCCCGCCTCGCCGATCCCGGCCGCGCTGCCGCTCGACAACAGGATCGCATCGCCGCCCGGCAGCGCGATCGAGCGGGTCTCGCCGGGGCGGGTCGCCTGCTCGGCATAATGGAGCTGGTCGGTCGGCGAGCGCAGGGTGAGCCAGCCCGCACCGGCCAGCGCGAGCACGGCCAGCAGAGCGGCCCCCTGCGCGCGGCGGTCGCCCCGGCGCAGGAACAGACGGCGCAGGGTTTCGCCTTCGGCGGAACGCCCGCGCCCCAGCCGCGCACCGATGCCGCCGAGCCGATCGAGGACGAGCGCATGCATCGGATCGGCATCGCGCCAGGCGGCGAGCTCGCGCAGGTCGGCGGGGGTAGCGTCGCCGGATTCGACATGGGCGAGCCATTGCGCGGCGCGCTCGACCACCGCCGCCGAGGGTTCAGGGCCGGCCATCGCCGCGCTCAAGCCACCAGCCCATAGGCGGCCGCGTAGACCTGGGCATAGGCCTTGGCGACATATTGCTTCACCATGCTCTTCGACACGCCCAGTTCGGTGGCGATCTCGGCATGACCGAGCCCGTCGAGCCGCGCCATCAGATAGGCGCGGCGCGGCTTTTCAGGCAGGGCATCAAGCGCGCGGACGACCGCGAGCAGTTCCTCGATCGCGGCGGCGATCCGCTCGGGGCATGGCGCGGCGACCCCGTCCATGATCGCCGCCTGCGCGTCCAGGAACACCCGCTCCACCCGGGCACGGCGGACATCGTCGATCAGCAGGCGCCGGGCGATCGTGGCGAGATAGGAGCGCGGGTTGCGCGGCGCGGCCGAGGATCCGCTCTCGATCAGCCGGCGGAAGGTCTCCTGCGCCAGATCGGCGGCCCGCTCCGAACAGCGCGTCTGGCGCTGGAGCCAGTCGCGCAGCCAGGCGCTGTGCGAGACATAGAGCGTGTCGATGCTCATGGGCGCGGCTGGGCCACGGCTGGAAAATCCCGGAATGGCGGTCGATCGAAGCGCGATAATTAGTGCAATTGCGAACCACTAGCAACACTTGCGCAAGGCATTTCGTCGCCGGGCAGCGCGAGATCGACTTGGCCGCAACGCGCCGTTAGGCTCCGGCCATGCGCATCGCTGTCTATGGTACCAAAAGCTATGACCGGCAGTTCCTGACCGCGGCCAACGCCGCGCACGGCTTCGACCTGCTGTTCCTCGATCCCCCGCTGACCATCGCCACCGCCCCGCTTTCGGTCGGCTGCGAGGCGGTCTGCCTGTTCGTCAACGACCAGCTCGACCGCGCGGTGATCGAGCAACTGACGGGCTCGGGCGTCCGCATCGCGGCATTGCGCTGCGCCGGCTACAATAATGTCGACCTGGCGGCGGCCGACGAACGAGGGCTCGCGGTGGTGCGGGTGCCCGCCTATTCGCCCCATGCCGTGTCCGAGTTCACGATCGGCCTGCTGCTGGCGCTCGATCGCCGCATCCACCGCGCCTGGGCGCGGGTGCGCGAGAATAATTTCGCGCTCGACGGGCTGGTCGGCCGCAATCTCCATGGCCGGGTGGCCGGGGTGGTCGGCACCGGCCAGATTGGCGCGCTCGTCGCCCGCGCGCTGCGCGCCGGCTTCGGCTGCGAGGTGCTGGCGAGCGACCCGATCGTCGACCCCGAACTGGAGGCGATCGGCGTCCGCTACGTCCCGCGCGACCAGCTGCTGCGCGAAGCCGAGTTCCTGACCCTGCACTGCCCGTTGACCCCCGAGACCCGCCACCTGATCGACGCCGAAGCGCTGGCGGCCGCGAAGCCGGGACTCGTCATCGTCAACACCAGTCGCGGCGCGCTGATCGACACCAGGGCGCTGATCGACTCTCTCAAGCAGCGCAAGGTCGCCGGGGTCGCGCTCGACGTCTACGAACAGGAAGCGGGCATCTTCTTCGACGACCTGTCGAACGAGATCGTCGACGACGACCTGCTCCAGCGCCTCCTCACCTTCCCCAATGTGCTGATGACCGGCCACCAGGCCTTCCTGACCGAAGAGGCCTTCACCGCGATCGCCGAGACGACGCTAGGAAGCCTCGACGATTTCCGGAACGGGCGGGTGCTGGAGCATCGGTTGGGGGCAGCGAAGGGTTGATTAGCTAGTTATCGAGCGCCGCCCAGCTTTACAGCTGACCTTAATCAAATAAATATAAAAGCTATTCGAGCAGAATATTCGCTAGTGGCGAATTTAGCGCTGACGAGAGAGTCTCGCTTCCGATTCTCGTAACACTCAACCACACTCTGCCCTGGAAAACCAAAGGGCATCGGGTTCGGCTGTTCCCAGAATAATAACGCCGAAACATTAACACCACAGGATAGCCCCGCTCCAGCGGCGCCATCCATAACTTCCTTTACTCAATAGGATATCCGAATCGGATGTTATTTCCGTTGATTATCGCTTGACGGCACGATCCAACGCCAAGATCGTATAGCAAACGGGGGATCGATGCGTGATCAATGAACCTAGGGAAATTCTGGTTGAGATCGGAGAAAATGGTCCAATCATCGACTTTTATGCTCGAGACCAGATCAACGCTCGTATCCGTGCGATCCAAGAAGCGTTAGGCATATATTGTGGAGTTTGGGGGCGATCCGTTCAGCTTCGCATCAGACCCGTTGCGACACAACTATTGGCGGAAGCGGGAATGCCTCCGGCAGCACGAGTAATCGTTTCCGACGATCAAAGCCCTGATCTCGATATAAACCCCACGCCTATGCTTTTGATAGGCGCCGCCATTAGAGATTCAAACCTTGGCTGGCACGCCGGATCCAAAGGCTTTACAACCAATGTCGGAATAAAAAGAAGCGATTTTTCGGATTGGATTACGAAATTAGCAGTAGATATCTACATAGCAAACTCTCAATGCGTAGAACCTATTGTAATTTCGCTTTCAAAATCGCACAGCCTTGAGGATTTTTATAGCAGGAAAGTTAAATTTTCCCGCGAAATAAATGCATCCTCCAGCATTGGCCCGATCAGCAATAACGCCGGCTACGTTGCCCTATCAGCCCTAAAGACTGATAATCAAGGCAACCTCCCTTGGAAAAGGCAATCAGCCGAAGCCCAAGCACTGATCGCAATTCGAAACTGGGATAATTTTATACTTTCTAATTGCCAAGACTTCCTTCCTTCGATCGAAGAAGCTGTTCAAAACCTTGGCCAACGGAAGGATATCGGAGGGCAACTTAGTAAAAGACGCCTACTTGCCACCATTCCTGCTGGCGCTGGCATCTTAGCGGTCTACCAACCAAAACTAAGGCAAGCCCGGAACTTAGCCGCGGAGGTAGCGTCCGCATTTTCGACACGTGACATATCGAAAAGCGCAGCCCTCCCTAGTCACCAAGCCAACCCTGACATCGAGAACCAATCCAGAGAGTTATCGATTATCCCTTTCAGGCGACGCACTCGCAACGCAATCGCCGCCATCAAAGCGCCATCCCTTTGGGAAGGCCATGATGAATCAACAAGCGATCAAACAAAATCTCGGAAAAAACTCCTGAAAGAGCATCGCGTTCATTTGGAGCGATACTATGCAGCAGGTTAAATCTCTCGACGGATGGTGCCTATTCCTAGATCTTCTGGGCGTTCGCTATCTAGCCAAGGCCAGTCCCACAACACTTTTCTATCATTTTTCAGAATTTTTTGGACAGTTAGAAACAATCAGCGCAACCTGCGAAGGTTGTAAAGTATTCACACTAAGTGACTCAGCCTTTATTTACTGCAAAGATTTAAAACCTCTAATAAAGCTGATCAAAAACTTGCGCGCGTCGTTATTTTCTGAAGGGATATTTTTTAAGGGAGCAATCTGTGTTGGATCTGCCGATCTTCGCTGGCCAGCTAGCGGCTTGGAAGTTTACGGAGTAAGCTTTTCTGGCCCCGGCCCTTCCGAGGCATATGCTGCTCAAGCACTTCTAAATGGAGTTGGCATCTCCATCATTCGGCCAAAAACGAAGTTCGAAAAGGAACTCAACGAATTCAATGAGGCCGTAAAAACAGGAGAAATATTTACATCCGCGTTTGTAGACGGACCACCAAAAAGAGAAATAATATCCTACTTTGATGTAAAACTTACCGCCAATGAGATTGGGAAATCTTTTTCCTACAGAGCACATGGAAAAAATGAAGAATCTATAAAAGATAGAACTGCTGAGGGATTCAACGCCGTCAAACGCATCGTTCAAGCATACTGGTATGCAAAACATCTCGACGAGCGGACAGCTGTAAAATTTATTTCATTCCTCGTATCCATAGCTCTTAATTCTGATGTATCCAGAATAAGGTACAACGAAGAAAAAAAATCTTGGACGGAAGCAACACCTCTTTTCATTCGAGCATTCATAGATGAACCAGCAACAAATTCGATGACAGACGCTATATTTAATCCGATATATGTAATTATATCATGTCGGATTATAGCCAGTATAAAAAATGAACTGAACAGCCCCACTAAAAAGCCAGATCAACTTCTCGAAGATCTCATTTCAAATATAACAATATCAAAAATACTCTCAAAATCCCTAAAGCGTCGCGGCCTCATGGAATCAATTAAGCGGTATCCGGACGATATAATAAGTCGACAAGATGCCGATTTATTATTCACACTATTCAGTCGACAGAAGGACTGGAAAAGTACATCGAAGACCGATTAAAAACGAAAATAGTAGCTGATTAAAAGATAAGCTATTCCCACTCAATGGTCCCCGGCGGCTTCGAGGTGAAGTCGTAGGTGACCCGGTTGATGCCCTGCACCTCGTTGACGATGCGGGTCGCAACCCGGCTCAGGAAGGCGGGGTCGAAGGGATAGACGTCGGCGGTCATGCCGTCGGTGGAGGTGACGGCGCGCAGCGCGCAGACCGAGTCATAGGTGCGGCCGTCGCCCATCACGCCGACGGTGCGGACCGGCAGCAGCACCGCGAAGGCCTGCCAGATCGCGTCGTAGAGACCCGCGCGGCGGATCTCGTCGAGATAGACGGCGTCGGCCTTGCGCAGGATGTCGCAGCGCTCCTTGGTCACCTCGCCGGGGATGCGGATCGCGAGGCCCGGCCCCGGGAAGGGATGACGGCCGACGAAGATCTCGGGCAGGCCCAGCTCGCGGCCGAGCGCGCGGACCTCGTCCTTGAACAGTTCGCGCAGCGGCTCGACGAGCTTCATGTTCATCCGCTCGGGCAGGCCGCCGACATTGTGGTGGCTCTTGATCGTCACCGACGGGCCGCCGGTGAAGCTGACGCTCTCGATCACGTCCGGGTACAGCGTCCCCTGCGCCAGGAAGTCGGCGCCGCCGATCTTCTTCGCTTCCTCCTCGAACACCTCGATGAAGGTCTTGCCGATGAACTTACGCTTGGCTTCCGGGTCGGTGAGGCCGGCGAGGCCGTTGAGGAACAGCGTCTCGGCGTTCACATGGACGAGCGGGATGCCATAATGCTCGCGGAACAGGCTGACGACCTGGTCGGCCTCGCCCAGGCGCATCAGGCCATGGTCGACGAACACGCAGGTCAGCTGGTCGCCGATCGCCTCGTGGATCAGCACCGCCGCCACCGCGCTGTCGACGCCGCCCGACAGGCCGCAGATCACCCGACCCGAGCCGACCTGCTGGCGGATCTCCTCGATCTTGGTCGCGCGGAACTCGGCCATCGTCCAGTCGCCGGTGAGGCCGCAGACATGGCGCGCGAAATTGGCGATCAGCTTGCCGCCGTCGGGGGTGTGGACCACCTCGGGGTGGAACTGGACGCCGTAGAAGCGGCGCTTCTCGTCCGAGGTCACCGCGAAGGGCGCGCCCTCCGATACCGCGATCGGCGAGAAGCCCTCGGGCAGCGCGTCGACCTTGTCGCCATGGCTCATCCAGACCTGATGGCTCTCGCCTTCCTGCCAGAGGCCGTCGAACAGCGCCGAGCGGTCCTTGATCTCGATGAAGGCGCGGCCGAATTCGCGGCTGTCATGGCTGGGGGTCACCGACCCGCCGAGCTGCTGGCACATCGTCTGCTGGCCATAGCAGATGCCGAGGATAGGGATGCCCGCCTCGAAGAAGCGCTGCGGCGCGCGGGGGGAACCCATGTCGGCCACCGAGGCGGGGCCACCCGACAGGATGATGCCCTTGGGCTTCAGCCGGTCGAACGCCTCGTCGGCGGCGTTGAAGGGGGCGATCTCGCTATAGACGCCCGCCTCGCGGACCCGTCTGGCGATGAGCTGGGTGACCTGGCTACCGAAATCGACGATCAGGATCGATTCGTGCGGCTGGCTGCTGGGCTTCGGGGCGGAGGTGGCGGGAAGCTGGGCTGTCATGCGGAGCCGATAATGGCAGCGCGCGCGACTGTCCAGCCATCCTGTTCCGGAAAGCGACAGCCATGGGCCGAAGCGCATTTTCCCGGATTGCTCGCGGCGCTCCGACCCAGCATAATCGGGGCAAAGGGGACTTCATGACGATATCGATGCGCCTTGCGATCGCAGGGCTGGCGCTGCTCGGCGCGACACCGCTGGCGGCGACACCCTCGGCCCTGCCGGCGGGCGAGCCGGACGGCTATGTCCATGAAGCGACGGGCTTTGTCTTTCCGGGCGCGGTGGGCGAGTTCCAGCTCGTCTCCGAACAGACCTTCGGCAAGAAGGACGAGAATATCGGCGTCGGCTACGACGTCTCCACCCCCGGGGCCGAGATGGCGGTGACGATCTTCGTCTATGCCGGCTCGCCCGCCAGCGAAGCGGCATGCCAGCGCCAGTTCGACGAACGCCAGGTCAGCGTGAAGGCGGTCCATCCCGATGCGCGGCTGCTGGAGCGGACCGAGATCGAATCACCCTCGGCGAACTGGCCGATCAAGGGCCAGCGCGCGCTCTACGAAATGCACGGCAATTTCGGCGGGAGGGACCAGCTGCTCCGTTCGGAGTCGATCCTCTATTGCCGGC
Source organism: uncultured Sphingomonadaceae bacterium (assembly GCA_963540925.1). Taxonomy (GTDB): domain Bacteria; phylum Pseudomonadota; class Alphaproteobacteria; order Sphingomonadales; family Sphingomonadaceae; genus Rhizorhabdus. Next base: position 118,519 of record CAUTRN010000011.1, read on the forward strand.
CCGGCGGCGAATGGCTGATCACCTATCGCATCACGGCCCCGGCCACCGCGAACTACCGTACCAAGCTCGATGCCTTCCTGCAGGCGCTCGCCTGGCCCAAGCCGGGCAGCGGCGGCGCCACGAAGCCCGGAGCGCGCTGACAGGCCTTAGCCGCCAGCTCCATCGCCATGGCAGGCGGGGCAGCTTTCCCCGGCCACGAACAGCGGCGAGGCGCGATCCGCCTCGCTCACCGGCCAGCCACAGGCCTTGCACATGGCGAGGCTGCCCGGTGCCAGCCCATGGCCCACGCTGACCCGCTCGTCGAACACGAAGCATTCGCCCTGCCACAGGCTCTCCTCGGCCGGCACGGTCTCCAGATATTTCAGGATGCCGCCCTGGAGGTGATAGACCTGCTCCACCCCCTCGGCCTTGAGGAAGGCGGTGGCCTTCTCGCAGCGTATGCCGCCGGTGCAGAACATCGCCACCCGGGGCGCCGGGCCATCGCCCAGCAGCGCCTCGCGCCGCTCGCGGAACCAGGCGGGGAAATCGCGGAAGCTGCTGGTCTTCGGATCGATCGCGCCGGCGAAGCTGCCGACCGCGACCTCATAATCATTACGGGTGTCGATAACGATCACGTCGGGCTGGGCGATCAGCGCGTTCCAGTCCTCCGCCGCGACATAATGGCCGGTGGCGAGCGGATCGATATCGGGCTGGCCCATCGTCACGATCTCGCGCTTAAGGCGGACCTTCATCCGCTGGAAGGGCATCGCCACCGCACGCGATTCCTTCACCTCGATCTCCGCACAGCCGGGCAGCGCGCGGATATCCGCGAGGATCGTCTCGATCGCCTCATCGGTGCCGGCGATCGTGCCGTTGATCCCCTCCCCGGCGATCAGCAAGGTGCCCTTGATCCCGAGCCCGCAACAGCGCTTGGCCAAGGCCGAGCGGATCGCCTCCACATCCTCGAAGGGGGTGAAGCGATAGAGGGCGGCAACGCGGATCGGCAGGTCGGTAATGGGGCACCTCGAACGGCAATGGGCCGCCGCTGTCTAGCGACGGCCCATCGTCAGAGCCAGCAGCTCAGTGCGAGTCAATCAGCGCGCGGCGAGGCGCTCGCCGAGGTCGACCATCTCGATCTGGCCGTCGCGCACCGCGCAGCGGAAGCTGCGGTCGCCGCGATCACCGCGGACGATGCCCTCGACCCGCCAGACATCCTTGGAGTCGCGATCAACCGAGTCGACCGACGAGACCGGGCCGCGCGCCATATTCTCGATCGCGTTGGAGCACATCGAGGCGACCTCGCGGGCATCCTCGCCACCGGCGCGCAGATCGTCGCGCTGGTCGTCGCCGCGACGCGACGGGATCGACTTGTCCTTGTTCTTGCTCGCCGAGCTGGCGACCGCGATCAGGCCGCCACCGATCACCGCACCGAGCAGGATATTGCCAAAGGTGTCGCCACCGCCGCCACGATGGTGATGATAGCCGCCGCCACCGCCCCAATAGGGCCGCGCCGCCGCCGGGGCCGCCGCCCCTGCCACCAGCGCCAATGCCGTTGCCGAACCGATGAGAGCCTTGATCATCTCGATCCCCCAGAAAACGCTAAGCCAAACATGATGGATTTAGCGATTAACCGCTACGAGCTTGCGGTGACCTGAATAACCGGTGGCTTCGAACGTAGACTTGGAATCACTTGGGCAGCGCCATCCCCGTCCAATGGCCGAAGAACGCCCACAAGTCGGCATATTCGTCGATCAACTTGTCGGTCGGCTTGCCCGATCCATGGCCGGCGCGGGTCTCGATGCGAATCAGATGGGGCTTGTCGCCGATCGGCGCGGCCTGCAGCGCGGCGGTATATTTGAAGCTGTGGCCGGGCACGACGCGGTCGTCGGTGTCGGCGGTCGTCACCATGATCGCGGGATAGTCCTGCCCGCCATGGATGTTGTGATAAGGCGAATAGGTGCGCAGCAGCTTGAAGTCGGCTTCCTTGTCGGGATCGCCATAGTCGTCGATCCAGTAGCGGCCGGCGGTGAAGCGGGTGAAGCGCAGCATGTCCATCACCCCTACCGCCGGATTGGCGGCGGCGAACAGGTCGGGACGCTGGTTGAGGACCGCGCCGATCAGCAGCCCGCCATTCGAACGCCCCATCGCCGCGAGGCGCCCCTTGGCGCTGATCCCGCTGGAGATCAGATATTCGCCGGCAGCGATGAAGTCGTCGAACACATTCTGCTTGTGGTCGAGCCGGCCGGCATCGTGCCAGGCCTTGCCATATTCGCCGCCGCCGCGAAGGTTGGCGACGGCATAGACCCCGCCCATCTCCATCCAGTCGAGCACCGCCGGCGAGAAGCCCGGCGTCATCGCGATGTTGAAGCCGCCATAGCCATAGAGCAGCGCCGGCGCGCCCGGCGGGGTGCTCTTCTTGCGGGCGACGAACATCGGCACCTCGGTGCCGTCCTTCGAGGTGAAGAATTTCTGGTCGACGGTGAAATCGTCCGGATTGAAGCTGAGCTTCGGCCGGATGAAGACCTCCATCTTCCGGGTCGCGGTGTTGAACCGGTAGATGGTCTGCGGGGTGGCGTAGCTCGAGAAGCTGAAGAAGGTCTCGGGGTCGCCCACCCGGCCGCCGAAGCCGGCGCCGGTGCCGATGTCGGGCAGGTTGATCGGGCCGACCTGCTGGCCGGTCAGCTCATAGAGCAGCGCCTCGGTCTTCGCGTCGCCCAGATAGGCGAGGATCAGCCGCGATCCGACCAGCGAGGCGCCGACCAGGGTGTCGGCGGTCTGCGGCACCACCTCGACCGGCTTCACCTTGCGCTGGGCGACGTCGATCATCACCACCCGCTGGCGCGGCGCATCGAGATTGGTGCGGAAGTAGAAGCGGCTGCCGACGCTGCCGGCGAGCGCCCATTCATTGTCGAGCCCGCGGACGAGCCGGCGCGGATGGGGGTCCTTCTCGGCCAGGTCGAACAGGGTCAGTTCCTGGCGCTGGTCGGTCCCTTCCATCGAGGTGACGAGGGCGTAGCGCCCGTCCTGGGTGGTCTCGACGCTATGGTTGAGCCGCGCGCGGCCCGGCGTCGCGTAGATCAGCTTGTCGTCGGCCTGCTCGGTGCCGATCCGGTGATAATAGACCTGCTGGTTCAGGTTGAGCTGCTGGAAGGTCGCGCCCTTCTTCGGCTCCGGGAAGCGCGAGTAGAAGAAGCCCCGGCCGTCGCCGTCCCAGGCCAGGGTCGAGAATTTGACCCATTTGACCTCGTCGTCGAGCTGCTTGCCGCTGGTCACGTCGATCACGTGCAGGGTGCGCCAGTCGCTGCCGCCATCCTGCACCGCGTAGAGCAACAGGGCGCCGTCATTGGAGGGTCGCCATTCGTCGAGCGCGGTGGCGCCGTCGCGCGCCCAGCGATTGGGATCGAGCAGCTCGCGCTCCTTGCCGTCGAGCCCGTCGCGCACCATCAGCACCGACTGGTTCTGGAGCCCGCTGTTATAGGTGAAGAAATAGCGGCCGCCGCGCTTGCGGGGCACGCCGTAGCGCTCGTAATTCCAGAGCTGCTTGAGCCGCTTGCGCAGCGTGTCGCGCCCCTCGATCGTCCCGAGATAGGCGTCGGTCACCTTGTTCTGGGCCTTCACCCAGTCCGACACATCCTCGCTGACGCGGACGTCCTGTTCGAGCCAGCGATAGGGATCATCGACGGTCTCGCCGAACTTCTCCTCGCTGATCGGCTCGCGGCGCGTCTCGGGATAGGCAACGTCGCCGGCCTGCGCGGCGGAAAACATGGGGGAAGACAGGACGGGAGCCGAAAGGCTCGTCAGCAACAGGGCAATCCGAACGGCACGCAAAGCTCTCGCAACAGACATCCAGGCGCTTCCTCCCCTCGCGCAAAAAAATAGAGCCGCGAGCGTAACGCCCGCGGCTCCATTTTCAATGAGTTAGATAGCCGAGCGATCAGGCCGCGTCGGCGATATCCTCATCACCCTGCACCGGGCCCGAGTCCTGGCCCTTGGCCGAGACGTCGCGGTCGACGAACTCGATCACGGCCATCGCAGCGGCGTCCGAAGCGCGGATGCCGGCCTTGATGACGCGGGTGTAGCCGCCGTTGCGCGAGGCATAACGCTCGGCCAGAACGTCGAACAGCTTCACCAGCTGGGCATCGTCCTGCAGGCGCGCATGGGCGAGACGACGATTGGCGAGGCCGCCCTTCTTGGCGAGCGTGATCAGCTTCTCGACATAGGGGCGAAGCTCCTTCGCCTTGGCGAGAGTGGTCGTGATCTGCTCATGCTTGATGAGCGCCGCCGACTGGTTGCGGAACAGGGCGGTACGATGGGAAGCGGTCCGCTGAAGCTTACGACCGCCAACGCGATGGCGCATAACTCTTTCCTTCGTTCGTCAGGGGGCCGTGCGAGGTACCCCAAGCCAGGCGGTGATTAAGGGTACCGCCCTTCCCCTATTCCTTGCTCCTCTCCCGCTTGCGGGAGAGGCTGGGTGAGGGTCTTCTTCTTCTGCCTTCTTCCGTCAATGGGGACAGAAGAAGAAGACCCTCACCCTCCCGCCGCTGCGCGGCGGGCCCCACCCTCTCCCGCAAGCGGGAGAGGGAATTGGGATCAGAATTCCTGTTCGAGCTTCTTGGCCATTTCCTCGATATTCTCGGGCGGCCAGCCAGGGATTTCCATACCCAGGCGCAGGCCCATCGAGGCGAGGACTTCCTTGATCTCGTTGAGCGACTTGCGGCCGAAGTTCGGCGTGCGCAGCATCTCGGCCTCGGTCTTCTGGACCAGATCGCCGATGTAGATGATGTTGTCGTTCTTGAGGCAGTTGGCCGAACGGACCGAAAGCTCCAGCTCGTCCACCTTCTTGAGCAGGTAACGGTTGAGCTGGTTGGCATCGCCCTCCGGCTCGGCGCCACCGGCGACCGAAGCGGCCGCACCGGCGGTGGGAGCGGCGAGCGCCATGCCGTCGTCGAAGTGGACGAACAGCTGCAGCTGGTCCTGCAGGATGCGCGCCGAATAGGCCAGCGCGTCCTCGGGGGTGACGGTGCCGTCGGTCTCGATCGTCAGGGTCAGCTTGTCATAGTCGAGCTCCTGACCCACGCGGGTGTTCTCGACCTTGTAAGCGACCTGGCGGACCGGCGAATAGAGCGCGTCGACCGGGATCAGGCCGATCGGGGCGTCGACCGGACGGTTGGCGGCGGCGGTGATGTAGCCCTTGCCGACGTCGGCGGTGAGCTCCATGTTCAGGGTCGCGCCATCGTCGAGGTGGCAGATCACCAGATCGGGGTTCATCACTTCGATGTCGCCCGGGGTCGCGATCAGGCCCGCGGTCACTTCGGCGGGGCCGGTGGCCGACAGCTGGAGACGACGGGGGCCGTCGCCCTGCATCTTAAGCGCGATCTGCTTGACGTTCAGCACGATGTCGGTGACGTCCTCACGAACGCCAGCGAGGCTCGAGAACTCGTGGAGCACATTCTCGATCTTGATCGACGTGACGGCCGCGCCCTGCAGCGAGGACAGCAGCACGCGGCGCAGCGAGTTGCCCAGCGTCAGGCCGAAGCCGCGCTCGAGCGGCTCTGCGACGAAGGTCGCCTTGCGCTTGCCATCGCCGCCCGACTTCTTTTCGAGGCCGTTCGGCTTCTTGAGTTCCTGCCAGTTCTTTGCGTTGACAGCCACTGTGTTCCCCTTGGGGTATGGCAGGCGCGGGAGGCAGCCTGCCGGAAAAACGAAGTGCGGGGGCCGAAGCCCCCACGCCGGATCAGACGCGGCGGCGCTTCGACGGGCGGACGCCGTTGTGCGGGATCGGCGTCACGTCACGGATCGACGTGATGTGGAAGCCGACCGCCTGCAGCGCGCGGAGCGCCGACTCACGGCCCGAACCGGGGCCCTTGACCTCGACCTCGAGCGTGCGGACGCCGTGCTCGGCGGCCTTCTTGCCCGCGTCCTCGGCGGCGACCTGGGCGGCGTAAGGGGTCGACTTGCGGCTGCCCTTGAAGCCCATCATGCCGGCCGACGACCACGCAATGGCGTTGCCCTGCGCGTCGGTGATCGTGATCATGGTGTTGTTGAAGCTGGCGTTCACATGCGCGACGCCGGCGGTGATGTTCTTGCGCTCGCGGCGGCGAATGCGCTGAGGTTCACGTGCCATAATATCCGTTTCCTACATCAAGGAGCGAGCGCCAGAGCCGCGAGGCCCGACGCTCAAGCCCATTACTTCTTCTTGCCGGCGATCGGCTTGGCCTTGCCCTTGCGGGTGCGCGCATTGGTATGCGTGCGCTGGCCGCGGACCGGCAGGCCCTTGCGGTGACGCAGGCCGCGATAGCAGGCGAGGTCCATGAGGCGCTTGATGTTCATCGCCACCTGACGGCGAAGATCGCCCTCGACGGTGTAGCTGGCGTCGATCGCCTCGCGGATCTGGAGAACTTCCTGATCGCTGAGGTCCTGAACGCGACGCTGCGGCTCGATACCGAGCTTGGCGGTGATTTCCTTAGCCTTGGCCGGGCCAATGCCGTGAATGTAGGTCAGCGCGATTTCGACGCGCTTGTTGGTCGGGATATTTACACCCGCAATACGTGCCACTGTGCTATTCTCCTGCTCCACGGGGTGGCTGGCAGTCCACCCCATCTCTACGCTCGCCCCATTGGACCGGGGCCGCCTCCCGGAACGCAGCAAACGCGGCACGCGCACGAAGCGGTACCGGTCAGAGCGGTTTGGGAAGGAGCGTCACTAAAGGTCGAGTCTCCGGCTGTCAAGCGGATGACGCCGGAAAGGGAACAGCAATCGCTCATCACGAGCAAGCCACGCAAAAGGCGGGAACGCCCCCTGCCCTCCTCTATAGCGCAAAATGGCCGGAGGGGAAACCGGCATCTGCTCGGCCCACCGGATGGGTGCCGCGCCCGGCCCCGGACCCGGCTTTAGCGCGCCGGCAGGCTCTTCGTGGCGGCGATCGCGTCGATCAGGGCCTTGAGCTTGGGGGTCTCCGCGATCGGCTGGCCGCTATATTCGCGCAGGCCGAAACTGGCCGAGCGGCCGATCGGGCTGGTCAGGTGATAGATCAGCAGCAGATCGCCGAAGTCGCGATCCCAGCCCGCCAGGAAGATGCGGAACGCCTCGCCCATGCGCGGATCGCGGTTGAGCCGGCCACTGAAGGCAACGTCGGGCCCGGCATAGCTGACATGCTGGCCGCCCTCATAGCCCAGGAAGCGCAGGCCGCGGCTGTCGGCGATCTTCTTGAAGCGCCGCGCGGTGCCATAGGTGTCGGCGATCGAAGCGTTGAGCTTGGCGAACAGCGGGGTGAGGTTGCTGGTATCGGTGGCCGGATCGGCCATCATGTCCTGGCCGAAATAGAGCGCGCTCGCCAGCGCATCGACATGCGCCGCCGTGTCCTGGAAATCGAGCGCGTAGAGGATCGGCTCGGGCCAGGCATTCTGGCCCGACAAGATCCGTACGATCCGCTTGGGATTGTCGGCGAACACCCGCTCCCAGACCTTGAACACCTCCACGCTGCGCTGCCCGTAGCGGCGCATCCGCGCCTCGGGCTCGGTCTTGCCCAGGTTGCGCACCTGCCCCTCGGCCAGCGCCTGGCGCGAGGCCGGAAAGTCGTTGTTCCAGATCTCGTTGCCCACCTCGATATAGGCGGTGCGGCCCGGCTCGAGATGATCGTGCACATAGCGCGCGAAATTCTCGACATAATTGGGTTCGCTCTTCCACGGCAGCACGAACCAGGGGTCGAACTTCGCCAGGTTCGCAAGCGTCACCATATGCTCGATCGCGACACCCTGCATCGAGGCCTGGATCGTCGCCTGCGGCGGGGTCCGCTGCGCCCAGTTGCCAGCCATGTTCGCATTGGACTGCTGCCAGTCCATGAAACGCACCGACTTGAAGGCGCGCAGCGTGTTGACGAAGGCAGGGTCGAACAGCGCCTTGGGATCGGCATTGGCCTCGCGGCAATCGATGTTGCGGATCGGATCGACCGGATCGGTGGCATCGATGCGGAAATGCGAGGTCAGATTGTCCTTCTGCCAGATGAAGTCGAGCCGGCCCGGCGTGGCATGAAGGCCGCTCATGCCGACACCGGCGACGACGCCCTTGCCCTGATAGGTGCAGCGCACGGCCACGTCGCCACGGAACGCCGCCGGCGGCTTGGTGAGCGCGAGCGCGACATTCTCGCCCGGGTTCAGCGACAATATGGTGCCGAAGCGATCGATCCGCGCCGGATCGAAATCGCTCCAGTTGGTGTGGATCGAGCGCCAGGCCCCGCCCGCGGCGAGGTTCATGAAGGCGCGCTCATTGCTCCAATAGGCCGGCGAGAACAGGTTGACGCCATAGCTGGTCGGCTGGCGCGGCGAGGGCTGCGCGGCGGTGGCGGCGGTCTCGATGACATTGCCCGAACCTGCGATCGAGGCGGCGGACGAGGATTTCTCCTGCCCGGCGATGCGGACGATGGCGACGCACAGCAGCACGGCCGCCAACAGCACCATCAGCCTTTTCATCACCGCCTCCACGCCACTCCGCCCCCTCATGGACATTCGTCGCTCAAAAGAAAAGGGCGCCCGCACCGGCGGACGCCCCCTTCCCTCATGCGATCGAAAGCGATCGATCAGACGACGCCATAAGCGAGCATCGCGTCGGCCACCTTCTTGAAGCCGCCGATATTGGCGCCCTTCACATAGTCGACATAGCTGTCGCCCGCGGTCGCGCCATATTCCAGGCAGCTGCGGTGGATGCCCTGCATGATGTCGAGCAGGAGGCGCTGAAGCTCCTCCTCCTTCCACGAGATGCGCGCCGAGTTCTGGCTCATCTCGAGGCCCGACACCGCGACGCCGCCGGCATTGGCGGCCTTGCCGGGCGCGAACAGCACCTTGGCCTTCTTGAAGACATGGGTGCCTTCGAGCGTGGTCGGCATGTTGGCGCCTTCCGACACCGCGATGACGCCATTCTTGACCAGGACCTTGGCCTCTTCCTCGTTGAGTTCGTTCTGGGTGGCGCAGGGCAGCGCGACATCGCACGGCACGCTCCACGGACGGGCGCCGTCACCGAAGAATTTCGCGCCCTTGAACTCCTTCACATATTCGGAGATGCGGCCGCGCTTCCTGGTCTTCAGGTCCTTGACCCAGTTGACCTTCTCCTGGGTGATGCCGTCCGGATCGTAGATATAGCCCTCGGAGTCCGACAGGGTCAGCACCTTGCCGCCGAGCTGGTTCACCTTCTCGGCCGCATGGGTCGCGACATTGCCCGAACCCGAGATGACGGCGTTGAGGCCGACCAGATCCTTGCCGGCATGCTTGAGCATCTCGTGCAGGAAGTAGGTCGCGCCATAACCGGTCGCCTCGGTGCGGATCAGCGAGCCGCCATATTCCAGGCCCTTGCCGGTCAGCACGCCGGTGAACTCGTTGGTCAGCCGCTTGTACTGGCCGAACATATAGCCGATCTCGCGGCCGCCGACGCCGATGTCGCCGGCCGGCACGTCCACATCGGCACCGATGTGGCGATAGAGCTCGTTCATGAAGCTCTGGCAGAAGCGCATCACTTCGTTGGCGCTCTTGCCCTTCGGGTTGAAGTTCGAGCCGCCCTTGCCGCCGCCCATGGGCAGGCCGGTCAGCGCGTTCTTGAAGGTCTGCTCGAAGGCCAGGAACTTCAGCACGCTCTCGGTCACCGAGGGGTGGAAGCGGATGCCGCCCTTATAGGGGCCGATCGCATTGTTGTTCTGGACGCGCCAGCCACGCTGCACGCGGATATTGCCGTTGTCGTCTTCCCAGCAGACGCGGAAGCTGATCACCCGGTCCGGCTCGGCGATGCGGCGCAGGATCTGATATTTGTGATATTCTTCCTTGTCGGCGATGAACTCGTAGATGTCCTGCGCGACTTCGGTCACCGCCTGGACGAACTCGGGCTGGCCCGGGTTGCGCTTCTTCACCCCCTCGATGAACGTCGGGAGGTCGACATGATCAGACACGGCCATAGATTTTTCCCCTGCTCCTCAGGACCCTAACCCCTTTCACCGCGGGACTCGGCATCCGTAGGGGAAGGCATCCCGCGATTTTCCCGTCTGAGCAAGGACTTTCCACGACGCGCCGGCGCGCGCCCGCGGCCGCCGAAAAACCGCCGCATCGCAGCAAATCGGCCAGCAAAATCAGCCTGTCATAAAATCGTCAGCAGGCCGTAGCGCCGAGCGTCTACCAATGCCCCCAGATGGAGAGAATCCGCTCGACCGGCAGCAATGGCGCGCCGAGGCCGAGGAACAGGATCAGCGCCACCAGCAGCACCAGCCCGGCCCAGCGCCAGGCGCGCTGGCTAAGGCTGATCATATAGGTGACCCAGGCGATCGTCTCGCGCCTGATCAGCGACGATCGCCGCCGCCGCCTTCGCCGCCGTCTCCTGACCGGTTGCTGCTGCTCCATTAGGGCTGGGCGCTCCATTATCGGCGGAGCATGCACCAAATCGGCCGAAAAGCCAAAGGCCTTCGATTACGCGACAGCAACAATCCGGCGGTTTTCGGGACAGCCGATCGACGGCTTGGGCGGAAGCGCAAAGCGCTCCCGCCGCTCAGGATCGGGGCCCGGGAGCCCTCAGCCGTCGAGGATGCCAGCGATCTGGGCGGAGACCTCGTCCATCTCGGCCATGCCGTCGACCCGCTTCACCAGGCCGCGGGCCTCGTAGATCGGCAGGATCGGCGCGGTCTTGGCGCGATACTCGGCCATGCGGGTCCGCACCGTTTCCTCATTGTCGTCGGGACGGCGCTTGAACTCGGTCGAACCGCATTTGTCGCAGGTGCCCTCGACCTTCGGCAGCTTGAACCTGTCGTGATAGCCCTCGCCGCAATTGGCGCAAGTGTAGCGACCGGTGATGCGCTCGACGAGCGCGTCCTCGTTCACTTCCAGCTCGATCACATGGTCCAGGCTGCGGCCGCGGCTCTGCAGGATCTCGTCGAGCGAGTGGGCCTGGGCCTCGGTGCGCGGATAGCCGTCGAAGATCGCCCCCTCGCCGGCTGCCATGCTGTCCAGCTTCTCGCCGATCAGGCCCGAGACGATCTCGTCCGAAACCAGCTCGCCGGCATCCATCACGGCCTTGGCCTTAAGACCAATGGGGGTGCCGGCCTTCACCGCGGCGCGCAGCATGTCGCCGGTGGAAAGCTGCACCATGCCGCGATCGGCCACGAGTTTCGACGCCTGCGTCCCCTTGCCGGCGCCGGGCGGTCCCAGCAGGATGATGTTCAACGCCTATATCCCCCCTTCAGTTTAGCCTTCTTGATCAGGTCGCCATATTGATGGGCGAGCAGATGACTCTGGATCTGGGTGACCGTATCGATCGTCACGTTCACGACGATGAGTAGGCTGGTGCCGCCCAGGGCGATACCCAGACCATAGTGCGATGTCACATATTCCGGCACCAGGCAGATGAAGGTCAGATAGGCCGCCCCGAGCACGGTGATGCGGGTCAGCACATAATCCAGATAATCGGCCGTGTTCTTGCCCGGGCGGATGCCGGGAATGAAGCCGCCCTGGCGCTTCAGATTCTCCGCCGTCTCCTCCGGGTTGAACACAACCGCGGTGTAGAAGAAGCAGAAGAAGATGATGCCGGCGGCATAGAGGCCCATATAGAGCGGGGTGCCGTGGTGCAGATACTGGTTGAGGGCGATGACGAAGTCGCCCCACATGCTCTCGCCCGCCGAGCGCTGGCCGGCGAACTGGCTGACCGTCAGCGGCATCAGCAGCAGCGACGACGCGAAGATCGGCGGGATCACGTTGGCGGTGTTGATCTTCAGCGGCAGGTGGCTCTTGTCCGCCTGCATCATCCCGCGCGCGGTCTGGCGCTTGGGATACTGGATCAGCACGCGGCGCTGGGCGCGTTCCATGAAGACGATGCCCGCGACGAGCGCGACGACGCCGCCGACCGCGAGGAGGATGAACATCGGGCTCAGCGAGCCGGTGCGACCGCCCTCGAACAGGTTCGCGAGCGCGGTGGGCAGCTGCGAGACGATGCCGGCCATGATGATCAGCGAGATGCCGTTGCCGATGCCGCGGCTGGTGATCTGCTCACCCAGCCACATCAGGAACATCGTGCCGCCGATCAGCGAGATCACCGTGGTGGCGCGGAAGAGATAGGGGTCGATGACCACCGCTTCCATTCCGGCGCTGGCGCCCCAGGTCTCGAGGCCGACCGCGATGAAATAGCCCTGGATGCCGGTCAGCAGCACCGTGCCGTAGCGGGTGTACTGGTTCAGCTTCTTGCGGCCGCTTTCGCCTTCCTTCTTCAGCGCGCCGAGGGTCGGCGACAGCGAAGTGGCGAGCTGCACCACGATCGAGGCGGTGATGTAGGGCATCACGCCGAGCGCGATCAGCGACATGCGGGTCAGCGAGCCGCCCGAGAAGGCGTTGAAGAAATCGAGCACGCCACCCTTGGTCGTGTCGAACAGCGTCTGCAGCGCGCGCGGGTCGAGGCCCGGCAGCGGCACATGGCTGAGGAGACGGAAAACGATCAGCGCGCCCAGGGTGAACCACAGGCGTTTCTTGAGCTCGGTCGCCTTGGCGAACTGGCTCAGGCTGATGTTGGCGGCCATTTGTTCGGCTGCGGATGCCATCTTGTTTTCAGACCCCGGAAATGGAAACGGCGGCAGACCTGATAGGTCTAGCCGCCGCCTCATATAATGTGTGCTTTCAGCTTGTCAGCCCGAAAGCGCCAGGACGACGGGCGAACCCGTATCAGCCCTTGTTGGCGGCCTTCTTGGCTTCCTTGTCGGCAGCGCGCGCCTTCTGGACGGTGCGGTGCTTGGCAGCGGCCTTCTCGGCGGCCGGAACCACCTCGATCACCTCGACCGAACCGCCGGCCTTCTCGATCGCGGCCTTGGCACCGGCCGACACGCCGGCGACCTTGAACGAAAGCTTCGCGGTCAGCTCGCCCTTGCCCAGGATGCGGACGCCGTCCTTGCCACCACGGGCGACACCGGCCGCCTGGAGCGCGGCGTGATCGATCACGCCCTTGGTCTCCAGCTTGCCGCCGTCGACGAGCTTCTGGATCGCGCCCAGGTTCACCTCGGCATAATCCTTGGCGAAGATGTTGTTGAAGCCGCGCTTCGGGATGCGCATGTGGAGCGGCATCTGACCGCCCTCGAAGCCGTTGATCGACACGCCCGAGCGGCTGGTCTGGCCCTTCTGGCCGCGGCCGGCAGTCTTGCCCAGGCCCGAGCCGATACCACGGCCGACGCGGACGCGGCTCTTGCGGGCACCGGGATTGTCGCGGATTTCGTTCAGTTTCATGTCGTGCACTCGCTTTCGCTATGTTCGCGCTGAATAGAGGAAGGGGGCCATTAGCCCCCTTCCGAATCTTTTGCCAGCCCCGAAAGCGTCAGCCCCGGGCCCGGCGATGTCAGACGAGGATCAGTCCTCGACCTTCACCATGTGCTGCACCTTGGCGATCATGCCACGAACCGAGGGGGTATCCTCGAGCTCGCGCGACCGGTGCATCTTGTTGAGGCCCAGACCGATCAGCGTCGCGCGCTGGTCGGCGGTACGACGGATCGGCGAACCGATCTGGGTCACCTTGAGGGTCTTGCCAGCCATGCTCGCTTACTCCGTGATCGCAGCCGCTTCGGCCTCGGCGACCGGGGCCGAAACACCGCTACGACCCAGGAGGTCGGCGATCTTCTTGCCACGGCGCTGCGAAACCGACTTCGGCGACGTCTGATCCTTGAGCGCCTCGAAGGTCGCACGGATCATGTTGTAGGGGTTCGAGGTGCCGACCGACTTGGTCACCACGTCGGCAACGCCGAGGCTCTCGAAGATGGCGCGCATCGGACCACCGGCGATGATGCCGGTACCCGGAGGCGCGGTGCGGAGGGTCACCCGGCCCGCACCGAAATGGCCGTTGCCATCATGATGCAGGGTACGGCCTTCGCGCAGCGGCACGCGGACCATCGCCTTCTTGGCCGAAGCGGTCGCCTTCGAGATGGCTTCCGGCACTTCGCGCGCCTTGCCATGACCGAAGCCGGCGCGGCCCTTGCCGTCGCCAACGACGACGAGCGCGGCGAAACCGAAGCGCTTACCGCCCTTCACGGTCTTCGAGACGCGGTTGATGTGGACGAGCTTTTCGATCAGCTCTTCGCCCTGCTCTTCCGCATTCTTGTTGCGGTCGTCACGACGGCCACGGTTGCCATCACGGCCACGGCCACCGCCGCGATCGTTGCCGCCACGGCCACGGCCGCCACGGCCGCGACGCTCGCCCTGGCCTTCGGCGCCGGGAGTGGCTTCCGCCGGAGCGCCGGCCTGGATTTCGTTTTCGTCAGCCATTTAGAACTCCAATCCGCCTTCGCGGGCCGCATCGGCCAGCGCCTTGACGCGACCATGGAAGAGGAAGCCGCCACGGTCGAACACCACCTGGGTGACGCCCGCCGCCTTGGCGCGCTCGGCGACCGCCTTGCCGACCGAAGCCGCAGCATCGGTGGTGGCGCCGGTCGCACCCTTCAGATCCTTGTCGAGGGTCGACGCAGCGGCCAGCGTGCGGCCGGCCTCGTCGTCGATCACCTGAGCGTAGATGTGACGGCCCGAACGGTGCACCGAGAGACGCGGACGCAGACCGCCACGGGCGCGAAGCGCGGTGCGGACGCGCCGACGACGGCGCTCGAAGAGAGAGAGAGACTTGCCCATTACTTCTTCTTCCCTTCCTTGCGGAAGATGTACTCGCCGGCGTACTTGATGCCCTTGCCCTTATAGGGCTCCGGCTTGCGCCAACGGCGGATTTCCGCGGCCACCTGGCCAACCTTCTGCTTGTCGATGCCCGAGATGTTGACCGTGGTCTGATCCGGGGTCGCGATCGTGATGCCCTCGGGGATCACGAAATCGACATCATGGCTGTAGCCGAGCTGCAGCTTCAGGTTCTTGCCCTGGACGTTGGCACGATAACCGACGCCGGTGATCTGGAGGGTCTTCGAATAGCCCTCGGTCACGCCAACGATCAGGTTCTGCACCAGGGTACGCTGCATGCCCCAGAAGGAGCGCGAACGCTTGGTGTCGTTGATCGGCTGGACCGAGATCGAGCCGTCCTCGATCGCGTAGCTGACTTCGTCGGCCAGCGCGATGGCGAGGGTGCCCTTCGGACCCTTGACCGAAAGCGTCTTGCCTTCGATCGCGGCGGTGACGCCGGCCGGCACGGGGACCGGCTTCTTACCAATGCGGCTCATCAGAAGACCTCCGCGAGAACCTCGCCGCCGACATTCTGTTCGCGCGCTTCCGCGTCGGACAGAACGCCCTTGGGCGTCGAGACGATGGTGATGCCCAGGCCGTTGCGGACGCGCGGGAGTTCCTTGGAACCCGAATAGACGCGGCGGCCCGGCTTGGAGACGCGGGCGACATGCTGGATCGCAGGCTGCCCTTCGAAATATTTCAGCTCGATGCGCAGGCCGTTATGGCCGGCGACGTCTTCTTCGCTGTAGCCACGGATGTAGCCTTCGCGCTGAAGAACGTCGAGCACACGGGCGCGCAGCTTCGACGCGGGCGAAAGCACGCTGTCCTTGCGGGCGCGCTGCCCATTGCGGATGCGGGTGAGCAGATCACCCAGGGGATCGGTCAGAGCCATCTTCTTTGGTTCCTTACCAGCTCGACTTGGTGACGCCGGGGATCAGGCCCTTGTTGGCCAGTTCCCGGAGCTGCACACGGCAAAGCCGGAACTTGCGGTAATAGGCACGCGGACGGCCCGTCACCTCGCAACGGTTGCGCACGCGGGTCGGATTCGCATTGCGCGGGATCTCGGCGAGCTTCAGGCGCGCGATCAGGCGCTCCGTCTCGTCCTTGCTCTCGTCGTCCGCGACCGCCTTGAGGCGCGCATATTTACCCGCATAAGCCTTGACCAGCTTCTTGCGACGCTCGTTCTTGTTGATCGAACTCAGTTTCGCCATGACTTAAGTTCTTCCTTATCCAGCAGACCGCTTACGCGGCCTGCTTCTGATCCTGATTTTCCACCGGGAAGGGGAAGCCGAACAGGCGCAGCAGCTCGCGCGCCTCATCGTCGGTTTCCGCCGTGGTGGCGATGATGACGTCCATACCGCGAATCTTGTCGACCTTGTCGTAGCTGATCTCCGGGAAGATCAGCTGCTCCTTCAGGCCGGTGGCATAGTTGCCACGACCGTCGAACGACTTGGCGCTGAGGCCACGGAAGTCGCGAACGCGCGGCAGAGCCACGGTCACGAACCGGTCGAGGAACTCGTACATGCGCTCGCGGCGGAGGGTGACCTTCGCGCCGATCGGCATGCCTTCACGCAGCTTGAACTGCGCGATCGACTTCTTCGCCTTGGTGATGACCGACTTCTGGCCAGCGATCAGGGTCATTTCCTGCGCGGCCTGCTCGACCTTCTTCTTGTCCTGCGTGGCCTCACCAACGCCCATGTTCAGGACGATCTTGGTGATCTTGGGCACCTGCATGGGATTGGTGTAGCCGAACTTCTCGGTCATCGCCTTGACGATCGTCTCGTCATAGAGCTTCCGGAAGCGGGGCGTGTAGGCATCAGCCATTGATCGTCTCCCCGGTCTTGACCGCGACGCGGACCTTCTTGCCGTCCTTGATCTCGAACCGCACGCGCGAGGGCTTGCCGTCGGCGGTCGCGATCGCGACCTTCGAGACATGCATCGGCGCTTCGACGCGCTCGAGGCCACCCTGCGGGTTGGCCTGGCTCGGCTTGCGGTGGCGGGTCGAAACGTTGACGCCCGACACGATCACCTTGGCTTCCTTCGGGAAAGCCTTCGTGACTTCGCCGGTCTTGCCCTTGTCCTTACCGGACAGGACGACGACCTTGTCACCCTTCTTGATCTTCAGCGCAGACATTACAGCACCTCAGGAGCAAGCGAGATGATCTTCATGTGGTTCTTGGCACGGAGCTCGCGAACCACCGGACCGAAGATGCGGGTGCCGATCGGCTCACCGCTGTTCTTGTTGATCAGAACGGCGGCATTGCCATCGAAACGGATCGTCGAACCGTCGGGACGATGAATGTCCTTCGCGGTGCGCACGATGACCGCGCGATGCACGTCACCCTTCTTAACCTTGCCGCGCGGAGCCGCTTCCTTGATCGAGACGACGATAACGTCGCCAACGGTCGCGAAACGGCGCTTGGAACCGCCCAGCACCTTGATGCACTGCACCCTCTTGGCACCGCTGTTGTCAGCGACGTCGAGGTTCGTCTGCATCTGGATCATTGTTCAGACCCTTCCACTAATCAGGCGTGGTTCGGCGTCGCGTGGGTATCAACCCGCTCGATCACCTTCCACGTCTTGAGCTTCGAAATCGGTGCGGTCTCTTCGATACGCACCGTCTCACCCTCACGATACTCATTCGTCTCGTCGTGGGCGTGATACTTCTTAGACCGCTTGATGATCTTGCCGTACAGCGCGTGCTTCACGCGACGTTCGACTTTCACAACCACGGTCTTGTCGGTCTTGTCGGAGACCACCGTTCCGGTCAGCACGCGCTTCGGCATGGCTGGCGCTCCTTACTTAGCAACCGCAGCGGCACGCTGCGTCTGCAGGGTCTTGATCTGCGCGATGGTCCGACGGACCTCCTTCACGCGGCTCGGCTTCTCGAGCTGGCTGGTGGCCGCCTGGAAGCGCAGGTTGAACTGCTCGCGCTTCAGTTCGCTCAGATCCTGGGCGAGCTGATCGTCGGTCTTGGCAGTGAGATCGGCAATCTTGGCCATCTTATGCGTCCTCGTAGATCGACTCGCCGAAGCGGGCGACGACCTTGGTCTTGATCGGCAGCTTTTCCATCGCACGCTCGAAAGCGACGCGGGCGAGCGGGCCGGGCACGCCGTCCAGCTCGAACAGGATACGGCCGGGCTTGACGCGAGCCGCCCAGAATTCCGGCGAACCCTTACCCGAGCCCATGCGGACTTCGGCCGGCTTCGACGAAACCGGAACGTCGGGGAACACGCGGATCCACAGACGCCCCTGGCGCTTGATGTGACGCGTGATAGCGCGGCGGGCCGCCTCGATCTGGCGGGCGGTGATCCGGTCCGGCTCGAGAGCCTTGAGGCCGAACGAGCCGAAGTTCAGCGTGGCGCCGCCGGGCGCGTTGCCGTGGATGCGACCCTTGTGGGCCTTACGAAATTTGGTGCGCTTTGGTTGCAGCATTTTCTATCGCCTTCTGACACCGATTGTCCGGTCGATCAGGCGACGCTGATAAGGGGAAACCCCTTATCGCGCCGGCCGGACCCCCGACGTCTGAGCTTCCATCATGAGCCGGTCCTGGGCCATCGGATCATGGCCCAGGATCTCACCCTTGAAGATCCAGACCTTGATACCGCACACGCCATAGGCGGTGTGGGCTTCGGCTTCGGCATAGTCGACATTGGCGCGCAGGGTGTGCAGCGGCACACGGCCTTCGCGATACCACTCGGTCCGAGCGATCTCGGCGCCGCCCAGACGGCCGGCGCAGGTGATCCGGATGCCCTCGGCACCGAGACGCAGCGCCGACTGCACCGCGCGCTTCATGGCGCGACGGAAGGCGATACGACGCTCGAGCTGATCGGCGACGCCCTGGGCCACGAGCTTCGAGTCGATCTCGGGCTTGCGGATCTCGACGATGTTCAGCGAGACTTCCGACGAGGTCATCTTGCCGAGCGCGCGGCGAAGCTTCTCGATGTCGGCGCCCTTCTTGCCGATGATGACGCCCGGACGGGCGGCATAGACCGAGATGCGGCACAGCTTGGCCGGACGCTCGATCACGACCTTCGAGATCGCGGCCTGCGGGATCGCCTTCATGATGTGCTTGCGGATCTTCAGATCCTCGAGCAGCAGACGACCATAGTCGGCGCCGTCAGCATACCAGCGGCTGTCCCAGGTGCGGTTGATCTGCAGCCGCATGCCGATGGGGTTGGACTTCTGACCCATGTTATTCAGCCTCTTCCTGCTGCTCGCGAACGACGACCCGGAGGCGCGCGAACGGCTTGATGATGCGGGTCGACTTGCCGCGGCCGCGGGTGGCGAAGCGCTTCATGACGATCGACTTGCCGACCGAAGCTTCCTTCACGACGAGCGCGTCGACGTCGAGGTTGTGGTTGTTCTCGGCGTTGGCGATCGCCGAAGCGAGCACCTTGCGCACGTCCACCGCCATCGCCTTCTTCGAGAAGGTGAGGATGTTGAGCGCGTCACCGGCCTTCTTGCCGCGGATCAGACCCGCGACGAGATTGAGCTTGTACGGGCTGCCGCGAACGGTGGTGGCGACCGCAAGGGCCTCCTTCTCACCGACCCGGCGCGGAGCTGCGGGCTTCGACATCAGCGCTTACCCTTCTTGTCGGCATGGCCGGGGAAGTAACGCGTCGGCGCGAACTCACCCAGCTTGTGACCAACCATGTCCTCGTTGACCGAGACAGGGACGAACTTGCGGCCGTTGTAGACGCTGAACGTCAGACCAACGAACTGCGGCAGAATGGTCGAGCGACGCGACCAGGTCTTGATCGGAGCGCGCGCGCCACTGTCCTGAGCGCCTTCCGCCTTCCGGAGAAGGTGGAGATCGACGAACGGACCTTTCCAGACGGAACGGGCCATGGATTACCTCTTCTTCTTCGCGTGGCGCGAACGGATGATGAACTTGTCGGTCGCCTTGTTGTGGCGGGTCCGCGCACCCTTGGTGGGCTTGCCCCACGGGGTGACCGGATGACGGCCGCCCGAGGTGCGGCCTTCACCGCCGCCATGCGGGTGGTCGACCGGGTTCTTGGCGACGCCACGGGTCAGCGGACGCTTGCCGAGCCAGCGGTTGCGGCCGGCCTTCGCCAGGTTCTGGTTCGCGTTGTCCGGGTTCGACACGGCACCGACGGTGCACATGCAATCCGAACGGATGTAGCGCTGCTCGCCCGAGTTCAGGCGGACCATCACCATGCCCTTGTCGCGACCGACGATCTGCACATAGGTGCCCGCCGCACGTGCGATCTGACCGCCCTTGCCGGGCTTCATCTCGACGTTGTGGACGATCGTGCCGACCGGAGCCTGACCGATTTCCATCGCGTTGCCCGGCTTGGTGTCGGTCTTCTTCGCCGCGACGATCACGTCGCCGGCGGCGAGACGCTGCGGAGCGATGATGTAGGCGAGCTCGCCATCCTCATACTTCACCAGCGCGATGAAAGCCGAACGGTTCGGGTCATACTCAAGATGCTCGACGGTCGCGGGCTGGTCCCACTTGCGACGCTTGAAGTCGATGATCCGGTACTTCTGCTTGTGGCCGCCCGCGATGCCGCGCGCAGTGGCGTGGCCCTGGTTGTTGCGGCCACCCGACTTGCGCTTGCCTTCGGTCAGCGCCTTGACGGGCTTGCCCTTGAACAGGCCCGACTTGTCGACGAGGATCAGGCCACGGCGGGCCGGGCTCGTCGGGTTATAATGCTTCAGCGCCATGGCGTCAGATTCCCGTCGTCACGTCGATCGACTGGCCTTCGGCCAGCGTCACGATGGCTTTCTTCACGTCGGAGCGCTTGTAGGGAGCACCCTTCCAGCGCTTCGTCTTGCCCTTCGAGACGATCGTGTTCACGCCGGTGACCTTGACGTTGAACAGGGCTTCGACAGCGGCCTTGATCTCCGGCTTGCTGGCATCGCCCGCAACCTGGAACACCACGGCGTTATGCTCCGAGAGCAGCGTCGTCTTCTCGGTGATGTGGGGCCGAAGCACCACGTCATAGTGGCGGTTTTCCACCACGGCTTCCTTCTTAGCCATTGAAGCGCGCCTCCAGCTTCTCGACAGCGGCGCGCGTCAGCACCAGCGTCTCATGCTTCAGAATGTCGTACACATTGGCACCGACGGCCGGCAGCACGTTGATCGTGTGGATGTTCGACGAGGCGAGACGGAAGCTGTTGTCGACGGCTTCGCCATCGATCACCAGCGCGTTCTTGCCGAAGCCGAGCGTACCAATCTTCGCGATCAGCGCCTTGGTCTTGGCGTCCTTGAGCTCGAGCGTGTCGAGCACGATCAGCTTGCCATCCTTGGCCTTCGACGACAGCGCCATCTTCAGGCCCAGTGCGCGGACCTTCTTGTTGAGGCTGTTTTCGAACACGCGGGCACGCGGACCATGAGCCTTACCACCGCCGATGAAGACGGGGGCGCGGCGATCGCCGTGACGAGCGGTACCGCCGCCCTTCTGGCGACCGAACTTCTTGCCCGTGCGGGCAACGTCCGAACGCTCGCGGGCCGCACGCGCCGGGGCGCGACGGTTGTGGAGCTGCCACTGGACGACGCGAGCCAGGATGTCGGCGCGCGGCTCGACGGCGAACACGTCGTCGTTGAGCTCGATGTCGCCCGACGCCTTGGCGTCGAGGGTCTGAACCTTGATCTTCATGCTCAGCCCTCCTGGCCTTCGGTGGCCTCGGGAGCCACAGCCTCTTCGGCGGGGGTCTCGGCAGGCGCGTTGTTGCTGTTGGCGGCGGCCTTCAGACCGGCCGGGAACGGCGCATCCTTGGGAGCAGCGATCTTGACCGAGTCCTTGACCAGGAGCCAGCCACCCTTCGAACCGGGCACCGAGCCCTTCACGAAGAGCAGACCACGCTCGGCGTCGGTCTGGACGATCTCGAGGTTCTGCTGGGTGCGCAGCTTGTCACCCATCTGACCGGCCATCTTCTTGTTCTTGAAGACGCGGCCCGGATCCTGGCGGTTACCGGTCGAACCGAGCGAACGGTGCGAGACCGAGACACCGTGGGTGGCGCGCAGACCGCCGAAGCCCCAACGCTTCATGCCGCCCGCGAAACCCTTACCCTGGGTGGTGCCCTGGATGTCGACGAACTGACCCGCGACATAATGGTCGGCGGAAAGCTCCGCGCCCACGTCGAGCAGGCCCTCTTCCGTCACGCGGAACTCGGCGAGGATCGCCTTCGGTTCCACTTCGGCCTTGCCGAAATGGCCGCGCTCCGGCTTGGTGAGGTTCTTCGGCTTGGCCGAACCGGCGCCGAGCTGGACGGCGACATAGCCGTCACGACCCTGCTCACGGCGAGCCACAACCTGTACATTCTCCAGCGCCAGGACGGTCACCGGCACATGCCGACCATCATCCTGGAACAGGCGGGTCATACCCATCTTCTTTGCGATCACGCCTGTGCGCATGATCCGTTCCTTCCAACAACAGAGGCTCGCGTTAGCGGCGAGCGTGCCAACGAAAAAAGCCCCGGTATCAACCGAAGCCCCCAATGCCCAATTTTCGATAGCCCCCGCCTGGGCATGGTTTCCGCATCACTGCGAAAGGCGGGGACCAGGCACCGTTCCTTCTCCGAAGATCAGGCGGTCGGTATCCCTTGTTCTTTCGTCACGCCTCGATCCGTTCAAGTTTCCCTGGGCGGAGAAGCAAATGACTAGCGCGGGAGCGATTCGCCCCCGCGCAGAGCTGGCCTCTTAGGCCAGTTTGATCTCAACATCAACACCCGCGGCGAGGTCGAGCTTCATCAGCGCATCGACGGTCTGCGGGGTGGGCTGAACGATGTCCAGGAGACGCTTGTAGGTCCGCACCTCGAACTGCTCGCGCGACTTCTTGTCGATGTGCGGGCCGCGGTTCACGGTGAACTTCTCGATGCGGGTGGGCAGCGGGATCGGACCACGGATGAGCGCGCCGGTACGGCGGGCGGTGTCTGCAATGTCGCCAGTGGCCTGATCGAGCACGCGGTGATCAAAAGCCTTCAGGCGAATACGAATATTCTGCGTTTCCATGTCCTACACCGATGCGAAAGAGCCGTGCGGCAAAAATACCGCTTCTATCTAATATAAAAAGCGAACCGGCCGACCCCCGAGGGGGCCGGCCGGCCCGATTCTTGTGCGCGTATATTACTTCGAGATCGAGCTGACAACCCCGGCGCCGACGGTGCGGCCACCTTCACGGATCGAGAAGCGCAGGCCCTCTTCCATGGCGATCGGAGCGATCAGCTTGACGCCGAGCTTAACGTTGTCGCCGGGCATGACCATCTCGGTGCCCTCGGGCAGCTCGACGGTACCGGTGACGTCCGTGGTGCGGAAGTAGAACTGCGGACGATAGTTGGCGAAGAACGGCGTGTGACGGCCACCCTCTTCCTTCGACAGCACGTAGACTTCCGACGAGAACTCGGTGTGCGGCTTGATCGAGCCCGGCTTGCAGAGAACCTGGCCACGCTCGACTTCGTCGCGACCGACGCCACGGATCAGCGCACCGATGTTGTCGCCCGCCTGGCCGCTGTCGAGCAGCTTGCGGAACATCTCGACGCCGGTGACGGTGGTCTTGCGGGTGTCCTTGAGGCCGACGATCTCGACTTCCTCACCAACCTTGACCGTGCCGGTCTCGACGCGGCCGGTGACGACGGTGCCGCGACCCGAGATCGAGAACACGTCTTCGATCGGCATCAGGAACGGACGGTCGAGCGGACGCTCGGGCTGCGGGATGTAGGCGTCAACGGCGGCCATCAGCTCGAGGACGGCCTTCTTGCCGATCTCGTCGTTGCTGCCGTCGAGGGCCTTGACCGCCGAACCCTTGATCACGGGGATGTCGTCGCCCGGGAAGTCGTACGAGCTCAGCAGTTCGCGAACCTCGAGCTCGACGAGCTCCAGGATCTCTTCGTCGTCGACGAGGTCGACCTTGTTCATGAACACGACGAGCGCCGGAACGCCGACCTGACGGGCGAGCAGGATGTGCTCGCGGGTCTGCGGCATCGGGCCGTCGGTGGCCGAGACGACGAGGATGCCGCCGTCCATCTGCGCGGCGCCGGTGATCATGTTCTTCACATAGTCGGCGTGGCCCGGGCAATCGACGTGCGCATAGTGGCGGGCTTCGGTCTCATACTCGACGTGCGCGGTCGAGATGGTGATGCCGCGCTCGCGCTCCTCGGGAGCCTTGTCGATGTTGGCATAGTCGACGAAGGTCGCGCCGCCGGTCTCGGCGAGGACCTTGGTGATGGCAGCCGTCAGCGAGGTCTTGCCATGGTCGACGTGACCGATGGTGCCGATGTTGCAGTGCGGCTTGTTCCGCTCAAACTTAGCCTTAGCCATTTTTCGCCTCTTCTCTTCGAATCAATTTCCGGACGCGCCGCCCGATGCGGACGCGTCCATAACCTCAAACTTCGGATTACGCCAGCTTTGCCTTGACTTCCTCGGCAACGTTGGCGGGCACCTCGTCGTAATGCGAGAACTGCATCGTGTACTGAGCCCGGCCCTGGGTGAACGAGCGAAGCTGGTTCACATAGCCGAACATGTTCGCGAGCGGCACCATCGCTTCGACGACCTGTGCGTTACCGCGGCTGTCGGTGCCCTGGATCTGGCCACGACGGCTGTTCATGTCGCCGATCACGTCACCCAGATAATCTTCCGGCGTCACAACCTCGACCTTCATGATCGGCTCGAGGATGGTGATGCCGGCCTTCTGAGCGGCCTCGCGCATCGCGCCGCGGCCCGTGATTTCGAAGGCCAGGGCCGACGAGTCGACGTCGTGATACTTACCGTCGATCAGGTGCACTTCGACGTCCACGATCGGGAAGCCGATGAGCGCGCCGCCCTCGGCGGTTTCCTTCATGCCCTTCTCGACCGACGGGATGTACTCGCGCGGGATGTTGCCGCCCTTGACCTCGTCCTTGAAGACGAAGCCCGAGCCGCGCTCGCCCGGCTTGACCTGCACCTTGACCTCGCCGAACTGGCCCGAGCCGCCCGACTGCTTCTTGTGGGTGTAGACCAGCTCGACCGGCTTCTTGAGATATTCGCGGTAAGCCACCTGCGGCGCGCCGACATTGGCCTCGACCTTGAACTCGCGCTTCATGCGGTCGACCAGGATCTCGAGATGGAGCTCGCCCATGCCCTTGATGATGGTCTGGCCCGACTCGTGGTCGGTCGAAACGCGGAACGAGGGATCCTCGGCGGCCAGGCGGTTGAGGGCGATGCCCATCTTCTCCTGGTCGGCCTTGGTCTTCGGTTCCACCGACAGCTCGATGACGGGGTCCGGGAACTCCATCCGCTCGAGAATGATCGGCGCGGTCGGCGAGCACAGCGTATCGCCGGTGGTGGTCTCCTTGAGACCGGCCAGCGCCACGATGTCGCCCGCATAGGCCTCATCGATGTCCTCACGGCTGTTCGCATGCATCAGCAGCATGCGGCCGATCTTTTCCTTCTTGTCCTTCACGCTGTTCAGGTAGGTGCCCTTTTCGAGCTTGCCCGAATAGATGCGCGCGAAGGTGAGCGAGCCGACGAACGGATCGTTCATGATCTTGAAGGCCAGCGCCGACATCGGCGCGGTGTCCTCGGCCGGACGGGTGTCCGGGGTCTCGCCGTCGAGCTTGACGCCCTGCACGTCGGGAATGTCGAGCGGGCTCGGCAGATAGTCGACGACGCCGTCGAGCAGGGGCTGGACGCCCTTGTTCTTGAACGCCGAACCGCACAGCACCGGCACGAACGAGAAGTTCAGCGTGCCCTTGCGGATCAGCGCCTTTAGGGTCGCAGCGTCGGGCTCGTTGCCCTCCAGATACTGCTCCATGACATCGTCGTCCTGCTCGACGGCGATCTCGATGAGCTCGGCGCGGGCGAGAGCCGCCTTGTCGGCATATTCTTCCGGGATCTCGGTGATCTCGAACTTCGCGCCCAGGCTCTCCTCGAGCCAGATGATCGCGTTGTTGTTGACCAGGTCGACGAGGCCCTTGAAGCCGCCTTCGATGCCGATCGGAAGATAGAGGACGGCCGGGCGGGCGCCCAGGCGATCCTTGATCATTTCCACGCACATCTCGAAGTTGGCGCCGGTGCGGTCAAGCTTGTTGACGAAGCACATCCGCGGCACCTTGTACTTCTCGGCCTGGCGCCAGACGGTCTCCGACTGGGGCTCCACGCCGGCGACGCCGTCGAAGCAAGCCACGGCACCGTCGAGCACGCGCAGCGAACGCTCGACTTCAATGGTGAAGTCGACGTGGCCGGGGGTGTCGATGATGTTGATGCGGTGGTCGTCCCAGAAGCAGGTCGTCGCGGCCGACGTGATCGTGATGCCGCGCTCCTGCTCCTGCTCCATCCAGTCCATGGTGGCGGTGCCTTCATGGACTTCACCGATCTTGTACGACTTGCCGGTGTAATAAAGGATACGCTCGGTCGTGGTCGTCTTGCCGGCATCGATGTGCGCCATGATGCCGATGTTGCGATATTTGGCGAGCGGGTGGCTGCGGGCCATGATCTTAGACTCCGATGTCGGGGAAAGGCCGAAGCCCGTCCCCGACGATATGGGAATGAAGTGTGACTCTTTCGAGTCCCGCCGGAATTACCAGCGGTAGTGCGAGAAGGCGCGGTTCGCTTCCGCCATGCGGTGCGTGTCCTCGCGCTTCTTGACGGCGTTGCCACGGTTGTTCGCGGCATCCATGAGCTCGCCCGACAGGCGGCCGGCCATGGTGTGCTCCGAACGCGACCGCGCGGCCGAGATCAGCCAGCGGATCGCCAGCGCCTGCGAGCGCTCCGGGCGGACCTCGACGGGAACCTGATAGGTCGCACCACCGACACGGCGGCTACGGACCTCGATGCCCGGCTTCACATTGTTGAGCGCATCATGGAACACACCGAGCGGCTCGCGCTTGGCGCGGGCTTCGATGGTCTCGAAAGCACCATAGACGATGCCTTCGGCGACGGACTTCTTACCGTCGAGCATGACGCTGTTCATGAACTTGGTGAGCACGATATCCCCGAACTTCGGATCGGGAAGGATTTCGCGCTTTTCTGGACGACGACGACGAGCCATTTCGATCTACCTCTTACTTCGGACGCTTGGCGCCGTACTTCGAACGGCTCTGCTTGCGATCCTTGACACCCTGCGTGTCGAGCACGCCGCGGAGAACGTGGTAGCGCACACCGGGAAGGTCGCGCACACGGCCGCCGCGGATCAGGACCACCGAGTGCTCCTGGAGGTTATGGCCTTCGCCCGGAATGTAGCTGATCACTTCGCGGCTGTTGGTCAGGCGGACCTTGGCCACCTTGCGCAGCGCCGAGTTCGGCTTCTTCGGGGTCGTCGTATAGACGCGCGTGCAAACGCCGCGCTTCTGCGGGTTCTTTTCCATCGCAGGGACCTTGGATTTGGCCTTCTGCGGTTCGCGACCCTTGCGGATCAGCTGGTTGATAGTCGGCATGAAGCCCTTCACCTCTAGAGTTACTTTACCGATGCCCGACCTGCCTCCCGCTGCCCGCAAACAGGCAAAACGGAAATGCACGAAAGCCCCGGCGGTCGTTCCCGACCCCCCGGGCCATCACACGCATCAGCAATGTTCAAGCTTGCCCGGGGACGGCTGACCCGTTCCAGAGCAGGGCGCGCCTATAGAGAAGGAGTCGGATCGGGTCAACCGGTGGGCCCCCAGGATTTTCGGGCGAACAAGGCCGGAAACGGGCTGTCCTGTCCGCTTATCGTCCCGCCGAACTCGTTTCAGCATCCGCCATTGGGCGAGTCCCCGCTCAGAGGGCTCCGGTCGAGTCGCCCCCGGTCTCCGCATGGACCCAGCCGAGATAGTCGGCCGAGCCCGCCGGCACCGACAGGGCGATGACCTCGGGCAGCTCATAGCTGTGCAGCGCCTTGACCCGAGCCTCCACGGAATCGCTCAGCGCGGCGCGGGTCTTGATCTGGAGCTGCCATTCCTCACCACGCTGCACTTGCCCCTCCCAGCGATAGACGCTGCGCACCGGCGCGATCTGCACGCAGGCGGCCAGCCGCTCCTCGACCAGCACCGCGGCGATCCGCTCGGCTTCCTCGACGCTTCCACAGCTCGTGACGATGACGATCATGACCTTTTCCCTCCGGGGCCGGCCTGGGGCTTGATGTAGATGGCGCGGATCGCGGGCCAGCGCGCGCGCAGTTCGCTCTCGGTCTCGGCGATCATCGCCTCGACCCGGCCCACCGGCACCCGGTCCTCGAAATCGACCGACAGGCCGAGGAAGATCGACTGCGGGCCGATATGGACGGTGGTGATCTCGTTGACCCCGGTCACTTCGGGGCGGCGATCGAGCGTGGCGCGGATCGCCGCCTCCAGCGCCGGGTCGGCGGGCTCGCCGATCAGCAGCTCCTTCGACTCGCGGGCGAGCGCGATCGCCACCCCCGCCAGCGCCAGCCCGATCAGCACCGAGGCAACGCCGTCCCAGCGCGCATCGCCGGTGACGAGGCTGAGGGTGATGCCGCCCGCCGCGACGAACAGGCCGAACATCGCCGCGCTATCCTCGAACAGGACGATGAAGCTGGGCGGGTCCTTCGACCGATGCACCGCCTCCCACCAGCCGAGATCACCCTTGGCCGCGCCGAATTCGCGCACCGCGATCGTCCAGCTCGTCCCTTCCAGCAGCAGCGAGATGGCGAGCACCACATAGTTGACCCATGGCGATCGGATCCGCTCGGGGGTCTGGATGTGGAGGATGCCCTCGTAGATCGACAGGCCGGCGCCGGTCGAGAAGATCAGGATCGCGACGACGAAGCTCCAGAAATAGAGCTCGCGCCCATAGCCGAGCGGGTGACGCTCATCAGGCGGCTGCGACGACCGCTTCTGGCCGTAGAGCAGCAGAAGCTGGTTGAGGCTGTCGACCACCGAGTGGAAGCCCTCGGTCAGCATCGCCGAGGACCCCGTCACCGCGGCTGCGACGAATTTGGCGACGGCGATGCCGAGATTGGCGGCCAGCGCCGCGTAGAGGATCAGCCGGCTTTCGGGCGGTTCGGTCAATTGCGCTCCTGCTGGCTCGATCTGCTGCCGGTAGACTCCTCCTCTACACGCGCGCAACCGCCGAAACCACGCCCGGGTTCCAACCTATATTTTGCACCCCTCCCCGGATCGCAGACGCCCTTTCGACCGTTTTACCCGGCATCGTCAGGGAGGTTTGCCATGTGGAGTACCGGCACCGACGTTGACACGTCAGTTCGCCCCGCCAGCCAGGCGTTCGCGCGCCTTCGGAAACCCTTCGGAGCCAAAAGGTGGCTGGCCGCCTTGCCGCTCGCCGCGGTTGCCATCGTCACCTTCAACGGATCAGCCCCGGCCGGCGCGAGCGCCGAGCCCGAGGTGTCGGTGGCCCCTGCCCCGCAGGCCGAGGGCCGCTGGTCGCGCGGCGATCTGCGCGACCTGGTCGAAGCCGCCGACAAGGCGGCCACCGAAGGCCTCAACCCCGCCGACTATAATGTCGAGGCGCTGCGCGCCGCGGTCGACGCCAAGCAGACCGGCCTGACGGTCGACGCGATCGCCAATGCCGCGGCCCTGCGCCTGGCCAACGACTTCGCCAATGGCCGCATCGCCGACCGCGAGGCTTTCGACTGGCACATCGCCGCACCGGTCGCACCCGAGGCATTGGTCGCCGGGCTCAACGACGCGCTCGACCATGACCGGCTCGGCAAATGGCTGAACGGCCTGCTGCCCGACAACGACCAGTATCGCGCGCTGCGCGCCGCCTATGCGAGCAGCAGCGATCCAATGATGCGCGAGAAGATCGCCACCAACATGGAGCGCTGGCGCT
Organism: uncultured Sphingomonadaceae bacterium; assembly: GCA_963540925.1. GTDB lineage: Bacteria > Pseudomonadota > Alphaproteobacteria > Sphingomonadales > Sphingomonadaceae > Rhizorhabdus. Next base: position 147,880 of record CAUTRN010000011.1, read on the forward strand.
GGATGCCGCGCGACCTGGGCGATCGCTATATCTATGTGAACGTGCCCAGCTACCGCCTGTCGCTGATGAACGACGGCAGCGAGGAAGCCTCGTTCAACGTGATCGTCGGCTCGCCCAAGACCCCGACCCCGCAGCTCGCGCTCCACGCCCAGACCGTGGTCGCCAATCCCAGCTGGACGGTGCCGCAGAGCATCATCAAGAGCGGCGGCGTGCGCGGCAAGGGGTTCACCTGGAAGAAGCTGTCCGATGGCAGCTTCCGGGTGCAGCAGGCGCCGGGGCCGACCAACGCGCTGGGCCGGATCAAGATCGACATGCCCAACCCGCACGCCATCTATCTGCACGACACCCCCAACCGCGCCGCCTTCGGCCGCACCAACCGGGCGCTCAGCCATGGCTGCGTCCGGGTCGAGAATATCGCGGAACTGGCGACGATGCTCGACGGTGGCGCCCCGCTCGACGAGGCGCTGTCCGATCCGCGCCGCACCGTCCGCTTCGAACTGGAGAAGAGCGTGCCGGTCTATATCGTCTACTTCACCCTGGAAGCCGGACCCGACGGCACCCTGCGCGAAGTGGGCGATCCCTATGGCCGCGATCAGGCGATGCTCGGTCGCATGATGCGACCCGCCGGAGGCTCGACCCAGATCGCGGTTCGCTGACCGATGACGGCAAGACGATAAGACCGATATCGCGAAGATCGTCTTGCCGTTACGGTGAACCGTGCAATCCGCACGCCCGATGACGCCCAATCCCGGAACAATTCACCATAAGTCGAATGTAAATTTCAGACCCGCCTGTTATCTTGCTCATAACAAGCAATTATTGAGCGGGCTGGGCAATTGCAGGATAGTTTTGACACGCCGATCACTCGGCGCGGACTGTTGGGTGCGGGTGTCTTTGGCGGACTGGCGATGGCGATGGGCGGCACTTCGGTGGCCGCTCCGCTCATCGGCACGCCGCGGCTGCGCCCCGAAGTGCGGACCCGGGCGCTGGCGGCGATGAGCCAGCATATCGCCCGCATCCCGAACCGGGACCTGATCGGCATCTGCGATTTCGACGATCCCTCGTCGACCCCGCGCTTCCACCTCCTCAACGTCACCACCGGCAAGGTCGAAAGCCTGCTCGTCGCGCATGGCCGCGGCTCGGACCCCAGCCACACCGGCTGGCTGCAGCGCTTCTCGAACGCCCCGGGCTCGGCGGCCTCGTCGAGCGGCGCCTTCGTCACCGCCGAAGAATATTACGGCAATCATGGCCGTTCGCGCCGGATCGACGGGCTCGACACCACCAACAGCAACGCCCGCGCCCGCGCGGTCGTGATCCACGGTGCCTGGTATGCCGAGAAGCAGATGATCGCGCAGCACGGCAAGCTGGGCCGCTCGGAAGGCTGCTTCGCCTTTGGTGAGGGCGACCTCGCACAGGTCATGGCGCGCCTCGGGCCGGGCCGCCTGATCTATGCCGACAAGCTGGACCGTGCCTGAAATGAGTCGAGCCGCATGATCCGTCCGCTCGAACCGGCTGGGCGAATTCCGGAAAATGCTTTAGATTCAATCCTATCTGGTCGATAAAAAAGGGGACTGGATAGTGGCTCGATTTGCGTATCTTCGGTGGCTCGGTTGCATGGCGTTCGCGCTGCCCATGGCCACGACCATCACCACTGCGCCCGTACAGGCGATCAGCCCGCTCGGCGCGCCGCGCTTCGCGACGGTGCTGATGGACGCCAACACCAACGAGATCCTCTACGCCGAACAGGCGACCGCGATCCGCCATCCCGCGTCGATCACCAAGGTGATGACCTTGTATATGGTGTTCGATGCGCTCGATGCTGGCCGGCTCAAGCTCGACGACCGGGTGGTGATGTCGGCGCACGCCGCCTCGCAGCGCCCGTCAAAGCTGGGGCTCGGCATCGGCCAGTCGCTGTCGGTGGCCGACGCGATCTCGGTGGTCGCGGTCAAGTCGGCCAATGACGTGGCGGTGGCGCTGGCCGAAAAGCTGGGCGGCACCGAAGCCAATTTCGCGAAGATGATGACGGCGAAGGCCCGTCAGCTCGGCATGCGGCAGACGATGTATGCCAATGCCAGCGGCCTGCCCGATCCCGCGCATTTCAGCTCGGCGCAGGACATCGCAATCCTCTCCGCCGCGATGATCCGCAACCATCCCACGCGCTATGGCTGCTTCGCCGAGCAGGTGTTCGCCTATGGCAAGCTGCGGATGGCGAACCACAACAAGCTGCTCGGCAACGTGCCCGGTGTCGACGGGATCAAGACCGGCTTCACCAACGACAGCGGCTTCACCCTCACCGCCTCGGCGGTGCGCAATGGCCGCCGGCTGATCGCGGTGGTGCTCGGCTCGCCCTCGGGCTGGCAGCGCGACCGCGACATCACCTCGCTGCTCAACTCGGGCTTCACCGCGCTGGAGATCCGGCGCGGCGGCGGCACCGAGGACATGGCCGCCCTCCTCTCCAGCTCGGGCTTCGCGCTCAACCGCAGCCTGCGCCCGGTGCCGATGCTCGCCGCGATGGATATCGAGGAAGGCGACGGGGAGTAAGCTTCACCAAGTCCCTCCGCCAATGAGAGGGCGCGCGCTTCGACTGGGACGAAGGCGACAAAGGGGTGGGTAATATGGGACGGGCCCGCGGGTCCGTCCTTTTTCTTTTATCGGGCCGCAGATTTCGCTAACGGCGCGCCCATGCGCATCCTTCTCACCGGCTCATCGGGATGGCTCGGACGCTATCTCGCCCCCATGCTCCGCGCCCGCGGCGACCAGGTCATCGGCCTCGACGTGGCGCCCGGCCGCGACACCGACATCGTCGGCAGCGTCGCCGATCGCGCGCTGGTCGACCGCCTCTTCGCCGAGCATGGCATCGAGGCGGTGATCCATGGCGGCGCGCTCCACAAGCCCGACATCGCGCGCTATCCGGCGCAGGCCTTCATCGACGTCAATGTCACGGGCACGCTCAACCTGCTCGAAGCCGCGACGCGCGCCGGGCATGACCGTTTCGTCTTCACCTCGACCACCTCGCTGATGATCAGCCAGGCGATCCGCGACGAGGCCGGCGACGCCGCGATCTGGCTCGACGAACAATCGGGTCCGCTCGTCCCGCGCAACATCTATGGCGTCACCAAGCTGGCGGCCGAGGGACTGTGCCGCCTTCACGCCGCCGACCATGGGCTGGGCTGCGTGGTGCTGCGCACCGCGCGCTTCTTCCCCGAGGAGGACGACACCCATCGCAGCCTCAGCGGCCCGAACATGAAGGCGAACGAATTCCTCAACCGGCGACTCACCGTCGAGGATGCCGCCGCCGCGCATATCGCCGCGCTCGACAAGGCGCCCGAGGTCGGCTTCGACATCGCGATCGTCTCGGCGGCCACACCCTTCACCCGCGCCGACGCGGCCGAGCTGAAGCAGGATGCGCCATCGGTGATCCTGCGCCATTTCCCCGAGGCGGCCGAACTCTATGCGCGCCAGGGCTGGCAGCTGCCGGCCAGCATCGGCCGCGTCTATGACGCCGCCCATATCGAGAAGAGCCTGGGCTTCCGCTGCGAGACCGATTTCGCCGCGATCCTGAACGCGCTGCGCGACGGCACCGAAATGCCCTTCGCGCATGACGCCGACTATGTCTCCCCGCAGGAGCTGTCGCGCTCCGCGGGCTGACGAGCTTTACTGAAGGATGATCCGCCGGCTCGGCATCGGCATGGCCTTCGGCACCAGGAAGAGCTGCTGGAACCAGTTTGGCTGAGGCTTCTCGACCTTGCTGGTCCGCTCGACCTTATGCGCCTCGCGCACGGGGATCTTGGCGACATGGTCGTGGCGGTCGGCCAGTTCGCAGGCCGCCAGCTCATGCGCGGCCAGCACCGCCGCACTTATGGCGGCGATCGCCGCGATCTTCTTCCCCAACAGCATGGCCGCCTCCCGACGACGTTCCCGGTCGCGCGATATAAGGGATCGACCTTCCGTAACGGCAGGTGCTTCCACCAACGACATGGTGGCGTCGACGAACGACATGGAGCGGTGAGAAACGGACGCCACAAACAGCGCGTCATGCTGAACTTGTTTCAGCATCCACCAAGCCACGCGGGCTGGTCGGGCGAAGGAGGAGCGTTGGCAACAGGAACCCGAAGGACAGGCCCAGGTCTCCCGGTGGATGCTGAAACAAGTTCAGCATGACGGAAGAAGTGTGGGGAGCCACCAGGACAGCGATGGCTCCCCACTAAGATCAAATATGCAGCGTGCGCCCGTAAGCCGCGAGGACGCTCTCGTGCATCGCCTCGCTGATCGTCGGATGCGGGAAGACCGTGCCCATCAGTTCGGCCTCGGTGGTCTCCAGGGTCTTGCCGATCGTATAGCCCTGGATCATCTCGGTGACCTCGGCGCCGACCATATGCGCGCCCAGCAGTTCGCCGGTCGCCTCGTCGAACACCGTCTTCACGAAGCCCTCTGGCTCGCCCAGCGCGATCGCCTTGCCGTTGCCGATGAAGGGGAATTTGCCCACCTTCACCTTGTAGCCGGCCTCCTTGGCCTTTGCCTCGGTGAGGCCGACCGACGCGACCTGCGGGCGGCAATAGGTGCAGCCCGGGATGTTGCGCTTGTCCATCGCGTGCGGATGCTGGCCGGCGATATGCTCGGCCGCGATCACCGCCTCGTGCATCGCCTTGTGGGCGAGCCAGGGGCCGTCGGTGACGTCGCCGATCGCATAGACGCCGGGCACGCTGGTGCGGCAATATTCGTCGGTCTTGATGTGGTTGCGCTTGTCAGGCTCGACGCCGATCTGGCTGAGCCCGATCTTCTCGACATTGGGGACGATGCCGACCGCGACGATGACGTGGCTATACTCCTCGCTCGTCACCTTGCCGTCCTTGTCCTTGATCTCGGCGGTGACGCCCTTGGCCGTCACGTCGAGCTTCTGGACCCCGGTCGACACGCGAATCTTCATGCCCTGCTTGGTCAGCGCCTTGCTGACGAAGGCGCTCACTTCCTCGTCCTCGACGGGAAGGATACGGTCGAGCATCTCGACCACGGTCACCTCGGCGCCGAAATCGCTGTAGAAGCTGGCGAACTCCAGGCCGATCGCGCCCGAACCGATGACGAGCAGCTTGGTCGGCATCTCCTTGGGCGTCATCGCATGGCGATAGGTCCAGATCCGCTCGCCGTCCGCCTTGGCAAACGGCAGCTCGCGGGCGCGGGCGCCGGTGGCGATGATGATGTTCTTGGCGGTGATCTCGGTGGTCTGGCCATCCTTGGTCACGGCGATCTTGTTCTTCGCGGTCAGCACGCCATCGCCGAAATGCACGGCGACCTTATGCTTCTTCATCAGGCCGGTGACGCCCTGGTTGAGCTGCTTGGCCACCCCGCGCGAGCGCTGGACGACATTGGCCAGCTCGAAGCCCGGCTTCACCGCCGACAGGCCAAAGGCCTCGGCATGCTGCATATGGTGGTAGATCTCGGCCGAGCGCAGCAGCGCCTTGGTGGGGATGCAGCCCCAGTTGAGGCAGATGCCGCCGAGCAGTTCGCGCTCGACGATCGCCGTCTTCAATCCGAGCTGCGAGGCACGGATCGCCGCCACATAACCGCCGGGTCCCGAACCAAGCACGATGAGATCGTAGCTGTCCGCCATGTTGAACTCCCTGGAATCTATCCTGATACGGGGCGCGCACGCCCCATATCATCGATCGCGACGAAGGTGATCGTCGCGTGGGTTACCTTGTCCTGCTCAAGCCCGTTGCGCGACCGCCGCCAGGCGGTAACGTCGATCTTCATCGACGTCCGCCCCACCGACAGCAGGTCGGCATAGACCGACACGACGTCGCCCACCGACACCGGCCGATGGAAGGTCATGCCGTCGATCGCCACCGTCGCCGCGCGGCCCTTGCTGTGCTGCGAGGCGACGGTTCCGGCGGCAAGGTCCATCATGCTGATGAGCCAGCCGCCGAAGATGTCGCCATTGGCGTTGGTGTCCGCCGGCATGGCGACCACGCGGATCGCCGGTTCGCCGGTGGGCGGCAGTTCGACGCCCTCGGCCATCTCAGGCGAGAAGGCCGAGCGGATTTTCGACCAGCCGCTTGAACGCCTGCATCAGCTGCGCGCCCACCGCGCCATCGATCGCGCGATGGTCGAAGCTGCCGGTCGCCGACATGATCGTCGCGGTGCTCAGCGCATCGTCGACGATATAAGGCCGCTTCTCGCCCGCGCCGATCGCCATGATCATCGCCTGAGGCGGGTTGATCACCGCGGTGAACTGCTTGATGCCGAACATGCCCATGTTCGAGATCGAGGCGGTGCCGCCCTGATATTCGCTGGGCTGCAGCTTGCCTTCCTTGGCGCGCTCGGCAAGGTCCTTCACCTCGGTCGCGATCGCACCGATGCTCTTGGTATCGGCGTTCTTCACGATCGGGGTGATCAGGCCGCCCGGGATCGCCACCGCCACCGAGATGTCGGCACGCTTATACTGGATCAGCGTGTCGCCGGCGAAGGAGACGTTGCAGTCGGGCACCTCGATGAGAGCCGCCGCCAGCGCCTTGATCAGCATGTCGTTCACCGACAGCTTCACGCCACGGCTCTCGAGCGACTTGTTGAGCTCGCCGCGCAGCTTGAGCAGCGCATCGAGCCGGATGTCGACCGTGAGGTAGATGTGCGGGCTCTGCTGCATCGACTCGGTCAGGCGGCGCGCGATCGTCTTGCGCATGCCCGAGAGCTTGATGACCTCGTGCGGGATCTCGTCGAGACCGGCGATCGCCGGGGCGGGCGCCGGCGCGGCCTTGGCGGCCGGGGCCGCGGCGGGCGCGGCGGCCGGAGCAGCAGCAGCCGGAGCGGCGGCGGGCGCGGTGCCCTTGGCGGCGCCGTCGAGATCGGCCTTCACGACTCGGCCACCCGGACCCGAACCCGTCACCTGGGCCAGATCGATGCCCTGCGCGGCGGCCAGGCGCTTGGCGAGCGGGCTCGCCTTGACGCGGTCGCCGGAAGCGGCGGGCGCCGCCTTCGGCGCGGGGGCCGCTTCGGCGGGCTTGGCGGCGGGGGCCTCAGCCTTGGTTTCCTTGGCGGGCTCTTCCTTCGCGGCGGGCTTTTCCTCGGCCTTGGCGGCGGGCTTGGCCGGAGCCTCGTCCTCGTCTTCGCCCTGGATCAGCGCGATCACCGCGCCGACCTTCACGCCTTCGGTGCCTTCGGCGACGAGAATCTGCGAGACGACACCTTCGTCGACCGCCTCGAATTCCATGGTCGCCTTGTCGGTCTCGATTTCGGCCAGCAGGTCACCCGAGGAGACCTTGTCCCCTTCCTTCACCAGCCACTTGGCGAGGGTACCCTCCTCCATCGTGGGCGAGAGGGCGGGCATCTTCAGTTCGATTGGCATATAGTGGTCCCCCTGAGGAGCGATGTGGGGTCGATGCGGCCACTCTCATCCTCGCTCGATGTTGCAAGGTCAAGTCCGGCCATGGGCGGACTTGCGCAAAATCGGGAAGTGGCGCACCGTTCTGGTGAATATAAGGGGGAAGAAGGCGAGATGCGTACCTATTTGGTTGTCATCGATGAGAATGACGCCGCGCGGGTGGCGCTGCGCTTCGCGGCGCGCCGCGCGATCAAGACCGGCGGCTCGGTGGAGATCCTGGCGCTCGTCCCCCCGCAGGAATTCGTGCAATGGGGCGCCGTTCAGGCCACTTTCGAGGAAGAGGCGCGGCTGCGCGCCGAGGCGATGGTGGCGCAGGCGGCGAGCCAGCTGATCGAGGAAACCGGGGTGATGCCGTCGATCACGGTGCGCCAGGGCGATCCGATCGCGGTGGTGCGCGAAATATTATCCGAACAGCCGCATGTCGCGGCGCTGGTGCTGGGCGCCGCGGCCAGCGGCAACCCGGGCAAGCTGGTCAGCCACTTCGCCGGCACCGACGCGGGCCAGCTCCCCTGCCCGCTGATGATCGTACCGGGTTCGCTGAGCGAAGAGGCGCTGGATCTGCTGAGCTAGGACCCCCGAGGCCATCGCGACACCACTCCTTCTCCCGCCTGCGGGACTGCTGCGAAAGTCATCCACCATCGTCATCCCCGCGAAGGCGGGGATCCATATCCTCTGAAGCAGGAGACTCTCGCGGTTCGGAGAATATGGATTCCCGCCTTCGCGGGAATGACGATGAGGTTTTGCAGTGATCCCGCAAGCGGGAGAGGGGCAAGAAGAAGGAGGAGGAGAAGAAGGGCGGTTCAGCCCGCAATCCGGGGCCCCAGCACCGCCATCAGCTCGGCGCAGCCGACCACATCGTCCTGGTCGAACCGCCCCTTCACCGGGCTGTCGAGATCGAGCACGCCGATCAGCACGCCTTCATGGACGATCGGCATCACCAGTTCGGAGGCCGAGGCGGCGTCGCAGGCGATATGGCCGGGGAAAGCGTGGACGTCCGCCACGCATTGCGGCTCGTGCGTCGCCGCGGCGGTGCCGCACACGCCCTTGCCGAACGGGATGCGGATGCAGGCGGCCTTGCCCTGGAACGGCCCGAGCACCAGCTCGCCGTCGATCGCGCGATAGAAGCCCGCCCAGTTGAGATCGGGGAGATATTCCCAGATCAGCGCGGCGGCATTGGCCATATTGGCGATCGGATCGGGCTCGTCGGCGGTCAGCGCCGCCAGCGAGGCAGCCAGATCGGCGTAGAGGACGGCCTTGTCGCCATGCGTGTCGATATCGAATGCGTACATGATCCCCATCTGGACCCGCGCCGCTTGCGCTTCAAGACGCTTGCGATATCGTCCCGGCTATCGGGGGGAGGCCGCGCATGTCATTGACCTATTATCGCCTGATCTGGCTGCTGCCGCTCGCCTTCGCCGCGCATGTGACCGAGGAATATCTCACCGACTTTCCGGGCTATGCCGATGCGGTCAGCGGCTGGCCGATGGCGTTGCCGCTGTTCCTGGGCAGCAATATCGCCTTCATCGCCATCATGGCGCTGCTCGTCCGCTGGACAGCGAAGACGCAGACCGCCAAGGCCAATGGCTGGCTGCTGTTCTGGGCGGCCGGCAACCAGTTCTGGAACTTCGTTTTCCACGCGATCACCGCCATCGCCTTCGGCCGTTCGCCGGGGCTGATCACCGCGACGGTGCTATACCTGCCGCTGTTCGGCGCGGTTTCGGTGGCGGCCCTTAAGGAGGGCGTCGTCACCAGCGGCGCGCTGACCAAGGCCACCCTGCTCGGCGGCCTGTGGATGGGTGCGATCGCGGCCTTCGCGATCTTCCATGTCGGTGGGTTCTAGGCGACTCAGTCGTACCGCACCTTGCCGCGTCCGGCCTTGACCCCCGAGCGCTTAGACTTCCTCTCCAGCCGCCGCTGCTTCGACGCATAGGTCGCCTTGGTGGCCTTGCGCTTCTTCGGCACGAAGGTGGCGTCGCGGATCAGCGCGAGCAGCCGCTCGACCACCTCGCGCTTGTTCTCGTGCTGCGAGCGAGATCCCTCGCTGCGCAGGATCAGCACCCCTTCCCCGGTCAGCCGCGATCCCGCGAGGTCGGCGAGCCGCATCTTCACCGCCTCGGGCAGAGCCGGCGAGGCCGCGACATCGAAGCGGAGCACCACCGCGCTGTCGGTGGTGTTGACATGCTGCCCGCCCGCGCCGCTCGCGCGGGTCGCGGTGAAGACCAGTTCATCCTCGTCGATGCTGATCGATCGGGTGACGGGAAGCCGCGCCATCGCCGCCCGCCCGATCAGGCCGGGTCGGTGAAGCCCAGCGCCTTGAAACGCTCGGGCAACGGCGCCTTCGCCTCGATCGCGGGCTTGCCCTCGCGCGGGACGACCAGCGCGGCGGCGTGGAGCAGGGTGTGGCCGTCCGGCCCGCCCTTGCCATAGACGGGATCGCCGACGATCGGCACGCCGATGCCGGTGGCGGCGTGGACCCGGATCTGGTGGGTGCGGCCGGTGGCGGGCTTGAACTCGACCAGCGCCTTGCCGCCTACGGTCGCGATCGTCCGCCAGGCGGTGGTCGCGGGCTTGCCCTTGGGGTCGCCCACCATCCGCCAGCCGCTTTCGCGGTTCGAGACCTTGGCCAGCGCCAGATCGACGAAGCCCTCCGCCGCGCCCGGCACGCCGTCGAGGATGGCGAGGTAGGTCTTCTCCACCGTCCCCTCCTCGAACGCCTGCGAATAGCGGCGATGCGCCTTGGGGTTGCGCGCCAGCAGCAGGCAGCCCGAGGTATCCCGGTCGAGCCGGTGGACCGCGCTGGGCCAGCGCTTGAACCCGAAGGTGAGCGACTGGAGATGGTTCTCCAGACTGAGGCTGCCGTCGCGCGGCCGATCGACCGGCAGGCCCGCGGGCTTGTCGATCACCATGGCTTCGCCGTCGATGAAAAGGATATGTTCGTCTAGCACCCGCCTCCCTTGCACGGCGAGCGCCCCAGTGCAAAGAGCTTCCTTGCTATTTGGGGTCTTCGCCGCTATGCGCCCCCATCCCGCTCTGGTCATCCCTGGAGGCAGTGCGGGTTTGTGAAACTCAACGAACTGGAGACAAGTTATGAGCGAAGTGCTCGATCTTGTGGCCGAGGTGCGTGAGCGGGCTGGCAAGGGAGCCTCCCGCGCCATCCGCCGCGAAGGCCGCGTCCCCGCCGTGATCTACGGCGAAAAGCAGGAACCCGCCTCGATTCACGTCGAGGAAAAGATCCTCATGAAGCTGCTGCACACTGGCCACTTCTTCAACAGCGTGGTCATGCTGGATGTGGACGGCAAGAAGATCCGGACCCTCCCGAAGGACGTCCAGTTCCACCCGGTCACCGACCGTCCGCTGCACGCCGACTTCCTGCGCATCGGCGAGCACACCAAGGTCAACGTCGACGTGCCCGTCCACTTCAAGGACGAAGAGCTGTCGCCGGGCCTGAAGAAGGGCGGCGTGCTCAACGTCGTCGTCCATGACCTCGGCCTTTCGGTCGATGCGGCCGAGATCCCCGAGGAGATCGTGATCTCGCTGAAGGGTCTGGAAGTCGGCGAGAGCATCCACCTCTCGCAGATCAAGCTGCCCAAGGGCGCGACCGCGACCGACACCGACGACGTGACCATCGCCACGATCGTCGCTCCGTCGGCGCTGAAGGCTGAGGAAGCCGAAGCGGCCGAGACCAGCGAAGCCGAGGCGGAAGCCGAAGCTCCCGAGGCTGCGGCCGAGGGCGAAGAGGGCGCCGAGGGCTGAGCCCTTCGTCTTTGACGAGATAAGAGGCCCCGCCGAGACGATCGGCGGGGCCTTTTTCTTTCCTGTCATCACCATCGTCGCTCCGGCGG
>CAUTRN010000012.1:0-143432 GCA_963540925.1 uncultured Sphingomonadaceae bacterium
GTCGCCGAGATCCGCAAGCGCGCCCAGGCGGCGGCGAAGCTCACTTCAAACTAGGCGTCACCCCAGCGAAGGCTGGGATGACGGTTAAGAATGTAGGCGCGAATATACTTCTCCCGCCGAGGACAAGCCGCAAGGGTGGCTTGTCGAAAACGGAATAGACGATCGCGCCGTCGGGCGAGCAGATGGGGAAAGCCACGATCGTCAGGAGATCGGATGTCCCCCGCACCCAGCCTTGCACCGCTATTGTCCGGCCTGCGTGTCCTTGAAATCGGCCATTTCGTGGCCGCGCCCTTCTGCACGCGGCTGCTCGCCGATCTCGGCGCCGACGTGATCAAGATCGAGCCGCGCGCGGGCGATCCCGCGCGGCAATGGGGTGAGATGGTGGAGGGCCGCTCGCTCTGGTGGTCGATGCATGCCCGCAACAAGCGCAGCGTCACGATCGACCTGAAGTCCGAGAAGGGGCGCGAACTGGTGCTGCGGCTGGCGGCCGAATGCGACGTGGTGGTGGAGAATTTCCGTCCCGGCCAGCTCAGGCGCATGGGGCTGGGGCCCGAGGTGCTGCGCGGGGTGCGGCCCGATCTGATCATCGCGCATATCTCGGGCTATGGCCAGGACGGGCCGGGCGCAGATCGCGCCGCCTTCGGCGTGATCGGCGAGGCGATCGGCGGCCTGCGCTACCTCACCAACCAGGCGCCGGGCACGACCAACCTGCCGCCGGTGCGCGTCGGGGTGAGCATCGGGGACTCGATCGCGGGCCTCTATGCGGCCTTCGGGGTGATGGGCGCGCTGTGGCAGCGCGATCGCGCCAGGGGCGACGGCGCCGCGCGGACGATCGACGTCGCGCTGACCGAGAGCGTGCTGAGCATGATGGAAGGCATGCTCCCGGAATATGGCGCGCTGGGCAAGATCAAGCAGCCCAGCGGCGGCGGCATCCCCACCGCCGCGCCGACCAATGCCTATGCCACCGCCGATGGCGAATGGGTGCTGATCGCCGCCAATTCGGAGCCGCTGTTCGCCAGGCTGATGACGCTGATCGGCCAGCCTGGACTGATCGGCGCCCCCGGCTATGCGAGCAATCCCGAGCGGGTGGCCAATGTCGCCCATCTCGATCGCCTGATCGGTGCATGGACGCTGGGCCTGACCGCGGCGGAGCTGATCGCACGGCTCGACGCGAACGACATCCCCAATTCCAAGGCCTTTACCGCCGCCGACTGCGCCGCCGACCCGCAATATCGCGCGCGGGGCATGGTGCGCGAGGTGCCGGATCGCCATTTCGGCACGGTGCTGCAGGCGGGCATGGTGCCGCATGTCCCGGAATCGCCGGGTGCGGTGCGCTGGACGGGACCCGATCTGGGCGAGCATAATCGCGAGGTGCTGGCCGAACTGCTGCGGCTCGACGAAGCCGCCATTGCGGCGCTTGAGGAGGAGGGTGTGCTGTGAGCGATGCGTCGAGGATCACGCTGGTCGAGGTGGGACCGCGCGACGGTTTCCAGTCGGTCGGCCCCTTCATCCCGACGCCGCGCAAGATCGGCCTGATCGAGGTTCTGTACGGCGCGGGGCTGCGGCGGATCGAGACGACCTCGTTCGTCAGCCCCAGCGCGCTTCCCCAGATGGCGGACGCGGCGGAGATCGTCGAGGCCACCGGGCGGCTTCAGGGCCTCGATGCCCAGGTGCTCGTGCCCACCGCCCGCCATGCCGAGCGCGCCCTTGCCGCGGGCGCGACGCATCTTAGCGCGGTGCTGTCGGTCAGCGAGCGGCACAACAAGGGCAATGTCCGCCGCACGCCGATGGAATCGGTGGCCGACTATGCGCAGATGGTGGCGATGATGCCGCCGGGCGCGGCGATGCGGCTGAACGTCGCGACCGCGTTCGACTGCCCCCATGTCGGGCGGATCGGCGCTGACGCGGTGTTGTCGCTGCTCGACCATCTCGTCGCGGTCGCCACCGATGTCGAGATCGCCCTGTGCGACACGACCGGGCGCGCCGATCCCGCGCAGATCCGCTCCCTGTTCCAGGCGGCGCGCGCGCGTTTCCCGGAGGTGGCGGGCTGGGCTTTTCACGGGCACGACACCTATGGGCTGGGGGCTGCCAATGTCCTGGCCGCCTGGGATACGGGCATCCGCGTGTTCGACGCGTCGGTGGCCGGGCTCGGCGGCTGCCCCTTCGCGCCCGGCGCCACCGGCAATGTCGCGACCGAGGATCTCGTCTGGATGTTCGACAAGATGGGCGTCGAGAGCGGCGTCGACCTTCCGGCGCTGGTCGCCGCGGCGCATGAGGTGGCCGGTCTTCCGGGCGCGCAGATCGGCGGCCGGGTGCGCGACGCGCTGAGCGCCACGGTCTGCGGCAAGGCGGCATGATCGCCGCCGATCGGACGACACGCTAGCCGCCTCCGGCGATCATTATGGATCGAAGACCTGTTGCGCCCCGGCGGCGGCGGTGCGAGCATCCGGCCATTGGTCAGTCGGGAGGATGAGGATGCCGGGATCGCGGTGGTTGTTGGCAGCCTGGTCGCTCGTCCTGCCAGCGGCGTCGCTGGCGCAGACCAGCCCGTCCGCCGCGCCGCAAGGCAAGACCGCGCAGGGCGACGTCAGCATCACCATCTACAACAACAATCTCGCGCTGGTGCAGGATGTCCGGCAGATGGGGTTGTCGCAGGGCCGCTCGCGTCTGGAATTCCCCGATGTCTCGGCCCAGATTCGGCCCGAGACGGTGACCCTGGCAGGCGATGGCTTCGGCATCGTCGAGCAGAATTTCGATTATGACCTGCTCTCTCCATCGGCGCTGATGGAAAAGGCGGTGGGGCAGCAGATCACCCTGCTGCGCACCAATCCGGCGACCGGCGCCGAAACGCGCGAGCGCGCCACGGTGCTGGCGGCGAATGGCGGTGTCGTGCTGAAGATCGGCGAGCGGATCGAGGTGCTGCGCGACGACGGGTTGCCGGTGCGGGTGATCTTCGATGCCATCCCGCCCAATTTGCGGGCAAGGCCGACGCTGAGCGTCACCGTGGAGGCGCAACGGGGCGGCGCCCGGCCGTTGACCCTGAGCTACCTGACCCCGGGCCTCGGCTGGAAGGCCGACTATGTCGCCCTGTTCGACGAAAAGGCCGGGAAGATCGACGTGCAGGGCTGGATCACGCTCAGCAACGACACGGGGACGACCTTCGCCGATGCACGCGCGCTGCTGGTGGCCGGCGAAGTCGCGCAGATACAGGGGGGCAGGGGCGGCTATCGCCCGCCGCAGCCGCCTGTGCCGCGCGGCAACCAGCCGGGGGCCGAGAGCGGCAATGGCGAGCAGCTCGGCGATTTCCATGTCTATCCGATCGAGGGGCGGACGACGATCGCCAACGCCCAGACCAAGCAGGTGAGCTTCCTCGATGCCGCGGGCGTTCCGGCGCGCAAGGGCTATGAATATCGCAACAGCTGGCTCGGCAGCGCGAGCGAGGCGCAGAGCGCGGCCTCGATCCTGCGCTTCTCGAACGCACGCGCGGGCGGGATCGGCGCGGCGCTGCCGGCGGGGACGGTGCGCGTCTATATGCGCGACACGCGCGGCCAGGCGCAGTTCATCGGCGAGAGCGGCATCCCCCACACGCCGGGCGGATCGTCGCTGGCCCTGCGCACCGGCGACGCTTTCGACGTGAAGGTCCAGCCGGTGATGGAGAAGCGCGACACGATCACGCTCGACGAGTGGGATCGCTACGCCCGTTGGCGGATCGTCACCACCGAGGCGGGCGCGCAGACCGTGTCCGAAGGCTATGCCGAGCGGCCGAAGACCTATTACCGCACCCAGATGCGCTACATCGTCACCAACGCGCGGCCGGTGCCGGTGACGGTGGATGTGGTGCAGGGTGGGTTGAACCAATGGTGGTGGTGGCGCGACGTCCGTGTGCCCGAGGAAAGCATCGCCGGCGTGCAGGACAATGCCGACACGCGCCGTTGGGAGGTGCCGGTTCCGGCCAATGGCAAGGCCGAGCTGACCGTCACCTTCCTCACCCCCTGGTGATCCACTTGCGGCGGCGGCCGATCGGGCTCGCGCTATGGCTGGTCGCGGCGGCGGAGGGCGCGCTGGCCGCGCCGCCGGTGACGGTCTCCGCCGGGCCGGAGAAGGTCGCGGTGACGATCTACCGCGACCCCGAGCGTTTCGAGGAGGCGATCAATCGCGACGATCCGAGCGCCTTCGCGCTGATCGCCGAGACGCGGACGGTGGACCTGCCGCCGGGGATCGTCACCGTCCGGTTCGAAGGTGTGGCGGGCGGCATCGTGCCGCAATCGGCGATCCTGTTCGGCACCGACCCGCGCGAGCGCAACCGCGATGCGGCGCTCCTGTCCCAGAAAGGCCTGGTCGATGCCTATACCGGGCAGCAGGTGACCTTGCGTCGCACCGACCGCGCCACCGGCCAGACGGTGGAGGAGCGGGCGACGATCCGATCGGCGGCCGACCGCATGGTGATCAGCACGCCACGCGGGGTGGAGGCGGTCTATTGTACCGGTCTCGCCCAGACATTGCTCTATCCGGGCGCGCCGGCCACCCTGTCCGCCAAGCCCGTGCTGACGATGACGACGAAGGATCAGCCGGGCGGCCGCACCACGATCACGCTCGCCTATGTCGCGACCGGGTTCGACTGGGACGCGACCTATATCGGCACATTGTCGCCCGACCAGACGTCGATGGCGCTGTTCGCCTGGCTGACCATGGCGAGCGGCGACGAGACCAGCTTCGTCGACGCGACCACCTCGGCGGTGGCGGGCGTGGTCAACCGTTCCGAGGATAGCAACGACGAGAGCGGGCGCGCGGCGATCGAGGAGGCTCGCTATCTGGATCGCACCTCGGAATGCTGGCCGAGCGAGACCACCAGCGATGTCGGCGATGCGGCCCTGCCGCCTCCGCCCCCGGCCGCGCCCGCGCCGATCATGATGGAGATGAACGATATCGTCGTGACGGCGCAGCGGCGTGTGGAACGCGCGGCCCCCGCGCCGGCGGCGGTGACGGCCCGGATGGAGGGGCTCGGCGACCTGAAGCTTTATCGCATCCCGGTGCCGGTGACGGTAGCGGCACGCTCGCAGAAACAGGTGGCCTTTCTCGAAAAGCCGCAGGTGAGGGGCGAACTCGTCTATCGATCGCGCGTCTATGGCGGAGAGCCCTATGATCCGGAGATGCTGTTTCGCTTCCGCAATCGCGCGGCGGACGGGCTGGGCGATCCGCTGCCTGCGGGCAAGGTCTCGATCTATCAGGACGGAAGCTATGGGCGGCAACTGATCGGCCAGGCCGCGATAGCCGACAAGGCGACCGACGAGGAGGTGGAACTCGTCATCGGCGAGGCGCAGAATGTCACGATCGAAAGCCGGGAGAGCGACACCAAGCACGGGGAACGCTATGACCTCACCGTCCGCAACGCCAACCCCTTCGCGGTGACGTTCGAACTCGAATTCCTGAATCAGGAGGATCGGCGGTTCAGCCGGCTGCCCGGCCGGATGATCGCGAAGCCGGGCAAGCGCGTCTGGAGGGCGATGTTGCCGCCCGGCGGCGAGCAGACCTTGGGCTATGAGGCGCGCGATATCGACGCCGCCGATTGATCCGGCGGCCAGCGACGAACGGAAAGCAGGCCGTGTCGGCAGGCGCGATCCGGCCTGCCGACACATGGACCCCGATCGTTTCAGGCCGCCTTCGCGACGCGGGCCAGCGCGCGTCGGGCGATGCTGGCGGCGAAGAGCGGGGTTTCGCGCTGGTTATGATCGCCTCCGGCCGCCTGGCGGGCCGCCGCGGCATCCTCATATTTTATGCCGTGCGCGGCGATGAACGCCAGGAAGGCGTCGGTCGGATGGGCGGTGACGCTGTTGGTATAGCGGGTGCGGCCGCCGTCGATGGCTTCGGCGCTGAGCTCCCAGATCACGTTGACCTGGGTCCGGCCGGCCGAGGTGAACACGTCGGAGATCGAGTTCATGCGGCAGTAGGTGGGGGTCGTTTCCTCCGCCACATAATGCTGCACGACCAGCCCGGTGCCGATCATCTCGACATTGATCATCATGCGCTGGCCGTCGTCGGACAGCGTATTGCCGCACGCGACATGATCGGGCGGGCAGCAGCGCTGATATTCGGCTTCCGGAAGGTTGAACAGCCAGTCGGCAATGTCGATCGCTTCGATGGGGGTGTCGATGTCCGTGGAGAAGGCGGATTTCGACAAGATCATATCCTGCAGAATCTTCATGGCTGTCTAATTCCTTCGATATGGATGGGCGATGTTCAGTCGATCCGATCCACGGATCGGATTTTCGATTGGATCATCGGCAACGCGGTGCTTCGATGTCGCCGCGCTGCTGTTCGGAGATAGCGAAGGTTCAGCCTTATCTTACAGATATACCTAGGTTTGCCGCGCACATTTGTCGGACGCGCGCCGTCGCGATCGGCCCGTCAGCCGGGCGAGTAGGTGCGATCGCCATCGGCCATCGCCCGGAGCTGGTCGGGGATGGCGAAGCGCGGGCCGTGCGCGGCCGCCAGCTCGTCGGCCTCGGCGACGAAGCGCGGCAGGCCCAGCGCCTCGATATGCGCGACGGGCCCACCGATCGCCTTGGGGAAGCCCCAGCCGAGCAGCGCGCCGGTGTCGGCATGGGCGGGGGTGAGCACGCCCTCGGCGATGCAGCGCGCCGCCTCGACCGCCTGGCGGTGGATCAGCCGGCGGCGCATTTCCTCGACCAGCGCCTCGCCGCCCGCCTGCCTCACCGGCCAACGCTTGGCGAGCCCGGCCCAGAGGCTTTTCTCGCCGCCCTTGGGATAATCGTAGAAGCCCTGGCCATTCTTCCGGCCGAAGCGGGTCTCGGCGATCAGCGCGTCGATCACGTCGTCGGAGCGGCGCCGGTCGGCCTTGTCGCCGAGCAGCTTCACCCGCTGCCCGGCGATCCGGTCGAGCAGGTCGATCGCGACGTCGTCGCTCAGCTCCAGCGGCCCGCGCGGCATGCCAGTCGAGCGGCCGACCTCGTCGATCAGCAGCGGATCGATCCCGTCGACGAGCATCTCCATGCCCTCGCGGATATAGGTGTCGAACACCCGCGAGGTGTAGAAGAAGGGCGAGTCCTGCGCGAGGATCTCGACCTTGCCGATCTGCGCGACCAGCGCCAGCGCTTCGTCGATCGCGGCCTGGCCGGTCGCCTTGCCGACCACCACCTCGACCAGCGCCATGCGGTCGACGGGCGAGTGGAAGTGCATGCCGACGAAACGTTCGGGGCGGGGATGCGCCTCGGCGAGCCGGGTGATCGGCAGGGTCGAGGTGTTCGATGCGAACAGCGCATCGGGGTCGAGATAAGCGAGCGCTTTTCGGGTCGCCTCGGCCTTCACCGCGATATCCTCGAACACCGTCTCGATCACGACGTCGCTGCCGGCGACGGCGGCATAGTCGTCGCTCGGGGTGATGCGGGCGAGCAGCGCATCGGCGGTGGCGCGGTCGGTCCTGCCCTTGTCGACGAGCCTGTCGAGCACCGTGCGCGAATAGCTCTTGCCGCGCTCGGCGGCCTCGACGCTGACGTCGATCAATATCGTCTCGATCCCCGCCGCCGCCAGCACATGGGCGATCCCCGCGCCCATCATGCCGGCGCCGAGGACGGAGACTTTCGCAACGCGCGGCTCAACCATGGATAGTCCTTTCGACGAGATTGGCGCGGGAGATGCCCGCGATCGAGGTGGCGCCGGTCAGCGCCATGGCGACCCGCATTTCGGCGGCGATGATGCGCAGCGCTTCGGCGACACCAGCCTCGCCGCCGACGGCGAGCGCGTAGATCCAGGCGCGGCCCAGCAGCACCCCTTTTGCGCCGAGCGCGATCATCCGCACGACGTCGAGCCCCGAGCGGATGCCGCCGTCGGCGAGCAGGGTGAGCCGGTCGCCCACCGCGTCGGCGATCGGCGGCAGCGCGGCGGCGGTGGAGGGGACGCCGTCGAGCTGGCGGCCACCATGGTTCGACACGATGATCGCATCGGCGCCGATGTCGGCGGCGGCGCGGGCATCCTCGGGGTCGAGGATGCCCTTGATCACCAGCGGGCCGGGCCATTCGGCGCGGATGAAATCCAGGTCGCGCCAGTGGATCGCGGGATCAAAATTGGCGCCCATCCACGCCATGAAATCCTCAAGGCCGCTGCGCCCCTTCAGAACGGGCGCGACATTGCCGAGCGTGTGGGGTCGGCCGTGCAGCCCCACGTCCCAGGCCCAGCACGGCCGCGCCACGGCCTGGCCGAAACGCCGCAGCGCGCCGGCGATACCCGACGAGCCCGCCAGCCCCGACCGCCGGTCGCGATAGCGCGATCCCGGCACCGGCATGTCGACGGTGAACACCAGCGCCGGGCAACCCGCCTCGCGCGCCTGGGCGAGCAGGTCGCGCATGAAGGCGCGGTCGCGGATCATGTAGAGCTGGAACCAGAAGGGCGCGGGCGCATCGGCCGCCAGTTCGCGCAGCGAACAGAGACCCACGGTCGACAGGCAGAAGGGTACCCCGGCGGCGGTGGCCGCGCGCAACGCCTGGCGTTCGCCGCGCCGGGCGGAGAGACCCGCCAGCCCGATCGGCCCGAGTGCGAGCGGCAGCGCCATGCGGTGGCCGAACAGTTCGGTGCCCAGGTCGATCGCCGACACGTCGGTCAGCACCCGCTGGCGCAGCATCACCGCTTCGAGATCGGCGATGTTCCGGCGCAGGGTCACTTCGGCATAGGAGCCACCGTCGATATATTCGAACAGGAAATGCGGCAGGCGCCGCCGCGCGGCGAGCCGGAAATCGTCGATCGAGGCGAGGGCAGCCATCTCAGCCGCGTCCCTTGATCGCGCGCAGCGCTGGCAGGATCTCGGCGGCGAACATCTCCGCCTGTCTGCGATAGCCCGCGTTGGTCTTGTCCATCGGCGCGAGCGCGAAATTGGTGCAGCCGGCGTCGACATATTCGACCAGCCGCGCGACGATCGTCTCGG
Source organism: uncultured Sphingomonadaceae bacterium (assembly GCA_963540925.1). Classification (GTDB taxonomy): domain Bacteria; phylum Pseudomonadota; class Alphaproteobacteria; order Sphingomonadales; family Sphingomonadaceae; genus Rhizorhabdus. Next base: position 8,936 of record CAUTRN010000012.1, read on the forward strand.
GCCGGCCTGCCAGCGCGAAGCGGCGCAACTGCTCCTCGGTGCCGGCCAAAGTGAGCTGGTTGGCGAAGCCGAGGTTGAGGTCGAGCGCGCGGCGCATCGCCTGTTCGTCATCGTCGCCGATATGGAAGTTCAGCAGCATGCCGCGCTCGAAAGGCTCGTTAGCGCGGCCGGCGCGGGCTCGGGCGGCATCGATCTGTTCCATGTCGCGCGCAAATCCATTGGGGGTCAGGAAGAAACCCATGAAGCCATCGGCCTCGCGCCCGATCCGTTCGAGCGCCACCGGCGCCCGCCCGCCGAGATGGATCGGAATGCGGGGTGGGGGCGGGGCGAGGCTGACCTGGTCGAAGCTGTTGAACCGGCCCTCGACATCGATGGTCTCGCCCCCGAACAGGCGGCGCAGCAGCGCCAGCGCCTCGTCGAGCCGGGCGCCGCGTTCCTTCATCGGCACGCCAGCGGCCTGCCATTCGCGCGGCCATTCGCCGCCGACGCCCACTCCCAGCTCGAAGCGGCCGCCCGACAGATGGGCGAGGGTGGAGACCTGGCTGGCGAGGATCGAGAGCTGGCGCATCGGCACCAGCAGCACGCAGGTGCCGATGCCGATCCGGCTGGTCCGCGCCGCGCAGAAGGCGAGCGAGGTGAGCGCCTCCAGGAAGTCCCAGGCGTGGACGATATGGTCGCCGGCCCAGATCATGTCGAACCCGGCCCGCTCGGCCCAGGACGCGGTGTCGCCCACCAGCGCGGGGTCGAGCGGCGTCTCGCGCGGGGCGTGGGTCGGCAACATCAGGCCGAGGCGGAGGCGATGGGCGGAAGCGGCTGTCATGTGCGGCGATCCTTCCCCATGATCACGGTCGCAGCGGCGGGAAGATGCGATAGGACGGGTCGTCCCGATCGCGCCGGCCTGCGAAGGGGAGGAGGCTTTCGGGCCATTCGAAGCCGCTCGGCAGCTCGATCGTCCAGTCGAACATCACCTTGCGATGGGCGATCCGCCAGGCGTCGTCGCGCTTCTCGAAGCGGTCGACGTAGCGGCCCCAGCCGATCATGTCGAAGACGCCGCTGCGGCGCTTCCACTGCGAATGGACGGCGGTGATGTAGCTCAGCGTCTCGGCCCGGTCCCCGTCGACCCGGATGACGATGTTGCTGAGCGAATGATGGGTGCCGGAGAATTTGGCGAGGAAGCCTTCGGAAAAGGCGATCAGATCCTTTGGTCCGCCGTGGAAATAGCCGAAGTCGAGTTCGGCGTCGGGATGGAAGCAGGCGGCGAGCTGGGTATGGTCCGCCCGGTCGGTGGCATGGCAATAGAGATGCAGCACGTCACGAATCCGTTCGCGTGCGATCAGCTCCGCCCATTCGCTATCGGCCATCGCTCTCCCTTTCCATGGTCTTGATTCGAAAATAATCTAACTAGTTGGATAACGTCAACCTGTTGCCAATTTTGCCGATTTAATGGAGAAAAATGGCCGATAATTCCGGAGGGGCAATGTCTATATACTGACTAATCCAAACAGTCTAATCCAAACAGTCAGTTGAATTTGTGACGGGGCGGCGGTACGAGCGGTGATCCGACAGGCAGAGCAGGAATTGGGAATGACGATCGATCTCAGCGGCCGGGTGGCCATCGTTACGGGGGCAGGCGGCGGGCTGGGTCGGGCGCATGCCCTGGCGCTCGCGCAGCGTGGTGCGAAGGTCGTGGTCAACGATCTCGGCGGCGCGCGCGACGGCACCGGCGGCACGCTCTCGGCCGCGCAGGCGGTGGTCGCGGAGATCGAGGCGGCGGGCGGCGAGGCGATGGCCAACGGCGCCTCGGTGACCGAGATGGACCAGGTCGAGGCGATGGTGGAATCGGCGGTCGGGCGCTGGGGGCGGGTCGACATCCTCGTCAACAATGCCGGCATCCTGCGCGACAAGACCTTCGCCAAGCAGGACCTGTCCGATTTCCGCGCGGTGGTGGACGTGCATTTCGGCGGCTCGGTCAACTGCACCAAGGCGGTGTGGGGGCTGATGCGCGAACAGGCTTATGGCCGGGTCGTCTTCACCACCTCCTCGTCGGGGCTGTTCGGCAATTTCGGCCAGTCGGCCTATGGCGCGGCCAAGCTGGCGCTGGTCGGGCTGATGCGCTCGCTGAGCATCGAGGGCGAACGGGCGAACGTCCACGTCAACTGCCTGTCGCCGAGCGCCGCCACGCGGATGACCGGCGACGTGCTGGACGATGGCCTGCTGGCGGCGCTCGATCCCCGCCATGTCTCGCCGGCCGTCGTCGCGCTGGCGGCGCAGCAGGCACCCAATGGCGTGATCCTGTGCGCCGGTGCCGGCAGTTTCGAACGCTCGTTTATCACGCTGACCGAAGGCGTCGTTCTGGGCAATGGCCCGGAGACCCCCGAGCAGCTGCTGGAGCGGCTCGCCGAGATCTCCGATCGCAGCGGCGAAACCGCCCCGGCACAGGGGCCTTTGCAGGCGAATCACGAGGTGGAGCGCGCCCTGGCGGCTGGCCTTCGGGCGCGGGCGGCCTAGGCTTTACGGGCCGCATTGCAGCTTGCCAGTCGAGCTTGCGATTGATATAACTGACTAGTTAGATAATTGATGCGGCGCGGGTTGGAGCCCGGCCGAAGCAGCCGAAGCAGAGGATCCAGTGAGATGAGCACGGTGCCCGAGATCGACATTGTCCAGCCCGGCCCGAAAAATGCGTGGCGCGTGGCGGAAACGCATATGCCGGACTGGAATGCGCGCCTCGACAAGGGCAATTCGGACAAGTTCTTCGTGGTGTCGTGCGACAACCATGTGAACGAGCCGATCGAGGTGTTCGACGCGATCGAGCCGCAGTACAAGGATCGCGTCCCCTATATCAAAACCGACGATGACGGCACGCAGTGGCTGATCTCGGAGGGCTGGGCGCCGCAGCCGGTGCGCATCGCCGAGACCCGGCCCGACCTGATGCCCCCGCTCGAGGATTTCGAGGTCGACACCTGGGACCTCACCACGCCCTTCTCCAATCGCATGGAAGACCAGGACGTGTTCCGCTCGCGGCGCGGCCGGGGCCTGCGCCAGCGCATCGCCGACCGGGAGTCGCAGGGCATCGATGCCGAGCTGGTGTTCGGCACCCGCGCGCTGCTCGCCTTCGCGACCACCGACACCGACTTCTCCTTCGCGATGGCGCGCACCTGGAATCGCTGGGCGCGCGAGAGCTTCCGCGACGACTGGGATCGCGCGCTGCCGATGGCGCTGCTACCGGTGGCCGACATCGACCAGGCGATCAAGGAACTGCACTGGGCGGCGTCGGAAGGCTTCAACGGGGTGATGATCCCCAACCGGCCGATGTTCAACCGCATCGACGAGCCGCGCTACCCGCTCGACTATAACGACAAGGTCTTCGATCCGCTGTGGTCGGCGATGGAGGAGGTGGGCCTGCCTGCCACCATGCACGTGTCGACCGGGCAGGATCCCCGCGCGGTGAAGGGCAATGGCGGCGCGCTGATCAACTATGCCTGCCATTCGCTGCAGACGACGATCGAACCGATCGTGCAGATGATCTCCTCGGGGGTGTTCGAGCGGCACAAGACGCTGAAGGTCGGCACGATCGAGAGCGGCGTGGGCTGGGTGCCCTATGTGCTCAACCAGCTCGATCACGCCTATCGCGCCCATCATATGTGGATGCGGCCGATCATCCCCGATCTGCCTAGCGACTATTTCAAGCGCAACTGCTTCGCCACCTTCATGGAGGAGCATGAGATCGTCGATTTCTGCCTGTCGATGGGGCTCGAGGACAACATGGTCTGGGCCAGCGACTACCCGCACCCCGAGGGCAGCTTCCCGCATTGCCGCGAGAGCATCCGCCGAGTGCTGGGCAACGCCACCGAGGAACAGACCGCAAAGCTGCTGGGCGGCAACGCGGCGCGCATCTTCAACATCGACACGACGAGGCGCTGAGACCGACAGTCGCAAGAGGGGACGACAAGACAAGATGGTACGGGAGAGATGAGCAAGAACCCCCTGGCCTCGGTCGCGATATCGGGAATCGGCAACTCCGGCTTCTACAAGCGCGGAACCTCGCCCGATCCCGATTTCCGGCTGATCCTCAAGGCGCTGTTCGCCGCCTGCGAGGATGCCGGCATCAGCCCGAAGGAGATTGACGGGCTCGCCAGCTATTGCGGCCCGCCCACCGATCCGCGCCGCGTGGCGGTGGCGCTGGGGCTCAAGGAGCTCAAATATGCCAGCCTGCAATGGGCGTCAGGCGGCGGCGGTACCTCGGCCGCCTTCGCCAACGCGGCCTCGGCGATCATCGCCGGGCTCGCCGACGTCGTCGCGGTGATCCGCTCGGTCAAGATGGATGCCGGCGCGCGCTACGGCCAGTTCGGCGGCGGCTATGGCGGCGGCGGGGTGGAGACCGTGTCGGGCTATGGCTTCCGGGGCGCGGACAAGGCGCCCTATGGTGTCCTCTCCTCCGCCACCACGCTCGCTTTCCAGGCCAATCGGCTGGTGGAGGCGGCGGGGGTGCCGCGCTCGGCCTTCTCGGCGGTGTCGCGGGCGTCCTATCACCATGCCCAGAACAACCCCGACGCGCTGATGAACGGCCGGCCGCTGAGCGCCGAGACCTATGAGGAGTCGCGCTGGATCGCCGAGCCGTACAAGCTCTACGACTGCTGCCTGGAGAATGACGGCGCGATCGCCGCGATCCTCGTCTCCGCCGAGCGCGCGAAGGACCTGAAGACCAAGCCGGTCCACCTGCTGGCGGCGGGCGAGACGATGAGCTTCCGGGCCGATGCGGGCGCGTTCAACTGGCCCGATCTCTGCTCGGGCGCCTTCCGCGATCTCGCGCCGCGCCTCTATCGCCAGGCGGGCATCGGCCCGTCGGACGTCGACGTCGTCCAAGTCTATGAGAATTTCATCCCCGGCGTGGTGATGGCGCTCGAGGAGTTCGGCTTCTGCACCTATGAGAATGCCGGCGAGGTCCTGACCTTCGATAATCTGATCGCGCAGGGCGGCAAGCTGCCGCTCAACACCAGCGGCGGCAACCTGGCCGAGGCCTATGTGCTGGGGATGGGCCATGTGGTGGAAGGCGTGCGCCAGATCCGCGGCACCTCGTCCAACCAGGTCGCGGACTCCAACATCGTGCTCGCGACCGCCGGCCCGCTGACGCCGATGACGAGCGCGCTCATCCTGGGATCGGGAGACGTGCTGTGAGCGATGCGACCTATCTGCCCGACGTGTTGCCCGTGCCCATCCCGATGGACGACGGGCTCGACGAACCGCATTGGGATGGCCTGAAGGCCGGCAAGCTGGTGGTCCAGCGCTGCGGATCGTGCAGCACCTGGATCTGGGGGCCCGAGCATGTCTGCTACGAATGCCTGGCCTGGGACCCGGACTGGGTGGAGGTGGCGCCGCGCGGGCGTATCCACGCCTGGACCCGCGTGCACACGCCCGGGATGGACGAGCTCAAGCCGGTCACCCCCTATCTCTGCGTGATCGTGGAGCTGCCCGAGGCGGGCGGCATCCGCCTGATCGGCAATCTGCTCGGCCCGGCCGACCAGCCGATCGCGATCGGCGACGAGGTGGTGGGCCAGTTCGAGCCGCACAGCCGCAGCGGCTATGACTATGCCCTGCTGCAATGGCGGAAGGCCTGACATGGCCCGCGCGACGGGCCCCTGGCTGTCGCTTTCGGCGGTGGTGCTGCTGCAGGCCTATACGATCGGCCTGCTCGTCTACAGCTTCACCCTGTGGGTGGCGCCGCTGATGGCCACCTTCGGCACCGAACGGGCGCCGGTGATGGCGGCGGCGAGCATCGCCGGGATCGTGATGGCGGCGATGTCGCCGATCGCGGGCCACGCCGCCGATCATTTCCGGCCGCGCACCGTGATGCTCGCCGGGCTGTCGCTGTTCGGTGCCGGCCTGCTGGCCACCGCGCTGATCGACGAGGTGTGGCAGCTCTGGCTGATCTACGGCACCCTGGGGCCGATCGGCGCGGGGCTGGCCGGGCCGGTGACCTGCCAGACCTTCGTCGCGCGCTGCTTCGAACAGGGGCGCGGCCTGGCGCTCGGCATCTCCTCCGCCGGCACCGCGCTGGGCGGGCTGATCTTCCCGCCGCTGATCGCGCTGTTGATCGGCGACATCGGCTGGCGTGCCGCGCATGTCGCCATCGCGCTCACCGGTTTCCTGATCGTCGCGCCGGCGGTGTGGCTGTTCGTCCGCGATCCGGCGCCGCAGGCCGCCGCAAGCGGGAAGGGCGGGGCGAGCGTGTCGCTCGGCTCCATCGCCCGCAATCCGCTGCTGTGGATCATCGTCGGCGCGTTCATCCCGCTCGGCACGGTCTTCTCCAGCCTGCAGTTCAACCTGGCGCCGCTGGCCGCCGACCGGAACCTGGGGCTGGGCGCCGCCGGCCTCGCCACCTCGGGCATGGCGGCGAGCATGATCTGTGGCAAGATCCTGTCCGGCAGCCTCGCCGATCGCTTCGATCACCGGCTGATCTACTGGGTGTTGGCATTGGCGATGGTCGGCGCGGTTGGCTTCATGACCCTTACCCATTCGGTCGCGGGCCTGGCCGCCGCGGTGGTGCTGCTCGGGCTGGCGGGGGGCGGCTTCTATCCGCTCGTCAGCGCGATCGTCGCCAAGGGCTTCGCCCCCACTCATTTCGGCCGGGCGATCGGCCTGTGCTTCCTGTTCCTCAACGCGGTGCTGCTGGGGCCGTGGATCGCGGCCGCGGTGCGCGACGCGACGGGGAGCTATGCGATCGCGCTGCAGGCGATGGCCCTGTTCCTTCTGCCAGCGTCGATCGTGATCTATTTCCTGGCACCCACGGGATTGCGCCTTGGCGTCGCCCGGGGGGCAGCCATCGCCGTCAACAAAAGCTAGACCAGGTTTCGGAGAGCAAGATCAATGGACCCGAGAATCCCGACCCCCGACGAATGCGTGCTCCGCAACCTGCTGGACGGGTTCGCCCGTACGCAGCCGGACAAGACTTTCTGCAAATTCTACGAAGGCGGCACCGAGTGGAGCTATGCCGAGATGCGCGACCGCGCCCGGCGGGTCTCGGGCGCCCTGCACAGCCTGGGCCTGCGCCAGAAGCAGAATGTGTTCGCCTGGATGCCCAACGGCGCCGACTTCCTCGAAACCTGGTTCGGCACCAATTATATGGGCGCGGTCTTCATCTCCGCGAACATTGCCTATCGCGGCGGCATCCTGGAGCATGCGATCAACCTCGCCCGCGCCGAGATCGGCATCATCCACGCCGACCTCCTGCCGCGCCTGGCCGAGATCGATCCGCCGCACCTGAAGAAGGTGATCGTGGTCGGCGGCCCCGCGACGGGCGACTATCCCGGCATCGAGCTGATCGATGGCGCGATCCTGCGCCAGGAGTGGGAGGCCGCGCCGCTCGACGAGCCGATCATGCCGTGGGACAGCATCTATGTGATCTACACCTCGGGCACGACGGGGCCGTCCAAGGCGGTGCTGTCCTCCTATGTCCACGCCTATGGCTTCTTCTCGGAGGCCTTCCCGGCGCTGGTCGGCCGCGACGAGCGGCACATGATCTTCCTGCCGATGTTCCACGCCGGCGGCGCCGCGCCGCTGTTCGCGCAGCTCACCAAGGGCGGCTCGATCGCGATGGTGGAGTCCTTCAAGACGCAGGACTTCTGGAAGATGATCAGCGACACCGAGGCCACCTGCTGCTGCCTGCTCGGGGTGATGGCGCCCTTCCTGCTCAAGCAGCCGCCCAGTCCGCAGGATCGCACCCACACGCTCAAGGCCTGCTCGATCACCCCGCTCAGCGAGGACGCGCTGGCCTTCCGCGAGCGCTTCGGGGTCGACCTTTGCACCGGCTACGGGATGAGCGAGCTGTGCGGCCCGGTCGCCTCGGGGATCAACCCGCCCAAGCTCGGCGTGTCGGGGCGGCTGCGGCCGGGCTTCGACGTGCGGCTGGTGGACGACAATGACAATGAGGTGCCGGTCGGCGAGGTGGGCGAGTTCACCATCCGCGCCGAGCGCCCCTGGCAGCTGCTCACCGAATATTATGGCAACCCCGAAGCGACCGCGAAGGCCTGGCGCAACGGCTGGTTCCACACCGGCGACCTGCTGCGCAAGGACGAGGACGGCTGGTATTATTTCGTCGACCGCAAGAAGGACGCGATGCGCCGGCGCGGCGAGAACATCTCCTCGCACGAGGTGGAGATGGAGATCTTCAAGCATGAGGCGATCCGCGAGGTCGCGGCCTATGCCGCCAAGAGCGAGATTGCCGAGGACGAGGTGATGATCTGCATCTCCTTCGCCCCCGGCCGGGTGGTGGACCATGCCGTGCTGATCGACTTCCTGGTGCCGCGCATGCCGCATTATGCGGTGCCTCGCTATGTGCGGGTGATGGAGGATCTGCCCAAGACCCCCACTGGCAAATTGCTGAAGGACGTGCTGCGCCAGCAGGGCGTGACCCACGACACCTGGGACCGCGAGGCCCACGGCATCATCATCAAGCGACAGAAGATCGGCGCCTGAACCTCCCCCACCGAGGAGGTGGCCGGCGCTTTGTCGCCCGGTAATTGACTATCTGGTTGGTTGTATAAGGGGTCGCCGACCCCGCGAAGAAGACGGAGCAAGACGATGGGACTGGGACGCCTCGAAGGTTTTTCGACGATCGTGACCGGCGGCGCGAGCGGCATGGGCCGGTCGACCGTGGAGCTGTGGCTCGATGAGGGCGCCAGCGTCATCATCGCCGATCTCAACCAGGCCAATGGCGAGGAGCTGGTCGAGGAGATGCGCGCCAAGGGCTATGGCGATCGCGTCCAGTTCGTCCGCACCGACGTCTCGAAGGAAGAGGATATCGTCCGCGTCGTGGAAACGGCGGTGGCGAACTGGGGCAAGCTGGACGTGATGTTCAACAATGCCGGCATCGACGGCGCTTTCGGCCCGCTGACCGAGATCGAGGTCGACCATTGGGACCAGACCTTCGCGATCACGACGCGCGGCGTCTTCCTGGGCATCAAGCATGCGGCGCGCCAGATGTTGAAGCAGGAATGGGGCGGCTCGATCATCAACACCGGTTCGCTCGGCTCGCAGACCGCCGGCGGCGGCCCGCTCTGTTATTCCTCGGCCAAGGCGGCGGTGCTGCGCCTCACCCAGTCGGCGGCGTTCGAGCTGGGCAAGCATCGCATCCGGGTCAACGCGATCCTGCCCGGCATCATCTACACCCCGCTGATGCACCGCGGTAAGCCCGAGCGCGCCGACGTGGTGAGCCGCGCGGTCCAGCCGCTGCCCTTCCGGGGCGAGGGCAAGCATATCGCCCATGCCGCGCTGTTCCTGGCGAGCAACGAGAGCGAGTTCGTGAGCGGCGAATATCTGCGCGTCGACGGCGGCCTGTTCGCGGTCGGCCCGCTGTCGCACACGCCGATGGTCTCTCCGTCGACCAAGCGCGCCGGCATGAATTTCGGCCTCACCGGCATGACCGGCGAGATGCGCGAGCTTCCGGTCGAATGATCCCGGGCCGGCGGCGCTCCGGCGCCGCCGGCACCTGCCACGGAGAGGATATATGATCAGCGCGGAAGCCGAGCGATTTCACGACCGCCTGCGCCAATGGGCGCTCGACGCGGCGGCCGATCCGAGCCCGGAGGGGTTCCGGGCCTCGTCGCGCACCCTGTTCGCGGCGCTGGGGCGGCCCTTTGCCGTGGAGCTGACGCCCCTCGCTGACGGGCGGGTGCGCGGCGTCTGGGCCGACGAGCCCGGCGTCGAGCCGGGCGACAATATCGTCCTGTTCCTGCATGGTGGCGGTTTCCAGTCGGGCTCGGCCGAGACCCATGCCCGCTTCGCGATCGAATTCGGCCGGCTGATGGGCGGCCGCGCGCTGATGGCCGATTACCGGCTGATGCCCGAGCGCATCTATCCCACCCAGGTCGAGGATTGCGCCGACGTCTATCAATGGCTGCTGGGCACCGGCGTCGACCCCCGCAAGGTCGTCTTCGTGGGGGAGTCGGCCGGCGGCAATCTCTGCTTCACCGTCCAGCTCGAAGCGCTGCGCCGGGGCCTGCCTGCGCCGGGCGCCGCCTATGCGATGTCGCCCTGGCTCGATTTCGAGGCGCTGGGCGAATCCTATGAATCGAACCGCACCGCCGACCTCGTCAGCGGCGCCGAGACGACGCGCTTCCTGGGCCAGCTCTATGTCGGCGAGGGCGGCGACGTCCGCGCGGCGAGTCCGCTCCACGCCGACGTGTCGCGCCTGGCGCCGGCCTTCGTCCAGACCGGCGGCGGCGAGGTGATGGTGAGCGACACCGAGGCTATCGTCGCACGGCTGCGCGCGAGCGGCGTCGAGGCCCAGGCCGATATCGTCCCGGCCATGCAGCACATGTTCCAGTTCGAGGCCGGCGTCATGCCCGAGGCGAGCGCCGCCTATGAGCGCGCGGCCGCCTTCGTCCGCCGCGTCCTGCCCCGTTGATCGTCACACAGAGGAAAGTAGAATGCAGCTGACCCCCGAGCAGGAAGACATCAAGAAGCGCGCCTATGCGGCGGGTCTCGAATTCCGCGAAGCCTCCGAGCAGTGGGAGCGCGAGGACCAGGTCGACTATGCCGCGGTCGCGAAGCGGTTCGGCGAGCTGGGCTTCTTCGGCATCACCGCGCCGAAGGAATTTGGCGGGCAGGGGCTCACCTGCCTCGAATATTTCCTGTCGGTCTCGGAGATTCTGCGCGCCTCGGGCAGCTGGATCTGCTGCGAGCCGCTGTTTGCCACCTCGGGCCCCGGCCCGTCGATGCTGATGCTGTCGAAGAACGAGGTGCTGCGCGAGAAATATCTGCGCAAGGTCGTCACCGGCGAACTGGGTTGCGCGATCGCGTTGACCGAGCCCGCCCATGGCTCGGACCTCACCTTCATCGAGACCGCGGCCACCTCGGACGGCAAGGGCGGCTATGTCCTCAACGGGTCGAAGAACTACGTCACCGGCGCGATGCACAACGAACTCTACGCGATCTTCGTGCGCTTCGACGGCATTCCCGGCCCGAAGGGGATCGGCGCGGTGATCATCCACAAGGATACGCCGGGCTTCTCGATGGAGAAGGGCCCCGAGTTCATGGGCGTGCGCGGCATCCCGCACGGCAATGTCTATCTCGACAACGTCCCCTTCACCGAGGACGACATGATCATCGGCCCGGGCCAGTTCGCCAGCCTGATGACCGCGTTCAACATGGAGCGGATGCACAATTGCGCGGCCAGCCTGGGCCTGATGATGGGGGCGTTCGACGAGGCCTCCGTGCATGTCCAGAAGCGGCACCAGTTCGGGCGGCCGGTGATCGAGTTCCAGGCGGTTCACCATGCGCTGGTCGACATGGCGGTGACGATCGACGCGCATCGTCTGCTCTCCTACCACGCCGCGACCACCGCGATCGACGGGCGCTTCCCGCAGATGGAGGCGGTGTCGAAGGCCAAGCTGTTCGGCGGCACCAATGTGCCGCTGGTGACGATGAAGTGCCTGGAACTGATGGGCGGCGTGGGCGTCACCTATGACAGCATGTGCCAGCGCCTGCATCGCGACGCGGTCACCAACGTCGTCGCAGGTGGTGCCCCGGCGGTGCTGCGCAACTCGATCGCGTCGAACATCTTCCCGGGACTGAAATTCCCCCAGACCCGCGGCTGAATCCGGCGGGCCGGGCGCGATCCGCTAGGATCGGTTCCGCCCGGCCCGAGCGGCCTGATGGACATATCCCGATGAACGAGCAGGACCTGGGCGACGGCTTCCGTCAAGCGATGCGCCGGCTGGCGACCACCATCGCGCTGATCACGGCGGGCAGCGGCGATCGCCGGGCCGGCATGGCGGCGACGGCGGTGATGTCGGTCTGCGCCGATCCGCCGACCCTGCTCGTCGCGGTCAATCGCGGTGCCAGCATCCATCCTTTGATGGCGGACGAAGAGCGCTTCGCGGTCAACCTGCTGGCCGATCGCCACCGCGATCTGGTGGGCGTGTTCAGCGGCGGCAAGAAAGGGCTCGAGCGCTTCGAGAGCGGGGAATGGCTGAGCGGGGCCGATGGCGTGCCGGTGCTCGCCGACGCGCTCGCCAGCCTGGTTTGCCGCAAGACGCAGATGATCGAGGTGGCCACTCACACGCTCTTCCTCGGCGAGGTGGAGAGCGTCACTAACCATGACGAGATCAGCCCGCTGGTCTGGGTGGACGGGGGTTTCGCGGGCGCCGCCCGCTAAGCGCCCCGCCCAACCCGGTCAGCGGCCGGTGAACCGTGGCGCGCGCTTCTCCAGGAAGGCTGCCACCCCCTCGCGATAGTCGGCGCTCTGCTGGGCAAGCTGCTGTTCGTCGGCTTCGGCCTCGATCTGGGTCTGCCAGTCATTGTCGAAGCTCTGCCAGATCAGGCGACGGGTGGCGGCGATCGAGCCGGGCCCGGCGGCGAGCCGCTGGGCCAGCGCCAGCGCCTCGGCCTCCAGCGCATCGGGGGCGACCACCCGGTTGATCATCCCCCATTCCAGCGCTTGCTGCGGCGACAGCCGATCGCCCAGCAGCATCAGCTCCATCGTCCGCGCGCGGCCGATCAGCCGGGGGAAGATGTAGGAGGCATTGCCGTCGGGCACGAGCCCGACCTGGCCGAAGGCGAGCAGGAAGAAGCTCTTCTCCGAGGCGACCACCAGGTCGCCCATCAGCGCCATGCTCGCGGCGATGCCGACCGCGAGGCCGTTGACCGCCGTGACGATGGGGATGGGCAGGTCGCGCAGCCGCGTCACCATCGGGTTGAGGATCTTGCGCAGCGAATCGGGCGGCCAATTGTCCATCTGGTCGACCGACCCGCCCGACGAGAAGGCGCGGCCGTCGCCGGTGAGGATCAGTGCGCGGGCCTCTTTCATCGCGCGGTCGAGGGCGGCCTCGAACTGCTGCGACATCGGCCAGGTGAAGGCGTTCAGCCGCGCCGGATCGGCCAGGCTTATCCGCGCCACGCGGCCGATCAGTTCATAGCGTACCAGCTCTTCCATCGCACTCTCCTTCCACCGGTCCACCCGGCCTTCGGAGCGATCCTTAGGCGGCGCGCTTGCAAAGGCAAGAAAATATGACTAACTGGTTATATGGCATTGTTCGAGAGCTACCCTTTCCGCCATCCCGATCGAGTGAGCGAGCTGCGCGCCGAAGTGCGCGGGGTGATCGATGCTTATCTCGGGGATTATGATCCGGTGCTGCGCGCCAATTGCTGGATGCGCTCCGACGCCGACTTCTCGTCGATGTTCGGCAAGGCCGGCTACATCGGCATGACCTGGCCCAAGGAATATGGCGGCCATGGCCGCAGCGCCGCCGAACGCTATATCGTGCTGGAGGAACTGCTCGCGGCGGGCGCCCCGGTCTGCGCCCATTGGGTGACCGACCGGCAGAGCGGGCCGCTGATCCTGAAATATGGCACCGAGGACCAGAAGCGGAAGCTGCTGCCCGCGATGGTGCGCGGCGAGAGCTTCTTCTGCATCGGCCTGTCCGAACCCAATGCCGGATCGGACCTCGCCTCGGTCCGCACCCGCGCCGAGAAGGTGCCGGGCGGCTGGAAGATCAACGGCCAGAAGATCTGGTCCACCAACGCCCATCGCTCGCATTACATCATCGCGCTGGTCCGCACCGGCACGGTGGAGGAGCGGCAGGCGGGCCTGTCGCAGTTCATCATCGACCTGTCCCTGCCGGGCATCGACATCCGCCCGATCACCGACCTGACCGGCGGTGCCGAGTTTACCGAGATCTTCTTCGACGACTGCATCGTCCCCGACGACATGCTGATCGGCGAGGTGGGGCAGGGCTGGAAGCAGGTGACCGCCGAACTGGCGCTCGAACGCTCCGGGCCCGAGCGCTACCTGACCAGCTTCTCGCTGCTCAACGCGCTGATCCGCCACGCCGACGAGACCGGCAATGCCAGGCTGCGGCCGCTGGTCGGCCAGGCGGTGTCCGACCTGTGGACCCTGCGGGCGATGTCGATGTCGACCTTCGCGAAGCTCGCGGCCGGGGAGGATCCCGTCGTCGAGGCGGCGGTGGTGAAGGATCTCGGCACCAGCTTCGAACAGGCGCTGCCGCAGGCGGCCCAGGCGCTGCTCGATGTCGACCTGTCCGACGATGACGACCTCACCCGGCTGCTCGCCTATCTGCTGCAGGTCTATCCCACCTTCTCGCTGCGCGGAGGCACCCGCGAGGTGCTGCGCGGCATCATTGCCAGGGGGCTCGGCCTGAGATGAGTGACCATCGCACGATGTTCGTCGACGGCGCGGAGCGGCTGTTCCGCGACCTGCGCGAAGCCGGCGCCACCGACCATGAAGCGGTCTGGCCGGCGATCGAGGAAATGGGCTTCGTCGACCTGCTGGTACCGGAGGTCGATGGCGGCGTCGGCGGCGACGTGGGCGACGCGGTGGCGATCCTGCAGCTGGCCGGGCGCCATGCGCTTGCCGCCCCGCTGGCGGAAGCGATGATCGGCCGGCTGGCGACAGTGGCTGTCGACGGGGCACAGGGCCTCGTCACCATCGCCGCGCGCGCCGACGGCAAGGTTGAGCAAGGGCTGTTCAGCGGCAAGCTGGCGGCGGTGCCCTGGGGGCGCCATGCCCGCGCCGTGGTCTTCACCCTCGATGGCCAGGATCATCTGGTCGAGGTCTCGGCGGCGACGGTGAAGGCCGGCGCCAATCCGGCCGGGGAGCCGCGCGACACGCTCGTCTTCAACCGGGCCGAGGTGGTCGCGCTGCCGGCCCGGGGGATCTTCCTGCTCGGCGCGCTGGCGCGGGCGGCGCAGATCGCCGGCGGGCTGGAGGCGGCGCTGGAGCTGTCGATCGGCTATGCCAATGATCGCGTCCAGTTCGGCCGCTCGATCGGCAAATTCCAGGTCATCCAGCACAATCTCGCCCAGTTCGCCGAGGAGGCGGCTGCGGCGGCGATGGCGGCGCAGGCGGCGGCGGCGGCGGTCGACACGCTCGCCGATCCGCTGGCGGCCGAGTTCGAGATCGCCTGCGCCAAGGCGCGCGCCAGCAAGGCGGCGGTGGTCGGCCAGGCGACCGCCCATGCCGTCCATGGCGCGATCGGCTTCACCATGGAGCATGCGCTCAATCATTTCACGCGGCGGCTGCTCGGTTGGCGCTCCGAATTCGGTAGCCAGGAGTTCTGGACTGAACGGTTGGGTGAGATGGCGATCGAGATGGGTCGTAACGGCTTCTGGGCCAGCCTGTCGGGGCGCTCCGATTCGCTTTCGGCGCATAGCGCGAGCTGATCCAAGCGCATATTTCTTAGTGTTTCCACAAGGATGGCGCAGTTCCGCGGCTTTTCGCCGCGGCCCTCGCAATTGACTTTTCGTCAAATCTAACTATCTAGTTATATAAATATTAACGGGCGGGGTTCGGCGGAGCCCTGCTATAGAGATCAGGGGAGGGATCTTGATGCAGTTCCAGCTTAGATTGTCGGTGGCCGCCTTGGCCTTGTGCAGCCCCGTCGCCGCTCTGGCGCAGCAGGCGCCCGAGGAGAATAGGGTCCGTGGCGGCGTCGAGGTCGGCGTCGAGGAGATCCTCGTCACCGCGCGCAAGCGCGACCGCGCCGAGATGCTCCAGGACGTGCCGGTGGCGATCACCGCCTTCAACCAGGCACGGCTCGAGGTGCGCGGTTTCCGCAACATCACCGACATCAGCTATTCGATGCCCAACGTCGCGCTCGATACGCTGGGCTCGGCACCGACCAGCGCCGCTTTCTCGGTGCGTGGTCTGGGCACCACCTCGTCGGTCCAGTCGCTCGAGCCCGCGGTCGGCACCTTCGTCGATGGCGCCTATCTTGCGGTGCTGGCGGGCGTGATCACCGACACCTTCGACGTCGGTTCGATCGAGGTGCTGCGCGGCCCGCAGGGCACTTTGTTCGGCCGCAACGTCACCGGCGGCGCGGTGGTGATCAACACCAATCGCCCGTCGAAGAAGTTCGGCGTCAACGCCATGGCCCGCTACAGCCATGGCATCAATTCGCCCGCGCAGGGCATGTACACCGGCGGCGTCGCGGTGACCGGGCCGATCGGCGACGACTTCGCCTATCGCCTCACCGGCTATTACAACCGCGACGACGGCGCCTATCGCAACCGTGCGGTGGACATCGACCCCACCGTCGCCGGCGGCCGCAAGCATCGCCCCACCGGCGACACCTGGATGGTCCGCCCGCAGCTGCTGTGGGATCCCGAGAACGGCATCAGCTTCCTGGCCCGCTACGAGCATCTCGACCATGACGGCGACATGACGCCGGGCCAGAGCTTCGGCAATTTCAAGCGCGATACCTTCGACTATTCGAACAACTATGCCGGCTTCGCGAAGACCAAGTCGGACAGCGTCACGACCGAGCTGAACTGGGATATCGGCCCGGGCACGCTGACCAACATCTTCAACTATCGCCGGCTGAAGGATGCGTTCGGCACCGATCTGGACGCGACCCGCTTCACCCTGTTCCACCTGTCGCAATATACCGGGTCGAAGCAGGGATCGAACGAGCTGCGCTATGCGGGCACGGTCGGGCCACTCGACTTCACCGTCGGCGCTTTCGCCTACAAGGCGCATCTCGACCAGATCGAGGCGCGCCTGCTGGGCACCGCGGTGCAGAGCGGCGGCGGGCAGCAGACCACCACCTCCTTCGCGCTGTTCACCGAGAACCAGTTCCACGTCACCGACAAGCTGACCGGCATCTTCGGCCTTCGCTACACGCATGAGAAGAAGAAGGCGGCGATCACCCAGATCACCGCCGCCGCCAAATGCGGCGCCGTCTTCCCGGTGGCGAGCAACCGTAACTGCATCACCGACGCCAGCTCGCGCAAAAGCTGGGACCTGCTGGGCTTCAAGCTGGGCGCCCAATATGAGTTCAACAAGGACGTGATGGCCTATGCGTCCTTCACGCGTGGCTTCCGCTCGGGCGGCTATAATGTCCGCCAGGTGCTGCCGATCTCGCCGCTACCGTTCAACGAGGAGAAGGTCGACGCCTGGGAAGTCGGCGTGAAGGCCACCTATCTGGACGGCCGCCTGCGCACCAACATCGCGCTGTTCCAGAATGACGTGTCGGATTTCCAGCGCACCGTGGCGGTGCCGATCAACGTGCCGCCCTTCACCATCCAGACCACCGGCAACGCCGCCGATGCGCGCCTGCGCGGCCTGGAGATCGACCAGACGATCAAGCTGACCGACCAGCTGCTGATCACCGGCTATCTGGGCTTCATCGACGGCAAATATACCAAGCTGGGCGCCGACGTGAACTCGGACGGGGTGATCAACGATGCCGACTTCGCGCTGCGGCTGACTCGCGTGCCGCGCTACACCTATGGCGGCCAGATCACCTATGACATCCCGATGGGGCCGAACATGCTGACCGCGCTGGTCTCGCTCGACCATCGCGACCACAACTACTTCACCGACGACAATAAGGGCCGCATCGAGGGCGCCAACATGCTCGCCGCGCGGCTTTCCTATGCGATGAACAATGGCGCCACGATCGCGCTGTTCGGCAAGAATCTGCTGAACGAGGTGGTCCATGGCGGCGTCACCAGCCTGGGTTCGCTGCTCGACACGTCGGGCGCCTTCCCGACCTATGTGACGCCGCGCTTCAACGCGACGACGCCGGTGGGCACGCTTTCCAACTTCTCGGTGCGGCCGCGCACCTTCGGGATCGAGGTCAACTACAAGTTCTGACCTCCTGAAGGTCCTCCCTCCTGGACGGCGGCAGCCATGCCGCCGTCCATATTTTTTTCGGCGGAGGGTGCGGGGTGTTTGACAAGCTTCACAATGTAACTAAACAGTTGGATAAATCATTGGCGAATGGGACGAGAGGATGAAGGCTCGATCGATCGCTGACCTTTCGCGTGTCGGAGCGCGGCATCATCCGGATCAGCCGGCGGTGCTGTGCCAGGGCCGCGCGCTGACCTATGCGGAGCTCGACGTGCGGGCGAGCCAGGTCGCCAACGGGCTGCGGGTGCAATCGCCCGAGCCGGGCCGGCGGATCGCCTATCTCGGCCGCAACAGCGAGCTGTTCTTCGAGCTGCTGCTCGGTGCCGCCAAGGCGCGCTGGGCGATGATCCCGCTCAACTGGCGGCTCGCCGCGCCCGAGATCGACTTCATCGTCGGCGATGCTGCCCCCGACATTCTGGTCGTCGAGCCCGAATTCCTGGGCGTGGCCGGGCAACTCTCCAGCGCGCCGCTGCTGCTGCCCGTCCACGACCGGCTGGGCGGCTATGCCCATTGGCGCGATGCGCAGCCGTCGGTCGACCCGATGGCTGAGGGCCGGCCCGACGACAATGTCGTGGTCATGTACACCTCGGGCACCACTGGCCTGCCCAAGGGCGCACAGCTCTCCGACGCCAATCTGATGGCGCATCTCCATTATATCGATGCCGGCGCCTTCGGGGCCTGGGCGCCGGGCGACATCCAGCTCATCTGCCTGCCGATCTTCCACATCGGCGGCACCGATTCCGGGCTGTGGAGCTTCTACACCGGCGGCACGGTGCTGCTGCTGACCGACGCGAACGTGCCGACCCTGCTGGGCGCCTTTCGCGATCATCGGGTCGCGGTGGCGGGCTTCGTGCCGACGATCATGAAGACTCTGCTCGACCGGCCCGAGATCGCCGATATCGACTTCTCGGCGATGAAGCTCGTCTCCTATGGCGGCTCGCCGATCTCGGTCGAACTGATGCAGCAGGCGCGGAGCGTGTTCGGCTGCCGCTTCCAGCAATTGTTCGGCATGACCGAGACGACCGGCGGGGTCGCGATCCTGCGCGACGAGGATCATCTGAGCCCCGACCGCACCCTGCTCAAATCCTGCGGCAAGCCGCTGCCCACCATCGAGCTGAAGGTCGTCGACGGCGAAGGGCGCGAAGTGCCAGCCGGCGTGGCGGGCGAGGTGGTGGTGCGCGGGCCGGTGGTGACCAAGGGCTATTGGCGGCGCGAGGAGCAGAGCGCCGAGGCGCTGCGCGGCGGCTGGTATCATAGCGGCGACGTCGGCACCCTCGACGAGCGCGGCTATCTGTTCATCCACGACCGGATCAAGGACATGGTCGTGAGCGGCGGCGAGAATGTCTACCCGACCGAGGTGGAGAATGCGCTGATCCTCCACGCGGCGGTGGCGGAGGTCGCGGTGATCGGCGTGCCCGATCCCAAATGGGGCGAGGCGGTGAAGGCCTTCGTCGTCCCCGTCGCGGGCGAACAGGTGGGGGAGGCCGAACTCATCGCCTTCGCCCGCACCCGGCTGGCCGGCTATAAATGCCCGAAATCGGTCGACCTGGTGGAAGCGCTGCCGCGCAACGCCTCGGGCAAGGTGCTGCGCCGCGAACTGCGCAAGCTCTATTGGGGGGAGGGCCGGCAGGTTGGCTGAGAACCGCCTGGACCTGACCGGCAAGGTGGCGCTGGTCACCGGCGGCGCGCGCGGCATCGGCCGCGCGATCTGCGAACTGTTCGCCGAGGCGGGCGCCGACCTGATCATCGCAAGCCGCAAGCTGGAGGCATGCCAGGCGGTCGCCGACGAACTGGCCGCGCGCCATGGCGTCCGTGCCGCCGCGATCGGCTTCAACGCCAGCGTCTGGGCCGATTGCGACCGGCTGGCGGAGGAGGGCTGGGCGCGGTTCGGGCGGATCGACATCCTCGTCAACAATGCCGGCGTCTCGCCCGCCTATGACTCTATCGAGGACATCAGCGAGGCGCTGTTCGACAAGATCGTCGCGGTGAACCTGAAGGGGCCGTTCCGGCTGGCTGCGGTGATCGGCGCGCGCATGGTGCGTGCCGGCGGCGGTGCGATCGTCAACATCGGCAGCAGCGCCGCGAGCCATCCGGTGCCCAGCGCGATCCCCTATTCGGCGGCGAAGGCCGGGCTGACCAACATGACGCGCGGCCTGGCCTCGCTGTTCGGGCCGAATGTGCGGGTGAACTGCGTGCAGCCGGCGGGCACCGCCACCGACATGAGCGCCAATTTCTCCGAAGACTTCATCCAGGAGTTCCTGCGCGACTACGCCATCAAGCGCTTCGCCCGGCCCGAGGAGGTGGCGGCCGCCGCCCTCTACCTGGCCAGCGAGGCGGCCTCCTTCTCCACCGGCACCGTGCTGCGCGTCGACGGCGGCATTCCCGGCTGATCCCGACAGGAAAGAATCCGATGATCCCCCGCACCCTCTTTTCCGAAGAGCATGAGATATTCCGCGACAGCGTCCGCAAGTTCGTCGAGCAGGAATTGCTGCCGAACAACGAGCGCTGGGAGGAGCAGGGCCGGGTCGATCGCGACGCCTGGTTGAAGGCGGGTGCCGCCGGCATGCTCTGCTGCGACGTGCCCGAGGCATATGGCGGCCTGGGCGTCGACTTCCTGTTCAACGTGGTGGTGATCGAGGAACTGGCGCGCGCCGGCCTGACGGGACCCGGCTTCGTCAACCATAGCGACATGGTGACGCCCTATATCGTCTCGCTGGGCAGCGAGGAGATCAAGCGCAAATGGCTGCCGCAGATGGTGGCCGGCGAGAAGATCGGCGCGATCGCGATGACCGAGCCGGGCGCCGGGTCCGATCTGGCCGCGATCAAGACCTTCGCACGCCGCGACGGCGACGATTATGTGATCTCGGGCCAGAAGGTCTACATCTCCAACGGGCAGAATTGCGACATCCTGGTCCTCGCGACCAAAACCGATCGCGAGGCGGGTGCGAAGGGCGTCACCCTGTTCGCGGTCGAGGCCGACCGGCCGGGCTTCCGCAAGGGGCAGCAGCTCAGGAAGATCGGGATGAAGTCGCAGGACACGTCGGAGCTGTTCTTCGACGAGGTGCGGGTGCCCGCCGCCAACCGGCTGGGCGAGGAGGGTGCCGGCTTCAAGGTGCTGATGGGCAAGCTCGCCCGCGAGCGGCTGACCCAGGCGATCCGCTCGGCCACCGCGGCCGAGGCCTATATCGAATGGACCGTCGCCTACACGCAGGAGCGCCACGCCTTCGGCAAGGCGATCGGTGATTTCCAGAACACCCGCTTCAAGCTGGCCGAACTGCAGACCCTGGCGATGGCGGGCCGCGCGCTCGTCGACCGCTGCATTGCGCTGTTCCTCGAGGACCAGCTCGACGCGGTGGATTCGGCGACGGCCAAGCTCTACGCCACCGATCTCCACTTCAAGGTGGCCGACGAGTGCCTGCAGTTCTTCGGCGGCTATGGCTATATGGCCGAATATCCGATCGCGCGGGCCTTCGTGGACTCGCGGGTCAACCGGATCACCGGCGGCGCCGCCGAGATCATGAAGCAGATCATCGCCCAGCGGATGTTCGGCGGTAAGGCCAAATGAAAAGGGCCCGGCGGTCGGCCGGGCCCTTTCCTTTCCAGATCCTGGCGACGCTTCAGCTCAACACGGCCTTGCCGTTGTTGAGCACCACCAGGTCGCGCTCCTTCACCCGGCAGCGATAGGAGACGATATCGCCGTCGCGCCACAGCTCGGTGAGGATCGTCTCGCCCGGATAGACTGGCGCGGAGAAGCGCACGTCGAAACCCGCCACCCGATGCGGCTCGCCGGGGACGAAGGCCTGGACGACCGCGCGGCAGGCGACGCCATAGCTGCACAGCCCGTGGAGGATCGGCTGCTGGAAGCCGGCCGCGCGCGCGAAATCGGGCTCGGCGTGGAGCGGGTTATAGTCCCCGCTCAGCCGGTAGAGCAGCGCCTGGCCCGGCTGGGTCTCGATCGCCGCGGTCTTGTCGGGCGCGCGATCCGGGATGGCGTGCGGCGCGGGGGAAGGGCGCGGCGTGCCGCCCCGCCCGCCATCGCCGCGATAGAAGCCCGAGCTGCGCAGGGTCGCCAGCTTCTCGCCGCTGTCGGCCAGTTCGAGCAGGATCTCCTGCGCGATAATGCAGCCCTTGTCGCCGCCCTTGTCGATGATATCGCTGATCCGCGCCACGCCGCGCACCGTGCCCTCGGGCGGAATCGGGCGGTGCAACTCGGTCGACTGTTCGGCGTGGAGCAGCTTGACGAGGTTGAGGTCGTCCGCGGTCGTGATCATCCGCTGTCCGAAGGCCAGGATGGTCGCGAAGCTCGGCATCACCACGAGCTTCTTCTCGTAGACGAAGGCCAGCTCGGCCTCGTCCATCGGGTCCCGGCCGAAGCCGAGACCGAGCTGGTAGAGCATCACGTCCTTCGCCGACCAGCGCGTCTCGAATTCGAGGCGGCGGGCCAGATAGGCGTCGACGTCGAAGGGGGCGCCGGGCATCTTACCAAGGCTCCCAGCCGATCGCGTCGGCCGACTTTTCGAGGCCGAAGAAGTTCGACTTGAACGCCGGGAAGACGTTCGACAGCACCAGTTCGGGGGTCCAGCCCTCGGCGGTCTGGGCGGAGCGCAGCGGGCGCGGCTGGCTGAACAGGAACAGCTCGTTCATGCGCGCCGAGAAGACCTGGCCATTCACATATTTGGCATCGTCCATCATCAGCGCGACGGCGAGCGGGGCCACCTTGTCCGGGGTCATCTTGCGCGCCCAGGCGAGGCGGCGGCGGTTGACCTCGTCGGTTTCCGGGATGGTGCCGACCATGCGGGTGAAGCCGAAGGGCGCGATACAGTTCGAACGAACGCCGAAACGCTCCATGTCGATCGCGATGCTCTTCGACAGCGCGACGACGCCCAGTTTGGCGGCCGAATAATTGGCCTGGGCGAGATTGCCGACGAGGCCGCTGGTCGAGGTCATGTGGATGAAATTGCCGCTCTCCTGCGCCTTGAAGATCGGGGCGGCGGCGCGGGCCATGTAGAAGCAGGCGTCGAGATTGACCGAGCGGACCAGGTCCCAGTCCTGCTGGCTCATCTTGTGGAAGATCACGTCGCGCAGGATGCCGGCATTGTTCACCACGCAGTCGAGCCGGCCATAGGCGTCGATCGCGTCCTGGATGATGGCGTGGGCGCTGTCCCATTCGGCCACAGAGCGGAAGCTGGCGGTCGCCTCGCCGCCGGCCGCCTTGATCTCGTCGACCACCCGCTGGGCCGGGGCGGCGTCGCCCGATCCGGTGCCGTCCTGGCTGCCGCCGAGATCGTTGACGATCACCTTGGCGCCACGCGATGCGGCGAGCTTGGCGATCCCCTCGCCGACACCGCCGCCGGCGCCGGTGACGATCACGACCTTCCCTGCAAGTGACTGTTGTTCGCTCATTGGATCTGTCCTGTCCGTGGGTTCAACGATGGGGAGCAGGGCGGGATCGCCCCGAATAGCGGGGCTGGTCGATCGCCACCTGCGCCTCGACCGCGCGGCGGAGATGATCGGCCAGGCCGGGATGATCGAGCGGCATCGCGCCCGAACGCAACCGCTGCGACAGCTCGGCGCGCAGGCTGTCGGCATCGCCGGTCTGGCCCAGCAGCGCCTCCAGCTCGGCGCGTTCGGCGGCGCGGGCGGCCTCGCCTTCGCTCTCCTCGCGCGCGACGATGGCCAGCGAATTGGCGGCGACCCGGGCGAGATAGGCGAGCCGGGCATCGGCGCCGGCGGCGATCTCCTCGCGCAGGAACTCGGCGACACTGTCGATCAGTTCGCGGCGGTCGGCGAAGCGGGTGGGGAGGGCCGCCTCCGCCGGCAGCGGCGCGGCGAGCGCGGGCAGCAGCAGATTGGCGCAGTCGATCTCGCATTCGGAGACGCGGCGACCGATCGCGAGCCGCTCGACGCTGCGCGCCTTGCCCGAGCGATGCTGCTCGGCCAGCTCCATGCAGCCGACCGCCCAGTAGAGCGATCCGAAAATCTCCCAGAAGCGGACATGCTCGAGATCGACCCGGATGCCGGTGACCGCCTCATAGCCGTCGAGCATCTGGTCATAGTCGCCGAAGCCGCCGACCGGCCGGTCGCTGCGGCCATAGCGCCAGCTGTTGGTGCAGAGCCAGCCGAGATCGCGGATCGGATCGCCGACATAGCTATGCTCCCAGTCGAGCACGGCGCCGACGCCGTCGGGCGTGACGATCAGATTGCCGTTGCGGAAGTCGTTATGGACCAGCGCGCGGCGGTCGTCGGCGGGCAGATGGTCGAGCAGCCAGCGGCCGGCATAGTCGAGCATCGGGCGCGGCACGCCATAGCCCTGATATTTGGCGATGGTGGCGCGGACCAGCTCCTCGGTGGCCCAGCGATGGAGATGCGGCTCGAGGCCAGTCGCGGCGACGTCGATCGCATGGATGCGGCCCATGATCTCGCCGCAATGGCGGGCGAGGTCGGCGCGGGCCCCGGCCAGCGCCTCGTCCTTCAGGATGCGCTGGCCGATCGTCTCGCCATCGATCCATTCCATCACGAAGCCGTTGCCGAGCCCATCCTCGGGGGCGAGCATGAAATGGACCCTGGGCTCGGGCACGCCATGGTCGCGCGCCGCCATGATCAGCAGCGCCTCGGCCTCGATGCTGGGGGTCCAGTCGGCGGAGAGCTTGGCGGCACCACCCGGCGTCCGCCGCATCGCCAGCTTGACCGGCCCCGCCTCGGTGTCGGCATGGAGGCGATAGGTTTCCAGGCTGGCGCCGGCGGTGAGCCGGTCGACCCGCGTCAGCGCCCGGAAGCCGGGCAGGTGGCGGGTCAGTGCGCCGCTGAGGGCGGCCTGCTGGTCGGGGGCGAGCGCCATGGCCGTTCCCCGCTCAGCGCCGCTCGACGCCCTTGACGACGCCCTTCTCCATGAAGCCGAACAGATAGCCGGCCACGCGGCGCTGCTGGATCTCGTCGGCGCCCTCGGTGATGCGGTAGCGGCGATGGTGGCGGTAGATATGCTCGAACGGCTTGTGGCGCGAATAGCCGATGCCGCCATGGGTCTGCATCGCCTGGTCGGCGGCGTCGCACACCAGCCGGTTGGCGGTGTAGTTGCACATCGAGACCTTGTCGGACTCGCTCATCGCGCCGTAGCGATCCATCCGCCACGCGGTCTTGTAGACGAGCGCGCGGACCAGTTCGCACTGGGTGTGCAGGTCGACGAGCGGGAACTGCACCCCTTGGTTGGTCGCCAGCGCCTTGCCGAACGGCTTGCGGACCTTGGCATATTCCACCGCTTCGCGGACGCAATAGGTGGCCGCGCCCAGGCTGGAGGCGGCCTGGCGGATGCGGTTCTCGTTGAAGAAATTCTGGATGATGTCGAGCCCGCGCCCCTCCTCGCCCAGGATCGCGGATTCGGGCACCTCGACATTGGTCAGCGAGATCTTCGCGTGGTCGGTCGGCATGTTGAAGGTCCACAGCCATTCCTCGACCTTGAAGCCGGGCGCCTTGGTGGGGACGAGGAAGGCGGTGATGCCGCGCGCGTCGCCCGGATTGCCCGAGGAGCGTGCGAAGATCATGTCGTAATTGGCGCCGTGGACATCGCTGTTCCACATCTTCTGGCCGTTGATGACCCAGCGGTCGCCCACCCGCTCGGCGGTCGTCTCCATATAGGTGGCGTCGGATCCGTGGTCCGGCTCGGTGATCGCGAAGGCGAAGCGCTGGTTGCCGTTCGCCACCTCCTCCAGGAACTCGGCCTTCTGGGCGTCGGAACCATATTTGAGCAGGATCATCAGGCCGACATTGTTGCCGACGATCGAATGTTCGTTCTGCAGGTCGTTGTGCAGGCCCAGGCCCTTCTGGGCGAGGTGGTCGCGGATCACCGCCATGTCGAGGATGCCGCCGCCCCGGCCGCCATGCTCGACGGGGAAGGGGTAGCGATAATGGCCGGCGGCGTCGGCCAGGTGGCGCGCCTCGGCCAGCAGCTCCTCCCATTCCGGGCGCGGCGTGCCGCCGGCCTCGAAGTCGGTGCGGGCATATTCGCGGCGATGGTCGAAGAAGCGGATATTGTCGTCCCGCTGCTCCAGCGGCTTGATCTTCGCCTCGATGAATTCGTCGAGTTCGCGCAGATAGGCGGCGAGCGGTGCGGGAATTTCAAAATCCATAGTTACATCTCTCCAGCACGTGCCGCCTGACCTTCTGTGCCGGGCCGGCTTCGAGAAAATCCCTGAAAATCCGCGAGTTTTTGCGATTGGTGGCCGAGGCGCGGTTTTCCTGGCGACGGCACCCAATTGACTCAATCAAACTAGTCTGTCAACTAGTCAGTTACATTAGTGGCAACGAACCGGAAGCGGCGCGATAGCGGGCGATCCGGTTTGAACGGGTGGTTGAGAAGGAGAGGGCGTTGGGGCCTTTGCGTGGAGTCAGGATCCTGGAAGTCGGCGGGATCGGCCCGATCCCCTTCGTGGGAATGATGCTGTCGGACATGGGCGCGGAGATCGTCCGCGTCGAACGGATGCCGGACCCGAAGCGACCCGATCTCGCGGCCCATGACGGGATCGTCGAGCGCAACCGCCGCCGAATCGCGGTCGACCTGAAATCGCCCGAGGGCGTCGAGCTGCTGCTGCAACTCGCCGACCAGTCCGACGTGCTGATCGAGGGCTATCGCCCCGGCGTGATGGAGCGGCTGGGCCTGGGGCCCGAGGTCTGCCTCGCCCGCAATCCCAAGCTGATCTACGGGCGGATGACCGGCTGGGGGCAGACCGGCGCGCTGTCGCGCACCCCCGGGCACGACATCAACTATATCTCGGCGATCGGCATCACCGGCACGATCGGCGCGAGCGACCGGCGGCCCTCGCCCCCGCTCAACCTGGTCGGCGATTATGGCGGCGGTGCGATGAACCTCGTCATCGGGGTCTGCGCCGCGCTGTTCGAGACGTCGCGCTCGGGCCAGGGCCAGGTGATCGACGCCGCGATCTGCGACGGCGCCGCGCTGCTGATGAACATCATGTACGAGATGCACCAGGACGGCGAGTGGAGCGACGAGCGCGAGGCCAATCTGCTCGATGGCGGCTCGCATTATTACGGCACCTACGAGACCGCCGACGGGCTCTACATGTCGGTGGGATCGGCCGAGCCGCAATTCTACCACCAGCTCCTCGTCGAGCTGGGCCTCGATAGCGACCAGGAGCTGGTCTATGGCCAGCATGACCGGGCGAAATGGCCCGAATTCCGCACCCGCATCGCCGCCGCCTTCAAGACGCGCACCCGCGAAGAATGGACCGAGCGGCTGAGCCACAAGGATGTCTGCGCGATCCCGGTGCTGAGCATCGGCGAGGCGATGGAATTCCCGCACAACAAGGAGCGCGGGCTGTTCGTCGAGGTGGGCAAGTACAAGCAGGCCGCCCCGGCGCCGCGCTTCAGCCGCACCCCCTCGGCCACGCCGGTGCCGCCGCGCCCGCTGGGGGCCGATACCGACGCGATCCTCGGCGCCATCGGGCTGGACGGGGATAAGCTCGCCGCGCTCAAGGCGAAGGGCGTGGTGATATGATCGCCGGGCTTTTCTCGCTGGCCGGGCTCTTCTCGCTGGACGGACGCAAGGCGCTGGTGACGGGGGGATCGCGCGGCATCGGCCGGATGATCGCCGAGGGTTTCCTGGCGGCGGGCGCCACCGTCTACATCTCGTCGCGCAAGGCGGACCAGTGCGATGCCGTGGCGGCCGAGCTTTCGGCGGATTATGGCGGCCGTTGCCGCTCGCTGCCGCAGGACGTGGCCAGCGTCGAAGGCTGCCGCGCACTCGCCGATCGCTATGCCGCGCTGGAGGACGGTCTCGACATACTGGTGAACAACGCCGGGGCCAGTTGGGGCGCCGCCTTCGACGACTTCCCCGAGCGCGGCTGGGACAAGGTGCTCGACCTCAACCTCAAGTCGCCCTTCTTCCTCACCCAGGCGCTGATCCGCCAGCTCGAGGCGCGCGCCTCGGCGGATCGGCCCGCCAAGGTGATCAACATCAGCTCGATGGACGGCTTCGCGCTCAATCCGATCGAGGCCTATTCCTACCCCGCCTCGAAGGCCGGGCTGATCCACCTCACCCGCCGCCTCGCCGCGCGGCTGATCGAGCGGCACATCGTCGTCACCTCGATCGCCCCCGGCAATTTCGCCTCGGAGATGAACGTCGAGGCGGCGCAGGACGAGGCGAAGGTCGCCGCCGGCACCCCCGCCGGGCGGCTGGGCCAGCCCGAGGACATGGCCGCCGCGGCGATCTACCTGGCCTCGCGGGCCGGCGATTTCGTGGTGGGCGAAACGATCGCGGTCGATGGCGGCATCGCCTTCGCCAAATTCGCTTGAGGAGGCGAGGATGAGCGAGACGCCACCGCTGCTCTACGAGGTCGAGGACGGGATCGCGACGATCACGCTCAACCGGCCCGAGAAAATGAACTCGGTCACCTATCCGATGATGATGGACCTGCTCGCCGCCTTCGACCGCGCCGATGCGGACGATGCGGTGCGGGCGATCATCGTCACCGGGGCGGGCGACCGCGCCTTCTGCGCGGGGGCGGACCTGCGCACCGCCGGCAGCGACACGTTCGACTACAAGAATCGCGAGGACATGCGCGACCGGCCCGTGGTGAACGGCATCTATCCCGACACCGGCGGGCGGGTCTCGCTGCGCATCTTCCGCTGCCTGAAGCCGGTGATCGGCGCGATCAACGGCGTCGCGGTGGGCTTCGGCGCCACCTCGATCCTGCCGATGGACATCCGCATCGCGTCGGACACGGCGCGCTTCCGCTTCGTCTTCACCCGGCTCGGGCTGATCCCGGAGGCCGCCTCGGCCTGGTTCCTGCCGCGCGCTGTGGGCATTTCCACCGCGATCGAATGGACCTGCGCGGCGCGGATGATCCCGGCCAGCGAGGCGCTGGAGCGCGGGCTGCTCCGCTCGGTGCACCCCCAGGCCGAGCTGCTCGACGCGGCGCGCGCGATCGCCCGTTCTATGATCGACGGCACTGCCCCCGTCTCGATCGCGCTCGCGCGGCAGATGATGTGGCAGGCGATGGGCGCCGCCCACCCGATGGAGGCGCACCGCATCGACAGCCGGGCGCTCACCGCGCGCGGCCAGTCGGGCGACGCCCGCGAGGGCATCGCCGCCTTCGCCGAGAAGCGCGACCCGCACTTCCCGGACCGGGTGTCGCGAGACATGCCCGCCTTCTTCCCCTGGTGGCGGGAACCCGAGTTCGAATGAGCGTGCCGGCCGGTACGCGGACCAACAATGGACGGTGATCTGAGATGACGACGCAGACGGTAGGGATCCACGCCTTCTCGGGCTATGTGCCGCGGCTGCGGCTGCAGCGCGACGCGGTGTTCGCGGCCAATGGCTGGTTCAATTCGGGGCTGAAGGGCCTGGCGCGCGGCGAGCGTGCCATGGCCGGCTGGGACGAGGATTCGATCACCATGGCGGTGGAGGCGGCCCGCGACGCGCTGGGTGCGCGCGACCGCGCCGCCGTGGCGCGGGTGTCGCTGGCCTCGACCAGCCTGCCCAATGACGACCGCCAGAACTCGACCATCGTCAAGGAAGCGCTGAACCTGCCCGATGGCGTCTCCGCCTTCGACGTGGCGGGCAGCCAGCGGGCCGGGCTGTCCAGCCTGCTCGACGGCTTCTACGCGGCGGCGGGCGGGGCGGGCGACACGCTGTGCCTGGCGGCCGAGCGGAGCCTGCAGAAGCCTGGTTCGGAGGGCGAGCTGACCGCCGGCCATGCCGCCGCGGCGATGCTGGTGGCGCCGGGGGCGGGCGCCGCGCGCTTCCTGGGCGGGCACAGCGTGACGATCGACTTCGTCGATCATTTCCGCGCCGCCGGCGAGCCGTTCGACTATCATTGGGAGGCGCGCTGGATCCGCGACGAGGGCTACGCCAAGATCGTCCCCGCCGCGCTGCAGGGCGCGCTCGACAAGGCGGGCCTCACCGCCGCCGACATCGATCATTTCATCCTCGCCACTCCGGTGAAGGGTGTGGCCGAGGCCGTCGCCAAGAAGGCCGGGATCGCCGCCGAGGCGGTGGTTGACGGGCTGGCGGCGGTGCTCGGCTATGCCGGGGCCGCGCAGCCGCTGGTGCTGCTCTCGCACCTGCTGGAGCGCGCCGCGCCGGGCAAGAAGATCGCGGTGGCGGCGTTCGGCGGCGGCTGCGACGTGATCCTGCTGGAGACGACCGGGGCGATCGCCTCGGCCCGGCCGGAGACCGGCGTGGCGGGCTGCCTCGCCGATCGCAAGCCCGAGACCAACTATGTCCGCTACCTGGCCTTTTCGGGCCTGCTCGACCTCGAAAAGGGGATGCGCGCCGAGTTCGACCAGAAGCCGATCCTCACCGCCCTCTATCGCGAGCGCAAGGCGGTGCTGGCGCTGGTCGGCGGGCGCTGCTCGGTGACGGGCAAGGTGCAGTTCCCGAAGAGCCCGATCAGCGTCAACCAGGACGAGCGGATGATCGGCACCCAGGAGGATTATCCGCTGGCCGAACGCGCCGCCCGCATCGTCAGCTACACCGGCGACGCGCTGACCTTCCACCCCGATCCGCCCTGCTATTATGGCAGCGTCGAGTTCGACGGCGGTGGCCGGGCCATGCTGGAGTTCGTCGATTTCGACGACGGCCAGGTCGATGTGGGCGCGGACGTGCGGATGGTGTTCCGCATCAAGGCCGTCGACGACCGTCGCGGCTTCACCAAATATTTCTGGAAGGCAGCCCCCGCCAAGGCGGCCGTGGCGCTTCCCAACGCGAAGGAGGCCTGATCATGGCGAGCGGCATCAAGGACAAGGTGGCCATATTGGGCATGGGCTGCGCGCGTTTCGGCGAGCGCTGGGGCGATGGCGTGGAGGAGCTCGCGCTCGAAGCCTTCAGCGAGGCGCTGGCCGACGCGAAGATCGACATGAGCCAGATCGAGGCCGCCTGGCTGGGCGTGGGCTTCGACGCGATGAACATCGGCCCGTCGGGAATCCCGCTGTCGGTGGCGCTGCGCCTGCCCAACATCCCGGTGACGAAGGTGGAGAATTTCTGCGCTTCGGGGTCGGAGGCGTTTCGCGGCGCGGTCTATGCGGTGGCCTCGGGCGCGGTCGACATCGCGCTGGCCTTCGGCATGGAGAAGCTGAAGGACACCGGCTATGGCGGCCTGCCGGTGCGCACCCGCGGCGTCCTCAACGACATGGTCGGCCTGGTCGGCTCCGCGCCGGGGCAGTTCGCGCAGATCGCCTCGGCCTATCGCGCCAAGCATGGCGTCAACCGCGATGACCTGAAGCGGGCGATCGGCCATGTCTCGGTCAAGAGCCACGACAATGGCGCGCGCAATCCCAAGGCGCATCTGCGCAAGCGCATCACCATCGACGACGTGTTGCGTGCGCCGATGATCGCCGAGCCGCTGGGCCTGTTCGACTGCTGCGGTGTGTCCGACGGCGCGGCCTGCGCGATCGTGACCACGCCCGAGATCGCCCGCGCGCTGGGCAAGACCGATCTCGTCACCGTCAAGGCGATGGCGCTGTCGGCCTCGAACGGCTGGGAGCTGCAGGACACCGGCTGGGACGGCTCCTATTTCCACACCACCCGCATCGCCGCGAAGGCCGCCTACAAGGAGGCGGGGATCGAACGGCCGCGCGAGCAGATCAGCCTGACCGAGGTTCATGACTGTTTCTCGATCACCGAACTGGTGACGATGGAGGATCTCGGCCTCAGCGAGGAGGGCGGCGCGGTGAAGGACGTGCTCGACGGCATGTTCGATGCCGACGGCAAGATCCCCTGCCAGATCGACGGCGGGCTGAAATGCTTCGGCCACCCGATCGGCGCGTCGGGGCTGCGGATGATCTACGAAAATTATCTCCAGCTCCAGGGCCGGGCGGGGGAGCGACAGCGGCAGGACGACGTCCGCTTCGGCCTGTCCCACAATCTGGGCGGCACCCCCAGCCAGAATATCAGCGCGGTCGTGATCGTCGGGCAGGAGGGGGGCTGAGATGAACCCCATCGCGGAAGGCGCGGTCCAGATCGCGCAGGGGCCGTTCTGGCAGCAGCTCGCGGTCGGCGGGAAGCACAAGACCTGGCGCCGCAAGATCACCGAGACCGACCTGGTCAACTTCATCTCGTGCACCGGCATGCTGGAGACCTTCTTCATCAACCCGTCGGAGGAGACGGTGATGTCGGGGCGGGTGATCCCCGCCGCGCTCACCTACAGCCTGATCGAGGGCTTCCTGTTCCAGGGGCTGATCCAGGGCGCCGGGATCGCGCTGCTCGACATGGCGATGAAGACGGTGGCGCCGGTGCGGGTGGGCGACGTGATCTGGGCGGTGGTCGAGACCACTTCGGTGCGGCCGACCAGCAAGCACAACCGCGCCATCGTCAAATCGCTGGTCACGGTGATGAACCAGGATGACACCGTAGTGCTGACCTATGAGGTCACCCGGATGGTGGCGGGAGATCCGGAACGGACGTGAATATCGCGGCGCGCCCTTCACTCTTCCGGCCGGTTAGTTTAGGCGTGCGCGAGAAGCTCGGCCGCCTCTGCCATGGCGCCGCGCTCCGCCGACGGGTCTGAACAAAAGGGATGAAGATGGCACCTGCACCTCGCCGACCGGGTCTCACGCGGACGAGCCAGCGCAAGACGGCGATGTCCAGCGGCGCGCCCGCCAGCGACTATCAGGTCAAGCAGCGCAAGCACATCTTGGTCCATGCCGCCAAGCTGTTCGCCGAGCTGGGCTATGCCAGCACGACGATGGACATGCTCTCCGCCGTCACCCAGATGAACAAGGCGAGCCTCTATTATTATTATGGCTCGAAGGGCGAAGTCCTCTTCCACCTGATCAAGAACGCGTCGAGCGAGGCCTATGAACTGGCCCTCCCGGCGCGCAAGATGCGCACGGCGCGCGACGGGATCTTCCACCTTGCCCATGTCGGCATCAAGAGCCTCTACGCGCATTTCGAGGAGCAGAAGATCCTGATGCAGGAGCTGCCCTATCTGTCGCAGATCCTGTCCGAGGCGCAGACCAAGGAGATCCTCGATATCCAGCGCGGCTACATGAAGATCGTCTATGAGGTGGTCAGCCAGGGCGTGGCCTCGGGCGAGTTCCGCACCGACAATGTCCGCCTCGCCGGCTCGCTGTTCGTCTCGTGGATGACCGCGCCGATGCGCTTCGTGGAGACGATGCCGCAGGAGGAACTGGCCGAGCAGATCGCCAATCTCTTCCTGGGCGGGATCGCGGTCGACCCCGCCTGATCGCCGCCCGGCGAGTCGCGCATTGATGTAACCAGGTGGTCGACTGCCCGAGGCGGTCGGCCATTTTTATGTTCGGCTCCCTGAAATAATTCCCCGATTTTCGACGTTTTCTGCCTGCGCCTTTCCCGGTCGTCGCGTTGACAACTAACCGTTTATATTATAGCCCGGATGCATCAGCCGCAGGGCTGCAAACCAGTCAATTTTCGGTGAGGACGCCATGAAAGTCGGTATGCAAATCGTCTTCCAGAACCATGAAGGCATGAAGGATGCCGACATGTTTCGAAAGGAGATCCAGCTCGCGGTCGAGGCGGAGGCGATGGGGTACGACTTTGTCGGCTTCGTCGAGCATCATTTCACCGACTATGCGATGTGCCCGGACAATGCGCAGGCGCTCAGCTATGTCGCCGCCAAGACCAGCCGCATCAGCCTGATGCCGGCCGCCTTCATCCTGCCGTGGAACAACCCGCTGCGGGTCGTCGAGAAGACGATCATGCTCGACATCCAGAGCGAGGGGCGCGTCGTCCTGGGCATGGGGCGCGGCCTCGCCAAATGCGAATATGACGGCTTCGCGCTCGACATGTCGGAATCGCGCGACCGGTTCGACCAGTCGGCCCAGATCATCCTCGACGGGCTGGAGAGTGGCTATGTCGAGGCCGACACCCCCTTCTACAAGCAGCCTCGCGTCGAGATTCGCCCGCGCCCCGAGCGCGGCTTCAAGGATCGCGCCTTCATGGTCGGCATGTCGCCCTCGTCGATCGAGGTGGCGGCGCGGCTGGGCCTCGGTTGCCTGAAATTCTCGCAAGGCCCCTGGGAAGTCGGCGTCAAGGACGTCGAGACCTATCGCGAGCGCTTCAAGGTCCATCAGGGCCGCGAGGCGCCTGCCTTCATCATCGCCGACCTGGTGAGCTGCTTCTCCTCGGAGAACAAGGCGCGCGACTATGCGAACAAATATATGCGTCGCTATTACCAGTCGGTGCTCGATTTCTACGAGATGAAGGGCGACCACTTCAAGAACATCCCCTCCTACGCCAACTATGCCGCCGCGGCGGACGCGCTGAAGGAGAGCGGCGACGACAAGGCGTTCGAGGGCTATCTCGACGCCAATCTGGTCGGCACGCCCGAGCAGATCATCGAGCAGCACCAGAAGCGCAAGGCGATCGTCGGCGACTATGATCTGAGCGTGAACTTCACCTTCGGCAGCATGGGCTATGAGGATGTGTGGGAGCAGACCAAGCTGTTCGCGGACAAGGTGCTGCCGCATCTGAAGTAAACGCCCAAAAGCGATTTCAAGGCAGATGGAAACATCTGCCGGCCCGGAAATCGCGGCGAACCATAGTCCAGGGTGATCCTGCGGTTCCGGTCGGCGCGTCGAGGATGGGATGGTGATGGATATCGAGACATCTTCGCTGGTGCCCGAGCGGCGCGCCTTCGCCGGGGCTGGGGTCGAACTGATCGGCGACGTGGTGGGCGATCCCGCCCATCGGCCGGTGCTGCTGCTCCATGGCGGCGGGCAGACCCGGCACAGCTGGTCCTCGGCGGCGGTCGAATTGGCCCGGCGCGGCTATCATGCGGTGTCGATCGACATGCGCGGCCATGGCGACAGCGGCTGGTCGGGCGACGGCGATTATCGGATGACCTTGTTCCGCGACGACGTCCTCGCCATGATCGACCAGCTGCCGTCCCCACCGGTGCTGGTCGGCGCTTCGCTGGGCGGAGTCGCCTCGCTGCTGGCGATCGGCGAGAGCGAGGCTGCGGTCGCCGCCGGGCTCGTCCTGGTCGATATCACGCCCCGGGTCGAGCTGTCGGGCGTCGCCCGCATCCAGGCCTTCATGAACGCCCGCCCGGACGGCTTCGAGACGCTCGACGAGGTGGCCGATGCGGTCGCCGCCTATAATCCCAGCCGCCCGCGCCCGCGCAATCCGGCGGGGCTGCTCAAGAATCTGCGGCAGCGGAACGGGCGCTATTTTTGGCACTGGGATCCGGCCTTCCTCAGCCAGCCCGACGTGCTGCGCCCCGAATATTTCGACCGGCTCGACGCGGCCGCGGCCAATGTCCGCGTGCCGGTGATGCTGGTGCGTGGCGCCGAGAGCGAGATCGTCAGCGAGGAGACGGTGGCGCAGATGCGTGGGCTGATGCCCGAGGCCGATTTCGTCGACATCTCGGGCGCCGGCCATATGGTGGCGGGCGACCGCAACGACGCCTTCAACCTGGCGGTGTTCGACTTCCTCGACCATCACCGCCTCTGATCGCCCGCCAAGCCCTCAATGGAAGGTCAGCCCCCCGGTGGGGCTGATCACCGTGCCGGTGACGAAGGCGGCATCGTCCGATGCCAGGAAGCCGATCACCGCGGCGATGTCCTCCGGCGCCGCCAGCCCCATCGGCGCCCCCGCCTCGATCTTGCGATAGACCGGCGAGCGCACCCCGCCGTCGCGCAGCACCAGGTCCATCGACGGCGTGTCCTTGACCAGGCTGATCGCGACCGTGTTCACGCGGATGCGGTGGCGGGTCAGTTCCTTCGCCAGCACCTTGCTCATCGCGATCGTGCCGCCGGCGTGGAAGGACACCGCCGTCTGGGTGGGGGTGGGGGTCCGCCCGCCCTCCGAGGTAACGAAGACGATGCTGCCGCTGCCTTGCGCGATCATCGTCTCCACCACGGCGCGGGCCGGGGTGATCTTCGCCAGCGCGGCCTTGGCGATCACCTGCACGACATGTTCGGGGATATTCTGGTGGAACAGGCCCATCGCCTCGATCCCGTCGCCCTCGCTCGGATAATGGCTGCCGCCGCCGCTGACGACGCAGATGTCGATCTGGCCGAACAGCTCCAGCGTCCGCGCGGCGAGCGCCCGCATCGAAGCCCAGTCGGCCACGTCGGCGGCGATGAAATGCGCCCAGGCGCCCTCGGGGTCCAGCTCGCGCGCGGCGGCCTCGCCGCGTGCCTGGTCACGCCCGCAGATCACCACCAGCGCGCCGTCCGCGCCCAGCCGTGCGGCGACGGCCCTGCCGATGCCGCCGCTGCCGCCCGTCACGATCGCGACCTTGCCGTCGAGCTTCGCCATGTTTCGTTTCCTTGGTCGTTCCAAAAAAGACGGGCCCGCATTCCGGTGAGGAAGCGGGCCCAGGAGGAGAAGCTGCTGGCGTCTCAGAACTTGGTGCGCAGCTCCACGCCGAACTGGCGCGGGCGGCCCGCCGCGACGCGATCGGGGAAGTCGGCGGTCGGATATTGGGCGATCGTGTATTTCTTGTTGGTCAGATTCTCGGCGAACAGGCTGACGGCGAAGCGCTCGTCCTCGCTCTGCCAGCCAAGGCTGCCGTTGAGCAGGCCATAGCTCTTCTGCGGCAGGCGGTTGGTGATGTCGTAATAGAAGGTGCCCTTCCACGCATAATTGGCGGTGGCGACGACATTGCCGAAGCTGGTGGGCAGGGTGGCGACGCCGCCGACGTTCCAGCTCCACTTCGGCGCCTGGGTCAGGCGGTTGCCCGTCACCGAACAGGCGAAGCCGGTGACCGCGCCGGTGGTGGGGTTGATCGCCGTGCAGGGCGCGTTGTCGAACTCCTTGTACTTGCTGTCGAGATAGCCGGCGCCCCAGGTGAACTGGAGGACTTCGTTGACCTTGAAGCTACCGTCCATCTCGAAGCCGTTCACCTTGGCGTTGGCGGCGTTGATGGTGACCTGGGTGGCGGTGCCGCCGATCAGCACCGGCTGCTGCAGGCCCTTATAGTCATAGGTGAAGGCGGCCAGGTTCAGGGTCAGCCGGCGATCCATCGTCTGGATCTTCACGCCGGCCTCGAGCGCGTCGAGCACCTCCGGGTTGAACGGGATGCCGTTGGGGATCGAGGTGTCGTAGCCGCCCGACTTGAAGCCGCGCGAGTAGGACACATAGCCCATGATGTCGTCGGTGAAGTGATAGTCGACGATGCCGCGATAGGTGAACTTGTTGAAGCGCTTGCTCGCCGGAGCGATCGGGACGGTGGCGGTCACGGTGCCGCCCGCACCGATCACGTCGGTGAAGCCGCTGATCTCCTTCTTGTCGGTGGTGTAGCGCGCGCCGACGGTGACGTTCAGCTTGGGCACCACCTCATAGGTCGCCTCGCCGAAGCCCGCGAGGGACTCGGTCTTGGCATGGGTGCGCGAGTTGATGCCGCAGGTGGCGCAGCCGAAGGCGAAGCCGCGCAGGCCGACGCCGGTGGGCTTACCCTTGGCGTTCGAGTTGAAATAATAGGCACCGAGGATCCAGGTGAGCGCGCTGCCCTTCTTCGAGACGAGTTGCAGCTCCTGGGTGAAGACGTTGGTGTCCTGGCTGCCGATATAGTTGAGGATCGGCGTCGAGGTGACGTCGGCATCCTCGACCTCATAGGATTTCTGGTTGGTGAAGGAGGTGATGCTGACCAGGTCGAAGGCGCCGAACTCCTGGTCCAGCTTGCCGTAGATCTGCTTGTTGGTCGACTTGCTGCGCGGATCGGTGTCGGCGCTGATATTGTAGAAATTCTTGCTGCTGTAGAAGTTCGGCAGGGCGCTGTTTCCCGCGAAGGTCGACGGCGGCAGGATCGCCAGCGCGTTGCCGGTCGAGGCGGTGTTGCGCGCATAGCTGGCCGAAAGGCGGATCTTGGTGCTGTCGGTCGGCTCGATCAGCAGCTTGCTGCGGATGTCGATGTTCTTCGTGCCCTTCAGCCGGTTGCCGGTGAAGACGTTGGTGCCGAAGCCCTTGTCCTGGTTGTAATAATAGCCGGCGATGTCGGCCGAGATGCCCTCGCCGAGCCCGCCGGTGAGGTAGCCCGACGCGCGGACGGTGTTGTAATTGCCGTAGGAGAGGAGCGCGGTGCCCGACAGCTCCTGCTTGGGGTCCTTGGTGGTGATGTTGATCAGGCCGCCGGTGGCGTTGCGGCCGAACAGCGTGCCCTGCGGGCCCTTGATCACCTCGACCCGCTCGACATTGGCGAGGCTGAGCAGCGCGCCATAGGGGGAGGCCTGGTAGACGCCGTCGACATAGGTCGCGACCGCGCCTTCCTGGCCCGGATTGGTGGCTGTGTTGCCCACGCCGCGCAGGTAGATGACGAAGGCGGCGACCTGGCTGCTGATCGTCAGGTTCGGCACCTGCTGGGCCAGGTCGTTGGTCTGGCGGATGCGGGCGCTTTCCAGCGATCCGGCGCTCAGCGCGGTGACGGCGATCGGAACGTCCTGCAGCGCCTGCTCGCGGCGGGTGGCGGTGACGACGATCTCGTTGGCGTCGACCGTCGCATCGGCGGCGGCCGCCGCCTCGGCGGGGGCGGCGGTCTGCGCCAGCGCGGGGCCGGCGGCGGCGATGCCGATGAAGCCGGCGGTCGTCGACAGGAATAGTCTGGTGTTGCGTGTCATTCCGATCCTCCCCAGCCATGCCCACCTTCTTATGCGGTTGGGCATCGCAATGTCGTACCACCGACGCAAGCCTATGTCGTCTAAATGGTCAGTTATATCTATCGCTGAGTCGGGATTGATGTCAACTGACTGACTAGTTACATTTTGATTCGGGACGGGTTTCGGCCGTTTTCCGGGCGTTTTCAGGGGGATGGGTGATGGTCGATCCGGCGATGAACGCGATGGTGAGTCTGGTCCCGGGCCATGGGGAAGGGCTGCAATATCGGCGGATTCCGGCCCCGCTGCCGGGTTTTGGCGAGGTGCGGGTGCAGGTGCGGGCCTGCGGCCTGGCTTTCCCCGACCTGCTGATGCTCGACGACCGCTATCAGGCGAAGGCCGAGCGGCCCTTCGTTCCCGGCATGGAGGTGGCCGGCATCGTCGATCGGGTCGGCGACGGGGTCACGGACATTCGCGTCGGCGACCGGCTGTTTGGCCATGGGCCGTCGGGCGGGCTCGCCGAACTGGCGGTCCTGAGCGCTGCGAACGCCACCGTCATTCCCGAGGCGATCCCGTTCGACCATGCGGCGGGGCTCACCTCCACCTATGTCACCGCTTATCACGCGTTGCGCCAGCGCGGCGCGTTGCGCGCGGGCGAGACCTTGCTCGTGCTCGGCGCGGCCGGTGGCGTCGGCATCGCCGCCGTCCAGATCGGCAAGGCGCTGGGCGCGCGCGTGATCGCCGCCGCGTCGAGCCAGGCGAAGGTCGACGTCGCGATCGGGCAGGGGGCCGATGCCGGGATCGTCTATCCGGCGGAACTGGGCGACGGCGATGCGCGGGCGTTCACCGATCGGATCAAGGCCGTGGCGGGCGGTGGCGTCGACGTGATCTGCGACATCGTCGGCGGTGCCTATAGCGAGCCGGCCTTCCGGGCGATCGCCTGGGACGGCCGCTTCCTGGTGATCGGCTTCCCGGCGGGGATCGCGCGACTGCCGCTCAACCTGCCGCTGCTCAAGGGCGCGCAGATCGTCGGGGTCTATTGCGGCTCTTTTCTGGAGCGCCAGCCCGAGGCGGCCGCCGCCAACATGGCCGAGCTGATCGCCCTCCATCGGTCCGGGGCTATAAGGCCCTTCATCTCCGCCAGCTTCCCGCTCGACCGCAGCCGCGAAGCCTTCGCGATGCTCGCCGCGCGGCAGGCGCTCGGCAAGGTCGTGGTGACGATGGGCGGGGAAGCCGATCAGTCCTGACGGATCTGATAGACCCCGTTCATCACGATCACGGCGCGATCCTCGCTCATCGCGGTGCCGTTGACGAAGGCGAGCGTGCGGGTGCGGCGGACCAGCTGGGCGCTGCTTTCGATCCAGTCGCCAAGTCGCCCGGCCGCCGGATATTGCACCGTCAGCGACGCGGTGACGAAGCTGGACGGCGGCAGGCCCAGCGCATGGGCGGCCTGCATCAGCAATTGCAGGTCGGCCATCGTCGACAACCAGCCGCCATGGACCTGCCCCATCGGATTGCAGTGCCGTTCTTCGGCGAGGAAGCCGAAGCGGACTTCGTCGCCCGCCTCGCAGCGCAGGAAGCCGCCATTGAGTCCGACAAAGCCCTTCATGCCGACATCGGCGAAGCCCGGCGGCGCCGCAGGCTGGGCAAGGCCGGTCATGGCTTGCTCTCCTTCTTCTCTGCCAGTTCGCGGGCCTGGGCGCGCAGATAGTGGCGGATGGCATCGAGCTCGGCGGGGTCGAGCTGGCCGAACTGCGGCATGCCGGCGGGCACCAGCGCGCCGCCATGGACGATCGCCTCGAACGCTTCCGACGAGAGTGGCACCGCCGAGGCGCGCAGGTCGGGCGCGGTGCCGCCCGAGACCGCGTAGAAGCCGTGGCAGGTCGCGCAATGCTGGTGATAGGCGAGGATGCCCTTGGTCCACTTCGCCTGATCGGGCGCGAAGTCCGGATCGGGATTGGCGACCAGCGGCGCCTTGGCGGGCGGCGCGGGCAAGCGGGCTTTGCCGTCGAGCGCGAAGGTGAGCACCCGGCGCTGCTGGCTGGCGAATGGCTGGCCGATGCGGCGCTGGGTGTCGAGCAGCGCGAAGGTCGTCCCATAGCCGGCGATCACCGACACATATTGCCGGCCCTTCCAGCTATAGCTGATCGGCGGGGCGAGGACCGGCGCTTGCGCGTCGAACGACCAGAGCGGCTGGCCACTGCGATCGTCGATCGCGCGGAAGCCGCCATCGGCCTGGCCCTGGAAGACGAGCCCGCCGCCGGTGGCTAGCACGCCGCCTGCCCAGGGGCCGTAGAGCGGCAGCTTCCACGCCGCCTTGCGCGCGACCGGATCCCAGGCCTGGAGATAGGCCGACGCCTCGCCCAGCAAGGGCTGGGTGGCATAGCCGACGGTGACGGCGTTGTCGTTGAAGCTGCCCGGCCGCCGCACATAATGGGCGGTGTCGATGCCCTTGTCGCTGAAGGTGGCGGGCATGTCGACGGTGGGCAGATAGGTCAGCCCGGTGCGCGGGCTGAACGCCATGGGCAGCCAGTTATGCCCGCCCATCGGGCTCGGCCAGATCTTGAATTCCTTGCCCGCCGGGAAGCGCGCATCGGGATCCTCCACCGGCCGCCCCGTCGTCAGGTCGATCTTCGACGCCCAGCTCACCTTGGCGAAGGGCTCGGCCGAGATCAGCTTTCCGGTGATCCGGTCGATCACATAATAGAAGCCGTTTTTCGGCGCCTGCATGATCACCTTGCGGGGCTTGCCGTCGATGATCAGCGTGGCCAGCGGCATGTCCATCACTGCGTTGAAGTCCCAGGTCTCGCCGGGATTCACCTGATAATGCCACTTGTACTTGCCGGTCTTCGCGTCGAGCGCGACGATCGAGCAGAGGAACAGATTGTCGCCCTGGCCCTCGCTGCGCGCCTTGTGGTTCCAGGGCGATCCGTTGCCGGTGCCGACGAAGATCGTGTCGGTCTCCGGATCATAGGTGAAGGCATTCCAGGCCGTGCCGCCGCCGCCCTTCTTCCACGTCTCGCCATGCCAGCTCGCCGCCGCCATGCGCGTCGTCTCGTCCTTGTCGATCGCCGGATCGCCGGGGACGGTGTAGAAACGCCACAGCGGCTGGCCGGTGCGCGCGTCGAAGGCGCTGACATAGCCGCGCACCGCCGCATAGTCGGCCCCGCCGAAGCCGATGATCACCTTGCCGTCGAAGATGCGGGGCGCGCCGGTGATGTTGGCGACCATGCCCTCGTCGAGGGTCTGGCGGCTCCACACCTCCTTGCCGCTGTGCGCGTCGAGCGCGATCAGCCGGCCGTCCTGGGTGCCGACATAGACTTTGTCGTCCCACCAGGCGAGGCCGCGAATGCCCCAGGCGCTGCGCATCCGTTCGCCGGCCTTCTCGGCCGCCTGGCTGTCATGTTCCCACAGCAGCTTGCCGGTGCGCACGTCGAAGGCACGCACCACGCTGTAGCCCGTCGCGGTATAGAGCACCCCCTTCGCCGCCACCGGCGACGACAGCGGATTGCCGGGCGGCAGGTCGTAGGACCAGGCCAGGCCCAGCCGCCCCACCGTGGCGGGGGTGATCTGGCCGAGCGGGCTGTAATGCTGCTCGCCATAGCTGCGGCCGAAGCCGGGCCAGTCCTCGCCGCCGGCGCCATCGGCCAGCCGGTCGGGGGAGGGGGGCGCCGGCTGCTGGGCGCCCAGCAGCAGCGCCAGCGGTAGCAGCAGCGCCGCGCGGAGATGTCGCTTCATCGATGATGTCCGGTTCGCAGGCGGGATCAGCGGCGCAGGTGGCTCGGCTCGGCGTCGAAGATCAGCGTCTTTGTCTCCAGGAAGGGAAGCAGCCCCTCCTTGCCGCCCTCGCGGCCGAGGCCGGACTGCTTGAACCCGCCAAAGGCGATCGTCGCGTCGCCGCGCACGCCATTCTGGCCCACCGTGCCCGACAGCAGCTCGCGGCCCAGCGCATAGGCCCGGTCGACATCGTTGGTGTAGACCGAGGCGTTGAGCCCGAAGGGCGTGTCGTTGGCGATCGCCAGCGCCTGTTCCTCGCTGTCGGCGGGGATCACGCTGATCACCGGGCCGAAAATCTCCTCGCGGGCGATGCGGGCGCTGTTGTCGACTCCGGCGAAGATGGTCGGTTCGATGAAGAAGCCGCGGTTCAGGCCATGGGGGCGCCCGCCGCCGGTGGCGAGGCGCGCCTCGGACTTGCCGATCTCGATATAGGATTCGACGCGGTCACGCTGGCGGCGCATCGCCAGCGGCCCCATCATCGTGTCGGCGGCGAAGGGATCGCCTACCTTCACCTGGCGGAAGCGATCGGCGAGCGCGTCGACCAGCGCGTCGTGCCGGCTGCGGTTCACCACCACGCGGGTGATCGAGCAGCAGACCTGGCCGGTGTTGAACGGCGCGGCCTCGGCCAGCGAGTCGGCGAAGCTGTCGACGTCATAATCGTCGAGGACGAGCGCGGCGGACTTGCCGCCCAGCTCCAGCGTGCAGCGCGCCATGCGGTCGCCGCAGATCGAGGCGATCTTGCGGCCGGCCTCGCTCGATCCAGTGAAGGTGATCTTGTCGACCTGCGGATGGCGCACCAGCAGTTCGGAAACCTCGCGGTCGGCGGTGACGACGTTCAGCACGCCGGCGGGCAGGCCGATCTTCTCGGCCAGCTGCGCCACATAATAGGCCGAGGCCGGGGCTTCGGGCGAGGCCTTGAGGATCACGGTGCAGCCCGCGATCAGCGCGGGGGCGAGCTTGTAGGCGATCGAGACGGGCGGGGCGTTCCACGGCACGATCGCGCCGACCACGCCGGCCGGCTCGCGCACCAGCAGGGCGACGCTGCCGCCCCACATCGGGGTGTGGCGCTCCTCGAACTCGAAGCTCTCGCCCAGGTCGGCATTCTGGCGATAGGCGTAGATCGCCATTTCGATCGCACCCATCGCCCCGGTGCGCACGACGCCCATCTCGCTCGTCCAGATGCCGGCCACGGTGTCGCGATGCTGTTCGATCGCGTCGCCCAGCGCGCGGACATAGACGGCGCGCTCGGCGGGCGACATCCGCCGCCACGGGCCATGGTCGAAGGCATGGCGGGCCGCCGCGATCGCGCGGTTCATGTCGGCCGCCTGCGCCGCCGCGACACTGAGGTAGACATCCTCGGTGGAAGGGGTGATCACGTCGATGCGCTCGTCGCTCGATGGCGCCACCCACTCGCCCGCCATGAAGAAGCGATCGGGGTGCTGGATGACGGATTCGGGGGCGACGCTGCTCATGGGCCGAAACTCCTCTCGCTTTGGCGGGGTGCGGTCGGCGCGCCGATGCGCAATCCCCGATGGACATTGCTTGTGATTCTTCGTCAACCAACCGTTTATATGGATAGAGATCGGCTGGCAATCGCTATGATCACCTGCAACTATCTACCGAATAGAAGGTGGGAAGCGATGCCCGACTCCGGCTTGACCCACTATAGCAACCA
This sequence comes from uncultured Sphingomonadaceae bacterium, assembly GCA_963540925.1. Lineage (GTDB taxonomy): Bacteria > Pseudomonadota > Alphaproteobacteria > Sphingomonadales > Sphingomonadaceae > Rhizorhabdus. Next base: position 52,561 of record CAUTRN010000012.1, read on the forward strand.
ACTATACAGTTACATCAAGAATCGATCGGCTGGAGAGCGCGTTGCGCCCTGACGGCCCGGCATCCGCTCAGGCGAGCGGCCCATATGTGCAAGAGAGAGGGTGAGGTTACCACCATGGAACATGTTGGCGGATTTGATGCTGTCCCTCATTTCGTTCCGGACCATGTGCCGTCCGATCTGGCGAAACCATTCAACCTGTTCACGGCGGAGGGCATGGAGAAATGCCCCTTCCAGACGGCGCAGCGCATGCGCGAGCTGGGCCGCATCTTCTGGAATTCCACCAATCCGCTGTTCCGCGGCAGCTGGGTGCTGACCCAGGCCGAGGACATGCGCCATGTCCTCAACAGCCCGGCCCTGTTCTCCAGCCATGGCCAAGCGGGCTTCATGACGCTCGAGGGCGCCGCGCTCACCCTGATCCCGCTAGAGGCCGACCAGCCCCGCCACACCAAATATCGCCAGCTCCTCAACCCGCTGATCTCGCCGGGTGTGGTCGCGAAGATGACCGAGGGCGTCTCGCGCCGCGCCATCGCGCTGATCGAGGCGGTGCGCGAGCAGGGCCATTGCGAGTTCAACCGCGACTTCGCCATTCCCTTCCCGGTCAGCATCTTCCTGCAGCTCATGGGCCTGCCCGAGCAGGAGATGGACCGCTTCCTGGCCTGGGAATCGGTGCTGGTCCACACCGGCGACACCGCCACCGGTAACGCCGCGATGGAGACGGCGGCGATCGAGATCACCGAATATCTCAACGAACTGGCCGCCGCGCGCCGTCTGGCGCCGCAGGACGATCTCGCCAGCTTCATCGTCAACGCCCGCATCGACGGCGAACTGCTCGACGACAAGGAAGTGCTGGGGATCATGTATCTCCTCTTCCTGGCCGGGCTCGACACCGTCACCGCGACGACCGGCTGGATCTTCCACCATCTCGCCGAGAATCCCGACCAGCAGCAGCGCTTGCGCGAAAACCCCGATCAGATCCCCAAGGCGATCGAAGAACTGCTGCGCCGCTTCTCGATCATCACCACCCATCGCCGCTGCAACCAGGATGTCGAGGTGGCGGGGGTGTCGATGAAGGCCGGCGACTGGATCACCGTCCCCTACACGCTGGGCAGCACCGACGGCGGCATGTTCCACGATCCGATGACGGTGGACCTCGATCGCAAGAATGTGCGCCACTTCGCCTTCGGCTTCGGACCGCATTTCTGCATGGGATCGCACCTCGCCCGCCGCGAGTTGGACGTGGCGCTGCGCGAATGGCTGGCCCGCATCCCCAATGGCTGGCGGGTCAAGCCGGGAGTCGAGACCCGCACCCATGGCGGCCACTCGATCGGCTTCGACCGGATCGACCTGGTGTGGGACGTCTGACCGGCGCGGTCGGCCGGGTCGACGAGGCGGGGCTCGCGACGCTCCTGCTCGATCGGCGCGACAAGCTCAACAGCCTGACGCCGGCGATGTTCGCCGATCTCGATCGCCATGTCGCGGCGATCGCCCGCTCGCCCGACAGCGTCGGCGCGGTGCTGCTGCGCGGAGCGGGGCGCTGCTTCTCGGCCGGGAATGACATCAGCGGGATTGGTGAGGCCGGCGATCCGCTCTATCCGGCGCAGGTGATCGACCGGCTGGCCGCACTTCCGCAGCCGGTTGTGGTGGCGGTGCACGGCTATTGCTTCACCGGCGCGCTGGAACTGGCGCTCGCGGCCGACCTGATCCTGGCCAGCGACACCGCCTGCTTCGCCGACACCCATGCCCGCTTCGGGCTCACCCCCTTGTGGGGCATGAGCCAGCGCCTGCCGCGCCGGGTGGGGCAGGGGGCAGCGCGAGAGATGATGTTCACCGGCCGGCGCCTCACGGCATCGGAAGCGCTGGCGATGCGGCTGGTCGACCGGGTGCTTCCGGAGGAGACGTTCGACGAAGGCGTCGCCACGACGATGGCGGCGATCCTCGCGGGAAGCTGGTCCGCGCACCGCCACAACAAGCGCATCCTGAACGAGACGGCGGCAGTCCCGCTCGAACAGGGGCTGGCGCGCGAGCGCGCCGAGCATCCGGGTCTATCGGCGGAGGCCCGCGAGCGCCTGGCGGGCTTCGCGGGCTAGCTCCACGTCAGCTCCAGCGCGTGGAGCCCATAGCTGGTGCCGGCATAGGCCTCGACCGAAGTACCGGGCGCGACATGCCAGGTCGGCACGCGGGCCAGCCATTGCTTCAGGGCGATCTGCAGCTCCAGTCGGGCGAGGTGCGCGCCGGCGCAGATATGCGGGCCGAAGCCGAAGCCGAAATGGCGGATCGTCCCGCGGGCAAGGTCGAAGCTGTGCGGCCGCTCATATTCGCCGGGGTCGGTGCTGCCGAGCGGCGATACGATCGAGATCCAGTCGCCCTCGCGCATCTGCACCCCGCCCAGCTCGATATCCTGCATGCATTTGCGGTGCGCGATCGTGATCGAATAGAGGCGGACCAGTTCCTCGATCGCCTGCGGGATCGCATCGGGATGGTCGCGCAGCATCTGCTGCTGCTCGGGATGTTCGGCCAGGTGCAGGAAGATCCAGCCCAGGGTGGCGGTGACGGTGTCGAGGCCCGCCAGCAGCATCAGGTAGAGGATGCCCCTGATTTCGAAATCGTCGAGCCGGTCGCCGTCGATCGCCGTGTTGACCACATAGCTGATCAGGTCCTCCCCGCTGCCGCCGCGCCGTTCGGCGACCAGCTTTTCGAGATAGGCGATCAGCTCGCGCGACGCGGCCTCCGATGCCTCGATGCCGACGAGATGGCGGTGCAGGATCGCGGTCTTCCAGCCCAGCACGCGCGGCGCGTCGCTCTCGGGCAGGCCCATCATCTGCAGGAAGACGCTGACCGGGAAAGGCACCGCGAAATCCTCGATCAGCTCGCAGCCGCCGCGCGGGCGGAGGGCGTCGACCAGTTCGATCGAACGCGCCTCGATCCTGTCGGCGAGCTTGCGGACCGATTGCGGCGCGAAGATCGGGTTGAGGAAGCGGCGGATGCGGGTGTGCGTCGGCGGATCATATTCCAGCGGGATCAGCTCGATGTCGACATCCTTGGAGCGGCTGTGCTTGGCCTCGCCGCGATTGCTGAACAGCTTCGGATTGCTGAGGATATGGCGCAGCTGCGGCGCCTGGGTGACGACCCAGGCCCCGCCGAAGAAGGGATTGACCGGGTTCCAGAAGATCTCGCCGTCGCCGCGCAGGGTTTCCAGGGTGGCGAAGGGGTTCTGCTCGATGCCCGGTGCCTGGATGAAGTCGAACGGACGCACCAGATGGACGGGGATGTGGCCCGGGATATAGGGGCTCGTCTGGGCCGTCATTGGCGCTTCTCCTGAATGTCGAATTTCGATCGCGCGGCGGCGCGGGCGCGGGCGCGATCGCGCTCCAGCGCGAGGGCGTCGTCGAGGGGGAGGGCGAAGCCGTCCTTGATCAGCGCCTTGGTGGCGCGGAGGAGGTCGAGGTCATGCGCGGCCATCGCCTGGGCATCGGCCAGCGCCTCCGCCTGCAGCTGGTCCGCCGCGACGACCCGGTTGACGAGCCCCCAGCGTTCGGCGGTGGCGGCGTCGACGAAGCGGCCCGTGAATGACATCTCCCGCGCACGGGCCGGGCCGATCGCGCGCGACAGGCGCTGCGAGAGGCCCCAGCCGGGCAGGTCGCCGACGCGGATGTGGAAATCGGCAAAGCGGGCGCGGTCCGATGCGATCAGCCAGTCGCAGGCGAGCGCCACCTCCAGCCCCCCGCTGATGCAGGCGCCGTTCATCGCCGCGATCACGGGCTTGCGGCAGCGGTCCACCGCCAGCGCCGTGTTCGAAAAGGGATCGTCGGACAGCACCGCCGCGACCGCCGACGGATCGGCCCGCAATTCCTTGACGTCGAGGCTGGAACTGAACGCCTCATCGCCGGTGGCGGTTAGGATCACCGCAGAGATCGCCTCGTCCGCATCGGCGTCGAGAAGCGCCTCGGCAATCGAGCGACGCACCTCGACCGACATGGCATTTCTCGCGTGCGGGCGATCGATGCTGATGCGCGCCACGCCGCTCAATGCCTCAAGGACGATATCGGCCAGGCTTCTCTCCCGAGTCTCGTTGGACAACTAAAGGCTAGCCACGACCGAACGGTGATTCAACTAAATAGTTAGTATATTTGATGGCCGGCGGTTCGATCTGCGGGCATGATCAGAACCACAATCACATTGCGTTGGAGCGGTTGAGCACCCTCCTGCAGGTCGGATCGCATGAGTGCGGCCAGTCCAGACCTGCCGGTGGAAACCGATCGTCATCGCGAAGGACAGCGGTGGTCGATAGCCGGTCTTGTCGCTGTCGCCCTGGTGGTGGCCGCGGCTTGCGCCGTGGAGTGGCTGCAGCGGATTGCCTTTGGAGAGAGTTTTCTGGAGGCGCTGGTCGCCGCGATCTTGCTGGGAGCCGTCGCTCGCACATGCTGGCAGCCGTCGACGGCGGCGGAGCGAGGCATCGCCTGTCTCGCCAAGCTTCCCCTCGAATGCGCGATCGTGCTGATGGGGCTGGCGCTGGGCAAGAGCGCGGCGCAGATCGTCCACCCGGCGGTGCTGGCGGCGGTGCTGGGCTTCGTCGTCGTCGCCGTGGGATGCGGCTGGCTGATCGGCCGGGCGTTGGGATTGTCGCCCAGGATGGCGGCGCTGATCGCCTGCGGCAACGCGATCTGCGGCAATTCGGCGATCGCGGCGGTGGCGCCCGCGATCCGGGCGAGCGACGAGGAGGTGACCGCCGCGATCGCCTTCACCGCGCTGGTCAGCATCATCGTCGTCTTCCTGTTCCCGATCGTGGCGCTGGCCCTGCACATGGCCCCCGAAAAGGCCGGCGCGCTGGCCGGGCTCGTCATCTATGCCGTGCCCCAGGTGATCGCGGCGGCGGCGCCGCTCGGCTCGGTCGCCGTCCAGACGGGCACGATCGTCAAACTGCTGCGCGTGCTGATGCTCGCGCCCACCTGCATACTGTTGTCGATCGCCTTTTCGCGGGCCGGCGGCGTGCGCCCGGCCAGCCTGCGCCAGGCGCTGGTGCTGCCCTGGTTCATCATCGGCTTCGTCGTCACCGCATTTGTCCAGCACGCGCTGAACCTGCCGGCCTCCGTGCTGGTGCCCGCCTCCCGCCTTGCGGGGTTTCTGACCCTGGTCTCGATGGCCGCGCTCGGCCTCAGCGTCGATCTTTCCCGCCTGCTGAGCCTCAGTGGTCGCGCGGTGATCGCGGTGGGCGGGTCGCTGATCGTGGTGATCGGCGCGGGAGCGGCGTTGGTCTGGCTCCAGCTGGTCTGATCGGCTTCAGCCGAACGGCCGTTGGGCGGTGACGAGGCCGGCGCCGGAAGCGACCGGCCGGGCGTCGCAGGCGGCCTGGCGGCTAAGCCGCACCGAGGCGGAAGCGGTGCCGTTTTTCAGCGCGTGCGGCTTGCGGATGCGGACCTCGGCGGCCAGCACCCGCGCATCCGACAGGCATTCGGCCGCCAGCCGATGGGCGAAGGTCTCGATCAGGCCGATCCGCGAACGGCCCAGCCGCTCGGCGCGCTCGACCAGCCGGCGATAGTCGGTGGTGGCATCGAGCCGGTCCTCGTGCAGCGGCATCAGTTCCAGCCGGATATCGACGATCAGCGGCTGGAGGTTACCGATCTCCTCGGGCGACACGCCGATATCGGCGTTGACGATCACATGCTCGACCCGGACGTCCTGATGGATGATCAGCGCCGGGGCGCGGCCGCCATCGTCGATGCCCTCGTCACACATGATGCTGGCTCCTCGCGGTGCGGATGGTGTTCGACAGCAGGCAGGCGACGGTCATCGGCCCCACCCCGCCGGGCACCGGCGTGATCGCATGGACATGCTCCAGCTCGTCGGTCGCGCAGTCGCCCACGATGCGCGAACTGCCGTCGTCCGCCACCAGCCGGTTGATGCCGACGTCGATCACGGTCGCGCCGGGCTTCACCCAGTCGCCGCGGACGAGCCCGGGGCTGCCGGCGGCGACCACCACGATGTCGGCGGTGCGGACGATGGCGGGCAGGTCGCGCGTGTGGATATGGGTGACGGTGACGGTGCACTCGCGTTCGAGCAGCAGCAGCGCCATCGGCTTGCCGACGATGTTGGACTTGCCGATCACCACCGCCTTCTTGCCGCAGAAATCGTCGATCACGTCGTCGAGCAGCAGCATGCAGCCCAGCGGGGTGCAGGGCACGAGGCCGCTGGTGCCGGTCGACAGCCGCCCGACATTGACCGGGTGGAAGCCGTCGACATCCTTGGCGGGCGCAATCCGGTCGAGCAGCGCGGCGGCGTCAAGCGGCGCGGGCAAGGGAAGCTGGACGAGGATGCCATGGACGCCGGCATCCTCGTTGAGCCGGTCGATCAGCGCCGCGAGTTCGTCCTGGCGCGCGGCGGCGGGCAGGCGATGCTCGATCGAGCGGATGCCAGTCTCGCGGCAGGCGGCCAGCTTGCGGCCGACATAGACCCGGCTCGCCGGATCCTCGCCGACCAGCACGACCGCCAGGGTCGGCGGTGCGCCGACGGCATGGGCGAACGCCGCCACGTCGTCCGCCACCGATTGCCGCAGCGCTGCGGCGCGCTTCTTGCCATCGATGCGCTGAGCCATGGCGCTTACTTGGCGAACACGACGGTCTTGGTGCCGTTGAGGATCACGCGATCCTCAAGGTGGAACTGCACCGCGCGGGCGAGCACCAGCCGTTCGATGTCGCGGCCCTTGCGGATCAGGTCCTCGGGCGAATCCGCATGGCTGATCGCCTCGATGTCCTGGTGGATGATCGGCCCCTCGTCGAGATCGCTGGTCACATAATGGCCGGTCGCGCCGATCACCTTCACACCGCGCTCGAACGCCTGGTGATAGGGCTTCGCGCCCTTGAACGAGGGCAGGAAGCTGTGATGGATGTTGATGCACTTGCCCGACAGCCGGGCCGACATCTCGTCGGACAGGATCTGCATGTAGCGGGCGAGGACGACGAGGTCGGCCTGGGTCTGCTGGACGAGCCCCCAGATCTGCTCCTCCTGCTCGGCTTTGTTCGCGCGGCTGACCGGCAGATGGTGGAAGGGGATGCCGCTGATGTCGATATTGTCGAACGTGTCGGCCGGATGGTTGGAGACGATCGCGACGATGTCCATGTCCAGCTCGCCCGTCCGCCAGCGATAGATCAGGTCCGACAGGCAGTGGTGGAACTTGGACACCAGCAGCATCACCCGCGTCTTGCGGGCGGCGGGGCGCATCTTCCAGTCCATATCCCATTTCTCAGCGACCGGCGCGAAGCCCTGGCTGAACGCGTCGAAGCCCTGCGCTCCGGACGCGGCGCCGCATTCGAGGCGCATGAAGAATTTTCCCGTCGAGCTGTCGGTGAACTGGCCCGCCTCCAGGATGTTGTACCCCGCCTCGAAGATATAGCGGCTGACGTCCGCGACGATGCCCGGCGTGTCGGGGCAGGCGAGCGTGCAGATGATGGAATCGGCGTTGGTCATGGGTCGGTCCAGTCAGTTGTGCGGGAGGGGCGAATAGGCGCAGCCGCGCCCGGCCCCCTGGTCGAGAAGGTGGGAGACGAGGCTGTCGGCCAGGCTGCGCGCCACCGACAATTCGTAGGTCGGGGCATCGTCGATCCGCGACAGATGGACGCGCATCAGCCCGATCATCGTCGCCGTCGCCGACCCGCGCGGAAAGCGCGTCTCGTGCAGGTCGATCGCGACGTTCGTCTGGAGCAGATCGGTGGCGCCGGGCCCGCTCAGCCGGAAGGTCCGGAAGCCGTCGCTCTGGTCGGTGATCGCGGCGATGCCCTTCAGCCCCTGCGCCAGCGCCGGGACGAAGCCGTCGGAGCCGCGCTCGTCGAGCAGCAGCCATTTGCCCGGCGCGACGAACAGCGCGGCATGCCCGCCACGCTCGATGCGCTTTCCGGCGGGTGGCAGCGGCAGGCCGAAGCGCTCGGCGAAGAAGCCGTCGACCGCGCGGCGTTCGCCCAGCGCCATGACCAGCGCCGCGGCGGGCGCCCGTTCGGTCAGTTGCAGTGCTGTCGCGGGCTTAGCCATGGACGCGGGTTCCTTCCGGATCGACGAAGACGGGCGAGCAGACCTCGACCTCGGCATGGCCGTTGCGCACCGGGTCATGCGCGGCGATCGTCTCGCCGATCCGGTCCGTGCCGTTGGTCAGCAGGCCGAGGCCGATCCACTGTTGCAGGGTGGGCGAATAGGCGGCCGAGGTGACATGGCCCTGGTCGTTGGCGGTGGTGAACGGGCCGGCGGCGGGCAGCAGATGCGCGCCCGCCGAGAAGGGCTTGTCGCTCTTCAGGCCTACCAGCCGTGGCCGTGCGGGATCGGCGAGCGGCTCGCGCAGTGCCATCAGCCGGCCGATGAAGTCCTTCTTCTTCGACACCATCCGGCCCAGGCCGATATCGGCGGCGGTGGTCTGGCCGTTCAGCTCGGGGCCGGCGACATGGCCCTTCTCGATGCGAAGGACGCCGAGCGCCTCGGTGCCATAGGGCTCCACCCCCAGCGGTCGGCCCAGGTCTAGCAGCGCGCGCCAGGTCTCCAGGCCATGGCGGGCCGGAACGGCGATCTCGAAGCCGCGCTCGCCGGAGAAGGACATGCGGAACAGCCGCCCCTCGACGCCGGTGCGCAACCGCGCCGGGATCACCGACATATGCGGCAGGCTGGCATCGTCGATCGCGGTGTCGGGCGCCAGCAGCGCGGCGACCAGCGGGCGCGCCTGCGGGCCGGCGATCGAGAACTGCGCCCATTGCTCGGTGACCGAGGCGATCTGCACCCGCCAGTCGGGGCGCAGCACCTGCAGGCACCATTCGAGATGCTCCATCACCGCCTCGGCGTTCGCGGTGGTGGTGCTCATCAGGAAATGCTCGTCGCCGAGCCGGGCGGTGGTGCCGTCGTCGAACACGAAGCCGTCCTCGCGCAGCATCACGCCATAGCGGACCCGGCCGACCGCCAGGGTCGAGAAGAGATTGGCATAGGCGAAGTCGAGCAGCGCGGCGGCATCGGGCCCCTGGATGTCGATCTTGCCTAGGGTGGAGACGTCGCACACCCCCACCGCCGATCGCACCGCCGTCACCTCGCGGTTCACCGAGGTCAGCCAGTCGGGCTCGCCGGGCTTCGGATACCATTGGGCGCGGCGCCACAGGCCGGCCTCGATCATCGGCGCACCCTGGTCCAGCGCCCATCCATGAGTCGCGGTCTGGCGCAGCGGGCGGAAATGCTGGCCGCGATGCACGCCCGCGAGCGCGCCGATCGCCACCGGCACGGCGGGCGGCCGCGCGGTGGTCGTCCCGGTCGCGTCGATCGACTGGCCGGTGAAGTCGGCCATCAGCGAGAGGCCCAGGAAGTTGGAGGTCCGCCCCTGGTCGGTCGCCATGCCCAGCGTGGTGTAGCGCTTGAGATGCTCGACCGAGCGATAGCCCTCGGCATGGGCCAGGCGGACATCGTCCTCGGTCACGTCATGCTGAAGGTCGACGAACACCTTGCCGCCGCCATGGGGCTGGACGACCGGCGGCTCGCCCGCCGCCGGTGGCGGTGGCGTTTCGGTCAGGCTGAGTCCCGATGCCGCGCATCGCCCGGCCAGCGCGCCATGGTCGGCGCAGGCCGCGGCGGAACCGTGGCCGGCGGCGCTGCCGGCCACCAGCATTCCCTCGGGGCGGGCGTCGACCAGGAATTGGCCAGTCGCGGCATGCCAGCGCGGCTTCGCGCCCAGATGGGTCGCGATGCCGATATTGGGATTCCAGCCGCCCGAGACGCCCAGGCAATCGACCGCGATACGGCGGGTCCGCCCACCGACGCTTTCGATGGTGACGGCCTTCAGCGCGCGGCCGCCATGGGCGCGGCGGATGGAGGCGCCGAGGTGGACCGCCGTCTTCAGCTCGCGGCTGATGCCTTCGGCCACCGGGGACAGTGTCGGGCGACGATCGATGACGGCGACGACATGGGCGCCAGCGCGGGCGCAGTCAGCGGCGCTTTCCCAGCCCGAGTCATTGTCGACCGCGAAGGCGATGCGGTCGCCCGCCGGCACGCCGAACCGCGCCGCATAGTTGGCGACCGCGCCGGCCAGCATCACCCCCGGCAGGTCGTTATGGCCGAACAGCAGCGGGCGTTCGATCGCGCCCGTCGCCAGGATCGATCGATCGGCGGCGATCCGCCACATGCGCTGGCGCGGCGCGGTGGGATGGCCGGCCACCGGCTGTTCGATCGCACCGAACACGCCATGGTCGTAGACGGCGAACAGGGTGGTGCGCAGCATCAGGGTGATGTTGGGATGCTCGGCGATGCGGCGGCCGGCGGTCGCCAGCCAGTCCGCACTGTCGCTGTCGCCGATTTGGCCGCCGCGCCCCTGCAGGCTCGCGCCGAGCAGGAAGTCGGCTTCGCAGAGTACGACCCGCCGGCCGGCATCGGCGGCGGCGAGGGCGGCGGCCATGCCGGCGGGCCCGCCGCCGATCACCAGCAGGTCGCAGAAGAGGTTGCCCTTCTCATAATGATCGGGATCGGGCTGGCCGGAGGCGCGGCCCAGGCCCGCCGCGCGGCGGATGAAGGGCTCGTACAGCTTTTCCCAGAAGGCCGCCGGCCACATGAAGGTCTTGTAGTAGAAGCCGGCCTTCAGGAAGGGCGACAGCAGCGAGTTGACGCTCAGCAGATCGAAGTCGAGCGAGGGGAAACGGTTCTGGCTCCACGCCTCCAGCCCGTCGCACAGCTCGACCATCGTCGCCTTGATATTGGGCTCGCGCCGGTCGCCCCGCCCCAGCTCGACCAGCGCATTGGGCTCCTCGGCGCCGGTGGAGAAGATGCCGCGCGGACGGTGATATTTGAACGATCGGCCGACCAGCTTCACCCCATTGGCGAGCAAGGCCGAGGCGAGGGTGTCGCCTGCGAAGCCCGTCATCGGTTTGCCGTCGAAGTGGAAGCAGACCGTCTGCGACCGGTCGATCGCCGAGCCGGCAGGGTTGAGGCGATCGGTCACGCGATGGTCTCCGCGCGCGCCGGCACCGTCGAGGCGATGGCATGGGTCAGCGTATCGCGCGCGACGACCAGCCAGCTGCGGCAGCCCATCGCGTGGAACCAATATTCGCGATGTGCCCCGCAGGGGTTGTCGCGCAGATAGAGATAGTCGGCGACCTCGGCGGCGCTGGCCATCGTCGTGTCGGGGCGCGGCCGGGTGGCATCCCCGCGATAGCGGAATTCCTGGCTGCTGCGAGGACCGCAATGGGGGCAGTCTATGACCATGGATCGATCATCCTGTCTTGATGTGTCGCCCGAAGGCGGGCCTCAGTGGAGATTGGGTTGGGCACCGGCGCCCTTCTCGTCGATGAGCAGGCCGCGGCTGAACCGGTCGAGGCGGAAGGCGGCGGCATCCGGGTGGGGCTCGTCGCGCGCCAGGAGGTGCGCGAAGCACAGGCCGGAGGCGGGGGTGGCCTTGAAGCCGCCATAGCACCAGCCGGCGTTGACATAGAGGCCGTCGACCGGGGAGCGGTCGATGATCGGCGATCCGTCCATCGACATGTCCATGATCCCGCCCCAGTTGCGCAGCAGCCGCAGCCGGCCCAGCATCGGCATCAGCGCCATCGCCGCTTCGCAGACATCCTCGATCACCGGCAGGTTCCCGCGCGCGGCATAGGAGTTGTAGCCGTCGATGCCGCCGCCGAAGACGAGGCCGCCCTTGTCGGACTGGCTGATGTAGAAATGGCCGGCGCCGAAGGAGATCACCGTGTCGACCAGCGGCTTGATCGCCTCGGAGACGCAGGCCTGGAGGACATGGCTCTCGATCGGCAGGCGGAAGCCCGCGCGATCGGCGAGGATCGAGCTGCGCCCGGCCACCGCGATGCCGGCCTTGGCGGTCTTGATGAAGCCCCGGCTGGTGTGGACGCCCGCCAGCTGGTTGCCCCGGATGTCGAAGCCGGTGACCTCGCAATTCTGGATGATGTCGACCCCCAGCCGGTCGGCGGCGCGGGCATAGCCCCAGGCGACGGCATCGTGCCGGGCGGTGCCGCCGCGCGGCTGCAGCAGCCCGCCCAGGATCGGGAAGCGGGCATTGTCGAAATCGAGATAGGGTAGGCTTTCGCGCAGCTGCGCGGCGGTGAGCAGTTCGGCGTCCACGCCCATCAGCCGCATCGCATTGCCGCGCCGGGCGAAGGCGTTGAACTGGGCTTCGCTGTGGCAGAGGCCCAGGAAGCCGCGCTGGCTGACCATCGTGTTGAAGTTCAGGTCGCGCTCCATCGTCTCCCACAGCTTGAGCGACGCCTCGTAGAAGCGGGTGTTGGCGGGGAGGAGATAGTTGGAGCGGATGATCGTGGTGTTGCGGCCGACATTGCCCGAGCCGATCCAGCTCTTTTCGAGCAGGGCCACGTTGCGCAGCCCATAGCGGCTGGCCAGGAAATAGGCGGTGGCCAGGCCATGGCCGCCGCCGCCGATCACGACGGCGTCATAGCTGTCCTTCGGCGCGGCGTCGCGCCAGGCGGGCCGGGTATCCGATCCGAAGAGCGCGTCACGGACGAGGCTGAGGGCGGAGTAGCGCATCGATAGGGGCCCTTCGATCAGCCCAGCACCGGAAGCGCACGCTGCACCAGCGTGGTCCAGAGCCGGACGCCGACGTCGATCGCGTCGTCGTTGAAATCATAATGCGGGCTATGGAGCCCGGGGCCGTCGGCGCCGTTGCCGAGCCGGATGAAGGCGCCCGGGCGCCGCTCCAGGAAACAGGCGAAGTCCTCGCCCGCCAGGCTGGCGGCGGAAAGCTCGCTCACATTGTCGGCGCCCAGCGCCTCCTGCGCGGCCCGGCGCAGCAGCTCGGTCTCGGCGCCGCTGTTGATCGTCGGCGGGGTGCCGCGATGATAGTCGACCTTGCATCCGGCGCCCGAGGCCGCCGCGATCGAACTGGCCATCAGCCGCAGCTGCCGCTCGACCCGCTCGCGCGATTGCGGTGACACGGTGCGGACGGTGCCCTGGATCTGGGCGCTGTCGGGAATGACATTATAGGCGGAGCCGGCGTGGATGCGGGTCACGCTCAGCACGCTCGCGTCGGTGGGATCGCCCGAGCGGCTGACGATCGTCTGCAGCGCGCCCACCAGCTGCGCCGCGACGGGGATGGGGTCGATTGTCAGGTGCGGCTGGGCGGCGTGGCCGCCCTTGCCCAGGATCGTGACGTCGAACCGGTCGACCGCCGACATCATCGCGCCGGGCCGGATCGCGACCTGGCCCAGCGGCAGCCCCGGCCAGTTGTGGAGCGCATAGACCTGATCGATCGGGAAACGCTCGAACAGCCCGTCGGCGATCATCGCGGCGGCGCCGCCCAGGCCTTCCTCGGCGGGCTGGAAGATCAGGACGACGGTCCCGTCGAAATCGGTGTCGGCGGCCAGCGCGCGCGCCGCGCCGATCAGGATCGCGGTGTGCCCGTCATGGCCGCAGCCATGCATCACATGGTCGTGGCGCGACCGGTGGCCGCTCTGCTTGGCGTCGGTCAGCGGCAGCGCGTCCATGTCGGCGCGGATGCCGATCGAGCGCTTCGACATACCCTTGCGGATCAGCGCGACGACACCCGTCCCGCCAATCCCCTCATGGACATCCTCGATGCCCGCCGCGCGCAGTTCGGCGGCGACGAGCGCGGCCGTGCGACGCTCCTGGAAGCCAAGCTCGGGGTGCTGGTGGATGTCCTGCCTCAGCTGTCTGAGGGGGCGCCGGCCCGGCGCGACTGGGGCGTTCATGGTGACTCCGATGACTGATTTCGCACATCATGAAAGATGATAGCTTTCAAAGTCAAGTCACTTGACACCAAAGAATGGAGGTTGCATCAGGGCACCATTGGCCGCCGGTCAAACCAACAGGAGCTCTGAATTTCGATGCGTGACGCGCTGAAGAACGACCGGCTGGGGTTCGCCACCCGGGCCATCCACCATGGCTATGATGCGGCGGCGAACAACGGCGCGGTCACCCCGCCGGTCTACATGACCTCGACCTACGCCTTCGAGTCAGCGGAAGCCGGCGGCGCGCTGTTCCGGGGCGAGGGCTCGGGCTATATCTACGGGCGCACGCGCAACCCCACCCAGGACCTGCTCGAAGCGCGCATGGCCGAGCTGGAGGGCGGCGAGGGCGCCGTGGCCTTCGCGTCGGGCGTGGCCGCGATCAGCGCGACCCTGATGACCCTGCTCAACGCCGGCGACCAGGTGATCCTCGACAAGACCGTCTACGGCAACACCTATGCGCTCTTCGCCAAGGGGCTGGTCCGCTTCGGCATCGACGTCCGCTTCGTCGACCTCACCGACGTCGCCAATCTGGAAGCGGCGATCACCCCGCAGAGCCGGATGCTGTTCTTCGAATCCCCGGCCAACCCCAATCTGCGCGTGCTCGACATCGCCGCGCTGAGCGCGGTCGCGCGCCAGGCGGGGCTGATCGCCGTCGTCGACAACACCTTCTGCTCGCCCGCGCTCCAGCAGCCGATCGCGCTGGGCGCCGACATCGTCGTCCATTCGGCCACGAAGTTCTTGTCGGGCCATGGCGACGTGCTCGCCGGCGTGATGGTGGGGCGGAAGGAGCATGCCGATCAGGTCCGTGGTCAGGGCCTCCGCTTCCTCAACGGTGGCGCGATCTCGCCGATGGTCTCGCATCTGGTGATGCGCGGCATGAAGACGCTGGAACTGCGCATGGAGCGCCATTCCAGCTCGGCGCTCGCGATCGCCCAGATGCTGGAAGCCCATCCGGCGGTCGACGTGGTCCATTATCCGGGTCTCGCCTCGTCGCCCTTCCACGATCTCGCCCGGCGCCAGATGAGCGCCTTTGGTGGCCTGATCTCGGTCGAGCTGAAGGGCGGTTACGACGCCGGCATGACCTTCATGAACACGCTTAACCTGGCGACCCGCGCGGTCAGCCTCGGCGATGCCGAGACGCTGGTCCAGCATCCGGCCTCGATGACCCATGCGGTCTATCCGCCCGAGGAGCGGCTGAAGCATGGCATCAGCGACGGCCTCGTCCGCCTGTCGGTGGGCCTCGAGACGCTCGACGACCTGATGGCCGACATCGAACAGGCGCTCGCGGCCGTCCGGGGCGCGTGATGGCGCCGCTCGTCTCGTCGTCGATCGAGGAGGGCGTGGCGCGCATCGTCCTCGATCGGCCGGCGCAGGGCAATGCGCTCGGTGCCGATCTGGTCGAGGCGCTGCTGGCGGCGCTCGACGGCGCGGCGGCGCAACGGCCCCGCGCACTGATCCTTACCGGGGCGGGCAAGGGTTTTTGCGGCGGCTTCGACCTGTCGGGTCTTGATGGCCAGAGCGACGGCGACCTGCTGTACCGCTTCGTCCGGATCGAGATGGCGTTACAGGCGATCCACCATTTTCCGGCACCGGTGCTGGCGATGGCGCATGGCTTCGTCTGGGGCGCGGGGGCGGACATCTTCTGCGCCGCCGATGTCCGCATCGCCGCGCCGGGGACGCGCTTCAGCTTTCCGGGCAGCAAGTTCGGCATCGTGCTGGGCACGCGGCGGCTGCGCGCGATCACCGGAGCTGCGGCGGCGTTCGATCTCGTCCTGTCGGGCGCGCCGGTCGATGCCGATCAGGCGCTGGCGCTGGGGATCGCCCAGTCGCTCGTCGCGGTCGAGGACTGGCCGGCCCGGCAGCGGGACTGGATCGCCGGGCAGGCGCATCTGGGCGCCGCCATGCCGGCGATGCTGAGCGCGCGGATGCGGGACGACGCCCGCGATGCCGATCTCGCCGCGCTGGTGCGCAGCGCCGCCGCACCGGGGCTGAAGGACCGGCTGGCGGCCTATGCGGATGCGGTGGCGCGCGCCCGGGCCGCCCGCGCCTCTGCCTGATTGTCGATGGAGTAAGCATATGTCGGATCACGAGGCGCCCCCACTGAAGGGGGTGCGTGTCATCGAATTCTGCCAGATCGCGGCTGGCCCCTTCGCGGGAATGCTGCTGGCCGATCAGGGCGCCGACGTCATCAAGGTCGAGCCGGCGGCGGGCGACGCGATGCGCGGCTGGCCGCCGCTCAGCGACGGCTACAGCGAGAATTTCGCCTCGCTCAACCGCAACAAGCGCTCGATCGTCCTCGACCTCAAGGACCCGGCCGATGCGGAGCTAGCCCGCCGCCTGATCCTGGGCGCCGACGTGGTGATCGAGAATAGCCGGCCCGGCGTGATGAAGCGGCTGGGGCTCGACTATGAGCGCTTCGCGACCGAGCGGCCCGACCTCGTCTATTGCTCGCTCTCCGCCTTCGGCCAGACCGGGCCGCGCAGCCGTGACGGCGGCTTCGACGTGACGGTGCAGGCCGCCTCGGGGATCATGAGCGTGACTGGCGAGCCGGGCGCGCCGCCGGTCAAGGCCGGCGTCCCGATCTCCGATTTCGCGGCCGGGCTCTATGCGTCGATGGCGATCTCGATGCTGCTCTACCGGGTGAAATCGGGCGGGCCCGGCGGCTATGTCGAGGTATCGATGCTGGGCAGCAGCCTGGCGATCGCCGCGCTCCAGACCAGCGAATATTTCGGCACGGGCAAGGCGCCGGGTCGCTGGGGTTCGGCGCATCCGCGCAACGCCCCCTATAAGGCGTTCCGCTGCGCCGACGGCTATATCGTGCTGGCCGCCGGCAACCAGAATCTCTGGTCGCTGGTGTGTGACGTGATCGCGCGGCGCGCGCTGTTCGACGATCCCCGCTTCGCCTCGGTTACCCTGCGCGCCGCCAATCAGGAGGCGCTGTCGGTGGAGATGGAGGCGGTGCTGCAGGCCCAGGGCATCGCCCATTGGCTCGCCGCCTTCCGCGCGGTGGGCGTGCCGTGCGAGCCGATCAACGACTATGCCGCCGCTCTGGCCGCGCCCGAGGTGCGGGACATGGGCTGGGTCGCGCCGATCACCCTGCCGGGCGGCCATGCTACCGAGACGATCGGCAATGTCGTGCGGATCAACGGCTCGCTCGGCGTCGCGCCGGTGTCGCCGCCCCGGCTGGGCGAACATGGCGAGGCGATCCGCGCCGAGCTCGCCGCCGAGGCGGGGAACTCGGCGTGAGCCTGCTGCGACTGCGCCGGGCGGTGCAGGCGCTGACGGCGATCGCCGACAGCGCCGCCGCCGAGCCACGCTTCCTGGATCAGGCGTCGCCAGTGCTGGCGGAGCTGCTGGCGCATGACGACTGGCTGCCGCCGGCCTATGCGCAGCCCTCGCCCGAGCGCTACCAGCAATATCTGCTCCACTGCGACCCGTGGGAGCGCTTCTGCATCGTCAGCTTCGTCTGGGGTCCGGGCCAGCACACGCCGGTCCACGACCACCGCGTCTGGGGGCTGGTCGGCGTGCTGCGCGGCGAGGAGCGCAACCTGTCCTATGCGGCGGATGCCGGCGGCGCGCTGCGGGTGACCGCCGACGAGCTGGCGCGGCCGGGCAGCATCGGCCGGGTCTCGCCCGCGATCGGCGACATCCACCAGGTGTTCAACGCGCTGACGGACGCGGTCTCGATCAGCATCCATATTTACGGCGGCAATATCGGCCGGATCGAGCGCGCTGTGTTCGATCCCGACAGCGGCGCCGCGCGGCCCTTCATCAGCCGCTTCGCCAATTCGGACCTTCCCAACATCTGGAACGACTGACCCATCGGAGGATCGCATGCTGGAACTGCTAGGAACCGCCGCGTCGCGCACGTCGCGCGTGTTGTGGACGCTCGAGGAACTCGGGCTGGATTATCGCCATGTCTCGGTCGATCATCGCCGTGGCGAGAATAAGGAGGGCGGCTTCCTCGCCCTATCGCCCACCGGCCAGATCCCGATCCTGAAGGATGGCGAGACGATCGTGCGCCAGTCGCTGGCGATCAACCTGCACCTGGTGTTTGAGAACGCCCCCAACGCGCTGCTGGCGGGTGACGCGGCGATGCGCGCGGCCGCGCTCGAATGGTCGCTCTGGGCAGCGACCGAGATCGAGCCGCACAGCTTCTTCCGCCTGACCGAGACCGCCAAGCCCGCCGAGGAGCAGGACGCCGCCGGCCTCGCCCGCGCCGAGACGGCGACCCGCCGCGCGCTTGATTATCTGGAAGGATCGCTGGAAGGCCGTACCTATCTGGTCGGCGAGCAGTTCACGATCGCGGACATCAACGCGGTCGGGCCGCTCGAATATCTCCAGCGTTCGGCCTTCGCGCTCGACGCCTGGCCGAGGGTTCAGGTGTGGCTCGCGCGCTGCCAGGAGCGGCCAGCCTACAAGACGGTGCTGGCGATGAAGGCTGCGGCCTAAGGGAAAGGGGGCGACGCCGTGCGAAGGGCAGGGCGTCGCCGCCGATCAGCTGAGCGGGCGGAGCTGCTTGCGCCAGCCCGGCGGGGTGTTCGACCACAGGATTCGCGCGGTCGCCTCGCCGACATTCTCATAGCCATGTTCGAGGTGCGACGGATAATAGATCGCGTCGCCGACGCCGAGGTTGTAGGTCTTGCCGTCGACCGTGAACTCCACCTCGCCATCGAGGATATAGCCCACTTCCTCGCCCTCATGGGTGAAGTCGCTGTCGGTCTTCGAGCCCGGCGGGATGATGTGGATCGTCGACTGGAGCAGGGCGCCATGGTCGCTGGCGGACAGCCGCACCATCGTGATGCCACGCGCGGGCGACTTGTTGTCGGCGACGAAATTGGCGGCGGCGTTGGCGCGCACGATCTTCACCTGCTCGGAATAGGATTCCTCCTGGGGGGCGAACATCTCGGCCAGGTCGGCGCCGACGACGGCGACGAGCTTGGCCAGCATCGCCAGCGAGGGCTGGGCCTTCCCGTTCTCGATCTTGGAGATGAACCCTTCGGAGCAGCCAGCGGCGTCGGCAACTTCACGCATGCTCATACAACGGAGCAGTCGTGCGTGCTTGAGCTTCACGCCGATTCGCAGCGCGTCGGCGACGGGATTCGCGACGGGGGAGGGGCTGCTGGTGCTGGCGTCGCTGGTTCTTTTCATTCTCACCTCATCGTCGTCGGCCATAGGCCCTGCCCATCTGAGCGACCCATGAGAAACGCTCATTTGACTTACTAGCACAAAGCTGAACCTAGAGGAAAGTCCGCCCGGACATATTGCCTAAAGGAATTGATCCATAACCCTGAGGAAAGATACTTGACTGAGGAGATTGTATCTTGCATTCCTGTGACATCGAGGCCGACAGAAGATGGCCCGGTCCAATGCTAAGGGGCGGTAAAATGGGTATCAAAGCGGAAGCGCGAATCGGATCGATGGCCTGCTGGCTGGCCACGACGAGTCTGTTGAGCCTGGCGGCACCGGTGGCCGCCCAGGAGGTCGCGCCCGCCGCCGCCTCCACTGCCGAAGCTTCGGCGGTTCCCGACATCGTCGTGACCGGATCGCGCATCCGCCGCGCCAATGAAGTCCAGTCGACCCCGGTGGCCACCCTCGGCGCGGCCGAACTCGCCAGCCGCGGCACCGTCAACATCGTCGAGGCGCTCAGCGCGCTTCCGGCGGTCGGCGCCAACACCCTCTCGCCCTCGGGCGCGCCCCGCAACACGCTACTCGCCGGTCTCTACACGGTCGACCTGCGCTCGCTCGGCAGCTCGCGCACGCTCGTGCTGGTCGATGGCAAGCGCTATGTCTCGGGCCTGCAGGGTAGCTCGGCGGTCGACATCAGCACGATCCCGACCGACCTGATCGACCGGGTGGAAGTGACGACCGGCGGCGCCTCGGCCGTCTATGGTTCGGACGCGATCGCCGGCGTCGTGAACTTCGTCCTCAAGAAGAAGGTCGACGGCCTCCAGCTTCGCGCCCAGTCGGGCATCAGTTCGCGGGGCGATGCCGGCCAGTACAAGGTCGGCCTGGTCGGCGGCGGCAGCTTCGCCGACGATCGCGGCAGCTTCGTCGCCTATGCCAATTACGACAAGACCAAGCCGGTCTATGCGGCCGATCGCTCGATCTCGCGCAACGGCGTCTCGATCGCCGACCCCACCCGGCCCGATCTCGCGCTAATCGGTCCCTCGTCCTACACCTCGCTGCGCACCACCCAGGGCGTGTTCGGCCTCAACGGCGCGACGATCAGCGGCGCCACCCTCCGCCGCACCGTGCTGGCCGACGGATCGATCACCACCCCGCTCGGCTCGCGCGACGGCGACAATCCCAACGAATACAACATCATCTACTCGCCGTCGGAGCGCTACATGTTCGGCGCGCGGTTCAACTATGAGCTGTCCGACGCGATCAACTTCACGATGGACGGCAGCTATGCGCATAACGAGACGCTGCAGCGCTTCGAGCCGACCTTCCTGAACTCGGGCAGCTCGAACATCGGTGGCCCGACCGGCCTGTCGAACACCATCCCGGTCAACAACCCCTTCATCCCGGCGGCGATGCGCGCGCTGATCCCGGCGGGGCGGACCGACATCTCCTTCGCGCGCGACTTCACCGAATTCGGCCCGCGCGACCTGCACTATACCCGCGAGCTGTATCGCTTCGTCGGTGGGCTCGACGGCAAGTTCGAGGTGATGGGCCGCAACTGGTCGTGGGACGCCTATTATGAATATGGTCGCACCACGCTCGACGAGACGATGCTCAACGGCATCGACACCCAGCGCTTCTACCAGAGCCAGCGGGTCGAATCGAACGGGGCCGGCGGCTATCGCTGCGTCGATGCCGCCGCCCGCGCGCAGGGCTGCATTCCCGTCAACCTGTTCACCGGCCAGCGGCTGACTCAGGCCGAGATGGCCTGGCTCGGCGCTTCGGCCACGATCGACTCGTCGAACACCCAGCAGGTGGCGGCCGCATCGGTGACGGGCGACCTGTTCAACATCTCCCGCTCGCCGGTGGCTTTCGCGGCCGGGGTCGAATGGCGAAAGGAAAGCTCGAACTACGTTCCCAGCGAAGCGCTGCGCAACGGCCTGATCTCGCTGCAGTTCGCGGGCATCACCAAGGGCGACTTCACCGTGAAGGAAGCCTATGCCGAGCTCACCGTGCCGCTGCTCGAAGGCCTGCCCTTCGTCGATTATCTCGAGGTCGAGGGCGCCTATCGCTACGCCAAATATTCGATCTCGGGCGGCGCCAGCTCGTGGAAGATCGGCGGCACCTATCGCCCGATCCAGGGCCTGCGCTTCCGCGGCATTTATGCCAAGGCGGTTCGCGCGCCGAACATCAACGACCTGTTCCGCGGCGCCACCGGCAACCTCGCCAATGTTTCCGATCCCTGTCGCGGCGGCGGCACCACCGCGGCGCGGCAGACCTACTGCCTGGCGCAGCCCGGCATCACCACCGGCTTCGCTCCGCCCGCCACCACCCAGGTGCAGCAGTCGGTGGTCGGCAATCCGAACCTGACGCCGGAGATCGCGCACACGCTGACCGTGGGCGGCGTGCTCACCCCGGGCTTCGCGCGCGGCCTGTCGCTGTCGGTCGACTATTTCCGGATCAAGATCGACGACGCGATCACCTCGCTGGCGGCCCAGACCGTGATCGACCAGTGCGCCAACACCAATGACCCGGTCTATTGCTCCACGGTGATCCGCGATTCGAGCTCCGGCGTCATCCTGCGCAACAACTCGATCCCGATCAACGCGGCGCAGGAATTGCTCAAGGGCATCGACGTCGAGCTGGCCTATCGCACCCGGATCGACGCCGTTCCCGGCATCGGCCGCCTCGGCGACACGCTGTCCTTCCAGCTCAACTACACCCGCACGATCGCCTATGACACGGCGCCGTTCGCCGGCGCCCCGTCGATCGAGCTGCGCGGCCAGCCCTTCTACCCGGCGAACAAGGGCAATCTGCAGCTCACTTATACCAATGGACCGCTCACCGCGTCGCTCAACGAGCGCTATATCGGCAAGGTCTACCGCGTCGTCGGGGGCAGCTTCGAGGGCAACACCGTGCCGGCCTATTGGTACACCGACCTGCAGCTGCGCTACGACATCACCGAGAAATACGCTTTCTATGCCGGCATGAACAATGTCACCGACAAGAAGCCGCCCTTCTTCCCGGTGCCCTATGTCGGCACGTCGACCGGCACCAACACCGCGGCGTCGGTCTATGACTTGCGGGGCCGGTTCATGTATGCCGGCGTGAACGTTAAGTTCTGACGGCGGACGCGCGATGGCTGGCCATGATCACAAGGCAGCGGGCATGGCCAGCCCGCTCGCGCAACCCGCCACCCGGCACGAGGTGAGCCGCCGGGCTTGGCTGGTCCTCCTGGTCCTCGCCGTGGTCAACTCGGTCAATTATATGGACCGATGGGTGATGTCGGTGCTGATCCAGCCGATCAAGGAGGACATGCACCTGTCGGACACCCAGCTCGGTCTGCTGACCGGGCTGGCCTTCTCGCTCTCCTACGCGCTGTTCGCGCTGCCGATCGCGCGTTGGGCCGACAATGGCGTGCGCCGCAATGTGCTGATCTGCTCGATCAGCTTCTGGAGCCTGATGACGGGGCTGGGCGGCCTCGCCCAGAATTTCTGGCAGCTCTTCCTGGCGCGGATCGGGGTGGGGGCGGGCGAGTCCGGCTGCATCCCCACCGGCCAGTCGATCATCTCCGACTATTTTCCCAACGACCGGCGCGCCTTCGCGCTTGCCGTCTTCTCGGCCGGCAGCATGATCGGCAAGGTCGCCGGGATCGGCGGCGCGGGTTTCCTGGTCGTCTATTATGGCTGGCACGGCACCTTGCTGTTGCTCGCCGTGCCGGGGCTGGTCGCGGCGGTGGCCGTTCGCCTGCTGGTGCCCGAACCGCCGCGCGGCCGCTTCGACAATCTCCAGGGCAAGGCGGGGACGCTCTCGACCGGGGAGGCGCTGCGCAGCCTGCTCACCACGCGCAGCTATGTGCTGATGTCGGTCGCCGGCGCGCTGAGCAACCTGGTGATCTTCGGCGTCCAGAACTGGACCCCGTCCTTCTACATGCGCCATCACGGCATGACGGCGGCGCAGGTCGGCGCGGCGGTGGCCACCGTCGTCGGCGTGTGCAGCGCGGTCGGCTTGCTCTCGGGCGGCTATGTCACCCAGATGCTGATGCGGCGCGACGAGCGCTGGAGCATGTGGCTGGCCGCCATCGTCCACATCGTCGTCGGCGGGGGCATGATCCTCGTCTTCACCACCACGAACCTCAGCCTGTCGCTGGGCCTGTTCGCGGCGATGTCGGTGACCGCGAACATTCCCGTCGGCGCGCTGTTCGCCACCAAGATGAACGTCGCCGATCCGCGCTGCCGGGCGCTCGCCTCGGCGCTGGCGCTGGCCTTGACCAGCGTCGTCGGCCTCGGCCTTGGTCCGCTGCTGGTCGGGTCGCTCAGTGACTTTTTCCAGGCGATCAAGGGTGACGACGCGCTGCGCTATGCGCTGATGACCGTCGCCAGCCTCAACATCGTGCCGGCGCTGCTCTATCTCTTCTCCACCAAGACCCTGCTCGCGGACATTGCCCGGGCGAGCCATCGGCCCGCCTAGCGCCGTGGCAGTCGTTCAACGGACCAGAACATGACCGATCCCTATATCGTCAATCCCGGCCCCCGCACCCCCGTGACCGGGCTGAAGGCCGCGTGCAGCACCGACAGCGCGATCGTCACCGAGACGATCATGAAAATCCTGCGCGAGGGCGGCAACGCGGTCGACGCCGCGATCGCCGGCTGCATGGTGCAGGCGGCGGTCGAGCCGTTCATGACCAACCATGCCGGCACCGTCGTCTTCCTCTATTTCGAGGCGAAGACCGGCAGCTATTATCAGCTCGACAGCACCGGCACCTTCCCGGGCGGGATCGCCCCCTTCCGGCCGCTGCCGAAGATGACGCACGGCTTCGCGGCCACCCATTTGTCGTCCTGCATCCCCGGCTTCATGCCGGGCCTCAAGGCGATGTACGAGCGCTTCGCCACGCGCAGCTGGTCGTCCTTGTGCCAGGACGCGATCCGCTGGGCGGAGGAGGGGCATCCCGTCTCCAGCTTCGAATATGGCGTGACCGCGGGGCAGGAGCATTTCCTCACCTATTTCCCCGAGGGCCGCGAATTCTACCTGCCCAACGGCTATTTTACCCCGGTCGGCCAGCGCTTCGGCAGCGCCGCCATGGCGCGGACCGTGGCGCAGGTGGCCGAGCAGGGCCCCGATCACATGATCAGCGGCGGCTGGGCGCGCGCCTTCGTCGACAAGGCCAATGCGATGGGCTGGCCGATCACCCTGGCGCATATGGAGGAGACCCCGCCGCGCTGGGTGGAGCCGCTGCGCTTCACCCATGGCGAACATGAGATCGTCGGCCTCGCGCCGCCGCAGCAGCAGGCGCTCTACTGCGCCTATGTGATGGGTGTGCTGCGCCATCTGGGCATCGCCGATCATGCGCCGGGCTCGGCCGAGCATATCTTCTACATGGCGCATGCGCTGCGCCTGGGCCTCTATCAATGCGGTTTCCTCGGCGATCCGATGGTCGGCCGCTATGCCTTCGACCAGCTGCTCGACGATGATTTCCAGCGCGCCGGTGCGCGGATGATCGGCGGGCTGCGGCCCGAGATCGACCTGACCGAGCATGTCCGGCTCACCGCCTCCGGCAGCGCCAAGGCGGGCCGACCGACCCGCTCGATCGCGCCGCCCGCGCTGCCGCCCAGCAGTTGCGAGCTCAGCATCGTCGATGCCGAGGGTAATTGGGTGCAGATGATGAACACGATGCAGTCGGGCGGCATTCCCGGCATGGTGGTGGAGGGCATCCCGATGTGCGGATCGCACGCCACCTTCACCGGGATGAGCGGCAATATGGACGCCAAGCTGGTCGCCGGCACCCGCATGCGCCGTGCGCTCGGCTCCACCTTCGTGCTGCGCGACGGCGTGCCGGTGCTGTCGCTGGGCACGCCGGGTAATGTCTATTTCACCATCCCGCAGATGCTGACCTATCTGCTCGACTTCGGGCTCGACATCACCGCCGCGCAGGACGGCGTGCGCATGTTGCCGATGGACGAGGACGGCTCGGTGACCGTCGAGGACCGGCTGGAAACCGCGACGCTCGATCGGCTGGCGTCGTGGGGCGTCAACACCCGCGCGGTCTCGCCCTATGAATATCATATGGGGTCGTTCCAGATGTGCTTCCGCGACACGGCCACCGGCCAGCTCGGCGCCAGTGCCGATCCACGGCGCTGCGGGGTGGCCGACGGGATCATGGCATGAGCGACCTCCGCACGCGGCCACCGGCGACGCTCGCGACCCTTGCGGCACTGCTGCGGTCGGGCGAGACGAGCAGCCGCGCGCTCGTCGAACAGGCGCTCGAGCGGGCGACGCGCAAGGGCGGGGAGGGCGCACGCGCTTTCACCCGCCTCTATGCCGAACAGGCGATCGCCGCCGCGCGGGAGTCCGACAGCCGCTTCGTCCGCGGCGCGCCGCGCTCGCCGCTCGAAGGCCTGCCAATCTCGATCAAGGATCTGTGCGACGTGGCGGGCGAGCCGACCACCGCCGGCGCGATCGCGCTGAGCGATGCGGAGCCCGCCGCGCGGGATGCCGCGATCGTCCGCAACCTGCGCCAGGCCGGCGCGGTGATCGTCGGCAAGACCAACATGACCGAGTTCGCTTATTCGGGGCTCGGCCTCAATCCGCATTATGGCAATCCCCGCAGCCCGTGGCAGCGCGAACAGGGCCGGATCGCGGGGGGCTCCTCCTCGGGCGCGGCGGTCTCGGTCGCCGATGGCATGGCGGTGGCGGCGATCGGCAGCGACACCGGTGGATCGATCCGCATCCCGTCGGCCTTCTGCGATCTGGTCGGGTTCAAGCCCACCGCCCGCCGCGTATCGCGCGAGGGCTGTTTCGAGCTGTCGGCGACCCTGGACTCGCTCGGCCCGCTCGCGCGCACGGTCGAATGCTGCCGGCAGGTCGATGCGGTGCTGGCCGGAGCGCCGATCCGGCCGCTCTCGCCGGCGCGTCGCTGGCGGCTGGGCCTCGCCCCGCGTTACATGCTCGACGGCTGCGACGACACCGTGACCGCCGCTTATGAGCGCGCGCTCGTCCGACTGGAGCGCGCCGGGGCGGAGCTGGTGCCGCTGCCCGTCGACGCGCTCCAATTCACCAACGAACTGGTCTCCGCCGGCAGCTTCGGCAACCTCGAAGGCTGGAACAAGCATGGGGAGATGCTCACCCGCATCGCCGACCGGATGGACCCGAGGGTCCATGCCCGCTTCGTCACCGGCAAGGACGCCGCGTCAGGCCAGCTCGAAGAACTGCGCCGGATCCGGGCGGAGCTGATTGGCCGCTTCGGTGTGCTGGTCGACGGGCTCGACGCCATCGTCGGCCCGACCGTGCCGATCGTCCCCCCGCGCGAGGCCGAGCTCGGCGAGTATGCCGACTATGTCCGCATCAACGCGCTGGTCCTGCGCAACACCGCCGTCGCCAATTTCGTCGACGGCAGCGCGATCACCATCCCCTGCGGCGAGCCCGGCGGGGCGCCGGTCGGTCTGGGCTTCACCGGGCCGTCCGGTTCGGACGCGGCGATCCTGTCGGTGGCCGAATGGGCGGAGGGCGTGCTGGGCCGGGCGCCGGCATGACGCTCGAACAGCTTCGCATCTTCGTGGGCGTGGCGGAACGCGAGCATGTCACCCGCGCCGCCGAGGCGCTGAACCTCACCCAGTCGGCCGCGAGCGCGGCGATCGCCGCGCTCGAAGGGCGGCACGGCGTCACCCTGTTCGATCGGGTGGGCCGCCGCATCGTCCTCACCGAGACCGGGCGGGTGTTCCTGGAGGCGGCCCGCGCCGTGCTGGCCCAGGCCGCACTCGCGGAAAGCACGCTCGACCAATATAGCCGGCTGGAGCGCGGCACCCTGCGCCTCGTCGCCAGCCAGACGATCGCGAGCTACTGGCTGCCCGAACGCCTCGCCCGCTTCCAGGATCGCCATCCCGGCATCGCGCTCGACGTGGCGATCGACAACAGCGCGGGGGTCGCCCGCCGGGTGCTCGAGGGGACGTCCGACCTCGGGCTGGTCGAAGGCGTGATCGACGAGCCCGCGCTGGCGATGCGCGACATCGCTGACGATCCCTTGCTGCTCGTCTCCTCGACGCCGATCGCCCAACCCGACGACGAGTGGCTGCGCCAGGCGCATTGGGTGATGCGCGAGCGCGGATCGGGCACGCGCACCGCCTTCGAACAGTCATTGCGCTCGCGCGGGATCGATCCCGACGGGCTGGACGTCGCGATGGTGCTGCCGTCGAACGAGGCGGTCTGCACCGCCGTGGCGGAGGGCATGGGGGTGGCGGTGCTGTCGGCGCTCGTGGTGGACAAGGCGCTGGAAATGCGGCGCCTCCACGCCGCGCCCGAGCCGCTCACCCTGCGCAAATTCGTCTGCCTGCGCCACAAGGAGCGATCGAGCAGCCCGTCGGCGGCGGCGTTCCAGCGGATGATCCTGGCCGGCGATTGATCCCCGCCGGGATCAACGCCACACCGCCGACGCCACCCGCAGATAATTCCCGCCATAGATCTTGCCGATATCCGCCTCGCTATAGCCGCGCGCGAGCAGCAACTCGGTGATCTCGGGGAGCTGGTGCGGGCCCAGATAGGCATATTTGCCGGTATAATATTGCTCGGGCCAATAGCTCCGCGCCTTGGCGTAGGAGGCCGACTTCCAGTTGAAGTCGAGGCCGATCGCGGTGTGATCGACGCCGATCCGCTCCACCGTCATGTCGATCGCCCGCACGAAGGTCTCGGACGAGGCCATCGGATCGCCCAGGAAGCGGCCGACCCCGGTGACGCCCACCAGCCCGCCCGTCGCCGCGCAGGCGCGCATCTGCTCGTCGGTGATGTTGCGCGGATGATCGACCAGCGCCTTGGGGTTGGAGTGGGAGAAGACCACCGGCTGCGCCGAAGCCTCGATGATGTCGAAGGTCGTGCGCCGGCCGACATGCGACATGTCCAGGATCACGCCCAGCCGGTTCGCCTCGCGCACCAGGTCGCGGCCATAATCGGTCAGCCCCTGGTCGTCGTCCTGGCAGCCGCCGCCCGCCTCGTTGTTGAGGTTGTAGACGAAGTGCATCTGGCGAACCCCCAGCTCGTGATAGAGCTGGAGCATCGACAGCTGCCCGTTGAGCGACACGGCGCCTTCCAGGTCGAAGGCGATCGCCATCCGGCCCTCGGCCTTCGCGCGCCTGATGTCGTCGACCGTGTCGACGAGCAGGAAGCGCTCGGGCCGCGCCGCGATCCAGTGGCGGAAGGCGGCCAGGGTCAGCACGGTCCGTTCCCATGGATAGGCGTCGAAGCCGACATTGATCGACAGATAGTCGACATCGGCCTCTTCCCAGCGGCGCAGCTGCTCCAGATTCTGCTCGGGGATCGGCGAGAAGCCCGAATGGGCGTCCCACACCAGCAGCCGCTTCAGCAGGTCGGCCGCCTTGGCGCCGCAACGGGTAAGCGCCGGGAATTCCAGCGCCTCGGCAATGGCTTGGTCGGACATGATGGTCCCTTTCACGACGCGGCGGGTTCGAGGGTCTGGGCGCGGTCGGCCGGGGCGCCGAAGCCATAGTCGCGCTCCGCTGCCGACGGGCTGACCCGGCCCTCGGCGATGTCGGCCTCGATCGCTGCGCGGTCGCGCTGGCGGGGATCTCCATAGCCCGACCCGCCGGCCAGGGTGATCTCGATGATCTGGTCCGCGCCGGTCAGCGTCAGCAGATGGCCGGTCCCGCACTCGTCGAGCACCGTGCCTGCCACGTCGAGCAGCCGGCCCGATCCCTTCAGGCCCGCCAGGCCACCGAACAGCCCCGATTGCGAGACCGTGTCGGGGAAGAAGGAGGCGAGCATGTCGCAGCCGTCCTCATAGAGCTTGCGGATACGGATGCGCTGGCCGAGGCCGCCGCGGAAGCGGCCGGGGCCGCCCGAGTCCTGCACATAGGTCCGCTCCACCACCACCACCGGCACCCGCGTCTCGAACAGTTCGGCCGAGGTGTTCGCCGCCGAGGTGGGCCACAGCAGGCCCGACTTGCCGTCGGCCTGCGCCGAGGCCCCCTGGCCACCGCCCGAGAAGAACATGTCCGAATAGGCGCGGCCTGCGGCGTCGAGGCCGTAGATGGTCGGCGTGACAGACAGCCCGGTGAACGCCTGGACCCTGTCAGGCAGCGCTTCGGACAGGGCGCGGAAGATGCCCGGCGCGATGAACCAGCCGCTGCGGGTGCGCTGGCTGACCGGCGCGGGATAGTCGCAGTTCAGGATCGATCCCTTCGGTGCCTTGATGCGGAAGGGGCGGTAGCAGCCGGCATTGCCGCGCACCTGCGGGGTCAGCAGGCATTTGAGCGGATAGGTGGCCTGCGAGCTGGCATAGTTCAGCGTCGAGTTGAACGCGCCGCGCTTGAGCTGTGGCGGGGCGCCCTCGAAATCCAGTTCGATCTCGTCGCCCTGCACCGTCATCTTCACCGGGATGCGCAGCGGCTCGCCCATCGGGCAGGTCCAGCTCTCGCCGCGATAGACGCCGTCGGGCACCGCCCGGATCGCGTCGCGCATCGCCTGTTCGGACCGGTTCTGGATCACCGCGGTCAGCGCGCGCAGGTCGGCCATGCCATAATCGTCCATGAAATCGAGCAGCCGGTCGGCGCCGATCCGGTTGGCGGCGATCATCGCGTGAAGGTCGCCGATCACCTGCTCATGGGCGCGGACATTCTGCGCGATCAGGCGGAACAGCGTGTCGTTCGGCTGGCCGCCCTCGAACAGCTTCGACGGCGGGATCTGGATGCCTTCCTCATAGACCTCGCGCGAGGCGAGCGGGTTCTTGGTCCCGCCGATGTCGGCGACATGCGCCACCGTCGCCGCCAGGCCCACCAGCACGCCCTCGCGGAACACCGGCAGCACCACCGCGACGTCGAACAGATGGCCGGCGCACAGCCAGGGATCATTGGTGATCAGCACGTCGCCGGGCACCAGCGTCTCGGCCGGATAATGTTCCAGGATCGCCTGCACCGCGCGGGGCAGCGCCAGGTTGAACACCGGCATGGCGCGCGGCGAATGGACGATCGGCTCGCCGCGCGGGTCGAGCAGTTCGCAGGCGAAGTCCTGCGCGTCGGACACGACCAGCGAGAAGGCGGTGCGGCACATCGTCGACCACATCTCCTCGGTGACGGTGACGAGCCGGCTCCACATGATCTCCAGCGAGATCGGGTCGCTCGCGATCCGCGCCATCGCCTCTTCCAGCGGCAGTTCGCCGGTGATCAGCACCGGCGCGGCCACGGCGGCGGCGATGGCGATCCGCAGGTTCAGATGGGCGTCGACCTCCAGCCGGTCCCCGGGGGCGATGACGGTGGTCGCCTCACGCTCCTCGATGATCGCGGGGCCCTGCACGATCTCGCCGGGGCGCAGCGAATAGCGGTCATAGACCGGCGTCTCGACATAGGCCTTGTCGAACCAAGCCTGGCGCGTCCCCTTTTGCGCGGCGCCGCTCCCGTCGGCCTGCGCCGCCAGGGTGAAGGCGAGCGCGGGCACAGGGCCGACGCAGCGCACCCGGAAGTTGATCGCCTCGACCCGGGCCTGGCCGGGCACCGAGGTGTAGCGCGCCGAATAGGCCTGGCGGAAACGCTCGACGATCCCGGCGATCGCATCCGCGCCGATCGCGCCGTCGGGCAGGTCGACCGCGATCTCGTGGGTCTGGCCCACCATCCGCATGTCGGCGCTGCGCACCACGCCGATGTCCCCGGCGGCGATCCCCGCCTCGACGAGCCGGCGATGGCCTTCCTCCTCGAGCCGCGCCAGCGCGCCGTTGACGGTGGCGAAGTCCATGGAGTCGTGGAAGATGCTGGGGCAGGAGAGCGACAGCTCGAACGACAGCGGTGCGGTCAGGAAGCCGAGCGCCGAGGCCGCGCCCGAGGCCGGCGGGATGATCACCTCTTTCACGCCGATGGCGCGCGCCACGTTGCAGGCATGGGCGGGTCCGGCGCCGCCGAAGCCGACCATCGCATGGTGGCGCGGGTCGAGCCCCTTCTCGATCAGGTGGACGCGCGCGGCGGCGGCCATATTCTCGACCACCAGCTTGTGGATGCCCCAAGCGGTCTGCGCGGTCGTCAGGCCCAGCCGCGCGCCGAGCGCCTCCATCGAGGCCGCCGCGCGATCGGGCAGCAGCTCCATCTTCCCGCCCAGGAAGAAGCCCGGATCATAATAGCCGAGGACGAGATTGGCGTCGGTCACGGTCGGCTCGATACCGCCGCGCCCATAGCAGGCGGGGCCGGGCGCCGAGCCCGCCGAGCGCGGGCCGACCTTGAGCAACCCCACCTCATCGATGCTGGCGATCGATCCGCCGCCCGCGCCGATCTCGATCAGGTCGACGGTCGGGGTCTTGATCGGCAGGCCCGATCCCTTGGCGAAGCGGTGGACACGTCCAGCCTCCAGCATCGGCGCGATGTCGACCGCGCCGTCGCGGATGATCGAGGCCTTGGCGGTGGTGCCGCCCATGTCGAAGGCGATCACGTCGTCGAGGCCGGCCAGCTTGCCGAACAGCGCGGTGGCCAGGGTGCCGCCGGCCGGGCCCGATTCCAGCAGGCGGATCGGGAAGGCGCGGGCGGCGTCGAGCGAGATCAGCCCGCCCGCCGAATGCATCATGTGCAGCCGCCCGCCGAAGCCGCGCGTCGCCAGCGCGCTTTCCAGCCGGTGAAGATAGGCGTCGATCAGCGGCTGGACATAGGCGTTGGCGCAGGTGGTGACGGCGCGCTCATATTCGGAGATCTCGGCCGCCACCTCATGCGAGAGCGAGATGGCGAGCTCGGGGAATTCGGTGCGGGCGATCGCTCCGATCAGCGCTTCGTGCGCGGGGTTGCGGAAGGCGTTGACCAGGCACACGCCCACCGCCTCCACGCCGGCCGCCCGCAGCGCTGACAGCTGGCGGCGGATGTCCTCGGCAGTGACGGCCTCGACGACGCCGCCGTCGCGGTCGATCCGCTCGCTTATCTCCAGGCACAGGTTACGCGGCGCCAGCGGGGCGGGGAATTCGATGAACAGGTCGTAGATGTCGTAGCGCTGCTCGCGGCCCATCTCGAGCATGTCGCGGAAGCCGCGCGTCGTGAGGAAGCCCAGCGTCGCGCCCTTGCGCTCGATCACGGCATTGGTCACCAGCGTCGTCCCATGGACGATCTCGTCGAGGTCGGCGAACGACAGCCCGGCGTCGCCCAGCAACTCGGCGAGCCCCGCCAGCGCGGCTTCCGACGGGTCGTGCGGCGTGGTTAGCCGCTTGTGGAGATGGAGGCTATCGGACTGGCCGTCGTGCAGGACGAAATCCGTGAAGGTGCCGCCGATATCGATGCCAGCGCGCCAGCGCATGCGGCCGTCATGGGTCATGAACGAAACTCCGTTGGGAATTGGATGAGAAGGGATCAGGCCGAGGCGAGCGGCGCCGCGGGACCCGGCTGGGCGCCGATGACCTTGCGGTAGCCCCTGAGCGCGAACAGCGCGGACAGGGCCGCGATCGGCAGGAAGGTCGCGGCGGAGAGCGCGAGCGAATAGCCGATCGCCTCGGGTCGCTGGAACAGCCGGTCGGTGAGCAGGCCGATGACGAGCGGTCCGCCGCCATTGGTGATCAGCCCGAAGCAGCTCAGATAGAGTGCGCTGATCTGCCCCCGCATGCCGGGCGGGGTGGCGAGCTGCAGCGCCGCCGGGGCGGTGGCCGACAACCCCATCACGCCGATATAGAGGAAGGTGGTGACCGCCAGGCAGGCATAGGGGCTGGCGAGCAGGGTCGCGAGGATTCCGAGCGGGACGATGCAGAGCATCGCGATCGCAATGAAGCGGACCAGCGCATCCTCATGCCCGGCCTGGCGGATGCGGTCGGTCGCGCTGCTGGCGAACAGGGTGCCGGTGGTACCGGCGATGGCGAGCAATATGCCGATCGACATGCCGAACTCGGCGACCGACCAGCCGAAGCGGCGCTCGTAGAAGGAGGGCATCCAGGCGACGAGGCCGTTGGAGAACATCGACATCGCGGTCATCGCCAGGAACAGCGGGCCGTAGAAGCCGGCGCGCCGGCGGAAGCAGGGGATCAGCCGGTCGTCGTCGCCGGTGGCGGCGGCCGCCGGGCTTTTCGGCGCGATCTGGCGCCTGGGTTCGCGGATGAAGAGCAGGATCGCGGCGGCGATGAACAGGCCGGGCACGCCCGCCCCCACCATCACCGATTGCCAGATCGCCAGAGTGCCGAGGCCGGGGATGGTGAGCGGGCCGATATGCTGGAACAGGGTGAACAACAGGCCGCCCACGAGCAGCGCGATCCCCGGCCCCAGCGCGACGCCGGTGTAGATGATGCTGATCGCGCGAGGGAGGCGCCGCCGGTCGAAGATGTCGCTGACCATCGAATAGGCCGATGGCGCGAGCACGGCTTCGCCGGCGGCCACCCCGATCCGGGCGATGATGAGCTGCCACACCGATTGGGCGAAGCCGGTGAGCGCGGTCATCAGGCTCCAGAAGAAGATGCCGCAGACGATCAGGTTGCGGCGGTTCAGCCGGTCCGCCAGCCGCCCCATCAGCAGGCCGAAGGCGGCATAGAACAGGCTGAACCCGAAGCCGGCGAGCAGGCCGAGCTGGGTGTCGCTCAACCGGTAATGCGCCTTCACCGGCTCGATCGCCATGTAGAGGATATAGCGATCGAGCATGGAGACCGTGTAGGCGGTCGCCAGGAGGACCGGGATCAGCCAGGTGCGGAATGTGATCGGTGTGTCGCGCTGCATTCCAGATCCTCTTGGCGGGCGGGGCTGGTCAGAACCGGTATTCGACCAGGGCGCCGTAGCGGCGCGGCGTGATGAAGTTGCGGACGAAGGCATTGCCGCTCGCGGTGAGCGAGGTGGGCGCCTCATTCTCGTCGGTGAGGTTCTCGACAAAGCCGGTGATCGTCACCGGCCCCACCGCGACGCCGGCGCGCAGGTTCGCATAATCCTTGGTCGGGCGGATGTCGTAGGGCGCCGTGACGTTCAGATAGGTCGAGCTGGAGTGGTTCCAGTCGCCATGCAGGATCAGGTCGACCTTGTCGGTGATCGGGGTGCGGTAATTGGCGTTCGCGCTCATCGTCAGCTTCGGCGCGCCGACCGATCGGGCGCCGCCCACGATCTTCGCGTCGAGATAGCCAGCGGTCAGCCCCAGCGAGAGCTTCGACGAGGGCATCCAGTTCAGTTCCAGCTCGGCGCCGTCGATGTTGGTCTTGGGCACGCTGGTCGTCACCCGGAAGGGCGGGGTCGGGATGTTCCGCGAGAATTGCTGGTTCGAATAGTCGATGTGGAAGGCCGCGACCGAGGCGGTCAGGATGCCGAAGTCGCCGCGGAAGGCGGTCTTGGCGCCCACCTCGTAATTGGTCGTCTTCTCGGGGATCGCGAAATTGCCGGTGTTGTAATAGCCGGCGCGGAAGCCCTTGGAGAAGGTGGCATAGGCGGTGAAATCGCCGGTCGGCTTGTAGGAGAGCTGGACCTTGGGCTGGAAATTGTTGCCCTTGTTCTCCTGCCGGTCGATCAGGTTGCCGTTCACGTCGCGGACCTGGACGATCGTGGTCTGCGCCTGCGAGCTGTACTGGGTGTTGTAGTAACGCTGGCGGTCGTAGCGGCCGGCCAGGGTCAGCTCGAGCTTGTCGACGATGTCGTAGGACAGCTGGGCATAGGCGCCCCACCAATGGTCGACCCGCTTGTGCCAGAGCGCCGAGCGGATATCGAAGGCGCCGCATCGGGCGAAGTCGAGCTTGTAGCCCACCGCGCATTGCGCGCCGCCCGCGGCCGGGGCGAAGATCGGCCCCAGGTCGAAGCCGTTGAGTGCGTTGCGCGACAGATAGGAACCGCCGAACATCCAGCGGAAGCGCCCGTCGTCGTTCGATTGCAGGCGCAGGTCCTGGTAGAAGGTCTTGAAGTCGTCCTGCGCCAGGAACAGCACGTCGACGATCTGGCCCTGCGTCGCGCGCGAGCCCAGCGCGACCAGGCTGAGCGAGCAGGTGACCTGGACGCCGGGCAGCGGATTATTGTCCACCGCCGGATTGTCGGGATCGTCATAGCAGACGCTGGTGTCGAGATTGTTGTGCGACTGGGAGTAGGAGGTGACCGAGACCAGCTCGGCGCCGCCGAAATCATATTGCGCGTTCAGCGAGAATCGAAAACCGTCATGGTCCTCGCGCCCGGCCAGGCGGCGGCGCGGCCGATAGGCATCGGAGAAGTCGTCGATCTGCGCGCGGGTCGGGATCTTGCTCTGGTAGACGGCGCCGTGGACGGTGTCCTCATATTCGCCGGTCAGGGTCATCGTCAGCCGGTCGTCGGGCGTGAACAACAGGCTCGCCCGCGTGCTGAAATCATTGCGCTGGGCCAGGTCCAACCCGTTCGAGGCGCTCTTGATCAGGCCGTCGGCCTGGCGATGCTGCGCCTGGATGCGGAAGGCCAGCTTGTCCTTGACCAGCGGGCCCGAGATCGCGCCGCCGATGCGCAAATCGTTGCCGTCGGCATATTCGGCGACGACCCGGCCCTCCCATTCGTTGGACGGCTGCTTGGTGACGATGTTGATCGCGCCGGCGATCGCATTGGCGCCATAGACCGCGCTCTGCGGGCCGCGCAGCACCTCGATCCGCTCCATGTCGACCAGCCCGGCATTGCCGATCGATTCCTGGGAGTCGAGCGGCACGCCGTCGATCAGGAAGGCGACCGACGGCCAGCCCGCCTGGCCGTTGCCGATGCCGCGCATCGAGATATAGACGCCCGCCGCGCTGTACGACGCCTGGTTGCGATAGGTGAGGTTGGGAACGAAGCGTGCGAACTCGGCGATGCTCTTGATCCCGGTCCGTTCGATCGCCTGCGACGAGAAGGCCGTGATCGAATCCGGCACCGCGATCAGCTTCTCCTCGCGGCGGCGCGCGGTGACCACCAGCTCGGCGCCGTCGTTACGGTCGTCGGATGCGGTGGAGGTGGCGGGCGCCTCTCCGGCGGCATCGGCGGCGTGCGCCGGGGCCAGTCCGGCGAGCGCAAGGCAAAGCGTGATTACGGAAACGCCTGAGCGGAAATTCGAACGATCCATTTTTACCCCCGGTTTGTCGTGACACTCCAGTCATCGTTGTGGGGTCAGCTTAGGTGCGCTCGATTGTGACACGAGTAGGTAAACCGGACAGGGTAGGGTAAAGTTCGGGGAGTAGGGATAGGATAAGAGGGTAGGAAGGCTATTCGTCGTTCGAAATTGGCAGGGATTTGCGGATTTGGATCGCATGGGCAGGGATTCGGTTAGCGATTGACGAACCGAAGGATCATGCTTTCTTACAAGGGGGTAGCAAGGGCGGAGGTTTTTCGTGGAGCAGGGCCAGATCATCCTCGTCCAGGCGCCGCGCGGCCATGGGCAGGACGCATGGGTGCGCGACTGGCGGGAGGCTCGGAGTCGCGAAGGTCGGACGCTGGTGGAGATCGACCTCGCGCGCCTGGACCGGGCCAGCACGGAGGCGATGCTCGGCGAGCTGGTCGAGCCCGCAGCCTGCATCTTGCTCGACTGGGACAAGGCCGATCCGCTACTGGCGAAGGCGCTGCTCGCGGCCATCGCGCGTGCGCCGTCGGTCGCCTGGCTGATTGTCAGCCGGGTCCGGATCGATCTCGATCTGGTCGACGCCAGGCTCGCCGGGCGGGTGCGGACGGTGGAGGTCGCCGAGCTCCTCGATGCGGCGGGCGGTGGTGAGGGCGACTGGCCGCTGCTCGATGCGCTGGCGGCGGCCTCGTCGAGCGGCGAGGCGCTGCCGCCCGAGGTGCGCGACTATATCGAGGCCCAGGTGATCGACGTGCTGGCGCCGGAGGAAATCGAGACGCTGGTCGCCGCCAGCTTCCTCGATCCGGTCGACCCGGTCATCGCCGCCTCGGTGATCGGGCGCGAGGGGCTGGCCCGCCATTTCGAGAATATCGCCGACCGCACATCGCTGCTCCAGCGCGTGCCGGGCGCTTCCGGCGCGTCGCCGCGCTACCGGATGGCGCGGTTGCTGCGCCTCTATTTTCAGCGCGAACTGGCGCTGGGCGACGAGGAACGGTCGAGCCGGATCAAGGCCCAGGCCGCCGTCGAGCTGGGACGCACCGGTGACATCGACCTCGCCGCCAAATTCCTGCTCGACGATCGCCGCTGGGAGGAGGCGGCCGATCTGATGGAGGCGCAGGGGGTGGCGGCGATCCTGCTGAAGGGCCTGCCGCGCTACCGCGAATTGTTCGCCCGCCTGCCGGCCGACTATCGGCTGGCCCGCCCCCGGCTCCAGCTGATGTGGATCTATGTCCTGCTGCGCTCGGGCCGGGTGAAGGAGGCGAGCCGGGCGTTCGAGACGCTTCGGCGCGAGACGCTCAACTTCTGGCGCGACCGGCCCGACGGCTCGGTGTTCGAGCTGCAGGTCAATTACCGGCTGGTCGAGATGGTGCTGTTCGCGCGCTCGGGCAATGTGCCGCCGCAGAAGAAGGTGATGAGCTACGAGCTGTTCTTCGACGAGAATCCGATGATCGGCGCGGTCGAACTGGGCAATGCCTATCAGTTCATGGCGCTGAGCAGCCTGATGAGCGGCGACCTCGTCCGCGCCGAGGAGTTCAGCCTGTCGGCCACCCAGGTGACCGACCCGCAGACCCTGCCGACCCGCCTGTTCTGGCGCCAGGTGATGACGGGGCTCGCGGCGCTGGAACGCTGCGAGATCGACTCCGCCATGTCCTGGCTCGACGCGGCGCGGAACGAAGCCGAACGGTTGGGAAGCTGGCTGGGCCCAGACCATGCGGTGTGGCTCGAACTGCTCGACGCCGGCATCCGCTACGAACTGAACATGATCACCGGTCTCGCCGACGATCTGCGCGCGACCCTGCGGCGCGCGGGCGAGAATGAGGCCTTCTTCACGATAACCGCCGAAGGCAGTCTCGGCCTCGCGGCCGCCTGCTTCGGCGAACAGGGGCTGAACGCCGCGCTGGAGGCGATCGAGCAGGCGGAGCAGGCCGCGCATCGCAGCGGCCGGCCTGGTTTCGCCGGCCTCTACACCGCCTCGCGGGTGCGGCTGCTGTCGCGCGGCGGGCGCGCGGCCAAGGCCAATGAGGTGATGGAGGCCGCCGGGCTCGCCTATCGGCTGCGCGGGATGATCCTGGACCAGGACCGCCCCTGGCGCGAGTTGGTCGAAACCGCGCTGGCGGTGGGGGGCTGCGAGATCGTCAGCGGACAGGCCGATCGCGCGCTCCCCATGCTGGGGCAGTGCGTGGCGCTGGCGCGCGAGAAGGCGTGCGGCCGAAGCGAGGCGAAGCTGTCGCTGCTGATCGCGGCGGCGCATTTCCACATCGGCAATAGCGGGGAGGCCGGCCGGGGCCTTTCGGATGCGTTGAGCCGGCTGGTACCGCGCCGCATCTTCCGTCCGCTGATCGACGAGGCCTATCTGATCGAGCCGCTGCTCCAGGCGGTAATCGACACCCCGGCGCGTTTCGCGGTCATGCCCGACACCCCCGACATGGCGGCGCTCACCATGCGCGTGATCAACGGCGCGCAAGGGAGCCTGTGGTTCGGCGAGAAGGAGTTGCTCGTCCTCCGCCTGCTCGGCCAGGGGCTGAGCAACAAGAGGATCGCGCGAGAGGTGCACGTCACCGAGAGCACCGTGAAATATCATCTCAAGCGCATCTTCGCGAAGCTCGGCGTGTCGGGCCGCGAGGAAGCGGTGCTCAACGCCAAGGCGCGCGGGGTGATCTAGACCGGCGCCGCCGCGCATTCATCGGCGCCACCGGTTGATCCCATCGGATCATTCGGTTGGACTTGGGCGCGCCCCGCGCCGATCCCCGGCCGGTCCCGCCCTCCGTTCGACGGGACGGGAGCTGCCGATGGACCGTTTCGAATCCGCGTTGCGCGTGCCGCTGGGGCGTCGAGAATTGCTGGCGACCGCCACGGCCGCAGCGCTGGCCGCGTCGGTGGCGGCGCAGAGAGTCGTCGATCTCGGCCTGCCCGGCGGGCCGTCCGATCGGCCGCTCGCCGGCGGCTTTCCCGGCAAGGGCGAGATGATCGTCCAGCGGATCCGCCCGCCGCTGCTCGAAACCCCGATGGAGGTGTTCGACGGCGACGTCTTCACCCCCAATGATCGCTTCTTCGTGCGCTGGCACTGGGCGGATATGCCCACCTCGATCGATGTCCGCCAGTTCCGCCTGGCGGTGCATGGCCATGTCGACCGGCCGCTGTCGATCGGCCTTGCTGACCTTCTGAAGATGCCCAG
Organism: uncultured Sphingomonadaceae bacterium; assembly: GCA_963540925.1. GTDB lineage: Bacteria > Pseudomonadota > Alphaproteobacteria > Sphingomonadales > Sphingomonadaceae > Rhizorhabdus. Next base: position 91,537 of record CAUTRN010000012.1, read on the forward strand.
GGTCGAGATCGCCGCCGTGAACCAATGCTCGGGCAATTCGCGCGGCTTCTTCCAGCCGAGGGTGCCGGGTGCGCAATGGGGCCATGGCGCGATGGGCAATGCCCGCTGGCTGGGGGTGCGGCTGCGCGACATCCTCGATCGCGCCGGGGTCCGGCCGGGGGCGGTCGCGGTACGCTTCGCCGGGCTGGAGAGCGCGAGCCTGCCGGATGCGCCGCGCTACGAGAAATCGCTGGCGATCGATCACGCCCGCGACGGCGAGGTGATGATCGCCTTCGGGATGAACGGCGAGCAACTGCCGCTGCTCAACGGTTTCCCGACGCGGCTGGTCGTTCCCGGCTGGTACTCGACCTATTGGGTGAAGATGCTGAGCGACATCGAGGTGCTGGCCGCGCCCGATGACCAATATTGGATGGCCAAGGCCTACAAGATCCCCGCCACCCCGCGCGCCGACGTCACGCCCGGCAGCAAGGATTTCCCCACCGTGCCGATCGGCCCGATGATACCGCGCGCCTTCGTCACCAGCCTTCGCGAGGGGCAGGCGGTGCGGCTGCAGCCACGCCTGCCGGTCGGCGGTATCGCCATGGGCGGCGATTGCGGCGTGCGTCGGGTCGAGCTGTCGACAGATGGCGTTGCGTGGATCGACGCCCGGCTCGGCCCCGACCATGGCAAATACAGCTTCCGGCGATGGGATGCCGATGTGCCGCTCGCCGGGCGGGGGCCGCTGCGCCTGATGGTCCGCTGCACCAACGAGGCCGGCGTGACCCAGCCGATGGCGCCGATCTGGAACCCCAGCGGCTTCATGCGCGGGCAGGTGGAGAGCGTGGCGGTGGGGGTGGCGGCGTGATCCGGGCCGCCCTTCATCGGCTGTGTGCCGCGATCGCCGTCGGAAGCCTGATGCTCGCGCTACCGGGCCGCGCCGCCGCACCGTCCATCGTTCGCGGGCAGGGCTTCGCGATCCGGTCGACGGCGGTCGAGCTGCCCTATGACGAGAGTTTCTACCCGGATGGCCCCGGTGCCGATGTGATGAACGCGAACTGCACCGCCTGCCATTCGGCCAGCATGGCGCTGACCCAGCCGAAGCTCAGCCGCGGGCAATGGGCAGCGATCGTGCACAAGATGCGCGACGTCTACCGTGCCCCGGTCCAGGCCGAGGATGTGCCGCAGATCGTCGACTATCTCGATCGGCTTCGTTAGCGCTGCATCCCTCCGATCCGGATCAGCCAGCCACGGGCATCGCCCGGCAACGGAGGCATCGGCTCTCCCGGCGGAAATATCAGCGCGTCATGGCTCTGCAGATCGATGCCGCCCAATGGGAAGGGGTGGGTGCCGATGAGGATCCGTAAATGACGATCGTCGGCCCGGACGCTGCCGTCGAGCGCGACCATGTTGCCGACGCACATGCCGCGTCGGATCATCAGGTTGAGATCGGTGACGGCGCCGGACTCCAGCGTGGCGAAAGTCCGGGCCTCGCCGCGAAAGCGGACGGGCGGAGACATGGATCGCTGAACCGGCTGGTCGATGCCGTCGACTGTCAGTCGCAGCGTGCCGTCGAGCACCGCGAGGGTCCGGTCGATGTCCGGGAAGCTCGAGAAGGGGCCGTCCTCGGTCACCGTGGCGATGCTCAGCCGCCAGTGGAAATCCTCCCAGCCGGCCCCTTCGGGGAACAGCGCCACTTCGCGCGTTTCGCCTGTGCCGTTCTTCCACGGCACAGGCGTCCGGTCGCTGGCGCGCAGATGCTCCACGTCAGCCCAATATGCCGGGCAGGTCGAGGCCCTTCTCGCGCGCGCACTCGATCGCGATGTCATAGCCGGCATCGGCGTGGCGCATCACGCCCGTCGCCGGGTCGTTCCACAGCACCCGGCCCAGCCGCTGGGCCGCAGCCTCGGTGCCGTCGGCGACGATCACCATGCCGCTATGCTGCGAGAAGCCCATGCCGACGCCGCCGCCATGGTGGAGCGAGACCCAGGTCGCGCCGCTCGCGGTGTTGAGCAGGGCGTTGAGCAGCGGCCAGTCGGAGACGGCATCCGAGCCGTCGGCCATCGCCTCGGTTTCGCGGTTGGGGCTGGCGACCGAGCCGGAATCGAGATGGTCGCGGCCGATCACGACGGGCGCCTTGAGCTCGCCCTTCGCGACCATCTCGTTGAAGGCCAGGCCCAGGCGATGCCGATCGCCAAGGCCCACCCAGCAGATGCGCGCCGGCAGCCCCTGGAAATGAATGCGCTCGCGCGCCATGTCGAGCCAGCGGTGGAGATGCGCGTCGTCGGGCAGCAGCTCCTTCACCTTCGCATCGGTCTTGTAGATGTCCTCGGGGTCGCCCGACAGCGCGGCCCAGCGGAACGGGCCGACGCCGCGGCAGAAGAGCGGGCGGATATAGGCGGGCACGAAGCCCGGGAAGTCGAACGCATTCTCCACGCCCTCTTCCAGCGCCATCTGGCGGATATTGTTGCCATAGTCGGTGGTCGGCACGCCCGCGGCCTGGAAGTCGAGCATCGCCTGCACATGGACCGCCATCGACGCCTTGGCGGCCTTGGTGACGGCGGCCGGGTCGCGCTCGCGCTCGCTGAACCAGCGGTCTAGCGTCCAGCCGGCGGGCAGATAGCCGTTCACCGGATCATGGGCCGAGGTCTGGTCGGTCAGCAGATCGGGGCGCACGCCGCGCTTGAACAGTTCGGGGAGCAGTTCGGCGGCATTGCCGAGCAGGCCCACCGAGACGGGCGTCTTGGCGGTGGTGACGATCTCCAGCGCCTCGTCCAGATTCTCGGTCGCCCGGTCGAGATAGCCGGTCCGCAGGCGCATCTCGATGCGCGAGGGCTGGCATTCGATCGCCAGGCAGGACGCGCCCGCCATCACCGCCGCCAGCGGCTGGGCGCCGCCCATGCCGCCCAGGCCGGCGGTCAGCAGCCATTTGCCGGAAAGGTCGCCGCCATGATGCTGGCGGCCCATCTCGACGAAGGTCTCGTAGGTGCCCTGCACGATGCCCTGGGTGCCGATGTAGATCCACGAGCCGGCGGTCATCTGGCCGTACATGGCCAGGCCCTTGCGATCGAGCTCGTTGAAATGCTCCCAATTCGCCCAGTGCGGGACGAGGTTCGAATTGGCGATCAGCACGCGCGGCGCATCGGCATGGGTGCGGAACACGCCCACCGGCTTGCCCGACTGGACCAGCAGCGTCTCGTCGTCGCCCAGCCGCTTCAGCGTCTCGACGATCTTGTCATAGCTGTGCCAGTCGCGCGCCGCGCGGCCGATGCCGCCATAGACCACCAGCTCCTCGGGCCGCTCCGCGACGTCGGGGTGGAGATTGTTCATCAGCATGCGAAGCGGGGCTTCGGTCAGCCAGCTCCGCGCGGACAATTCGGTGCCGGTGGCGGGGCGAATGACGCGGCTGTTGTCGGAACGGTTCATTTCAGTCCTTTGGTGAAGTCCAGGCATGCGCCGAGCATGTCGGTGAGAATGGCGCGCAGGGGAGCCGCGCGTTCGGGAAGATAGGGGCTTGGCCAGTTGCCCTGGTCGACCGGTCCTTCCGGGTCGTCCATATAGCCACGGCAGGACAGCTCCATCTGGATGGCATGGACGCCGTCGGCGGGGCGGCCATAATGGCGCGTGGTCCAGCCGCCCTTGAAGCGGCCGTTCACGACATGATCGAACGGCGATGCCGCCGCGCGGCGCTCGATCGCATCGACCAGCCTGCAGTCGCAGGATGCGCCGTTGAAGCTGCCGATATTGAACTGGGGCAGCACGCCGTCGAACAGGCGCGGCACCACCGACCGGATCGAATGGGCATCATAGAGCACGACATGCGGGTGATCGGCGCGCAGCCGGGCGATCTCGGCCGACAGCGCGGCATGATAGGGGTTGAAGTAGAACGCGAGCCGGCGGTCGATCTCCGTGGCGTCCGGTTCATGCCCTTCCAGATAGAGCGCTTCGCCGTCGAAACTCTCGGTCGGGCACAGGCCCGTCGTCGTCTGGCCGGGGTAGAGCGACTGGCCGGACGGATCGCGGTTCACGTCGATCACGCTGCGCGAGATGGTGGTGCGCACCGTCGTCGCCCCCAGTTCGGCGACGAAGTCATAGAGCCGCTCGATCCACCAGTCGCTATCCTTGCGGGCCAGCCAGGGCGAGTGCATCGTCGCTTCCACATCCGGCGGAACGAGCGTGCCGGTGTGCGGGAACGCCACGATCAGCGGCGCCTGCCCCCGGCTGATCTCCAGGCCTTGCATCACGCGACGCCGGGCAGCTCGAGGCCGGCGGAGGCCGCCAGCGCGCCCGACCGGATCAGCCGGTTGGCGGCTTCCATGTCGGGGTGGAAATGGCGGTCCTCGTCGAGATGCGGGACATGGTCGCGGATCAGCGCGCGGGCGCCCTCGATGGCATCGCTCGACCGGAGCGGCGCGTGGAAGTCGCAGCCCTGCGCCGCCGCCAGCGCCTCGATGCCGATCACCGCGGTGGCGTTGCGGGCCATGTCGAGCAGCCGGCGGGCGCCATGGGCGGCCATCGAGACATGGTCCTCCTGGTTCGCCGACGTCGGGATGGAATCGACGCTCGCGGGATAGGCGCGCTGCTTGTTTTCGGAGACGAGTGCGGCCGCCGTGACCTGCGGGATCATGAAGCCCGAATTGAGACCGGGCTTCGGCGTCAGGAAAGCGGGCAGGCCGGAGAGCGCGGGATCGACCAGCATCGCGATCCGCCGCTCGGACAGCGACCCGATCTCGCAGATCGCCAGCGCGATCATGTCGGCCGCGAACGCCACCGGCTCGGCGTGGAAATTGCCGCCCGACAGCGCCTCGTCGGTTTCGGGGAAGATCAGGGGATTGTCCGAAACGCCATTGGCTTCGGTTTCCAGCGTGGTGGCCGCCTGGCGCAGCACGTCCAGCGCGGCGCCCATCACCTGCGGCTGGCAGCGCAGGCAATAGGGGTCCTGCACCCGCGCATCGCCCTCGACATGGCTGGCGCGGATCGGCGAACCGGACATCAGCAGGCGCAGCACGTCGGCGGTCTCGATCTGGCCCGGCTGGCGGCGCAGCAGATGGATGCGCGGATCGAACGGCGTGTCCGATCCCTTGGCGGCCTCGGTCGACAGCGCCCCGGCCACCAAGGCGGACTGGAACAGCGTCTCGGCCTCGAACAGGCCGGCCAGGGCGTTGGCGGTGGAGAATTGGGTGCCGTTGAGCAGCGCCAGCCCTTCCTTGGGGCCCAGGGTCAGCGGCGCCAGGCCGGCGCGGGCGAGGGCGCCGTCGGCGGTGAGCCTCTGGCCCGCGATGTCGATCTCGCCGACGCCGATCATTGCGGCGGCCATATGCGCGAGCGGGGCCAGGTCGCCGCTGGCGCCGACCGAGCCCTGGCAGGGGACGATGGGCGTCAGGCCCGCCTGCAGCATCGCTTCCAGCAGCTCGATCGTCTCGGCCTTCACCCCCGACGCGCCCTGGGCGAGGCTGGCGAGCTTCAGCGCCATCATCAGCCGCACCACCGGAACCGGCGACGGATCGCCGGTGCCGGCGGCATGGCTCAGCACGATATTGCGCTGGAGCGTGGCGAGATCGTCATGGCCGATCTGCACGCTGGCCAGCTTACCGAAGCCGGTGTTGATCCCGTAGACCGGCTTGTTCTTCGCCAGGATCCGGTCGACCGCTGCGGCGCTTTCGGCGATCTGCGGCAGGCAGGCGGGATCGAGATGGGGCACGGCGCCGCGATAGATGGCGCGCCAGTCGGAAAGCGGCACCTGGCCGGGGGTGAGGAGGATGGCGCTCATAGACCTTTCCAGATGCGGGAATGCAGGGGGTTATGGCCCATGCGGTAGACAAGCTCCGCGGGCCGCTCGATCGTCCAGATGGCAAGGTCGCAGGCCTTGCCGACTTCCAATGTGCCGGTCTCGGCGCCCAGCCCCAGCGCGCGGGCGGCGTTGCGGGTGACGCCGGCCAGGCATTCGTCGACGGTGAGGCGGAACAGCGTCGCGCCCATGTTCATCGCCAGCAGCAGCGAGGTGAGCGGCGAGGTGCCGGGGTTGCAGTCGGTCGCGATCGCCATCGGCACGCCCGATGCGCGCAGCGCGCCAATCGGCGGCTGCCTGGTCTCGCGCACGAAATAATAGGCGCCCGGCAGCAAGGTCGCGACGGTGCCCGCGCGGGCCATCGCTGCCACGCCATCATCGTCGAGATGTTCGAGATGGTCGGCCGACAATGCGCCGGCTTCGGCGGCGGCTTGCGCGCCATGAAGGTTCGACAATTGCTCGGCGTGAAGCTTGATCGGCAGGCCGGCCGCCTTGGCGGCGGCGAACACGCGCTTCGTCTGGTCGAGCGTGAAGCCGATCCCTTCGCAAAAGGCGTCGACCGCGTCGGCCAGACCTTCGGCGGCGGCGGCCGGAATCATCCAGCGGCAGACCAGGTCGACATAGCCATCGGGATCGCCGGCATATTCGGGGGGAAGGGCATGGGCGCCCAGCAAGGTGGTCCGCACCCGCACCGAACGGGCGGTGCCCAGCGCCCGCGCGGCGCGCAGCATCTTGAGTTCATCCTCTACGGTCAGGCCGTAACCGGACTTGACCTCGACCGTGGTCGCCCCTTCGGCGATCAGCCTGTCTAGACGGGGCAGCGCGCCGTCCGTCAGCTCTTGCTCGCTGGCGGCGCGGGTGGCTTTCATGGTCGAGACGATGCCGCCGCCGGCGCGCGCGATCTCCTCATAAGAGGCGCCGGCCAGCCGCAATTCGAATTCATGCGCGCGGTTTCCCGCATGGACCAGATGGGTGTGGCAATCGATCAGGCCAGGCGTAACCCAGCGGCCCTCGCAATCGATCACCGTCGCCGCATCCAGATCGGCGGCGTCCGCCGCGCGGCCCACATAGGCGATGCGGCCGTCGAGTGCCGCGATCACGCCGTCCTCGATGATGCCCAGTCCGGTGTGCCGCGGGTCAAGCGTGCACAAGCGGGCGTTTCGCCAGATTGTATCGCAACGCATGCAGGCTCCGTTGAGTCGCTCCTCAGATGCCGCAATAATGTCTAGACAAATAGGACATGTCTAGACAGATAAAGCGGACAGGGAGTCGGAACGATGAGCGACGATCAGCAGGGCCGGGCCGGCGGCAGCTTTACCTGGCATGTGAAGCAGGTGCTGTTGCGCTCGGGATGGGCGCATGACGTGCGGATTTCCGTGGCGCGCGGCGTGATCGGCGCGATCGAGGTGAACAGCCCGCCTGCGCCTGACGACATCCGCATCGGCATCGGTCTGCCGGCGATGGGCAACCTCCACAGCCACGCCTTCCAGCGGGCGATGGCCGGGCTCACCGAAGTCGCGGGCCGCCAGGGCGACAGTTTCTGGAGCTGGCGCCAGCTGATGTACCGGTTTGTCGACCGGCTCTCGCCCGATGCGATGGAGGCGATCGCCGCCCAGGCCTTCATGGAAATGGTGGAAGCGGGCTTCGGCCGGGTGGGCGAGTTCCATTATCTGCACCATGACATCGACGGCCGTGCCTATGCCGACCCCGCGGAAATGGCCGCACGGATCGGCGCGGCGGCCGAAGCAGCCGGGATCGCGCTCACCCTGCTGCCGGTCTTCTATGCGCATGCCGGCTTTGGCGGCCAGCCTCCCTCGGATGCGCAGCGTCGCTTCATCAACGGCGTGGACGACTATGGCCGGCTCGTGGAGGCCAGCCGGCGAGCGTTGGCCGGCCTGCCCGACGCGATCGTCGGCGTCGCACCGCACAGCTTGCGCGCGGCAACGCCCGACGAACTGGCCGCGATAGTGCCGCTGGCGGCCGGCCATCCGGTCCATATCCACATTGCCGAGCAGGTGGCGGAGGTCGAGGCCTGCCTGGCGTGGAGCGGCGCCCGGCCGGTGCGCTGGTTGCTCGATCATGCGCCGGTCGATGCCGGCTGGTGCCTGGTCCATGCCACCCATGTCGATGCGCAGGAGGTCGCCGATATGGCGGCCTCGGGCGCGGTGGCCGGGCTCTGCCCGATCACCGAAGCCAATCTGGGCGACGGTATCTTTCCGGCGCGCGCCTTCGTGGATGCCGGCGGCCTCTATGGCATCGGTTCGGACTCCAATGTGCGGATCGACATGACCGAAGAGCTGCGCTTGCTGGAATATGGCCAGCGGCTGGCCACGCGGGCGCGCAACATCTTCGGGGAAGCGACCGCGTCGACGGGGCGTAGCCTGTATGGCGGTGCCATGGCGGGCGGGGAGCGCGCCTTGGGCTGTGCCGGTGGGCTCGCCGTCGGCGCGCCGGCCGACCTCGTCGTGCTGCGGGAGGATGGGCCCGCGGCTCTGGCCCGCGCCGGCGATGCGGTGCTCGACACCTTGGTCTTCGCCACGGGGCAGGCCGCGATCGACGAGGTGTGGCGGGCGGGACGGCGCATCGTGAAGGATGGGCGGCACCAGCATCGCACGGCTATCGAAGCCCGATACCGCCATGTTCTGCAGGGGTTGATCGCGTCATGAGCGCGCGACCGGGCGCCGATGTCCCCTCGCTGACCCAGCGGATCCGCACCGATATCGAGCAGAAGATCATGTCGGGGGTCTGGAAGCCGGGGGACCGTATCCCGGTGGAGCATGTGCTCGCGGCCCAATATGGCTGCGCGCGGATGACCGTGACCCGCGCGACCGAGGCCCTGGCCGAGGCCGGCCTGATCGTTCGCCGCAAGCGGGTTGGTTCGTTCGTCGCCAAGCCGCGGCTGGAATCCGCCATTCTCGACATCCCGGATATCCAGGCGAACGTCGCCGCGCGGGGGAAGGTCTATGGCCTGCACCTGCTCGACCGCCATCGCCGTCGGCCATCGCCCGGCGACGAAAGCCGCCATTGGGCCGGCGAGGGCGAGCTGTTGCAGCTTGATTGCCTCCATCTCGCCGATGGCGAGCCCTTCGCGCTGGAGCAGCGCCTGATCAACCTGGCGGTCGTGCCCGAGGCGGCCGATGTGGATTTCAGCACGATCTCGCCGGGCAGCTGGCTGCTCGGACATGTCCCCTGGACCGAGGCCGAGCATCGCATCAGTGCGCGCGCCGCCGATGGGCCCACTGCCGACATCATGAAGATCGATCGGGGCGCATCATGCCTGGTCCTTGAGCGCCAGACCTGGCGCGGGGAAGCGCATGTCACCTGGGTTCGCCAGATCTTTCCGGGCGACAGCTATGATCTGGTCGCGCGGTTCACGCCCAAGGCGGACGGGCGGAACTGAGCGCGCGCTGGTGGTGTCGGAGCGTCGAATGGCCCGTCATTGCAATCCTTTTGTCGCTTGCCAGCATGACCCACCTGTATATACTGCGATTGTGGGTAAGGTTCTTCCTCTCCTCCGTCGCGCGGTCGTCATGCTGTGTATCGTCACGGCGTGCATCTCCGCCGGCTCGGTGGTCCGCTATGTGACGGACGGCCTTGAGCATGAAACGGGCGTGGCTCACGTCCATGCCGCCATGGGTCTGGCGCCCTTCGCCATCGACGATCACCACCATGAAGCGACAGCCCCCGATGATGGCGACGATGCGCCCAAGGGGGCCGTCCGTCATCACCATCATCATGGCGAATTCGCCTCGGCGCCGATGGCCGTCGCGGCAATGACGCTCGACCGTTTCCGGGAGGGTCTGCCTCCTGCCGCGTTGGACGACGCCTTCCGCCCCGCCGATCCGGCAAGCGGTTTCAAACGTCCCCCCCGAACCGTCGCCGCATCGGTCTAGACTTCGAGTGCAGGCGTGGCTTCCGAGCGCGTTTGCCCTGTGTTCCCTGTGATGTCCCCGACGGATTTCGCGCGCCGCGTCGGCGTGGCGGCACCGCCATGTCGGTCGGACGTCTCGTCCTGTCGCGCCTTGGGTCGCGACGGGCGGGCGCTCGCATGGACCATGCCCCGCTGCGCCCGGTGACGGTCGGTATCGCGATCGCCGGGGGTGGGTGAAGTCAGCCGGGCGGGCCCCGCTCAGCATGCCTGTCTAGACATTTTATATTCGGCATCGGGGACAAGCCGCGGCGCGTGCGCCGCGCCGGGGAAACTCAAGAATATTCGTTTAACCGCGATTAGGGAGCGAGATATGGCCAATCAGCCAATCCTTGAGATCAAAGGGGTTACCAAGACTTTTCGCAAATCTCCTGCAGTTGTGGATCTCAATCTGACCATAGGAGCGGGCGAGATATACGCCCTGCTCGGTCCGAATGGCGCAGGGAAGACCACCACGATCAACATGATCCTGGGGTTTCTCGAACCATCCGAAGGCGAAATACTCGTCGACGGTCTGTCGGTGGTGGCCGATCCGATCCTCACTCGCTCCCGCATCGCCTATCTGCCCGAGATGGTGGCGCTCTATCCGATGCTGACCGGCATCGAGAATCTCCATTATTTCGCGCTGCTGGCCGGCAAGGATCTCGATGAGGCGACCTGCCGGCGGCTGCTGACCGAGGCGGGGCTCCAGACGGTCGCGCATGATCGGCGCGCCGGCCAATATTCTAAGGGCATGCGCCAGAAGGTGGGCGTCGCGGTGGCCAAGGCGAAGGATGCCTCGCTGCTGCTGTTCGACGAGCCGACCTCGGGCCTCGATCCGTCCGCCTCGTCCGAATTCTACGCGATGCTCCGCGATCTGGCGAGCCGTGGCATGGCGGTGCTCCAGACCACCCACGATCTGTGGCGCGTCCATGAGGCGGCGACGCATATCGGCATCCTGCGCGCCGGCAGGCTCGTCGAGCAGGTCGACCCGGCCACGTCGACGCCGGCCGATCTCGAGCGCATCTATATCGAGAGGCTGGCCGCATGAAGACGCTCAGGCTGGAGCTGATCATGCTCCTGCGCGGCGGCCGGACCCTGGCAGCCGCGCTCGTATTCGCCTTCATCATGATCCTGTCGGGGGTGTCGAGCTATGTGACCGAACGCCATGCCGATGCCGAAAAGGTCGGCATCGCGCATGCCGAGCGGGCCCGCTGGCTGGCCCAGGGCGGCAAGGATGCGCATCAGGCGGCGCACTACTCCATCTACGCCTTCAAGCCGGGCATGCCGCTGCAAAGCCTCGATCCGGGGATCGAGCCTTTCGTCGGCCAGGCGGTGTGGCTGGAGCCGCATTGGCAGAACGACATGATCTATCGCCCGCTGCAGGAGGCAGAGCCTTTCCAGCGCATGGGCATCGCCGATCCGTCGCGTTTCCTGGTGGAGTTCGCGCCGCTGCTCGTCTTCCTCGTGGCCTTCGGTGCGACCGCGGCGGATCGCGAGACCGGCATCATGCGCCTGGCGCTGGGCGCCGCGCGGCGGCCCGGGCCCTATGTCTGGGGCAAATGGGCGGCGGTGGCGATCTTCTCCGGGGTCACGCTGCTCGTTCCGGCGCTGCTCGTCGGCGGGGTGGCGACGGTCGCCAACTGGTCGCCGGACAATCTGTTCAGGCTGCTCGGCTGGCTCGCGACCTTCTCGATCTATCTGGCCGTCCTGGCGGCGGTCGGGGTGGTCGTGTGCCTCAATGCCCGTACCGCGCGGCTCGGCTTCGCCATCCTGCTCGGGCTCTGGGCGATGCTGGCCTTCGTCGCGCCGCGCGCGGCGAGCACCAGCGCCGGCAATATCACGCCGCTTCCGTCCTACACCGGCGTCAAGCTGGACATGCAGCGGCAGGGCGCGGGCGTCTACTGGTCGGCCGAGACCGGCGAGAAGCGCACCCGGATCATCATGAAGCGCTATGGCGTCACCCGGCGCGAGGACCTTCCGGTCGATCTGCGCGGCGCGCTGATCGATTATGACGAGCGGCGATCGCACGGCATCTTCGATCGCGGGCTGGGGGCCTTCTATTCGCTCGTCAGCACGCAGGACCGCACCTTCGCGGCGCAGGCGTGGATGTCGCCCGCGGTGGCGGTGCAGGCGATGTCATCCGCCCTGGCGGGATCGAACTTCGCCCATCATGAGCGGTTCATCAAATCGGCGGAGCAATATCGCCGCCGGCTGGTCAACCAGATGAACGGGCAGCTGCTGCTGTCCAAGACGAAGAACGCCAAGGCCTACGCCATCAACGGCATCACGGCGAGCGGGGACGATTTCAAGAAGGTCCCGGATTTTCACTATGAATCGCCGAAGATCGGCCTCGCCTTTTCGTCGTCGGGCTCGGCGATGGCCTATCTCGCCGGCTGGCTCCTGCTCGGCCTCGGCCTGCTCACCTGGACTGTGAGAAGGGTTCACCCATGAACACCGCAAAATTCAAGAAGCTGTTCCTGTGGGAACTGGCCAACACGCCGCGCCGCCTGCTCCTGTGGGTCGTCGTCGGCATCCTGTTCGCGGCCTTCCTGTGGGGGGCGCTCAACGCGAGCGCGCTCCGCGCCCGGCAGGCGCACAATATCCAGGTCACCCTCGAGGCCGATGCCCGGAAACAGGCGGAGGTTCGCAAGAAGGTCGAGAAATACCAGCATCCGTCGGATGAGGTCCTGCAATATTGGCAGGACCCCACCGACATCGACAGCACCAGCCGCTATTTCCTCTATGAGAGCGCGATCAAGCCGCCGCTGCCGCTCGCGGCGCTGAGCGTCGGCCAGAGCGACCTGCTGCCGTTCATCCTGCCGATGAAGCTGGAGACCGCGTTCGGCATCGAACCCGAATATGATTTCGAACATCCGCGCGGCCTGGCGCTGGGCGTGTTCGATCTCGGTTTCGCGATCGTCTTCTTCCTGCCGATCGGCGTGATCCTGCTGGTGACGATGTTCGGCGCCTTCGAACGCGACCATGGCATATTGCGGCTGGCGGCGGCGCAGGCGGTGAGCCCGCGCATGCTGCTGGGCAGCAAGATGCTGGCGCTCGGGACATGGCTGGTGCCGATGCTGCTGCTGTCGGTGGTGCTGGCGCTGGTCGTGGCGGGGACGCCGATCTTCTCCGACATCGCCGGCCTGTTGTCGGGCCTGCTGGTGATCGGCGCCTATGCGCTGTTCTGGTTCACCCTCGCCTATTTGGTGCTCAGCTTCCAGAAGGGGGCGGCCGCCAGCGCCAGCGTGCTGATCGCGATCTGGGCGGCCTTCGCCATCATCGTGCCGAAGGGGGCCACCTTCGCCACCGCCGTGTTCGTGCCGGCCAGTTCCTATGTCCAATATATCGACAAGCTGCGCACCGTCGAAAAGGACGTGATGCAGGGCGGATCCTATTGGCACGGAGCGGTCGCCTATTGGCTCGACGGGCGCCCCGAACCGGAGGCGCATATGGTCGACCCGGCCAAGCTGACCTATGCGGCGCATCTGATCTTCGCGGCGCCGGAGCGCGAACGGCGCTTGCAGGCGGTCGTCGACCAGATGGCCGGCGAACGGGCGGCGGCGGCGCGCTGGACGATCCTCGTCAAGCTGCTGTCTCCACCGGTCGCCCTCCAGGATTCGCTGGCGACGATCGCCGGGAACAACCCGGCCCGGCACGCCCGCTTCATCCAGTCGGCGAAGCAGTATCAGGCGGACATGCGCGGCTATTTCTACCCGCGCATCGAGCGGCAGATCCTGTCGCCGCACCTTTCGACCTGTGTCGGCTGCCCGGGGCGGCTCTCCTTCGTCGATCATGATCGCGTGCCGAAATACCGCTTCCCCGACCAGGGGCTGCTGGGGCGGGTCGGCCCGGCGCTGCTGTGGTCGCTGCTGTTCGCGGCCTTCTCGGCGGTGCTCTGCTTCGCGGCGATGCGCCGCGGGCGGCGCTGGCGCGTGGGCGAGCTGGTCTGAAGCCGCGTCATCGAGGCCGGCGGCGTCGCCCGCCGGCCTCTGCACCCTTTCTGGGAGCCTCCGCAGGGCGGAGCGCTTCCACGAGCTGGAGCCTTTCCATGCATGATATCTCACGAACGACCATCGCGCTGATGCTGGCGAGCTGCTTGGCCTTGTCCGGCTGCGGCCCTTCGCCTGCCGCCCCCGTCGAGGCGGGGAAAACCCAAGCGCCGGCCTATCCCAAGGGCCCCCATGACGGGCGCCTGCTGACCGACGGTAACGTCTCGGTCGAACTGCTGATCTTCGAAGCGCCCGAGCTTCCGCCGCGCCTGCACGTCTATGCGACGGCGGACGGCCAGCCGGTGGCGCCCTCGGCGGTCCAGCTGGCGGTCGAGCTCAAGCGGCTGGGCGGTCGGGTCGACCGGCTCGATTTCAAGCCCGACGGCGATCATCTGACGTCGCAGGGTGCGGTCGAGGAGCCGCACAGCTTCGACGTGACCGTGATCGCCACGATCGCGGGCAAGAGCCACCGCTGGACCTACGCCAGCCATGAGGGCCGGCTGCACCTGTCGGCTGCCGATGCGCGCGCCAAGGGGGTTGCGATCGAGAAGGCCGGGCCGGCGACCCTCCATGCCAGCCGCGATGTCGGCGGTGCGATCGTCGCCACTCCGGCGCCGGCGATGCAGTTCAACATCAACAAGATCGATTTCGCGGACATCCGGGCCGGCCTGCCGATCGAGATCTTCGCGATCGATGGCCGCTCGCTGGGCCGGTCGACGATCACCTCGGTCAAGCCCCCGGCCGAGGAAGGCAGCCGCGCGACCGTGATCACCGTGGCCATGACCGCGCAGGCCGCCGGGCTTCCGGTGGGCACGCCGCTGAAGGGGCGCGTCGAGATCGGCAGCTTCGCCGTGCCCGTGGCGGTGCGGACGGTCGCCCTCCAGCACTTCCGCACCTTCCGGGTGGTGATGGCGAAATATGGCGAGGATTATGAGGTGCGGATGCTCGAACTCGGGCGCCAGACGCCGGAGTGGACCGAGGTGAAATCGGGCCTCGAGCCGGGCACGCCCTATGTCGCCGCCAATGCCTTCGCGCTCGGGCAGAAGCTCGACAAGAACCAGCTGGCGATTCACGTCGCGCACTGATCCCTGCCAAGGGGAAAAGAAGGACCGGGCACCATCGGTGTCCGGTCCTTTTTTGTCAGGCGATGGCGTCCCCGGTCTCGCAGACGGTCGGCAGCCTGGCGGCCAGGCCGTCGCGGCAGGCCCGGATCGCGAAGACCAGGATCGCCGCCACGACGATCAGGAACAGCAGGCATAGGGCAGCGTCGATATAGTCGTTGAGGATGATGCGCTGCATCTCCCCGATCGATCTGGCGGGCGCCAGCACGACGCCGTTGTCGATCGCCGCCTGGAACCTGGCGGCATGCGCCAGGAAGCCGATGCGCGGATCGCCCGAGAAGAGCTTGAGCAGCCCCGCCGTCCCCGTGCACAGCACCAGCCACGCCGCCGGGACCGCCGTGATCCAGGCCGCCCGCTCGCGCTTCATCCGCACCAGCACCACCGTGCCCAGCATCAGCGCGATGGCGGCCAGCATCTGGTTCGAGATACCGAACAGCGGCCAGAGCGTGTTCACGCCGCCCAGCGGGTCGGTCACGCCCTGATAGAGGAAGAAGCCCCAGGCGGCGACGCACAGCAAGGTGGCGATGCCGTTGGCGGCAAGCGACTGGGTGTTCTTCAGGCGCGGCGAGAGCAGGCCCAGCAGGTCCTGCAGCATGAAGCGCCCGGCGCGGGTGCCGGCGTCGACCGCCGTCAGGATGAACAGCGCCTCGAACAGGATCGCGAAATGATACCAGAAGGCCATCATCGCCTTGCCGCCGATCAGATGGCTGAAGATCTGCGCCATCGCCACCGCCAGGGTCGGCGCGCCGCCCGCGCGGGAGATGATGCTGAGTTCGCCGACATCGGCTGCGGTCCCACTGATCGTCGCCGCGCTGATCGGGAAACCCATGGCGGTGACGGCGGCGGCGGCGCTGTCCGCGCTGGTGCCGAGGATCGCGGCGGGGGTGTTCATCGTGAAGTAGATGCCGGGATCGAGGATCGAGGCGGCGACCAGCGCCATCATCGCCACGAAGCTTTCGGCGAGCATCGCGCCATAGCCGATGAAGCGCGCGTCGCTTTCGGTCGCGATCAGCTTGGGGGTGGTGCCGCTGGCGATCAGCGCGTGGAAACCGGAGACCGCGCCACAGGCGATGGTGATGAACAGGAAGGGGAACAGCCCGCCCGACCAGACCGGCCCGCTACCGTCGACGAAGCGCGTGAGCGCGGGCATCTGCAGGGTCGGCTGCAGGATCGCGATGCCGATGGCGAGCGCCACGATCGCGCCGATCTTCAGGAAGGTCGACAGATAGTCGCGCGGGGCGAGCAGCAGCCACACCGGGAGCATCGCGGCCACGGCGCCATAGCCGATCAGGATCCAGCAGAGCTGCACCGGGCTGAAGGTGAACAGCGGTGCGAAGACCGGCGAGATCGAGACGGCCTGCCCCCAGACGATCGCCAGCACCAGCCCGATCAGGCCGAGGATCGAGACCTCGCCGACCCGGCCGGGGCGGATCCAGCGGGTATAGACGCCCATGAACAGGGCGAGCGGCACCGTGGCGGCGACGGTGAACATGCCCCATGGGCTGTCGGCCAGCGCACGCACCACGATCAGCGCCAGCACCGCCAGGATGATCACCATGATCATGAAGGCGCCGATCAGCGCCACCGTGCCGGCCGCAGCCCCCATTTCCAGGCGGACGAGTTCGCCGAACGAGCGGCCGTCGCGGCGCATCGAGATGAACAGGACCATGAAATCCTGCACCGCGCCGGCCAGCACGACCCCCGCGATCAGCCATAAGGTGCCGGGCAGATAGCCCATCTGCGCCGCCAGCACCGGGCCGACGAGGGGGCCTGCTCCGGCGATCGCCGCGAAATGATGGCCGAACAGGACGTAGCGGTTGGTCGGTACGAAATCGAGGCCGTCATTATGGCGGACGGCGGGCGTGGCGCGCGCCGGATCCAGCCGCATCACCCGCTCGGCGATGTAGAGGCTGTAGTAGCGATAGGCGATCAGATAGACCGCCATCGCCGCGACGATCAGCCATAGCGCGTTGACCTGCTCGCCGCGATGGAGCGCGATGCCGCCGGCGGCCAGCGCGCCGAGGATGGCGACGGCGAGCCACGGCCAATGCCTGCCAATGGGCCGGATAGCCTCAGTGGACATGATCTCTCCCCTCCTGGATTATGGTTGTTCTTTGGATGCTGTGGATGGCGCCGACGGGAGGCGGCTCCCCGGCTACGGCAAGGGGCGCCGGGTGCGATAGCGATCGAACCAGGTGAGGATCGCTGAGGCCTTGGCGGCGAGCTGCGATGGCCGGTCGGCGACGCCGTCGTGCGAGGCGTCGGGCACCTTCACCAGCGCCGTCGGCACGCCGCGCAGCTGGAGCGCGGTGTAATATTGCTCGGACTCGCTGATCGGGGTCCGATAGTCCGAGGTGCCGACCAGGATCATCGTCGGTGTCTTCACCTGCCCGACCAGCGACAGCGGCGATCGGGCCCAATAGCCCTGCGGATCTTCCCACGGCATTTTGCCGAACCAGTAGCGGGTGAAGGCGACCGCCCGGTCGGTGGTCAGCGTCATGCTGGTCCAGTTGATCACCGGCTTCTGCGCCGCCGCCGCGCGGAAGCGGTCGGTCTTGCCGACGATCCACGCGGTCAGCGCGCCGCCACCCGAACCACCGGTCACGAACAGATTGTCGGTATCGACCGACCCGCGCGCGATCGCCGCGTCGACCGCGGCCATCAGGTCGTCATAATCCTTGCCGGGATAGGCCTGGTGGATGCTGTTCGAAAAACCTTCCCCGTAGGAGATGCTGCCGCGCGGGTTCGCATAGACGACGATATAGCCGGCCGCCGCATAGAGCTGGATGTCGACCGCGAAGGTCGGTCCATAGGCCGCGAACGGGCCGCCATGGATTTCGAGGATCAGCGGATATTTGCGCGCGGGATCGAAGCCGGGCGGGGTGACGATCCAGGCGTCGGTGGCCTGGCCGTCGGGCGCCTTCACGGCAAGGGGGGCGACCTGGCCGAGCGCGCGCGCCGACAGCAGCGGTTCGTTGAGCCGGGTCAGTTGGCGACCGACGCCATTGCGCGAAACCGATATGTCGGCCGGGCTGAGCGGCGTGCCGCTGGTGAAGGCCACCGTGCCATCCTGCGTCAGGCTATAGGCGCCGATGCCGCCATAAGGGCGATCGAGATAGCTGCCGACCAGCCCGAAGGCGACGTCACGGAGTTTCCCGTCCAGGGTCACGCGGGCGACGCGCGCGGTGCCATGCTCGTCATATTGGATATAGAGCGACCGGCCGTCCTTCGCCCATTGCGGATTGACGATGCGGCGATCGATCGGGACCGCGATCACGCGCTTGTTCCGGCCGTCGCGGTCCATCAGATACAGCTGGTTGCTGTGATAGCTGAGCCCGCGGTCGTCATAGCCGACATAGGCGATGTGCTTGCCGTCGGGCGAAATCGCGGGGCTGGCATCGGGCCCATGGCGGTCGGTCAGAGCTTCGATGGTCGAGGTCGCGACGTCGAGCGCATAGATTTCGGTGTTGATCGGCTCGCGCTCGCATTCGGCCGAGCGCAGCGCGCTGAAGAAGATGGTCTTGCCGTCGGGCGCCCAGACCAGCGGCCCGGCGTCGTTGCACGCGCCGTCGCTCAGCTGGCGCGGCTCGCCGCCGCTCGACGGCACGACGAAGATATGGTCGTGGCCGGGCTTCAGATAGCCGGTCTCGTCGCGCCGATAGGGGAGGGCGGTGATCACCTCCAGCGGCGGCGCCCATATCGCGCCCTCGGGCCGGTTGGTCGGTGCATGGCCCAAGGTCGGCGCGGCTTCGGGGATCGCCATGACGAAGGCGATCCGGCTGCCGTCTGGCGACCAGCTGATCGCACCGGGCGCCGCGGTCACGGCGGTGATCGTCGCGGTCGCGCCATCCCGCATGTGGCGCACCATGATCTGCGCCTTGCCGCCATCGGGCTTGAACAGATAGGCGAGGCGCTGGCCGTCGGGCGACCAGCGCGGCTGGGTCGCGGTGCCGCCGGGGGTGGGGATGGGCGTCTCCCGGCCGGTCTTGCTGTCGACCAGCCAGATGGCGGAGCGCATCCGGTCGGTCATGATGTCGTTGCTGCCGCGCACATAGGCGACCAGCGATCCATCGGGCCGGATCTGCGGATCGGAGGCTAGCTGGAGCGCGAACAGATCTTCGCCCGAAAAGGGCCGGGTGGGCATTTCGGCCAGGGCGCGGGGCGCTGGCACGGCGGCCATCGCCACGGCGAGGAGGATCAGCGAACCTTGTCCGATACGTCTCAAGACGGCCACGGCGTGCCTTTCTTCATCTCGCAAAAAATGGCCGGAACGCCAAAAGCAGTTCCGGCCGAGGTTGTCGCTTTGGGGCGAAGGAGCTGATGGCGGAAGGGCCCCGTGCGGGGAGCCCTTCCTTGTTTCGGTCAGAAGCCTTTCTGGAAGGAGACGCCCATCGTCCGCGGCCGGCCGACCAGCGCCGACATGTCGGAGGCGCCGCCCACGGCGGAACGGGGATAGCCCGTGTCATAGCCGAACACCGGCGAGGCGTCGGTCAGGTTGCGGACGAACAGGCTGAGTTCCCAATCCTGGGTCGACACCAGGCTCGCGCTGGCATTGGCCATCGTATATTTCGGCCGCCGGTCGGGGGTCGCGCCGGTGCTGGTGCCGGTCGCGGTGCGCATGCTCGGCACATGGTTGAAGTCGCCACGCAACTGCACCGAGAAGCTGTCGTTCACCGGCATGGTGAACTCGGCCGAGGCGCCATAGGTGAAGTCGGGAACGTCGGGCAGGCGATCGCCCTTGGCGAAGCGCAGGCTGGGATTGGCGCGCAGGAAGGTCGCCTTGATATAGGCCATGTTGCCCGACAGGGTGAGGCCCTCGACCGGCTTGATGGTCACTTCCGCCTCGCCGCCGCGGCTGCGAACCTTGCCGGCGTTGGCGGTGAAGCTGAAGCCGGTGAGGCCGCAGGAGCGCGACGTCGCCTGCTGATAATCCTGCCAGTCGACCTGATAGGCGGCACCCGTGACCTGGACGCCGTGCGTGCGGATCTTGGCACCCACCTCATAGTTGGTGACCTTGTCGCTCTTGAACGGCCCCGGATTGTCGGGGATGCCCAGCAGGCGCCGCTGCGCGACGGGGCATTCCGCCTCGGTGAGCGGCGCGTTGACGCCGCCGGTGCGGAACCCCTGCGAATAGGTCGCGTAGAAATTCTGATTCGGCGACGGCTTGTACGAAGCGGTCAGGTGCGGCGTGAAACCGCTTTCCTTGGTGGTGACCGAGAAGTCGTAATCGACCGGCACCGCGCGGAACGGACGGATCTGGGCGCGCGAGTCGGTCTGGTTATAGTGGAAGTAGCGGCCGCCCGCGGCCAGTTCGAACGGGCCGGTCTTGAAGGTCAGCTCGCCATAGGCCGCGGCTTCCTTCTGCTTGAAGCGGAAGTCGCGGATGCGCTGGGTGGGGTTATAGCCCAGCCCATAATCCTGCTCGACCAGGCTGAGGATCAGCGAGGGCGCCTTGTTGTTGTTGTAATAGCCGCCGATCACATAGCTGAGCGGGCCATCGCCGGTGGAGGTGACGCGCAGGTCCTGGGTGAACTGCTTGAGCTTCTGATAGGCGTTGAAGCTCAGCAGGATGGCGCGTCCCGGCGGGGTGGGCAGGCCGCCCTGAAGCGGGCCGAAGCCCGTCACGTCGACGACGCGATCCAGCTTGGCTTCGGTGTAGGACGAGGACGAGAGGATGGTGGCGCCGCCGAGCAGGTCGACGTCCTTCTCGACCAGCATGTTGCCGCTCTTCACGCTGGTCTTGAGCGGCTCGGGAATCCAGCGGCCTTCGACCCGCTTCTTGATGCCGACGGCCACGTCCTGCAGCGGCTTCACCGCGCCACCCTTGACCCGCGAATAATAGAGGCTCGGCGTGATCCGCAGCGTGTCGTCCGGGGTGAAGGCGAGCATGGCGCGGACGGCGTTGGTCCGCACCCAGTTGACGTCCTTCTCACGCAGATTGGGCTTGTCGAGATTCTCGTGTGGGTTGAGCGTGACCGGGCTGATATTGTCGATCCAGCCGGCGTCGTAGGAATGGACGCCGACGATGCGCAGGGCCAGCTTGTCCTCGGCGAGCGGGATGTTGAGCATGGCCTTTACATTGTAGCTGTCGCCGCCGTCGGTGGTGTGCGCGGCCTCGCCATAGACGCTGCCCTCGAACTTGCTGGCGTCGGGCTTGTTGCTGATGAAGCGGATGCTGCCGCCCATCGCCGACGAGCCGAACAGGGTGCCCTGCGGGCCGCGCAGCACTTCGACGCGGGCCAGATCGTAGATGATCGGATCGGGTGAGAAGAGCCCGGTGCTGGTGCGCACCTGCAGCGGCGTCTCGTCGAAATACAGGCCGGTGGTCGGCGACTGGTTCGACGCGAAGGAGCCGATGCCGCGAATGATGAAGCGGTTGGCGCCGGTGCCGAGCGTGGCGAAGGTGAGGCCCGGAATGCGATCGGCAATCTGGGTGATGCTGCCCGCGCCGGTCTTGGTCAGCTCGGCATTGCCGATCGCGGTGATGCTGAGCGGGGCCGCGATCACGGTGGAATCGCGGCGGGTGGCCGTCACGATGATGTCGTCGGTCGTGACCGTCTCCGCGGCGGTGGTGCCGGAACTGGTCTGCGCCCATGCGGTCGTGCTGGCCAGCAGCAGTGCGGCGATGGATGCGGTGTGGAATCGGTAGCTGCGATTCATTCTTTCCCCCTTTTTTGGCCCTGAGGTGCCTTGTTCTCAAAAAGGACCTTATTCGTGATCCTGTCTATACATCATCGTCAAGTGTTAAGTTTCAGAGGGGTGAATTGCCGCGCAATTTTCTCATAGGGCGTATGGATTTTGGGCAATTTTAGAAAGAATTGCCCAAAAAATCGGCATTTCCGGGTGGAATTCCGGCCGGATCAGGGCTGTCTGTCAGGTTGCTGCATGTGCCGTGAGCATCGGCGAAGGATTGTCCCGAGGGACGGATATCGGGCTGGGAAAGCCCGAAAAGCGGGCTGTCACGGCGCGATTGGCGGATATTTGTCTAGACAGCGACTCGGCGGAAGGCCGATTCCGGCGTGATCATCGGCGTGACGATAGACGCCCGGCCGCGCTCCAGAGGGTGGGCTGGAGCGCGTTCGGACGTCGATGAAAGGCGGGTTTGGAGCGGACGGCGCGCGCCGGCGCCGCGCTGATCAGGCGGTGGCGTCGCCGGCGAATTCGTAGCGCGAGCCGGGGTAATAGAGGTTCGCCGTCGAGGCCACGGCGTCGTTGGTCCAGGTCCGCCGCAGCAGCAGCAGGCAGGGCTGGGTGACGTCCATGTCGAGCAGGTCGGCCACCTTGGCGTCGGGCAGGGCGGCGCGCAGCACATGCTCGGCGCGCTGGATCGGGGCGATCGAGATCAGATATTCGTTGGGCGTGTGCTCGGTGAAGTCCACGTCCAGATAATGGGGGGCGATCGCCGGGTTCACATAGCGATCCTCGACCTGGATCGGCACGTCGTTCTCGTGATGGACGACGATCGTGTGAAACAGCCGCGCCCGGATCGGCAGGTTGAAATCGCGGGCCAGCTGGCTGTCCGCGACCACCGCCTCGCGCGACACCACGGTGGCGCGATATTCGTGGCCGCGCTGGCGGATTTCATCGGCGATGTTGAGGATCTGCAGCGGGTGCGCGTGCGGCGCGCGCTCGGCGACGAAGGTGCCGACGCCGGCCAGGCGGACGAGCACGCCTTCCTGGCTCAGATCGTTCAGCGCCCGGTTCACCGTCATGCGCGAGACGCCCAGTTCGCGCACCAGCTCATGTTCCGAAGGGACCCGGCTGTTGGCCACCAGTTCGCCCGATGCCATCCTCTCCAGGACGTGCGCCTTCACCTTCTGGTACAGGGGCAACCCCGCGGCTGCGGCTCGCTGCATGGGCGTTCGTCTCCCGTCGGTCCTGTCGTTCATCGCGTTCAACTAGCGCCATTCAGAATCGGCCGCAACACGCACTGTATAGACAGTTCGGATTCCAAATCCTTCCCCGAAAAACCTCGGGAATAGGCGGTCCTTCGAGACCGTGATTTTTTTTGAGGGGTCCGCCATCCGCCTGCGTACTGAATTTGAAGCTCTGACACGGCTGCTGGCATGTCATTGCTGTATAGACAATAGGCTTTGCAAGCCGTTCCGCCAATCTGCCTGAAAGAGGGGTATTCCATGAGGCTTCGTCATCTCGCCTGCGCGGCCCTGCTCTGCTGCACGTCATTGTCGCAGGCCGCGATGGCCAAGAGCCAGGCAGGCAGTGAAGACGCTCGCGCGGCGGCCTCGCTGTTGACCGATCTGATCCGGGTCGACAGCTCGAATCCCCCCGGCGACACCGTGGCCATCGCCAACCGGCTCAAGGCGATGTTCGACGCGCTGGGCGTCGAGAATGAGATCATCGTCGCGCCCAACGGCAAGGCCGCGCATTTCATCGCGCGCATCAAGGGCGATGGCAGCAAGAAGCCGATCCTGCTGGCCGCGCATTCCGACGTCGTGCCCGCCGAGCCGAAGAACTGGAAGGTCGAGCCCTTCGGCGGGATCGAGAAGGACGGTTATATCTGGGGGCGCGGCGCGCTCGACAACAAGGGTTCGGTCGCCACCTTCGCCATCGCGGTCAGCAAGCTCGTGAAGAACAAGGTTCCGCTGGCGCGCGACATCATCTTCCTGGCGGAAGCCGACGAGGAGCAGGGCACCTACCACACCAGCTGGCTGGAGTCTCAGGCCTGGCCGAAGATGGATGCGGAGTTCGCGCTCAACGAGGGCGGCCGCGTGGTCTGGGATGCCGCGAAGACTGTGAACGAGGTCAAGATCAGCTATGTCGACAAGCTGACGATCAGCTTCAAGATGACCGCGACCGGACCCAATGGGCACTCGGCCCGGCCCTGGCCGGTCGACGTCACCGCGAACGGTCAGCTGATCAAGGCGATGGCGCGTCTCGCCGACTTCGCCGAGCCGGTGGTGCTGACCCCGGCGACCCGCACCTATTTCGAGGGGCTCGCCAAGACCCGGCCCGGCGCCTTCGCCGATGCCGTCGGCGAGCTTCTCGCGGCGACGACCGATGCCGGACGCAATGACGCCGCGAAGAAGCTGATCGCGCTCGATCAGGATAATTCGCTCGGTATGGAAGGGCTGCTCCGTAACACGCTGGTGATCACGATGATGCAGTCGGGCGTGAAGCGGAACGTGATCCCCGCGACCGCCGAGGCGACGATGAACGCGCGCCTCTTCCCCGGCCAGTCGGTCGACGATTTCGTCGCCCACATCCGCCAGGCGATCGCCAATCCCAACATCAAGCTCGAGATCGTCAGCAGCCCGCTGCCGCAGGACCAGGCGATCGCTTATTATCGCGGCCGCGCCGCGGTGCCGCCGTCGTCGCTCGACACCGAACTCTATGCGGCGCTCGTCGCCTCGGCGAAGAAGCGCTGGCCCAAGGCCGTCATCCTGCCGACGATCCTGACGGGAACGACCGATGCGGTGCCGTGGCGCGAGCATCACATCCCGGTCTACGGCATCGGCCCCAACCCGATCCTGGAGGAGCAGGAAGCCGGCGTTCATGGCGATGACGAGCGGGTGGCGGTCGACGCGCTCGGGAAAGGCGTCGACTATGTCTATGACGTGCTGCTGCGGGTGGCGGCGAAGAAGAAATAGAAACCCGGCACCGCCGATAGCGCACGCGGGGCGAGGCAGGTGGCGTCACTTGCCTCGCCCTTTCCTTTGGCCGGATCCGGTCAGCCTCCGGTTCAGCGCGCCTTGGTGGCGATCAGCGAGATCTCGATCCGGGCGTTGCGGGGGAGTGCGGCCACCTGGACCACCGCGCGGGCGGGCAGGGCGGCGGTGAAGACCTTGGCATAGAGTTCGTTGACCGCGGCATAGTCGGCGAGGTCGACGACATAGATCTGCACCATGACGACGTCATCGGGCGACAGCCCCGCGGCCTTCAGGATGGCGACCAGATTCTTCAGCGCCTGTTCGGCCTGGGTCTTGGTGTCGTCGGCCCCGAATTTGCCCGTCTCCGGCACCAGGCCCAACTGCCCCGAAACATAGAGCGTGCCATTGGCCATCACCGCCTGCGAATAGGGGCCGATCGCGGCGGGCGCCGTCGGCGTGCTGATGATCTGGCGCCCGCCGGCCGCAAGGGCCGGGGCGGCGGCAAGGCAGGCGGCCATGATGCCGGCGGTGACGATGGGTCTGATCATGCTGCAATCTCCTCGGTTCAGGTCAGATGTCGGCAACTCTCCGGCATGGCTGCCTCTGGACGGCGGGCAGTTCGATGGGGTTCAGGCGAACAGCTTATGCTCGGCGCGAATGGCGGCCACCAGCCGGTCGAGTTCCTTCGCGGTGTTGAACAGCGCCGGCGTCACGCGCAGCACCGGGCCGCTCGCCAACCCAGCCTTGGCGACGATCTGCACGCCATATTTCTCCAGGAACAGCTTCTGCGCCTGCTTGGTCTTGTCGATCCCCGTCATGCCCGGCAGGCGGAACGAGGTCGTCGCCGCATAGCGCCCCTTCTCCTCGGGCACGGTGATCTCCAGCCCCGGCAGGTCGCGCACGCCGTCGACCCAATGGTTGCGCAGCGCCAGCAGGTGGGCGAGCTTGTGCGCTCCGAACGAGCGATGCAGGTCGATGGCGGCGGGGATCGTGATCCTCCCGGCGAAATCGGCGGTGCCGGTCGGCAGGCGGGCGAGGATGTCGTCCGCCGGATAGATCTTGTTGCCGAAATAGGGCGAGATATCCTTGAGCCGCTCCTTGCGGATGTAGATGCCGCCATTGCCGAGCGGCGCGGCCACCCATTTGTGCAGGCTGAAGCCGATGAAGTCGGCACCGGTATCGGCGACGGTGAAGTCGAGCTGGCCCACCGCCTGCGCGCTGTCGAGGATGACGTCGACACCGCGCTGCCTGGCCATAGCAACGATGGCCTTGACCGGCGGGATGAGGCCGCTGCGGTTGGACAGATGGGTGAGGAGCAGCAGTTTCGCCCGGGGCGTGTCGTTCAGGATCTTCTCATAGGCGGCCAGGATGTTCGCCTCGGTGTGCGGCTCGGGCAGGTTGAAGCGCACCACCTTCGCGCCGCGCATCTGCTCCAGATGCTCCATCGCGAACTGCATCTCGTCATAATCGACGTCGGCCAGGATCACGGCGTCGCCCGGCTTGATCAGATTATAGCTGACGATCAGCGTGTAGAGCGCATCGGTGCCGCCACCGCACAGGGCGATCTCGTCATGGGTGCAGCCCAGCAGCCCGGCCACGGACTTCCGAGCGGCATCGACCTCGGGCCACAATTTATGATCGGGGAGCGCGCCGCGGAAATAGAGCGAGTTGTTGCGGTTCACGAAGTCGAGATTCTGCAGATAGCGGGCGTGAACCGGCTTGGGCATGGCGCCATAATAGGCCGCGTCGAAATTCGCGATGGCCCGGTCGACGTCGTAAAGCGCGGTGAAGGCGCGCTCGCGGTCGGCGAAGCTCATCGTGCCGGCGGAGAAGGGGTCGGCGGCAGGCTTGGCGGGCGCGGCCTTGGCGGCGGCGGTGCCGATGGGAAGCAGGGTGGACGCGGTCAGCATCCCATAGGTCAGAACGTCACGTCGGCTGGTCATAGGGCCTCCCACTTTTTCCCGGAAAAGGCGATCGCTTGTTTCGATGCGGACTGTCCCGCGCCGCCTTGATCTTGCCGGAATGCTATCGGCAATCCCTGATCCTGTCTAGACAGGTTGATCAAGTAGGATTTTCCGAGATTTCCGGATTTTTTCATATGCTTCCGGGCATCGGAGCGATGCCCTTACGCCCAGGGCCAGCCTTGTCGCGGCGCGTTGCCCGCCGGTCGATCGATACTGTCATGGGAGGAGCGCGTCCCTGTCCTGTTTCCATCAGACATACGCAGGCTGGGGCATCACCCCTCAAGGCGCTCCGTTTATTTGTCGAGGATCTGGACGAGCTGCTGGCGCGCGCGGCGCAGCTTGTTCTCCACGGCCTTTTCCGAGATGCCCAGGATCTGCGCGGTCTCGACCTGGCTGAGATCGTCGATGGTCCGCAGGATCAGCACGTCGCGCAGCGATGCGGGCAGGCGGGTGATCGCCGCCGAGACCCGCGCGAACTCGATCGCGCCGGCCGCCGCGTCATCGGGCGCCGTCGTGTCGGCGGCGACGTCGGCGGCAT
Organism: uncultured Sphingomonadaceae bacterium; assembly: GCA_963540925.1. Lineage (GTDB taxonomy): Bacteria > Pseudomonadota > Alphaproteobacteria > Sphingomonadales > Sphingomonadaceae > Rhizorhabdus. The sequence goes on from CAUTRN010000012.1 coordinate 118,431, forward strand.
ATTCGATCGGGAGGGCCGCGGAGAAGAAGCTCCGCACCGCCCGCCGCCGCGACCAGTCATGGCATTTGTTGATCGCGATCCGCATCAGCCAGGACCGGAACGGCCGCTCCCGGTCGTATCGGCCGATCGCCAGGAAGGCGCTGGCGAAAGCCTCCTGCGTGATGTCCAGTGCCTCGTCGGCGTCGCCGGTATAGTGCAGGACGAAGCGGAAGACGGGGTCGCGGTGGCGTTCGATCAGCCTGGCGAAGGCCTGCTTGTCTCCGTTCATCGTGCTTTGGACGAACGCCGCATCTTCACCTGCCGGGGGGTGGTTCACCGGTTCGCGTCGACCAGCAGTTGGGTCACCACCTTGTCGTAGCGTTTGGCCTGGTCGGGGGTCAGCGTGCCACGCATCGCGAAGATATGTTCGAGGGTGATCTTCTGGAGCTTGCCCATCGTGTGATGCGATCGGTCGATCGCGGCCTCGACATTGGGGCCATAGCCATGTTCGGTCTCGATCGCCCGGGCGAGGACGGCATTCTCGTCGCGCAGCGTCTGGTCGAGCGCGCCCTTCTGCAGCAGATAGTCGCGTTCCAGCAGCTTCAGTTTCGTCTGCTGGGTCGAGGACAGGTTCAGGTCCTCATAGAGCAGCACGTGCAGGTCGGTGACGGGCTCGCGCTTGGTGCCGGTGAGCGACCGCCCGATCACCGTGCCGACCAAAGCCGCCACGAAGGCGACCAGGATGATCGCCAGCGAGACGCGCTTCATCGATCATAGCCCGCGTTCAGCAGCTTGGACGGTGCCAGCGGAGGCGGCGAGGAGAGCACCGAAAGCGCCTCCGCCGCGGCGCGTTCTTCGGGGAAGGTGCCGCCGGTGATGCCGATGCCGAGCGCGACGATCGCGAGCGAGCCGACCGTCCGGCGCAGCGCCCGGCGCTCGCGCAGCACGTCCACGCGCGAGAATATCCCCGCATCAATGGTCTCCAGCCGCGCGTCGACCGGCTGCCGGCCGAGGCGTTCGAGAACATGGTCCAGATCCTGCATCGTCGTTCGTCACTCCTGATCGCCATACGCACCCGGCGGGACGATCCCTCATGACCGATAGAAGTCACCGGGAATGAGGGGAAGCGGCCGCACGGCCCGTATTAGCAGAAATCCAGTCTGGGAGATTTCTGATGATCCGTTCGCCCTTCGCTCGTGTCGGGCTGCTGCTGGCGCTTGCCGGTGCCACCCCCGGCCTAGCCGCCCCCAGCCTGGTCTCGTCGGTTCCGGCCGCGAACATGGTCGTCGCGAAGCCCAGCCGGATCGACATCCATCTGAGCGAAAAGGTGGCGGCGCAGGGCGCGGCGATCGAACTGACCATGACGGCGATGCCCGGCATGACGCACCATGCCCCGATGAAGATCGCCGGTTTCAAGACCGAGGTGGCGGCGGACGGGAAGACGATCGTCGCGGCCCTGCCGCGGCCGCTGCCCGCCGGCACCTATCTGGTCGTCTGGAAGGCCGGCGGCAGCCAGGGCCAATATGCTTTCTCGGTGAAATAAGGGCCTGCTTGGGCAGGATGCCCACGGAGCGGCGCCGGTTCGCGTCGCTCCCCCCGGGGCCTCGGCAATAAGCGACTTTTCTTTCGGGCCTTTTTCTGAAAGCGGAAACCATGCGCAAGACGCTTGTGACGGTCCATCTCTGGCTGGGGCTGACGATCGGCCTGCTCTGGGCCCTTCAGGGTTTCACCGGGGCGATGTTCGCCTTCTCGCGCGAGGCGGACCGGCTGTTCCTGCCGACCCCCGGCACGGGGCCGCTGGTGAGCCCGGACAGGATGATCGCCATCGCGCGCAAGGCCGCGCCCGATGCCACCGTCACGCGGCTTTCGGTCGCCGACCAGTTCCAGGACATCGTCAACATCCTCTACACCGACGGCGCGGGTGTGAAGCGTGCGATCGTGGTGGACGGCACCACCGGTGCGGTGATCGGCCGGCGCGAGATGGAGCCCTTGACGCCGTTCACCGGATCGGCGGCGCGCTGGTTCTACACGGTGCATCTGAACCTGCTGCTCGGCGATCGCGGGTCTACCCTGATCGGCATTTCGGGCCTGTTCCTGGTCGGCGCGACGATCACGGGGCTGTGGGTCGCCTGGCCCAGCCGCGGCGGATGGCGCGGCATTTTCTCCTGGCGGCGCTGGCGCAAGCTGGAGCACAAATTGTTCGGCTGGCACCGGATGCTCGGCCTGATGGGGGGCTTCCTGCTGATCGGCACCGCGCTGACCGGCGCCTTCCTGGCCCTGCCCGAAGAGCCGGTCCGGCAGTTTTCCGGGCGCTTCATGCGCTATGAACAGACCTTCTCCGCGATCATGATGCACCATGTCGGCGGGGCGCAGGCCGCCGATCCGGAGACGGTGATCGGCGCGCAACAGGCGCTCGATGCCGCGATGAAGCGCTTTCCGCACGCCCATTGGGTGCGCATCTTCATGCCGACCGCGGACATGCCGGTCTATATCGTCCGCCTGTACCAGCCCGGCGAGATCCGCGCCTGGCTGGGGACGACCGAGGTGATGGTGAACGCCATCGACGGGCAGGTCGTCGGCGTGTTCGATGCCCTGCATGCCCCCGTCAGCAACAAGATATTCGACGGCAGCTTCGACTATCATAGCGGCGCGCTCGGCGGGCTGCCGGGCAGGCTGCTCGTGGTGCTGCTCGGCTTCTCGCTGCCGGCGCTCTACATCACCGGAATCTGGGCCTGGCTCGACAAGAGGCGGCGGCAGAAGGAACGCCTCGCGCGCCGTTCGGCCGCTCAGCCTCTTGCGTCGGAGCCGGCGATACCCTGACGATCGCCTGCGTCGTCAGGCCGTGGGGCTGGCGGGCCGGCCGTCGTTCCAATGGGCGACGATCCCGCGCGCCACGCCGTCGAGCTCGCCATGGCGGGGTAGCGCGGCATGGCGGGCGAGGATGATGTCCTCGCGGGCGATGGCATCGGCAATCGGCACGGCGGCGATCGGCGCTCCGTCATAGCTGAGCCCGATCGGCGGCACCGTATAGCTGATGCCCACGCCCATGCGGTTCGCCGCCAGGCTGCGCATCACCTCGAGCGATGCGACGCGGTGGCTGACCCTGGGCGTCGTTCCGACCTGCCGGAACAGGCCCAGCATATGCCGAACCGAAAGCCCCTCCTCGAACAGGATCAGCTCCTCCTCGGCCAGCCGGGCCAGCGAGACGCTTTCGAGCGCGGCGATGCCATGGTCCGCCGCGGTGAAGGCATGTGGGATGGCGGGGCCCAGCCGGGTCCGCTCGAAGCTGGCGTCGAGGCCCAGATCATAGGTGATCGAAAGATCGATCCGCCCCTCGTTCATGTCCTTCGCCAAGGTCTCGAAGTCGGCGATGCGCCAGCGCAGGTCGACGCCCGGCAGCGCGAGGCGCAGGCGGGCGAGCAAGGGCGCGAGATAGCGTGGGGCAAGATCCTGGAAGCATCCGAGCGTGATCGTGCGCCCCGCCATCGGCCCGTCGATGGACGGATCGTCCAGGCGCCGCGCGGCCGCCAGCAGCGCCTCCGCCTCGGCCAGGTAACGCTCGGCAAAGGGGGTGACGATCAGCGGCCCGCCCTTGCGCCGGACGAACAGGCGCTGGCCCAGCCGCCGCTCGATCTGGGTGAGTGCCACCGACAGCGACGGCTGGGAGATGTGCAACTCCTGCGCCGCGCGCGACAGGCTGCCCGCCTTGGCGGTGGCCACCGCATATTCCAGCTGGCGCAAGGTAATATATAGCATGAGACTATATAGATTTAGAGAGATATTATTGGAAACTAATTATATCGCGCGGCCATATATATCTCGTCGCCGGAACAGCGTTTGAGGATGCCATGGCTTTCCCGATCATCGACCAGCAGCAGGTGGAGAGTTACCGGCGGGACGGCGTCGTCCTGATCCGGGGGCTGTTTCGCGACCATGTCGAGACGCTGCGCGCCGGCCTCGAACGCAACATGGCGGAGCCTGGAGAATATGCCGCCGAAAACCTCAAGCCGGGCGAGGGCGGGCGCTTCTTCGACGATTATTGTAACTGGGCTCGCATCCCCGAATATGAGCAGGTCATCCGGACGTCCGAGGCCGCGAAGGTCGCCGCCGCGCTGATGGGCTCGGATCGGGTCCAGCTGTTCCATGACCATGTGCTGGTAAAGGAGCCGGGGACGTCTAAGCCCACCCCCTGGCACCAGGACAGCCCTTATTATTTCGTCGAGGGCGAACAGAGCGTCAGCTTCTGGTCGCCGCTCGATCCGGTGCGCGAGGCCTCGCTGCGCTGCGTGGCCGGATCGCACCGGTGGGACAAGCCGGTGCTGCCCACCCGCTGGCTGTCCGAGCAGAATTTCTATCCGGACGAAGGCGCCTATCGGCCCGTTCCCGATCCCGATGCCGAGCAGATGGACATAAGGGAGTGGGAGATGGAGCCCGGCGATGCCGTCGCCTTCCACTTCCGCATCCTGCACGGCGCGCGAGGCAATATGACCGCGACGCGGCGCCGGGCCTTCAGCCTCAGGCTGGTGGGGGACGACGCCCGCTATGTCGAGCGGCCGGGGCGCACCTCTCCGCCCTTCCCTGGCCATGGCATGGCACCGGGGCAGCCATTGCGCGAGGACTGGTTCCCGGTGATCTACCGGCGATAGGGCGGTTTCTGAACGGAGGGCGCGCATGGCGGACGGCAAACACTCCAGACCGAAGGCGGGGCGGCTGCCGCTCAGCCGGCGCGCGGTGCTCGGCTATGGGCTGGGCGCGGCCGGCGCGTCGCTGGTTCCGCCCGCTGCCCTGGCCCAGTCCGGTTCGCGCGCTCCGGATGCGCCGCAGATGGCGCCGGCCACGGTCGCGCAGCATCGGGTCGAGGTGCCGATGCCGCATGGCGGCGTCTCGGCCGGGCACCCGCTCGCCGCGATGGCCGGGGTTCGCATGCTGATGCAGGGCGGCAGTGCCGCGGATGCCGTGATCGCCGCGATGGCGGTGATGAACGTCGTCGAGCCATGGGCATCGAGCGCGGCGGGCAACGGCTTCGCCACCTGTCTCGATCGCAAGAGCGGCCAGGTCGTGTCGCTGGCCTTCACGGGCGGCGCACCGGCCCTGCTCGATCCGGCGGTCGACCCGGCCCTGCTCGATCATGGACACAAGGCCGTCACGGTCCCCGGAGCCTTTGGCGGCTGGATCGCGCTGGCGCGTCGCTTCGGCCGGCTGCCGCTGGCCACCTTGCTGGAGCCGGCGATCGGCTATGCGCGCGACGGCCATCCGCTCGATCCGTCGAACGTGACCTTCATCGTCGAAGCGCAGGCGACCCTGGCACGCTATCCCACCAGTGCCGCGATCTTCCTTCCGGATGGCCAGCCCCCGGCGCCGTGGAGCCTGTTCCGAAACCTGCCGCTGGCGCGGACCTTCCTGGCGCTCGCCGACGCCGACAGCGCGGCGCGAAAGGGGGGAGGGGATCGCGATCGCGGGCTCCAGGCCGCCTATGACCATTTCTACACCGGCCCGATCGCGCGGGAGATGACGGATTTTTCGGAGCGGAATGGCGGCTGGCTGCGCATGGCGGACATGCGCGCCTATGCGCCCCGATGGGCCGAGCCGGTGACGACCAGCTATCGCGGCCTGGACGTCTATTGCAGCCCGCTGACATCGCGCACCGGGCTGGAGCTGTGCGAGCAGCTCAACCTGCTCGAGGGGTTCGACCTCGCGGCGCTTCCGGCCGACGGGGCGGAGGCCGCCCATCTGCTGATCGAGGCGATCAAGATCGCCAAGGCCGATGTCTATCGCTATGCCGCCGATCCGGCTTTCAGCGCGGCGCCGGTCGACATCCTCACCTCGAAGGCCTTTGCCGCGCAGCGCCGCCGCCTGATCGATCCGAACCGGTCGGGGGCCTATCCCGAAGGCGCGCCGATCGCGGGCTGGCCGGCGGCTGGGTTGGCGCCCGGCCGGGAACCCAGCCGTGGCGGCGACACGACCAGCCTTTCGGCGGTCGATGCGGACGGCAATGCGATCGCGGTGACGACGACGGTCGGCGGCGGCTTCGGCACATTGGTGGTGATGGGCGACACCGGATTGCTCTGCAACAACGGCCTGCGGATCGGAGCGACCGCGCCCGATCCCGGACATCCCAACAGGGTCGCCCCCGGCAAGATTGCGCTGCTGGGCAACGGCCCCGTGATCGTCCTCGACAAGGGCCGGCTGAAGCTCGTCTGCGGTTCCCCCGGCGGCGAGACGATCAGCCAGACACAGCTCCAGTTCCTCGTCAACAGGATCGACCGCGGCATGGGCCTTCAGGCCGCGATCGAGGCCCCGCGCTTCGCGGTGATGGCCCGTCCGAGCTTCTACAAGCCGGGCGCCGCCATCATGGTGAATGCCGAAAGCCGGTGGGCGCCCGCCGTCCTGCGGGATCTGGAGGCCCGCGGCCACCGGCTGGGACATGTGGGGCCCTATGCGGTCGGCGCGATACAGGCCGTGTCGGTCGAGCCATCGGGCGCGCGCATCGGTGGGGCGGACCCGCGTCGCATGGGCTATGCCATGGGCTACTGACGCTGACCGCCTGAACCGAGCAGGCTTCTTGCAACTCGTTCGCAAGTAGCTTGCTCAACCGGTGGGCCTTGTCTATCGTCTCCCCGATTTCAGCCGTCGTCGGGACGATATCGACCCCAGATGCTCCGCTTCGCCGCCGCCTTCCTGATGATCCTGTTCGCCCTGTCGCATGGCGGGCTGGCCGGGGCCGCGACCCATGACCATGGCGATGCCCGTGCCCATAGCCATGCCCAAGCCCATCAGGATCGGATGACCCACGATCATGACACGGGCTCGGAGGAAACCGACCAGGGCGATACTCTGGCGATGCACGTCCACCTGCTCGCCGATCGCGCGCCGACGGGGCATATCATGACCGCGCCTGTCTCGACCGATCGGTCGACCTTGATCCCCGCGTTGCAGCGGGCCCTCTCGTCCATGGCCGTGGCGCCGCCGCTGGAACCGCCGGAACGGGCCTGACGCAGACTTCGGTCTCCATCGAGGGCGGGGCCTCGCCTCCGCCTGATCGGTAACCCGCGTTCACGGCTCCGCCGTCGGATGCAGCGGAAAATTGCACCCATGACCATCCCATATTTCGGAAGGGCGGCACGCGCCGGCCTTCCGCTTCTCGCGGCCCTGTTCGCCGCCGGCGCCGCCCTTGCCCATGGCGTGGCGGCCGGCGACCAGGGCTATATCGAGGCAACCACCGGCCCGCAGGTCGGCGCGTTCCTCTACCTCGGGGCCAAGCATATGGTCACCGGCTACGATCACCTCCTCTTCCTCTTCGGGGTGATCTTCTTCCTCTACCGCATGAAGGACGTGGCCACCTATGTGACGCTGTTCGCGATCGGGCACAGCAGCACGCTGATCGCGGGCGTGCTGATCGGCACGCATGTCAGCGCCTATCTCGTCGATGCGATCATCGGCCTGTCGGTCGTCTACAAGGCGCTCGACAATCTCGGCGCCTATCGGGCCTGGTTCGGGGTCCAGCCCGACAGCAAGGCGGCGGTGCTGATCTTCGGCTTCTTCCACGGCTTCGGCCTGGCGACGAAGCTGCAGGATTTCTCGCTGTCGCAGGACGGGCTGGTCGCCAACCTGATCTCGTTCAACATCGGCGTCGAGATCGGGCAGATGCTCGCGCTCGCCGCGATCCTGATCGCGATGGGCTATTGGCGGCGCACCGCCAGTTTCCGGCGCTATGCCTTCGCCTCCAATGTCCTGCTGATGACCGCGGGCTTCCTGCTCTTCGGCTATCAGATGAGCGGCTACTTCCTCGAAGGAAACGCATGATGACCAATGTCCAATCCCCTGGTCTGCAGGAACTGCCGAGCCTGCGCCAGCTCAACCGGGCGACCCTCCTCGCCGCCGGCGTTGCCGCGGTGCTGCTCGTCACCACGGTGCTTCCGGCGGAATATGGCGTCGATCCCACCGGTGTCGGTCGCGTGCTGGGGCTGACGCCGATGGGCGAGATGAAGCAGGCCGAGGCGGCAAGCCCGGCCGACCTGGCACCGGCACCCGCTACCGGGAGGGAAGCCGCGCCGCCGGCGGCCGGCGAGCCTGTCGAGGTACAGCTGACCCTACAACCCAATGAGGGGCGCGAGGTCAAGGCGACCATGCTGGCCGGCGCCGAGTTCGACTATCGCTGGGCCACCGATGGTGGCGAGGTGCGCTTCGAACTCCATGGCGAGCCCGCCGGCGCCAAGGGAGACGAGTATAGCAGCTATGAGAAGGGCAGTTCGACCGGGGCCGCCGGCAAGTTCCGCGCGCCCTTCGACGGCACCCATGGCTGGTACTGGAAGAACCGCACCGACAAGCCGGTGACGATCACCGTCAGGGCCACCGGCAATTTCCAGAAATTCGCAGCCCTTCCCTGAATCCACCCAAGAAAGGAATAACCATGCGTATCCCCGCCATCATCCTGTCCGCTCTTCTGATCCAGGCCGCACCCGTGCTGGCGCACCCCGACCATGATGACGAAGAGCAGATCGTGCGCCCGCCCCAGGTGGTCGCGAACGATCATATCGTCCGGCTGATCTCGCAGGCCAAGCTTCCGGCGAGCTGGGCGAAGGCGCATGTCGAGAGCACGCGGCAGCGCACCGTGGGCGGCGCCAGCCAGACTGTGGTCACCTTCGTCAATCCGGCCGAGAAGAGTGCGGCCCGCCGCAAACTCCATGTCGTCCTCGACGGCCACGGCAATGTGATCGCCGCCGATCACGTCCTGAAATAAGCGGTCGACCGGCGCGGCGGGCAAGTGTCGCGCCGGTCACCGATATTTCGAGATCGCGCGAAATTCCCTGGTCGCCGGTAAAGGGCGCCCCCGCCTGGCTCGCCTTGGGGCCATGGTGATGTTCGAACCGGCTATCCAGCGCATCGGCCGGCATGATCATCGCTTTACACCGAATCGGCGGTCCCCGGTTGCCGCTCGGAAAGCTTGCCGGCCTCGCCCCGAGTGGTGGCTCAACGGCCCGGTCGGATTTGCCCCAGAATCCACAATAGTTGCCTGAGGCTACACGCATCGCCGGTCCGGCGGACCTAGACAGGGTCCGACCAACCATATGGGCGACGCGACGACATGGCTCTGAAAATCCGCAGCGGTATCTTCATCCCTCCGATCCATCCGGTGCATGAGGATCCGACGCTCTGCATCCGGCGTGATCTGGAGCTGATCGAGTTCGTCGATCGGCTCGGTTATGAGGAAGCCTGGATCGGCGAACATCATTCGGGCGGCTATGAGCTGATCGCGAGCCCCGAGCTGTTCATCGCGGCGGCGGCGGAGCGCACCCAGCGGATCATGCTGGGCACCGGCGTGATCTCGCTGCCCTATCACAACCCGCTGATGACGGCGAACCGGCTGATCCAGCTCGATCACCAGACGCGCGGCCGCATCATGATCGGCGTCGGGCCGGGGCTGCTGCCCGAGGATGCCATGCAGATGGGGATCGATCCCAACACCCAGCGCGACCGCATGATCGAGGCGCTGGAGGTGCTGCTGCGCCTGTTCCGCGGCGAGCGGGTGACGAAGAAGACCGACTGGTTCGAGCTGGTCGACGCGAGCTGCCACAACCTGCCCTACAGCCGGCCCTATCCCGAGATCGCGGTCGCCTCGGTCGTCACGCCGTCGGGCGGCAAGCTGGCGGGGAAGCATGGCTTCTCGATGTTGTGCCTCGCCGCCACCCAGAAGGGCGCCTATGACGCGCTCGCCACCAACTGGAAGATCGCCACCGAGACCGCGGCCGAGCATGGCCAGACGATGGACCCGTCGGGGCTGCGGCTGGTGGGCCCGGTCCACATCGCCGAGACCCGCGCCGAGGCGCGCGAGAATATCCGCTTCGGCTTCAAGGACTGGGCGAAATATTTCAACACGGTCAGCCCGGCCGGCTATTCGCCGAAGGATGCTTCGGGCGATCCGATCGACTTCCTGATCGAGCAGGGGACGATCGTGGTCGGCACCCCCGACGATGCGATCGCGCAGGTCGAGCGGGTGCGCGAGAAGCAGGGCGACTTCGGCTGCTTCCTCCAGAACGCCCATAACTGGGCCAATTTCGACGCGACCAAGAAGAGCTACGAGCTGTGGCAGCGCTATGTGATGCCCGCCGTCAACCGGCTCAACGACCAGCGCCAGCGCGCCTTCGACTATGCGAGCGACGAGACCAATGCGCGCCGCTTCCTGGGCGCGGCCGCCGACGCCGCAGCGCTGGCCGTCCGCAAGCATGAGGAAGCGGTGAGCGCCGCCCGAAGCTGAGGCGACGCTTCAGACCACAAGACGCAGGAGAGGCAGGGATATGTTCAGCGGCCCCATCGAGGATCGCGTCGCGATCGGCGAGCTCAACGCGAGCTATGGCCATGCGGTCTCGTCGCACGATCTCGACGCCTTCGCCGCGCTGTGGATCGAGGACGCGCTGTGGACCCATCCGCAATATGGCCGGCTGCGCGGCAAGCCATCTGTGCTGACGGTCGTCGGCTCGGCGCTCGGCACCTATCCGCTGCTCGTCTTCATGGGGCATGTCGGCGCGCTGCGGGTGGACGGCGACGAGGCGCGCGGCTCGGTCTATGTCGACGAGGTGGTCGGCGACCAGACCGGCAACGCCTCGCGCGTCACCGGCCGCTATGACGATCGTTATGTCCGCCGGGACGGGCGCTGGCTGTTCGCGGAGCGCCACTACAATATCTATCACCTGTCGGATATCGACCCGTGGCAGCCGACGCTCTGACCCCGGCGCGGCCCGCGACGGCGCGGCGCCCGCTGGTCTTCCCGGCGCTGCTGGCGCCGATCGGTGTCTTCCTGCTGATCGGCGGGGTGTGGCTCGCGCTGATCGGCGGCTCGCTCTATTATGCCGCGACGGGATGCCTGGTCCTCGTCGCGGCCGTGCTGGTCTTCGAGCGCAACCGCCATGGCGACGCCGTCTACGCCGCGATGCTGGCCGGCACGCTGCTCTGGGCGCTGGCCGAGGCGGGCTTCGACGGCTGGGCGCTGATGCCCCGGATCGTCGGGCCGGCGCTGCTCGGCCTGTGGTTCCTGCTGCCCGGCATGCCGCGCATGACCGGCATCGCGCTGCTGCGGCGCACCGGCTGGACGGTACCGCTCTCGGCCATCGCGCTGCTGGTCTTCGCATCGGGCCTGATGCCCGACGGCGCTTCATCCCCCGGCGCCAGCGGGATCGCCTCGTCGAGCCATGCCGCCGACAGCGACTGGCGCCATTATGGCAACAGCGTCGGCGGCACGCGCTATGCCGCGCTGACCCAGATCAACGCCGGCAATGTCGCGCAGCTCAAGCCGGTCTGGACGCATCGCAGCGGCGAGGTGCCGCAGCTGACCTCCTCCTATGAGGCGACCCCGCTCAAGATCGGCGACACGCTCTACACCTGCACCGGCGCGAGCCGGGTGATCGCGATCGACGCCCGCACCGGCAAGGAACGCTGGCGCCACGATCCGCAGGTTCGGATCGACGACTATGCCAATCGCGCCTGCCGCGGCGTCGCCTATTTCGCGGGCCCCCGCCCGAACGCGCCTTGTGCTGCCCATATCCTCGCGCCGACGCTCGATGCGCGGCTGATCGCGCTCGACGCCGCGACCGGGCGGCCTTGCGCGGACTTCGGTACGGCCGGCAGCGTCAACCTGGCCGAGGGCCTGGGCACCGCCTTCAAGCCCAGCCAGCAATATTCGACCTCACCCCCGGTGGTGATCGGATCGCTGGTGGTGATCGGCGGGCTGGTGCTCGACAATCAGAAGGTCGACATGCCCTCGGGCGTGATCCGCGCCTATGATGCGACCAGCGGCAAGCTGGCCTGGGCGTGGGACATGGGCGTGCCCGACCGGATCGGCGCCCCCGCGGCGGGGCAGCGTTATACGCCCGGAACGCCCAATGCCTGGGCGCCGCTTGCCGCCGATCCCGCGCTAGGGCTCGTCTATGTTCCGCTCGGTAATCCCAGTCCCGATTTCTACGGGGTGCATCGGCGCCCCTTCGACGAGCGCTTCGGCAGCGCCGTGGTGGCGCTCGACGCCCGTACCGGCCGGGTGCGCTGGGCCTTCCAGGCGGTTCACCACGACCTGTGGGACTATGACCTGCCCGCGCAACCCACCCTGATCGATCTGCCGATCGCCGGCCGCATCGTCCCCGCGCTGGTGCAGCCGACCAAGCAGGGTGACCTGTTCGTGCTCGATCGCCGCACCGGCCGGCCGCTCCTGCCAGTCACCGAACGGGCGGCGCCGAAGGGCAGGGGGCTCGAGCCCCGGCAGAGCCCGACCCAGCCCGCCTCGGCGATCGACCTGCAAGGGCCGCCGCTTCGCGAGGCGTCGATGTGGGGGATCACCCCGCTCGACCAGCTCGTCTGCCGGCTGCGCTTCCGCCAGTCGAGCTATCAGGGCCGCTTCACGCCGCCCGACACCCTCTACAGCCTGGTCTATCCGGGGCTGACCGGCACGATGAACTGGGGCGGCATCTCGATCGACGATGCGCGCAAGGTGGCGATCGTCAACGGCAGCTATGTGCCCTGGCGGGTACGTCTCGTCCCCCGCGACCAGGTGACGGCCGAGATCGCCGCCTCGAAATGGCAGCCGCTGATGCAGGGCACGCCCTATGCGTGGGAACAGATGCCTTTCCTCGGGCCGGCGGGGGTGCCGTGCAACCAGCCGCCCTGGGGCCTGCTCCACGCCGTCGACCTGCAATCGGGCAAGCTTCTGTGGACCCGGCCACTGGGCTCGTCCGCCGACTCGGGGCCGTTCGGCATCCCGTCGCGGCTGACCATCCCGGTCGGCGTGCCGAGCATCGGCGGCACCGTCACCACGGCGGGCGGGATCAGCTTCATCAGCGGCACGCTCGATCAATATGTCCGCGCCTTCGACAGCCGCACCGGCGCCGAGTTGTGGCGCGCCCGGCTGCCCTTCGGCGGCCAGTCGACGCCGATGACCTACATGGCCGGCGGCCGCCAATATCTCGTCGTCGCGGCGGGCGGCCACGCGATCCTGGGCACGCGCCAAGGCGACGCCATCATTGCCTATGCGCTCGACCGGCCCGCCGGTCGGGCAGAACGATAAGGGGAGGAACCATCATGACTATCCAGACCATCACCCTCGCGGGAAGCGCGCTGGCGCTGTGCCTTGCGGCCGGTGCCGCCCAGGCGCAATCGAGCGACGTGCGGCCGGCTTCCGCCGATGACGGCGTGCAGGAGATCATCGTCACCGCGCAGAAGCGCAACCAGTCGCTGAAGGACGTGGGCCTGACGATCCAGGCGATCGGCGCCGAGGATCTCGCCAAGCAGCGCATCACCAGCCTCGCCGATATCGCCGCGACGGTTCCGGGGCTCGATTATGCGGTGACCCAGGTGAGCACCCCGGTGTTCACCCTGCGCGGCGTCGGCTTCTACGAAAATGCGCTGGCCGCCTATCCGACGGTCAGCGTCTATATGGACGAGGTTCCGCTCCAGTTCCCGGCGATGACCAAGCTGTCGGCCTTCGATCTGGAGCGGATCGAGGTGCTGAAGGGGCCGCAGGGCACCTTGTTTGGGCAGAATTCCACCGGCGGCGCGGTCAGCTATATCGCCGCCAAGCCGACCTCCGAATTCTCGGCCGGCGCCGATCTGAGCTATGGCCGTTTCGACACCATCGAAGCCAATGGCTATGTCAGCGGCCCGTTGTCGCCCACGCTGTCCGCGCGCATCGCCGGCCATGTCGTCCACAGCGGCGACTGGCAGCAGAGCTACACGCGCGACGACAGCATCGGCCAGCAGCGCGTCTACGCCGGCCGCATGCTGCTCGACTGGACGCCCGCCGAAACCCTGAAGATCGCCGTCAACCTCAACGGCTGGAAGGACAAGAGCGACATCCAGGCAGCGCAATATCTGGCCGCCAACCCGCAGCAGCCCGCCTTCGCGCGGCCCGACGTGCTCGCTTATCCGGTGGCCCCCGGCCGGTCGCGCGCGGCCGACTGGTCGCCCAATTTCCGGCCGCGCGCCGACAACCGCTTCCTGCAGGGCGCGGTGCGGGCGGATTACGACATCAGCGACGACCTCACCCTCACCTCGATCTCGGCCTATGGCGACTACAAGACCCGGCAGGTGCCCGAAGGCGACGGGCAGGCGTTCAACACCTTCGATTTCACCAGCCAGGACGGCTATATCCGCACCTTCACCCATGAGGTGCGCCTGGCCAACAGCGCGAAGGGCGCGGTCCGCTGGGTGCTGGGCGCCAATTATGAGCGCAGCCATGTCTATGAGAATCTGACCAACGACTATCGGGATTCGTCGACCACGCCCGCGCTGGGCCTGTCCGGCGCGCGCCTCTACAGCAACCAGCAGATCCGCAACTATGCCGGCTTCGGCAATATCGAAGCCGATCTGGGCCGGCTGACCGTGAAGGCCGGTGCCCGCTACACCCAGGCCAATCGCCGCTCGGCCAATTGCAGCCTCGACAATGACGGCGGCGCGACCAACGCCTTCTTCACCGGGCTCGGCAGCCTGTTGTCGGGGGTGACGCTGCCGCCGCTCCAGCAGGGCCAGTGCTTCACCATCCTGGCGGACAATCGGCCGGGGCCGATCTATTACAGCAAACTCAACGAGAATAATCTCTCCTGGCGGGTGGGCATCGACTACAAGCCCAGCCGCGACGTGCTGCTCTACGCCAATGTCAGCAAGGGCTATAAGGCCGGCAGCATCCCCACCACGGCCGGCGCCACCTATCTCCAATATGCGCCCGTGAAGCAGGAATCGGTGCTGGCTTATGAAGCCGGCGTGAAGGCGAGCATGCTCGACCGGAAGCTGCAGGCCGAGGCGGCGGTCTATTATTACGACTATCGCGACAAGCAGCTGCGCGGAAAGCAGATCGATCCCGTCTTCGGGCTGATCGAGGCGCTGGTGAACATCCCCAAGAGCCGCGTGCTCGGCGGCGAGATCCAGCTGACCGCACGTCCCGCGCGCGGGCTCACCTTCATCCTCAGCGGCACCTATACCGATGCGCAGGTCCGCAGCTTCATCGGCGTCAATGCCGGCGGCCAGCTCGGCGACTTCTCCGGCGCGGCGGTGCCCTATACGCCGAAATATCAGGCGGCCGTGACCGCCGACTATGAGGTGCAGACCAGCGGCCCGGTGCGGCCTTTCATCGGCGGCGACCTGCGGATGCGCAGCGATACGACCTCGATCATCGGCGGTGACCAGGTCTTCATCGGCGGGCGCCGGCTCTACAATATCGAGGGCTATGCCACGCTCAACCTGCGCGCCGGCGTTCGCTCGCAAGACGGCCGCTGGCAGGCGATGGTCTGGGGCAAGAACGTCACCAACAGCTACTATTGGAACAATGTCGTCGCCCAGTCCGACGTCATCGTCCGCTATGCCGGCCGGCCCGCCACCTATGGCTTCACGGTCGGGTATAAATATTGATGCCGGGGGCTAGGCGGCGGTCGCTGCTGCTGGCGGCCGTCGGCCTCGCCTGGCCATCGGTGGCCGCGGTGGAGGCCGATGGCGGGAGCGAGGACGGGCAGGCGGCCTATGAGGCCCATTGTGCCTCCTGCCACGGATCGCGCCTCGAAGGCGGCTTCGCTCCGTCGCTGTCCGATGCGGCCTTCAAGGCGCGCTGGGCGGGGCGGGCGGCGGCGCTCGCCGAGCATGTCACCCGGCAGATGCCGCCCGCATCGCCGGGCGCGCTGGACCCCGCCGATTATGCGCGGATCACGCGGATGATCGTCGCCCACAACCGGCTAGGTGGTGGCGAGATGCTGTCCGAAGGCGATCGCAGTGGCGGCCAGGAAGCGATCGAGGCGAACGAGGATGCGGCCGCCGCGGTCGAGCGCGAGCGCCGCGGGCACCTGCTGGCGGCGATGCGTCCGGTGGACGATGCGATGCTGCGCTCGCCGCCAGCCGCCGACTGGCTCCATTGGCGGCGTTCCTATGATGCGCAGGGCCATAGCCCGCTGACCGGAATCAACCGCGGCAATGTCCGCCGGACGAAGCTGGTCTGGAGCCTGTCGCTGCCAGCCGGCACCAACCAGATCACCCCGCTCGTCCATGACGGGGTGATGTTCGTCGACAGCGCCGGAACCGTGATGGCGATCGAGGCGGCGACCGGCACTCTGCTCTGGTCGCATGCCAGGCCGGCGAGCGTCCGCCCGCTCGGCCCGCCGGTCAGCCAGCCGCGCGGTATGGCGATCATGGGTTCGGCGCTGATCGTGCCGACGCTCGACAATCATGTGCTGGCGCTCGACGCCGCCAGCGGGCGCCTGCTGTGGGACCATCTGATCGAGGCGTCCGACGGGGTTCTGCGGTTGACCGGCGCGCCGCTCGTGGTCGGCGGCCGGATCCTGCAGGGCGTCGCGGGCTGCGCCGGCGCGCGCTATCCGGGCGGCTGCTTCATCGTCGCGCTCGATGGCGCGGACGGCCGCGAATTGTGGCGCTTTCACACGATCGCCCGGCCGGGAACGCGCGATGGCGACAGCTGGAACGGCGCGCCGCTCGCCGAACGCTTCGGTGGGTCGGTCTGGTCGGCGGGCAGCTTCGATCCGTCGACCGGGCTGGTCTATTTCGGCGCTGGGCAGACCTATCATATCGATCCGCTGATGCGGCCGGGCGGCAGCAATAGCGATGCGCTCTACACCGACGCCACGCTGGCGCTCGATCCCGAGGACGGGCGGCTCGTCTGGCATTACCAGCATCTCGCCCGCGACGTCTGGGATCTGGACTGGTCCTATGAGCGGATCCTGGCGACGATCCGGTTCCGGGGGCAGCCGCACCGGGTGGTGATGACGATGGGCAAGCTGGGCATCCTCGACGTGCTCGATGCGGCCACCGGCGCGTGGCTCTTCTCCCGCGACCTCGGCCTGCAGGACGTGGTGAGCGGCATCGATCCTTCGACGGGGCGCAAGGCGATCCGGCCCGAGGCCGAACCGGTCCGGAATGTCGAACGGGCGATGTGCCCCTTTCCGTCGGGCGTGCGCAATTTCCCGGCGACCTCTTATGACCCGGCTCGCCACATGCTGTTCGTGCCCGCTGTCGAATCCTGCATGACCTATGTCTGGCGGCCCGGTGGCGACTGGGACATCGCCTACCGGTTGCTGCCCCGGCCCGGCAGCGATGGGAAATTCGGGCATCTGGCCGCGATCGCCCTGGATGGAAAGCCCGACTGGCGCGCGCGAAACCGCGCTCCGCAATCCAGCGCGACCCTGTCCACGGCCTCGGGCCTGCTGTTCGAAGGCGCGCGCGACCGGATGTTCCGCGCGCGCGACAGCGCCACGGGGCGGGTGCTCTGGTCGACCCGGCTGTCGGCGCAGCCCAATGCCTTCCCGATCAGCTTCGCGGTGGACGGGCGACAGTTCGTCGCGGTCACGGCCGGCGGGGGCGGGCCCTCCGATGCCGCCTGGCAAGCCCTGACGCCCGAGATCCGCAACATCGGCGGCGCCACAACCCTGTTCGTCTTCGCGCCCGACGGGGCCTAGCAGTAAGGCTAGGTCGGGGCGCGATGACGCGGCCTGCTATGATGGGTCTCGTGCCGCCCATGGGGCGACGATGCAATGGATCGAAGGCGACGAAGATCGCCACGCGATTTGGGGAGATATGTCATGGCTGTGCATGCAGGAGGCCCGTCCGGCGTGGCGCAATTCGTCAGCCAGGTCTCGGAAGGCTATTTCCCCTATGAGATCATGAGGGTCGACGATCCCTCCGCCTTTCACGGCAGCCTGGAGACGCATCGGGTCGGGCGCACCGCGATCAGCCATGCCTATGCCAACGGCTCCTTCACCGGGCGCGCGGCGCCCCAGCAAGGCGAGGGCGATGCGATCGTGCTGCACTGGGTGGTCGCCGGCAATCTGGAGTTCGTCCAGGACCATCGGAAGGCCACGGCGATGCGCGGCGACATGATCCTGCTGAAATCCGACAGGCCGCTGCTGAGCTGCCAGCGCGGCGCGGCGCGTGCGCTGGCGCTCAGCATCCCGGCGCGGCTGCTGCGAAGCCGCTATCAGGGTGTCGACGAGTGGTGCCTGCTGCCGCAGCCGACCCATCAGGGGGTGGGCGCCGTGCTGCGCACCGCGCTGAAGAGCTATTGGGACCAGAGCCTGGTGCTGGGCCGCGACGACGAGGCACCCATCTGCACCTGGCTGTTCGATCTTCTCGCCGCGACCTTCCAGCCCGCCGCGCAGGGGATGACGCGGGACTCGATCGATCGGCATTTCCGCCGGGTCGAGGAGATCGTCGCCGGGGCGCTCGACGATCCGAACCTGTCGATCGATGCCGTCGCGGCGATGATGGGAATCTCGCGCAGCTATCTCTTCTCGATCATGAACGCCGCCGGCACCACCTTCGGGCGCTTTCTGATGGAGCAGCGGCTGATCCGCAGCGCCGAATTGCTGCAGCGGCACGGCACCGCAAGCATTCGGGAGATCGCCGACAGCGTGGGCTTCCGTTCATCCGCGCACTTCAGCAGAAGCTTCGCGCAACGATTTGGAAGCTCTCCTCGCGCCTATTCCTTCAACAAGACGCGAAGGGGGCCGATAGTCTCGGCCTGACCGAAGGGGGCGGCAGCTATCGCTTCAAAGGGAACGCTTCGATATCCGTCGACCATGCCCAAAGGCTGACGGCCTATTTGGCGGGGCGTCTGCAAGCGGCCGGAATATGGTGGGGAAATTGTCGCTTTTGCGGATCAAAATGCTGCAAAAACAAAGATTTAGGAGTGGCTCCCCGAGTAGGATTCGAACCTACGGCCATTCGATTAACAGTCGAATGCTCTACCGCTGAGCTATCGGGGACCATTTCCACGCCGTTGGGCGAGGCGCGCCTATAGCAGCGGCTTTCCCAGACTTGCAACCCCCTATCCGACGAAAAGATGATCGCGGGTGCAATCGGTGGGGTCAGCGCCAAACGGGCTTGGAAAATGGGCGGTTTCGTTGCGGTCAGACCGCGAACTGCTCCATCGTGATTCGGTCGTCCAGCGCATGTTCGGGGTCGAACAACAGGGTCAGCGGACTCGTCCGGTCGATGCCGATGCTCACCGTCGCCACGTCGCGCACCTCGCGCTGGTCGGCCACGGCCGAGACGGGGCGCTTCACCGCGTCGAGCACCCGCAGCGAGATCGCATTCTTGTTGGGCAGGATCGCGCCGCGCCAGCGGCGCGGGCGGAACGGGCTGATCGGGGTCAGCGCCAGCAGCGACGATTCGAGCGGCAGGATCGGCCCCTGCGCCGATAGATTATAGGCGGTCGAGCCCGCCGGGGTGGAGACGAGCACCCCGTCGCACACCAGCTCGGGCAACACGACCCGGCCTTCCACCAGCACCTCGATCTTCGCGGTCTCGCGGGTCTCGCGCAGCAGCGACACCTCGTTGATCGCCGGGATCGAGAAGCGCTGCCCCTCCACCGTCTCGGCATCCATGCGCAGCGGCAGCACCGTGATCGCCTTGGCATGTTGCAGCCGCAGCTCCAGCAGCTCGGGTTTCCAGTCGTTCATCAGGAAACCCACCGTGCCCAGGTTCATCCCGAACACGGGCAATATGCGATGCCGGTCGAGCATCGCGTGCAGGGTGCGCAGCATGAAGCCGTCGCCGCCCAGCGCCACCACCAGCTCGGCCTTCTCGAGCGGGTGCCACTCATAGACATGGCGCAGCTGCTCCGCCGCTTCCTGAGCGGCGGCCGTGGGAGACGCGACGAGCGCCATCCGTTTGTCGCTCATCCGCCGGTCACGCTCATATGGCGCGACACCGCGGGAGCGGTGCCGGGCTGGTCGATCCTGAAATTGTGGCGCTGGGGCTTCAGCCGCATCGCGCGGTCGAGCAGCTCGTCCAGCTCCTGCGGGCCGCCCTCGCGCAGCGCCTTGCGCAGGTCCAGCCGGTCCTCATGGCCCAGGCACATGTAGATCTGGCCGGTCGCGGTCACCCGCACCCGGTTGCAGCCGTCGCAGAAATTATTGGTAAGGGGGGTGATGAGGCCCAGCTTCGCGTCGAGCTCCTCCACCCGCATATAGCGCGCCGGGCCGCCGGTCCGCTCGTCGAGCGGGCTCAGCGTATAGCGGCTCTCCAGCGTCCGGCGGACGCCATCCAGCGGCAGATAGCGGTCGGTGCGGTCGTCCTCGATCTCGCCCAGCGGCATCGTCTCGATCAGGGTCAGGTCATGCCCCTCGGCCGCGCACCAGCGCAGCATCGGCTCGATCTCGGCCTCGTTCAGGCCTTTCAGCGCGACCATGTTGATCTTCACCGCCAGCCCCGCCTCGCGCGCGGCGGCGATGCCGTCCAGCACCACCGGCAGCTCGCCGCCGCGGGTGATGAAGCCGAAACGATCGGGGTCGAGGCTGTCGACGCTCACATTGATCCGTCGCACGCCGGCGTCGAACAGCTCCCGCGCATGGCGGCGCAGCTGGCTGGCATTGGTGGTGATGGTCAGCTCGTCGAGGCCCCCATCACCTTTGGCTCCGATCCGCCGGCCGATCGCGTGGACCAGGTCGGTGATGCCGCGGCGGACCAGCGGTTCGCCCCCGGTCAGCCGGATCTTGCGGATGCCGCGCGCGATGAAGGCGTCGGCCAGCGCGGCCAGCTCTTCCAGGGTCAAAATCTCGCGCTTGGGCAGGAACTGCATCTTCTCGGCCATGCAATAGCGGCAGCGGAAGTCGCAGCGATCGGTCACCGACAGCCGCAAATAGGAGATCTGCCGGCCGAAACCGTCGGTAAGCCCGGCCTTCCTCTCTGGTTGCAGCTTGTTCGTCACGCGCATCACGCTATCGTAGCAGCGCTGCGCCGCCAAGCATAGGAAGCTGTGGATTGATCTGCTATCGCTCTGTTCCGGCGGTGCTTTACGGTTGGCGTGCGGCGCCGGCTACGGTACGAAACGGGCAATGAACAAGGTCATGGGCGTAACCGCAGCAGCGGCCGACACCGGCGCAGCCCAGGCTCGCTTGCCCTTGTTCCTGCTTTCATTCCATCATCGCAACGACTTGGCGGCCCAGGCCGAGCAGGCCGGCCGTTCGGTGATCGCGGCGCGGCGCTCGCAGGCGATCGAGCGGCGCTTCATCGCTTCGGGCGCCTCGGTGGCGGTGATCGACTCGCGCGGCGCGGTGCAGGAAGCCGAACATGCCTGCCGCACCATTTCGGACGGCGTGCGCTCGGCCGGCTCGGCGCTGCTCGTCATCGTCGAGGACATGGCGGATCTCGATCGCTTCCTCGACGCCGGCACCACCCATTATCTCGTCGCCCCCTTCGACGACGAACAGCTGCGCATCGCGCTCGCCTTTGCCGAACGCCATGTCGAGCGGCTGGCCGGCGGGGGCCGCGCCGCCTCGGTCCGCGCCTCGCTGCGCCTGTCCGAATCCGAAGCCTGGATCTGGAAGCCGGGCGACCGGATGGTTACCCTCAGCCCCGCGCTCGCCAGCCGGATCGGCGCGGCGCGTGAGGTCGTGCCGATGTCGATGCTGCTGCGGATGATGGAGCCCGACGGCCGCCAGCGCGCCCGCGAGGCGATCGACCGGCTGCTCGCCACCGGCCAGTCCACCGCCTTCGCGCATGACAGCCGTCTTCATCCCGACCGGCTGGCGCATCATCTCTCGCTCGACGAGGAGCGCGGCGCGGTCGTCGCCTGGGTCGAGGTGACGCGCGGCAACGTCTCGCCGGCCCCGGCGGAGATGGACACGCTCACCGGCCTCGCCACCGCCGATCGCATCCGCCACTGGGTCGAGGACCGGCTGGCCGACGATACGGCGCCGGAGCCGCGCTGCGCGCTGCTGATGCTCGGCGTCATGCGCTTCGGCCTCGTCAACGCCGCCTTCGGCCGGCCGACCGGCGATGCGGTGCTGCAGGGCGTCGCCCGCCGGATCGAGCGGGTGATCGACCGGATCGGCCTGGGCAGCGCGATGATCGCGCGCACCTCGGGATCGGAGTTCACCATCGCGCTCGGCCCACCGGTCAGCGCCGACAGCGCCGAGCTGATCGCCAACCGGCTCGTCGAAAGCGTCGCCTGGCCCTTCGTCTCAGGGGATTCGCTGATCCCGCTGTCGTGCCGGGTCGGCATCGCCGCGACGGCGGGCGACGGGCGGCGCGACGCGGGGTCGCTGTTCCAGCGCGCCTCGGCGGCCTTGGCGGCGGCCAAGCATGGCGACACCGGCCTCGTCCGCGCGCTCGACGCCGACAGCGAGGCCGAGACGCACCGCCGCAACCAGCTCGAGATCGACCTGCGCCGCGCGCTCGACCAGAACCAGATCGACATCCTGTTCCAGCCGCAGGTCGAGATCGGCAGCGGCAACATCATGGGGGTCGAGGCGCTTGCCCGCTGGCGGCACCCGCAGCTCGGCGAGCTCGGGGCGATCCCGCTGTTCGCCACGGCGGCGCGCTCCGACTTCGTCGTCCAGCTCTCCACCTATGTCCAGCAGCGCGCGCTCCAGGCCGCCGCCGCCTGGCCCGATCATCTCAACCGGCTGCGCCTGTCGATGAACGTGACCGCGGCCGACATCGCCCGCCCCAATTTCGTCGAGGACCTGCTCGCCCGCGTCGACGAGGCCGGGTTCGACCGCGACCGCCTCACCATCGAGGTCACCGAAAGCGGGCTGATCGCCGATCTCGCCGGCGCCGCCGAACTCCTCTCGCGTCTGCGCCGCGCGGGCCTGCGTGTCGCGATCGACGATTTCGGCACCGGCTATTCGAGCCTCGCCTATCTGAAGGCGCTGCCGCTCGACTATCTCAAGATCGACAAGACCCTGGCCGAGGACATCACCGGCTCGACCCGCGACCGCATCGTCGTCCGCGGCGTGATCGACATGGCCCGCTCGCTCGGCCTCGCGGTGATCACCGAGGGCGTCGAGACCAAGGCCCAACTCGCCTTGCTCGCCCGCGAGGGCTGCAACTTCTACCAGGGCTTCCTCTGCTCCCCCCCGATCGACAGTGCGAGCCTCGCGGCGATGATCCTGGAGCGCAAGGAAATGAGCGCGGTGGAGTAAGGCGGCGTCGTAAGACGCCTATCGGGCTGAGACGATGGTGGCTGCTCGGCGTAATATTGTCCGTCCAGTACATTCGACAAGGCGTGACTGGCGAGCTCGCTCGGTTGCCCCTTGCCTCAAGTCTCGTCCTGTCCCATTTTCGTTACGAGGCTTGGGGGCAGGATTTTTTGTTGGGGTTCATCTCTTATTCGCATGAAGACCGGAAGGTTTGCGACGACCTGCGCAAGCCACTCAAGCAATTATGCCGAATGTATGAGATCGAAGACTTCTGGTTCGATGAATCCACGCCGACCGGGCGCTGTTTTCGCAGCGGATATCAACAAGCTATCGATCGTGCGACGATTTTCGTCTCCCTGATCAGTTCCAACTCGCTATGGTCTAACGAGATCATGGACAGGGAGTTGCCTGCGATCGTCGACAGATTGAAAGCTGGGGGCTCGCTCTGGCTGCCCGTCATCGTCGATGATTGTCTATGGCCGAGCGTCGTCGGCACGGTAACTGCTTCGCCTCGCGACGAAAAACTCGCGCTCAAGCCGCTCGATCAGTGGAAACCGCGCCGGCAGGGGATCAATCAGACCGCCAAGCAGTTCGATCGGGCGATTTCAGATTTTCTCGGCAAACCGCCCAAGAAGCTGGTGGCACTGCCGTGACGCCGCAAGATCATCTGATCCGCGCCATCAAGGCGACGAAGCGCACGATTGCCGAGGCCAACACGGTGCTTGCGCAGTTCAATGATCCCGAATGGCCGGACCAGATATTCCATATCCTGCGCGTAGCCGACGAGCTGCGACAGATGCATGAAGTGCAACCCGATGTCGGGGTGGCCGATGACTATAGCAATCTGTCGGCCATCCTCGCGCAGATCATCTGGCCCGAAGATGAGGATATCGACGCACCTGATGACGAATATCGTGAGAATGACCGGCGGCTCACCCTTTTGCGCAACTGGATGGGCGGACTGCAGGCGGACATCGTCAAGATCCTCACGGCGGCGGCGGCGATGGGCATCAGGGCGCATGATGCCGGGTTGGTGCAACTCGTCGCAAAGACCGGGCGCGCCGATGAACTGTCCGCCATCGAGACCGGCTTCGTCGAATTGAGCCAGGAACTGGCGTTGCTGGGTGAGGCGGGGAAGCAAGGCGACGGCCGGCTGGTCGTCCTGACCCAATATTTCCAGACCCGGATACAGATCAATATCGACGTCTCTCAGTTGGCGTTGCAGGTTGGATCGCTGATCGATCTGGCGATCTTCAAGCGGGTCGGCTCGGCGATTACCCAGCAGATGCGTCAATTCTCGCAAACCATCAATGCCGCGGCGTCGCGCGCCGGCACGGCGATGAAGGCCCGCGCCGAATCCTTCCGCAGGCGAACGATGAAGCTGATCGGGGCGGCAGGCAGGCTGGTGCGTCAGGCTCGGATCGAAATCGAAACGCTACCTCTCCCGGACGATTATGCCGAACAGGCGCGCGCGATGATCCTCGCCGGAACGACACCGCCAGCCCATTGGGTTCCACATTTGACGGATTTGGATTTCGGCGGCTCGGAGCTAGTCGACTTTGCTCCGCTGTCGAACCTGACATCGCTGCAAATCCTTGGCCTCGGGGACACCCAGGTGAGTGGCATAGGTGCGATGTCGAACCTGACCGCGCTGTGGAGCCTTGACCTTAGGGACACGCAGGTGAGCGACATAGGCGCACTGTCGAATCTGACGGCGCTGCAAATCCTTGGCCTTAGCCGCACGCAAGTGAGTGACATAGGTGCGCTGTCGAACCTAACCGCGTTACGGAGCCTAGACCTTAGGAAAACGCAGGTGAGCGACATAAGTGCGTTGACGAAACTGACGGCGCTGCAAAGCCTTGTCCTTAGTGGCACGCAGGTGAGCGACATAGGCGCGCTGTCGAAACTGACTGCGCTGAAGAACCTTTATCTTAGTGACGTGCGAGTGAGCGATGTAAGTGCGCTGACGAAGCTGACGGCGCTGCAAAGACTTGTCCTTTGGAGCACGCAGGTGAGCGACATAGGAGCACTGACGAATCTGACCGCGCTGGAGGACCTTGACCTTATGGACACGCCGGTGAGCGACATAGGAGCACTGACGAATCTGACCGCGCTGAAGAGCCTT
>CAUTRN010000013.1:0-143176 GCA_963540925.1 uncultured Sphingomonadaceae bacterium
TGCCCGAGCCGGGGCGCGCCAAGCTGGCGCTCGTCCGGCGGGCGGTGGAGGGGGCGGTGGCCACCGAAGGGGCGGGCCTGCTCGCGCGGATCGAGGCGAGTGGCGACCCCGTGCGGCATCTGCGCGCGCATGAGCCCGATGCGCTGGAGGCGGCCGGCTGGTCCGAGCTGCTGGAGGAGGCGGCGAGCGGCGAGGCCGGGTTCGAGGGCGGCGGGCTGCGCCTGTCGCTGACCCCGGCGATGAACCTGATCGACATCGACGGCTGGCTCGACCCCGCGGCGCTGGCGGTGGCGGGCGCGGCGGCGGCGGCGCGGATGATCCAGCGCCACGGCATCGCCGGCTCGATCGGCATCGACCTGCCGACCGCGGGCAGCAAGGCGGGCCGCCAGGCGGCGGGAGAGGCGGTCGCTTCGATCTTGCCCCAGCCGTTCGAGCGGACCGCGGTGAACGGATTCGGCTTCCTCCAGATCGTGCGCCGTCGCGCGCGCGCCTCGATCCCCGAACGGCTGCAGGGTGACCCCGTGGGCTGCGCGGCGCGCGCGCTGCTGCGCCGGGCGGAGCGGACGCCGGGGAGCGGCACGCGAACGCTCAGTGCCGCTCCGGCGGTGATCGAGCGGATCGCGGCGCGCGAGGACTGGCAGGCCGAGCTGGCGCGGCGGATCGGCGCACCGATCGGCTTGCGCGCAGTGCCCGGGCTCGCCATATCGGCGGGACATGTCGACGCACAAAATCCCTAAATGCCCCGGCTGCGGCAAGCCCGCGGTCCAGCAGTTCGATCCTTTCTGCAGCCAGGGCTGTCGCGACCGCGACCTGCTCAAATGGCTGGACGAGGGCTATCGCATCCCCGGTCCGCCCGCCGATCCCGAGGCCGAATAAAAAGCTGAATCGGGGGCTGGACATAAGGCGCAACCCGCCTCTATAGGCACGCCTCCAACGCGGAGTGCCCAGGTAGCTCAGTTGGTAGAGCATGCGACTGAAAATCGCAGTGTCGGCGGTTCGACCCCGTCCCTGGGCACCATTTTCCCCTCGCGGATTTTGATCCGCGTGCGTTGATACCCCCGAAAACAGAAATCGCCGCCGAGCATAGGTGCCCGGACCACCGCCGCTATCCCCTGTCAGCCGGAGCTGCGGGTCTGGGGTGGCGGCGGCGTCATGGCTTCCATGAGAATTGCATTTGTCATCGGTGGCGACGACCTCCACCATGTCCCGCAGGTCGCCTCCATCGCGCAGAGCCTGGCGGAATCCCGGCCCGACTGGCAGATCTTCTTTGCAACGCTCACGCACCGCGCGGCCCGCGACGTGCGGAAGGTCCAGGCGCAATATGCCCCCGCTCCGGTGCATCTGCGGCTGCGCCCGTCGATGGCGTGGCCCGGCGGGTCGATCGACCGCGACGCCGTGCTGCACGAGGCCGAGGTGCTGCCGTCGTTCGACCTGATCGTGGTGACCCATGCGGAGCGCGCGGTGGGCTATGGCAAGCGGATCCTGCTCTGTCCCAATGGCGGGGATCATGATCTGCCGAGGGCTTCGGGCGAAGCCTTCGAGCGGATTCTCGTCGCGGGTGAGAAGACCAGGATCAGGCTGATCGGGGAGGCCGGCATGCCCGCGGATCGAATCCGCATCACCGGCTCGCCGATCTTCGACCGGCCCACCCCGCCGATCCGGCTCTGGCCCGACGACGGACGGCGGACGGTGATCTACAATCCGCACTGGTCGCCCCGGCTCTCCTCCTGGTTTCGCTGGGGGGCGGCGCTTCTCGAATGGTTCGCCGATCACCCCGACTATCGCCTGATCCTGGCGCCGCATCCCTATCTGTTCGAGCAGCGCTTCGTCCGTCCCGCCGGACGCTGGTTTCCGCGCCGGGTCTATCGGCCCGGCGTGCGTTACCTCCAGGCGCCGAACATCCATGCCGATCTGAGCAGCAGCCTGCTCGCGACACGGGCCTATCTGGAATGCGCGGACATCTATCTGGGCGATGCGAACAGCCAGCTCTAAGATTTCCTGGCCCGGCCGCGGCCCTGCGGTTTCCTCAACGCGCATGGCATGCTGGGGCCCGCCGATCCGCGGCTGATCAGCTGGCGGGCCGGGCATGTCATCGACGATCTCGGCGATCTCGGCGAAATGCTGCGGGTGGCGGCCGAATGGCATCCCGATATCTACCGGCCCGCGCAGGAACAGCTCTTCGCCGCGAGCATCGCCATGGGTGATACCCCCGCGGCCGAGCGGGCGGCGCGGGCGATCGTCGATTGCCTGGAGCCGGGCGTCCCCTATGCGCGGACGCTGGAACTCGGGCGCAGCTGAACCAGGCTGTCGAACAGCGCCAGATAGCGGGTGGCGACGCCGTCGGCGCGATGACGTTCCATCAGCCGGCCGGCGTCGATGGGCGGGCGGTGCACCCGCAGGATCGCCTCCAGCGCCGCGGCCATGTCCACCGGATCGGCCTCGACGATCCGGCCGAAGGCGGGCTCGCTGATGATCTCCGCCAGCGCCGGCGAACAGTCGGTGGCGACCACGGGAACGCCCGCCGCGAGCGCTTCGATCAGCACCGCCGGATAGCCTTCGTAGCGCGAGCTGAGCAGGAACAGGCTGGCGCGCGCGAGGGTGGGGCGGATGTCGGGCACATGGCCGGCGAACTGCACCCGGTGATTGAGGCCGAGCCGGTCGACCAGCGTCTCCAGCGACAGCCGCCGCTCGCCATCGCCCAGGATCAGCAGGCGGGCGTCGAGCCGGCGATCGATCCGCGCGAAGGCCTGGATCGCCAGCTCGAAATTCTTCTGCGGCACCAGCCGGCCGGCGCAGACGATGGTCCGCCCGTCGCGCAGCCCGATGTCGCGTGGGGGGCGATGGGCGGCGTCGATATTGGGCTCGTGGATCAGCCTGATGTCCGATCGCTTCAGGACGATGCGAGCCTCTTCGGCGAGCGCCGCCGCCATCGCGACGATGCCGTCGACCGGCCGCAGCATCCGGCGGACCACCATGCCGAACAGCGCCTGCAGCGGCGCCGGGCGCCCGGTGCGGCGCAGCGGGTTGCTGAGCTTGCAGACGATCGCCGGACGGCGCGGGCCGAGCAGGCGGGCGAGCACCGCGATCACCGGGATGTGGAAATTGCCGGGCACGAAGATCAGGTCGGGCTCCAGCAGCGCGATGCATTCGGCCAGCGCGCGGCCCAGCACGATCCGTGACAACAGGCTGCGCCGTATCTCGGGCCAGACGCCGACCACCGACACGGCGGGATCGAGATGGGCCCGGGCGGGGCCGGTGGAGACGCCGCAGAGGATGGTGACCTTGCGACCGGTGCGGACCCACTGATTGGCCAGGCGGATGGCGATGCGCTCGCTGCCGCCGGTCGAGAAGTCGTGCAGGATGATCGCGATATGGCTGGCGGTGCGGTCCAGCGAGGGGAGGATATGCATGCCGGGCTCCTCAGGCGACGGCACGGCGAGGCGCGGCGAGGCCGGTATAGGTGGCGATCAACCGATCGAAATGATCTTCGACCGTGGCGATGCGCCCGGCGGCGTCCCCCGCACCGGCGCGCAGCCGCTGCGGATCGACCGCGAGCAGCCGCCCGATCGCGGCGGCGGCCGAACGGCTGTCGGCGGGCGTGAAGCGTTCGCCGCAGCCGGGCAGGACGAGATCGGCGGGGCCGCCTTCGGAGGGGACGATCAGCGGCAGGCCCGAAGCGGCGGCCTCGGCGGCGGCCAGGCCGAAGGTCTCGGCCTCGCAGCCATGGATCAGCGCGTCGGCGCTGGCCATCACCCGCGCCAGGAGCGCGCGATCCCGGATCGGCGCCAGCATGTGGACATGGGGGTTGCCGCCGATCTTGCGCCGGATGCGGGCGCTGTCGCGGCCTCCGCCGACCAGCACCAGCCCGATCGGGCGGCGCAGGCTCGCACGCTGGCAGGCTTCGATCACCATCGGCCAGCGCTTCTCCGAACTGTGGCGGCCGACCCCCAGCAGCAGCCGTGCCTGGGGACCGAGCCCGCAACGGGCCAGCAGATCGGCGCGCAGCGCTTCGTCGCGATGGGCGGGGCTGAAGACGCCGGCATCGATGCCGAGCGGCAGCACCTCGACATGGGGCACGCCGCCGGCGGTGAGCCGCCCGGCAAAGCTGCGATTGGCGCAGATCACCCGGTCGAAGCGGCGGGCGTTGCGGCGCAGATGGTTCCAGAACCACTGGAAATGGCGGTCGATCGTCGTGCGGTCGGCGATCGGGCCGAACCAGCGATAGGCATAGGCCGCGAGCGGATCGGCGTGCATCACCAGCGCGCGCGGGGCGCTTCCCTGCCATTCGGCGACGATCGTCGCGGTGCGCCAGGGCGAGGAAGCCTCGACGAAATCGGGGCGCTCGGCATCGAGCACGGCGTGGACCGGACCGGCCTCGGCGAAATAGCGATAGCGGCGATCGAGCGGCATGGTGGGCGAGGCGATGTGGACGATCCGGCAATGCGCGCCGCGTGGCTCGACACCGTCCTGCGCCGAGGGCGCGACGATCACCAGTTCATGGCCGCGCGCCGACAGCGCCCGGATCTTCTGCTCGACATAGGTTTTCACGCCGCCGCCCTCGGGGGCGTAAAAGGCGCTGACATCGACGATCTTCATCGGACCTCCAGGGGACGCAGGGACAGGCCACGGCGGTAGTTCAGCCGGATTTCGACCGGGGTGAGGCCCCGGCCAGCCTCCACCGAAGCCCTTGCGGCCTTCGGCTTGGACCAGCCAAGCCTGGGATTGCCGGGAAAGCCGATCCCGTCTTCCGACAGGTCGAACTTCCGATTGGCGTTGCGATCATGGAGCAGCGACAGCGCGTAGCGGCCCGGGCGCGGCACCCGGATGCACAGGCGGACGGGCCCCGACAGGGGCACCGGCATGTCGACGCGGGCGAAGGTCTTGCCGGCGGCGATCAGGACATTGTCGTCGGCCAGGAAGTCGCCGTCTACGGCGGGATAGAGTTCGGCGCGCAACAGCCCCAGCCGGTCCTTCAGGCCGACGGCCTCGATCAGCAGCGCCGGACCCGCCTCGTCGGTGCGGCAACGGCCCTCGCGCGTGCCGAGATCGGGGGTGGAGAGCAGCGCCGCGCCCGCCATCGCCAGAACGAACCCGCTCATCCGCGCGCCTGGCCGCCCAGGTCGACGGCGGCGAGCACCAGGCCGACGAGCAGGTGGATGACGAAGATCAGCCCCGCCACGATCGCCATCAGCCGGCCGACGTCGCTGCCCGAACCGACGATCAGCAGCGCGGCGTTGGCGAAGACGAGGTCCTTGTTGGGGACGAAGGGCAGGCGGGTGACGAGCAGTTGCAGCGCGGCGAGCACCAGCCACAGGTCGAGCGCGACCGTGGGCAGGGTGCAATGCCAGAGGATTCCCGACAACAAGGTGGTGGCGGCGATGCGGCCGAGATGCACCGCCAGGATGAAGCGAAGCTGGCGGCCGGGCAGCGAGAAGAGCCGGCGGTTGAGCAGCCCGGCGGCGATCGAGAGGACCAGCACCGCGCCGATCGACAGCGCCAGGTCGCCGGTGCGCAGCCCGGCATGGAGCGGCGGGACGAGCGGCCAGGCGATGGCCAGCATCGCCAGCGTCGCGACATTACCGGCGATGGCGGAGAGCAGGCTGACGTCCTTGATCGCGCCGAAGGGCGCCGCGGTGAGCCCGGAATGGCGCCGCGCCCAGGCATAGAAGCTCAGCTCGCCGCTATAGCCGAGCAGTATCTCGTTGCTCACCAGCTTGCGCAGCAGCGCCGCGAAACCGCTGGCGGGCAGCCGCCACAGCCGGCGGAAGATGAGCCATTCGGACGAAGGCAGCGCGAGATAATAGGCCCCGAGCGCCAGCCAGAAGCCGGGGCTGGCGGGGATGGAAGCGAAGAGCTCCGTCGGGTCGATCTTGCCGAACTGCCGTATCACGGCGCCGAGCAGCAGGATCGACACGGCGGCCGAGAGCCATTTCTGCCAGTTGCGGTTCGGTAGATCGATCGACGGAAGGTCTGCGGACGCGGCATTCACACTGGACGACACTCGGCCCTCATCACTTTGCCCTGTCGAGCGAAGGACGCCACGGGGGCCGCTTTCCCGCAGTGCCCGGAGAGGGATTTTTTACGTGGAGAGCAGGTCGCGATAGCGCGCGGCCACGCGGCCGCGCGCGAGCCCGGCGACGGTGGCGTCGATGCTGTCGAGCAGCCGGGGAACGCCGGTGTCGCCGGGATGGACCGCGATCCGCACGATGGGCATCGGCCGCAGCGCGTGGCGGGCCAGCGCGGCGAAGGCGAGCGAGCTGGCGATCCGGGTGGGGCTACGGCTGGCCCAGGTGACCACCGGGCCGCCCGCCAGCGCCTGGCCGCTGGCGGGCGACCAGACCCGCATATGATCCTCGGCGATCACGAAGCCCGCCTCGCCCAGCGCCGCGAGCGCGCCGGGCCCATAGAGCCAGGCGGGGGCGATGAAGCCCGCCACCTCGGCGCCGATGATGTCCTCGATCAGCGCGCGGCCGCGCCGCATCCGGTCGAGCGCGGTGGCGCGGTCGAGGCCCAGAAACTCGCCCTCGCCCGCGGTCATGTGGCGGGCCTTGAAGCCGGTGGCGCCCTGGTGCCGGCTGTCGTCGCGGTGGAACCAGCCATGGACGAACATCTCGATCCCGCTGGCGTGCCAGTCGCGCAGCCTCCGTGCGAAGGCGCGATTGCCGGCGATCGGGGCCTCGCTCCAATGATCGGGGACCACCAGCATCGCGAAGCGCGGGCCGCCGAGCAGACGCGAGAGCCGCTCGGTCAACGCCTCGACCTGTTTCTCGAAACGCGGCGACACGTCGTGGATCGACGCGAGCAGGCGGCGGTCAGAAGCGGGCATCGATCCCGAACCGGAAGCTGCGCGGCTGCTGCGGGGTGATCTGGCGCCGGTCCATCACCCCGAAGGGATTGCCGAGCGAGAAGCGGTTGGCATCGGCGTCGAACATGTTGGTCGCGTCGATCGAGACGCCGATCCGCTCGGTGCCGATCCTGAGGCCCAGCGCGGTGTCGGCATAATTGCCCTGCTCGATGTCGAGCGTGTCGCCGACGCCGAGCCGCGAATGGCCGAAATAGCGCACCGATCCGCGCAGAGTGGCGGTCAGCCGGTCGTTGAGCGGGCGGGTGTAGACGAAGCCCGCCCGCGCGCCGATCCGCGCGACATTGGGCAGTTCGGCATGGGCGGCGTCCTCGAAGCCGGTGGAGGGCGCGGTCAGCTCGCTGTCGTTGAGGAACAGCCCGCCTTCGATCGCGAACCGATGCGACGGCGCCCAGCGCGCATTGGCCTCGAAGCCGAAGATGCGGCCATTGCCGATGTTCGCGGTGTAGGGAAGGCCGGTGGTCGCCACCAGATCGGCCTGGATATGCTCCCAATGGCTGAACGACGCGCTCATCGAGGCCGAGAAGCGGTCGCTCGGCTGGCCCAGGCGCAGCCCGCTTTCGAGGGTGACGATGCTGTCCCCCAGGAAGCGTTGCGAGACGACCCCGCTATCCCCGGCCGTGACCGAGAGACCGCCGGGGCGGAAGCCTTCCTGATAGCGGACATAGGCGGTCAGCCGCGCGAGCGGACGCCAGCTCAGCGCGACCGAGGGCAGTATCTCGGTTTCGTTGCGGTTGGGCTCGGCCATGTCCTGGCCGGCGTCGATCAGTTCGCCGGTCAGGCGGCTGCGCGCCACGCGACCGCCGCCGGTGAGGATGAAGCGGCCGAAGCCGACCCCCAGCTCGCCATAGACCGCCATCTGGGTGACCGAGTTGCGGACCCCGGCGATGCGGACCGGCGCGGTGGCGGGGCCGAGATCGCGGGTCAGCCGCTCGCTGTTCGAGATGAAGCTGGTGCCGAGCAGCCAGCCGGTGCCGTCGGCGCGCTGCCGCGACAGGCGGTTCTCGTTGGAGAACAGGGTGATGTGGTTGTCCTGGTGGAACGCCTGCGGGATCGGTTCGCCGGCCGGGGTCGCGTCGAAGCGCTCGTCGACATCGTGGCGGACGATGCCGGTGGCGGAGAGCAGCGCCAGCGAACCCCAGTTCTTGGTGACGACGATCTGGCCGAGCCGATAGTCGTTGTCGAAGGGCTGGGCGATCGCGCTGGCGCGCGTGTAGCGGGGCAGGCCGCGCTCGGCATATTGGCTGTCGGCGTTGTTGATGTCCTGCGCGGTGGCGCCGAGGTCGATCGTCCAGCCGTCGCCGAGCTTGGCGGTCAGCGCCAGGCGCCCGCCCTGGGTCTTCGAGCGGTTGATATGGCTCAGCCCGCGCGTGGCGTCGCGGAGATAACCGCCGTCGATCGATCGATAGGCCACGGCCCGCAGGCCGAGCGCGCCATCGAGGATCGGCAGGTTGATCATCGCAGCCAGATCGTCGCTGGGGCCACCGCCCTCGACCTTGCCATAGCCCGCGGCCAGCGAGCCGGCGATCTTCGTCAGGTCGGGTTTCTGGGGGACGAGGCGGACGATGCCGCCCAGCGATCCGGCGCCATAGAGCGTGCCCTGCGGCCCCTCCAGCACCTCGACGCTGGCCATGTCGTAGAGGTTCAGGTCGGGGTCGGGCGCGTTATAGTTGAGGCGGATGTCGCCCAGATACTGGCCGACGATCGCCGGGGTCGGGCCGGTGAAGCTGCTGTCGGCCACGCCGCGGATGATCAGCTTGTTGCGGCCGGGGCCGAGATGGGTGGAGGACAGGCTGGGGATGTTGTCGACGATCGCCTGGGTGCCGTAGCGCGCGGTGCCGTTGAGCCCGGCGCGGGTCGCGTCGAGCATCGCGATCGTCCCCGGAAAGTCGCGCAGCCGGATGTCGCGCTTGCTGGCGGTGACGATGATGTCGCTCGAACCGGTCAGCGTCGCGGGCGGCGCCGATGCCTCGGCGGCGCGGGGTTTCGGGCGATCGGCGGCGATCGTATAGCTGCGGTCGTCGATGCGGACGGCGTGCAGGCCGCTGCCCGCCAGCAGGCGCTTCAGGGCGGCGTCGACGGTCAGCCGGCCGTGCACCGCCCGCACCGGGGTGCCCAGCATCGTCGGGCTGGAGAGGCCGATATTGATGCCGCCCTGGACGCCGAGAGCGACCAGCGCGTCGGACAGCGGGCCGGCCTTGATGTCGAATACACGCGCGTCACGCGCGAGCGCCGGCTGTGCCGACGCCCCCACCATCGCGATACAGATCCATCCCCTAGCGGCTGCCACCAGGATGCGACGACAGGCGCCAACCATCGACTTCATGCGTAATCGTCACATCCAGCATCGCCCCGATACGCGGGAGCAGCGCGGCCTCGTCGCCGTCGAGCATGATTACGCCGCTGAACGGCCGCGCCGCAATGTCCGGAGAAATCCGAACCGGCGCGTGCAGGTTGCGCGACAGATCGGCGGCCACGCGC
The DNA here is from genome assembly GCA_963540925.1 of uncultured Sphingomonadaceae bacterium. Classification (GTDB taxonomy): domain Bacteria; phylum Pseudomonadota; class Alphaproteobacteria; order Sphingomonadales; family Sphingomonadaceae; genus Rhizorhabdus. The sequence continues at coordinate 9,344 of CAUTRN010000013.1, forward strand.
GAGAGCGGGGCGTTGTTGTAGACCAGCCGGTCGTTGCGCCACGTCGCCACCTCGGCCGGGGCGATCGCGCTCACCGTCGCGTTGCGCCCGTCGGCCGACAGCCGCAGGACCTGGCCGGCATTGACGCGCACCGCCTCGCCATCGGGATTGTAGATCACCGCGCCCTGCGACACCGCTGTCTCCATCACCCCCTTGTCGCGGACGATGTTGAACACCGTGCCCACGTCCTGGATCACGTCGTCGCCGACATGGACGGTGAAGGGATGCGCCTCGTCATGGGTCACGGTGAAGGTCGCTTCGCCATGGTCGAGCGAGGCGAAGCGGTTGTCGCCCTTGCGCAGGGTGAGTCGCGATCCGCCGTTGAGGTCGATCCGGGTGCCGTCGTCGAGATGGACGATGTTGCGCTGACCGGCCACGGTCTCGACCGCATAGGTCTCGGGCGCGGTCGTCAGCATCGGATAGCCGATCGCGGCCACGGCGGCGGCGGCCACGGTGGCCCAGCCTGCCATGCGGCCCAGCCGTCGCGCGGGCACGGCGGGGTTGTCGTTGGAGGGCCGTGGTGGGGCGGTCTCGGCGACCAGCTCGCCATAATCCTCATCGGCCAGCGCCACCGCCTCATAGGCGGCGTTGTGCGCGGGATCCTGTTCCAGCCAGGCGGTGAAGCCCACCCAGTCGGCGGTGGCGGGGTCGCGCAGCCGCACGAACCAGGCGGCGGCCTCCTCCCTCATAGTCTCGTCAGTCTGCGACATCGTTGGTTCCTTCGACGTCCAGACGACGCGGCGTGTCGGAATCCGCATCCAGCCGGCCGCGAACCTCCGCGAGCGCACGATAGGCTTTCTGGAGATGCTTTTCGACCGCGCTGAGGCTGATCCCGATTCGGGCGGCGATGTCGCGCTGGTGCGCGCCTTCGATCCGGTAGCTGCGGAAGATGCCGGCGGTGCGCTCGCCCAGCGCGTCGATCGCATCGTCGACGAGGCGCAGCCGCTCGCGCGCGATCATCACCCGCTCGGCGGAGGGGGTGTCGGCGACGTCGATCACGGTGCCGCGGGTGATCCCGGTCCACTGGTCGTCGCGCCGGCTGCGGCGCAGATCGGCGCGGCGCCGGTCGAGCAGCAGATTGTCGGCCATGCGGAACAGATAGGAGGCGGGCTCGGCGATCGGGCCGGTCTGGGCCGACCGCACCTTGAGCCAGAGTTCCTGAAGCAGGTCGTCGATATCCGCACCGCCGCCGCGCGCCGCGAAGAAGCGCAGCAGCATCGGTCGGTGGGTCATGAAGATGGCTTCGAGCCCGTCTTCGGTCATCCGGCTCTTCTCGTGGCTCTCATGGCGCGTTGGACTGGCCACCTCATAGCGACCTGTGGGGCGCGAGGACAGGCTGGTCGAGGGGCGGTCGGCGGTCAAGCTGGTCATCAGCGGAACCGGAAGGATGTGGTGAGGGCGATGCGGGCATCGGAGCGGCTCGACGCGCCCAGCGCCTGCCGATCGCCCTCGGCCAGCCGGAAGGCTTGCGCGCGCAGGCCGAAGGACAGGCTGCGCGCCGCGTCGGGCGGGCCGATCGTGTAGCTGAGCGCGGTCCAGGCGCCTCGCTGGGTGCGAGCGGCCCCCTGGACCAGCTGGATGCCGCGTTCGAGCGGAGTGGCGCTGCGGCTGCCGAAATCGGCGCGATAGCCGCCATCGAGTCGCCAGGCGCTGCCATGTGTCCAGCTGGCGACGAGGCCCGCCGACTGGCTGCGGACATGATGTCCGCGCGCCAGGTCGAGCGCGAAGCGGCGCTTCTCCATGCCGGCGGCTAGCCCCAGTGCGAGCGTGTCGACCGCGCCGATGCCGGTGGCGTAGCGCAGGGTCATCGATCCGGCCGACAGCTTGTCGCGGTGGGCGCCGATCGCTTCGGGGGCGGCCGCGCGATTGGCGATACGGCGCACGGTCTCGATCGAGAAACCGCTGTCGCCGGCCTGGAAGACCCGTGCCGACCAGCGGTCGGTCAACCCCCGCGCGGCGGCGTGGCCGGCGCGGAACAGATCGTCATAGGAGGATGGGGCTATCGTCAGGCCTCCGTTCGGTTCGACCATCGCCTTGCGCGACGGCACCGCGTGCCGCGTGGGTGCGAGCGCCCCACAGCCGTCGCACGGCATCAGCATCGATGCAGCCCCCGCCGGCGCGCTCATCGCCAGCATCGCCGTTATCGCGGGCGCGGCCCCGGCCCTTCGCATTCCCTCAGCTCCCGTCATGGTCGGCGCAGGGAAGACGCCGGTGACGCAGGAAAACCGCACCTGGAATATTTTTCACGGCAAGGCGGTGGGGAGATGCGGGTCCGCCGGTGTGGCGGCGTCCTCGCGCCATGTATTATGTTCCGCACGAGCGCGCGCCACTGCGCATCGCCTATCTCATCAACTCGATGGAAGGTGGCGGGGCGGCGTCTCCGGTGCCGGCGATCCTGGGCGTGCTGCGGCGCTGTGGCGCGCAGGTCCGCGTCTTCGCGCTGACCCGGCGCGACGGCCGCGCGATCGCGGCGATCGAGGATGCGGGCTTCGCGGTCGAGGTGCGGGACGGCGGCGAGCGCGACCATCTGGCCGCGCTCGGCTGGGTGATCGAGCGCATGCGCAGCTTTCGGCCCAGCCACATCTGGACCTCGCTGACCCGCGCGACCCTGCTGGGTCAGCTGGCGGGGCTGCGCCTGTCGCGACCGGTGATCAGCTGGCAGCATGCCGCCTTCCTGAAGCCCGCCAACCGGCATCTGCTGCGGATGAACCGGCGGCTCTCGGCGCTGTGGGTGGCCGATTCGGACATGGTCGCTGCGCTGACCGCCGAACGGCTGCACATTCCCGACGACCGGTTGATGACCTGGCCGATCTTCCGCGCCGATCCCGATGCGCCCCGCGCCGCCGGCTGGCGGCCGGGGGAAATGATGCGGGTCGGCAGCCTGGGGCGGCTTCATCCGGTGAAGGGCTATGATCTGCTGCTGCGCGCCGCCGCGATCCTGCAATCGGCGGGCTTCGCCTTCAAACTGACGATCGGCGGCGACGGTGCGGAGCGCGAGCGACTGGTGGCGCAGGCTGCTGCGTTGGGGCTGCGCGACGTCCATTTTCCCGGCTTCATCGCCGACCCCCGCGCCTTCCTCGCCAATCTCCACCTCTATGTGCAGCCCTCGTGGTCGGAAGGTTTTTGCATCGCCGCGCATGAAGCGATGCAAGCCGGGCTTCCCGTGGTCGCCTCGGTAGCGGGGGAGCTGGGGCTGTCGGTGAAGCCGGGGATCACCGGGGAACTGGTGCCGTCCGGTGCGATCGAGCCGCTGGCGTTCAAGATCGCGACCATGCTCCGCAACCCGCTCCGCATGGACAATATGGGCGCCCAGGCCCGGCACATGGTGCTGACCCGCTTCGGCCCGGATCGTTTCGAAGCCGCCGGCCGGGCCGTGGTCGATCGCATGCTCGCGCTCAACCCCGCGCGAGCAGACGCCCAATCTCCCGCTGCGCCTCTATCGCGAGCCCTTTGAGCGACAGCCGGGTGCGCTTGACGTCGACCAGCGTGACGTCCCCGGCGGCGGACAGCGTGTGCAGGCCTTCATAGGAGGGAGCGGCTGAGGGCGGCACGAGCAGCGGGCTGGCCTCGGCGGCGAAGCGATCGGGGGAGAGCCGCTCGATCGTCAGCATGCGCAGACCGCCGCCATAGGTAGACGTGCAGTCCTGTACCGGCAGCACGATCCGGCCATCGATCAGGATCGGCGTGCCGCCAGGCCGCGCGCTCGCGGCGTCCCAGCGGACGGGATTGGCCGGGTGGGGGCGCCAGCGGCCGGTCAGCGTCTCGGCATAGGCGATGCGCAGCTCGCCGATCTTGCTGCGGCGGTCGTCGGCGGCGGTGTAGAACAGCCACCACAGCCCGTCATGATGGAAAGGCGTCGCGTCGACCGCGACCCGGTCGAGCTCGATCCGCGCCGCCCGTTCCCAGCGATGGGGGAAGTCGACCGCCCGATAGAGCGTCAGCCCGCCCGAGCGATGCGCTTCGGGGAGCATCCAGATCTCGCCCTCCGCCTCGAATATGAAGGGGTAGGAGAGATGCCAGGGCTCGACCAGCACATCGCGCTGATAGACCAGGTTGAGCCGCGCGTCATAGACGAACAGCTCGATCACCCCATGCCGGTCGCGATAGTCGAAGCGCTCGACGAAAATGTGGAGCCGGTCGCCCTGCCACAGGCCGAATGGGTCGGCGCGGAAGCTGTAGTCGCGCATCGCCGGTAGCCAGCGCAGCGGCGCGCCTTCCAGCGAACCGTCGGCGACGATGTCGCGCATCGCGCGCTCGACGATCGCCGGGCGCCAGATATCCTTGCGAAGCGGCAAGATCAGGCCGCCAGTTCACCGTCGGCGCGCGGGGCGTCTTCGATCGCCGCTACGCCCAGATGCTGGAGAACGGCGCGCGCCGCCCGCACCGACGAGGCTTCGCCGGTCAGATCGAAGCTATCGGCGAACAGCCGCTGCTGGATCGGTTCGTAGCGGCTGCGGGCGAGCATCGCCCAGTCGATCGCCGCGCCCAGATTGGCGGGATCGGCGATCACCGGGCCGGCCGCCCAATGGGCGTAATTGGCGTCCTCGCGCCAGTCGGCATGCTGGCTGTTCAGGAACACGCAGGGGCGCGGCCGGTGCAGGAACTCGTAGATCTGGCTGCTGACGTCGCCCAGATAGATGTCGGCCGCCAAAGTGTAGGTCATGTCGGTGGAGGCGCTGCTGCCCAGGTCGACATGGATGTTGAGGGCGTCGCGGAAGCGTTGTTCGATCGTACCGGGCCGATCGATCCGAAGCTTGTCGATGGTCACGACGAAGCGGCGGTGGAACAGCATGACGTGCGGCGCGAAGATCAGGTTGAAGCGATCGTCGCGCAGGAAATGTTCGAGCACCGCGCGGCCGTGGCGATACCAGGACGACAGGTGCGGCGAGGGGTGCGGGTTGTAGAGCACGGTCGGCTTGCCGTTCGCCTGGAAGGGCAGGCGCGGGCGGCGGTCGCCGATCAGGTCGAACTTGGCATAGCCGACGCTGTCGATCCGATCACCGGGGACACCGGCCTCCTGCTCCAGCCGCCGCCGGATCTTCGGGCCCGAGACGAGCACCCGGTCGAAGCCGGCGCTGGCCTTGTTGAAGCCGATCGCGCGATCCCCGGCGCCATGGCGGGTGTGGATGATCGGCGTGGTCAGGCCATAGCGGGTCTTCAGCAACAGCGAGGTCTTCTCGGTGACGACCAGCGCGTCGAGGCCGGCGAAAAAGTCGAGATTGTCGCGATAGGCGCCGATCTTGCGCACCGGCAGCGCCCATTCGAGGCCAGCGGCGAGCAGGCGGGTAGAGGTGCGGCGCAGGCCCAGTTCGACGATGTGCAGGTCGGAAGCGCGGGGGCCGGCGAGGCGGTGGACTTCGGCGGTCAGCCGGGCGTTGGTGGTGGCGACAACCACCTCGGCCGAGGGCATCAGCCGGCGCATCGCCAGCGCGATCGGCAGGGCATGGGCGACCTGGTGGACCTGGTCGTGGTTGAACAGAAATCCGATCCTCATGCTGCTCAGACGCCGCCGCCGGAGCGAAGCCGCATCACCGCCCGGCCGGAAAATTTCGAACGAGGATGATGCGGCTTTCCGGGATGGTCGCCGTCTTGCCGCTCGAACCGAGGCGGAGGCCGTGACGTGGATAGGAAGATGGTGACGAAGCTGGCCGGCGTGCTGATCCTGCTGGTGCTGGCGCTGTCGCTGCCCGGCCTGATGCGGCCGGCCAACGGGACGACGCCGTTCGTGATCACCAACATGAAGGGCAATGCCCGCCTGTCGGTGATGACCTATAATGTCGAAGGCCTGCCCTGGCCGGTGCGGCTGGGCCGCGAGGCGGCGCTGGAGCAGATCGGCGAGCGTCTGGCGGGGTTGCGGATGCTGGGTGAGCAGCCGCACATCGTGGTGCTGCAGGAGGCCTTCACCGAGCAGGCCAAGCGGATCGGGACGCTGGGCGGCTATCGCTATGTCATCGACGGCCCCGATCGCGCGATGGCGGGCGCCGCCGCATCGAGCGACGCCGACCGCGCCTTCCAGAAGGCCGGCAGCTTCCTGATGGGCGAGCGCAGCGGCAAGCTGGTCGACAGCGGCCTCCAGATATTGTCCGACTATCCGATCCTGTCGGTTCGCCGCATGGCCTTTCCCGGCTATGCCTGCGCGGGTTTCGACTGCCTCGCCAACAAGGGCGCGATGCTGGTGACGATCGCGGTGCCCGGCGTCGCGGAGCCGATCGCCGTCGTCAACGTCCACCTCAATTCGCGCCACGCCTCGCATGTCGACGACGCGCGCTCCTTCTATGCCTATCGCCGCCAGATCGACGCGCTCGACCGCTTCCTGGCGGCCCATGTGAAGCCGGGCACGCCGATGATCATGGCGGGCGACTTCAATGTCGGGCGGCGCGCGTCCCGCCAGGCCTATTTCGCCGCGCATCTCCTCAAATGGGGAGAGCGCGCGCCCGGCATCGTCAAGGATGCGCTGCGCACCTGTTCGGCATCCCCCGCGATCTGCGGCGCGATGCCGTCGGACGCGGCCTATTCGATGAAGCGCGCACGCGACTGGCAGCTGTCGGTGCCCGGCGCGCGGATGGCGCTGGCGGTGGACGGCCTCAGCGTGCCCTTCGGACATGACTTCGACGAGCGGATGCTCTCCGATCACGTCGGCTATGTCGCTTATTATGATGTCGTTCGAACGCGGCCGGAAGGGACGGTCGCGGCGCGGTCCTGAGGGCGCTCAGCCCGCGTCGATCGCCACCGGCTCGGCCGGATCGCCATATTGCACCAGCAGCAGGCAGCCGGTGCGGGTGCCGATCGCGCCATGGCCGGTGCCGGCGGGGGCGAGGTGATAGTCGCCGGTGGAGAGGGTGCGTCCGCCGATCGAGAGGTCGCCGGACAGGACCAGCAGATGCTCGTGCCGGGCATGATCGTGCGGGGCGAGCACCGCGCCGGGCTGGCAGCGGAGCATGCAGGTGTCCGACGACCAGAGCGGCTTCCATTCGATGCCGGGGGCATAGGGCTGCCAGTCGCCGTCCGCGCAGCGCTCGACCGCCTTGCCGGCCAGTTCCGCGCGCTCCTGCCGGATCGCCGTGGCCACCCGGTCGAACAGGCCCGCCGAAGGCGGCCGGGCGCCGGCGAGGCCGGTGAGCGGGGCGAGGCCCCGTTCGAGCTCGGCGATCGCCGCGTCGAGGGCCGGATCGGACAGGCGCGCGCGGGCGACCTCGTCGCGCTCGAGCGGCGACAGGCTGCCGAGCACATAGCCCTGGGCTTTTTCCTCGCGGGTCATGCGCCCATGCATTCCTTCAGGCTGCGGGTGCCGCGCCGCACCCAGCTCTTGGCGGTCCCTAGCGGAACGGTGAGTCTGTCGGCCAGTTCCGAATGGCTGAGGCCATAGGTGTACATCGTCACGATCGCCGCCGCCTGTTCGGGCGGCAGCCGTTCGAGGCAGCGGCCGAGCTGCGCGTCGGGCGGCTCGATCGCCGGAGTGGCGAGGTCGAGCGTGTCGGCGACCTCCAGCTCCTCCACCGGCTGCCGGCGCTGGGCCATGTCGAGCGCGGCGTTGCGGGCGATCACCCCCATCCAGGCGAGCGGGGTGCCGCGCGCCCGATCGTAGCGGCCGGCGTTGCGCCAGATCCGGAGCAGTGCCTCCTGCACCGCATCCTCGGCGGCCTGGGCGTCGCGCAGGATATTGTGGGTGATGGCGAGCAGGCGGCCGGCGACATCGTCATAGAGACGGCGAAACGCCTCCATGTCGCCCTGCGCCACCTGTTCGAGCAGCAGCTCGAGCCGATCGCGCCCCTTTGCGACGGCGAGCATCTATCGCCTCCCGGTGCCCAATGGCGTCACGCCGCCGCAGCGGGCGACAGGCCATGTCGGTAGGGCGCGCCTCGCGCGCATAGGCAATTCCCCTTGAGACCCTGGCACGCGATGGCGGCCTCGAACGTTACGGACTGCAGGCGCCGATCGGATGCAGGCGCGGAAAATATTCTACGCTTCCGTTTGGTTTTCTGGCGTCGGTTTTTCGTCAGCTTGCGGCGATGGGGCGATATTCGGTGAACAACATGCAGCCGCCCGCGGTGTCCATGCGGGCGTGGACCGCGCCGGCCGGTACGCAGAGATAGTCGCCGGTGCCGAAGCGGCGGCCGCCCACCTTCAGGTCGCCGGCGATGACGATGATATGCTCGTCATCCTCCGGGGGCTGGTCGTGCTGGCTTTCGAAGGCGCCGGGGCCGCAGCGGATCAGGATCGCCTTGGGCGACCACAGCGTCTTGAACTCGATGTTCGGGCCGAAATCCTGCCAGTCACCGGCGGTGCAGGGTTCGACCAGCTTGTCGGCCAACGCCTTTTCCTCATGGCCGATCGCCGCGACGAGCTGGCCCCATAGTCGCTCGGCGGGGCGCCGGCGGGCAGGGGCATCGGCCAGCGCCGAATAGACGCGCTCGACCTGTTCTATCTCGCGATCGAGCGCGCGGTGGAACAGGCGCTCGCGCGCGACGCCCTCGCGTTCCTGCTCGGACAGCGACCCCAGGACATAGGCGATGGCTTTTTCTTCGATCGACATGGCACGAAACTCTGTAGGGACTCCAACCCGATACGCTGCGCGACGGGCTTTTGGACGCACGCCATCCGCGTGAGGGGCCGCGGAGCTTCCGGCGTTATTCGTCAGGCGCGCCCGATACGCCCCCGATCCCTTCGCCGGATGCGGCTACCCGAAAAATAAATAGCCGGACGAAGCCGCATCCGTCCCGCGATCATCGTCCGTAATCCCGCCAGAACCGGTCGAAGGATCGGTCTTAGGGAGTGAAGATTGATGAAATATCCGAAATCATTTGGCCGGATATCATGTCTTTTATTGTCGGCTTCGGCGTCGTTATTCATGAGCGATGCCGCAAGGGCGGCGGATATTGGTTCCACCTCTGCGGAATATGGCGAAGCAGGCGCCGCAGAGGAACCGTCCGCATCCCCCGCTGCCGCACCGGTGGAGCTGCCGCGATCGGATGACCGGCGCTCCTTCCTGGCGGGTGGCGGCCGCCTGCTGCTGACCGGCGGCGTCTCGACGATCGAGGGCGCGGGCGGCGGCGGGCTGGCGCCCTGGGCGCTGATCGGCAGCTATGGCACCCGCGACGAGATGGGCGTGACCGCCTTCGTCACCGGGGTCGACACCCGCGACTTCACGCTCGCCTCCTATGGCGGCGCGCTGAGCTTCCGCAACCGGGTGGAGCTGTCGGTCGCGCGCCAGAATTTCAACCTACGTTCGGTGGGCAACGTGCTGGCGCTGGGCAATCGCTACACGATCAGCCAGACGATCCTGGGCGCCAAGGTCCGCCTGTTCGGCGATGCCGTGCTGGAGCAGGACAGCCTGCTGCCGCAGGTGGCGGCGGGCGTGCAGTACAAGATCAACGACGACGAGACGGTGGTGGGCGGCGCGCTGGGCCTGAAGCGCAAGGGCACCGACTTCTATGTCGCGGCGACCAAGATCATCCTGTCGCAGAGCGTGCTGCTGAACGGCACGGTGCGGTTCACCAAGGCCAACCAGTTCGGTATCCTCGGCTTTGGCGGGCTGGGCGGCAAGGACCAGACGTACAAGCCGCAGTTCGAGGGCTCGTTCGGTTATCTCGCCACCCGCAAGATCCTGATCGGCGGCGAGTTCCGCACCAAGTCGAACCGGCTGGAGGGCGCGCTGGGCGGCAGCAGCTTCCGCGAGGAAAATGCCTGGGACGCCTATATCGCCTTCGCCGCCACAAGGAACGTCTCGGTCACGCTGGCCTATGCCCGGCTCGGTCAGATCGCGCTGCGCCGCCAGAACGGCGCCTATGCGTCGCTGCAGGTCGGCTTCTGATCCCTCCCAAGCGTCTTTTCCAAGGAGACCCGCCATGTTGAAATTCACGCTTCCCCTCGTCCTGTTGTGCGCCACCTTGCCCCAGGCCGTGCTGGCCGCCGAGCCCCCCGTGTCGGACCCGTCGATCCAGCCGCGCGCGCCGACCCTGCCGGTGATCACCGACGACATGAACCTTTATGAGGCGTTCGGCGGGCGCGAGGGGCTGGTGCGGATCATGGACGACGTGATGCCGCGCTGGGTGCAGAATCCGAAGACGCGCCCCTTCTTCGAAAATGCCGACCAGCCGCGGATCAAGACCCAGCTCGTCGAGCAGTTCTGCGTGATCATGAAGGGCCCGTGCACCTATAGCGGCCGCAGCATGGCCGAGGCGCATCGCGGCATGAACGTCAAGGAAGGCGATTTCTTCGCGCTGGTCGAGGAATTGCAGAAGACGCTCAACGCGATGAACGTGCCGTTCCGCGCGCAGAACCGGCTGATCGCCGCGCTGGCGCCGATGCACCGCGACATCATCGACAAGTGACAAGGGCTAGGCCGATGCGGTGTCGTGTCACGATGATCCCCGTCACCCTGTTCGTGGCCGCCCTGGCCGCATCGGCCCGGGCGGCACCGGAACCCCCACCCCCTGCCGGTGCCGCCCTTTACCAATCGCGCTGCGGCGGCTGCCACAGCCTTGCCGCCAACCGGATCGGCCCCGCGCACAAGGGCGTGGTCGGCCGGAAGGCGGGGATGGCGCCGGGGTTCAACTATTCGCCGGCCTTGAAGGGATCGGCGATCGTCTGGGATGCGGCGACGCTCGACCAGTGGCTGCAGGGGCCGCCGAAGCTGGTGCGCGGCACGCGGATGTTCTTCACCGTGCCGAACCCCGCCGAGCGGGCGGCGATCATCGCCTATCTGAAGTCGGACGCGGCGAAGTGAGGGATTGGAAAGGCGTCGCTCCGGCGGAGGCCGGAGCCGCCAGAGGTTCTTGCGAGTAGGTGGCCGCGAATATCGTGGCGGCTTACGGCTCGCTTTGCGAGCCGATCTCCGGCGGCAGACTGCTCCCAGCAGTCTGCTTATCGCCCACGATCCTCCGCCGGAGCGACGCTTGCCATTTTGTCTTCCTAGGCCAATCCCGTCACTCGCTACGCGCCACCTGAAAGCCGCTCCACGACTGGGACACCGGCATCAGCTCCAGCCGGTTGATGTTCACGTGCGGGGGCAGCTCGGCGATCCACAGCAGCGTTTTGGCGATGTCCTCGCCGGTGAGCGGATCGGAGCCGCGATAGAGCGCGTCCGAGGCGGCCTGGTCGCCGCCGGTGCGCTTCGTCGTGAACTCGGTCTCGACCATGCCGGGCTCGATCGAGGTGACGCGTACCCCGGTGCCGTGCAGGTCGGAGCGCAGGCCGAGCGACAATTGCGTCACGAAGGCCTTGGTGGCGCCATAGACGTTGCCGCCGGGATAGGGGTAGGTCGACGCGGTCGAGGCGAGGTTCAGGATCGCGCCTTTCCGCGCGATGATCGCCGGCAGCAGCTTGTGGGTCAGCGAGACCAGCGCCGTGACATTGGTGTCGATCATCGTCATCCAGCCCGCCAGGTCGGATGTCTGGGCGGGGCCGGTGCCCAGCGCGAGCCCGGCATTGTTGACGAGCACATCGATGTCGCGAAACCCCTCGGGCAAAGTGTCGAGCGCGGTGTCGCGCGCCGCCTCGTCGCGCACGTCGAACAGGGCGGGGTGGACGCGGTCGGCGCCGAGGTCGGAGACCAGCGCGTCGAGCCGGTCGGATCGCCGGCCGGTGGCGATCGCCTTCCAGCCCGCGCCGACAAAGGCGCGAACGGTGGCCTCGCCGATGCCCGCGGTGGCGCCGGTGACAAGAACGGTCCTCGACATGCTTTCTCCTGTTCCTCGAACGATGGTCGATTTCCGATCCAGCGGACCGGGTGCGCGCCGTCAACCCTTGGATGCCGTCCTGCGCGATCGGGGCATGGATCGATTGACAGCCCGTCGCCGGGGTGAAATGGAATCGGGCCGCGCCCGCAAGGCCGGGCCGGACGGCTTCGTGAGATCATCAGCTTGGACGATATTGCACCGCGTCGACAGGGACGGCTCCGGTCCGGAACAGGGGCAAAACCCAAGGGCCAGCGCATGCCGCACGCCGAGCGGCGCACCCAGTTGCTGCGCGTCGCGCACGACATCATCGTCGAGGGCGGGATCGGGGCGCTGACCATGTCGGGGCTGGCCGAGCGGAGCGGTGCTTCCAAGCCGGTGGTCTACGAGCATTTCGAGAATAGCGAGGCGGTGGCGATCGCGCTGCTCGACGGCTTCTATCGCGGGATCGTGGCGATCTCGGTCGAGCGGATCCGCGATCCGCAGACGATTTTCGAATATTTCGACATCGTCTGCGACTGCATGTTCGACTATTACCGGCAGGAAGGCCCGCTGGTCCGCAGCATTACCAACGGCTTCGCCTCGGCGAGCGAGGTGAACGCCTATTATCTGGAACAGCAGGCCCGCTCGCTGGGCGTCTATCGCACTTTGCTGCTGCAACAGGGGATCGCCCCCAAGGTGGCGGGCTTCGCGGCCTATACCTTGTCCGAGATGATCAGCCATGCGGTGATGGAGTTCGCCAAGACCGCCGATCCGGTGCATCGCGACACGCTGAAGCGCATGGTGCGCGGCGTCGTCCAGAGCCTGGCGCCGGGGGCGGGGATCAAGCCGTCGGTGCCGTCCGAACTGCTGGAGGCGATCAGCACCGCCGGCGAGCATTGGACCGCGGGCCGCGAGCATCACGCCTGACGATCGACAGGCTTTTGGCCGTAGCGGCCAAAAGCGATCCTGCACCCCGTAGTTACCCCTAGCGCGCTTGACTCGTGGCGCGCCTGCCCATAGCAATTCCTACGCAAACGTAGTGGTAGGAAATCGGCGCCTATAAGTCGGTTCCTCTGGGAGGATGGTTGATGGGTTCGCCGCTCGCTTCGGCCCCGATCCGCATGCCCGGACATATCGCTGCACGCCCTTCGGGCGGCGTTTCTCGCGCGTCTCCGGTTTGCGGAGGCGGCTTCGAGGGGAGGGGGCTTCTGATCGCGTAGCGTCTGGTCGCGTCGGTTCATCGCACAATCAAAAAGGGCGGCAACGGGAAGCAATCCCGTGCCGCGGGAGAGGAGGATGCGAATGCCTGGGCACAAGAAATCACGGATTCAGGGCGTGGCCGTTTCACTGGCCGCGCTGATCGCCGGTGCGCCGGCGCTGGGCCAGGAAGCGGCTAGCCCCGCCGGCACCGCGCCGCAGGAGGCGGGTGCGACGATCGACATCACCGACATCATCGTCACCGCGCAGCGCCGGTCGGAGCGGCTGCGCGACGTGCCGATCGCGATCACCGCGCTGAACCAGGAGGGGCTGGCCAAGGCCGGCGTCACCAATTTGCGCGACCTCGAACGGGTGGCGGCGGGGTTGCAGCTGCCGCTCTATGGCGGTTTCTTGCGCCCCTCGATCCGGGGCATCTCCTCAGGGCTGTCGACGCTGGGCGACAGCTCGAACGTCGCGGTCTATGTCGACGGGGTCTACCAGCCGACGCAGAGCGCTGCGATCGTCGAGCTGCCCGACACCCAGACGGTGCAGGTGCTGAAAGGCCCGCAGGGCACGCTCTATGGCCAGAACGCCACCGGCGGCGCGATCATCATCGACACGGTGGCGCCCAGCTTCGAGCTGAAGGGCGAGCTGGTCGCGAGCTATGGCAATTATGACGAGAAGCTCGCCCATGGCTGGGTCACCGGTCCGCTGGGCGACAAGATCGCGGTGGCGGTGGCCGGGTCGCTGACCGACCGTGGCGGCTATAACCGCGACCTGCTGCGCGGGGGCCATGACAAGGGGCTGCGCGGCCACCAGATCCGCGGCAAGCTGCTCTGGCAGGCGAGCGACGACACCTCGTTCACGATCGCGGGCTATGAGACCAAGCGCAACGACAGCGGCGTCTACACCGGCGCCCCGCTGAACGGCAATTCGCTGGGCAATGCGATCGCCAGCTTCTTCCCCGGCACGGTGCGGCCGTCGGCACCGCACACATTCGCCACCAACATCCGCCCCGACCTGCTGAGCAAGACCCATGGGTTCAGCCTGCTCGGCAAGATCGGGCTGGGCGATATCGGCACGCTCAACACGGTCAGCGCCTATCAGAAGGCCCAAGTGACCGACATCGTCGACGTCGACCAGTCGGCGATCAACCTGGCCGACATCAAGGATCTGACGATCAAGTCGCGCGCCTATATCCAGGAGCTGAACTTCGTTTCCGAGAAATTCGGGCGGTTCAGCTTCTCGGCGGGCGGCTTCTTCATGGACCGGCAGGAGAGCTTCGATCCGTCGCGGTTCGACGCCTATAATCCGCCGCTGCCTTATCCGGCGACCCCGACGCCGGTGTTCGCGCTGACCTCCTACGCCAAGAACAAGAAGAAGAGCTATGCGGGCTATGCCGAGGCGACCTTCGACCTGACCGACCAGATCACGCTGACCGCCGCCGGCCGCTACAGCTATGAGAAGGTGCGGGTGTTCGGCTCGCAAAATGCGGGGCGGGTCTTCTACCCCGATCCGCGCGGCTCGTTCAGCTTCAAGAAGTTCACCCCGCGCGCGGTGCTGCGCTGGAAGGTGAACGACGAGCATATGCTCTATGCGAGCTATTCGAAGGGCTTCAAGAGCGGCTTCGTGGACTCGGCACTGATCGGCACCTGCCCCGGCGGGCCCGCCGACGCGTCCTGCCTGCAGCCGGGGGTGCGGCCCGAGACGGTCGATGCATTCGAGATCGGCTATAAGGGGCGCATCGCCGACCGGCTGAACGTCACCCTCGCGGCCTTCCACTATGACTACAAGGACATCCAGGTCTTCATCTATGTGGCGCCGACCGGCTTCTACCAGAATGCCGCGAAGGGCCGGGTGAACGGCGTCGACTTCGACGCCAATTACGAGGTGAGCCGCGATTTGAAGATCAGCGTCGCCGCCTCCTATATCGATAGCAAATATACCGAGTTCACCGGCGCCTCGGTCTACCAGCCGACCCCGACGGCGGCGTGCGCCGCGCAGTTCCTGCCTTATCCCTGCGGCAATGTGCAAGTGCCGGTGGACGTGACCGGCAACCAGCTGGTCAACGCCCCCAAATTCACCGCCACGGCGGCGATCGACTGGGGGCATGAGTTCGAGGCGGGGCGCTTCGGCATCAATGTCAGCGGCAATTACAACAGCGGCTTCCCGTTCGACGTGAACGACCATATCCACCAGGACAGATATGCGCTGCTCAACGCCGAGCTGTCCTTCGCGCCCTCGGCGCTGGAGGGGCTGCGGCTGGTGGTGTGGGGCCGCAACCTGACCAACCACGACTATATCCAGAGCCAGCTGGCGACGACCTTCGCCGACCTGGTCTCCTGGTCGCCGCCGCGCACCTATGGGGTGCGCGCCGAATATCGGTTCTGAAAAGGGGCGACGCCCCGGCGATGGGGATCGCCGGGGCGGATGCCACCGCTTGACTCGGGGAAGGCTGCGGTAAATCCTACTATAACGTAGGTGTAGGATTCGCGAACCGGACCCGCCCGACAGGAGAGGCAGACATGGCTACGCTCGTCGACAGCAACCTGGGCATCGACCCCACGGTCCTGAAGGAAATCTACCGCCAGATGGCGCGCATCCGCGCGGTCGACAAGGTGATCCAGGCGGGGCTCTCCAGCGGCAAATTCATGTTCACCTACTGGCCGATGACGGGGCAGGAGGCGATCCCGGCGACGATCGCGCAGCTGACCGACGCGCGCGATTACATGGTCACCACCTATCGCGGCATCCACGACCAGGTGGCGAAGGGCGTTCCGCTGGAAGGGCTGTTTGCCGAGGCGCTGGGCCGGATCGGCGGGGTCAACAAGGGCAAGGGCGGATCGCCGCACATCTCCGACCCCGGATCGGGATCGATGCTGACCACCGCGATCGTGGGCGCGGGCGCGCCGATCGCCAACGGGCTGGCCTTCGCGGCGCAGGCGCGCGGCGAGGACCGGGTGACGATCGTCAATTTCGGCGACGGCGCCACCAGCATCGGCGCGATCCACGAGGCGATGAACCTGGCCGGGGTGTGGAAGCTGCCGGTGATCTTCCTGTGCCAGAACAACCTGATCGGCGAATATACCGCCATCCCCGATTATACCGCGAGCAAGGACTTCGCCTCGCGCGCCGACGCCTATGGCTTCAAAGGGGTGAAGCTGGACGGCAATGATCCCGCCGCCTTCTACAAGGGCATGGAGCAGGTGATCGCCGAGGTGCGCGCCGGCAACGGGCCGGTGTTCGTCGAGGCGCTGACCCTGCGGCTGGGGCCGCACGCCGGGGTGGGCGACAGCCAGGAGATTTCGCCCGAGCTGCTCGCGGCCGGCAAGGCCGCCTGGCCGGTGCCGCGCACCCGCGCGCTGCTGGCCGAGGCCGGGGTGTGCGACGAGGCGGAGCTGGACGCGATCGACGCCGCCGCGCAGGCCGAGGTCGAGGCGGCGGTGAAGGCCGCGCTGGCGAGCCCGGCAACCCCGATCGAGGAGACCTTGATCGACGTCTATGCCGATCCCGACACCGTGCCCCGGCGCGGCCACCATCCGGTGCGCGCGGCCGAGGCGGCGCCGGGCGGCGAGAGCAAGGCGATGGGGATGTTCGAGGCGGTGGCGCATGCGCAGGAGCTGGCGCTGGCGGCCGACCCCGGCGTGTTCCTGCTGGGCGAGGATATCGGAGATCCGCCGGGCGGCGTGTTCGCCACCAGCCGGGGTCTCCAGACCAAGTTCGGCAAGCACCGGGTGCGGCCGACGCCAATCGCCGAACAGGCGATCATCGGCTGCGGCATCGGGGCTGCGATCGCGGGGATGCGGCCCGTCGCCGAGATCATGTTCGACGACTTCATGGGGGTCTGCCTGGACCAGATCGCCAACCATGCCGCCAAGCAGCGCTACATGTCGGGCGCGGCCACCCATGTGCCGATGACGATCCGGATGATGGTGGGCGGCGGGCTGGGCGGTTTCGGCGCGCAGCATTCGCAGTCGGTGGAGGCCTGGCTGCTCCACACGCCGGGGCTGAAGGTGGTCTATCCCAGCAACGCCTATGACGCGAAGGGGCTGCTGCTGAGCTGCATCTTCGACGAAGACCCCTGCGTCCACCTGGAATCGATCCTGGCGCTGATGACGACCAAGGGCGACGTGCCGCTGGCCGATTATCGCATCCCGCTGGGCGTCGCGAAGACGGTGCGCGAGGGCAAGGACATCAGCCTGATCAGCTATGGCTGGATGGTCCACCAATGCGTCGGCGCCGCCGCCGAGCTGGCCAAGGAGGGCGTCGAGGCCGAGGTGATCGACCTGCGCAGCCTGGTGCCGCTCGATTATCATCGCGTGCTGGACTCGGTGAAGAAGACGCGCCGGGCGCTCGTCGTCCATGCCGCCACCGAGTTTTGCGGGCTGGGCGCCGAGATCGTCGCGACGATCAACGAGGAGCTGTTCACGACCCTGAAGGGGCCGGCGATCCGGCTGGGCGCCGACTATGCGCCGATCGCCTATTCGCGCGAGATCGAGACCCACCAGATCCCCGGCGCCGCCGCGATCGTCGCGCGGGTCCGCGCCGCCCTGAAATCCTGATCCGGAAAGGACGATGATGCCGACCAGCCTGACGATCCCGCGCCTCGAAATGTCGATGACCGAAGGCATCCTCGCCGAATGGGTGGCCGCCGACGGCGCCGACGTGGCCGAGGGCGAGGTGATCTACCTGCTCGAGACCGACAAGACGACGCGCGAGATCGAGGCGCCGGCATCGGGCCGGCTGGTCCAGAAGGTGGTGGCCGGGGAAACCTATCCGGTCGGCACCGACATCGGCGAGATCATCTGACCACCACGCCCTTGCATCCCACGGATACGGCTGAGGAGAGAGCCATGATGGACGTCCCCCACAAGGTGACCAACCCCGAGCGCATCCCCGCGAAGCGCTATCATGACCCGGCCTTCTTCGAGCTGGAGCGCGAGCATCTGTGGCCGAAGGTGTGGCAGATGGCGTGCCGGCTGGAGGAGATCCCCGAGGTCGGCGACTGGGTGGAATATGTGAACCTCGACCAGTCGGTGATCGTGGTGAACACGAAATCGGGGATCAAGGCGTTCCAGAATGCCTGCCGCCATCGCGGCGTCCAGCTCGTCGAGGGGCATGGCAACTGCAAGCGCGAGGGCTTCATCTGCCCCTTCCATGGCTGGCGCTGGGACATGGAGGGCAAGAACACGTTCGTGTTCGGCCGCTCGATCTTCAGCGCCGAGAATCTGGAGCAGGCCGAGCTGAACCTGGTGCCGGTGCGACTGGAGCTGTGGGGCGGCTGCGCCTTCATCAATTTCGACGATGAGGCCGCGCCTCTGGTGGAGTGCATCAAGCCCGCGGTCGAGGCGCTCGACCCGCGCAACGTGGACCAGCTCAAGGTGGAGTGGTGGGTGTCGGCGGTGCTGCCGACCAACTGGAAGCTGGCGATGGAAGCCTTCATGGAGGGCTATCATGTGATGCGGACCCACCCGCAGCTCCATTCGATCCCGCTGCCGGGCCTCAACCGCTACGGACCCGACTTGGGCGTGCCGCCGCCCGCCCGCGCGCTGAAGGGCAGCCGCGACGTCGTCGATGTCGCGATCAAATATATGCAGGTGCTGAGCGACGGCATGGGCGGGATGGTCCACGCCAACGACATCGCCGTGGCCGAGACGATGCGCGACGTGGAGCTGCCCGACGATCCGCAGCAGGCGTTCGGCCAGTTCTTCTTCAAACTGAACGACGAGATCACCGCGCGGGCGCGGGAGAAGGGCATCGCGATGCCCGACCTCAACGACCTGATGATGAACAGGCCGGCGCCGGCGGTGCAGTATATGTTCCCGCATTATTTCCTGCTGCCGCAGTTCGGGAACATGTCCGCCTATCGCATCCGGCCGATCAGCCCCGAGACCTGCCTGTTCGAGCTGTGGTCGCTGGTGCTCTATCCCGAGGGCGAGGTGCGGCCGCGCCCGGTGGCGCCCGAGCCGACCAGCCATGACGACCAGAGCTATCCCGAAATCCCCAAGCAGGATTATTCGAACCTGCCCCGCCAGCAGCGCGGCCTGCACGCGCGCGGCTTCGACTATATGCGCCTGTCGAAGGACATAGAGGGGATGATCAGCAATTATCAGCGCACCATCGACGGCTTCCTGGAGGGCCGCGACCGCGACGAACTGGTGAAGGCGATGCAGGTGGCGTCGAGCGGCCTGGACGAACCGATCCGCGACATCGGTTTCTGATCGGTCGAAAGAGCGGGGAGGCGATGCCCATGGCCGGCTTCGACGAGAGCTTCGACTTCGTGGTGGTGGGGAGCGGGGGCGGATCGATGTGCGCCGCGCTGCGGATGCGCGCGGCGGGCAAATCGGTGCTGATCCTGGAGAAGGAGGATCTGGTGGGCGGCACCACCGCCAAGTCGGGCGGGGTGATGTGGATCCCGAACAACCGCTTCATGCAGCGCGATGGGGTGCCCGACAGCCCCGAGGCGGCGATGGCCTATCTCGACAGCGTGGTGGGCGATCACAACGACACGCCCGGCGCCAGCCGCGAGCGCCGCGCCGCCTATGTCGCCGAGGCGCCGCGCATGATCGACTTCCTCGTCGAGCAGGGGATCGAGCTGACCCGCATCTCCTATTATCCCGATTATTATGACGAGCGGCCCGGCGGCTCCGAGCGCGGGCGCACCGTGGTGGCCAAGCTGTTCGACCTGAACGAGCTCGGCCCGTGGAAGGCGCGGCTGCGCCCCGGCATGCTGCCTTATGCGGCGATGCTGGAGGAGGCGTTCCACATGCCGACCTTCAACCGCAGCTGGAAGGGCAAGCGCGTGCTGGCGACGGTGCTGCTGCGCGGTTTCCTGGCGAAGCTGCGCGGCCGGCAATATGCGACGGCGGGGCAGGCGCTGCAGGGCCGCATGCTGAAGGCCGCGCTCGCCGCGCGGGTCGAGATCCGCACCGGCGCGGCGGTGCGCGAATTGCTGGTCGAGGACGGGCGGGCGACCGGCGTCGTCACGACGAAGGACGGGCGGCCCTGGCGGGTGGGGGCGCGGCTGGGCGTGCTGGTGAACGCCGGTGGCTTCGCGCGCAACCAGCGGATGCGCGACGCCTATCAGCCCGGCACGCGGGTGGAATGGACCCGGGTCGCGCCCGGCGACACCGGCGAGATGATCGAGGAGATGATGCGCCACGGCGCCGCCATCGCCCAGATGACCGAGATGGTCGGCTTCCAGATGACCACCCCGCCGCACACCGACAATGAGGCGCTGGCCGGCATGCAGAGCACCACCGCCAGCCCCCACGCGATCCTCGTCGACCAGCGGGGGCGGCGCTACATGAACGAGGGAGGCTCCTACATGGCTTATTGCCAGGCGATGCTGGAAAGCCCCGAGCGGAGCCCGAGCTGGGCGATCTTCGACGACCAGCATATCCGCCGCTACATGCTCGCCACCACCATGCCCGGCCGCCGCAAGCCGCAGAGCTGGCAGGACGAGGGGTTTCTGCACAGCGCCGACAGCATCGAGGGGCTGGCCGCGACGATCGGTATCGATCCGGCGGTGCTGCGCGCGACGGTCGACCGGTTCAACGGCTTCGTGGCGAAGGGGCGGGACGAGGATTTCGGCCGGGGCGACCGCGCCTATGATCGCTGGCTGGGCGATGCCTATCATCCCGTCGCGCCCAATCTGGGCACGATCGCCAAGGCGCCCTTCTATGCCTTGCCCGTCTATCCGGGCGATGTCGGCACCTATGGCGGCGTCGTCACCGACGCACAGGCCCGCGTGCTGCGTGAGGATGGTTCGGCGATCGAGGGGCTGTATGCGACCGGCGTGTCGACCGCGTCGGTAATGGGGCGGACCTATCCGGGGGCGGGGAGCAGCGTGGGGCCGTCCTTCACCTGGGGCTATGTCGCGGCGAACCACGCAGCCGGATCATGAGGATCCGGGCTGAATCCACACAAAAGCGGAATCGGCTCTGGAATTTGCTAACCTAACTTACTATTGTCGCACTTCCTTCACGTCCCAGGCCTATGGGGTGGACATGAGTAGCGTGACGACAGCCCCCGATCGTGCCGTGCGGCGGTGCTTCAGCCGAACACCAGCAGCGCGCAGGCAAACAGTGTCAGCGACGCTCCGCACATGCAGCAGAGCATCCCGAACTGGCAACGACAGAGGCAAGGCTCGAACCGTTCCATGACATCACTCTCCCCAGCCGCTCTTTGACGGCCTTTCGAGCAAGCTAAACCCTTAGCCGGCCCTTCTGCAACAGGCTTTCGCAGCCAGCCGGGAACCCTCCCGGGCGTCGTCGCTCAGCGGCAGGATCAACAAGAGACCCACAGCCTTGCCAATTCCCCGAAACTCCCCAATCGCCGCGGGGTCGCCGGCTATCGCCGGCCGCCCGAAACCGCTACCGAGCGCCGCCGGCCATGACGCTAATAAGGGCGATCGATGACTCACGAGAATGACATGGTCAACGACTCGGGCCCCGCCGAGTCGAAAGATCGCTCCGACGATGCCGGCGCGAATGCGCCCCAGCTGGGCGGGCGGGCCAAGCGCATCCTGCTCACCGTCGTCGGCGTGGCGATCGTCGTGGTGCTGCTGTGGATCGTCTATAGCCGGCTCTACGGCCAGTTCTTCGAGAGCACCAACGACGCGCAGATCCGCGCCGACAGCGTAACGATCGCGCCGCGCACCAACGGCTATGTCGCCGAGGTGCTGGTGACCGACAATCAGGACGTGAAGGCCGGCCAGCCGCTCGTCCGCATCGACCCGCGCGACTACAGGGCGAGCACCGCGCAGGCGCAGGCGCAGGTCGCGGTGGCCGAGGCGTCGGTGGAAAACACCCTCGCCTCGATCGCCGAACAGCGCGCCGGGATCGAGCAGGCGCAGGCCCAACTGGCGGCCGCGCGCGCCAAGGCGGCGTTCGATGCGGGCGAGGTGCGCCGCTACACCCCGCTCGCCGCCTCGGGCGCCGAGCCGCGCGACAAGCTGGAGCAGTTGCGGACGACCGCGATCCAGTCGAAGGGGCACGCCGATGCCCAGGCGGCGGCGCTGGTGATGCAGCAGCGCAAGATGGCCTCGATCGAGGCACAGGTCCGCCAGGGCCGGGCGCAGGCGCAGTCGGCGCGCGCGCAGCTCGACGCCGCGAAGATCGACCTGACCGCGACCCTGGTGAAGGCGCCGATGGACGGGCGGGTCGGCGACAAGACCGTCAACCTCGGCCAATATGTCCAGGCGGGCACGCGGCTGATGACCCTGGTGCCGCTCCAGAAAATCTACGTCATCGCCAATTTCAAGGAGACCCAGCTCGCGCGGATGCGGCCGGGCCAGCCGGTGACGGTGGAGGTCGATGCGCTCGACGGGGCCGAACTTCATGGCCGGGTGGCGAGCATCACGCCGGGCACCGGCGCGCAATTCTCGCTGCTGCCGCCGCAGAATGCGACCGGCAACTTCACCAAGATCGTGCAGAGGGTGCCGGTGCGGATCGAGATCGAGGCGGGCGCCGAGGCGCGGCGCCTGCTGGTGCCCGGCCTGTCGGTGACGGCGACGGTCGACACGCGCACGGGCAAGGGCGCCAAGAACCGGATCGAGGCCGATCAGAAGAGCGTGCGGGACGCGAAGAATGGCGGCTAACGCCATGCCCGGCGACGCGGCGGCGCCGGCGCGCGGCACCGTGCAGCGGGCCGATGCCTCGGCCTGGCTGGCGGTGGCGGCGGGCACGCTGGGCGCGCTGATGGCGACGCTCGACATCTCGATCGTCAATTCGGCGCTGCCGACCATCCAGGGCGAGATCGGCGCCAGCGGCACCGAGGGCACCTGGATCGCCACCGCCTATCTGGTCGCCGAGATCGTGATCATCCCGCTGTCGGCCTGGCTGGAGCGGTTGCTGGGCCTGCGCACTTTCCTGCTGATCGCGGCGGGGCTGTTCACCGGCTTCTCGATCCTGTGCGGCGTTTCGACCAATTTGACGATGATGATCATCGGCCGGGTGGGGCAGGGCTTCACCGGCGGCGCGATGATCCCCACCGCGCAGACGATCATCGCAACGCGGCTGCCGCCGCACCAGCAGCCGATCGGCATCGCCATGTTCGGCGTCACCGCGATCCTGGGGCCGGTGATCGGCCCGCTGGTGGGCGGCTGGCTGACCGAGAATATCAGCTGGCACTACAGCTTCTTCATCAACATCCCGCTGTGCGGGGCGCTGGTTCTGCTGCTGCTCGTCGGCCTGCCGCACCAGCCGCCGCGCATGCAGTTCCTGCGCGAGGCCGACTGGTTCGGGATCGCGGGGCTGGCGCTGGGGCTGGGAGGGCTCACCGTCTTCCTGGAGGAGGGCCAGCGCGAGCAATGGTTCTCGTCGGGGGTGATCCAGCTGATGGCAGCGGTGACGGCGACCGGTTTCGTGATGCTGTTCTGGGGGCAGATCACCGCCAAGCGGCCGGTGATCAAGCTGTCGCTGCTGCTCGACCGGCAATTCGGATCGGTCGCGCTGATGGGGATCGTGCTGGGGGTGGTGCTCTACGGCACCTCTTATGCGATCCCGCAATTCCTGTCGGCGATCGCCGGCTACAACGCGCTGCAATCGGGCAAGGTGGTGCTGCTGTCGGGCGTGCCCAGCCTGGTGATGATGGCGATGGTGCCGATCCTGATCCGGCGGATCGACATCCGCATCGCGGTGGGCGGGGCGCTGCTGATCATGTCGGCCTCGTCCTTCCTCGACAGCTATCTGACGATCGGATCGGACGGCAGCGACTTCACCGAATCCCAGCTGCTGCGCGGCGTGGGGCAGATCCTCGGCATGTTGTTCCTCAGCCAGGCGGCGGTGCAGTCGGTGCCGCGCGAGGATGCCGCCGATGCCTCCGGGTTGTTCAACGCGGTGCGCAATCTGGGCGGCAGCTTCGCGCTCGCCGGGATCGCGATCATCCAGGACGAGCGGCTGTGGTTCCATTCGCGGCGGCTGGAAGAGTCGCTCAACGCCAACGCGCCCAGCGTGCAGGACTATATGCAGGGCTTGGGCCAGTCGGTCGGCGGCTCGGCCACCGCGCTGCGCGTGCTCGGCACCCAGATACAATCGCAGGCCCTTGTGATGACCTATAACGACATCTTCACGATCATGGCGTTGGGGACGGTGATCGTCACCCCGCTCGTCCTCTTCCTGCGTCCGCTGCCGCGGAACGCCTCGCCGGCGGCGATGCACTGATGCGGCGGCCAACCCTTCTCCCCCCGACTCTCCTCAGCCTCGCGCTGCTCGCCGGCTGCGCGACCGGGCCCGATTATGACGGGCCGCCCAAGGTCGCCTCGGATGCGACCGCGCGGGGGCGCTTCGTCCGCGCCGCCGATCCTGCCTTCGCGGCTGCCCCAGCGCCGTCGCGCTGGTGGGAGGCGCTGGGCGATGCGCAGCTCACCCGGCTGGTCGACGAGGCGCTGGCGAACAGCCCGTCGCTCGGCGTCGCCGAGGCGAAGATCCGGGAATCGCTGGCGATCGTCGGCCAGAAGCGCGCCGGGCTGTTTCCCAGCGTCAGCGCCGACGCGACCTATCTTCACGCGAAGCTGCCGGGGGTGAACCTCACCGACGACAGCAGCAGTGGGGGCGAAGCGGGCGCCGAGGGCGGCGGCGGATCGAGCAGCCTGAACTTCTACAATATCGGCAGCACCGCCTCGTGGGAGCCCGACCTGTTCGGCGGCGGGCGCCGATCGGTCGAGCAGGCGCGCGCCACGGTGGGGCAGGGCTATGCCGACCTCGCCGACGCGCAGGTGAGCGTGGCCGCGCAGGTGGCGCAGGCCTATGTGAACCTGCGCGACGTGCAGCAGCGCATCCGCCTGACCAGCGCATCGAGCGAGTTGCAGCGCAAGTCGCTGGCGCTGACCCGCCAGCGCTTCGACCAAGGCGCGGCCTCCGCGCTGGAGGTGGAGCGGCTGCAGACCGATCTCGAGCGCACCGACGCACAGAACGCACCGCTCAAGGCCGAGGCCGACGATTATCGGAACCAGCTCGCGGTGCTGACCGGGCGGACGCCGGGGGCGCTCGACGCCGATCTGGCGGCGCCGGTGGCGGTCCCGTTGCCGCCGGCATCGGTGCCGATCGACAACCCCGCCGAGCTGATCGCGCGCCGCCCCGACATCCGCAGCGCCGAACGCGGGCTAGCGGCGGGCACGGCGGCGATCGGGGTGCAGAAGGCCAAGCTGCTGCCCGGCGTCCGCTTCATGGGCATCCTCGGCATCGGCGGCACCAAGCCGGGCGACATGTTCGACCCGAGCAACCTGACCGCGCTGCTCGCGCCGATGCTGAGCTGGTCCTTCCTCGATTTCGGCCGGCAGGGCGCCGCCGTGGCGCAGGCCGAGGCGCAGCAGGGCCAGGCGGCGGAGACATATCGCAAGACCGTGCTGGAGGCGCTGGCCGATGCCGAGGGATCGCTGTCGCGCTTCGGCCATGCCCGCACCGAACTGGCCGGGCTCGCCCGCGCCGAGCAGTCGGCGGGGCGCGCCGAGGTGCTTAACCGCCAGCGCTTCGACGCGGGCACCAGCTCGCTGATCGATCAGCTCGACATCGAGCGCCAGCATCTGGCGGCGACGGTGGCGCTGTCGCAGGGGACGGCGCGGCTGACCAACAGCTATATCGCCGTGCAGAAGAGCCTGGGGTTGGGGTGGAGTGCTGCGCCGGCGGAGGCGACCCGCTAGGCTGGGCCTCGACCAGAAGGAAGACTGCCATGACCGATCCCGACCAGCTCGATGGACTGTCGCAACTGCTCGCGCTGCGCGACGCCGGCCGCAATGCGCCGATAGCCGACACGCTGGGCTTTCGGCTGGTCGAGATCGAGAAGGGCTTCGTCGTCTTCGAAGGGACGCCGGGGCGCAACGTCTATAATCCGATCGGCACCGTCCATGGCGGCTATGCCGCGACCCTGCTCGACAGCGCCTGCGGATGCGCGGTGCATTCGCAGCTCGACGCCGGGCAGGGCTACACCACCCTAGAACTGAAGGTGGCCTATCACCGGCCGCTGACCGACCAGACCGGCGTGGTGCGGGCCGAGGGGCGCACCCTGTCCTTCGGGCGCCGGGCGGCCTTCGCCGAGGCGAAATTGCTCGATGCCGAGGGGCGGCTCTGCGCCTCGGCGACCTCCACCTTGCTGGTGTTCGATCGCCGTCCGGGGAGCTGACGTCAGGCGGCGGAGCGCGAAAGGCCAGTGTTGCGGAAGGCCCAGAGCGTCATGAACGCGGTGATCGCCGGCGGCAGCAGCACCGCGGGGAAATCGATCAGCAGCTTCTCGGGCCCGCAGATGCCGACCGCGACTTCCCAGATGTGGAACAGCGCATGGGCGGCGAGCCAGATCGTGCCGATGCCCCACAGGAAGGCGCGCTGCGCCGGCATCGCGGCGCCGCCGATCAGGCAGAGGCCGATGAAGCCGTAGATCATCCCGATGTCGCGGATGAAATGCTGGTTGAACGGGCCGCTGGTCGTGACGCCCGGTACCGCGAAATACCAGTTGGCGGGGTCGATCAGCATGAAGGTGCCGTTGAAGAGGGCGCCGATGCCGAGAAGCACGGCGAGGGCTGGGATGATCCTGGACATGGTCGGTCTCCGGGAGGGCTGGTGGCGTGGTCCGTGAGGGACTGGGCGAGTTTGTCGCAAGCGCATCGTCATCCCGGACTTGATTCAGCATCCAGATACGCAACGGCGGGGCAGGAGGCGGCGCCGTTGCGGATCTGGATGCTGAATCAAGTTCAGCATGACGATGTCACAGGCTCGTTCTTCACGGCTTGGCGGAGACCGGCAGGCGGAAGGGCGCGCCGAGGCGGTTGAAGGCGTTCATCGCCGCGATCGCCAGCGTGAGGTCGACCAGCTCCTTCGGCTCGAAGGCGGCGGCCGCGGCGGCATAGGCCTCGTCGGAGGCGTGGGTCTGGCTGACGTTGGTCACTTCCTCGGCCCAGGCGAGCGCGGCGCGATATTGGTCGGGGAAGAGGTGGGGCACTTCGGCCCAGACCGGCAGCAGCGCGACCTTGTCGACCGCCATGGTCTTGAGCAGGTCGCGGGTGTGCATGTCGATGCAATAGGCGCAGCCGTTGATCTGCGAGACCCGCAGGAAGACGAGGTGGATCAGCTCCTCGGGCAGGCTGCTGTTCTTGGTGACATAATGGTGGACCCCGAACAGGGCCTTGGCCCCCTCCGGGGCGACCTGGACCCAGTTCAGACGTGCGGTGTTGCTCATGGCGATATGTCCTTCGTTGCGAGCGCCGCTGATCGGCGTTCACAGACATGACGAGGCAGCGAAGGCCGCTGTGACATCGGCCGGAAAAAAATCGATCGGGCCCAATGTCACGCGTCTGCAATATCCGCCGCCTAGCGGCCTTACGTCATGCAACTGCCTCATTCCGGCGAGAATTCGGACTCCCTCACCGATTGGGTGTGCAGCGAGATTCTGCCGCACGAGCGCGAGGCGCGGCGCTGGCTGATGCGATCGCGCCTGCCGGTCGATGGCGACGACGTGATCCAGGAAGCCTATGCCCGCATCGCCGCGATGGACAGCGTGGCGCATGTCCGCAACGGGCGGGCCTATCTGCTGGCCACGGTGCGCAGCATCGCGCTGCAATATCTCCACCGCAGCAAGATCGTCCGGATGGACAGTTTCACCGATCTCCATTCGACCCAGATCAGCGACGACCAGCCCGGCCCCGAGGCGATCGTGTGGAGCCGGCGCGAGGTCCATCGGCTGCTGCAATCGCTGCCCGAACGTTGCCGCGACATCTTCATCCTGTGCCGCATCGACGGCCACACCCAGAAAGAGGCGGCGGTCGCGCTCGATATCTCCGAGAACGTCGTCGAGAAGCAGCTGGCCCGGGCAATGACGGTCTTGACCACCCGTTACGGCCGTGATGGTGTTTTCGAATGACGGCGGTCGAGGCAGAGGATGGCAACGCCATCGATCGGATGGCGGCGCACTGGGTGGCGCGGCGCGCGCGCGGGCTGAGCGCCGCCGAGGCGGCCGAGCTCGATGCCTGGCGCAAGGCCGATCCGCGCCACAGCGGCAGCTTCCTGCGCGCCCTGGCGCTGGAGAAGCTGGCGAGCTCGGTGCGGGTCGACGAGCCCACGCTCTCCGAAGTGGTGTCGATCGCGGCGGACGCGGGCGAGCGGCCCGGTGTCGGCCGGCGGCAGGCGATGGGCCTGGCGCTGGCGGCGAGCCTGGCGGCCATGATCGGCGTGGGCGGCTATCGCTATTTTTCGGCCGAGCGCATGTCGACCCGGCGCGGCGAGATCCGCAATGTCGCGATGACCGACGGGTCCACCGCCGTGCTGGGCACCGACTCCACGATCACGGTGGCGATCGGCGAGGAGCGCCGCGCGATCGAACTGAAAAGCGGCCAGGCCTGGTTCGAGGTCGCGCATGACCGCGCCCGGCCGTTCGAGGTGCGCCATGGCGACCTGGTCGTCCGGGCGACCGGCACCGCCTTCGAGGTGGGCGCGACGCCCGACGGCACCGACGTGATCGTGACCGAGGGCTCGGTGGTGGTGCTGCGCGATGGCGTGGCCGCGCCGATCGCGCATCTGCGCGCGGGCGAACGGCTGACCGTGCTGGACGGGGCGGGGCAGGACAGGGTGGGGCAGGACAGGGCGGTGCAGAAACAGACGCTCGATGCCGTCGCGCTGCAGCAGCGCATGGCGTGGCGCGAGGGGATGATCGTGCTCGACGGCCGGCGCCTCGCCGACGCGGTGAGCGAGGTCAATCGCTACAATGACGTGCCGATCCGTATCGCCAATCCGGCGCTGGCGGACCAGCGGGTGGTGGGCACCTTCCGCGCCCGCGATCCCGACGGGCTGGCCAGGGCGCTGGCGATCGCGCTCGACGCCGATGTGGCGATTTCGGACAGTGAAATCACGCTCCGCTGATGATGTTGCAAGGTTGTGACGAAGTTGTCACAAATAATTTATAAAAATAAATTGATCCATACCGGCGGAAAATCCCTCGCTCATTGATCTTTGTAGCGAAGGCAAAGCATCCAACGGGGAACATCAGTGAATATGACAAGTAAGTTGCGGCTAACGGCCGCAGCCATATCCTTTATTGTGTCCGCTTATCCGGCGCAGGCGCAGAATCGGCAGTTCGACATAGCCTCGCAGCCGGCGACCACCGGTATCGAAGCCTTGGGCGCGGCAACGGGGTTGCAGATCGTCGCGGCGGAGGCCGACCTGCGCGGCATCAACATCGCGCCGGTGAAGGGGGCGATGTCCCCGCGCGAGGCGGTGCGGCGCGCGCTGGCCGGCACCGGGCTCGACGTCGTCAGCGAGAATGACCGGACCCTGGTGGTAAAACGCGTCCCTTTGGACGACGCCGCCGCTGAGGCGCCCGATACGATCGTCGTCACCGGCTCGGCGCTGCAGAGCCGGTCGGAGGTGGCGACGCGGCGCAAGGCGACGGCGATCGTCGACACCTTGGCGCGCGACGAGATCGGCTCCTTTCCCGACATCACCATCGCGGAATCCTTGCGCCGCATCACCGGCGTGACCACCATCTACAATGACGATATCGGCCAGTTCGCGTCGATCCGCGGCACCCATCCGGATTTCATCCCGGTGACGCTCAACGGCCTGATGCTCGCCACCACCGGCGACCTGGGCGAGGGCACCCGCCGGGTGAACCTGCAGGTCATCCCCGGCGACGCGGTGCGCCAGCTCCAGGCGTTCAAGTCGATGTCGCCCGATCTCGACGCGGGCGCGCTGGGCGGCCTGATCGACATCGTCACGATCAGCGCCTTCGACCCCAATCGCTCGACCTTCAGCCTGACCGGGGGCGCCAGCTGGTCCTCCTATATGAAGGTGCCCGACACCAACAGCGGCGGGGATCGCAAGGACTCGCCGTTCGGACCTTCGATCAGCGCGATGTGGGCGCCGCGCTTCGGCGCGAACCATGAGTTCGGCCTGGCGGTGACCGGCTTCTACGAAGTCCGTCCGCGCACCCAATCCAACGACGCGATCGTCAACCGGCTTTATTATACCGATGCCGGCGTCGCGACGACGCCGGAGTCGGCGAACTGGAACGGCGTCGCCGCGCCCGACTCCTTCGTGTCGCACAACTATACCAACAAATTCACGAAATATGGCGCGACCGCGCGGCTCGAATACAAGCCGAGCGAGAGTTTCTACACCAGCCTGTTCGGCTTCGCCTATTTCTCGAAGGAGCAGGAGACGCGCAACACCAACCGCGTCTTCAGCCTGGACCAGCCGCAGAACCTGACCGAGACGACCGGATCGATGCGGGTGCGATCGTCCGACGTGCAGTGGCGCTACAACACCTTCCAGCGCGACCAGCGCGGCCTGCAGTGGAAGACCCAGGCCGATATCGGCGATCGGGGCAAGCTGTCCGCCGACGTCGGCTATTCCTATGCCTGGTTCAAGTCCGACCGCCCGTTCGTGTCGTTCATCTACCGGCCCAACACGCGGCTGACCTACGACCTGTCGAACCCGGACCAGCGCTTCGTGCTCGACAATGCCGCCGCCTATACCAACCCCGCCAATTTCCGGACCAACTCGCTCTATCGCGACCAGCGCGAGGCGACCGAGAATATGTATGAGGCGCGGCTCGACTATAAGTTCAATTCGGGGATCAACGATCGCGGTTTCGGCTTCGCGGCCGGCGGCGACTATCGCAGCTTCGACCTGACCCGCGACAATACGGCGGTCTATTACACGGTCGGCACCGCCTCGATGAGCGGGGTCAGCTTCATTCCCGATTTCGACCTGCCGGGCTATTCGAACCCCGGCCTGTGGCTGGACCAGAAGAAGTTCTGGAACGAGATCGTGCCGACCATCCCGGTCGACGTCGCGCAGTCCGATCGCCAGTCGCGGCTCAACGACTATCGCTATGAAGAGAAGGTGGCGTCGGGCTATGTGAACCTGACCCACAGCAGCGATGCGCTGCGCCTGGACGCGGGCCTGCGGCTCGATCACACCGACTATACCGCCTTCATGGCCGAGGTGATCGACGGCGCCCTGCAGCCCGAGCAGCGGCGGGTGGAGGGCAGCTACACCAATGTCCTGCCCTATTTCACCGGCGTCTATTCGGTCACGCCGAACATGCGGATCAAGGCGACCGCGAGCCGGACCTTGGGCCGCCCCAATCCGGAGAGCATCGCCACCGTCGAGGAGGTGGACCGCACCGACCTGACGATCTCGCGCGGGAATCCCGAGATCAAGCCGCGCAAGTCGACGAACCTCGACCTGGGCTTCGAATATTATTTCAACCGCGGGCGCGGCATGGTCACGCTCACCGGCTTCTACAAGAATATCGACGACGACATCCTGAACGTGACGACGACCGAGGTGATCGACGGCGACACCTATGAGGTCTCGCAGCCGATCAACGGCAACAAGACCAAATATAAGGGCGTCGAGTTCGGCTTCACCAACAGCGGCTTCGGCGAGGTGGCGCCTTTCCTGGAGCCGGTCGGCGCGTCGCTCAACATGGTGTGGATCAAGGGCGAGTCGAGCTTCCCCTATAACGGCGTGCTGCGGAAGCAGGACCAGCTGCAGTTCCAGTCGGACTTCGCGGCCAATGCGGCGCTGTTCTACAGCTTCGGCACGGGGTCCGAGGTGCGCCTCGCGATGAACCACCAGGGCCGTTATCTGGAGGAGTTCGCGGCGCTGCCCTGGCAGAATATCTACATCGCGCCGTTCACCACCTTCGACCTGACGGCGAGCTGGGCCTTCCTGCCGAACGCGCAGCTGCGGCTGGAAGGGCGCAACATCCTGAGCGCCAACCGCAAGCGGCAGACCGGGCTCGACGCCAAATATTATCGCGCCGGCCTGGAAGTCGGCAGCTCGGTGTTCGTGCGCCTGAACGTCCACTTCTGATCCGGCAACGGGGCGGCGGCGCGATCCGCCGCCCCGTTCCATCTTCTGCGCGGAACATCCGCAGCGAAAAGGCAGAGCCATCATGTCGAGCCGTCCTCTCCTGACCCGCCGTCGCTTCCTCACCCGTTCGGCGCAGGCCGCATCGATCGCCGCCGCGTCGGCGCTGATGCCGCCCAATGTCCAGAAGCTGCTGGCCGCCGGCGTGAAGCCGCCCAAATCGCTGAAGGACGTGAAGCATGTCGTCCTGCTGATGCAGGAGAACCGCTCCTTCGATCATTATTTCGGCACCTTGTCGGGCGTGCGCGGCTTCGGCGATCCGAAGGCGCTGATCCTGCCCAACGGCAAGAGCATCTTCCACCAGCCCGATGCGGAGAGCGCGGACGGCTATATGCTGCCCTTCCACCTCGACACCCGGCGCACCAACGCGCAGGCGATGCCGTCGACCAGCCATGCCTGGTCGGTGCAGCACCGCGCCTGGAACGGCGGCAAGATGGACCAGTGGCTGCCCGCGCACCGCGCCGCCGATGCCGAGAACGGCCCCTATACGATGGGCTATTTCACCCGCGACGACATTCCCTTCCACTATGCGCTGGCCGACGCCTTCACCATTTGCGACGCCTATCACTGCTCGGTGATGGGCCCGACCCGGCCGAACCGGCTCTACTGGATGAGCGGGATGATCGATCCCGAGAACAAGTTCGGGGGCACCGTCACCAAGAATGGCGACATCACCCCCGGCTCCAAGAGCTGGACGACCTATCCGGAACGGCTGGAGGCCGCCGGGATCGACTGGAAATTCTACCAGCATGCCGACAGCGAGTTCGGCTTCAACATGCTGAACGGCTTCCGCCAATATAAGGAGGCCCCCGCCGGTTCGCCGCTCGCCCGCAAGGGGCTGGGCATCGTGTCCCCGGGCCAGTTCGAATATGACGCGCTGAACGACAAGCTGCCGACCGTCTCGTGGATCGGGCCGACCGAGGAGGGATCGGAGCATCCGGTGCATTCGCCGGCGGCGGGGGCGGCCTTCATCGCCCGCATGCTCGACGCGATCGCCGCCAATCCCGACGTCTGGGCCAAGACGATCTTCATCATCAACTATGACGAGAATGACGGGCTGTTCGACCATGTGCCGCCGCCGGTGCCCGAGGCGGGCGAGCCGCTGGAGTTTATCGGCGGGCTGCCGATCGGCGGCGGTTTCCGCGTGCCGTGCATCATCGTCTCGCCCTGGACGGTGGGCGGCTGGGTGTGCAGCCAGCCGTTCGACCATACGTCGGTGCTCCAGTTCCTCGAGCGCTTCACCGGGGTGCGCGAGCCCAACATCACCGACTGGCGCCGCCGCAGCTTCGGCGACCTGACCGCAGCCTTCCGCTTCGGCGATCCCATGCACCGCGCGCCGAAGCTGCCCGAGACCGCCGCGGACCTAGCGCGCGCGGAGAAGGCCGCGGTCGAGCTGCCCGCGCCCGCGATGATCCGCACCAACCAGAAGATGCCGGTGCAGGAAAAGGGCACGCGCAAGCGCATCTGATGCGGGCAGGGGTTCTGCTGCTGGCGGGCGCGCTGGCCGCTCCGCTGGCCGCCCAGCCGGACGAGCAGGCCGCACGCGGCGCGGCGCTCTATCGCGAGCGCTGCGTGGCCTGCCATGGCGCCGCGATGGAGGGCGGCGACGGGGCAGGCGCGCTGACCGGCGACCGTTTCCGCCAGCGCTGGGTGGGCCGGCCGCTGGCGAGGCTGTTCGAGACGATCCGCCGGACGATGCCGCAGGACGATCCGGGCACCCTGTCGCCCGCGCAGGCGGCCGACCTGACCGCGCTGGTCCTGAGAGCGAATGGCGATAGCCGGGCGGAGCACCCGCTGACCGCCGACGAGTTGAGCGATCCGGAAGGGGGCTTCGCCGTCGGGCGGTAGGTTTACCGGCCGTCGGGCCCCTTCGCGCCGAAGGTGAGCAGCACCAGCAGCGCGTCGGCCGCCTCGTCGGGCGCGCGATCCTTCAGGTCGGCGCGGACGAGGTTGTACGAGCTGAGCAGCATGTGGCCGAGGGTGATGGGCGACCAGCCGGTGGTCCAGTCGCCCTCCTGCTGGGCGCGGGCGATCAGGCGGATGGCGTGGTCGTGGAGCGATCCGTCGCCGATGCCGGCGGTCATGTCGGTGCCATAGGTCTCGACGAAGTCGATCAGCAGCGCCGATCCGATCGCGGTCGACCCCGCCGTGCCGACGTCGGTCTCGCGAAACAGGAAGGCCAGGAAGCGGCGGATCGCGTCAATGCCCCGTTCGCCTGGCGGTGAAGGCTCAGATTCCCATTCCTCCGCCAGCGCGCGGCTGAGCTCGCCGAGCAGCGCCGCCTTGGTGGGGAAGTGGAGGAAGAAGGTGGCGCGCGAAACCCCCGCTGCCGCCGCGATTTCCACCGCCGTTGTCGCGTGATAGCCGCGATCGGCGAACAGCTCGAGCGCGAAGCCGAGCAGCCGGCGGCGCGTGCGCGCCTGCTTTCCCAGCGCCGTATCGCCCGCGCCACGCTCCTGCCGCGCGGGGAGTTCGCGCCATTTCTCGACTGCCTTCGCCAAGCGTCATTGTCCTGTCACAGGAAAAAAATAGATGCACGTCTAGTTTTTGAATCGATAAGAAGCTTGGGTCGAAATGTCTAGCTGATCGCGCGAGCGCAACCCGGAATTTCAAAAGGAATCCGTAGGCGCTCCCGCTTGCTCGAACGAGATCAACAGAAAGCAGTCCGCAATTCTTACGAATTGGGGAGGGGATGGGCTTTGCCCGAAATCAGCCACCCTTTCGCAAGTGGAACAGGACGCATGAACACCCATTTCCTCGCCGCCGCCGCGGTGATCGCCATTGCCACCAGCAGCATCGCCCATGCCGAGGCGGCGCAGGACGGCATCGACGACATCGTCGTGACCGCCGAGAAGCGCGAAACCCGCCTGCTCGAGGTCTCGGCGCCGATCGCGGTGCTGGGCGGCGACCGCATCGCGGCGCGCGGCGTCTCCGACTTCGAAGGGCTGGTCGAGCAGATCCCGGGCGTGAGCATCACCGCCGATTATGGCGGCGCCGCGTCGAAGGTGATCAGCATCCGCGGCGTCGGCGGCTCGGACGATTATCGCCCGAACGGCAGCCCGTCGGTGGCGATGCACGTCGACAATATCTACCAGTCGTCCAACGCCTTCCTGGCGATGCCCTTTTTCGACGTCGAGCGGGTCGAGGTGCTGAAGGGCCCGCAGGGCACGCTCTATGGCCGCAACAGCACGGCCGGCGTGATCAACCTGATCACCCGCAACAAGAGCGACCAGATCAACGGCTATTTCACCGGCCAATATGAAAGCTACGACCGGGTGAAGCTGGAAGGCGCCTTCGGCTTCCCGATCGCGCCGGGCGTGGGCCTGCGGCTGGCGGGCGTGGTCGACCAGGGCGGCGGTTTCCAGGACGGCAAGGGCGCGGGCGTGCTGGGCGGGGTCACTCGCTTCCCCGGCGCCGGGCCGATCCCGAACCCCGGCGCGCGCAAGGGCTGGGGCGATCGCGACCTGTTCGCCGGCCGCGCCACCCTCGACGCCGAATTCTCGCCCGAAAGCCATCTGGTGGTGAAGCTGTTCGGCAGCAGCGACCGTGGCGAGAACCAGACGCCGGACTCGCGCGGCGGCGTGACCAATGACGGCTTCGTCGAGCCCGACAACGACCCCTACACCTTCTATTCGGATCGCTACCCCGACCGGAAGATCGACCTGTGGGGTGTCTCCGCCTCCTTCTCGCAGAAGCTGACCGACACGATGACCTTCGACCTGGTCGGCGGCTATCAGTCGGGCAAGCGCTTCGTGGAGGGCGAGGGCACGGGTTCGCCGCTGCGCAATTTCGACTTCGACTTCTCCGACCGTATCCGCCAGCATTCGCTGGAAGCGCGCCTGTCGGACCGCAATGGCGGCTTTGTCGAATGGGTCGTCGGCGGCTATTATCTGAAGGACAAGGTCGATTTCCGCACCGACCTGATCGCCACCGACACGCTCGGCACCACGCTGGTGAGCGACTATCATCAGGAGCGCGAGAGCAAGGCGGCGTTCGGCCAGGTCGACCTGAACCTGACCTCGCGCCTGAAGCTGTCGGGCGGCCTGCGCTACACCGCCGATAACGCCAGCTATCGCGGCGCCACCACCGACGCCAATCCGCTTGGCGTCTCGATCGTGCCGATCGCGCTGCCGACCGTGCCGGTATTCTTCGATAATGACTTCGACGAGGACAATCTGTCGGGCCGGGCGACGCTGTCCTACCGCCCGACCGACACCACCAATGTGTGGGTGTCGTTCGGCAAGGGTTACAAGGCCGGCGGTTTCGACGGCTCGACGATCTTCAGCGCGCCCGAGGCGCTGCCCTTCAAGTCGGAAAATGTGCTGGCCTATGAGGGCGGCTTCAAGTTCGCCGGGCGGGGCGGCCTGTTCCTGAACGTCGACGGCTTCTACTACGACTTCGACAATCTCCAGGCGAACACCACCACGATCGTGGCGGGCACCGCCACTTCGGCGAACGTCCGCACAAATGTCGCCAAGGCGCGCATCTATGGCGTCGACATCTCGGCGGGCGCCACGCTGGTCCGTTCGGGCCCGCACCGGCTGACCATCGACGGCGGCGTGACCCTGCTCAACTCGAAGATCCTCGAGTTCGACTCGTCCAACGCCTCGATCGTCGCGATCAACCTGGGCAACGACCTGCCGGCCTCGCCGCGCTTCTCGGGGAATGCGCAGGTCGCCTACAGCTACACCGCCGACAGCTGGAGCCTGACCGGCACCGTCGACGCGCGCCACAAGGGCAAGGAGTTCAAGCGGCTCAACAACGACATCGGCACCGAGGTACCGGCCTATACGCTGCTCAACGCCCGCATCGACCTGAAGCTCACCCAGCAGGGGATCGGCTTCTTCCTGTTCGGCCGCAACCTGACCGACAAGGTCTATTATATCGACCGCACCGCCGCCGGGCGTCTCTCGGGTTCGCCGCGCATCTTCGGCGCCGGCGCCAACCTGCAGTTCTGAGCGGAGGACCGAACATGCGCTTTCACCGGCCCATGATGGTCGCCGCCCTGGCGCTGGCTCTGGCGGGGGTAACCCCGCCGGCCGGCGCGCAGCCGGCGGCGACGACGGACAGCGGCAGCTTCACCGTTGCCGTGATCCCCGA
Source organism: uncultured Sphingomonadaceae bacterium (assembly GCA_963540925.1). Taxonomy (GTDB): domain Bacteria; phylum Pseudomonadota; class Alphaproteobacteria; order Sphingomonadales; family Sphingomonadaceae; genus Rhizorhabdus. The sequence continues at coordinate 46,203 of CAUTRN010000013.1, forward strand.
CACCCAGAATTATCTGGATTACACCCACCAGACCGAGGAGGGCTTTCCCTTCGACGCGCGCGAGATCTTCTACGACCAGATGGCCTATATCGCGCGGCACGCGCAGTCGCAGGGCGGCGACATCGCCTTTGCCGTGGCGGTCGGCGACGTGTGGCAGCATGCCACGAAGACAATGGACGAGGCCCATGCCCGCATGGGACTGAAGGCGGTGCCCAACCCGCTGCTCGACACGCATCTCGCGCCCGACCAGCGGACCATGACCGTCGAGATGCCGATCGCGCGCCAGGGCTATGCGATGCTGGCCGGCAAGCTGCCCTTCGCGGTGGTGCCCGGCAATCACGACTATGACGCCAACTGGTCCGACAGCAAATTCCCGCCCGCGGCGGACTATCGCAATCCCGGCACCAACAAATTCCCGTTCGGCCAGCTTCATTATGGCGGGCTGGACAATTTCAACAGCGTGTTCGGGAAGGACGGGGCCTTCTTCAAGGACAAGCCCTGGTATGTCGGCAGCTTCAACGGCGGGGCGAACAGCGCGACCCTGTTCACCGCTGGCGGCTATCGCTTCTTCCATCTGGGGCTGGAAATGGCGCCGGCCGACGATGTGCTGCGCTGGGCCGAGGCGCAGGTGAAGGCGCATCCGGGCCTGCCGACGATCGTCTCGATCCACGACCATCTGAGCCCGAAGGGGGAGCGCACCCCCAATCCGGCGGTGGACTTCAAGGCGGTGCATGCGGGGCACAACAATGCCGAGGACCTGTGGGCCAAGTTCCTGTCGAAGCACGACCAGGTCTTCCTGGTGCTGAGCGGGCACCAGCATGGCCAGGCGCACCGGGTCGACGAGAATGGCGCGGGACATGAGGTCTATCAGGTGCTGGCCGATTATCAGGACCGCAACCAGGCCTATGTCCAGGCGGCTGGCGCCAAGCCGACGCTGGGCCTGGGCATCGGCGACGGCTGGCTGCGGATGATGCGGTTCGAGCTGGGCGGAGCGCAGCCGCGCATCGTGGTGAGCACCTATTCGACGCTCTACAAGGCCAATGCCGCGCAGCTGCCGACCTATTCGGCCTTCTACAAGGCGAAGGAGAAGCCCGAGCTGAGCGATGCTGCGTTCGTGGGCGAGGAGGAGTTCACCCTCCCGCTCGACGATTTCGCGACCCGCTTCGCGAGCGCGCGGGCGCAATAAGGCGCAGGGATCAGGCCGTGGCCGGCTATCCCCCGGTCACGGCTTCTGCCCGGGATAGAGCAGCGCCAGCGACTTCGGTGCGCGGCATGTGCGGATCGCGTCCCTCGCATGCCGCGCGCGTTCGCCGACCAGCGAGGCATTGGATAAAGCGTGGGGGCGTTCGCGGGCGACTTCGTCGGCGGTGAAGGGCCTGGTGCCGGGCGGGGCGCTCGCTTCGCCGAGCACGAAGACGACATAGTTCATCAGGTCGGCAAGGTCGGCATTGTCGGTGATGCGGCTGTGCGCGACATTGGGCAGGCGCAGCAGATAGGCGCGCGAGGCGGGCGTGCACATGAACCAGCCGACCCGCCCGCGCAGCTCGGGCAGCTTGGCGGGGGCGGTGGTGCCGGTGACGCCGTGGCAGCCGGCGCATTGCTCGACATAGTTGGCGCGGGCGAAGTCGGGATCGGCCAGCGGCGATCGATCGGTCGCCCGTGCGATCCCGGCCCCGGTGGACACCGCCAAACTCGCCCATAGCGCGATGCGCGCGAAACTTGTCATTCCCTTGCCGGCTCAGGCGCCCCCGACCAGCACCGCGGTGGTGCAGTGATATTCCATGCTGCTGGTGCCGAAGCACCAGATCACGTCATTGTTGAGCTGGGGCACATAGAGCTGGGTGGCGCGATCGGTGTTGTCGCACTCGCACTGCGCGCAATAGGCTTTGCCGCAGCAGTCGCGATAGGCGATCAGATAGGCCTTGCCGTCCTCGGGATTGATGCAGGTGCCGACCCACGAGACCGGCGAGGATTCCGAGCCCGCCGGGCAGCTGTGGATGCCGCCGCCGCAGCAGCCGCAGGCGGCGCCATCGAAGGCGCAGTAGCGCCAGTAATTGCACTTGCTGTCGTCGGTGGTCTGCGCCGATCGGGCGAAGGCGGTCTTGGCCTCGGGCGAGCGATCGGGCTTGGCCGCCTCGGCGCGGCCGACCGGCAGCAGCGGGAAGGCGGGGGCGGCGACCAGCGCCATGCCCAGCTTCGCCAGCAGCCCGCGCCGCGAGGTGCCGCCCGCGAAGCGCCGTAGCACGCTTTCGCCGATGGCGTCCGGATCAAATCGTCCCATGCACCTGTCCCCCCGTCATGCGATCTCGGCCCGGATGCCGGCGATATAGTCCTGGACCGAGCGGACCCCCATCTCGTGCGCGATGACCAGGCTCTCCAGATGCTCGCGGCTGTTGACCAGGCCCTTGGAGAGGATCACCCCCTCGGCATCGAGCAGGATCGCATAGGGCAGCTTGCCCACCGCGAAGGCCTGCCCCACCTCGGGCCCGTTGATGAACCTGTAGGCGCCCAGACCATGGGTCGCGATCATGCCCTGCTGGACGGGGACGAGGTCGTCGCCGACGAAGATCAGCTCGACCCGCTCGTCGCGGCCGAAGGATTTGGCCATCGGGATCAGCGCCTTGCAGAGCGGGCAGCTGGCCGAGACGAACATCAGCAGGCGCAGCGCCGATCCGGGGGCGGGGCCGCCCACCGTCACCGCCTCGCCCTCGATCGTGCGCGCGGGGACGGCCGGGGCGGTGCTGGCGACGGCAGGGCCGCCCGCGGTGGTGAGCGCGCCGGCGGGGGCGACCCGCATATGGAGCACGCCCACCTGCCGCGCGATGGCGAGCCCGGCCACGCCCATCAGCAGCACGACGATCCACAGGATGACCTGGGAGACGAGAAGCAGGGTGAGCATCGATCTACCTCCGAACGCCGAGCGGGGATGCGTTCAGCGCGGCGACCGCGTTGAACAGCAGGAAGAGCAGGAAGATCGCCGCGCCGCCGGCGATCGCGGTGGCGAGCGCCATGCCGCCGGGCAGCGGCGCGGGCAGCAGGCGCGGCAGCAACGCGAGGGCGAGCGCGATGTTGCGCCCGACCAGCAGCCAGCTGAGCGGCTGGCGCAGCTGCGAGCGGCCGCAACCGCAATCGATATGGCGGCGGCCGCGCCCGATGTTGACCGCCATCGCGACCGCGAAGATCGCGAGCAGCGCGACGGCGGGGAGGATGGCGATGCGCTGTCCGCCGCCGAGCAAGGCTGCGCCGATCGCCAGTTCCGCGAACGGCAGGAGCTGGGCGGCTGGGGTGACGAACGGGGCTGGCAACAGCCGGTAATTGGCGATCACTCCCGGCAGCAGCTCGCGGTGGCGCAGCTTGGCGAGGCCGGCCTGGACGAAGACCAGCCCGACTCCCAGCGCGCCGGCCAGGCCGATGACGGCCAGCCCGGTGCCGGCCGGATCGAGGGGGAGGGCGGGGCTCATGACGGCTCGATCACGCTGATCACGCCGCCGCCGGCCTTCTCCAGCTTGTGCTTCTCCTCGAAGCTCTTCGCATCGAGGATGTGGACGGCGCCGTCGTCGGTGGAGATGATGAGCTTGGGCTTCGCCTCCTGCGTCACTTCGATCGACTTGGCGGGCATCTCCAGCGGCACGCGCTTGACGACCTTGCGGGTGGCGAGGTCGAGGTCCCAGATCTCATTGCCGGGCGCCTTGTGGGTCCAATATTCGCCCATGTGCATCAGGATGTAGAGGTGGCCCGAGGCGCGGTGGAGCGCGATCGGCTGCCAGCCGCCCGGATACCAGTTGAGCTCGAGCGGCTTGGTCTCGCCCGCGCGGATGCCGGCGGCTTCCTGGACCGAGAAGGGCTTGGCCAGGGTGGGGACGGCGCCGATCTTCGCGGTGTAGATCAGCCCGGTATAGCTGATGAACACCGCCTCATGCTTCGCCTTGTCATAGGCGAAATTGTCGAAGATCGGATCGTCGCTGGCGGGGAAGAAGGGCGCCGAGCGGGTGATCACCGGCTTGGCGCCGTCGACCGCCACCGTCGCCATCGATCCGTCCGAGCAGAGCGCCGAGAAGCCGACGCCGGGATTGGGGATGAGGCTGGCGCAGCCGGGCAGCTCGATCTTCCTGACGAATTTGCGCTTCGCCAGGTTGATCACGTTCACCGACGAGGACGGATCGAGATCATAGACGAAGGCGGTCTGCCCGTCGGGGCTGAGGATGAAGTTGTTCTTACGGCCGCCGATCAGGATGCGGCCCGGCATCGGGATCTCGGTCTGCAGCTTCAGGCCGGTCGAGTCATAGATGGTCACCATGTCCTGCCGGGTGCCGCGCGACCCCTTCGACCACAGGCTTTCGGCGACGTAGTAATATTTGCCGGCGGGATCGATCGCCATGTCGGACAGGTGCGAGGTTTCGACCATGCCGATCATCTTGCCGCTGTCGGTGTCGTAGATCGCGGTGCCGTTGAGCAGGAAGCCGCGGTTGATGAACACCCAGCTCGGCTTGGGCTTCTCGATCGTCAGGACGTCGCTTTCCTCGGGCTTCAAGGTCTCCGCCGGGGCGATGCCGCCGATCGCCACGAGCAGCGCGATCGCCAACCCCATTTTCGCCGAAAATCGCCCGATGGCCGCCGCGAACGTCATGGTGCCTGGCCCCCTTTGCCGGCGACGGCGCGGGATTGGGCCAGGCCCTGGCTGGCCGGCGACCGCGATCGTCACCGGCAGATGCTTGACGATCGTCCAGTTTTAGTCAAGCGCCATTTGTTGCGGTGCCGCATGTTTCGCCGGAGCGGCGTTGGAGGCCGCCATCCGCTCGGCGATGGCGGCGATGATCGTCGCGCCGATCCCGGCGGGCAGCGCCACCAAGATCGCGCCATAGAGACCGTCGGACCCGAAGGCGGTGACGAAGGCCGAGCCGAGCAGCGGCCCCGCGATCAGCCCGAAACTGTGCGCGCAGACCACCAGGGTGCGGAAGCGCCGGTCGCTGCTGGTGGCGGTGGCGAGGCCCGAGGTGCGGATGATGATCGCGGTCGAGCCGATGTTGAGCAGGATGATCGATATGATGAACGCCATGTCCTGCCCCGGCGCGGTAAGCAGGAGCGGCGAGGCGAGCCCGGCACCCGAGAGCAGGGCGGTGACGGGCAGCGGGATCAGCAGCCGTTCGCGCATCACCAGCGCCGCGGTGGCGGCGCCGACGATCGATCCGATCGCGACGGCATGGCCGATGGTGCGGTCCTCGATCCCGGCCTGGGTGGCGAGCATCGCCGCCGAGCTCCAGACCAGCATCGTCGAGCAGATGAACCAGAAGGTGGCCGCCGCCAGCGCCCAGCCCGCCATCGGCACATAGGCACGCTCGGCTTCGGCCGTCGGCACCGCGCCGGCAGCGGGGGCCTGGCGGGCCATCAGTAGCAGCATCGCCAGCGCAGAGGCGGGCGCGAGCGCCATCGCCGCCAGCGCGCCTTCGGCACCGATCGCCAGTTCCAGTTCGGGCAGCAGCACCGAGACGAGGGTGGAGAGGATCAGCTGGATCAGGAAGACCGCGCCATAGGCCTTGTTGGGGCGATGCGCGGCATAGGCCGACATGCTGTAGGCATAGACCACGCCCATGCCGACCCCGTAGAGGCAGCGCAGCGCGAGCATGACGAGCAGCGCATCGGTGAGCGCGGTGGCCAGGCTGCAGGCGAAGGCGAGCGCGGCGGCGCCGATCACAGCGCCATGCGGCAACAGCGCGCCGAGTCGCCAGACCGCGAGCGAGCCCAGCGCCGCGCCGGCCTGCGTTCCACCCACGACCATGCCATGCGCGGTCAGCGGCACCCGTGAGGCCTGCGACAACAAGGTGAGGAAGACCGGGTCTATCCCCGGCTGAAGAATGCCCAGCGCGGCCGCGAACGGCACCGCCGCCGTCCTGCCGAAATTCCGTGGTGAACCCGCTCGTCCCATAGCGCACCCCCAGCCAGCGGCGCGCGACACGCACGCCTCAGCCGATCAGTGCACCCCTCGAAGGACGGATGGCCTAGCCCCCTGGCCAATCCCTTGTCACAAGCCTGCAATCTGATCCGATGTCACGGTCTTGGCAAGGGTGATGAGCGAGGTGGCGGCGATGTTGATATAGGCCGGCATCCTGGCGGCCCAGGGCTTCTGATAACCCAGGAACGGAGTCGATCCCTCCATCGACGCGCTGATGTAGAGCGCGACGATCTGGACCTCTTCGGGCGACAGCGCGGGATTGAGCTGCGCGACATATTCGCCGATGAAATCATGGACCCGCTGGTAGAAGGCGCGCACCCGATCGGCGATGAAATCATTCTGGTTGGCCAGCGCCCACAGCTCGGTGAACAGCCGGGTGGTCCGCTTGCCGGCGATGTCCTCCAGGCAGATCACGATCAGCAGCCGCAGCCGTTCCTCGGCGGTCATGTTCGGCTGGCGGACCCGGCTTTCGAGCAGCTTGTCATAGCTTTCCAGCAGCTCGTCGAGCAGGATCTGGATCAGCATTTCCTTGCGCGGGAAATGATAGCTGACATTGCCGACGTTCATGCCGCATTCGGTGGCGATGCGGCGGATGGTGAAGGCGGCGGCGCCCTCGTCGATCAGCACCGTATGCGCGGCCTTCAGGATCGCATCGACCGTCTCGGTGCCGCGGACATAGGTTCCGGGGCGGGTGGCCGTGGCGCTATTGGACTCACTGGGCATGGTGCCGCCGCTACTCTCTCTTCCGATCACGCTCCGCAAGGGATAATGATCGTTCCGCAGCCATCGGACGATGCTGCGGTGCGATAGGATGCTTGACGAATATTGGAAGACTGTCCAATATTTCGCCAGCATTTTTTCCATAGCCGATAAGTGGCTGAAAATCCAGTCGGCCACGTCCATTTCGGGTCGGTTTCCCAGGGGTTTCAAACGGTAGAAAGAGGAGGATCGGCATGGCCATTTCGCTGACCGTCAACCGGCGCAAGCGCACGGTCGATGCCGACCCGGAAAAGCCGCTGCTGTGGATTTTGCGCGAGGACCTGGACCTGCGCGGCACCAAATTCGGCTGCGGCGCCGGGCTGTGTGGGGCGTGCACGGTGATCCTCGACGGGGAAGCTGTGCGCTCGTGCCAGACGCCGATCTCCACCGCGGCGGGCAAACAGGTGGTGACGATCGAGAATGTCGACTCGCTGCCGGTGGGCAAGAAGGTGGTGGAGGCCTGGGTCGAGCTCGACGTGCCGCAATGCGGCTATTGCCAGGCCGGGCAGATCATGTCGGCCACCGCGCTGCTGACCCAGACCCCCAAGCCCAGCGCCGACGACATCCTGGCGGGGATGAGCGGCAATATCTGCCGCTGCGCCACCTATCTGCGCATCCAGAAGGCGATCCGCACCGCAGCGGGTATGGAGACGGCGGAGGTGGGCGCATGACCGAGATGATGGTGTTGCCGCGCCGTTCCTTCCTGATGGCCTCGCTCGCGGGTGGGGCGGCGCTGATGTTCGACGCGCGGCTGGCTTTTGCGGGCGGCGCGGCGGGCACCGCCGAACCCGCCATGATCAACGCCTTCATCCGCATCGGCGCCGACAACAGCGTGACGATCGGCGCCAAGAATCCCGAGATCGGGCAGGGCGTGAAGGTGATGCTGCCGATGCTGATCGCCGAGGAACTCGACGTCGCGTGGAGCCAGGTGCGGATCGAGCAGACCGACGCCAATGCCGAGATCTACGGCCCGCAATCGGCCGGCGGCAGCACCGCGACCCCGGTGAACTGGCTACCGATGCGCCAGACCGGCGCGGCCGCCCGGCAGATGCTGGTGCAGGCGGCGGCGAAGCGCTGGGCGGTGGAGGCCGCGACGCTGTCGACCGCGGCGGGCAAGGTGATCGACAAGGCCGGCGGTCGTAGCCTGACCTATGGCGAGCTGGCCGCCGAGGCGGCGAAGATCGCGCCGCCCGATCTGGCGACGGTTCCGCTCAAGGCGCCCGCCGACTTCCGCATCATCGGCACGCCCCAGCGCGGGGTGGACACGCCGAAGATCGTGAAGGGCGTGCCGTTGTTCGGGGTCGATACGGTGCTGCCCGGCATGCTCCACGCCGCGATCGTCAAATGCCCGGCGCATGGCGGCTCGATCGCCTCGTTCGACGACAAGTCGGTGAGGACGCTGCGCGGGATCGTCGCGGTGGTGCCGGTCAACAGCGGCTGGGCGCCGGCCGGCAAGACCGACACGCTCGCGATCGTCGCCGACAGCTGGTGGACCGCGCACAAGGCGCGCGACCAGCTCGTGGTGGAATGGGACATGACGGCGCAGGCCGGCTTCTCGACCCAGGGCTATGCCGACAAGGCGGGCGCGCTGCTGGGCCAGGCGCCGCAGATCGACCTGTTCAAGGCGGGTGAGGTCGACAAGGCGCTGGCCGGGGCGGCGAAGACGATCAGCGCCGACTACAGCTATCCCTTCCTGGCCCATGCCACGCTGGAGCCGCAGAACTGCACGGCGCTATGGACCGCCGACGGCAAGCTGGAGATGTGGGCGCCAACCCAGAACCCGACGCCGGGGCGCAAGGACGTCGCCACCGCGCTGGGCATCGCGCCCGAGGCGATGACGATCCACATGACCCGGATCGGCGGCGGCTTCGGCCGGCGGCTGCTCAACGACTATATGGTGCTGTCGGCGCAGGTGGCGAAGGCGCTGCCGGGCCGCCCGGTGAAGCTGCTGTTCGATCGCACCGACGACCTGCGCAACGACTATTACCGTCCCGCCGGCTGGCACCGGCTGAGCGCGGGCATCGACGCCAAGGGCGCGATCATCGCGATCAAGGATCATTTCATCAGCTTCGGCGCCGACGGCAAGGCGCAGCGCGCGGCCGACATGAGCCCTAACGAATTCCCCGGCCCGGTGGTGCCCAATGTCCATTATGGCATGTCGCTACTGCCCACCAACCTCAACACCGGCTGGCTGCGCGCGCCCACCTCGAACGCGATGGCGTTCGTCTTCCAGAGCTTCCTCGACGAGGTGGCCGAGGCGGCGGGGATCGACCTGCCCGAGCTGATGCGCCGCACCCTGGGCGAGGTGCGCGAGCTGAAGGCCGAGCGCGGCCCGCCGCTCCACACGGGCCGCGCGCGTGGCGTGATCGACGCAGTGTGCAAGGCGGCCGGCTGGACCGGCGAACGCACGGCCAAGGACGGGAAGGGGCGCGGCTTCGGCTTCTATTTCAGCCATCGCGGCTATTTCGCCGAGGTGGTCGACGTGATCGTCGATGGCGGCTCGGTGAAGGTCGACAAGATCTGGGTGGCGGGCGACGTCGGCAGCCAGATCATCAACCCGCTGAACGCGCTGCATCAGGCGCAAGGGTCGGCGATCGACGGCATCGCCCAGGCGCTGGTGTGGCAGCCGGTGGTGCAGGAGGCCGGCGCGGTGATCACCGACAATTTCGGCGACTTCCCGCTGCTCCGCCTCGACGCCGTGCCGCGCGAGGTGGCGATCGAGTGGGTGAAGACCGACTTCCCGCCCACGGGTCTCGGCGAGCCCGCGCTGCCGCCGGTCATCCCCGCGATCGCCAATGCGATCCGCGCGGCGACCGGCAAACGGCTGCGCAGCCTGCCGTTGCAGCTGAGCTAGACGGGTGCGGTACCCGGCCAGCTGATCGAGTCCCGGCCATTTTCCACCCGGCCCGACAGGCGGCGGTGGAAGCCGCCGGGGCCGTCGAGCTGGAGGTCGTACCAGCGGCCGCTGTCCGCGAGCGATACCCGCCAGCTTGTGCCTTGTGCGGGCACCTCGAGGCGGGTTTCCTGGCCCGTCAGCAGGTCGCGGCAGTGGATCATGACCGGCTTGCCCGAGCGGTTGGCCAGTTCGACGATCAGTGCCGCGTCGCCATCGAGGCGGTAGCGCAGCGCGATCGCATCGGCCGCGCCGCCGCGCAGTTCGCGAAACCAGCGATGGGGGCCGCGCAGCTGGAGGTGATAGCCCTTGTCGCCCAGCGCCCAGTCGCCGCTCAGCGCCTTGCCCGGCTCGACCGTATAATGGCGGGGCACCGTGTCGAGATCGATCAGGTCGTGGACCTGATAGACCAGCGTGGCGGCGCCCGCATTGCCGAAGTCGAGCCGCAGCGCGCCATCGACGATCGCCTCGTCGACCCGCGGCGCATAGGGCAGCGCGCGCGACGGGCGGGTGCCGGGCTCCTGCTGCGGCATCGTCCCCGTCGCGGGCGGCGCTGGCTTGGGAAGCTTGAGCGCCGCTGCCACCTGCGCCCGCGCGTCGGCGGTGGCGGGCAGCGGGACCTTCTCGGGCTCGGGCCGGGTGAAGTCGAAGGCCGAGGTCAGGTCGCCGCACACCGCGCGGCGCCAGGGGGTGATGTTCGGTTCCTCCACCCCGAAGCGCGTCTCGACGAAGCGGATCACCGAGGTGTGGTCGAACACCTGCGAATTGACCCAGCCACCCTTGCTCCACGGCGAGATCACCGTCATCGGCACGCGCACGCTGAGCCCGAAGGCCAGCCCGTCCTTGTGGAAATCGTCGGCCGTCTCGACGGTCGAGGCGCCCGCGCGGCTGCCGTCGGCGGCCAGCGGCGGCGGCGAGGGCGGCGTCACATGGTCGAAGAAGCCGTCATTCTCGTCGAAGGTCAGGAACAGCACGGTGCGCGACCACACCGCCGGATCGGCGGTGAGCGCGTCGAGCACGCGCGCGGTGAAGTCGGCGCCTTCGATCGGGCTCGATCCCTCGGGATGCTCGCTGTCCGACTGCGAGCAGGCGATCCAGCTGACCTGCGGCAACCGGCCGGCGAGCACGTCGGCGCGCAGATCGTCGAGCGTCCAGCGCGCCATCGCCTTGTCGTGCAGCGGCTCGCCGGGCTTGGCGTCATTATAGGCCTGGAAGGCGACCGCCGGATTGGTGAGGCCCCAGAAATTGTCCTTCGGGTCCTGATAGACCCTCCAGCTGATGCCGGCCTTCTCCAGCCGCTCGGGATAGGTGGTGTAGCTGTAGCGGGGCCCCTTGCCGTAATTGGCCATCACCACGGGGTCGATATTATGCGCCCGGGCGGCGGCCTGCATCTCCTGGGTCAGCTCGATGCCGGAGTCGAGCGCCACGCCCGAGCTGTTGGCCACCACCGGCCCGCCGCCCAGCCCGCGCGGATCGTTGCCGCCCGCCCAGATGAACAGCCGGTTGGGGTTGGTCTGGCCATGGACCGAGCAATGATAGGCGTCGCATAGGGTGAAGGCCTCGGCGAGCGCATATTGGAAGGGGATGTCGTCGCGCCGGTAATGGCCCATGGTCAGCTGGGTCTTCCACGGGATCCACCGATCCCAGCGGCCCTGGCGCGAGGCGCCGGTCGCGTCCTCCCAGCCATGCGGCAGATCGGCCACCTTGAGCGCCGCGGTCGCCTTCGTGTCGAGGTGGAAGGGCAGGATCGTCCGCCCTTCCTTGTCGCGCTGTTCCCAGACCGGCCGGCCGCCGGGCAGCGGCACCGGATGCGGATCGCCGAAGCCCTGCACGCCCCGCAGGGTGCCGTAATAATGATCGAAGGAGCGGTTCTCCTGCATCAGGATGACGATATGCTCGACGTCCTTGATCGTGCCGGTGCGGCGATCGGCGGGGATGGCGAGCGCCCGGTCGATGCTGGGGTGGAGCATCGACCCGATCGTCGCGATGCTCGCCGCTTGCAGGAAGCGGCGTCGACTGGGCTGCGGGCTGGCTTGGGGGCTGGGCTGGAGGCTCATCCTCAGAAGTCCTGGTTGAAGCGGATGCCGGCGATGCGCGGCTCGCCCCGGATCGCGGTGGGCAGCCCGAAGGACTTGCCGGTGTTGCCCAGGTCGAGCAGATATTTCTTGTCGAACAGATTGTTCGCGTAGACCTCGACGCTCCAGCCGCGGCCCGGCTCGCTCAGCGCGAAGCCGACATTGGTGAGCCCGTAGCCCTTCTGCGATTCATAGGGCAGGTTGTCCGGGTTGAAGAAGGTCTTCGACTGGTAGAACTGGGTGACGCGGGCGCGGACCTGCAGATGGTCGCTGATCGGCTGCTCATAGACCATGCCCAGCGACCCCTTATGCTCGGGCGACAGGCGGAAGCGGTTGCCCGACAGGTTCTTTCCGGTGCTGTCGAAGAACAGCGTGTAGCCCGCGTCGGTATAGGCATAGCTGGCGATGACGGTGAGCCCGTCGACCAGCTCGCCGCGCACCGAGGTCTCGAAGCCCTTGCCCTTGGCCTTGCCGGCGTTGGTCAGGTTGCCGAGGATGGTGCTCGGATCGCGGACCTGAAGGTTGGTGTAGTCGTAGCGGAAGAAGGTGAGGTCGGCGTTGATCCGGCCCACCTTATATTTGATGCCCGCCTCATAGTTGATCACCTTCTCGGGCTTGATGATGTTGAAGCTGGGCGGGGCGATGGCGGTGCGGCTGAAGCTGGCGTCGACCACGCCCGAGCGGATGCCGCGCGCGACGCCGGCATAGATGTTCAGATCGGGCTGGAGCTTGAACGAGATCGCGCCGCGCGGGGTCCAGTAGCTGAACTTGTTCTTGCGGGTGGCGAAGACGCCGTTCGAATTGCCGAACAGGCCGAAGGGCAGCGCGATCGCGGGGATGCCGTCCAGCGAGATGCGGGTGGCCGCCGCATGGGTGGTGGCGTCGTCGTCGGTGTAGCGCAGGCCCGCGTCGATCGTCAGCCGGTCGAAGAAGGTCTTCGACAGGTTCACATAGGCCGACAGGCTGGTGCGGTCGTTCTTGCGGAGCAGATTGTTGAGGCTCATCGACGTCACCGGCCGGCCGCCCAGGCTGGTGGTGGCGACCACCGGCTTGGTGGGGGCGGTGATCGAGGGGAAGCTGCCGAGCAGATATTGCTCGTTGGCGCCCAGTGCGATCGTGTCGTCGACCTTCTCGTGGAACCAGCTGCCGCCGGCGACGATCGTCATGCTCGGATCGGGCTGCCAGGTGAGGCGCAGTTCCTCGCTATACTGCTTCTGCAGGGTGAACTGGTTGCCGATGATGAAGGCATAGGCGGTGCCGTCGCCATCCCAGCGCTCGGCGGCCTTCACCCGGCGGAAGCCGGTGAAGGAGCGCAGCGACAGGCCCTCGGCCAGCTCGAGGCGATTGTCCCAGGTCAGGCCCCAGACGGTGCGATCGATGCCGGCGTCGGGGCGGTCCTGCGCCGACGGGGTGAAGGGGCTGGTGTCGCCGCCGGCCGGGGCGAGCACGATCGTCTTGAACTGCGTCGCGGGCGGATGATCCTCCTGAAAGGTGAAGATCAGGTCCGACGTGATCCGCTCGGTCGGCGTGAAGCGGATCGTGCCGCGACCGTAGAAGGTGTCGATGCCGTTCAGCCGGCCGCCGGGGATGGCGAGGTTGCGGACGGTGCCGTCGCGCTTCTTGAAGCGCACCGCGCCGCGCACCGCGAGCGTGTCGTCGACCAGCGGCACGTTGAGGATGCCGGTGACGTTGAACAGGTCGAGCTCGCCCACCTCGGCGCTCACCGATCCCTCGAAGCGGTCGGTCGGCCGCTGGGTCTCGATCGAGAGCACGCCGATCACCGAGCCGCGCCCGAACAGCGTGCCCTGCGGGCCACGGATCACCTGGATATTGGCGATGTCGAGCAGTTCGGAGATCGCGCCGGCCTGGCGGCTGTTGTCGATGCCGTCGGTGAAGATCGAGATGGTCGGCTCGGACACCGGGCTCGAATCGTCCTGGGTCAGGCCGCGCAGGTTGAAGCCCGAGCGCTGGACGCTCTGCTCCTGCACCAGCAGGCCGGGGGTGTAGAGCGACAGCTCGCCCATGCCCTGGATCTTGAAGGCTTCGAGCAGCTCGTTGGAGAGCGCGGTCACCGGCACCGGCACGTCGACCAGGCGCTGCTCGCGCTGCTGCGCGGTGACGACGATGTCGCCTTCGCGGGCCGCCACATTGTCGTCCTCGGCGGCGGCCGGAGCCGCTGCGGCCTCGGCGCGAATCGGCGCTGCTCCGAACAAAAGTCCAGCAATGGCAACGCTGTAGAGAAGGGCGGTTTTTCCGGCTGTGGGCTGCATGAATGATTCCTCCGCTTGGTTGGCGGAGCATCTACGAAACAAATGTACAGTTTTTATGACAGCCGAACGAAAGTTCAGAATGTACAATGTGCGCCGTTTTTTCCTGGAAAATAAGGAAAATCAGAGATTTGATTGAATTTCATGGTCGTCATCCGCTGGAAAAACGGATGTCACGATCGATGATCTGGACGAATGTTCAGTCTATTCCGAGCAGGGTTCGGGCGGCGAGTCGGGCCTGCGATTCGAAGTCGTACAGCGCATCCGCCTCGCCGATCGCGGCGGCGGTGAGGAAGGCGGCCGAGGACCAGAGCGCGTGCGAGGCGGCGCGGGTGCGGGTGACGCCGCCATGTGCGCCACGGCCCAGGCTGGCATGGGTGATGGTGCCGCGCTGGCGCCGCATCGCGATGCCGAGCGGATCGAGCGCCGGGCTGCGCGCGGCGGCCAGCGAGATTTCCGCCATGCCGCGGCTGCGCAGCCGCTCGACCCCCGAGGGCTGGGAGCGGTTGCGGATGCGCGCGACCACCGCCGAGGCCTGGGGCGATGCGCCGCTGTCGCGGACGAAGCCCTCGTTCACCTTCTCGAACACGCGCAGGATGCCGGCGAAGGCGAGTTCGGTGACCGACTTGAAATGATAGGTGGTGAGCGCGAGCGAGACGGCGGCGCGCTCGGCGACGGCGCGGTTGGTGACTGCGGCGAGCCCTTCCTCCTCGATGATCGAGGCGGCGGCGTCGACGATCCGCGCGCGGCTCTCGGCCCCGCGTCCGCCGCGCGCTTCGGCGGGGTCGCGGGCCCGGTCGGTCTCGGGATCGGCGAAGAAGTGGACGGCGAGGTCGGCGATGCCTTGCGTCGCCTCGGCGGTGCCCAGCCCGGCGATGCGCGCGACCGCCTCGATGAAGCCGGCGCGGGCGAGCAGGCGCCAGGCGGCCGAGCCATGGCAGCTCACCGCGAAGCTGCTTTCCGACAGCAGGTGCAGGCCCAGCAGGTCGAAGGCGAGCGGGTCGGCGCCGAACAGGCGGGCGAAGCCGCGGAAGGCGTCGCGCCGCATCCGCAGCCAGTCGCGGCAGATTTCGGCGAGGCGCGGGTTGGCGGCGGCCGACAGCCAGAGTTCGACCAGCACCAGCATGTCGGCGCGGCGATCGCCGGCGGCCTCCTCGCACAGCGTCCACAGGAAGGGGCCGGCGAGCGCGGGCGGGATCGCCAGGGTGGCGCTTTCCTCGGCGAGCGCCGCGAGCCGGGCGCGGTCGCGCTCCACCGCCTGGGCGAAGCATTCGGCGATCAGCCCGTCCTTGTTGCCGAACAGATAGGCGATGCTCGCCACGCTGGCGCCGCAGCGCGCGGCGACGTCGCGCAGGGTTGCGCCGCGAATGCCGCCGGTCGCCACCAGCGCGCTCGCCTCCTCGACGATCCGCCGGCGAGTCCTGTCCTCGTCGGTGCCGGGCGATGGGAGGGTGGAGGCCATGCTGCTTGTTACGGCGGTCACGCGTGGATCGCTAGGGTGGTTCAGGCGATCGCCTCCCGCGCCACCGTCGGTCGCGCGACTTCGGGCGTGGAGCGCATTAGGATGAGGAGCCCGACGAGCCCGGTGAGGCAGGAGGGCAGGGCATAGACCAGCCGGATCGCGGTGATCGCCGCGTCGCTGGCGGGCTCTCCGGGCACGAAGCCGGTGCGCGCCAGCAGCCACAGCGCCGCGCCGACGCCGAAGGCCGCGGCCAGCTTCGCCGTCACGTTGAACATCGCATAATAGCTGCCCGACTTGCGCTCCCCGCTGGTCGCGGCGTCCTGGCCCGAGATGTCGGCGACCAGCGCGCGCAGCAGCATATAGTCGGCGCCCCAGGAGATATTGCGCACGACCAGGAAGATCGCGAGCGGCATCACGTCCCCGGCGGGCAGCAGCAGCGCGAGCGGGGCGGTGGCCGCGTGCCAGGCGAACACGCCCGCGAGTGCGTTGCGCTTGCCGACCCGGCGGCTCAGCGCCGCCCAGGCCGGGACGGCGGCGAGCGCTACGAGCGCCTGGATCAGCATAAGTCCGCTGGCGATCCGGCCGAGCCCCAGCGCCTGTTCGACGAAGAAGATGAAGCTGCCCGCCGTGGCGGCGTCGGCCAGCCCGAGCAGGCCGTAGAGCGCCAGGATCGTCACCAGCTTGCGATCGCGCAGGATCGCGCGGAACTGGCGCAGCGGCGGGGCGGTACGCCGGGCGGCGGCGCGGTCGACCGGCGGCTCGGGGATGAAGCGCAGCACCAGCGCCACCGACAGCGGGGTGATGAGCATCAGGACCCAGCCCATCGCCGCGATCTGGTCGGCGCGGTCGGCCCGGCCGAAATGCTCGAGGATCGTCGGCAGCAGCAGCACGAGGGGCATGCCCGCCGCCGCGAACCACACTTTGGCGCCCATGATCCGGGTGCGTTCATGATAGTCGCCCGATATCTCGAGCCCCCAGCCGCCATGCGGCACGATCAGCAACGTGTAGCCAAGGTGCATCGCCACGCACCAGGCGGCGAGCGTCCAGATGTCGATGCCGGGGGCGGCGAAGAAGGTCTGCCAGGTGCCGACCAGGATCAGCGGCACGCTGGCGATCATCCAGGGGCGGCGCAGGCCGAGCCGGGTGGGGAAGCGGTCGCTGGCCCAGCCGACCACGGGATCGGCGACCATGTCGAACAGCCGGATCCACATCATCAGCGCGGCCACCGCCGCCAGTTGCAGCCCCAGGGTCTGCGAGAAGAAGGCCGGCAGGAACACGCGCCACGGCAGCTCCAGCGCCTGGAACACCAGCACCGGCGACGAAAAGATCGCGATCCGGGCCATGGACAGCCGTCCCGTTCCGGCAGAAGGCATATGCACTGCTCCTACGGTTGTACAGCTTGTCGATGGCGGAGTCTTATCGAGTTTCGAGGACTAGAATTGCCGCTTATGATGACAGTTCGATGACCATATTGAACAAATGTACAGGCGGTGACACAAGCGGCGCGGAAGGAGATTCGCGATGCTTATCGTCCAGCTCACCGACACGCATGTCGTCGCTTCCGGCGCGCGCGCCTATCAGGACCAGATCGATACCAATGCGATGATGGCCAAGGCGGTCGACCGGGTGAACGCACTGCGCCCGCGCCCCGACTGCGTGCTGATCACCGGCGACCTGACCGACCATGGCACCCCGGTGGAATATGCCGAGCTGGTCCGCCAGCTCGCCCGGCTGGAGCTGCCCTTCTACCTCGCCGCCGGCAATCATGACGACCGCGCGACCCTGCTCGCCTCGCTCGACTATCCGCATCTCGCCGGGGTAGGCCCCTTCGTCCAATATGTGGTCGACGATCATGCGGTGCGGCTGGTGATCCTCGATTCGACCAGCGACGTGCATCATCGCGGCGAGTTCTGCGAGGCGCGGCGCGCCTGGCTGGAGGCGCGGCTGGCCGAGGCGCCCGACCGGCCCACGGTGATCGCGCTCCACCATCCGCCGTTCGACACCGGCATATCGATCATGGATGTGGCCGGCGCGGACTGGGCGCAGGGGCTGGTCGAGACGATCGCGCGCTATCCCAATGTCGAACGGGTGCTGTGCGGCCATATCCACCGCTCGATCCAGACGCTGGTGGGCGGGCGGCTGACCAGCGTCTGCCCGTCGACCGCGCATCAGGTGACGCTCGACCTGGGCGTCGAGCCCTCCGAAGGCGGCTTCTTCGAGATGGAGCCGCCGGGCTTCCAGCTCCATCTGTGGCGCGGCGGGCGCATGGTGAGCCATGGCGCGCTGGTCGATCGCTATCGCGAGGTCTTCCCGCTCTCGGCCGAGATGCTCGCCCATCTCCGCACCCTGCCGCCCGAACGGCTGATGCTGAAGAAAGACCTGGTGCATTGAAGCCGGCGAGCTGGACGCGGCTCTGCGCCGCGGCCGACCGGGCAGAGGCGGTGCTGTGCGACTGGGACGGCTGCCTGGCGGTGGACGGGCGGCTGCGGCCGGGGGCGATCGCCTTCCTGCGCCGGGTGCCCCGCATCGCCATCGTCTCGAACAATTCGACGATGACGCGCGCCGAATGCCATGCGCAGCTCGCGGCGGCGGGCGTGCCGGTGGCCATCGATCATATCCATCTGGCGGGCGACGTGCTGCTGCGCGAGGCGGCGGCGCATTTCGGCGACCGGCCGGTGAGCCTTGTCGCGAGCGAGGCGATGCGGCTGGAGGCGCAGCGGCTGGGGCTGCTGCTCCATGACCGGCGGGCCGCGGCGGTGCTGGTGCTGCGCGATCCGGCCTTCGACTTCGCGACCCTGCTGCGCGCGGGCAATCTGGTGCGCGACGGGGCGGCCTACTGGATCGCCAATCCCGACCATGCCCATCCGGTGACGAAGGGCGTGGTGCCCGAGACGGGCGCGCTGGCGGCGGCGATCAGCGCGGTGGCCGGGCGGGGGCCCGACCGGGTGATCGGCAAGCCCCACAAGCTGCTGTTCGACCGGGCGATGGCCGGGCTGGGGTTGCCGCCCTCGGCGGTGCTGATGATCGGCGACAATCCGGCGATGGACGTGGGCGGCGCGAAGGCGCTGGCGATGCGCGCCGTGCTGGTGGGGCCCGACAGCTGGCCCGAAGGCGCGGACGAGGGGGATGGCGCGGTGGCGCTGCCCCGGCGATCGGGCACGGTTCGCGGCTGACGGGCGGGGCGTAAGGCCCGAAAATATACCGTCGGGTTTGTTGAATCCGGCCTAAAGAAACGCTGCGCGCCGTCGTTCCCGGACATGATAACCAAAGGGTTTTGTCCGTGTCGATCAGCCTGTCCACATCCACCAGTCCCCTCACCAGCGCGCTGACCGCCCAGGGGCTCTCCTCGCGCAAGGCGGCGCTGGTCGAGAGCGATCTGCAGGCGTCGGTCCAGGCGGTTTCGGGCAGCGGCGGCGCCAAGCCGGCCACCGCCGAGGTGCGCGCGGCGCTGAACGAGCGGATGGATGCGGACGTCGCCGCCGGCAAGCTGAGCCGCGAGGACGCCGATGCGGTCAACGAGACGCTCGACGCGATGGACGAGGCTGGGGGTGGCGAAGCCGCCGATCCGGCCGCCGCGGCATCGGGCGAAGGGACGGCGAAGGCCAATGGTGCAGCGAAGGGCGGTGCGCCGGCCGGTGGTGGCGGCGGTGGCGGATCGAGCGAGAAGACCGAGCTGTATCGCACCGAGGTCGACAGCGGCACGGTGAAGACGATCACCATCACCTATACCGACGGCACGACCGAGACCGAGGAGAAGCCGAGCACCCTCGGCAAGGCCGCCGCCTCCGCGACGCCCGAGACCCAGGCCTATGAGGATGCGTCGCGGGAGGCGCCGGCGGCGGGCAGCCTGTTCGACCGGAGCGTCTGACCCATCATTCTTTCGTTCGCCGGGCGGGGCGGACGTCCTATGAGGCGTCCTGAACCGTCCGAGGGACAAGCCATGACGACCGATACGCCCCGCAAGCAGGGCTTGCGCGAATTCATCCGCCGCGTGTGGGACGAGGGCGACGCGGCCGCGGCGGACGATTATCTCGCCGCCAGCTACCGGATCGAGCATGATCCCGGCGATCCGTGGGACGGCCGGACGCTCGACCTCGCCGGGTTCGAGGACCGGGTGCGCCAGTCGCGCGCGGCCTTTCCCGACCAGCGCTTCGATATCCAGGGCCTCTATGAGGAGGATGACGGCGTGGTGATGACCTGGCTCTGGGCGGCCACCCACAGCGGCGACCTGCCCGGTTTTCCCGCCTCGGGGCAGGTGATCCGCATGTCGGGGGCGACGCTCTATCGCTTCGACGGCGACGACCGGATCACCGGCCATTGGCAGATCACCGACCGGCTGGGCGTCTATCAGCAATTGCAGCGCAACCTGACGAGCGGAGCTTGATCCGCAAGGGTGTGGCCTTGCCCTCGCGTTCCGCTATGACCCTCTTCCAGTAGAGGAGCGACAGGATGGCGGCGGTGCAGAAGCTGGGTTGGGGTTTGCTGGCGCTGCTGGGTGCATCGGCGCTCGGTGTCGTCGCGACGGCGCGGGGCGAGCCGGTCAACGCGGTGTGGATCGTCGCGGCCGCCGTCTCGGTCTATCTGATCGCCTATCGCTTCTACGCCAAATATATCGCGGAGCGAGTGCTGCGGCTCGATGCGGCCCGGCCCACCCCTGCGGTGCGCCATGCCGACGGGCTCGATTTCGTCCCCACCAACCGCAACGTGCTGTTCGGCCACCATTTCGCGGCGATCGCGGGGGCGGGGCCGCTGGTGGGGCCGGTGCTCGCCGCGCAGATGGGCTATCTGCCCGGCATGCTCTGGCTTCTGGTGGGCGTGGTGCTGGCCGGGGCGGTGCAGGACTTCATCATCCTGTTCATCTCGATGCGGCGCGACGGCCGCTCGCTGGGCGAGCTGGTGCGGATGGAGATGGGCGCGGTGCCCGGCACCATCGCCCTGTTCGGCGCCTTCATGATCATGATCATCATCCTGGCGGTGCTGGCGCTGATCGTGGTGCGCGCGCTGGCGCACAGCCCCTGGGGGATGTTCACCGTTGCGGCCACCATCCCGCTGGCGCTGTTCATGGGCGTCTATATGCGCTGGATCCGCCCGGGCCGGGTGGGGGAGGCGTCGCTGATCGGCCTGGTCGGGTTGGTGCTGGCGATCGTCTATGGCCGGCAGGTGGCGGACTCGGCGGTGCTGGCGCCGCTGTTCACCTTCACCCCCGTGCAGCTCTGCTGGATCCTGATCGGCTATGGCGCGGTCGCCTCGCTGCTGCCGGTGTGGCTGCTGCTGGCGCCGCGCGACTATCTGTCGACCTTCCTGAAGATCGGCGCGATCGCGGCGCTGGCGATCGGCATCGTCGTGGTGGCGCCGCCGCTGGAGATGCCCGCGCTCACCCGCTTCGTCGACGGCAGCGGGCCGGTCTGGTCGGGCTCGCTCTTTCCCTTCCTGTTCATCACCATCGCCTGTGGCTCGGTGTCGGGCTTCCATGCGCTGATCTCCAGCGGCACCACGCCCAAGCTGATCGCCTCGGAGGGCGACGCGCGCTTCATCGGCTATGGCGCGATGCTGATGGAGAGCTTCGTCGCGATCATGGCGCTGGTGGCGGCCTCGGTGATCGATCCGGGCATCTATTTCACGATGAACAGCCCCGCCGCGATCGTCGGCACCGACGCCGCCAGCGCCTCGGCCGCTGTGAGCGAGATGGGCTTCGCGATCACCCCCGAGACGATCGACCAGACCGCGCGCGACGTGGGCGAGGAGACGATCATCTCGCGCGCCGGCGGCGCGCCCACTTTGGCGGTGGGGATGGCGCATATCTTCAGCGAGATGATCGGCGGCAAGGCGATGATGGCCTTCTGGTATCATTTCGCGATCCTGTTCGAGGCGCTGTTCATCCTGACGGCGGTGGACGCCGGCACCCGCGCCGGGCGCTTCATGCTGCAGGATCTGATCGGCCTGGCGGCGCCGGGCTTCCGCAACAGCTCCTCGCTGGTGCCGTCGGTGGTGGGCACCTTCCTGTGCGTCGCGGCCTGGGGCTTCTTCCTCTACCAGGGGGTCACCGATCCGCTGGGCGGGGTGAACACGCTGTGGCCGCTGTTCGGCATCTCGAACCAGATGCTCGCCGCGGTGGCGCTGATGCTGGGGACGGTGGTGCTGTTCCGGATGAAGCAGGAGCGCTTCGCCTGGGTGACGGCGGTGCCCACCGCCTGGCTGCTGATCTGCACGATCACCGCCAGCCTGATCAAATTGCTCTCGGGCGATCCGGCGGTGGGCTTCCTGGCACACGCCGCCAAATTCTCCGACGCGCTGGCGCGGGGCGAGGTGCTGGCGCCGGCCAAGTCGGAGGACGCGATGCGCGCGATCGTCTTCAACGACCGGATCGACGCGGTGCTGTGCGGGCTGTTCCTGATCGTGGTGCTGTCGATCCTGTTCTACGCGATCCGCACCTGCCTGGCCGCGCACCGCGCCGAAGGGCCGACCGTCACCGAAGTCCCCGCCGTGGCGGGGGCCTGAGCATGGACAGGGTCGCCACCTTCCTGGAGGCGGTGCGCACGATCATCGGCGTGCCGCCCTATCGCGCCTATTGCGAGCATATGGCGCAGCACCACCCCGACCAGCCGGTGATGAGCGAGACCGAGTTCTTCCGCGATCGCCAGGAGGCGCGCTACGGCGGCAAGAATGGCGGGCGGTGTTGCTGAGCCTGGTCGTTTGAGGTGGAAGCGCTCCGCGCTTCCTCCGAAAGCGTGAATCAGGCTCATTCAAGGTAGGCAGACCGCCCGCCAGAAGAGATCAGACGCCCAGGCCGCCCGCGACGTCGATCACGCTGCCGGTCATATAGCCCGCCTTCGGGCCGGCCAGATGGACGATCATGCCCGACACTTCCTCGAGCGTCGCGATGCGGCGGATCGGGTGGAGGTCGAGGAGGGCTTCGGGGACGCTGCCGCCCAGCGCCTCGGCGGCCATGTCGGTGGGCATCACCCCGGGCTGGACGACGTTGACGGTGATGTTGCGCCCGCCCAGGTCACGCGCGACGCCGCGCGCATAGCCGTTGATGGCGGCCTTGGTGCCGGCATAGTCGGCGGCGCCGGGGAAGGGCGCGCGGGTGCCGAACAGCGATCCGATGAAGATGATGCGGCCGCCGTCGGACAGGATGGGTGCCGCCGCGCGGGTGGTGGCGACCGTGCCCAGCACGTTGACCTGCCACTGGCGATCGAGGTTGACGGTGTCGAGATCGGGATCGTCGACGGTCTTCCCCTGCACCGCGATCGCCGCATTGTTGACCAGGATGTCGAGCCGGCCGAAATGTTCGATGACCTTGTCGACCAGCGGCTTGGCCGCGGCCATGTCGGCTTGGTCGCTCTGGATGGCGAGGGCGCGGACGCCCTTCGCCTTCAGCGCCGCGACGATGGCCTCGGCCTTCTCGGCGGATGCGACATAGCTGATCGCGACATCGGCGCCCTCGTCGGCGAACGCTTCGGCGGTGGCGGCGCCCAGGCCGCGCGAGCCGCCGGTGATGAGGGCGACCTTGCCCTTCAGGGAATGAGACATGCGATTTCTCCAAGCAAAGGGGTGCCGTTCCGGCCCGAGCCGGGCACGGCGAAAAGTTTCGTAACGATCATTACGTAATACCTGGTATGGAATCTGGACAGGGGCTGTCAAGCAGTTTAATAATGATCGTTATGAAAAAGACCGAGCCGATCTGATGGGGCGTCCCCGCGCATTCGATGTCGAGAAGGCGCTCGACGCGGCGCTCTGCGTCTTCTGGCGCAAGGGCTATGAGGGCGCGTCCTATGCCGACCTGACCGAGGCCACCGGGGTGGAGCGGCCCGCGCTCTATTCGGCGTTCGGCAATAAGGAGGCGCTCTTCCGCCAGGCGCTCGACCGCTATTATGAGCATTATCTGGACTATGTGCCCGAGGCGCTGAAGCTGCCCACGGCGCGCGAGGTGGCGGCGCATATTCTCTACAACGCGGCCGCCCTCCACACCCGCTACCCCGAGCATCGTGGCTGCCTGGGCGTCAACGGGGTGCTGGCGGGGTCGGACGATGCCGAACCCGTGCGCCAGATGCTGATCGATGCGCGCGCCGAGGGCGAGGCGCAGCTGCGCGAGCGTTTCGAACGGGCGCAGGCGGAGGGCGACCTGCCGGCGTCGGCGAAGCCCGCGGCGCTGGCGGCGTTCGTGCTGGCGGTGCTGCACGGCATGGCGGTGCAGGCCAAGGCGGGCTTCAGCCGCGAGACGCTGGAGGCCGTGGTCGACCAGGCGCTGTCGACCTGGCCGACCCGCGACTGACGAGGCGGCGCGCATGGCGAAGAAAAAACGCTACCTCACCGCGACGATGGCCGATGGCTATGTGAAGACGATCGGGCCGACCGCGTCGCCCTTCACCCATTATTGGCGGATCGTCGCCCATCTGGGGCAGGGCCGCACCGAGGTGTTCTGGGGCCATGCCAAGTCGCTGAAGGAGGCGACCGGCAAGAAGGCGGCGACTGCGGAGGCGGCACGGCAGCGCGGCTGGGAGCGCTATGAGTTCGAGGTGGTGGAGCTCGTCGAAAGCTACGGCTAGTCGCTCAGGGCGTGGCGAGGCTGCACAGCTCGCGGAACGAGATGCCGTAGGTCTGGCAGATATGCTCGCGCAGCCGGGCCTTGGCGCGCTCCATGTCCGAATAGGCGGCTTCCTCGGCCGCCTCGGCGTCGAGGTTCACCTGGAAATGGTCGGGCACCAGCGCTTCCCAGGTCGTCCGATGGACGGCGGCGGCGGCGCGGACGCCGGCCACCAGGTCGCGCCCGTCTCTGAGGATCGTGTCAGCCATCCTGTTTCAACGCCCGAACGCGCCACCGGTTCACCCCGCACGCTGCCGGGGGCCATGGAAGGGCTTGGAAATCATGGCTTTTTCGCGGGTCCAAAAATCCTTCATCGCACTGCAACAAAGCTGTTGACCGATTTTGGACATACGTCCAGACTTCCTCCTGCGCACAGGCTCGAATCGAGCCGGCGCGATGCAAGAGGGGGATTTCTCGAGCATGACATTTCCGGATAGCGCTTCCCAGGAAGCAGGTTCGACCCATGGGCTGGAGGCCGCATCGTCGCAGGCCACGATCGCGCCCGAAGTCCGTCCCCTTCGCCGGTTTTCGGTTCGCCTGATGCTGCTCGCCGGCTTCTTCTCGGCCAGCGCCGTAGTGGCGCAGGTGGGGATGGGCGACATGCCCGAAAAGGAAGACGGCATCCCCGTCACCGACGAGATGACCAAGGAGAAGTGCGGGGTCTGCCACACCCCCGACGCGAAGGGGAACCTGTCGCGCATCTCCTGGCTGCGCACCACGCCCGAGGGCTGGGCGCAGGCGATCAAGCGGATGGTGAAGCTCAACGGCCTGGCGATCACCCCCGAGGAATCGCGCCACGTCGTCCGCTATCTGGCGAACAACCATGGCCTGGCGCCCGAAGAGGCGAAGCCGGTGATGTACCTGCCCGAGCATCGCATCGTCGACGAGACCAGCATTCCCAGCGAATCCGTGCGCGGCGGGTGCGCCGCCTGCCATGCCTTCGGCCAGCCGCTGTCGTGGCGGCGCTCGGGCAAGGAATGGAAGCTGCTGCAGGACTTCCACGTCGCGCTCTATTCGCAGGCCGATGTGCAATATCGCCGCCCGGCGGCCGACGAGCCCGGCCCGACGATGGGCCAGCCGACCCCGATCGTGCAGAAGCCGGGCCAGCCGCCGATCACCCAGGGGCAGATTTCGCTCGACTATATCCGCAAGGTGGCGCCGCTCCACACCGCCGAATGGACCCAGTGGGCCGCGCGCATGCAGAAGCCGCGGCTGGCCGGCAAATGGCTGGTCAGCGCCTTCGTGCCCGGCATGGGCCGCTATATGGGCACGATGACGATCGCGCCGGGCAGCGGGGACGACGAGTTCAAGACCATGACCGCGCTGCGCTCGCTGGTCGACGGATCGAGCCTGACCCGCAGCGGCACCGGCATCGTCTATGCGGGCTATAGTTGGCGCGGCCGATCGGCGAGCGCGGCCAAGCCCGGCACGCCCAATTCGCTCGACAACCCGACCCGCGAGACGATGTGGTTCGCGCCCGATCGCAAGACCGCGCAGGGCCGCTGGTACTGGGGCGAATATCAGGAGTTCGGGCTCGACGTGACGATGGTCCGCGCCGATGGCGGCCCGGCGATCGGTGCCGTCGCGCCCTATGCGATCAAGGCGGGCAGCAAGGGCACCCAGCTCCACATCTATGGCGACGGCCTGCCGACCGCGGCGACCGTGAAGGATATCGACCTGGGCGGCGGGCTGACCGTCACCAAGGTGGTGAGCGCGAGCCCGACCGAACTAGTCGTGTCGGTCGACGCCGCCGCCGATGCGGTGCCCGGCGCGCATGACGTGTCGGTGGGCACCGCGGTGCTGGGCGGCGGGCTGCCGGTCTATCGCAGGATCGACTATCTGAAGGTGACGCCCGAGACCGCGATCGCCCGATTGGGCGGGGCGCGCTTCGCCCGCGGCTATGAGCAGTTCGACGCCTGGGGCTTCGACAATGGCGCCGACGGCAAGCCCTACACCGCCGACGACATCAAGGTGGGCACGATCGACGCGACCTGGACGATGCAGGAGTTCCAGTCGACCTGGTTCGACGACGACACCAAGTTCGTCGGCTCGCTGAGCCCGGCCGCCCTGTTCACGCCCAATCTGGACGGGCCGAACCCCGAGCGCAGTCATCTGCGCAACAATTTCGGCGAGGTCTGGGTGGTCGCCACCGCCAAGGCCGAGAAGGACGCGCAGGGCAAGCCGCTGATGGGCAAGGCGTTCCTCGTCGTCACCGTGCCAATGTACAAGCGGATCGACCAGCCGGAGGTATCGCAATGACCGTGATGCAGACCCTTCGCTACCGGCGTGGCGAGATGCACGAGTTCCGCGCTAAGGACACCGACTTCATCTACCTGGTCTCGGCCGGCGCGATCTTCGCGCTCGACGAGGCGACCCGGGGGGTGTTCGACCTGCTCGGCGAGGGCGAGATGGGGCATGGCGAACTGGTGGCGGCGCTGATCGGCGCGGGCCATGAGCGCGCCGACGCCGAGGGGCTCGTGCGCGAGTTGCGGCTGGTGCGGGCGATCCATTCGGACCAGTTCGTGCCGGTGCCCGCGCCCAAGGCGCCGCCGGCCGACTATCCGCTCCAGGCGCTGGTGCTCAACGTCACCAACCAGTGCAACCTGGCCTGCACCTATTGCTACGAGTTCGGATCGGACAAGATCGCTACCCCGCAGGGCAAGCCGAAATATATGACGATCGACACGGCGAAAGCGTCGGTCGACTTCCTGCTCGACAGCTCGGGCAATCGCGAGGCGGTGCACATCACCTTCTTCGGCGGCGAGACCTTGATGAACTTCAAGCTGCTGCGCGAAGTGGTGCTCTACGCCAATGGCGCGGCGGCGGCGCGCGGCCGGCGGATAACCTTCAGCCTGACCACCAACGCCACTCTGCTGACCGACGAGATCATCGATTTCCTGTCGGACAATGCGATCGGCGTCACCGTGTCGATGGACGGTCCGCCCGAGCTGCAGGACAAGCATCGCGTCTACAAGAACGGCAAGGGCAGCTATGCGGTGATCGAGCCGCGGCTGCGCGCGCTGATCGCCCGCCACAAGACCCGCGCGATCACGGCGCGGGTGACGTTGACGGAGGGCGTGACCGACGTCGTCCGCATCTATCGACACCTGAAGGACGACCTCGGCTTCCACGAGGTGGGCTTCGCGCCGGTCACCAATTCGGGCGACCGCAACTATTCGCTCGACGGTGACGCGATGGAAGGGGTGCTGGCCGACTTCCACACCTTGGCCGACGAATGGCTGGAATATGCGCTGCGCGGCCAGATGCACGGCTTCACCAATGTCAGCGAGACGATCGGCGAGCTGATCCAGGGCACCAACAAGTCGCATCCCTGCGGCGCCGGCCTGGGCCTGCTGGGGGTGAGCCCATCGGGCGACCTGTCGCCCTGCCATCGCTTCACCGATGCCGACACCCACAGCCTGGGCAATCTGGAGACCGGGATCGACAAGGCCAAGCGCGCGGACTTCCTGACGCGCGGGCATGTCGAGGCGAAGTACGAGTGCCAGTCCTGCTGGGCGCGGCCGCTCTGTGCGGGCGGCTGCCACCATGAGGCGTTCGTCCGCTACGGTGATACCGGCCATGCCAACCTGCATTATTGCGACTGGATCCGGCAGTGGACCGACACCTGCCTGAAAATCTACGGCGCGCTGGCGGCGCTCAACCCCGGCTTCCTCGAACGCTTCGCTGAACGAAAGGGCTTGTCATGAAGCACCTCAAGCCGATCAACATCAAGGCGCAGAAGATCGAGCAGAGCGTCGACGCCACCCTCGAGGAGGATGTGGTCGCGCTGCAGCAGGCGCCCCGGCCGCACGTGCCGATGGGCTGCACCCTGTCCTTCTCGCCGGGCTGGGAAGTCGATGCCGGCGGCGGCACGGCGGGCCTGTGCCAGCCGGTCGAGCGCGACATCTATGACTGCTACGTCACCTGCTTCTGGCCGGTGCAGGTGCCCGATCACGTCAACTATTCCCCCGACTGGGCGAGCAACTGCGCCGCCGCCACCAAGGACTGGCGCAACCTCGACCTCGTCTATCCGTGAGGCGTCGCCGCCCCGAGACGATGACCGCCATAGCATGACCGGTGGCTCCGCCGCCGCTTCCAGGAAGAGACGCAGCATGAAGACGCTTCGCCCCGTTGCTGGTTTGATTTCCCGCCGCCTGAAGGGGCTTGCCCTCGGCCTGGTCGCCATCGGGCTGGCCGTGCCCGCCGGTGCCGCCACGCTGCTGCTCGGCACCTATCCCGACAAGATGTTCACCGTCGACGAGGCGACCGGCACGATCAAGGAGCGGATCAACCTGGCCGCCGGCCTGCCGACCTCGATGCGGCTGTCGAACGACGGCAAGAAGATCTACGTCACCACGATCACGACCAGCGGCATCGTCACCCTCGATGCGGCGACCCGCAAGGTGCTGAGCACGTTCAGCCTGAACACGCCCACCACCCGCTATCGCTTCAACGGCGGCGCCCCCGATCCCACCGGCCGCTATTTCTACACCCAGCTGACCCGCTTCGATAAGGAGATCGACCGCTACAAGGTCTCCAAGCCGATGTATGCGGTGATCGACCTGAAGCTGCAGAAGATCGTCCGCACCGCCGAGATCGAGGCCGAGGATGACACGCTGGGCGGCTATCGCTCGACCTTCATGGTCTCGCCCGACGGCAAGACCCTGTACCTGTTCCGCGACAAGGTGTTGGTGGTCGACATCGCCACGCTCAAGGTCGTCGACCGGCTCGACCTCGCCAAGCCGGAGACCACCGGCATGGAGAATGTCCAGTTCGGCGGCGGCGTGGCGCTGCTCCAGAACCCCAACGAATATGTGTCGCTCTTCAACGCGGCCGATCCCTATATCCATAACAAGACCTTCGGGATCGGCCGCTTCGACCTGACGCATCGCAAGTTCGATTTCACCCCGATCGGGCCGATCCCGACCGGCATGTCGGGCTTGGAAATCTCGCCCGACGGCAAGGACGGCTACACCGTCGTCACCAACGGCACCCTGGGCAACAAGCGCTGCGAGCTGTGGCATTTCGACATGGCCAGCACCAAGCTGCTCGACAAGGCCGAGTTCCATTGCCGGTCGCGCTTCACCTTCGGAATCTCGGGCGACGGGCAGAAGCTCTACATCTACGGCGCCAGCTACGACATCGAGGTCTATGACGCGAAGACGCTGAAGTTCGAGAAGACCTGGGATCTGCAGGCCGATGCGACGATGGCCGGGATGCTGATCCTGAAGTGACATGGGCTGAAGTGAGGAGCTCCCCGGCCAGCGTGCGGCTTCGCGGAAACGGGATGTCCGCCACGACCGCCGGCTGGCTGCTGGCGGGCGACGGGTTTGATTTGGAGAGAGACGGGGAGGGGCGGCGATCGTCGCTCCCCGTCGTGATGCTGAGCGATACGGCGCTGGCGCTGATGCGCGACCTGTTCGGCCGGCCCGAGCTGCTGGCCGGGCGGCCACGGATCGAGCGGCGGATCGTCGCCTGGGGCGGGGCCGATCCGGTGAGCCTGCCACATGGCGCGATCACCCTGTCGGGCGCCGAGCTGCTGGCCGCACTGCCTCCTTCCGAAATGATGACCGGGGCCTTTGGGGAGGCGCCGGACTTCATCATCCACGGCGCGCCGCCCTTTCCTGGTCGGGCGGCGCGCCGGTTCGGATCGCGCGAGGCCGAGGCGGCAGCGGTGGACTTGGTGCCCGGCGCCGACCGCCGCGCCGCTCATGTCGAGGCGACCCCGCTGGGCTGGCTGTTCCTGATCCCGCAGGGCGGCGAGGAAGCATGGCTGCTCGGGGTGGGCGGCGCGCTGGAGGATTTGCTGGCGGCGAGCCGGCTGGTGGCAGGGCAGATCGGCGCGATCGAACCGGTCGCCGCGCGCTTCGAGACCGCGCCGCGCATGCTGGAGACCCTGGCGGGCGAGGACTGGCTGGCCTGCGGCACCGGGGCAATCGCCTTCGATCCGATCTGCGGCGACGGCACTGCCCAGGCGCTGCGCGAGGCGATCCTGGCGGCGGCGGTGCTGGCCGGCTTGCGCGACGGCGGCGACCGGGCGGCTCTGCTCGGCCATTATGAGGCGATGCTGATCGCGGCGATGCGCCGCCATCTGCAGGTGAGCTTGCCCTTCTACCAGCGCGGCGGCCAGTCGCCCTGGTGGCAGGCGCAGGTCGACGCGCTGGCGGACGGCCATCGCTGGTGCACCGCGCGGCTGGCGGTGTTGCCCGAGCCGCGTTTCACCCTGCTCGGCACGCGGCTGGTGCCGCGCGAGGCGGCGGCATGACCGCGCCGCCTGCATCTTCGGTCGCGCCGCCGGTCGCCGAATGGCGGACCTACAGGCGGCTCGTCCCCTATGTGCGGCCCTATGCGGGGCGGCTGCTGGTGGTGCTGGCAATCAGCCTGCTCGCCACCGCGCTCGGCCTGGCCCAGCCCTATCTGTCGAAGCTGCTGATCGACGATGCGCTGCTCAAGCACGACATGGGCGCGCTGGTCGAGATTTCGGCGGCGATGATCGTCGTCACCCTGGGCGGCTTCGCGATCAACATCCTCGCCAGCTATCGCCATGTCGCGCTGTCGGCGGCGATGCTCTACGACATCAGGGTGGCGCTGCTCCGCCATCTCCAGACCTTGAGCCCGCGTTTCTACAGCGGCTTCCGGCTGGGCGACCTGATGTCGCGGATCAACAGCGACGTCAGCGACGTGCAGCGCGCGGCTGGCGACACGCTGCTGTCGGCGCTCAGCAATATATTGTTCCTGATCGGCTGCGTGGGGCTGATGATCTGGCTCAACTGGCGGCTGTTCCTGGCCGGGGTGGTGCTGGTGCCGGCGGCCGTCTTCCTGTTCCTGCGGCTCCAGGCGCGGGTGACCGCGCTGACCCGCGAGATGCGCGAGCGCGGCGCCGATCTCGGGAGCTTCCTCGTCGACACGGTGATGGGAATGCGCGCTGTGGTGGCGCATGGCGCCGAGGCGCAGGAGATCGGGCGGTTCACGGGGCGCAATGACGGCTTCGTGAAGGCGATGCTGCGGATGCAGGTGGCGTCGTTCCTGGCGGGGGCGCTCCCCGGCACCCTGCTCAGCGCCTCGGTGTCGGCGGTGACGCTCTATGGCGGCTGGATGATCTTCCGGGGCGAGATGACGATCGGATCGCTCGTCGCCTTCATGGCCTATCATATGCGCGTGTTCGGGCCGATCCAGGCGCTGCTCGGCCTGTCCTCGGGGCTGGCCTCGACCCGGGTCTCGCTCGCCCGCATCTTCGAGCTGTTCGACACGCCGGCCGAGGTGACGGAAGGCGCCGCCGCCCGTCCGGTCGGCCCGGTGCGACGGGGCATCGCGCTGGAGGGTGTCGCCTTCCGCCATGATCGCGAGCCGGTGTTGGCCGGGGTCGACCTTGATATCCCGGCCGGCAGCTTCTGCGCGATCCTGGGCGAGAGCGGGGCGGGCAAGTCGACCCTCGCCGATCTGCTCGTCCGTTTCCTCGATCCGCAGGCGGGGCGCATCCTGGTCGACGGGCAGGACCTGCGGACCCTGCGCCTCGCCGACCTGCGGCGCGAAATCCTGCTGGTCGACCAGTCGCCCTATCTGTTCAATGCCAGCATCGCCGGCAACATTGCCTTCGCTGCGCCCGATGCGGGGCGCGCGGCGATCGCGGCGGCGGCCGATGCGGCGGGGCTGGCGCCGCTGCTGGCCCGGCTCCCCAAAGGGCTCGACACGCCGGTCGGCGAACGCGGGCTGGCGCTGTCGGCGGGCGAACGCCACCGGGTCGCGCTGGCGCGCGCGCTGGTCTGCCGGCCGAGTGTGCTGATCCTCGACGAGCCGACCGCCGCACTCGACGCCGAGACCGAACAGCGCATTGCCGCCGGCCTGCGCGCCGCGCTGCCCGATGCGACGATCATCGTCATCACCCACAAGCCCGCGCTCGCCGAGCAGGCCGACCTGGTGGTGACGATCGCGCAGGGCAGGGTGCGGCTGGCGCAAAGCCGGCGGGTGGCAGATGCGGTCGCTTGAGCTGTGCACCGGCCGCGGCGTCCGGGTCGCGGTGATCGACAGCGGCGTCCATCCCGATCATCCGCATATCGATGCGCGCGGGATTGGCGCGGGCATCGCCTTCCGTTCGGACGGCACGGTGGTCGAGGGCGAGGATGTCACGCTCGACCGGCTGGGTCATGGCACCGCCGTCGCGGCGGCGATCCAGGAGAAGGCGCCCGACGCCGAGATATTGCCGGTCCGCGTGTTCCACGACGCGCTCAAGACCAGCGCCCGCGCGCTCGCCAACGCGATCGAGTGGAGCCTGGAGGCCGATGCCGACGTGATCAACCTCAGCCTCGGCACGCCGAACCCCGCGCATCGTGAGCTGTTCGAGGCCCTCGTCGCGAAGGCGCAGGACCATGGAGCGCTGATCGTCGCCGCGCGCGAGGCCAATGGCGAGCCCTGCTGGCCGGGCGCGCTCGACGGCGTACTCGGCGTGGGCCTCGACTGGGCGGTGCCGCGCGAGACCTGGCGGCCCGACGGCGGCATCTTCTACAGCTCGGGCTATCCCCGCCCGATCCCCGGCGTGCCCCAGCGCGCCAACCTCTACGGCATCAGCTTCGCGACCGCCCAGGCGAGCGGCTTCGCGGCGCGGGCGTGCGAGGCATTGCGTGAGGCGGGCGGTGACGTGGGGATGCTGCGGACCTTGTTGCTGAGCCCGGATGCGGTGTTTGTGGCTGGCTAGCGGACAGCCTTCAGCAGTTCGATGAGTTCGAAGCCGCTTCCCACGGCCATTGCTCCGGCCAACAGCGCGAAGAACGAAATGGCGATCCAGTAGGCGAGCGGGTCCTTTTGCCGATCGGGGGCCGTATCGAAATGTCCTCTGCGCAGTGAGCGGACGACGAAACGGGCCAGATAGAAGGATATACCAAGGCTAAAGATGACCTGGATCCAGGCCCTCGCATATTGTGGCAACAGCGAACCAACGACCAGAACTGCGGCCAGAAAAGCAACCGCCAGAACCCATCCGTTTCGTGACAAGGTCTTCGTCGTCATGATCGTCTTTCTAGCGGATCGCGGAACATCCGCAACGGCAGCCGTGCATAAGGCTAGGCATTGAGGATTCGGTTGCCATATAAAATAGCGCTACCGCCTTCGATCAGCGGATAGCCGTCTTTTTCTGTCTTTGAATTAAATATTGTGCCCGAGAATTCATAGCGGTGTTCGCGGCCTGAGCCCCATCTTCGTCATCCCCGCGGAGGCGGGGATCCATATTCTCCGAACCGCAAGAGGCTCGAACCTTTGAGGATATGGATTCCCGCCTTCGCGGGAATGACGGTGGAGAGGGCCCGTCTGTTTGCGTTCCTCAGTCGTCGGGCCAGATCGGGTCGACATGATAATGGTCGTCGTCGGACGAGGTGGTGACGGCATCTGTCTCCTCCCGGCTTTCGGGCAGGACTGGCGCGCTGCCGTCGAGCGAAACGCGGATGATCGCGCCGGTGCGGGTGGCCTGCTGGAAGATGGCGATCACCTCGTCGCCCTGGCGGATGTGGCGGCCGATGAAGGGCGCGCGTTCGGCCGAGACATAGCCGAGCGGGACGCTGCGCGCGGACAGGATCATGATCGCCTGCGGATCGTGGGGGTTGTCGGGTTCGAGGCGGAGTTCGACCGGCTCGCCGGGGATGCAGGTGGCGATCTCGAAGCGGCGCGGGATCTTGCCCTGGGCTTTCGGCTTGGCGTTGGCGAAGTCGGCGCCCTTGACGATGAGGGAGAGCTGGCGGGGCATGATGGGGCCGTCATGCGGGGTTGGGGAGCGGGGTGCAACCGTTCCTGTCATCGTCACCCCGGGCTTGACCCGGGGTCTCGCTTCTTCTTGCGGCCGCTCGTTACTCCTGATCGGAAAAGGCAGCGGGATCCCGGGTCAAGCCCGGGATGACAGGGCGAATTACCTCGCCGGAACCCCCGGATAGGCGTCCAGCACCGGCCCCAGCGCGTCGACCAGCGGGCCCAGCCAGGGCTCGTAATGCTTCCACGGCTCGATGCCGTCGGTGAAGATCGGGCGGCGGACCTGTTCGGAGCTGGCGGTGCGGACCGCGCGGTCGTTGTTGTAGAATTCCAGGCAGCCCGGTTCGAAGGGCAGGCCGAGATGGTCGAGCAGGCGGCGCACCTCGGCCTCGGTGTTCCGGACCATGTCCTCATAGATCACCCGGTGGACCGCGCCGGGGGCGGCGGCATCATAGGCGGCCATCAGCCCGACATAGTCGCGATAATAGCGGCCGATGTCGGCGAGGTCGTAGGTGAAGGTCTGCCCGCGCGCGAAATGCTGTTTCCAGCCCGAGAAGCAGCAGGAGAGCGGGTGGCGCCGCGCGTCGACGATCCTGGCGTTGGGCAGGATCAGCCGGATCAGGCCGACATGCTGCCAATTGTTCGGCATCTTGTCGATGAACAGCGGCCGGTCGGTCTGGCGGTGGACCCGGGTCTGCTCGATATATTCCTCGCCCAGCCGCAGCCGGTCGGCCTGGGTGAGCGAGGCGATCATCGTCGGGAAATCGGCGAACTCGCCCTCGTCGACCCGCGATTGCAGGCGCGCGCCGATCATCATCATCTCAGGCAGTTCCATCGTTCCTTCCACCTGGCTGTGGCTGGACAATATCTGCTCGACCAGGGTCGAGCCCGAGCGGGGCAGGCCGACGATGAAGATCGGGTCGGGCGCCGGGCAGCCGCCGGGGCCGCGTTCGGCGATGAAGGGGGCGGTGAAGGTCTCGGCGGTCGCCGCCACCTCGGCCGCGAAATCCTCGGCATCATGGAGGATCATCGTGCGGCGCAGGCGATTGCCCTGGTCGTAATGGCGGAAGGCGGCTTCAGGATCCTTCGCGTCCTCATGCGCCTTGCCGAGCGAGAAATGGAGGTGGAACACATCCTCCTTCCGGCTCTCCGCCTCGGGCTCCAGCGCGGCGAGCGCGCCCTGCATCGCGGCGATGTCATCAGCGCCCAGCTTCACCGTCTTGAGGTTGGCGAGGCTCCACCAGGCCTCGCCCATCGTCGGCTGGTGGGTCACGGCCTGACGATAGGCGTCGACCGCCTCGGCCTGCTGGCCCAGGGTCTTCAGCACATGGCCCAGATTCTGCCAGACCTGCGGCTGATTGGGCTCCTTCGCAAGCAGTTGCCGGTAGAGGCCACCGGCGCGCTGCTGCTCGCCCAGGCGGACGAGCACCGAGGCCATCAGCAGGTCGTTGCCTGGGTTTGCGAGCGGGGAGGTGGCGAGGGTCTCCGCATGGCCCAGCGCCTCGGTCAGCCGGTTGGCCTGAAGCAGCAGGCGGATCAGGAAGTTGCGGGCGAGGTCGAAGCCGGGGGCGGCCCGTACCGCGCGTTCGACCAGCGCCAGCGCCTCGGTCATGTCGCCCTTGCGCCAGCGGATTTCGCCGAGCAGGCGGAGCGCAGGCGCGTCATTGGGGTGGTCCCGCAGGCGGGCCTCGAGCAGCGTCGCGCCTTCGTCGAGGCGCCCCTCGTTCATCGCCACCGCGGCTTCGAGAAGATCGGGATCGTGCGACGATGCGTGGACGCCCGACAGGTCGGCGCGCCAGGCATCCTGATCGCGGCCGAGCCGGCGCAGTTCGCGCGCGAGCAGGAACCAGCCTTCGGCGATCGCGGGTTGCTGGCGGGTCAGCGCCTCCAGCGCGACCACCGCCTGGCGACCGTCGCCCGCTTCGCTGGCGGCCTGCGCCAACTCCCACAGCACCGCCGGCACCCTTGGCTGGCTGCGGGCGAGGGCGATCAGGCGCGGGACCGCGACCCTGGGCCGGCCCAGTTTGCGCAGCGCCTGGCAGGCGAGCAGTTCGGCGGGGGGCAGGCCGCGCGCCTGCCGCAGGATCGCCTCGGCTGCCGCGAGCGCGGCTTCGGGCTGGCTGTCGAGGAGGCTGGCGGCGCGGTCGAGCGCCTGGCGGATCGGCGACGCGCCGGGCGCGGTTCCAGCACTGCTCGTCGCGATGGTCATCGCACCCCCAATCAGCTTGTGGCCCGCACAATGGACGCGATTTTGCAGGTGCGCAACTGTCGCCCCGAAGTCGATGAAATGGCGGCCCGAAGAGGGTATTGACTCTTATGTATCTTACAGCATTATGAAAACTGGACGACCGTCCTAAAGGGCGGAAATCCGGGGGTAGATTCGACATATCGGATGATGTCGCGCTGTTGCGCGGCAGGTTTGGGAGCGCGTGCCGCTTCCGGCCGAGGGGGCTTTTTGCATGTGCGAGATCGAGCGTCGTTAGCGACTCTCGGAACGATGGTGCGTGGCAAAATTATAGCGCGATCAAAGATCGCGACCGGAGGGGGTGAAAGGAGGCCAGGTTTCAAAGGGGAGTCGGACAATATGACAATGCAGTCTCGCCGCCGGTCGCAGTTGATGAGGGTCCTGGGGGTGACCACCATCCTGGCAGGCCTTGCCTCTCCCCAGATGGCCTTGGCGGCCGGGGATGCGGCACCCGATCCGGCGGCCGCAGCCCCCGCAGATGCGGGCGAGGACAGCGAACTGGGCGTGATCGTGGTGACGGCGACCCGCCGCGCGGAGAGCATCCAGAAGGTGCCGATCTCGATGCAGGCGCTGGGTGCGGAGACGCTGGCGCAGCGCCAGGTGAACGGCCTGATGGATTTCGCCACGCTGATGCCGTCGGTCTCGTTCGCCGGCATCGGCCCGGGCCGCAGCACGCCCTATTTCCGCGGCATCGTTCCCGCGGGAGGCCTCTATGCCTCGGTCGGCTATTATCTGGACGACATCCCCATCACCGGCACCGGCGTGCCCGACATCCACGTCTATGACGTCGAGCGCATCGAGGCGCTGGCGGGTCCGCAGGGCACGCTCTACGGCGCCGGCTCGCTGGCGGGCACGATCCGCTTCATCACCAACAAGCCCAAGCTGGACACCTTCGAATTCGGCTACGACCTCGAAGGCAACAAATATGGCGACGGCGACTTCGGCGGGCAGATCGAGTCCTTCGTCAACGTGCCGGTGACCGAGCGGCTGGCGATCCGCGCGATGGGCTATTACCGGCGCGACGGCGGCTATATCGACAACACGCCGAACAACGGCAAGTTCAACGACGGCAGCTCTTCGACCCTGCAGCTGGGCGACGAGAATCCGGCGACCAACTACACGCTCGACAACTCCGATTTCGTGAAGGACGACTATAACTCGATCAACGAGTTCGGCGGCCGCCTGGCGCTGCTGTGGGAGCCGTTCGACGACTGGACGGTGTCGCCGCAGATCACCGCGCAGAAGCAGGTCGCGCGCGGCTATTTCGGCTTCGACCCGCGGGTCGGCGACCTCGAGGTCCACGATTACGACATCACCAAGCAGAACGATAAGTGGATGCAGGCGCAGCTCGCCATCCACGGCCATATCGGCGATTGGGACATCTTCGCGGCGAGCGGCTATTATCAGCGCAAGATCAAGCTGCGGAACGACTATACCTATTACACCGTCACCTATGACAGCTTCGGTCCGGGCTATGAGAATTATCTCCAGTTCTTCGACAAGGCCGGCTGCACCGGGGCGGGCGCGACCCTGAAATGCTCCACCCTGATCAACCCGCAGCAATATTATCGCGGCCTCAGGAAGGACAAGAAATACACCCAGGAACTGCGCCTGAGCACGCCGAAGGACTGGCCGTTCGACGTCACCGTCGGCGGCTTCTACCAGCGGCAGAAGATCCAGGTGAACAACGACTATGCCACCCATGGGCTGGACCAGATCGCGGGCTATACCCAGTCGGGCGGCGGCGACAGCAATCCGGCGGGTTTCGGCATCCCGGTGGCGCAGGGCGGCACGATGATCCTCGGTTCGCCCGCGGTGAAGCGCGACGCCTTCTACATGACCGAGCAGAACCAGAATTATAAGGACACCGCGATCTTCGCCGAGGGCCATTACAACATCACGCCCACCTTGAAGGTCACCGGCGGCATCCGCTATTTCTGGACCAAATATGACGTGCGCGGCTTCGCGGGCGTCGCCGGATCGGCGCGCAACACCGTCACCTCGCTCTATGTCCCGACCGGCACCTTCGGTTGCCCGGTGCCGCTGCCGGCCGAGCGCCTGCAATGCCTGAACACCAACTTCGCCGCGGCGGACCAGGTCGGCCGCTACAAGGAGGATGGCGAGACCCACAAGGTGGCGCTCGACTGGCAGTTCGCGCCGTCGAAGATGATCTACGGCAATTATTCGACCGGCTTCCGCCCCGGCGGTTTCAACCGGCCGCTGCGCATCCGCCAGGTCGTCAACGGCACCGCCCAGTCGATCGTGACGACGGTGCCGCCGTTCAAGTCGGAAAAGCTGACCAATTTCGAAATCGGCGTGAAGACGACCTGGAGCAACATCTTCCGCTTCAACGCGGCTATCTATCTCGAAAAATGGGATAATATCCAGTATAGCGTGGTCGTGGCAGGTGCGCAGGGCGCCGGTATCACCGGCAATGCCGGCAAGGCCGAGGTCAAGGGCGTCGAATATGATGCCGAGCTGAAGCTGGGCAAGGTGACGATCTCGTCCTCGGGCGCCTATAATGACGCGGCGCTGAAGGGCGATTTCTGCAACTTCGCGGTCGACACCACCACGCGGACGATCAGCCAGCTCGCGAGCTGCACGCAGGGTGCCTTCGTGCCCGGCGCCAGTCCGCCCACCCCGCAGGTGGCGGCGGCCGACGGCACGCGCCTGCCGCGCCAGCCCAAGTTCAAGGGCACCACGTCGATTCGCTACGACACCCAGATCGGCGAGATGAAGGCCTATGTGCAGGGCGCGGCGCTCTACCAGACCGGGGCGACGCAGGACCTGAACGTGTTCCGTGCCGCGCTGCTCGGCAACACGCCGGGCTTCATGTCGTTCGACTTCTCGGGCGGCCTCAAGAAGGACAATTGGAGCTTCGACCTGTTCATCCAGAACGCGTTCGACAAGCGCGGGCAGCTGACCAAGAACACCTTCTGCTCGATCGACTTCTGCTCGGGCTCGTCGCGCACCTTCACGATCAAGCCGCGCTTCTTCGGCGTCCGCGTCGGCCAGCGCTTCTGATTTTTTCCAGACGGCCAACTTGCACCCGTCACGGCCTGACCGTGGCGGGTGTTTTTTTAACTGGCGCCGATGATGGCGGCGGCCATCCGGTTCAGCGGGGCGTCGATGCCGTGCCGCGCGCCCAGCCGGGCGATCACGCCGTTGCGGGCATCGGCTTCGGTGGAGCGGCCGGCGAGCCGGTCGGCGAGGATCGAGTTGATTGAATCGGCCGGGCCGGCGCGGCTGCCCTCGACCACCTCGTCGGCCAGGCTGTCGGGCAGGCGGGCGCCCTCGGCGCGGCCCACCGCGATGCATTCGCGGACCAGCCCGCGCATCAGTTCGGCGATCGCGGGATCGGCGGCGATGCCCGAGGGCTTCAGGGTGAGCGCGTTGACCGCGCCCGCGCAGTTGATCGCCAGCTTGGCCCAGGCGGCGGTCAGCCAGTCGTCGGTCAGCCGCAGCTCGATCGGGCTCTGCGCGAACAGCCGGGCGAAGGCGGCGCCGTCGTCGCCGGCCGGCACGGTCATATGGCCGATGCGGCGCTGCCGGACGATCCCAGGCGCGGTTCGTTCGGCGGGGATGTCGACGATGACGGGCAGGACGCGGCCGGCATGGTCGGGAAAGCGGCTGAGATGCTCGACGCCATTCTGGAGCACCGCGATCCGGGTTGCGCCATCGGCCAGCCGCTCCAGCCAGCGCGCCGCGCCGGCCATGTCATAGGTCTTGGTGACGACCAGCGCCCAGTCGACCGGCTCCGCCTGATCGGGATCGGTCAGCAGCCGGGGGTGGGCCTCGAGCACGCCGTCGGGCGTCTCGACGCGCAGCCGGTCGAACGGCGTCCGCGCGCAGAGCACGACGTCGAGCGCCGGGTCCGCGATCAGCCAGGCGGCGAGGGTGGCCCCCACCGCGCCAGTGCCGATCACCGCGATCCGGGGCATCAGCGGCCCAGCTTCGCCGCGGCGCTCGCCCGCTTGCGGATCTCGGCGACGTCGGGCTCGCCCGCCGGCACGATCCACGACCCGCCGACACAGGCGACCGCGTCGACCGCCAGCCAGTCGGGGGCGGTCGCCTCGGTGATCCCGCCGGTCGGGCAGAAGCGTGCCTGGAAGAAGGGGGCGGCGAGCGCCTTCAGCGCGGGCAGGCCGCCGCTGGCCATGGCCGGGAAGAATTTGAAGCGGGTCAACCCCAGGTCGAGCCCGCGCATGATGTCGCCCGCATTGGCGGTGCCGGGGAGGAAGGCGATGCCGCTGTCGACGGCGGCGCGGCCGAGCGGTTCGGTGAGCCCCGGCGAGACGATGAAGCGCGCGCCGGCATCGATGCTGCGATGAAGATCGTCGGGGTTGAGCACGGTGCCGGCCCCCACGACGGCCCCCTCGACCTTCGCCATTTCGCGGATCACGTCGAGCGCGGCGGGGGTGCGCAGGGTGACTTCGAGCGCGGGCAGGCCGCCCTCGACCAGGGCCTCGGCGATCGGCCGGGCATGGGCGACGTCATGGATCACCAGCACCGGAACCACCGGCGCGAGCTGCATCACCTGGTCGACATTCATCCTGCTGTGACTCCGATCTTCTCTGGCGTGCGATGGTCGAGCATCTCTACCGCGGCCATCGCGCCATGCACCAGCAGCGCGTCGAGCGAGCGGGTGAGGGCGGAGACCAGCGCCGGCTGATGCTGCAGTTCGGCGGGGAAGATGCTGGCGATGCCGAGCAGCGCGCGCACCATCGCCTCGGCATTGTCGAGCCCGGCGAGGCGCCGCGCGGTCTCGCCGGCGAGCGGATCGTCGACGGTGAAGGCGTTGCCAGCCTCGTCGCGGCCGAGCTGCCAGCGCATCCAGCCGGCGACGCCGAGCGCGAGGCGATCGATGCAGCGGCCCTGGTCGATCCGCGCGGCGATCGTCGCCAGCAGCCGCTGGGGGAGTTTCTGCGAGCCGTCCATCGCGATCTGGCGGGTCGAGTGCTGGAGCGCCGAATTGTCGAAGCGCGCCATCAGCTCGCGGCGATAGGCGGCAATGTCGAGCTCGCGCGGTGGGGAGAGGGTGGTCTGCGCCTCGTCCCACAGCGCCTCGACGAAGCGGCGCATCGCCGGCCGCGCGGTGACCTGGTGGACATAGTCGATCCCGGCGATGCCGCCGAGATAGGCGATCGACGAATGGGCGCCATTGAGCAGGCGCAGCTTGGCCTGTTCCCAGCGGGCGACGTCGGCGGTGAGCTGGACGCCCGGCGCCGCGAAGTCGGGGCGGGGGCCGCTGAAGCGATCCTCGATCACCCATTGCAGGAAGGGCTCGGTCTTCACCATCGCCCGGTCCTCGACGCCGAGACGCGCGGCCAGCGCGGCGATGTCGGCCTCGGTGGTCGCGGGGACGATGCGGTCGATCATCGTCTCGGGAAAGGCGATCTCGGCCTCGATCCAGTCGGCGAGCTTGTGGTCGTGCGCGTCGGCCATCGCGAGCACGGCGGCCTGGAGCCGATGGCCGTTGCGCGGGATATTGTCGCACGAGACGATGGTGAGCGGACCCGCCCCCGACGCCCGCCGGGCCGCGAGCCCGGCGACGAGGAAGCCCGGCGCGGTGCGCGGCGCCGACAGGTCGGCGAGATCGGCGGCCACTTCTGGATCGCTGTCGAGCAGCGCGCCGGTGGCCGGATCGAGCCGATAGCCCTTCTCGGTGACGGTGAGGGTGACGATGTGGGTCTCGGGCCGGGCGAGGGCGGCGACCAGCGCGGCCGGGTCCTCGGGCGCCACCAGCACCTCGCGCACCGCGCCGACGACCTGGGGCCGCTCCTCCGCACCGTCGCGGACGAGGCAGGTGTAGAGGCCGTCCTGCGGCGCCATCTGCGCGCGCACGGCGGGCGAGCGCAGCGAGGCGGCGGTGATGCCCCAGCGCAGGTCGCCGCTGTTCAGCGCCGCCTCGAAGATCATCGCCTGATGGGCGCGGTGGAAGGCGCCGATGCCGAGATGGACGACGCCGCAGCTCATCGCGTCGCGATCATAGCCGGGGCGGGCGACGTCCGCCGGGAGGCCGGCAAGCGCCGCCGGGGAAAGCCGGTTCATAGCTTGTAGGCCTTCTTCGCCAGGTCATAGGCGAGAGCGTGCGCCAGCTCATGCGCCTCGTCCTCGTCGATGCGGTGCTCGACGACGAGCTGGGCCAGGAAGACGCAGTCCATCCGCCGGGCGACATCGTGCCGCGCCGGGATCGACAGGAAGGCGCGGGTGTCGTCGTTGAAGCCGACGGTGTTGTAGAAGCCCGCCGTCTCGGTGGCGCGCTCGCGGAAGCGGCGCATGCCCTCGGGGCTGTCGTGGAACCACCAGGGCGGGCCGAGCCGCAGCGACGGATAATGGCCGGCGAGCGGCGCCAGTTCGCGTGAATAGACGTCCTCGTCAATGGTGAAGAGGATCAGCGTCAGGCGCGGGTCGTTGCCATGCGCGTCGAGCAGCGGCTTCAGCGCGCTGACGAACTCGGTGGCGGTGGGGATGTCGCCGCCCTTGTCGCGGCCGAAGCGGTCG
Source organism: uncultured Sphingomonadaceae bacterium (assembly GCA_963540925.1). GTDB lineage: Bacteria > Pseudomonadota > Alphaproteobacteria > Sphingomonadales > Sphingomonadaceae > Rhizorhabdus. The sequence goes on from CAUTRN010000013.1 coordinate 88,677, forward strand.
TGGATCGCTTGGTTGTGGTTGCGGTGGACGCCGGGGTGGAGCTGCATCACCATCCCGTCCTCCAGCGACAGGCGCGCCATCTCGGTGAGCATCTGGCCGCGGAACAGCTCGGCTTCGGCCGGGGTGACCGGGCCGGCCAGCACCTTCACGTAAAGCGCTTCGGCCTCGGCCTTCGACAGGTCGGCGGTGAAGGCGGTGGGGTGGCCGTGGTCGGTCGAGGTGGCGCCGGCCGCGCGGAAATGGGCGCGGCGGTTCTCATGCGCGCGCAGATAGCCGGCATAGGTCGAGATATCCTCGCCGGCCATTTCGCCGAAGCGGCGCAGATTGTCGGCGAAGCCGCGCGCCTCCGGATCCATCACCGGATCGGGCCGATAGGCGGTGACGACCCGGCCGCCCCAGCCGCTCTCGCGGATCGCGCGATGATGCTCGAGCGGGTCGAGCGGGCTTTCGGTGGTAGCGAGCAGTTCGATGTTGAAGCGATCGAACAGCGCGCGCGGGCGGAAGGCGGGCGTCTTCAGTGCGGCGTCGATCGTGTCGTAATAGAGATCGGCGGTCGCGGCCTCTAGCTGCACGTCGATCCCGAAGGCCTCGGCGAACACCCAGTCCATCCACATCCGGGTCGGGGTGCCGCGGAACAGGTGGTAATTCTCGGCGAACAATTTCCAGATCGCGCGCGGGTCGATCTCGGTCGCGCTGCCGTCGATAGTGGGCACGCCCAGCCGGTCGAGCGCGATGCCCTGGCTCATCAGCATGCGGAAGGCATAATGATCGGGGATGATCAGCAGGCTCGCCGGATCGCTGAAGGGCGCGTCGATGGCGAACCAGGACGGGTCGGTGTGGCCGTGCGGGCTGATGATCGGCAGGTCGCGGATCGGCTGATAAAGCGCGCGGGCAACGTTGCGGGTGCGCGGATCGGACGGAAACAGGCGATCGGGGTGCAGGTGCAGCGGTTTGGCCATGGGCTCCGGTTTCAGGTCAGAGGGTGACGCCGCGCTTCCAGATGGCGATGCCGCGTTCGTCATTGGCCTCGTTGCGCGCGGGCGCGCCCGAGGCGGTTTCGATCACCAGGTCGAGCAGTTCGTCGGCCGCCTGGTCGAGGCCGATGTCGAGCGCGGCGCCCGCGTCGAAATCGATCCAGTTGGGCTTGGCATCGGCGAGCGCGCTGTTCGACGCGATCTTGAGCGTGGGCACCGGGCTGCCGAGCGGGGTACCGCGCCCGGTGGAGAACAGCGTGATCGTCGCCCCCGCCGCCGCCAACGCGGTGGTGGAGACGGCGTCGTTGCCGGGGGCTTCGAGGATGGTGAGCCCGGTGCGGCTGGCGCGGCCGGCATAGCCGATCACCTCGGTCACCGGCACCGCGCCGCCCTTTTGCACGGCGCCGAGCGACTTTTCCTCCAGGGTGGTGATGCCGCCCTTGATGTTGCCGGGGCTGGGATTTTCGGAGACCGGCTCGCCATGGTCGGCGAAATATTGCTTGAAGCGGCCGACCATGGAGTCGAGCTGGGTGAAGACCCGTTCGTCGACGCAGCGGGCGAGCAGCACCGGCTCGGCGCCGAACATCTCGGGAATCTCGGTCTGCACCACCGCGCCGCCGGCGTCGCCTACCGCCGTTGCGATGCGGCCAATCAGCGGATTGGCGGTGATGCCGCTCAGGCCGTCCGAACCGCCGCATTTCACGCCGATGCGCAGCGCCGACAGCGGCAGCTCCTCGCGCTTGTCCTCAGCGGCGAGGGCGGCAAGCACCGCGATCGCGGCGAGGCCGTCGGCGATCTCGTCACGGCTCGCCTGGGCGCCGACGGTGCGGACGCGGGCCATCCGCTCGGGCGGGATCAGCGCCTCGACCGCGCTGAGCTGGTTGGATTCGCAGCCCAGGCCCAGCAGCAGCACGCCGCCGGCATTGGGATGGCAGGCGAGCGCCGCGATCAGCCGGGTGGTGTCGTGCAGGTCGTCGCTCAGCTGCGAACAGCCGAACGGGTGGGGAAAGGCATGGACCCCGTCGATCCCCGGCGGCAGGCTGCTCGCCGCCTTGGCGGCCAGCCGTTCGGCGGTGCGGCCGACGCAGCCGACCGTGGGCAATATCCAGATCTCGTTGCGGGTGCCGACGCTGCCGTCGGGCCGCCGATAGCCCCGGAAGCGGCGCGCCTCGCCAGAGGCGGGGCGGGGGGCCGGTGGCCCCGCATAGGCGTGCGCGCTGCCGAGGCCGAGGGTGGTGCGGATATTGTGGCTGTGGACATGGTTGCCCGGCGCGATGCCGCGCGTCGCCTGCCCGAAGGGCGCGCCGTAGCGCAGCACGTCGGCGCCGATCGGGATCGTCACCAGCGCGAATTTGTGGCCCGAGGGGATGTCGTCACGCAGGGTGACGGTCACGCCGTCGACCGTCACCGTCTCGCCCGCCACCAGGGGCTGGAGCGCGACGGCGACATGGTCGTCGGGATGGATGCGGATCGCCCGGCCGGGCATCGATGCCTCCGTCCTCAGCCCTGCGTCACGTCGACGCGGGTCAGGCGCGGCGACAGCAGGTGCACCGCCAGCAGCGCCAGGAAATAGGCGCTCCCCGCCACCGCGAACAGCGGGGTGTAGCTGCCGATGCTGTCGAGCACGAAGCCGGCATATTTGGCCATCATCATGCCGCCGATCGCGCCCACGGTGCCACCGATGCCGACCACCGAGCCCACCGCCCCGCGCGGGAACAGGTCCGACGGCAGGGTGTAGAGATTGGCCGAGAAGGCCTGGTGCGCGGCGGTGGCGATGCCGATGACGAGCACGGCGAGCCAGAGATTGTCGATCGACTGGGCGAAGAAGATCGGCAGCACCGCGCAGGCGCAGACGAACATGGTGATCTTGCGCGCGGCGTTGACGGTCTTGCCCGCCTTCATCAGCCGGCCCGACAGCCAGCCGCCGAAGATGCTGCCGCCGTCCGACAGCAGGTAGATGGCGACGAGCGGCGGGCCGAAGCTGACCAGGTCGAGCCCATAGCGGTCACCCAGATAGCCGGGCAGCCAGAACAGGAAGAACCACCAGATCGGGTCGATGCAGAATTTGCCGATGGCATAGGCCCAGGTCTCGCGCACGCCGATCAGGCGGCGCCAGCCGATCGGCACGACCGGGTCGGCCGGGTCCTGCTGGATATAGGCGAGCTCCTCGGCCGAGAGCTTCTTGTGCTCCTGCGGGCGGCGATAGAGCGCCAGCCACGCGATCAGCCAGACGATGCCGAAGAAGCCGGTGAGGACGAAGGCCGCGCGCCAGCCATAGGCGATGGTGAGGAAGGGGACGAGCAGCGGGGTGACGATCGCGCCGATGTTCGCGCCGGCGTTGAACAGGCCGATCGCGAAGGCGCGTTCCTTCTGCGGGAACCACTCGGTCACCGCCTTGATGCCCGCCGGGAAATTGCCGGCCTCGCCGACCCCCAGGCCGAAGCGCGCCATGGCGAACTGGGTGACGCTGTGGACGCCGCCATGCGCCATGTGCGCGATCGTCCAGATCACGATCGCGATGGTGTAGCCGAGCCGCGCGCCGATCAGGTCGACGATGCGGCCGAAGCCGATATAGCCGATCGCATAGGCCGCCTGGAACCAGAAGACGATGTTGCCATAGTCGGTCTCGGTCCAGTGGAACTCGGCCTCCAGCGTCGGCTTGAGCACGCCGATCATCTGCCGATCGATATAGTTGATCGCGGTGGCCGCGAAGAGCAGCGCCACCACCACCCAGCGATATCGGCCCACCTTCGGCGGCGCCATCGGGATGCTTTCGACTGTCACCTGTCTCTCCCCTGCTCGCGGCCTCTGGCGGGCTCGCTCATGCGCCTTGCGGCGACTGGGCCTCGATCCGGCAGGTCACCGAACCGAGACGTCCGAAATTGGCGAGCACCTCGTCGCCCGGTTGTACCTTATGCACGCCGGTGACGGCACCGCTGGAAATCCAGCAGCCCGCGGGCACGGCGATGCCGCGCGACGCCAGATTGTCGAGCAGGAAGCGGACCGAGCCGAGCACGCCGTGCGGGAAGACGCTGGCCTTGCCGGTGCCGATGGTGCGGCCGTTGATGATCGTGGCGATCTCGATCTCCTCGAAGCCGCTCGACTTCCAGTCGGTGATCTCGGGGCCGACGATCAGGCCGTTGTTGTTGCCGAAGTCGGAGACGGTGACCGCCGGGCCATGATCGTTGATCCCCGCGAAGGGCGAGCTGGCGATCTCGATACCGATGTGGATCGCGGCGATCGCGCCGGCGGCGTCTTCCAGGGTCAGGGTGCCGGCCGGCCGATTCGGCGCTTCGCCGATCTGGACCAGGAACTCGGCCTCGGCCGCGCCGAACCCCTCGGCGAACACCAGCCCCGGTGCGCCGGCCAGGGCGACCGTGCCCGCGAAGATCGGGCCGGCGAGCCGCTCGGCCCCATATTGATCGGACAAGGGCGGGAAGATTCGGCCGACTTTCCAGCCCGAGATCGCGTCGCCCTGCAGGTCGATCGCCGCCTTCTGGACGGCATAGGCCTGGTCGAGGTCGGCGGGCTTGGGGCCCGGATAATCGGGGAGTCCGGTGGCCTGGCGGCGAGCCGAAACGAACCGTGCGGCGATATTCTTGGCTTCAGAAAACAATGTCACAGGCGCGTCTCTCACCCCTCTCCGGATGGATGTCGTGATAAGAGTAACCGGTGTCATTAGCAAGCCGCCTTGATTTTGCCATTGCGGCGGGCGGCGCGGCGTGGGCTATAAGTCCCCATGCCCAAGAACGCCCCCGAAGACAGCAATGGCCCAAAACTCACGATAAATGACATCGCGAGACTCGCCGGCGTTTCCAAGAAAACCGTCAGTCGGGTGATCAATCGCTCGCCCCTGTTGAACGAGCAGACCCGTGAAAAGGTCGAAGCGATCATCCAGGAAACGGGCTATGTTCCCAATCCGCAGGCGCGCGCGCTGGCGCTGGGCCGCAATTTCCTGATCGGATTGATCTACGATAACCCGAATGCGCAGATGATCCTGAGCATGCAGCGCGGAATCCTGGAAGCGCTGCACGGCACCGAGTTCGAACTGGTCGTCCGCCCGGTCGATCGCGGCTCGGCGCGGGTGATGGACGATATCCGCGGCTTCATCACCCGCCAGCGCCTCTATGGCGTGATCATCCTGCCGCCGATTTCGGAGAATGATGCGCTCGCCCGGCTCTGCGACGAGGAGGGCTGCCGCTATGTCCGCATGGGCTCCGCGGTGCTCGACGATCCCGAGCATATGGTGGTGTCGAACGACCGCGACGCGGTGGCCGATGCGATTCGCTATCTGATCAGCCAGGGCCACAAGCGGATCGGGCTGATCGCCGGCCCGCACGGCTTCCGCTCGGCCAAGGAGCGCCGCGACGGTTTCGAGCTGGCGCTGGCCGAAGCCGGCATCTCGCTGCCGCGCAGCCTGGTCGCCGACGGCCAATATACTTTCGAATCAGGGGTTTCCGCCTCGGAAAGCCTGTTCGACCTGTCGCCCCGGCCGACCGCGATCTTCGCGTCGAACGACGAGATGGCGGCGGGCGTGCTCTATGCCGCGCGGCTGCGCGGGATCGAGGTGCCCGACGAATTGTCGATCATCGGCTTCGACGACACGCCGCTCACGACCCGCGTCTGGCCGCCGCTCACCACGGTGCGCTGGCCGATCGTGGCGATGGGCCGCGCGGCCGCGCTCAAGCTGATCGGCACCGCGATTGGCGAGGGTGCTGAGGTCAACGAGCCGTCGAGCTTCAGCTCCACCCTGATCCGTCGCGCATCGGTTGCGCCGCCCGGCACGTCCTGATAGGAGGCTTGCATCTGACACCGGTGTCTGTGCCGGGTCATCTGCAGCCGGGACGAGGATATGTTCGAGAAAAGCTACCATGCGACGCACCCCGACATGATGGACGGGGTCGACAACGAGTCGCTGCGCGCCCGCTATCTGGTCGGCGGCATGTTCCAGCCCGGCAAGGTCGTGCTCAACTATTCGCATAATGAGCGCTTCGTGATCGGCGGCGCGGTGCCCGCCGGCCAGGCGATCCGTCTGCCCGAGCAGCAGGTGCCCCCCTCGGCGACCGGCAAGCCCTTCCTCGAACGGCGCGAGATGGGCGTCGTCAACATCGGCGGCGCGGGCGCCGTGACGGTCGATGGCGAGCGTTTCGAGATCGGCAACAAGGAATGCCTCTACGTGCCGATGGGCTCGAAGGATGTGGTGTTCGAAGGCGCCGAGGCGCGCTTCTACATCGCCTCGCTGCCGGCACACAAAGCCTGCCCGATCAAGAAGATCACCTTCGCCGAGGCGAACCCGCTGGAGCGCGGCGACCTCGCCAATTCGAACCACCGCACCATCTACCAGCTCGTCATCCCCGGCGTGTGCGAGAGCGCGCAGCTGCTGATGGGCCTGACCGTGCTGGAGACCGGCAGCGTGTGGAACACGATGCCGCCGCACCTCCACGAGCGCCGCAGCGAGATCTATCTCTATTTCGACCTCGAGGGCGGCGACCGGGTGTTCCATTATATGGGCGAGCCCGACGCGATGCGGCATATCGTGATCGAGAATGAGGAAGCGGTGATCTCCCCGCCCTGGTCGGTCCATATGGGCTCGGGCACCAAGAGCTACGCCTTCATCTGGGCGATGGGCGGCGAGAATCTGGATTATACCGACATGAACGTGCTGGATATCTGCCAGCTCCGCTGAGCGGATGGCGTGATGTGCTCCGCTCTTCCCGTCCCGTCATGCCAGCGAAGGCTGGCATCTCAGGAGGGTAGGGCGGCACTTCATCTCCCGAGATGCCAGCCTTCGCTGGCATGACGGGATAGGGGTAGGGTTGGCCCGGCTGGGACCGGGTCCCGTTCAGGGAGAGAATATATGGCAAATCCGTTCGACCTGAGCGGCAGGGTCGCCGTCGTCACCGGCGCCAACACCGGCATCGGCCAGGCGATCGCGCTGGCGCTGGCCGAGGCCGGCGCCGACATCGCCGCGGTGGGCCGCACCCCGGCCGAGGAGACAGTGGAGAAGGCCCGCGCGCTGGGCCGCCGCGCCGAGATCGTCTCGGCCGACCTGTCGACGATCGAACCGGTCGGCCGGGTGATCGCCGAGGTGCTGGAAAAGCTCGGCGGGCTCGACATCCTGGTGAACAATGCCGGGATCATCCGCCGCACCGACAGCGTCGACTTCAGCGAGGCCGACTGGGACGCGGTGATCGATACCAACCTGAAGTCGGTGTTCTTCCTGGCCCAGGCGGCGGGGCGGCACATGATCGCGCAGGGGCATGGCAAGATCATCAACATCGCCTCGATGCTGACCTTCCAGGGCGGCGTGCGGGTGCCCAGCTACACCGCGTCGAAGAGCGGGGTGGGCGGCCTCACCAAGCTGCTCGCCAATGAATGGGCGGCCAAGGGCGTGAACGTGAACGCGATCGCCCCCGGCTATATCGCGACCAACAACACCACCGCGCTGCAGGCCGACGAGACCCGCAACCGCCAGATCGTCGAGCGCATCCCGGCGGGCCGCTGGGGCAAGGCGTCGGACCTGGGCGGCGCGGCGGTGTTCCTCGCCTCCTCGGCCTCCGACTATGTCGACGGCCATATCCTCGCGGTCGACGGCGGCTGGCTGGCGCGATGACCCTGGTCGTCACCTTCGGCGAGCTGCTGCTGAGGCTCTCGCCGCCGGGCAAGCAGCTGCTGCGCACCGCGCGCAGCCTGGACCTCAACATCGGCGGCGCCGAGGCCAATGTCGCGATCGGGCTGGCCAGCCTGGGCCACAAGGTCCGCATGGTCAGCCGGGTGCCCGCCAATGCGCTGGGCACCATGGCGAAAGGCGCGCTGCTCCAGGCCGGGATCGACTGTGGCCCCGTTGCCACCGTGCCCGGCCGGCTGGGGCTGTATTTCCTCGAGCCCGGCGCCGGACTGCGCCCATCGGACATCGTCTATGATCGGGCGGGCAGTGTCTTCGCCGAGGCGGGGCCGGAGGATTTCGACTGGGATGCGGCCTTTGCCGGCGCCACCCATCTCCACCTGTCGGGGATCACCCCCGCGCTCGGGCCGCGCTCGGCCGAGGCGGCGCTGGCGGCCGCGCGGGCGGCCAAGGCCAAGGGCCTGACGCTGATCTTCGACGGCAATTACCGCGCCCGCCTGTGGGAGGCGTGGGACAGCGATCCCCGCGCGATCCTGAGCGAGCTGATCGGCATGGCCGACATCCTGTTCGGCAATCATCGCGACATCGCGCTGCTGCTCGGCCGGCCGTTCAGCGGCGAGGGCGAGGATCGCCGCCGCGAGGCCGCCGAGGCGGGCTTCGACGCCTTTCCCGAGCTGAAGCTGATCGCCTCCACCGCGCGCCGGGTCGAGGATGCCGATCGCAACGGCGTCGCCGCGCGGATCGATACGCGCCAGCGCTCGGTGCAGACGCAGGAGGTCGAGATCTCCGGGATCGTCGACCGGATCGGCGCGGGCGATGCCTTTGCCGCCGGCGTGCTCCACGGCCTGTTCACCGCGCCTGGCGATCTTGATCGCGCCGCGCAATGCGGGCTCGCGCTCACCGCGCTCAAACATTCGCTGCCGGGCGACGCCAGCCTGTTCGGCCCGGCCGACATCGAAAGCTTCCTGTCCGGGGAGCTCGATGTCCGGCGTTGACCGGAGGACGCTGATCCTCGGCGGGCTGGCGGCGGGCCTGGCCGCCCCCGCACTGGCGCGCAGCGCCGCGGCGCCAATCGTCGAGACCAGCACCGGCCGGCTGCGCGGCACCCGCGAAGCCGGCATCCAGGCCTTTCGCGGCATCCGCTATGGCGAAAATCCGGCGCGGGCGCGCTTCCAGGCGCCGGTGCCGGCAGCACCCTCCCGCGAGGTGCGGGATGCGGTGGCCTTCGCGCATAGCTGCCCGCAGATCGGCGATGTCGATCGGCCCGACGAGGACTGCCTGTTCCTCAACATCTGGACGCCGGGCGCCGACCGCCGCGCGCGCCGGCCGGTGATGCTCTACATCCATGGCGGCGCCTATTCGACCGGCAGCGTGATCGATCCGCTCAACGAGGGCGGGCGGCTGGCGGCGGCGGGCGACGTGGTGGTGGTGACGGTCAACCACCGGCTCAACGCCCTGGGTTATCTCTACCTCGCCCGGCTCGACCCGCGCTTCGCCGACAGCGGCAATGCCGGGCAGCTCGACCTGGTGCTGGCGTTGCAATGGGTGCGCGACAATATCGCGGCCTTTGGTGGCGATCCGTCGAACATCCTGGTGTTCGGCCAGTCGGGCGGCGGCGCCAAGATCGCGACGATGATGGGGATGCCGGCGGCGAAAGGCCTGTTCCACCGCGCGATCACGATGAGCGGCCAGCAGGTCACCGCCTCGGGCCCGCTCAACGCCTCGCGGCGGACGGCGGCCTATCTGGAGCGTCTGAAGATCTCGTCCGGCGACCTCTCGCCCTTGCTGACGATGCCGGTCGAGCGGTTGGTCGACGGCTTGCGCGCCGAGGATCCGATCCTGGGCGGCGGGGTCTATATGGGCCCGGTGCTCGACATGAAGTGGCTGCTACGCCATCCCTTCTGGCCCGATGCGAACCCGCAGTCGAACGCGATCCCGATGATGCTGGGCAACACCCGTGACGAGACGCGGGCGTTCATCGATCCCAACGGGCCGAAGCTGCAGGGGCTGAGCTGGGACAATGTCGCCCAACGCATGGCGCCCGAGCTGCGCACCGACATATTGCCCGAATGGGTGGTGGCCCAATATCGCGCGCAGTTCCCCGACTGGTCCCCCGAGCAGGTCTTCTATGCGGCGACCACCGCCGGACGGAGCTGGCCGGGGCAGGTGATCGAGGCCGAGGCGCGCGCCCGCGCCGATGCGCCGACCTGGGTCTATCAGGTCGATTTCGCCTCGCCGGTGAAACCCGAGCGCGGCGCGCCGCACATGATGGACATCCCGCTGGCCTTCGGCACGCTCGACGCGCCGCGCTCGCTGACCGGTACGGGGGAGGGGGCACGGGCCGCCTCGCGCGCGGTGATGGACCGCTTCCTCGCCTTCGCGCGGACCGGTGATCCGGGGCCGGGCTGGCCGCACTATCGGCTCGACCGGCGATCGACCATGATCTTCGACACGCACAGCCGGGTCGAGGACGACCCGCGCCGCTGGGAACGCGAGCTGTTCGCGAAGGTGCCGTATATTCAGCCGGGGAGTTGATTTTCCCGCTGGAGGGATGGGAAGAAAGGGTCTGCGAACCCATTGGACGTCATGCCAGCGAAGGCTGGCATCCATGTCTCTTTTCTCCCTCGATGCCATCTGGCTGATGAGAGACATGGACCCCAGCCTTCGCTGGGGTGACGCGGCTTTTGGGAAATGCCCCAGTCTCAATCGTCATGCTGAACTTGTTTCAGCATCCACCAGGAGGTCTGGTCGCAACGCCGGGGTTCCTGTTGCATGGCGTCCCGGCCATCGCATGGCCAGCCTGAGGGGCCCGGTGGATGCTGAAACAAGTTCGGTATGACGGGGGCTAATCTCCCCAGTCCGTTCGTGTCGAGCGACGTCGAGACACGGCCCCAGGCGGTCGCTTGACGACGTCCCTCGACTTCGCTCGGGACGAACGGAGAGGGCGCGCGCCCTACTTCACCACCGGATAGGCGATGATCAGCGCCAGTGGCTTGTCGCCGAGCTGGCGGATGCCGACCTGGGCGCCGGTGTAGAGATAGGTGGCAACGCCGGGGCCGACCTTCCGGCTCACCCCGTCCGAGCTGACCTCGCCCTCGCCGTCGAGGACATAATAGACTTCGTCATGCGCGATCGGGTGGACGCCGATCGCCGCGCCGACGTGGAGCACGCGCTTGCGGAACTCCATCGTCTTGGGCTGGGGCACCGCGTCGCTGATGCGATAGGCGGTGCTCATGCCGATCGCGCCGTGCGGCGGGGGCTCGTCGCGCACCACCGTGCGCTCGTCGACCACCACCATCGGCGGGGCGGCGGATGTGGGGGAGGGCGCGGCGGCCGCGGCGGCCGCGAGGGTCAGGGCAAGCACGGTCATGGGCGGCTTCCTTCCTGTCGCATCAGCTTGTCGCGATCCGAGAGATGCTCGGTGATCTCGGTCTTCTGGCCGGGATAGCGGCCCGATTTGGGCTCCATCGTGTCGAGGTTCCAGTCGGCCTCGACGAAGGGGGCCTTGGTGGGCTTGAAGCTGGGATAGCCGCCGACGACCTTCTCGTCGTCGATGATCTCGCCACGGCCTTCCGCCACGAAGAACAGCACGCGCAGGTCGTCGGCGTCGCGGTCCCACGGGCGGGCGCCGGCGGTCCACAGCAGCTTGGTCTCGAGGTCGCGGGTGGGCACGATGTCGAGCCCGTCCCACCAGGTCGGCGGCGCCTTTTCCTCGACCAGCTTCGCGCGGGTTTCGCCATAACGGCCGAACATCGGCAGCGGCGCGCCGAAGCGGTCGACCGCCAGATTGTCCTTGGCATAATAGCGCAGGTCGCCATCGCCGCCGAGCATCAGGAAGGGCAGGCCCGGCGCGGTCGAGACGCCGCCGCGCACGATGTTGCCCACCGCGGAAAGCTCGCCGTCCTGATAGGGATGCTCGCCCCATTCGAGCGCCATCAGGTTGTAGTGGATCGCGCGCTCGCCCGGATCATAGATCAGGTTGTTGGCGACGACGGCGTGGACGCCGCCCTTCAGCAGCGGGTTCCGCTCCTTGTTGTGGGCGTAGACGTTCCGATAAATCAGGATGTTGGTGGCATTGTCGTGGATCAGCGAGCCCTTGCTGTGCTCGCCCTTCGGGTGGCTCGCATTGGCGAGGCCCTCCGCCGCCAGATTATAGGAGAAGGTGATGTCGTGCGAGGTGCCGGCGCGCCAGTCCTCGGGCGTCTTGCCCTCGAAGCGCGGGCCCGAGGCCGACATATTCTCGTCGATCGCCCAGCCGAAGGTGCAATGGTCGATGATCACATGATGCGCCGCCACGGTGGAGAGCGCGTCGGCCTCCCACCCGCTCAGATGCGGCTGGCCGTCGACCCCGGTGCGCACGCGGATGTGGCGCATCACCACGTCATGGGTGGCGATGTCGATGCCGGTGCGGATCAGGGTGATGCCGGGGGAGGGGGCGGTCTGCCCAGCGATGGTGACGAAGGGCTCGCTGATGCGGAGCGTGGTGCGTCCCATGTCGATGATGCCGCCGACCTCGAACACGATGATTCGGGGGCCCTTCGCCTCGATCGCGGCCTTGAAGCTGCCGGGGCCGTCGGCCGCCAGAGTCGTCACCTTGATGATGCGCCCGCTGCGTCCGCCGGGGGTCGAGGCGGCCCAGCCGACCGCGCCGGGAAAGGCGGTGGACGTAGCGGAAGTGGCGGATATCCGCGATTTTGCGGGCGCGGCGCCGGCCGGTGAGATGGCCAGGCCCAGCGCTGCCAGCGCGATATATCCAGGCAGGGTTTTCATCGATGTAAACTCCTCTCAACAGCCTTCTTGACATCGCCGCGCGTCGGCTGCAAGTAAGTTGTGACACCGGTTTCCTAGCCAGCGCGACGAGCAGAATCGCCTGGGCGGGAACAAGGAAAGCCGGTTCGAGGGATGAAGGAATGTCTACGATGAAGGCTTGTTTGGGGAAGTCTCAGCGCAATTTTCGGCAAATTCTGGCGATCGGCGGGTCGCTGGGTGCCATGATCCTCGCTTCCGCGCCGGTTCAGGCGCAGCAGGCGACCTCCGCGCCGGCCGGCCAGGCCGCAGCGGAAGAGGATACGCAGGCAATCGTTGTCACCGGTTTCCGTAAATCGCTGGAAGCCGCGCTGAACGTCAAGAAAGTCTCGGTTTCCGCGGTCGATGCGATCGTCGCCGAGGATATCGCCAAGTTCCCGGACCAGAACCTGGCCGAGTCGCTGCAGCGCATTCCGGGCATCTCGATCCAGCGTGACGCCGGCGAAGGCCGCGCGATCACCGTCCGCGGTCTGGGCGCGCAGTTCACCCGCGTCCGCGTGAACGGGCTGGAGACGGTCGCCACCTCCACCGACGGTGCCGCGTCGAACCGCGACCGCGCCTTCGACTTCAACGTCTTCGCGTCGGAGCTGTTCAGCAGCCTGGTCGTCCACAAGACCGCCGAGGCCTCGCTCGACGAAGGCTCGCTGGGCGCGGTGGTCGATCTCAACACCGGCAATCCGATCGCGGGCAAGGCGGGCATCCACGGCGCGCTGTCGGTGATCGGCGCCTATAACGACCTGTCGAAGGACCTCGGCCCCCGCGTCGCCGGCCTGCTGAGCTGGCGCAACGAGGACGCCACTTTCGGCGTCTCGGTCTCGGCCGCTTATTCGAAGCTCAACACGCTCGAGCTGGGCAACAATTCGGTCCGCTGGGCGCAGGCGCGCTTCGACTCGGTCAACGGCACGCCCTGCTTCTACAATAGCGCCACCGGCACCACCCCGGTGCAGAACACCGGCGGCACCTATCGCGCCAGCGCGGCGTGCGACCAGGCGGCGCTGTCCTTCCACCCGCGCATTCCGCGCTATGGCGAGATCCGCCACGATCGCGAGCGCCTGGGCCTGACCGGCTCGATCCAGTTCGCCCCGACCGACGCGACCAAGCTGTCGATCGACGGCCTCTATTCGCGCTTCAAGGAAACCCGCGAGGAGAAGTGGGCCGAAGTGCTGCTGCGCTCCAACGAGCGCTCGATCGACGTGGTCAACCCGACCTATGACAGCAACGGGAACATGATCTCGGCGACGCTCAACGACGCCTATGTCCGCACCGAGCATTATCTGCGCAAGTCGCAGACCGAGTTCTACCAGCTCGGCGCCACGCTCGACCAGGACGTGACCGACAATTTCCGCTTCACCCTGCTGGGCGGCTTCTCCAAGTCCGACGCGGACATTCCGGTCGAGACGACGATCGCCCTCGATGATCGCGACGCGCAGGGCTATCACTACGACTATAGCAACATGAAGTCGCCGTTGCTGACCTTCGGCACCGACGTCAACAACCCGGCCAATTTCCAGCTGGCCGAGATCCGCGACCGTCCGTCGAACGTCACCAACAAGTTCCGTACCGTGCAGCTGCGCACCGAATGGGACGTGACCGAGGGCTTCCAGCTCAAGGTCGGCGGCATGTATCGCCGGTTCGACTTCGATTCCGAAGCCTTCCAGCGCGACAGCGCGGTGTGCGGCAATGGCGGCCGCGATCTGGTGCTCGGCACGATCACCTGCTCGACCACCACCACCTTCGGCCCGTCGGCGGTCTATGGCTTCCCGGTCACCTCGGCGCTGGCCGAGAGCTTCCACCTGGGCCGGGCTGGCCAGCCCAGCGGCACCACCACCGACTGGGTGGTTGCCAATATCCCGGCGGCCGCCGCCTTCACCAATCTCTATGGCCGCACCGCGCTGATCGACCAGGGCAACACCCGCGCGGTGACCGAGGAAGTGACCGGCGGTTATTTCCAGGTCGACGTGAAGGGCGAGATCTTCGGCCTCGAATATGCGGGTAACGCCGGCACGCGCTATGCGCACACCAAGCAGTCGTCGACCGGCTTCCTGAGCGGCACCCAGGTGACCGTGGACCGGACCTATGACGACTGGCTGCCCTCGTTCAACCTGGCCCTCTATCCGTCGGACAAGTTCATCATCCGCGGCGCCGTCGCCAAGGTGGTGACCCGTCCGAGCCTGGGCAACCTGACCCCGGGCGGCTCGATCGACGGCTTCAACTACCGGATCACCTACGGCAACCCGCAGCTCGATCCGTTCCGCGCGACCAATTTCGACCTCGCCTTCGAATGGTATTTCCGCCAGGGCTCGATCCTGTCGCTGGCGCTGTTCAAGAAGAAGGTCGAGAGCTTCCCGGTCACCCAGGCCTTCACCGCGACCTTCGCGTCGACGGGCCTGCCCAAGGAAGCGCTGCCGACCAGTTCGCCGGCGTTCATCAATTTCGACCCGCAGCAGATCTACACCATCACCGCCAATGTGAACGGTGCGGGTGCGACCCTGGACGGCGCCGAAATCGCTCTGCAGCTGCCGTTCACCTTCTTCGAAGGCTTCGCCAGCCACTTCGGCATCCTCGCCAACGCCACCTTCATCAAGTCGGACGCCGACTATCAGGTGCAGGGGCCGGCGGTGGTGCCGGGCGGTGCCACAGTCAACGCGATCCGCACCACCACCCTGTTCGGCGTCTCGAAGCGCGCCTATAACGGCACGCTCTATTATGACGACGGCAAGTTCAGCGCCCGTCTCTCGGGGACCTACCGCAGCCGCTATATCGACCAGAACAGCGGCACCGGTAATATCTTCGAAGGCTATGGCTCGACGGTCAACGTCGATGCGTCGGTTCGCTACAAGCTCACCGATTGGGTGGAACTGTCGCTGGAAGCGAACAATATCACCGACGAATATCGCTATCGCTACACCGACTTCGATGCGAACCGGAATTACGAGAACAACCATTTCGGCCGCAACATCCTGTTTGGTGCGCGCTTCAAGATGTAATCCCGATCGCCTTCTCTCCTAGAGGCGTGAGCACTGGGGCCGGTCGCCACGCGACCGGCCCTTCTTTTTGAGTGGAAGAGCGATGACCGACATCGATCGCAGGACCCTGTTGACCGCCGGCACCCTGGCCGGCGCCATGACCCTGTCGAGCGGGCTTGCCGCGCAGACCCCGCCGCCGGGCGCGGGCAGCTTCGCCGCCGCGCTGCCGCAGCCGAGCGAGACGATCGACCTGTGGCCGGGCCGGGCGCCGGGCGCGCCGAACCCGCTGCCGGTGGAGGCCGTCAACGAGCGCAGCAGCGACCAGGCCTATAACGACCGCGCCCTGCTCAACGTCGCGCAGCCGCGTCTCGCGGTGTTCCGGCCGCTGCGGCCCAACGGCGCCGCGCTGCTGATCACGCCGGGCGGTGGCTATAGCTGGGTGGTGATCGACAAGGAGGGCTATGAGCTGGGCCCGCTGTTCGCCGAACAGGGGATCACCTGCTTCGTGCTGTTCTACCGCCTGCCGCACCAGGGCTGGGCGGCGGGGCCCGACGTCGCCCTGTCCGACGCGCAGCGCGCGATGCGGCTGATCCGCGCGCGGGCTGGGGACTATGGGATCGATCCGGGCCGGGTCTCGGCGATGGGTTTCTCGGCGGGCGGGCATCTCTGCGCCGATCTCGCCACCCGCTTCGACGCGAAGACCTATGATCCGGTCGACAGGGCCGATCGGCTGTCGGCCAGGCCCTTCATCGCCGCGCCGATCTATCCGGTGATCTCGATGGCGAAGCCCTTCGCCCATCCGGGGTCGCGCAAGAACCTGGTCGGCGAGGATGCCTCGCCCGAGCGCGAGGCGGCGCATTCGCCCGATCGCAACGTGCCCGCCAATGCGCCGCCCTGCTTCCTGGTCCATGCCGAGGATGACGATGCGGTGCCGGTCGAGAACAGCCTGATGTTCCGCGCCGCGCTGCGCGCGAAGGGCATCCCCGTCGAGACCCACCTCTTCACCCATGGCGGCCATGGCTTCGGCATCCGTCGCGCCATGGGCAAGCCGGCCGCGCGCTGGCCCGAGCTTTTCCTGTCCTGGGCGCGGACCCAGGGCCTTTTCCAGGGATGATCGCATGACCCTTTCCCGTCGCGACCTGTTCGCCGCCGGCGCCGTCGCCGCCACCGTGCCGCTGCTGGATGCCGCCGCCGGGGCCGCCGCGCCCGCATCGCCGGGCACGGCCAAGCCCTTCGCCGACAACTGGCGCCGCGGGCTCGACAACCAGCGCATCGCCGATCTCGGCGACGGCCGCTACCTCAACCCGATCATGGCGGGGGACCATCCCGATCCGTCGATCCTCAAGGACGGGAAGGACTATTATATGACCTTCTCGACCTTCGACGCCTATCCGGGCCTGCTGATCTGGCATTCGCGCGACCTGGTGAACTGGCGGCCGATCGGCCCCGCGCTCACCAAGAATATCGGCGCGGTCTGGGCGCCCGACCTCTGCAAGCACAAGGGCCGCTATTATATCTACATCCCCACCAAGGGGCCGAACACCAGTTGGGTGATCTGGGCGGACAGGATCGAGGGGCCGTGGAGCGAGCCCGTCGACCTGAACCTGCCCGATCATATCGACCCCGGCCATGCGGTGGGCGAGGACGGTTCGCGCTGGCTGTTCCTGTCGGGCGGGGACCGGGTGCGGCTGTCCGACGACGGGCTGTCGACGATCGGCAAGCCCGAGCATGTCTATGATCCTTGGCGCTACCCCGACGACTGGGATGTCGAGGGCTTCTCGCCCGAGGGGCCGAAGATCGCCCGCCATGGCGAGTATTTCTACCTGATCACCGCCGTCGGCGGCACGGCGGGCCCGCCCACCGGCCATATGGTGATCGCGGCGCGCTCGCGCTCGATCAACGGGCCGTGGGAGCATTGCCCGGCCAACCCGCTGGTCCGCACCGTCGACAATGCCGAGAAATGGTGGTCGCGCGGCCACGCCACGCTGATCGAAGGACCAGCGGGCGACTGGTGGTCGGTCTATCATGGCTTCGAGAATGGCTATTGGACCCTGGGTCGCCAGACCCTGCTCGACCCGATCGAATGGACTCCGGACGGCTGGTTCCGGATGAAGGGCGGCGACCTGTCGCAGCCGATCGCCAAGCCGGCGGGGGGCAGCGCGGTGCCGCACGGCATGAAGCTGTCGGACGACTTCACCGCGCCCGCGCTCGGCCATCGCTGGAACTTCTTCCGTCCGCGCCCCGACGAAGCCTCACGCCTGAAGGTGGCGAACGGCACGCTGTCGCTGGAGGGGGCGGGGACCGGGCCGATCGACGGATCGCCGCTGCTGCTGATCGCGGGCGACCAGAGCTATCGCTTCCAGTGCGAGATCGAGGTGCCCGAGGACGGCCATGCCGGCCTGCTGCTGTTCTACGACGACAAGCTCCATTGCGGGCTGGGCTTCGACGCTCGGAAATTCCGCACCCACCAATATGGCATCGAGCGCGGCAAGCCGCTCCACGACTATGGCCGCAAGCTGTGGATGCGGGTGACGAGCACCCGCCACATTGTCGCCTATCATGTCAGCCGCGACGGCAAGGACTGGAAGCGCTTCGACCGGGGGATGGAAGTGTCGGGCTACCACCACAATGTCCGTGGCGGCTTCCTGATGCTGCGGCCGGGGCTCTATGCGGCGGGCAAGGGCGCGGCGACGTTCCGGAACTTCAGCTTCGAGGCGCTGGGGTAGGGGGGCGGATCGACAGTTGCCATGGAAGTCGATTATCGCAAATCAGCCGCCATGGGGTGATCCGTCGATGCGTCTGGGCTTGTGGCTATCGTTAGGGATGCTGTCCGCAACGCCCGCACTCGCCGCGGATGCGCCTTTTTGCGCGGCGTTGCGAGCTCTTGGACAGGAAGCGCGAACCAGCGGAGAGGCGCAGCGCGTAGCCGTGCTCAAGCAGGAAGCGATGGTCTTCGCCTGTGGCCGAACCAATGATGTAGCTGCGCAGCGTGCATTTTGTGATGCTGCGCTGGGGGCGGTGGGGGTGGAGTTCACCCATGCCTTTCCATGGAAAGTCTATGACTGTCTGAAGCGTGACCAGCTTCGACCGAAGGTCGAGCAGGTCGATCAATATACCGGCCTGCGGGGACGCAGGAAAATCGTTCACCTGTCGGCAGGTTGGAAGGATGGGACGCGATTGGATATCCGCTTCCATCCCGATGGAGATTTTGGCGATGCGCCCGAGTTCAAGGATTATTGGGGTTTCTATCGGCTCGTCATCTGGCGCCCCTAATCAGTTCGCCTAAACGAAATCGCCGCTGCCGATGCTGGCAGCGCTGACATTGCTCAGCACGACGACGCTCGTCACCGCGTCGCCCGTGCCTGCGGCGTTGTAGAACAGGTAGCTGTCCCCACCCACCTGGAGGACCGCGACGTCGGTCGTGCCGGCATGGGCCGACAACAGGCCCTGCGCCGCCGTCATCGCCGCCGCCGTGGTGGTGAAGCTTTCCGCGGAATGCAGCACGTCCGACGCGGTCGGCGTGAAGGCGAGCTTCAGGCTGTCGGTGCCGTGCGCGAAATCTAGGATCGTCGTGAAATAGCCCGAGGGGTCGATGCTCGCCGCGCCGGTGGCGCTCAGGTCGAAGCGGTCGGCGCCGTCGCCGCCGGTCATGATGTCGACGCCGGCCCCGGCGCGCAGCGTGTCGTTGCCCAGGTCGCCCAGCAGATTGTCGTTGCCGCTGCCGCCGGTCAGGTCGTCATCGCCCTGGCCGCCGCGCAGCACGTCATTGCCCTCGCCGCCGGTGATCGTGTCGTTGCCCCGGTTGCCGTTGATCTGGTCGGGCCCGTCGCCGCCGTCGATGCTGTCGTCGCCCGCGCCGCCCAGCAGCCGGTCCATGCCGGCGCCGCCGAATATGGTGTCGTTGCCGGCATTGCCGTTGACATAGTCGGCGCCGTCGCCGCCATCGATGCTGTCGCCCTGATCGCCGGCTCCGGTGCTGGCGGCGGCATCCTGGGCATAGCCCCAGATATGGTCGTTGCCGGCGCCCCCGAGGATCGTGTCGCTGCCCGGCTGGCCGTTGCCCTCGGCATTGCCCTGGAGCCAGTCATGGCCGTCGCCGCCTTCGATCCGGTTGCTGCCGTCGCCGCCCAATATGTGGTCGTCGCCCGCGCCGCCCAGCAACTGGTCGTTGCCGCTGCCGCCATAGACATAGTCGTCGCCGTCATCGCCGGAGAGCGTGTCGCTGCCGGCCGAGCCGGTGATGATGTCGATTCCGCCCCGGCCATGGGCCGCGATGCCGGTGCCGCTATTCTGGGCGTTGATCTGGTTCTGGCCGTCATCGCCATAGATGGTCGCGGTGGCGGGCGACCCGTCGAGCTGGACATGCTCGATCCCGCTGAAGCCGATGCGCGTCGTCCCCAGCGTGGCCACTCCGCTGGCAAGGTCGACCGCCAGTTCCTCGCCCGTCACGGAGGCATTCTCGAAGGCCAGAGTGTCGGTCTGGCCGGCACCGCCGGTGATCTGGATCCGGTCGGCATTGCCCGAGATCCTGCCGATGGTGACATAGCTGGAGCCGGCGCCGCCGATCACCACGTCATTGCCGCCGTTGAGGATGATCACATCGCCATTGGCGCCAGCGACGATCGTATCGTCGGCCGTGCCCGTGGAAATCCTGCTATTGCCGACGCTGGACTGAACGTAGAGCGGTGTTGCCCAATTGGGCAGGAGCAACGCCGAATTGACGGGGCCGAGGATGAATTTCTCGATGCTCGTCCCGCTCTCCACCAGCAGGTTCGACATCAGGACACCGGTGCTGTAGCGCACCGTGAAGACCCCGTTGCCGGGGCTGGTTTCCTGGACGAGGATCGCCTGCACATTGCCGCGCATGTCGAGCGTGTCGGTGCCGGTGCCACCGTCGATGGTCGAGGCGATGTCGAACACCCCCGGCGCCGGGGAATTGGGGCTGCGGGTGAGGATGATGACGTCGTCGCCCTCGTCGCCGTAGATCTGGTTGACCCCGCCGAGCCCGTCGATCCGGTCGTTGCCGCCGCCGCCATGGATGATGTCCGCGCCGTCCGCGCCGTTGAGGTTGGGGTCGGTGCCGGTGAGCGTGTCGGCGTTCGGGGTGCCGGTGATGGTGGCCATGATCGTCTCTGCCTGGGCTAGGATAGTTGCTTATGGCAATCACTTAGACCTGCCCGGCAGTGGCGGCCAGCGCTGTTCGCGTCGAAATGGCGGGATATTGCCGATGATGCGAGACGAGCGGTTGCGCAACATCGGGGCTCGATTTATGTGATGATATACTATAACGCGAATCATCCGACGATAGGGGACCATCTTGAACCGACTGACCGTGCGGGCAGGCCTGTTGCTGGGCCTGCCCTTTCTCGCCGTGCCCGCTTATGCGCTGGAGGAGGATGACGAGCATCGCCGCTCCGAGATCGTCGTCACCGGCATCCAGAAGGACGACAGCTATGCGCCCGAAAAGGCGCTGGTCGCGGGGAAGTCGGCCGCGCCGCTGCTGGAGATCCCGCAGTCGATCAGCGTCGTCACCCGCCAGCAGATCGAGGATCGCAACCTGTTCACCATCGGCGAGGCGATGCAGCAGGTGACGGGGGTGACGGTGATGCCGTTCGATGGCTCCAACCCCGACTATCGCGCGCGCGGCTTCGTGCTCGACTATGCCTATGACGGCGTGCCCTCCACCTTCTCGTCGGGCGTGCCCGAGTTCGACCTGGTCATCTATGAGCGGCTGGAGGTGCAGCGCGGCCCCACCGGCCTGTTCCGCGGATCGGGCTCGCCGGGCGGCACGATCAACCTGATCCGCAAGCGCGGGCAGGATCGCTTCTCGGCCTCGACCGCGCTGTCGGCGGGGTCGTGGAACAACTATCGCGGCGAGTTCGACATTGGCGGGCCGGTCGATCCCGACGGGCGGCTGCGGGTGCGCGCGGTGGGCAGCGTGCAGGACCACGATTTCTTCCAGAAGAGATCGCACAGCCGCAAGGTCGTCGCCTATGGCGCGGTCGATTACGACCTGACCCCCAGCACCACGCTCGGCGCCTCGGTCTCCTATCAGGACAACAAGGCGGAAGTGCCGATGAACGGCCAGCCCGCCTATAGCGACCAGCGCTTCCTGGGCTTCCCGCGCAGCTTCCAGCATCTGCCGAGCTGGAACCTCTTCGCCGAGAAGACGATCGAATATGCCGGCGAGGTGCAGCAGCGGGTCGGCGACTGGTCCTTCGTCGTGCGCGCGCTTCACCGCGACATTCCGCGCGGCTGGATGGACGCCTTCATACAGCCCGGCACCGGGGTCGATCCCGTCACCTTGACCGCGACCTATGTGAACCGGCGCAGCGACGGCGAGAATGGCAAGACCGCGGTCGACGCCTATGCGACCGGGCCCTTCACCCTGTTCGGGCGCGAGCATGAGCTGGCGCTGGGCTACAGCTTCGACAAGCGGACCACCTCCTTCCTCGCGCGGTCGCAGACGGTGGTGGGGCGCTTCTCGATCCTCAACCCCGACGCGATCCCGCTGCCGCCGGCCGCCTATACCTCGGGCAGCGAGACCGACCTGCGCCAGAGCGGCTTCCACGCGCAGCTCCGGCTGCGGCCGCTCGACCCGCTGACGATCGTGCTGGGTGGCCGGATCAGCGACTACACCAACAAGAGCCGGGGGATCGCGCCATCGCCGGTCACCGACTTCCGCACCACCTCCCGCGAGAAGGGGCAGTTCACCCCCAGCGTCGGCGCGGTGCTGCACCTGACCGGGAATGTGACGGCCTATGGAAGCTATTCCGATATCTTCAACCCGCAGACCGCGCAGCGCGCCGACGGCACGGTGCTGAAGCCACGGGTGGGCGCGCAATATGAGGCGGGCTTGAAGGGCCGCTTCCTCGACGGCAAGCTCAACGCCACCGCCGCCGTCTTCCGCAGCAAGGACAAGAACCGCGCCCTGGCCGACACCGCCGCTCCCGGCTTCTTCGTGGCGGCGGGCGAGGTGAAGATCGAGGGGGTCGAGCTTGAGGTGACCGGCCGGCCGCTCGACGGGCTCGACCTGACCCTGGGCTATACAAATGTGAAGACCGAATATGCGGTGGCGCCCGCCAATCAGGTCGGCGCGGTGTTCGACATCTTCACGCCCCGCCACCAGTTCAAGGCCTATGCCCGCTATGAGCCGGCTGCGCTGGGGGGCGCCTTTGCCGCGATCGGGCTGAACGCGCAGAGCCGCGTGATCGGCGCGGGGGTGCAGGGTGTTCGCGAGCAGGGGCCCTATGCGGTGGCGAACGCCCAATTGGGCTTCCGCTTCAGCGAGCGGCTGCGCGCTTTCGTCAGCGTCAACAACCTGTTCGACCGCGTCTATTATGCGCGGGTCGGCTCGATCAACACCTACAACAATTATGGCGAGCCGAGGAACGTCCTGCTGACCTTACGGGCCGCCTATTGAGCCGGTGAGACGGTTCTGTAACCGTCCCTCTGAAATCAATCTGTCATATGGGACGTATAGCGCGCACCGTCCCCGCCATTTCCGGAAGCTGTTCCCTGATGATGATGTCCCGCCTGCTCGCCCTGTTGGCCCCAGCTGCGTTGATGGCTCCCGCGCTGATCGCTCCCGCGCTGGCGCAGGAAAAGCCTGCGCCGGTGCCGCGTTCGGCCGGCACGCCCTATGCGGCGCGCAACCTGCCGGACCGCATCATGCTGACGCCGGGCGCCGATCCGAGCCGCGAGATGGCGGTCGCCTTCCGCACCGACGGTGCGCAGACCGCCACCGAGGCGCAGATCGCGGTGGCGGTCGACGGGCCGACACTCGACGAGAAGGCCGCCACCATCACCGGCGCGGCGGGGATCGCGAAGGACAGCGCCAACGGTCCCGCGCTCTACCACCAGGTCCGTTTCACCGGCCTGAAGCCCGGCACCGTCTATGCCTATCGGCTGAAGGGCAGCGCGGGCTGGACCGAATGGCTGCAGTTCCGCACCGCTGCCGCTGAGGCGAAGCCGTTCCGCTTCCTCTATCTGGGCGACATCCAGAACGGCATCCTTACCTATGCCAGCCGGGTGATCCGCCAGGCCTTCCACGCCAATGGCAATATCGAGCTGGTGCTCCACGCCGGCGACCTTGCCGCGCAGCGCGACGATCTCGACCATGACGACGAGTGGGGCGAGTTCAACCAGGCGGGCGGCTATAACTGGTCGATCGTCCCGCAACTGCCCGCCACCGGCAATCACGAATATGTCGACGTCGCGCTGCCGGGCGGCAAGGAGAGCCGCAAGCTCGGCCCCTATTGGCCGCTCCAGTTCGCACTGCCCGCCAATGGCGCCGACGGCGTGAAGGCGACCACTTATTATGTCGACTATCAGGGGGTGCGCTTCATCATCCTCGACGGCACCTCGGCGATCGACCTGGGGACGATGGCGGCGCAGACCCGCTGGCTGGATGCGACCCTGGCGTCGAGCAAGGCGAAGTGGAATGTCGTGCTGTTCCACCAGCCGGTGTTCACCTGCGCGCGGCCCGACGACACCGCCGAGGTGAAGGCCGCGTGGAAGCCGGTGTTCGACAGCCGCAAGGTCGACCTCGTCCTCCAGGGCCACGACCATTGCTACAGCCGGCTCACCTCCGAAGCCGGGCGCGAGGCGAGCGCGAAGGCGCGCGCCGACGGGGCGGTGCAGGGGCCGGTCTATCTGGTCTCGGTCACCGGTTCGAAGATGTACGGCCTCAACAGCCGCGCGCGGACCCAGCCCGACAAGACCGCCGAGGCGACCGAGCTGTACCAGGTGATCGACGTCGACGGCGACCGGCTGAAGTTCCGCACCTTCACCGCCTCGGGCCAGCTCTACGACGGCTTCGACCTGGAGCGGCGCGTCGACGGCAACCATCTGACCGAGACCAGCGAGCCGACGATCGCCCAGCGCACCTGCAACGGCGCGATCGGGCCCGATGGCGGCCGCTGCGTGGCGCGGAGCAAATAAGCCGCGCAGCCGGTCGCCGATCTGTGAACGCGCTTCCAAAGTTCTGAGATCAGCGCCCGGCTACTGCGCCGGCGCGCCGCGATCTATTCCCTTCCTCAACGCCGGACACCACGCCCGGCACGGAATGGAAAGGTTCGCAGCGATGGCACTCAAGGATATCCTGCCCGGCAAGCTCGGCTTCGGCGCGGCGCCGCTCGGCAACATGTTCCGCGACATTCCCGAGGCGGAAGCGCGGGCGACGGTGGAAGCCGCCTGGAACGATGGCATCCGCTATTATGACAACGCGCCCTTCTACGGCGCCGGCCTCGCCGAGATCCGGATGGGCGCCGCGCTCGCCGGCAAGCCGCGCGACCAATATGTGATCAGCACCAAGGTGGGCCGGGTCATCCTCGACGAGATCGAGGACGGCGCCCGCGACAATGGCGAGAAGGGCGCGGTGTTCGCCCATGGCCGTCCCAACAAGGTGGTCAACGACTATTCGGAGGACGCCACCTACCGCTCGATCGAGGACAGCCTGAAGCGGCTCGGCACCGATCATATCGACATCGCCTTCGTCCATGACGTGGCGCAGGATTTCTACGGCGACGAGTGGTTGAGCGTGTTCGAGACCGCCCGCAAGGGCGCCTTCCGGGCGCTCGACCGGATGCGCGACGAGGGCGTGATCAAGGCCTGGGGGCTGGGCGTCAACCGGGTCGAACCGATCGAACTGTTGCTCGATCTCGACGAGCCGCGCCCCGACGGCTTCCTGCTCGCCGGACGTTATACCCTGCTCGATCATGACCGGGCGCTCCAGCGGGTGATGCCGCGGGTCGCCGAGCGTGGCCTCGGCATCATCGTCGGCGGCCCGTACAGTTCGGGTGCCCTCGTCGGCGGGCCCAATTTCGAATATGCGCCCGCCACGCCGGCGATCCTCGACAAGGTGGCGCGGATCAAGGCGATCGCCGATCGCCATGGCATCAGCATGAAGGCGGCCGGCTTGCAGTTCGCGCTGGCCAACCCCGCCGTGGCGGCGGTGATCCCGGGGGCCAGCCGGCCGGGCCGGATCGCCGAGGACCGCGCCGCGCTGGAGGAGGTGATCCCCGCCGGCTTCTGGCAGGAGCTGCGCGCGAACGACCTCGTCAACCCGGCGGCCCCGCTTCCCATCATCGACTGACGCACCCGCGTCCGTTCCCGTCCCCCGCACGGCAGGAGCCCCGCTTCTGCCGAAGGGATCCCCGCGCCCTGGACCAGCGCATCTCGACCGAAGCGAAAGGAGAATGACCATGCGTGACAATGACGAAAATACTGCGGTGAACCTTGGTCGCCGCGACATATTGCTCGGAACGGGCGCTGCCCTGGTGGCGGCCGGCGCGGCCCCGGCGCTCGCCGCCCCCGCCACCTCGGGCGGTATCGACGGCCTCTCGCCCGCCGCGCGCAACAGCGGCCCGCTCGGCGCGCGGCTGCAGGGCGTCCAGCATTTCGGGCTGACCGTGCAGAATATGGAGCGCGCCTATGAGTTCTACACCGAGGTGCTGGGCGGCACCGAAGTGTTCCGCCATGGCGACTTCCAGGGCGACACCGTCCACAACACCCTGCTGACCGACCAGGACATCCTGGCGAACGAGCTGGGGGTCAATCCGCGTACCATCGGCGTGCCCGATCTGCGCGGCGGCGCGCAACGGCTCGACGTCCGCTTCATCCAGTTCGACAATGTCGTGATCGAGCTGCTGCAATATCGCGATGCCGACCAGCCGATGGGCGGGCCCAGGGCCTTTGCCGAGCCGGTTCAGCATATGAGCCCGGCCTTTCCGCGGATGATGCACATCTGCTTCCACATTCGCGACGATGTCGACTTCAACAAGTTCATCACTGACCTGGAGGCCGAGTCCGCGCGGCGCGGGATGACCCAGGTGCGGGCGAACCGCATCATCCGGGTCAACAGCGAGGCCGAGCGCCGGGCCGCGCCGCAGAGCGCCAACACCAACAAGGTGACGGTGGCCCCGTCGGACGGCTGGGAGCTGATCTACTGCAAGGGCCCCGAGGGCGAGCAGCTCGAATTCGTCAAGGCGATCGGCCCGGTGAAGCAGCGCTTCGCCAACACCCTGGCGGCCCGCCAGCGCGCCCTGACTGGTGCGCGCTGAACCCCGGCGAAAGGAGACCGACATGCACAAGATGGTCCTGACCCTGGGGTTGGCGGCGCTGGCCGCCACCGCGCCCCTGACCGCCGCTTCGGCCGGCGAAGCCACCGGCATCGCCTATAAGCAAATCCCGGCCGGTGCCTATTCGATCGTCGCCCAGGTCCGCGCCCGGCCGGGCAAGGAAGCCGAGCTGCGCGCCGCCACCCTGCCGCTGGTCGGGCTGGTTCGCAGCGACCCGAAGAACCTCGTCTATTTCCTCCAGGAGGATCGCGCGGCACCGGGGCATTTCATCTTCTACGAGATCTTCGCGACCGTGGAGGATTTCGAGGCGCACAACGCCATGCCCTATGTGAAGGACTGGTTCGCCAAGCTCCCTGCGCTCGCCGACGGCGGCGTGGAGGTGATGCGAATGGAAGTGCTGGGGCATGGCCAGCGGTGAGATTTCAACGGGCCGGGATGCTGATGCGTCCCGGCCTTCTTTTATTCCCCCTCGACCAGGAAGCGCTGCATGTGCGGCACGGCGAAGTCGAGGAAGGCGCGGACGCGGGCTGGTAGGAACTGCGCGCCCCGGAACAGCGCATGGATGTCGTCCACCTCACCGATATCGCTGTCGGCCAGGATCTCGACCAGCTCGCCACGCGCGATCGGCCCGCGCAGATGATAGTCGGCCAGCCGGATCACCCCGACCCCGGCGATCGCCATGCGCCGCAGGGTATCGCCATTGTTGACGAGCAGCGACCCGCTCAGCATCCGCTCGACGATCCGGCCGCCCTCGCGCATCGGCCACACCGGCATCGTGCGGCGGAAGTTGAACCCCAGGCAATTATGGTGGGCGAGGTCCTCGGGCGTCTCGGGCACGCCATGGCGCGCCAGATAGGCGGGGGAGGCGGCGATGCGGCGGCGGGTCTCGCCGATCTTGCGCGCCATCAGGTTCGAATCCTGGAGCTTGCCGACCCGGATCGCGACGTCGGTGCGGTCGAGATAGAGGTCGACCACCTCGTCGGACAGCGAGAGATCGACGATGATGTTGGGATAGGCCTCGAGAAAGGCGGGCAGGATCGGTTCGAGCGCCGCGGTGCCGAAGGTCACCGACGAGGTGACCCGGACGACGCCCTCCGCCTCGGCGCCGCCCTGCGCGATCTGCTGCTCGGTTTCGTCGAGCTGGCCGAGCAGCGCCTGGCTGCGCTCATAATAGAACTGCCCCTCGCCAGTGAGCGCGAGGCGGCGGGTCGATCGCTCGATCAGGCGCACGCCGAGCCGCGCCTCCAGCCGCGCGATCAGCTTCGACACGGTCGAAGGCGTCATCAGCATGGCGCGCGCCGCTTCGGAAAAGCTTCCGGTCTCGACGACCCGAACGAACACCATCATCTCGCCGGCGCGATTGTCCATGGCCCCACCTGTGATCGGATTTCGGCAATTGCCGCAAAGCATAGCCGGCTTCGCCAGTGAAGTCGCGGCATCTGTGAAATCGCTGATCAAATCGTGTGAACAGCCGCCGTCTAATCGCGCGGGCCGGGCGGTGGCATCAGTCGGGCACGGTTTCACGGAAAGGATCTGCACCATGACGACGCTCACCGCCTCCGCCCAGCCTGCGTCCTCCCGGACCGGCGTGGCGCCCCAGCTGACGCTGTTCGCGCTCGCGCTCGGCAGCTTCGCGATCGGTACGTCCGAGTTCGCCAGCATGGGCATCATCCAGCTCTACGCCGCCAGCCTGGGGCAGACCGTGCCCGAGGCGACCGGCGCGATCACCGCCTATGCGGTGGGCGTCGTGGTCGGCGCGCCGGCGGTGACCCTGATCGCGGCCCGGCACAACCGGCGCACGGTGCTGCTCGGCCTCGTCGCACTGTTCGTGCTCGGCAATCTGCTCTCGGCGCTCGCGGGCAGCCTGGGCGGGCTGATGGCCGCGCGCTTCGTCGCCGGCATTCCGCATGGCGCCTATTTCGGCGCGGGGGCGGTGATCGCCTCGCATGTCATGGGGCCTGGCAACGCCGGCAAAGCCTTCGCGATCGTGATGAGCGGGCTCACCGTGGCCACGATCTTCGGCTCTCCGCTCGCCACCCTGCTCGGCCAGTCGCTCGGCTGGCGCGAGACCTAAGTGGCGATGGCGGGCGTGGGCCTGCTCGCGCTGCTCGCCGTCCAGGGCTGGGTACCGCGCACCGCCGAACTGGATGGCGGCTCGGTGGTGCAGGAGCTGTCGGCGCTGCGCCGGCCGGCGGTCTGGGCGATCCTGCTCGTCGCGGCGACCGGGGTTTCCAGCATCTTCGCGGTCTATACCTTCATCGCGCCGCTCGTCACCGAGACCGCCGGCCTGCCCGCCGCGATCATCCCGGTCGCACTGGCGCTGTTCGGCCTGGGGATGACCGCCGGCAACATGGTGGGTGGACGGCTGGCCGATCGTCAGCCTGGCCGCGCGATCGTCGCCGGGTTTGGCGGAGCGCTCGCCATCCTCGCGGTGCTGGCGGTCGGTGGCGCCAGCCCGTGGGTTCTCTTCCCCGCCTTCTTCGGCGTGGGTGCCGCGATCATGGTGGCGATCCCGGGCATCCAGGTGCGCCTGACCCAGCTCGCCCCGGCCGCGCCCAGCCTGATGGGCGCGATGAACCTCGCCGCGCTGAACGTGGCCAACGCGCTCGGCGCCTCGCTCGGCGGGATGACGATCGCCTCGGGCTTCGGCCTGCTATCGGCCGCCTGGGCGGGCTTCGCGCTGACCCTGACGGGGCTGCTGGTCTTCGCCCTCAGCCGCCGCTCGGGATCGTGATCTCGATCAGCGCGCCGCCGTCATTGGGCAGCACCGAGACGAAGCCCCCATGGGCAGCGCTGATCCGGCGGACGAGGCTGAGCCCGATCCCGGTTCCCGCCGCCTTGGTGGTGTAGAAGGGCAGGAAGATATCGGTGAGCTGGGCCGAGGGGATGCCCGGCCCGTTGTCGCCGACAGCGATCGTGATGCGGCCATTGCCGCTGCGCTTGATGGCGAGCGTGATGTGCGGCACCCGGCCCGCGCCGATCGCGGCCTCGGCACCATTCTTCATCAGGTTGAGCACCGATTGGGCCAGCAGGTCGGCATCGCCGTCGATCGACAGCGTCTGTGGGGCGACGTCGATCACCACCTCGGCCTCCTTGCCCTCGGGGCTGGCGGCGAACAGCTTGGCCATCTCGCCGGCCCAGGGCTTCGCGTCGAAGCGGCGCCGGCTGATCGAGGGGGAGCGGATGAAGTCGCGATAGCCCTCGACGAAATGCATGATCCCCTGCGCGCGGCGGGCGAGCGCATCGGCGGCGGCGCGCGCGTCGGCGCGGGCGGGATCGCTGCCGTCGTCGATGTCGGCCATCAGCGCCGCCACCGTCTGCGCGAGCGACGTGACCGGCGTCATCGAGTTCATGATCTCATGGGTAAGCACGCGGACGAGATCGGCCTGCGCGGCCAGCTCGACCGCGTCGAGCTCGCCATGGAGCGGCTGGATCGTCAGCAGCCGCAGCGGGCGGCCGAGGCGGTGAAGCGTCGTGCCGGTGAAGACGGCACGCTGCGGCCGTCCGTCGACTTCGATCGAGGCGATGCGCCGGCCGGCGCCGCCGATCACCGCGAGCAGCGGCTCGCCATGGCGGCCATAGTCGGCGATGCGCAGTGCGGCGTCGTCGGGGAACAGACGGCGGGCGGCGCGGTTGATCCGCTCGATCCGGTCGCCGTCGACCACGAGCAGCGCGGCCGGGGATTCGTCGATCAGCGCGGCGTGGAAGCGCCCGGCCTCGGCGGTGGTGGCGCGCTCCTCGCGCAGCCGCCGGATCGAGGCGTCGAGTTCGGCGGCGAGCGTCTCGAAGCCCGCGCCGCTGCGGCCCGATCCGAAGCTCTGCGACAGGTCGCCATAGCGCAGCGCCTCGACGAAGCGGGCCAGTTCCTGATTGGTGCGGCGGACATAGCGCCACAGCGAGACGATGCTGGCCACGGCGAGGACGGCGGTGACGATCTTGGTGGCGATCAGCTCGGGGCGGTCGAACGCCCAGGCGAGCGCGCCCAGCGCCAGCGCGATCGCGGCGATGCGGGCGGCGAGGCCCAGCGCGAAGCGGCGATCAAAGCCCATGTTTCTCCATCCGCCGGTAGAGCGAGCCGCGGGTCAGCCCCAGTTCGGCGGCGGCCAGCGAGATATTATAGCCATGTTTGTGGAGCGCGCGCTCGATCATCCGTTTCTCGGCTCGGTCGAGATTGAGGTCGACCGCGGGCGCCGGCATCTCGATGCGCGGGGCGCTCGATCGGGACAAAGGGAAGTCGGCCAGCGCATAGGCATCGCCTTGCGCCAGGATCACCGCGCGTTCGGCGGCGTGGCGCAGCGCGCGGACATTGCCGGGCCAATCATAGCTCTGGAGCGCGTCGACCAGATCGTCGCCCAGCGCGCGTTCGGGGGCGTTGTAGCGGCGGGTGTAGATATCGAGGAAATGGCGCAGCAGCAGCGGGATATCCTCGCGCCGGTCGCGCAGGGGGGGAATCTCGATCTCGACGGTGTTGAGCCGGAACAGCAGGTCGGGCCGGAAGGTGCCGCCGTCGACCAGCCGGTCGGCCGAGAGATTGGTGGCCGAGACGACGCGGATGTCGATCGGCACCGATCGGTTGGCACCCACCGGCGTCACCTGGCGCTGCTCCAGCGCGGTGAGCAATTTGGGCTGGAGCGCGAGCGGCAGATTGCCGATCTCGTCGAGGAAGAGGGTGCCGCCGTCGGCGGTCTGGAGCCGGCCGATGCGGTCGGCGCGCGCGTCGGTGAAGGCGCCCTTCACATGGCCGAACAGCTCGCTGTCGATCAGATTGCCGGCGATCGCGCCCATGTCGACCGAGACCATCGCCTGGTCGGCGCGGCGCGAGCGGCGGTGGATCTCGCGCGCGACCAGTTCCTTGCCGGTGCCGTTCTCGCCCAGGATCAGGACATTGGCCTCGGTCGGCGCGGCGCGCTCGATCAGCGAATGGATGTGGCGGATCGCGGCCGAGGTTCCGAGCAGCGGCGTCTCGGCGGCGGGGGAAGCGAGGCTCGCCACCTTGGCGCGCTCGATCCCGGTCTCGCGGCGCGAGGTGCGGAGCTGGGCGGCCGTGCGGACGGTGGCGAGCAGCCGCTCGTTGGTCCAGGGCTTGGAAACGAAGTCGGTCGCGCCGCGCTTCATCGCCTCCACCGCCACCTGCACCCCGGCATGGGCGGTGATCAGGATGACGGCGGCGTCGGGATCGCGCTGGAGGATCGCGTCGAGGCACTGGAAGCCCTCGGCCCCGTCGCTGGCGCCGCGCGCGAAATTGGCGTCGAGCAGGATCGCATCGGGCGAGCGCCGGCCGATCAGGTCGAGGGCTTCGGCGGGCGAGGCGAGGGTGACGACCTCCGCGAACAGGCCGCGCAGCACCAGCCGGGCGGCGAGCAATATGTCGCGGTCGTCGTCGATCACTATCGCCAGATCGAATGCCGGCTCGGCCATCGGTCCCCCTGTTTCCCTCGCGACACTGTCCGGATTCGGACAGTCGAGCAAGCGGCCACTGTCCGATTTCGGACAACTCCGCAGCCGGGGTTCGACCGAAGGGCCGGAAATGCTGACCAACGACATGTGGCACGGCCTTTGCGTAGCGGCGGGCATGAGCGTGGTGCGCATGAAAAACGAAAGCCCCGGCAACACCCTGAGCGGTGGGGCGATGGATCGTGTCGTCGAGAAGAGAGGTCTGTCGCTTCGGACGAAGCTGGCGCTGGCCGGTGGCGGGCTGCTGCTCGTCCTGGCGCTGTTCTGGTGGTTCGCGCCGCGCGGATCGAGCCAGACGGTGGAGGGCGGCCGCCTCGCCATATCCGAGGTGACCAACGGCACCTTCGACGATTTCCTGCCGCTGCGCGGGCGGGTGACGCCGCTGCTGACGGTCTATCTCGACGCGGTCGAGGGGGGACGGGTCGAACGCATCCTGGTCGAGGACGGGGCGACCGTGGCGAAGGGGCAGCTCCTGGCAGAGCTGTCCAACGCCGATCTCCAGCTCTCCACCCTCGCTCGCGAGACCGAGGTGGCCGAGCAGCTCAACAATCTGCGCACCACCGAACTGGCGCTGTCGCGTACCCGGCTGGAGAATGAGCGCAACATCATCCAGGCCGATCTGGATGCCACCAAGGCGCGCCGGCTCTACGAGCTGCAGGCGCCGCTCGCCGCCAAGGGCTTCGTCGCGGGCAAGGTCTTCCGGGACACCAGCGACGACTATCAATATCAGGAGAAGCGCGGGCGGGTGCTGCGCGCGGCACAGGCCAATGACGAGCGGCTCCAGACCAGCCAACTCAGCCAGCTCCGCGCCACCGCTTCCTCGCTCCAGTCAGCGCTGGCGATCGCGCATCGCAACCTCGAGCAGCTCAGGCTGCGCGCGCCGGTGGCGGGACAGCTCACCGCCTTCTCGATCCAGATCGGCCAGTCGATGAGCCGTGGCGAGCGGATCGGCCAGATCGACAGCCCGGGCCGCAACAAGCTGGAGGCCGGGGTCGACGAATATTATCTCGGCCGGGTCCGCGAGGGGCAGACCGCGACGGTCGAGGTGGGCGGCAAGCCCTATCGGATGAAGGTCGCGAAAATCTATCCGCAGGTGAAGAATGGCGAGTTCCAGGTCGACCTGTGGTTCCTGGGCGGCGAACCCGACGGCATCCAGCGCGGCCAGACGATCCAAGCACGGCTGACGCTGGGCGATCCCGCGCCGGCGCGGCTGATCCCCAATGGCAGCTTCTACAACGACACCGGCGGCAACTGGGTGTTCGTGGTGGCGCCCGACGGCAAGAGCGCCGAACGCCGCCCGGTGAAGCTGGGCCGCCGCAATTCCGACTATGTGGAAGTGATCGAGGGGCTCGACCCCGGTGAGCGGGTGATCACCTCCGGCTATTCCGGCCTGACCGACAAGACCCGCCTAGACATCACGCGCGACTGAGAAGGACCCGCACATGCTGACCCTGCGCAACCTTTCCCGCATCTACCGCACCGACACGGTGGAGACGACCGCGCTCGATGCGATCGACCTGGAGATCGAGGCCGGCGAGTTCGTCGCGATCATGGGCCCGTCGGGCTGCGGCAAGTCGACCCTGCTCAACATCCTCGGCCTGCTCGACAGCCCGTCGAGCGGTTCCTATCAGTTCATCGACCGCGAGGTGGCGGGGCTGCCCGAGAGCAAGCTGGCCGACGTGCGCAAGCGCCACATTGGCTTCATCTTCCAGAGCTTCAACCTGGTCGACGAGCTGACCGTCGCCGAGAATATCGAACTGGCCCTGCTCTACCACGGCATCCCGCTGAGCGAGCGGCGCAAGCGGGTGGCGGCGGCGATGGACCGGGTGGGGATCGCCCACCGCGCCAATCACCGGCCCAGCCAGCTGTCGGGCGGCCAGCAGCAACGCGTCGCGGTGGCTCGCGCCGTCGTCGGCAAGCCCGACCTGATCCTGGCCGACGAGCCGACCGGCAATCTCGATACCCAGCATGGCGAGGAGGTGATGGCGATGCTCCAGGCGCTGAACCGCGACGGGGCGACGATCGTGATGGTCACCCATTCGCCGGCCCATGCCGACTATGCCAGCCGGGTCGTCAACATGCTCGACGGCCGCATCCTGGTCGAACGCCGCCGCGCGGCCTGAACCACGGGACTGAGGGGACACGGCCATGTGGCGCAATTATCTGACGGTCGGCATCCGCGCGCTGGCGAAGAACCGCGCCTATGCCGTGATCAACATCCTGGGCCTGGCGATCGGCATGGCCGCCTGCCTGATGATCCTGCTCTTCGTCCGCTATGAGCAGAGCTATGACGAATGGCTGCCGAACGCCGACAATATCTACCAATTTCAAAGCTGGTATCGCAGCCGCGAGACGGGGGAGGAGGATTTCCTCCAGATGACCTCCTATGTCGCCGGCCAGCGGCTGAAGAAGGATTTCCCGCAGGTCGAGGACATGGCCTATGTCCTGACCTCCTCGCCGGTCTTCTACAAGGACGGCAAGGCGTCGGCGGTGGAGGACTATGTCTATGCCGAGGGTAATTTCCTCAACGTCCTGCCGCTGCCGCTGGTCCATGGCGAGAAGGCGAGCCTGACCCGGATCGGCCAGGCGATCCTGAGCCGGACCGAGGCCGTGCGCCGCTATGGCACCGACGATGTCGTCGGCCGGACGATGACGGTGATCACCAAGGGCAAGCATCGCGACTTCCAGATTTCGGGCGTGTTCGAGGATCTGCCGAAGAACTCGCACATGAAGCTCAACGCGGTGCTGCGCGTCGACATGCCGAGCTTCATGGACACCCAGCCGCAATTCCTGACCTGCTGGGGCTGCCAGTCGGGCTGGGTCTATGCGAAGCTGCGGCCGGGCACCGATCCCAAGACGATCGAGGCGCAGCTGCCGGCCTGGGAGAAACGCAACATCCCCACCGAGACCGCGGGCGAGCTGCGCTACAATCCCGGCGAGGAGCAGGACTGGCACCTCGTCAACGTCAAGGACATCCATCTGGGCCGCGCCCAGTCGGGCGAGATGACCCCGGGCAACGACCAGCGCACCATTGCCACCTTCGCGGTGATCGCGCTGCTGATCCTGGGCATGGCGGTGGTCAACTTCACCAACCTCGCCACCGCGCGCGCCAGCCAGCGCGCCCGCGAAGTGGCCTTGCGCAAGGTGCTGGGCGCCAGCCGGCGCGACCTGATCATCCAGTTCATCGGGGAATCGCTGATGATCGCGGCGGTGGCGATGGTGATCGCGCTCGCGCTGCTCGAACTTCTCACGCCCTTCTTCGCGGCCTTCCTCGAGGCGGGGATCAAGGTGCGCTATCTGGGCGCCGAGGGCATCGCGCTGCCGGTGATCGCGCTGGTGCTGATCGTCGGCGTGCTCGGCGGGCTCTATCCGGCCTTCTTCCTGTCGCGCTTCCAGCCGGCGGCGGTGCTGAAGGCGAACAAGTCGTCGGCCGACACGGCCGGTTCGGGCCGGCTGCGCAGCCTGCTGGTGGTGGGCCAGTTCGCGGTGTCGATCGGGCTGATCATCTGCACCACGGTGGTCTATCTGCAGACCGTCTATGCGCGCACGGTCGACCCCGGCTTCCAGCGCGGCGGCATCCTCCAGGTCGAGGATCTGAGCCGCTACCAGCTGTATAATATGGGAGACACGATCGTCGACGTGATGAAGCGGGTGGAAGGCGTCGATCTTGTCGGCCGCACCGGCATTGGCGTCGACACGAACAACAGCACCAACACCAGCTTCATGGTCCCCGGCCAGCCGCGCCCGGTGACGATCGGCAATTATTTCGTCGACCGGGGGATGAAGGATGCGATGGGCATGAAGCTGATCGCCGGCCGCTGGTTCGACGACCGCCAGATGGACGATATGACGCTGAGCTTTCCGACCGTGCCGGCCGAGCAGGCGGCGATTGCGAAGCGCGGGGTGAACATCGTCGTCAACGAACTGGCGGCGAAGCGGCTGGGCTATTCCGATCCTGCCGGCATCATCGGCAAGAGTTTCAAGGGCGGCCTGGTCGAGAATGAACATGGGCTGGTGCCGGTGACGGTAGTGGGCGTGGTCAGGGACGCGCGCTTCCGTTCGATCCGCCAGCCGCTCGACCCGATCGCCTTCCTGAACGCGCATGCCGGCCAGGAATTCCTGATCGTCCGCTACCATGGCGATCCCGCCGCGGTGCGCGACCGGATCGAGCGGGCGTGGAAGAGCATCATCCGCGAGGTGCCGTTCAACGGCAAGTTCACCGAGGATGTGATCATCGACCTCTACAAGGCCGACGATGCGCGCGCGAAGATCTTCGCCGGCTTCGCGATCCTCTCGGTGATCGTCGGTTGCCTGGGCCTGTTCGGCCTCGCCAACTTCACCGCCGAGCGGCGGACGAAGGAGATCGGCATCCGCAAGGTGCTGGGCGCGCGCACGCGCGACATCGTCCGCCTGCTGGTGTGGCAGTTCAGCCGGCCGGTGCTGATCGCCAACCTGATCGCCTGGCCGGTCGCCTGGTGGGTGATGCGCGACTGGCTCAACGGCTTCGACGCGCGGATCGCGCTGGGGCCGCTGCCCTTCCTGGTGGCCGGGCTGCTGGCGCTGCTGATCGCGGTGCTGACGATCGGCGGCCAGGCGATGAAGGTGGCGCGCGCGAACCCGGTACACGCGCTGCGGTACGAGTGAGGGGTAATCGGCCCGCGCTCCTCTCCCCACTGCCGTTCGTGTCGAGCGAAGTCGAGACACGTTGGCGCGAGAGAACGTCCCTCGACTTCGCTCGGGACGAACGGGGTGGGGAGGCGAGGGGGCGCGGGCTAGCGGCTGGCGCTTACCCCTTCAGATGCGGCAGCACCTTGTCCGCGAACAGCCGGGCCTGCGCGAAAACCTCCTCATAGGGCATCGAGCCATAGGCGAAGGTGACGGCCAGATCATGTTCCCCGACGATCGCGGCGCGGCGGCGGTGCTGGTCGACGATCTGGGCGGGGGTGCCGACCAGATTGGCGGCGGCATAGCCGCGAAACGCCTCGTCGGGGCCGGCGGCGTTCAGATGCTCGGCATCTGCGGCGTAGCTGGCATAGCTCGGCAGGTCGCGGAAATGGTCGCCGCGCAGCTCGTAGAAATCGAGCAAGGTCTCGAAATGCGGGCGCAGGTGGCGGGCGGCATAGGCGGCGACCTTGGCCTCGTCGTCGAAGCACAGCGCCATGTCGGCGATCAGGAAGGGCGGTGCCTGGCGGTCCTGCGCGGCGGCGAACTGGTCGCGATAGCTCGTCACCTCGGCGACACCCTCCTCCCACGACCCTTGCGAGAATTTGAGGCAGGCGAGGCCATGCTTCGCCGCCACCGCGATCGACGAGGGCGACATGCCGACCATGTAACTGCGGTCCCGGAAGCTGTGCTCGGGGCGCGGGCGGATCTCGACCCGGGGCTGCTGGTAGAAGGGGGTGTCGGCCTCGACGAAGCCGGTCTCCAACCCCTCCAGGATGATCGCGCAGGCCTGGTCGAAGCGATCGCGGGACTCGGCCATGTCGAGCCCG
This sequence comes from uncultured Sphingomonadaceae bacterium, assembly GCA_963540925.1. GTDB lineage: Bacteria > Pseudomonadota > Alphaproteobacteria > Sphingomonadales > Sphingomonadaceae > Rhizorhabdus. Next base: position 126,075 of record CAUTRN010000013.1, read on the forward strand.
AAGCCGGCGAACTCGCGGCGCGACAGGCCGCGCCCCATGCCCAGCAGCACGCGCCCCTCGCTCATGATGTCGAGCATCACCGTCTTCTCGACCACGCGCAGCGGATCGTTCCACGGCAGGATGAAGGCGGCGGGCATCAGCTGCAGCCGGCGCGTCTTCGCGGCGATGAAGCTCAGCGCCTGGGCATTGTCCGGGCACATCGAATAGTCGGTGAAATGATGCTCGACCATGCCGACGAAGTCGAAGCCCATCGCCTCGGCCTCGACCGCCAGCCGCACCTCGTTGCGGAACATGTCGGCGTCGGTCTCGCCCGCATGATGCGTGGCGACCAGGTGGATGCCGACCTTCATGCGCGCGGCGCCTAGCGCTCGCCGGGGATCACCGCCTCCACGCTCGCCAGCATCCGCTCGATCATGATCTCGCGCGCGTCGGCATAGAGCTGGGGGATGTTGGGGGCGATCTTCGACAGCTCGCTGGTGCCCTCGGGGTCGAGCCGCTCGATCGCGGCGATCGAGCCCTTGATGTGGATGTCGACCGGCGCGGCCAGCATGTGCCGCGCATAGCCGACCAGCGAACTCGACAGCCAGAAGGTGGTGCGGGTCAGCTCGGGATCCTGCACCCCGGCGGCGGCGAGGATGCCGCGCAGCGCCTGCGACGCGCGGATCGACGCGGTCGACAGCCCGTTGGCGGTGGTCATCAGGTCGATGCACTGCGGGGTGCGGGTGAAGCGCTGGTACATCACGTCGATCCAGGCGCGCAGCTGGGTGCGCCAGTCGCCTTCGCGCGGGATCTCGTCGCTCATCCCCTCCAGCAGCCGATCGACGATCGCCTCGGCCAGGTCGGCGCCGTCGCGGAAATGTCGATAGACCGCCATGGTGGTGGCGCCGGCCGCGGCGGCGGAGCGCGCGATCGTCAGATTCTCATGCGGGTGGGCGCGCAGATAGTCGATCGTCGCGGTCACGATGCGCTCGCGCGACAGGCCCGAGGCGCGCGGACGACGCGGCGCTTCCTCGATCGTCCGCGAACGGGCCGGGCGCCGCTTGGCGATGCTGTCGGTCTGGCGCAATCGCTCCCCCCTCTTCTGATCCACGGTCGGCATGACCCCCGACATATAGAAGTCATGCGAGTGTACAATATACACGTAGGAAAAAAATATAGGTTGCGCCAGTGCGAAGAAGTGGAGGGAAATCAACGGCTTGGTTTTGGCGCGTGGTTCGCCGCCCGAAGGCCGGGAGAATTGACCACGCCCTCCATTGATGTGTATATCATACACAAAGCATTCGCCAAGCGGATGTCGGAGGGTGACAAGGAAGGGCCCATGCAGGCCCTTCCGCTCACCTGGCTCAGGAACAGGGGCTTCGGGAGAGGGCGCCATGGCTTCGACGACGGCTTCGACCCGGATTCCCTATGCCGCCGGCATCGGCGTCAGCCGCGACCGCCGTCTCGACGGGGCGCAGGCGGCGGTTCCCGAAGGCACGATCATCGTCTCGTCGGACAATCATTGGGGCCTGGCCGAGGACCCGTGGAAGGGCCGGGTGCCCGCGCATCTCGCCGATCGCATGCCCGCCATCTGGTGGGACGAGGCACAGGGCCTGTTCAACATGGGCTTTGCCGGCCAACCCTTGTTCAACGGCTATATCGCCGAGATACTGAAGACCGTGGAGGACCGGCGCGGCACCTCCTTCATCGCCGAGCGGATGGCCGATCTCGATGCCGAGGGTATCGCGATGGAGCTGGTCTTTCCCCAGACCCTGCTGATGTTCTTCAAATTCCCGGACTATGAGGTCCGCGAGTGGATTTTCCGCGCCTATAATGAATATCTGGCCGAGGTCGGCGCCCGCGCGCCGGGGCGCTTCTTCGGGGTCGGCTTCGTCAATTTCTGGGACGCGCCCGCGCGGGTCGAGGAGTCGATCCGCCACCTGAAGGACCTCGGCCTCAAGGCCTTCTGCGTGCCGATCAGCCCCGGCCATCATCCCGACGGCACCGCGATCGAATATGCCGGCGAGCGGATGGACGCGCTCTGGGCGACCGCCGCCGAACTGGGCCTGCCGGTCTATTTCCATGTCGGCGAGACGCTCAATTTCGAAGGGCCGGGCGGGGTGGTCGCCAACACCTTCGAGATCTTCGCGCCCTTCCGGAAGAATTTCGCTCAGCTCGTGTTCGGCGGGGTGTTCGACCGCCACCCCGACCTGAGGGTGGTGTTCGCCGAGGCCGGGCTGCACTGGATTCCCGGCGTGCTGCAGGATGCCGAGCTGCTGATGGACCAGTTCGAGCCGCTGCTCGACCCCAGGCTCGAACTGCGCCCCACCGACTATTGGCGGCGCAACTGCTACGCCACCTTCATGGCCGACAGCCTGGGGCTGAAGCTGCTCGATTATATCGGCGCCGACCGGGTGATGTGGGCGGCCGACTATCCCCATAACGAAGGCACGTTGGGCGCGTCGAAGGCGGTGATCGAGGAGATCGTCGCCGCCGTGTCCCCGGCCGACGCGAAGAAGATATTGGGCGGCACCGCGATCGAGCTGTTCGACCTGGTGTGAGGTCGTGAAGGGTTTCGCCAAATCCGTCATGCCAGCGCAGGCTGGCATCTCAGGAGGTTAGGGCGCCACTTCATCTCACGAGATGCCAGCCTTCGCTGGCATGACGGGATGGGGAGTTGTGAGAAGGGGAGAGGGTTCGTGGTCGATACCATCATCAAGGGCGGCACGATCGTCGACGGGCTGGGCGGCGAGCCCTATGCAGGCGACATAGCGATCAAGGACGGCCGGATCGTCGAGATCGGCCGGATCGGCGGCACCGCGAAACAGGTGATCGACGCCGACGGGGCGATCGTCACCCCCGGCTTCGTCGACATCCACACCCATTATGACGGCCAGTTCCTGTGGGACGACAAGCTCGACCCCAGCTTCTCGCACGGCGTCACCACCGCGATCGCCGGCAATTGCGGGGTCGGCTTCGCACCGGTCCAGGCCGAGCATCGCCAGGAGCTGATCGAGCTGATGAGCGGGGTGGAGGACATTCCCGACCTTGTCCTCGACGAGGGGCTCGACTGGGAATGGAAGAGCTTCCCCGACTATATGGACCGGGTCGCCGCCCGATCCTATGGCATGGACGTCGCCACCCACATCACCCACGCGCCGCTGCGCCTGTTCGTGATGGGCGAGCGCGCGCTGCGCGACGAGGCCGCGACCGACGACGACCTGGCGGCGATGAGCGGGCTGGTGCGCGAGGCGATGGCGGCGGGCGCGGTGGGCTTCTCGACCGGGCGCTTCGTCGAGCATCGCTCCAGCAAGGGCAAGCTGGTGCCGGGCACCCATGCCAATGAGGACGAGGTGCTGGCGCTGGCCACCGCGATGGGCGAGCTCGGCACCGGCGTGTTCCAGATCATCCTGCGCGGCAGCATCGGCAATCTGCTGCTCCACCCGATCACCCGCGAGGAACGGCTGCTCGAACATCGCCTGCTGGAGCGGATCGCGCGCCAGTCGGGCCGGCCCTGCACCTATGGCATCGCCGAATTCCCCGGCGACACCGATGACCTGTTCATGATGACCGACGCGAGCGCCGCCGCACTGGCGGAGGGCGTGCCGATCTATCCGCAGACCTCGCCGCGCGGCGCCGGGCAGATCAACAATCTGGAGGGCTATCACGCCTTCCTGCTCAAGCCCTCCTATCGCGAGCTGATGCACTTGCCGCTGGCCGAGCGGGTGCGGCTGATGCGCTATCCCGAGATCCGCAAGGCGATCCTGACCGAGGCGAACATGCCCAATGACGCCGAGGCCGATCCGCTGGTGGCGGGCCTCGTCCATTATATCCAGTCGGACCTGCCCAACAGCTTCATCCTCGCCTCGCCGCTCGACTATGAGCCGGGGCCCGAGCGCAGCGTGGGCGTGCTGGCGACGGCGGCGGGCAAGACCCCCGAGGAATATGTCTATGATCATTACACGAAGGGCGATGGCACCGACTTCAACGTCAGCCTCGCGCTCAACTATGTGCACCAGAATCTCGACGCGGTGGAGAAGCTGCTGTCGCGCCCGCATGTGGTGAGCGGCCTCGGCGACGGCGGCGCGCATATGAAGCTGATCTGCGATGCGGCGAACCCGACCTTCCAGCTGGCCTTCTGGTCGCGCGACCGCAGCCGTGGCCCGCGCCTGCCGCTGGCGGCGATGGTCAACAAGCAGAGCGCGGCGGCGGCGAAGCTCTATGGCCTGCACGATCGCGGCAGCCTGGAGGTCGGCAAGCGCGCCGACATCAACGTGATCGACTTCGACCGGCTGGGCATGAAGATGCCGCACATGGCCTATGACCTGCCGAGCGGGGGCGGGCGGCTGCTGCTCGAATCCGAAGGCTATCTCGCCACCTTGGTCGCGGGCACCGTCACCCGGCGGAACGACCAGGACAGCGGCGCCCGGCCGGGCCGGCTCGTCCGCGCCAACCGCCTGTCCTGACCCAGCCCCTTTTCCGGGAGATCTACATGGCCGCCGACGCCATCGTGCCGTTTCGTATCGCGATCCCGCAGGCGGAGGTCGACGACCTGCGCGAGCGCCTGCTCAAGGCGCGCTGGCCCGAGGACGAACCGGTGGCCGACTGGAGCCAGGGCGTGCCCGCCGCGAAGCTGCGCGCGCTGGTCGACCATTGGGCGGAGCATTATGACTGGCGGCGCTGCGAGGCGGCGCTCAATGCCTGGCCGCAGTTCAAGACCGAGATCGACGGGCTCGGCATCCACTTCATCCACCGCCGCAGCTCGCGCGCCGATGCGCTGCCGCTGATCATCACCCATGGCTGGCCGGGATCGGTGGTCGAGTTCATGGGGGTGATCGACGCGCTGGCCGAGCCGGACGATGCGAGCCTGCCGGCCTTCCATGTCGTGGCGCCGTCGCTGCCCGGCTATGGCTTCTCCGACCGGCCGAGTGAGCCGGGCTGGAATTACGAGCGTACCGCCAGCGCATGGGCCGAGCTGATGCGACGCCTCGGCTACACCCATTATGTCGCGCAGGGCGGCGACTGGGGCGCGGTGATGACGATCAGCATGGCGGTGAACAAGGCGCCGGGGCTGGCCGGCGTCCATGTCAACATGGCGGTGGTCTATCCGCCCAAGGACATGGAGCCGCCGAACGCGCATGAACAGGAAGTGCTCGAAAAGCTGAAATGGCACGTCAAATGGGACTCGGCCTATCAGCGGGTGCAGGGCACGCGGCCGCAGACCCTGGGCTATTCGCTGTCGGACTCGCCGATCGGCCAGGCCGCCTGGATCTACGAGAAATATTGGGCCTGGACCGACAATGACGGCCAGCCGGAGGACGCGCTGTCGTTCGACCAGATGCTCGACAATATCAGCCTCTACTGGTTCACCAACACCGGCGGCTCCTCGGCGCGGCTCTATTGGGAGCTGGGCGACGGCTTCGTCGAGAAGCCGGTCGAGCTGCCGGTGGGGGTGAGCCTGTTCCCCGGCGAGGCGCTGCGCCCGTCGCGGCGCTGGGTGGACCGGGTCTACAAGCGGGTCGTCTACTGGAACGAGCTCGACCGCGGCGGCCATTTCGCCGCCTGGGAGGAGCCCGACCTGTTCGTCGACGAACTGCGCCGCTGCTTCGCCCGCCCCGAATATCGCGCGAAGGCCTGAGCTTCCTCCCGCTGGCCATTCGGGTTTTCATGCAAGCGTTCAGTTTTTTCGCTCTTTGTTGAGAGCAGTATAAGTTGATGAATTCAGGTTATAATCATGATCTGACATATCATCATATATGTGACTCCATAGGCATAAGCTATTGGACAGCCATGGCCTGAATTCGCCACTCCCGTGTCAATTCGTGAGCCACCCGTAAAAAATCCAGGCGGGGGCAGACAGTAGGGGAGGATTTATGTCGTTCAGGAAGCACAGCATCGTCATGCTCGCCGCGGCCAGCACTCTGGCCTTCGCGTCGAGCGCCTTCGCGCAGGAAGCGGCCACCGCGCCGCAGGGCGCCGAGGAAGCGCCGGGCCGCGGGCTTGAGGAGATCGTCGTCACCGCGCGGCGCACCAGCGAGCGGCTGATCAACGTGCCGGTCGCGGTCACCGCGCTGTCGAGCGCGACGATCGAGCGGGCGCATGTCAGCGATCTCCAGCAGGTCGCCCAGCTCACCCCCAATCTCGTCATCGCGTCGGCGGGCTCGGGCACCGGCGGCTCGATCAGCCTGCGCGGCGTCGGCACCTCGTTCCTCGACCCGGGCCTGGAGCAGTCGGTGGGCATGAACGCCGACGGCATCGCCATCGGCCGCGGCCACTTCCTGCTCGCCGCCCAGTTCGACCTGCAGCAGATCGAAGTGCTGAAGGGCCCGCAGGCGCTGTTCTTCGGCAAGAACTCGCCCGCCGGCGTCATCTCGATCACCTCGGCCGATCCCACCCCGGAACTGAAGGCGATGGGCCGGGTCGGCTATGAGTTCGAGGCCAAGGAGCGCTATGCCGAGGCCTGGGTCGCCGGCCCGATCAGCGAGACGCTGGGCTTCCGCGTCGCCGCCAAATATTCGAAGCTCGACGGCTGGTTCAAGAATTTCGTTCCCGCCGGCCAGCCCGATCTGGCGCACCCCGGCTTCACCATCCCCGGCGGCCTCTACAAGGACGGCCCCGGCACCGAGCAGCTGATCGGCCGTGTCACCCTGAAGTGGCAGCCGACCACGGACTTCACCGCCAATCTGAAGCTGACCGCCAACAGGGCTACGGGCAATTCGGGGGACTCGCCCGAGACCTATTGCGTTCCCGGTTTTGCCGCCGCCAATCGCGGCACCCAGGACACCCGCAGCCTCACCACCGGCGTCTTCACCGTCGATCCGAACAGCGACTGCAAGCTCGATCACCGCACCTCGCGCGGCCAGCAGCCGGCCCAGTTCATCGCCAACTGGCCGAAGGCGTCGAAGAAGGGCGGCCTCGGCTATAGCGAGGTGAAGACCTATATCGGCTCGCTGAACCTGCAATATCAGATGGGTCCCCTCTCGCTGACCTCGATCACCGGCTACACCAAGATCTCGGCGGTCAACTATTCGAACGCCAGCCAGGACAGCTTCGCCACGGTGATCAGCACCCCGTCGGAGACGGGCCATACCTGGTCGCAGGAAGTGCGGCTGATGAGCAACTACGAAGGGCCGCTGAACTTCACCACCGGCGCCTTCTACGAATATGCCAAGCGCCGGAACGGCTTCCAGCCGATGCTGGGCTTCGCGGGCTTCGATGCCGCCAATGGCGGCTCGGCCTACACCTTCGAGAATGTCTACAACAACAAGGGCAAGACCTATTCGGCCTATGGCCAGCTGCGCTGGAAGATCATCGAGGAGCTCGAGCTGTCGGGTGGCGTGCGCTACACCAAGGAGAAGAAGGACTCGGAGGGCGTCAACCTCTACCTGAACGCGCTGGGCCGCAATTTCGGCCTCGCCCCGGTCGGCACGGTGCTGCGCAACAACCTCGAATTCTCCAACTGGTCGCCGGAAATGACGCTGCGCTACAAGCCCAGCAACAATGTCATGACCTATGTCGCCTACAAGACCGGCTACAAGTCGGGCGGCGTGTCGAACCCGGCGACGATCTCCAACAGCTATGTCGCCGATCCGTCGGTGCTGCAGTTCCGCCCCGAGCGCTCGAAGGGCTTCGAGGCGGGCGTGAAGGCCGAGCTGCTCGGCCGCACCCTGCGCTATGAAGGTACGATCTATCGCTACACCTTCACCGATCTGCAGCTGACCAGCTTCAACGCCGATCTGGTGGCCTATTTCATCCGCAACGCCGGCAAGGCGCGCACCTCGGGCGCCGAAAGCTCGCTGACCTGGCAGGTCTCGCCCGAGTTCAGCCTGAATGGCGGCGCGGCCTATAACAAGGCGAAGTTCGTCGACTTCCAGGGCGCGCAATGCCCGGCGACGCGCACCGCGCTGGGGCTCTGCCCGCAGGGCTTCTACGACCGTAGCGGCCAGCCGCTGCCGCGCGCGCCGAAATGGACCCTGTCGGGCGGTTTCAACTATGATCGCGAGATCGGTTCGGACCTGAAGGTGGGCGTCACCGGCGATGCGATCCGCACCAGCTCCTATGTCACCAGCGAGACCGGCGACCGCAATGTCGACATGAGCGGCTATTGGCGCCTGAACGCCAATGTCCGCCTGGGCGCCGCCGACGACACGTGGCAGCTCACCTTCTACGGCCGCAACCTGACCAACAAGTATATCACCGTGATCGGCAACGATAAGGTGTTCAGCTCGGCCGGCCAGGTGACGATGTATTCGCTGCGTCCGCGCGAACTGGGCCTGGAGGCGACCTACCGCTTCTGACCTTCGGACAACGAGGTCCTTCGGGGGCCGGGTCGGCATCATGCCGGCCCGGCCTTTTTTCTTTGGCCCATCACCCGTCCGGGCTGGCCGGCTCGCGCCATGGGCAATCTTTGCTCGCGTCATAGGGCTGTCGGCCTCGTTGTGATCCGCGATACTTGAATAGATCATAAAGTATTTACCTAGGAACAATCGCTGATATCGCGAACAATTCTGTCAGATAATAAATATATATCCAAGATATGGATAAGATTTGTCGCTATAAGCATAAGATATTGGACTTGTATCTTCCCGAGGCGTCTCTTTGGTGGCGCTTAAACGGCCGATCCTAAAATATAGCGGGCCGGAAAATGGGGAGGGGACTATGTCGATTAAGAGGCATGCCGTAGCGATTCTTGCTGCGACCAGCGGGCTTGCTTGCGCATCGGCGGCGCTGGCGCAGGACAGCATCCGCACCGCGCCGGCCGATGAGACGGTGCGCGGGCTGGAGGATATCGTCGTCACCGCGCGGCGCAGCAGCGAGCGGCTGATCAACGTGCCGGTCGCGGTCACCGCGCTGTCGGCGCAGATGATCGAGAAGGCGCACGTCACCGACCTCACCCAGGTCGCGCAGATGACCCCGAACCTGATCATCGCCCCCGCCGGCTCGGGCACCGGCGGCTCGATCAGCATCCGCGGCGTCGGCACCTCCTTCCTCGATCCCGGGCTGGAGCAGTCGGTGGGCCTCAATTCGGATGGCGTGCCGATCGGGCGTGGCCATTTCCTGTCGGCCGCCCAGTTCGACTTGCGCCAGATCGAGGTGCTGAAAGGTCCGCAGGCGCTGTTCTTCGGCAAGAACTCGCCCGCCGGCGTGATCTCGATCAGCTCGGCCGATCCCACCCCCGAACTCTCCTATGGCGGCACCGCCGGCTATGAGTTCGAGGCGAAGGAGCGCTTCGTCGAGGCGAACATCGCGGGCCCCATCAGCGAGACGCTGGGCTTCCGCATCGCCGGCAAATATTCGAAGCTCGACGGCTGGTTCAAGAATGTGGTGCCGCCCGGGCCGAGCCTTACCTATCCGGGCTTCAACACCCCCGGCGCGCTCTATGACGAGGGGCCCAGCCAGCGCCAGCTGATCGGCAGGGCCACGCTGAGATGGGAGCCGAGCCCCGACTTCACCGCCAATCTGAAGTTCACCGCCAACGAGCTGAAGGGCAAGAGCCTCGACTCGCCCGAGACCTTCTGCGTGCCCGGCACCGCCTCGGCCGCCGCGGGCAAGCTCTCCACCCTGGCGCTCCACCTCGGCCGCCAGATCGTCGACCCCAATTCGGACTGCAAGCTCGACCACCGCACCTCGCGCGGTGCGCTGCCGGTCGAGTTCCTGGCCAATTGGCCCGCCGCCGCGAAATATGGCGGCGACGCCTGGGCGATCGTCCGCACCTATCTGGGCGCGCTCAACCTCAACTACACGATGGACGCGCTAACCTTCACCTCGATCACCGGCTACACCAACATCTATGCCGAGAATTATTCGAACGCGTCGCAGGATTCCTATTCGACGGTGACGAGCACGCCCGGCGAGCGCGGCCACACCTGGACCCAGGAGCTGCGCGTGCAGAGCAGCTATGACGGGCCGGTCAATTTCGTGATGGGCGGCTTCTACGAATATGCGAAGCGCAAGAACACCTATCAGCCGATCCTGGGCTTCGTGGGGTTCGATGCCAGCAATGGCGGCTCGGCCTACACCTTCAAGAATCACTACGACAACAAGGGCAAGACCTACTCGGCCTTCGGCCAGCTGAAGTGGAAGATCATCGAGGAGGTCGAGCTGTCGGGCGGCGTGCGCTACACGCATGAGAAGAAGGACACCGTCGCCACCCAGGATTATCTGAACGCGCTCGGCGTCTCCTTCGGTCTCGCGCCGGTCGGCTCGCAGATCCGCAACAACAAGCAGTTCTCGAACTGGTCGCCCGAGGTGACGCTGCGCTACAAGCCCAGCAACAATGTGATGACCTATGTGGCCTACAAGACCGGCTATAAGTCGGGCGGCATCTCCACCCCGGCGACGATCTCGCGCACCTATATCCCCACCGTCGCCAACCCCAATGCCAGCGCGGTGCTGCAGTTCGATCCCGAGCGGTCGAAGGGCTTCGAAGCCGGCATCAAGGCCGAGATGCTCGATCGCACCCTGCGTTTCGACGCCACCGTCTATCGCTACACCTTCTCGAACCTGCAGCTCACCAGCTTCGACGCGGCGCTCGTCGCCTATTTCATCAAGAATGCGGGCAAGGCGCGGACCACCGGCTTCGAAAGCTCGGCGACCTGGCAGGCGACCAACGAACTGACCTTCAACGGTGGCTTCGCCTATAACAAGGCGCGGTTCACCTCGTTCGAGAACGCCCAATGCTATGCGCTGATCCAGGGCACGTCGCGCTGCCGCGCCAATGGTACCTATTCGCGCACCGGCCAGCCGCTGCCGCGCGCGCCCAAGACCACGGTCAGCGGCGGCTTCGCCTATGATCGGCCGGTGGGCGGGGGGCTCAAGATCGGGCTGGGTGGCGATGCCGTCCACACCAGCGAATATATGATCAGCGAGACCGGCGACCCGAGCGCCAACCAGGAGGCTTTCTGGCGGCTCAACGCCAATATCAGCATCGGTGCCGAGGATGATCAGTGGAAGCTGTCGCTGCTCGGCCGCAACCTGACCAACGAATATATCGGGGTAATCGCGAACGATAAGGTGTTTGCCCCGGCCGGCCAGGTGACCGTCTATTCGGTACGCCCGCGCGAGATCGTGCTGCAGGCGACCGCCAAGTTCTGAACCCGCTCGGGGGAGGAGGGGCCGGGCCGGTGTGCGGGCACCGGACCGGCCCTGTTATGTCAGCCCTTATACTTGACCTCGGGCAGGCCGCGGAAGTTGGTCTTGATCGCGAACAGGCTGCCCGACAGCGCGGTCGGCTGCAGCCCGATCATCGGCTCCAGCCGGCCGGTGGTGACGTAGATGGTCGAGAGATCAGGCCCGCCAAAGGCCGGCATCGTCACGATCGCGACGGGCAGTTCGATCACGAAGTCCAGCTTGCCCTCGGGGGTGTAGCGGGCGATCGCGCCGCCCTTCGGGCCGGCGGGCAGCGCCGGCCAATAGCCGCCTTCGGCGTCGACGGTGCAGCCGTCGGGCATGCCCAGCTCGTCGGGCACCCGCGCGAACAGCCGCTGGTTGGAGAGGTCGCCCGTCTCCGGATCATGATCATAGGCATAGATTTCGCGCTTCAGCGTCTCGGCGCGGTAGAAGATACGGTTGTCGAGCGAGAAGGCGGTGCCGTTGGCATGGTGGGTGCCGGGGATGCGCAGCTTCAGGCCCGACCCGTCGAGGCTGTAGAAGGAACCGGTGACGCCGGCATGCTCGGCATCCAGGGTGGCGGGCATCGAGCCGACCCAGTAACGGCCCTGGCGATCGGTGCGGCCGTCGTTGAAGCGGATCTGGGCGCTGTCGAACGGCGGCTCGGCGATCTTGCGGAGCGGTTGGTCGTCGCAGTCGAACTCATAGAGGCCGTCGCGCATCGCGATCAGCACGCCGCCGCCCTCGCGCAGCACGAAGGAGCCTGGATTGGTGTGGAGCTTCCACGCCCGGTTGGCGCCGCTCGCCGGATCGAAGCGGTTGAAGGTGAGGCCGTCGATGTCGATCCAGTAGAGGCACTGCTCCTCGGGCGACCAGAGCGGGCATTCGCCCAGCTCGGCCTTGGCATCGAGCACCTGCTCGACCTTATAGTCGGTCATTCGTCTGTCTCCGTCTGGCGGTGGTTCGGATGGGCCGGGCGCCGGGGTGCCTGGGACGCGGCGGGGGCGTCAGCCCCGCGCCACGTCATAGCCCTTCATGCTGCCGTCCTCGCGCCACTCGGCGAGGAGGTTGTTGTAGGCTACGGGGCCGCCCGCATAGAATTCGAAGCGGGCGAGCCGGTCGCTCACCTGGCCCTCGGCGTTGTAATAGCCGGGGGTGCAGCTGGCGTGGAACGCCAGGCGCGGGCCTGCCTTGCTGACGATCTCCTCCACCCATTCGGCCTCGGCCGCCGCCGACGGCTCCAGCGCGGTCACGCCCTGCTCCAGCGCGCGGGCTACGACGAAGGCGATGTGGGTGGCATGCTCGTCGGCGACATGGGTGAAATTGGCCGAGGCGCCGGTCTGCGCCACCCGGATGAAGAACAGGTTGGGGAAGCCGTGCGACTGGATGCCGTAGAGGGTGCGCGGGCCGTCAGCCCAGTGGCTCGCCAGGGTCTGGCCGCCACGGCCGACGAAATCGAGCCCGCTCTCCTTCGAGGCATCGACATTATAGTCGAAGCCGGTGGCGAAGATCAGGCAGTCGAGCGCGATCTCCCGGCCGTCGACCACCACGCCCTTCGGCGTCACCCGCTCGACGCCGCGCCCCTTGGTGTCGACCAGGGTGACGTTGGGGGCGTTGAACGCCTGCAGATAGCTGTCGTGGAAGGTCGGCCGCTTGCAGAAGAAATGATACCAGGGCTTGAGCGCGTCCGCCGTCGCCTTGTCGGTGACGAACTGGTCCACCCGGTCGCGGATGCGCTCCATCTTGCGCATCGCGGCCTTGGTATAGGCCTGCGGGTCGACCGCCGCCTCGTTCGGGTCGAGCTTGGGCAGGATGTCGGTCCAGCCGTCGTCGACCAGCTTCTCCTCCACCTGGCCGCCGGCCAGATAGACGGTGAAATTGTCGCGCCGCTGCTTGGTCCAGCCGGGCTTGAGCGAGGCCGCCCATTCGGGATCGGTCGGCCCGTTGCCGCGCGCGTCGACCGCGCTGGGGGTGCGCTGGAACACATAGAGCTGCCCGGCCGAGCGCTGGAGGTAGGGGATCAGCTGCACCGCGGTGGCGCCGGTACCGATGATGCCCACCACCTTGTCGGCCAGGCCGGTCATGTTGCCGCTCTGGTCGCCGCCGGTATAGGCGAAGTCCCAGCGGCTGGTGTGGAAGCTGTGCCCCTCGAAACTGTCGATGCCGGGGATGCCGGGCAGCTTGGGGTTGGTCAGGAAGCCGGTCGAACCGACCAGAAAGCGTGCCGCGATCTCGTCGCCGCGCTTGGTGGTGACGATCCAGCGGCGGCGGCCCTCGTCCCACCGCGCCTCGGTCGCCTCGGTCTGGAACAGGGTGACGGGGTAGAGGTCGTAGAGTTCGCCGAGCTTGTGGCAATGCTCGCGGATTTCCTGGCCGCCGGCATATTTCTCGGTCGGCATGATGCCGAGTTCCTCGATCATCGGCAGGTAGATGTAGGATTCGACGTCGCAGGCGAGGCCGGGATAGCGGTTCCAGTACCAGGTGCCGCCGAAGCCCGCGCCCTTCTCGATGATCCGGAAATTGGCGATGCCCTGCTCGCGCATCCGCCCGGCGGTGAGCAGGCCCGAGATGCCGCCGCCGATGATCAGCGCGTCGACCTCCTCGACGATCGGATCGCGGGTGAAATCGGGATCGGCATGATAGTCGACGTCGAAGCGCTTCGCTTCGCTGCGGATCTCGATGAACTGGTCGTTGCCGTCGGCGCGCAGCCGCTTGGCGCGCTCCTCGTCATATCTGCGGGCGATCGCGTCATAGTCGATCTCGGTGGTCGCCTGGTCCGCCATGATGTCTCTTCCCTCTCCATCGCCGCCGCTTGTTGCGGTCGGCCTGTTGTCATCCTCTACCGAACGTGCAGCGGCAGCTTCAGCCAGCCGACCTGGAACTCCGACGAGGCCCATTCGCCGGCCGCCGGATCGATCTCGAACCGGTCGATCGTCGACAGCAGCTCGCGCATCATGATCCGTTCCTCGAGCCGGGCGAGGTGGATGCCGATGCAGAAATGCGGGCCGATGCCGAAGCTGAGCAGCCGGCGGATCGGACGGTTCCAGATAAAGGCGTCGGGATCGTCATATTCGCGCCGGTCGCGATTGGCGGCGGCGATCAGCAGGAAGACGCGCTGGCCGGGCTCGACGGTGACGCCCGCCACCTCGACCGGGTTCTTGGCGGTGCGGCCGAACCATTGCGCCGGCGCGCAGTAGCGGAACATCTCCTCCACCAGCGGCGGCACGTTGGAGGCCAGATCCTCTCGCACCGCGCGCAGCTGGTCGGGACGCTTCGACAGCTCCAGCAGGCCGCCCGCCAGCACCTTGGGCACCGTCTCGGTCCCGCCGAACAGGATCGACAGCAGGTCGACCGCGATCTCCATGTCGCTGAGCGGGCGGCCGACGATGTCGGCGCCGATCAGCAGGTCGATCAGCTGGCTGGGATGTCCATCGCCCGCGCGGCGCTGCGCCACCAGGTCGGCGAGATAGGCCATCATCTCGTCGCGGGCGACATTGCCGTCGCTGGTCTCGCCCGAGGCCTCGGGGTCGCGCGCCGTCATCCGGGTGACGAGCGCGGTGATCTTGGGCGCGTCCTCCACCGGCACGCCCGCGACGATCGCCGAGGCGGCCGAGGAGATGTGGCTGCCCAGGTCGACGTTCAGGTCGAAGCTGCCGCGCCCGATCAGCTCCTTCAGCCGGGCGCGGACCAGCTCGGTCAGCCGCTCCTCCAGCTTGTTGATGCTGCTCTTGGAAAAGGGCGGAGCCATCACCCGGCGGAAGTGGCTGTGGAACGGCGGGTCGATGAAGTTGAACATCGGCACCATCGGCTCGAACGACGGCAGCGGCGGATCATTGCGATGGTGGACGAGCATCTGCTCGCGCGAGAAGATCTGCCCTTCGGACTCGGTGAAGTCCGAAGAGTTCATATAGGCCTTCCAATTGTCCTCGAAGCGGCTGATCGCATAGCCGTCATATTGGGGCATGAAATAGGCGGGATGCTCCTCCCGCAGCGTCTCGTAGAAGCTCTGCGGATCGCGCATCGCCGCCACCGAGAAGGGATCGTAACGGAAGTCGGTCTTGGTCTCGGTCACGCGTCTCTCCAGCCTTCCCGCCTGTCCTAAGCCAGTGGTGGGGCATGTCCAATATGCATTGTATATCAAATACACATATGGCTCTTGTTTACATCATACACAATTGGGTATGAAAGGGGGCGACCGGGCGGAAAGCCTGGCGAGAGTCGCGACAGGAGAGCAGCCATGGAGATCGATTTCCTCATCAAGAACGGCACCGTCGTCGACGGCACCGGCGCCCCGGCCTATCGCGCCGACGTGCGCATCCGCGGCGGGCGGATCGTGGAGATCGGCGACGGGCTGGCGCGGCAGGGGCGCGAGCGGGTGTTCGACGCGGGCGGCTGCTTCGTCGCGCCGGGCACGATCGAGAATCACAACCATTGGGATGGGGCGATGTGGTGGTCGCCGATGATGGAGCCGCTGGCGGCCTATGGCGTCACCACCTCGGTCAACGGCAATTGCGGATTCTCGATGGCGCCGCTGAGCGACAGCACCGACATCCGCCCCGACATCGTCGACATCTTCAACTATTTCGAGGATGTGCCCGAGGCGCCGATGTACTCGGCCGTCACCTGGGACTGGCGCCGCTGGAGCGAGTACAAGGCTTCGGTCGAGCGCAACGTCGCCGTCCAGGTGAATGTCGCGGCGTTCGTCGGCCATATCGTGATCCGCCTCGCGGTGATGGGGCAGGCGGCGTGGGAGCGGGCGGCGACGCCGACCGAGATCGCCCGGATGGCCGACCTGCTCGAGGATGCGCTGGCGGCGGGTGCGCTGGGCATGTCGTCCAACCTGCTCGACTATGACCGGCACGAGCGGCCGCTGCCCAGTTTCCTGGCCGAGGATGAGGAATGGCTGGCGCTGATGCGGGTGATCGCGCGCCATCCGGGCGCCACCCTGCAGGTCGCGGTCGACAATTTCATGCGCAAGACCGCCGGGGAGTCGGCCGAGCGCTTCGCCCGGCTGGCGAAGCAGGTGGGCCCGATCCGCATCCAGCTCGCCGGCTTCCGCCCCGCGCTGGCCTTCCAGGAACCCTGGGCGGCGCGGCAGGAGGAGCTGGCCGAGCAGTTCCGCGCCGAGGGCGTCGACATCTGGGGCGGCTATCATCATGTCGGGCCGACCCTGCACGTCAATTTCAACTCGGGCCTGCTGTTCGCGCAGCAAGGCAATTTCGTCTGGCAGGAGATCGTCAACGAAGCCGACGACGAGAAGAAGTTCGAGATGCTGGCGGACCCGGAATGGCGCGCCCGTGCGCGCGACAGCTGGGACAATCAATATTCGCACACCATGCTCAATGACCCGAGCGTGCTGGTGTTGCGCGAGAGCCAGACCGGGGCGGGGCCGCTGGGCATCACCCTGTCGGCCTATATGCGGCTGAAGGGGCTCAACCATCCGTCCGACGCGATGGCCGACTGGGTGATCGACAACGGCCCGCAGTCGAACGTGAAGATGCCGATCTGGCCGAACAACGAGGAATTGCTGCTCAAGCTGCTGCGCGACCCGCAGACGCTCGGCAACCTCTCCGACGGCGGCGCCCACACCACCTTGTTCTGCGGCGCGGGCGACAATGTGCTGTTGCTCACCGAGTTCGTGCGCGATCGCGGCCTGCTGACGATCGAAGAGGCGGTCCATGTGATGACGGGCAAGGCCGCCCGCCATTTCGGCTTCCAGGATCGCGGCACGATTGAACTCGGCAAGCGCGCCGACATCATGGTGTTCGACCTGGCCGAGATCGAGCGGCGCGACGAGACCAAGGTGTGGGATGTGCCCGATGGCAAGGGCGGCCGCACCTATCGCTACACCCGCCCCGCCGCGCCGATGCGGCTGACCCTGTGCAATGGCGTCGCGACCTTCGACAATGGCGACGTCACCGGCAACTTCCCCGGCCAGTTCATCGGGCCGGAGGGGCCGCAGGACTTCGCGATGGCGGCGGAGTAGCCTCTAGCATCAAGTGCGCGGGGTGACG
>CAUTRN010000014.1:0-132943 GCA_963540925.1 uncultured Sphingomonadaceae bacterium
CCGGCCCAGCCTTGCTGCACCGGCACGCCGAAATGGATGGTCACCACCATCTCGCTGAACTTCCAGCCTTCGGGCGTGCGGCGGTAGCGATCGGCATAGCTGGCGCAGGCGATGATGCTCACGTCCCCCTGGCCATAGCGCGCGTCGACCCAGGCGTGGCCGGTCGCCTCGTCGCCGTCCACGTCGATCTCGTGATTGGCGGCGAACTGCTTGATCATGTCGACATTGGCGTTGAGCCGCTCATAGAGCGCGCGGATCTCGGCGGGGCCGCGCGCCTGGGCGGTGGGACCGAAGTCGATGAAGGCGTCGTCGGTGTAGAGCGGAGTGGCGTCGGGCATGGCGTGGCGGTTGACGCAGGCGTGATAGTCGAGCCGCAGGCGACGGATCGCCTCGATATCCTCCAGCCTGCGGATGCGGGCTTCCAGGCTTGCCAGATCCGTGGCCATCGTCGCGTTCCTCTCCCGGCGCCCGTTTCGGGCGGCTCTTGAGGGGTGATCATGCCGCACGGGCGATCGCCCCGCTTGATCCCGCCGACCGGCAACAAAAAAGGCGGGCCTAAGCCCGCCTCATTAGATATTCGCAGGTACACATGCGGCCCCGCCTACTTGCCCCGGTGCCCCCACCAGGCGAGGCCGCATGCGGCCCCGGCTTAGTGCAGCGCGACGATCGCCCCGATGATCCCGGACCACAGTGCAGCGGACGTACCGACGATGAGGGCCAGACGGAGGTGAAGCGGCCAATGATCCTGGACCGGACGACGAGCAACCGCCACGGCGACAGTCTTAACCCGAGGTGCCGCAATCGCAGTCATCCGACGCTCCATCCGCTCGACGCCAACCAGCATGTCAAACGCTCCCGCTACTCCCGCTCGCCTATCGAGCGGCACTTGCTGAGAGCGTAATTACGCGGCGGAAAACGAATCACAATGGGCCCGGCCGGGAACTTAGACCAATGACTAAGACCCCGATAAATATCGCCCGATCATCGCTGGGTGGGGGCGAATTCCGCTGCGTCACGCGCGCAAATGGCGGCACTTTCCGACAGCAGGTCGAGCATCCGGTCGCTCACCCGCTGGTCGAGCAGCATTTGGATGCCGAGCTCCACCTTGGTGGCGCGGACGAGATCACCCGCCGCCATGAAGATCACACGGGTTTCGCGCAGGCTGCGGAGCAACTCATGCCGCCGCAGGGAGCGTTGGGCGCTGGCTGAAGTCACAGCACGTCTCCTCTAAGCAACTACTGTTCCGGCCAACGCGCGAAGAGGCGGGAAGGTTCAGCGGCAGGCAAATCGAGTGGCCACCAAGTTATATGTATTAGCTCTTGAAGCGATCTGGCCGCTTGGATTATCATGTCACATATCACTACGATGTGTTGTCAGGTAACATGATTGCCGCGAAGGCGGCGGGAGCAGGAGCAATATTATGGGTATCGATGTTCGGCCGCTCGAAGATGGTCTTCCCTTTGGCGCCCGCATCGGCGGCGTGACCTATGAGACCCTGGCCGACGAGGCGGTTCGCGCGCAGATCTTCGAGGTGTTCGAGGATCGCGGCATGATCGTGTTCGAGGGCGTCGAGCCGACCGGCAAGATGCAGGTGGCGCTGAGCAACGTCTTCGGCCCGCTCAAGGATCACCCGGTGAAGGCCGTCGAGCGCGTCAACCAGGACGAGATGCCCGGCGTGATCACGATCCGCACCAGCCCGGATGCCGGCATCGTCGAGATCGACGGCAAGCAGCTGATGACCTGGCAGCCCTGGCATTTCGACCATAGCTACAACAATGAGCTGAACCGCGCGGGTGTGCTGCGCGCCGAGGCGATCGCGCCGAAGGACGGCAAGACCGCCTTCGCCGACGGCATCGACATCTACAAGAATATGGACCCGGCGATCCGCGCCAAGGCCGAGGAGCTGATCGGCATCTACACGCTCGACCTGCGCTACTCCGAGCAGCGCTGGGGCCTGCCGAAGACCTTCCGCGAGATCCGCTCGAAGGGCGACGCGATCGCCAAGATGGCGGCGACCTTCCCGCGCTCGCTGCACCCGGCGATCTGGACCCGCGCGACCGGCGAGAAGGTCGCGCACCTGTCTCCCTATGGCGCGCGCGGCTTCGTGGGCTTGGAGACGCCCGAGGGCGATGCCCTGTTCGAGGAGGTGTGGAACGAGATGGAGCGGGCGATCACGCCCTATTACCACTCGTGGAAGCCCACCGACATGCTGGTCTGGGACAATTGGCGCATGCTGCACGCGGCCTGCGGCTGTGACCCCGAGGACAACCGCATCATGCACCGCACCACGATCAAGGGCGATTACGGCCTCGGCCGCTGGGAGACCGAGCCCAAGCAGCTCGCCACCGCCGACGCGATGACGATGTGATCGCAGGCTGATCGCCGACGCATGGGACGCCCGGAGGGAAATCTCCGGGCGTTCTGCTTTTGGGGCCAAGCAAGATCCGCTTGCATCTTATTATCTATCATATTAGTAGAAATATAGATGAATGCGACATCGAGTTTCATTGCCGACTATCGCGGACACCCGCTCTGGCAATCTCTGTCCCAGTATCAGATCGGTCCCATCGACGCCGCCCTGCCTTTCGCCGCCCGGCTCGCGCGCGAAAATGGCTGGTCCGAGCGCCATGCGGCGCGGGTGATCGAGGAGTATCGCCGCTTCTGCTTCCTGGCGATGACGAGCGGCGAGGAAATGACCCCTTCCGATGCGGTGGACCAGGCTTGGCACCTGCATCTGAGCTATAGCCGCGACTATTGGGAACGCTTCTGTCCGGAGATATTGGGACGGCCGCTCCACCATGGCCCCACCGCCGGCGGTGACGCCGAGCAGGGGCGCTTCTTCGAGCAATATGCGCGCACCATGCTGCGCTACGAACAGACCTTCGGCCAGACGCCGCCAGCCGACATCTGGCCGAGCGCGGCCCGCCGGCTGATCGACGATCCCAAGGCCAGGCGGGTGCATCCGCGCGATGCGATCGTCGTGTCGAGGCCGCTGGCCGGGATGGCGCTGTTTGCGGCGGCAGCGCTCGGTGCGCTCCATCTGGTCCACTGGTAGGGAGACTTACTCTTCACTCTGCTTGAAATCTTCGGGTCGACCGACAGGCTTCTCGAACTTTATGGATGGCTATTGCCAGTGGCGATCCTCTGGGGCGTCCTCGTTCCGCGTTGGCTGCGCCTCGAGGGGCGCGACGCCGCGATCGACGGCATCGGCCAGATCGCCTGGCTGGCGGGCGGAGATCGCCGCTTCGCCGACGCCATCACCGTGCGGCTCTTGGCTCGAGGCGCGCTGAGCGTGACCCGGAAGGGTAGCCTTCAGGTCGATCGCCGCGATGACGGCAACGATGCCATCGAGTGTCGCATATTGTCGCTTTCGCAGCCGCTCCACGCGCGTCGCATCACCGTGGCCCTATGGTCCGACGCCCGTGCGGTGGAGCAGGACCTGGTCTCGGCGGGGCTGGCGATGGGACGCTGGGCCCGGCTGGGGATGCGTCTTGCTCAGTCGCTGCCCGCTCTGCTGCTGGTCCTGAACGCCGCCACATTGTGGCGTATGGCCGGCGAGCGATGCGACGCGGCTGAAACGCCGAAGCTGCTCCTGATCATCGCGCTGCTCATCGTCGTGGTGCGCTTCGTGCGGCTGGACCGATGCACGCGGGCGGGGCAACGGGAGCTGGCCCAGGCCCGGAAGCGGGCAGACCGTCTACGACGCGCGCCGACAGTCGCCGAACTCGATCTTGGCGTCGCCCTGTTCGGCACGGTCGTCCTGATCGGATCGCCCTGGACCGCCTTTCACCGTCCTCGTGCCGAGGGTGATGGAGGCTGCGGCGGCGGCTGTGGGGGAGGGGGCTGCGGCGGCGGTTGCGGCTGCTGAAGACAGGCCGATCGCGGGGGCGATCAGTTGGCCGTCCCGGCGGCTTCATCTTGGTTCCGACGTTCTGCCTGAATATGGACATCATGTCCAAAAGGGAGAGGGCGATGCCGGATGACGCGATCGAGCCGCTGCGCGATGCACGGCGATCCTTTACGCGGCAGCGCATTGCGGCGGCGGCGCGCGAGGTGTTCGCGCAGCATGGGCTGCAGGCGGCGACGATGGAGCAGATCGCGGCGGCGGCGGGCACGCGGCGCTCGACCCTCTACAATCATTTCCGCGACAAGGAGGAGATCCTCGCCGCGATCGCGCAGAGCTTCGGTGAGGGGCTGGTGCGGCTGATCGAGCGGCTGCCGAGCCCCGATCCGACCCGTGCGGAAATCGACCGCTGGGTGCGCGAGATCGCCGCCTTCTCGGTGGAGGAGCGGACCCCGACGATCCTGCTGATGCAGCTGGGCCTGGCGGTCGAGGCGCCGCCGGTGGTGCAGCATTTCGGCCTGGCGCTGATGCAGGCGCTGGCCGACCGGTTGCCCGCCTTCGCCCAAGCGATCGAGCCCGGCCCGGATCATGAGCTGGTCCAGGCGCGCGCCTCGGTGGTGCTGCGCCAGATCGGATCGGCTTGCGCGACGCATATGCTGGGCGAGGACGAGGCGCGCGCCGAGGCGATGCTGACCGTCGCCGCCGAGCTGTTCGCCCGCTTCATTGAGGAACATCGCTGATGGCGGAGAAGCTCTGGCTCGGCACGCCCGACAAATATGCCCGGCTGCGGCCGATCGAGACGCTCGATCCCGCAACCGACCATCGCGAGATCATCAGCCTGTTCTACGACGATTTCCGCTCGGTGATGCTGCCCCAGGCGTTCTACGGCTTCATGATGACCTTCGCGTCGCCGCGCATCTCGGCGGTGCTGGCCCAGACGGGCGAACTGGAGAAGCGGGTCGCCAAGCGGGTGATCGATACGATCCTGCTGTCGCGCACGGTGATGGAGCAGGGGCTGAAGTCCGACCAGGGGCGCGAGGCGGCGCGGCGGGTGAATGCGATGCACCGGCGCTATGACATCCATGAGGACGACTTTGTCGCGGTCGGCTGCGACGAGGCTTTGTGCGGGCTGGAGTCCGCCGAGCATTATGGCTGGCGCCCGGTCTCCGACAAGGAGCGCGAGGCGCTGCGCATCTTCTACGATCTCCAGTCGCGGGCTTATGGCTCGCGCCGCCCGCTGCCGCCGACGATCGCCGAGATGCGCGCCTTCTGGTCCGACTATCTGGATAGCCATGCGCGCTACGAGCCGCAGAATGAGCGGCTGGCGCGGGCGACGATCGGCTATTTCATCCGGCTGTTCCCGGGCTGGATGAAACCGATCGCGGTGCCGCTGCTGGTGGGCGGGCTCGACCCGCGCATCACCCGCGCCTGCGGGCTCGGGACGCCCTCCCGCGGCGCCCGCTGGCTGTCGCACAGTTTCCTGAAGCTGGCGGGACGGATGGACCCGCTGCCTGACGGTGCGCCCGACGGGTTGGAGCCGATGGTGCGCGAGGTGTATCCGGAAGGGTGGGAGATCGCCCGGCTGGGGACGCATCTGGGCGAGGAGCGGGAGGTGGCGTGATCCTATTATCCGTCATCCCAGCGAAAGCTGGGATCTCAATTTTCTTCGTGTCGCCAGCGAAAAGCTAAGAAAGGCAATGAGATCCCAGCTTTCGCTGGGATGACGGGGGAGGGGATGTCAGCGTCCGAACGGCGCCAGCCCCGCGTCCAGCCGCCGCGCCAGCTCGGGAAAGGCGGTGCCCCGGCCATCGCCCATGGCGCCCGCGATCAGCTCAACCACGGCACCGGGGTCGTGCCGGTTGGTGTCGATCTCCAGATCGTAGAGGTCGTTCGCGAAGATGCGATCGTAGAGATAACGGGCGACCAGCTTCTTGTTCTCGCTGTTGCGCACCGCCTGCTCATGGCCGAGCACCGCCGCGACCTGCTCGAGCCGGCCGTCGATCCGTTCGGGGATCACCTCGGCGGGCGGGCGCAGGCCGACGAAGAAGACCGGCAGATCGCGGAAGACGTCGACGCAATCGGCCAGGAGCGGCGGGTCGACCGTGGCGATATGATCGAGCACCACATTCTGTCCGCTGCGCACCGCCTCCGCCGCCATGCGGTGGAAGCTCGCGACCAGGCCGAGGCCATAGGTCCCCATGTCCATATGCCAGGGCCCGGTGGGATCGGCTGGATCGTCGGGGAGGAAGTGGACCCCATCGGCCGACCGCGACCCGCCATCGACGAATTTGCGCGGCACGCAGCTGCCCAGGAACAGGTCGATCCCGAAATGCAGCCAGAGCTCGTCCATCCGATCGACGAACGCCTTGCAGGTGGTGGTCTTGCCGCTGCCGGTCGAGCCGGTGATGATGACGATCCTGCCGGTCTGGGTCATGCGGGCCTCTGTACTGTAAGCTGTCTATATCCGCCGTTCGTGTCGAGCGAAGTTGAGACACGTTGGCGCGCGGAACGTCCCTCGACTTCGCTCGGGACGAACGGTGTGGGGAGGTGAGGTCGGGTTTACCGCTTCGCCCACGCTTCCGGCCCGGCGCGGTGCCATTTGCGGAACTCGTGGATGCCATAATATTCCTGGTCCTCGCCCACCGCGCCGGTGACGCCGTCATAGTCCCAGCGGAACAGGGTCCACCATTGGCCGCGCTCGGGAAAGAGCATGAACTCGGCCGGGGACTGGGCGCGGCCGATCGCCTCTACGGTGCGGCCCAGTTCATCCGTCGCCTTGACCTCCACGACCTCGGGGCGGGGGCCGGCGCGCTCGACCACGCGGCGGGTGCCCTCGACCAGCGGGGAGAGGATGCCGTCGCGCAGGATATAGCCGCCATAGGCTTTCGCGACCGGGCCATCGGCGGCGTCGGGCGCCAGGATATGCCAGCCGGTGCGCTCGTTGGCGGTGGACCAGGCATAGCCGCCGGGCTTCGCCATCTCCATGAAGCGCGGGCCATGGCCGCCGTCGCGGATCGAGAAACAGTCGACCTCGTGGCGCACCCCGTCGAGCTCGACATGGCCGCGAATCCGGCCGGGCTGTTCGAAATGCAGCTTGAAGGCGCTCTTCAGCTCGGTGACGCCGGGCGCCTTCATGATGTTGGGCGGGGCGACCGCGGTATAGGTGAGATCGAGGCGGAAGCCGGCGCGGTCATAGTCGATCTTATAGGTCTTCAGCGGCTCGATCATCTTCACCGACAGCGACCAGGGGGTGACGAAGTCATATTTGTCGTAATCGACGCTCCAGTGCCCCTCGGGCAGCACGCGCATCGTCTGGAAATCGAAGAAGGGCATGTCCCACACATGCTCGCCCGAGCGGTCCCACATCATAGGGCCGCCGCACAGGCAGTTCATGTTCGGCCGGAAATGGGTCCAGACCAACCCGCAGACGTCCTTCTCGGGAATCGCCCAGGAGAACCAGCTGCTCTCGGTCCAATAGGGATCGTCGTTCCTCACGCTCGAGAAATGATCGAGGCTGGCCGAAATCTCGTCGCTCAACGCTGTCCTCCCCTGGCCCTCTCATGGGCCTGGAAGGCTGATATAAGTCATTGTCTTAAATTTCAATCGGCGGCGTCATCCGGGGATGTGCGCCGAAAGGCGGTCAGCATCTCCTTGATCTTCGGCGTGTAGAAACGGCCGACGCTCAGCTCGGCGCCCGACTGGAGGCGCAGCCGCAGCCGGCCATAGCCGGTGGGCTGGAGGCTTTCGATGTGGCGGCGCTGGACGATCGTCGAGCGGTGGACCCTCAGGAAGCGTTCGGGGTCGAGCCGGTCGATCATGCCCGCCATCGTCTCGCGGATCAGGAAACTGCCATGCGGGCTGTTGAGCCGCACATAATCGCGCTCGGCACCGATCCATTCGATGTCGTCGACGGCGAGGCGAACGAACTCGCCGCGCCGGGGCACCCAAAGCTCGCGTTCGAAGCGGTCCTGCGTTTCCAGCTCGCGGCTCGGCGCGCGCAGCGCCTCGATCAGCGCGCGCAACTCGGCCTCGCGGTCGCGCGCATCGGCGGCATCGACCCGCTCGCGGCAACGGCCGAGCGCGGCACGCAGCCGGTCAAAGTCGACGGGCTTGAGGACATAGTCGACCGCGCTGACCTCGAACGCCCTGGTGGCGAAGGCATCATAGGCGGTGACGAACACGACATGCGGCGCATCCTTACCGGTGAGGGCCGCCACCACGTCGAAGCCGGTCATCCCGTTCATGCGGATGTCGAGCAGCAGCACGTCGGGCTTGAGCCGGTCGATCGCTTCCAGCGCCTCTGGTCCGTCGCGCGCCGTGCCGACCAGGCGGACGTCGTCCATATGGGTGAGGGCGATCTCGATGCGGCGCAGCGCCAGCGGCTCGTCGTCGATCGCGAGGATGCGGAGCGGGGCGGCCATCAGGCGCTCATCAACGGCATGGTGAGTTCCACCCCGAAGCCCTGGGACGAGGCGACCGCACGCACCCGCGCCCGCTCGCCGAAACGCGCGCTGAGCCGCTGGCGAACATTGTCGAGGCCGATGCCCGCGCCGGCGCGCGGCTTGGTCTCGGTGCCAGCGCCATTGTCGCGCACCTCGATCACCAGCTCGCGCTCGCTGTCGGCGCGCGCGCCGATGTGGAGGCGCAGCCGTTTGCGGCCGTCCGACATGCCGTGCTTGATCGCATTTTCGACGAGCGGTTGGAGCAGCAGGCCGGGCAGGCGGGCCTCGTCGAGCGCGGCGGGCAGGTCGATGTCGACCTCCAGCCGCTCGCCGAAGCGGACCTGCTCGATCTGGAGATAGAGACGCTGGAGCGCGATCTCGTCGACCAGCCGCACGTCGCGCAGCGGATCCCCGTCGAGCGTGGTGCGGAAGAAGGTGGCGAGTGCCAGCAGCATCCGTTCGGCATCGACGGTGCGTTTGTCGAGGACCAGCGCCGAGATCGAGTTGAGCGTGTTGAACAGGAAGTGCGGGTTGACCTGGAAGCGCAAGGCGCGGACCTGCGCGGCATGGGCCTGCGACTGGAGCAGGGCGAACTGCCGCTCCCGCTCGCGCATCTCGTTATTGTACACGAAGGCGAGCGCGGTGCC
The DNA here is from genome assembly GCA_963540925.1 of uncultured Sphingomonadaceae bacterium. Classification (GTDB taxonomy): domain Bacteria; phylum Pseudomonadota; class Alphaproteobacteria; order Sphingomonadales; family Sphingomonadaceae; genus Rhizorhabdus. The sequence continues at coordinate 8,934 of CAUTRN010000014.1, forward strand.
CGTCCACAGCCCGATCGGCGCGAGCCAGACCAGCGAGCCGCGCACCAGCCGCACCCAGGACAGCGGTTCGGGATGGAGCAGCAGCTCGACCGACAAATTGGTGAGCAGGGTGAAGGCGACCGCACCCGCCGTCATCAGCGCGAGGGCGGACAGGAACTGCCAGCGCAGCCGCCAGCGTCGCGCCGCACGCATCGCCATGTAGATGGCGTAGCAGATCACCGCTCCGAAGGCGCAGCAGAGCAACTCGACGGGGGCCGTGAAGAAGCGGACGAAATCGATCAGGAAACCGACTGGCGTATATTGTTCAAGCGGGCGAAGCCCGAGATATTCGGGCGCCGACAGTAGATAATAGAGACAATAGACGAACTGGAAGCCGACCCAATAGAAGCCGATCAGCGCGAACATCAAGGTTCGCTCGGCCGCGCCTTCGCGCCGGCCGGGATCGATTCCACGATATGGATCAAGCTCTTGCCCCATGGCCGCGATGTTCCATGGCGCCGTGATGCTGTCTATTGCCGTTCGTCGACGCATCTTGCCGTTCGTCGATGATCCTGCCGCTTCGAAGCGTCGGCGGGCGGCTTGGTCGCTCTCCGGGTTCCGGCGCCCTGTGCTGCCTGCCTAACACAGCCCCAGATGACCGGCGCCGCGACAGGGACGCGATCCGCCGAAAATCGAACAGAGCAGAACAGGTGCGCGCGGACCGCAAGGCCCGCGACCGCCATCATTGGGGCATATCGATGAACGTCAGACCTACACTCGTTCTCCGCGCGCTGCTGGGCGGCGGCTCGGTCCTCTCCGCCTGTGCGGCGATGACCGGGATTGTGCCGGTCGCGCCGGCTTATGCGCAGGACATCAGTTCGGCGTCGCTGAGCGGCCAGGTGGTCGATGCGGCCGGCACGCCGGTGGCGGGCGCCACCGTCACCGTCAGCGCCGACACGCGCAACCTGACCCGCACCGTCACCAGCGGCCCCGACGGCTCCTTCTCGGTGCTGCAGCTTCCCCTCGGCCGCTACACGCTGAAGGCCGAGAAGGCCGGCGTCGGCGCGATCGAGCTGTCCGAGGCGATGGTGGCGCTGGGCGGATCGAGCTTCGTGATGCAGCTGGCGGCGGCCGATGGCGAGACGATCGTCGTCCGGGCGGCCAAGGCGCGCGAGCTGGATTTTTCGCAGCAGGCGACCGGGCTGGTGATAGACGTGAAGGACACGTTCGACCGGGTGCCGATCGCCCGCGACGTCGCCGCGCTGCAGCTGCTGGCGCCGCAGACCACGGCGGGCGACACCGCCTTCAACAGCCTGACCGGCGGCACCAACGTGGCCCTGTCGGGCGGCTCGGTGGCCGAGAATATCTATTATATCAATGGCATGAACGTCACCAACTTCCGCACCTTCCTGGGCGGCGGGCTGGTGCCCTTCCAGTTCTACGACCAGGTCCAGATCAAGACCGGCGGCTATCAGGCCGAGTTCGGCCGCTCCACCGGCGGCGCGGTGATCGCGCTCACCCGGTCGGGCAGCAACGAGTTCGCGGGCGGCTTCAATGCCTATTGGGCGCCGAGCGGCCTGCGCTCGCGGGCGCGCGACACCTATGCGGCGAACAATGATCGCGACAAGCGCCAGGATTACGAGGGCAATCTCTGGGCATCGGGTCCGATCGTGAAGGACCATCTCTATTTCTTCGGCTTCTTCAACCCGCGCTATCGCAGCGAGTTCGACGCGACCCAGCCGATCAACGGCGCCGTCACCGAGACCTTCGCCAAGTCGAAAAAGCCCTTCTACGGCGGCAAGATCGACTTCGACATCAACGAGGACCATCGCCTCGAATTCACCTATTTCAACAACAGCAACGCCGAGGAAGGCACGATCCGGTCGCGCGACCTGACGGGGGCGGCGCCCGATATCGTCACGCCCTATCGCGTGTCGGTGGGCGGCGACAATTATATCGCCAAATATACCGGCCATCTCGCCGACTGGCTGACCTTCTCGGCGCTCTATGGGCGCAGCGACAGCGACCAGACCTCGTCGAGCAACCAGCCCTATATCATCGACCAGCGCTCGGGCATCCCGGTGCAGGTGGCGGGCCACCCCGATGCGACCCTCGACAGCGGGTCGGACCGGCGCGAGCTGTACCGCGCCGATGTGGACGTGCTGGCGCATTTCATGGGCGAGCATCATTTCCGCTTCGGCGTCGACCGCGAGGACCTGTCGTCCAGGGCGTCGACCACCTATTCGGGCGGGGTCGCCTATCGCTATTATCGGGCGGGGGCGGCGGGCGCGCTCGATGGTCTGATCCCGGCCAACACCGATTATGTCCGCGTCCAGTATCTGGATCGCTTCGGGGCGTTCAAGGCGCGCAACACCGCCTTCTACCTGCAGGACAATTGGGACGTGAACGACCGGCTCAACCTGAGCCTGGGCATCCGCAACGAGACCTTCGAGAACCGCACCAGCAGCGGCGAGGTGTTCACCAAGCTCAAGAACCAATGGGCGCCGCGCCTGGGCGCCACCTATGACCTGTTCGGGGACAAGCGGACCAAGCTGTCGGCCTTTTTCGGGCGCTATCACCTGCCGGTCGCGGCCAACACCAACATCCGCATGGCGGGCAACGAATATTTCACCCGCGACTTCTTCATCCTCAACGGCGTCGACCCGACCACCCGGCTGCCGAGCCTGGGGCAACAGGTCTATCATGAGGTGCTGTCCGACAGCGCCGGCGCCGACCCGCGCACGCTCACGTCGCAGAATCTGAAGCCGCAATTCCTCGACGAGTTCATGGTCGGCGTCGACCAGCGCATCGGCGACCGCTGGCGGGTGGGCCTGAACGTCACCCACCGCAACCTGAAGAGCGTGCTCGAGGATACCGACCTCGGCTACACCATCGCCAATTTCTGCCGCACCCAGAATGTGCCGGGCTGCAACCCCAACCAGGTGCCGGCCTCCTTCGGTTCGGGCGGCTATGTGCTGCTCAATCCGGGCAAAGATGCGGTGATCAACGTCGACCTGCTCGGCAATGGCCAGCTCACCCAGATCACCATCCCCGCCGCGATCGTCGATCTGCCCAAGGCGAAGCGCAAATATTGGGCGGTCGAGGCCAATCTCGATCGCAGCTGGGACGGCCGCTGGCAGCTTTCGGGCTCCTATGTCTGGTCGAGCCTGAAGGGCAATTATGAGGGCGGGGTGAAGTCCGACAATGGCCAGGACGATACCGGCCTGACCCAGGATTTCGACGAGCCCGGCTGGATGGACGGCAGCTATGGCTATCTGCCCAACCATCGCCGCCACACGTTCAAGCTCTATGGCGCCTATGCGCTGACCGACAGCGTCCAGCTCGGCGGCTTCGCTCGGGTGCAGAGCCCCCGCAAGTTCGGCTGCATCGGCGTCTATGACCCCACGCTGGGCGGGCCGGGCCGCGCGACGACGGCGGAGGCGGCGTCCTGGTATTGCGGTGGCCGGTTGGTCGGCCGCGGCCGTGGGCCGCAGAGCGACTGGCTGAAGCAACTCGACCTGTCGGTCTCCTACACGCTCAAGATTCCGGGGCTTCGCTCGCTGCAACTGCGCGCCGACGTGTTCAACATCTTCAACTGGAAGTCGAAGCTCGACCTCCGCGAATATGGCGAGGACGACGGCGGCAACCCCGATCCCAACTATGGCAAGGCGACCTCCTACCAGGCGCCCCGCCAGATCCGGTTCGGCGTGTCGATGGACTTTTGACCCGCCGGAGCCACGGCCGGCATTTTTCCGCCCCCCGGTCGCCGGCCGTGGCAACAGCCTTCACCATAGGATCCCCCGTTGAGCAGCATCTGCTTCCTGCGTTCCGACGAGTTCGCGCTGGTCCATATGAGCCGGGCTTCCGACCCGGACGCGCGGGCCAGCGAGATCGGCGCTGCCTGTCCCTTTCCGATCCGGCTCGCCGCGATCGAGAAGGGCGGCAAGGCGCGCGAGGCGGAACTGGCGCGATTGTTCGCGGGGGATCGAATAAATTCCGCATGGTTCAGCCTGTCGCCAGCTTTGGAGCGTTATATCGCCAGACTGGAGCAGGAGAGGGGCCTGCGCCTGCGTATATGAGGCCCGACAAGATGTTCCGCGAAGTCTTCTCTTCCCCCGAGCGCCGTACCGACGACCGGCTGCTCCCCGCCGACTATCTCTGCCCCGAGGACCATGACGAGCGTCGCCCGTCGCCGCGCGTGCGGCTGCTGGCGATCGTCGGGACCAGTGGGCTGATGTGGGCCGGGATCCTGTGGGCGCTGTTCGGCTGAACCGACGCCCCTAGCGGCTGACCAGCCGAAGGATATGGTCCGCGGCGGTCGCCGCTCCATTTTCCAGGCGGACGGTCGCTGCCGCATCGATGGCTTCGGATCGGCCGCTTGCCGAGCCGAGCAGCGCCCGCAGCAAAGGTGCGCCGCCCGCCATGAAACCTTCGGGCGTGGCCGACGAGGCGAGGCCCGATCGCTGCAGCCGTCGGGCGTGATCGAACTGATCGCCCATGAAGGGCACGATCAACTGGGGCTTGCCCGATCGCAGCGCCTGCCCGGTCGTGCCGACCCCGCCATGGTGGATGATCGCGGCGGCATGTGGAAAGAGCAGCGAGTGCGGCGCATAGGGAACGGTCTTGATCCCGGCCCCCTCGATCTCCGGATCGATCTGCGTCAGGAGCACCACGCGCATGCTCAGTTCCAGCGCGATCTCGGCGGCGCGGCGATAGAAGGGCTTGGCGGCGAAGGGCACGAAAGAACCCAGCGAGACCACCAACGGCGGCGGGCCTGCGGCGAGAAAGGCCGCGAGATCGGCGTCCAGTTCGGCGGGGCCGCCGTCCGCGCTGTCGAACCAGGGAAAGCCGGTGAGGGCGTTGGGCCGCGGCGCATCGGCGGGCAGGTCACCGAGCACCGACGAATAGAGACCCAGCGAGAGCGCTGGGCGTGCGCTGGGCTGCAGCACGGGGATAGTCGAAGACCGGGGCAGGCCGTGGGCCTTGCGGACCAGGTCGATCGGGCCGGCATATCGCCGCTTCAGTTCGGCCGCCATCAGGGCACCGAGCAACCGGTTCCAGCCTTTGCCGATGGCGCCCAGCGGCGGCTTGATCATCGCCTTGAAGCCCGGCGCTTCGGGAGGATCGAGCGGCGAGAACCAGGACATGGGCTGCAACACCGCCGCGACATAGGGCAGGGCGAGCGCTTCGGCGGCGATCGGTGCGGCCAGTGCGAAGATCGAACCGACGATCGCGTCGGCGCCCCTGGCGATCGCGATCAGGCGATCGGTGCTGTCGGCCAGCGGCGGCAGCAGGATCCGGCGGACGAGGAAGTTGGTATCCTCCATCACCTTGCGCACGATCGCGTCGTCGTCCAGGCCGGTGGCGCGCCCCAGTTCCTCGAAGGTGGGCAGGATCGCCGCCGCCTCCAGCCCGGCCTGGTGCGCCTTCCCCACATGGTCCTGCGGCACCGCCAGCACCGGTCGCGCGCCCCGCGCGAGGAGCGCCTGGCCGATGGCGAGGAAAGGATGAAGATCGCCCAGCGATCCGACGGTGGAGAGGATGATCCGGGGGTGATCCACGCCACTGCTTCTGCCGCGCCCGTGTGACGAAAGCGTGGCGTGCGGGGACTGTTCGGCCCGAACGATCGGTTTCGTTCAGTCCTGCAACGGCATCCTGAACAGAAAGGCTGTCTCGCTTGACGTCGATGTCGCCTTGAGCGTTCCGCCATGGGCCAGCGCGATCTGCGAGCAGATGTAGAGCCCCAGGCCCAATCCTTGCAGACTGGATCGCACCTCGCCCCTGGCGAAGGGGATGAAGAGCCGCTTCATCGCCGCCGCCGGAATGGCGCCACCGCCATTGGCCACCCTGAGTTCGAAATGACCGTCGACGATGCGGCTGCTGACCCAAATGGGCTGGTCCGCCGCGCCATGGGTCAGCGCGTTGCCGAGCAGATTGGAAGCGAGCTGCGCCAGCCGGCCGTGATCGGCCCTGATCTCGTGATCGACCAGCGATGTCTCGATCCGGCGGTTAGGGTGTCCGGATCGCAGTTCGCTGACGACCTGCTCGATCGTGGCCAGGATCGAGCGGCGGGAGAGGGTGAGCGTGATGCCTCCGCCCAGCCGGCCCCGGGCGAAATCCATCACATTGTCGATCAGGCCCGACATGCGCTCGACCGTGTCGTTGACCATCCCGAGGACCTTCGTCCCGCGATCGCTCAATGCCTCGCGCTCCAGAAGGCGCATGCCGCCCTGTATGCCGGCCAGCGGATTGCGGAGGTCATGGCTAAGCACCGCGATGAATTCTTCGCGGAGCGCCGATGCTTCCCGTTCGCCGATCAGTTCGTTCTGGCGTGCCGCATGGACGCGATTGGCCTCGATCTGGTGGCCGATCATCTCGGAGAAAAGGCTGAACATCGCCCTGATATGCGGCTGATCGATGGGCTTTGGTTGCGGATCGATCGCGCAGAGCGTTCCGAAGAAACTTCCGTCCGAAAGGAAGATTGGCACCGAGATATAGCTTTGCAGGCCGTAGGTCGCGGGCGTGTGATGGTCGCGATAGGCGGGATCTTCCGCGACATTCTCGATGATGACGGGTTGGCGATGCTCGCGGATTTCGTTGCAGATCGTCGTCTCGATGGCGAGTTCGCTGCCCGAGGTCAGCCCGAACCCGATCTCGTCCCGCACGCTGCAGGCGATCCAGCGGTCTTCGGTCACGCGGGCCACCGCGGAAAAACCCATTCCGGTCGTCTTGCACACCAGGTCGAGGATCAGCGGCACGGCATGGATGTCGTTGACGAGCCTGATGTCGTCCAGAAAATCACTCATCATCGTTGAAACCGCTGTTGCCCCCGTGGCTGGTGCTGCGGTCCTGGCAGGCGTTCGTCAAGCCACCTATGAACATTCGGGTCATACATCCCGAAATCCTATTTCCCAGCCGCCGCGCTTCCCGCCATCCTCTCCCCGCCGCATCCAGACGGCGAACCGGGAGGGGATATGACCGCAGCGTGCCAGCCATCGCCACAGCCGCCTTCCATGCTGTCCCCGCAGGCGCTGGCCGGCATCCGCATCTGCGATTTCACGGGGCAGCTCGCGGGCGCGGGGGCGACCAAATGGCTGGCGGCTTTCGGGGCGGAGGTGATCCGGATCGAGGACCCGGTGCGCAAGGGCGCGTGGGATATCTTGCGCGGCATGCCGCCCTATCCCAAGGGAAAATCGGGCGGGTTGGAGATGGGCGGGGCTTTCAACAACCATAATATCGGCAAGCTCGGCATCACCCTGAACATGAAGAGCGCGCGCGGCCGCGAGATGTTGGCCGAGATCGTCCGCCAGTCCGATGTCGTGACCGAGAATTTCGCCGCTGGCGTGCTGGCGCGCTGGGGCTTCGACCATGAAGCGCTGAAGGCGATCCGGCCCGACATCATCTATGTCTCGAACTGCGGCTTCGGGCACAGCGGGCCCTATCGCGATTACAAGAGCTGGGGGCCGATCGTGCAGGCGGTGTCGGGGCTCACCTTCTCCACCGGGCTGCCGGGCCAGCCGCCGGCGGGCTGGGGCTACAGCTATATGGATCATACGGGCGCCTATTATATGGCGATCGCGATCCTGCTGGCGATCATCCACCGCAAGCGGATCGGTGAGGGGCAGTGGATCGACCTGGCCTGCGCCGAAACCGCGCTGACCCTGAGTGGGCCGGCGCTGCTCGACTGGACCGTCAACGGCCGCTCGGCCCGGCGCGACGGCCAGCCGCACAGCAACCGTTCGGCGAGCCCGCCAATGGCGCCGCATGGCATTTACCCTTGCGCAGGCGACGACGAGTGGGTGGCGATCGCTTGCCGCGATGAGGTGGATTGGGCGCGGCTCACCGCGCTGGCCGAGGGACCGATCGGCGCCGAATGGGCCGGGCAGGGCTTGCCCGCGCGGCTCCATGGCGAGGATGCGCTCGACGGGGTGATCGCGGACTGGACGAAGGCGCGCGGTAAGTTCGAGGTGCAGGCGATGCTGCGCGCGGCGGGCATCCCCTGCTCGGCGGTGCAGAGGCCGCATGAGCGGGTCGATCATGATCCGGATACCGAGGGGCTTTGGCCCACCGTCACCCACAGCGCGATGGGCGAAGTGCAGGTGGAGGGTTTTCCGGCCCGCTTCTCCGCAACCCCATGGCGGGTCGAGCGCGGCGCCGCCTGTCTGGGCGAGCATAATGAGGATGTGTTCGGGCGGTTGCTGGGACTGTCGCCGGCCGAGGTGGCGGCGCTGGCCGACGAGGGCGTGATATGAGCGCGCTGCACGGCATCCGCATCGTCGAACTGGCGCGCGAGCCGATCGCGCTGGCGGGCAAGCTGCTTGCCGACATGGGCGCGGACCTGATCCTGGTCGAGCCGCCCGAGGGCTGCCCGGCCCGGCGCTATCCGCCCTTTCTCGATGACGAACCGGGGCCCGATCGCAGCCTGTGGTGGTGGCATCATCACAGCTCGAAGCGCGGCGTCTGTCTCGATCTCGATGGCGAGGAGGGGCGGGCGCGCTTCCGCGAGCTGATCGCGGGGGCGGACATGCTGATCGAGGCGGAGCCGGCGGGGCGGCTGGCGGCGCTGGGGATCGACTGGCCCGAACTGAGCGCGCTCAACCCCGGTCTCATCCATGTCTCGCTCACCCCCTTCGGCCGCACCAGCGCGAACGCCGCGGTGCCGACCACAGACCTGACCCTGATGGCGGGGGCGGGGCCGGTGTGGAGCTGCGGCTATGACGATCGCAGCCTGCCGCCGGTGCGTGGGGGCAGCGGCGGGCATGGCTGGTACACCGGCTGCCATTATGCGGTGATGGCGGCGCTCACCGCCTATATCCACCGGCTGGATGGCGGGCCCGGCCAGTTCATCGACGTCAGCGCGCACCAGGCGAACAATGTCTCGACCGAGGGCGGCAGCTATAACTGGATGGTGGCGGGGCAGGAGGTGCAGCGCCAGACCGGCCGTCACGCCCATGTCGTGCCCACCGGCGAGACCCAGGTGCTGTGCCGTGACGGACGCTGGGTGAACTCGGGCGTGCCGCCGCGCACCCCGGCCGAGTTCCAGCGGCTGCTCGACTGGGTGCGCGAGCTGGGGTTGGAAGAAGCTTTCCCCGAGGCGGTGTTCCTGGAGATGGGGGCCGATCCCGCGACCACGCCCAGCATCGCCGATGTCGGCGTGACCGACGAGGCGACGGCGATCTTCGGGGCGGGGCGCGACGCGCTGATGCTGATCGCGCGATCGATGGACGCCTATGGCTTCTTCATCGGCTGCCAGGACCGTGCGATCGCGGCGGGCATGATCTACTCTCCCGACGAGGCCTATGAGGATCCGCAGATCAGGGCGCGCGGCTTCCAGGTTGAGGTGGCGCATCCCGAGCTGGAGCGGAGCGTCCGCTATCCGGGCGCGCCCTATCTGCTGCCGGCGAGCCCCTGGCGGATATCGCGTCGGGCTCCGTTGCTGGGTGAGCATCAGGGGGAGATTTTCGGCTCTTGAACTCCCCTCCCTGGAAGGGAGGGGCTGGGGGTGGGTAAGCGAGCGCAGCGAGCGTTCCGCGAGTCGGGTCGGAGCACGCTCGCTTCGCTCGCAACCCACCCCTTAATCCCCTCCCTTCCAGGGAGGGGAGATAGGTTTGAATCCTAAAATCCGTCGCATTCCGTCACTTGGCCGGATGACCAGGCACGGCTTGCCCCGCGTGACAGTCGTCCCCCGAGTCTATAGAATAAACAAGCCATAGAGCCCGGTGAAACGGGCCGCCACACCGAGGAGAGATCGATGCTCGATATTGCCTCCGATGTCAGGGTTGTCGACGCGGATTCGCACCTGACCCCGATGCCCGACCTATGGACCAGCCGCGCGCCCGCCAAGTACAAGGACCGTATCCTTCACGTCGAGACGATCGACGGCCAGCCCATGTGGGTGATGGACGGCGAGGTGCTCTATCCCGAGCGCGGCGGCGGCGTGATCGACCGCGACGGCAAGAAATATCCCTTCCACGAGTCGATGACCCTGTGGGGCACCGAGGAGGTGCATCGCGGCGCCTATGACACCAAGGCGCGGCTCGAGGTGCTGAACGAGACCGGCATCCACCATCAGGTGCTGTTTCCCAACTCGATCGGGCTGGGCGGGCAGGATCTGGGCACCGGCAAGGACCCGATGCTCAAGCGGCTGGCGGTGGAGATCTACAACGACGCCGCGATCGAGCTGCAGACCGAAAGCAAGATGCGCTTCCTGCCGATGCCGGTGCTGCCCGCCTGGGACGTGGACCTGTGCGTCCACGAGACCGAGCGGATGGCCAAAGCGGGGATGCGCGGCGTCAACATGACGTCGGATCCGCAGGACCTGGGCGGGCCCGACCTGGCCAGCGCGAAATGGGATCCGCTGTGGGAGGCGTGCGAGGATCTGGGGATGCCGGTCCATTTCCACATCGGCGCCAGCATCACCGCGATGAACTTCTTCGGCCAGTATTTCTGGCCGTCGCAGGACGAATATGTGAAGCCGGCGATCGGCGGATCGATGCTGTTCATCGGCAATGCGCGGGTGCTGATCAACACCGTCTATGCCGGCATCTTCGATCGTTTCCCGAAGCTGCGCATGGTCTCGGTCGAAAGCGGGATCGGTTGGATTCCGTTCATGAACGAGACGATGGACTATGAGCTGTGGGAGAATGCGCCCGCCCAGTTCAAGGCGCTGAAGCGCAAGCCGTCCGAATATTTCAAGGACCACTGGCACGCGACCTACTGGTTCGAGCGCGCGAGCGGCAATCTTCAGGCGGTGGTGGATGCGGTGGGCGAGGACAGTATCCTCTTCTCCACCGACTTCCCGCACCCGACCTGCCTCTATCCCTCGCCGCTGGCGGCGGCTGCGGAGAATATGGCGCCGCTGCGCGAGACCAGCCGGCGCAAGATTCTGAGCGAGAATGCGGTGAAGCTCTACCGGCTATAGGGCGCTGATTTCCGGGGCGGCAGGCGTCTGATCGGCCGCCCAGATCCTATCCAATATGGGCGCAATATCCGTGGCTTAATGCTACGAGCTCTGCCTATGGTCGCCTATAGGGGCAATCAGCGGGCGACTAAACGGATATGATCGGCACGGTAGCGAATGGGCGGATGCGGCTGGCCATGGGGCTAGGGGTGGGGATGGCGCTGGCCATCCTCGCGGGGTGCGGTGGGGGCGGAAGTTCGACACCGACCACCCCCCAGCAGCCACCGTCGTTCAGTTCGGCCGCGATGGCGAGCGTGATCGAGAACAGCACGGGCAGTTTCTATACCGCCACCGCGAGCGATCCGCGCGGGCAGGGGCTCACCTATACGATCGTCGGCGGCGCCGACGCGGCGGCGTTCACCCTGAACGGCAGCCAGCTTGGCTTTGCGAGCAGCCCCAATTTCGACCTGCCGGGGGATGCCGACGGCAATAATGTCTATCAGGTCCAGCTCCAGGTGAGTGACGGGCAATCGACCGCGCGGCTCGACCTGGCCGTCACCGTTACCAACAGCCGTGAGGGCATCGCCATGCGGCGGGTGGCTAATGGCTTTACCGACCCGGTGGCGATCGTCGCGATCCCGGGCGACAGCCGGCTGTTTGTGGCCGAGCGGGGCGGGCGGATTTTCTATTTCGATCCGGCGACCGGGGAGCGCACACTTTTCTATACCGCGTTCACCAGCGCCGAGGGTGAGCGCGGGTTGCGCGCCCTGGCGGTGGCGCCGCACTTTCAGACATCGGGCCTGTTCTTCATTCTTGCTAGTCTGCCCGACACCGGTGCGTTGAGCATCCAATATTGCGGGCGTGGCATCTTTGGCGAGCCCGACTGCAACGGCGTCGGCCCTGTGGCGACGCATGAGGCGACCAACAATTACGGCGGATATATCACCTTCGGCGCAGACGGCCTGGCCTATGTGCTGACCGGAGACGGCGGTGGTACCGGCGATCCGGGCAACACCGCGCAGAATGACGCCTCGATCCTGGGCAAGTTGATCCGGATCGATCGAAACCCCGATCCCTATGCCGGCGCCACCGTAGTGCCCTTTATCCGCACGATCCTCGCCAAGGGGTTTCGCAATCCGATGGGCGGTACCCTCTACAACGGGCAGTTGCTGGCCGGCGACCGGGGCGAGACGCGCGACGAGATCAACATGATCCCGCTTGCCGGCGGGAATTATGGCTGGCCGTTCCGCGAGGGGACGGTGAACCGCGGCGCATCCTCGGCAACGGGGCTTGTCGATCCGGTGATCGACTATCCGCGCCCGGCTGGGGGCGGTGTCGTCGGGGGCGTGGTCTATCGTGGTGCCGTGTCGAGTCTGCGCAATTTTTATATCTTCGCTGACGAAAGTGGCGCGATCTATTCGATCGCGGCCTCGCGGCTGCTGGTGGGCACAAGCCTGGGCCTGTCGGTGGTCGAGCGCCGAACGACAGACTTCGCGCCCGACAGCGGCAGCCTGGGCTCCCCGATCGTTTTCGGCGAGGATAACCAGGGCGATCTCTACATCGCCAACAGGGCGGACGAGATTTTCAAGGTCGTCGCGAACTGATCAGCCGCGCTTCTGCTCGAAGATCATCAGCGACTGGGCCATGAAACTCGGCACCAGTGCCATGTAGAGCATCCAGAAGCGCGCGATGATCGGGCTGCCGAAATTATAGGACGGCTGGGCGTTGTACGGAAAGCTGTAATGGTCGAAGCCGTGTGCGCCGAAGGTGCGCCGCACGGCCCCCAGCGTGTTGAGCTGATAGGCGACCGGGAACACGTCCTTCTCGCCGCGTGAGTTGGGCTGGACCACCGACAGCAGCCGGGCGTGGTAGCGATGGGGCACCAGTCGCGCACCCAGGCCGACATAGCCCCATTTGTTCGGCGTCCAGGCGCAGAACCAGCCACCGGGTTTCAGGATACGGGCGATTTCCGCCGCGAAGGGGGCGGGATCCTGGACATGTTCCAGCACGGCATAGCTGTAGATCAGGTCGACGCTGGCATCGGGGATCGGAAACGCCTCGCCGGGGGTGATGCGGTGCGCCTCGTCGAGCGCGTCATTCTCCATCACCACCGGGTCGACGTCGAGCCCGATCACCTTCGAGCAGCGTCCCTTGAGGCTCGCCACCCGGCGGAGGTGAGGGCCATATTCGGCGAAGCGGTTGCGCCCGGCGCCCAGGTCGACGACGACATCGCCGTCGCGGACCAGCTCGTCGACCAGCGAGAAGAACAGGAAGCGGTCCTGCCGCCGGTTGAAGGCGGCGAAGCGGGTTTCGGGGAAGAGCGAGGCGAGGGGCGCGGTTCGGGCGGGCGATGCGGCTGTGATGGCAGGGCTCATGGCAGGCCTCCTCTCGCTATGGTCGCTATATCGCTATTTTGCCGAATTCCCTTACGTCTTGAGGGCAATACCGGCCGGATCGCCGATCGTTCCCGCGTGCGGCAGTTTAGCGGCCAGCGCTGCGTCGGCCGCGACGGATGGTGCAGCGTGTTCGCCCGTTCGTGGCGCGTTCGCCGCGCTGGATGACGATGATCATGGTTGCTCCACCGGCCCGGCTTCCTTAGAGCCTGCCCGAACTTGCGGCGATCCCGAGCGGGCAGCCCGCCGGCCGCAACCCTGAGGATGGCCCGATGACGCAGACGTTCGACAAGTCGAAGCTCCCCAGCCGCCATGTTTCGATCGGCCCGGAGCGCGCGCCCCAGCGCAGCTATTATTATGCGATGGGGATGACCGAGGAGGAGATTGCGCGTCCCTTCGTCGGCGTCGTCTCGGCGGGCAATGATTCCGCGCCGTGCAACACCACGCTCGACATGCAGGCCGACGTCTGCCGCGAAGGCGTGGTCGCGGGCGGCGGCACCCCGCGCCGCTTCAACACCATCACCGTCACCGACGGCATCGCGATGGGCACGAAGGGCATGCACAGCTCGCTCGCCAGCCGCGAGGTGATCGCGGACTCGATCGAGCTGTCGGTGCGTGGCCACAGCTATGACGCGCTGGTCGGCTTTGCCGGCTGCGACAAGTCGCTGCCCGGCATGATGATGGCGATGCTGCGCCTGAACGTGCCGTCGATCTTCGTCTATGGCGGCTCGATCCTGCCCGGCAGCCATAACGGCAAGGACATCACCGTTCAGGAGGTGTTCGAGGTGGTCGGTCGCTTCTCCGCAGGGGCCTGCCCGCTGTCCGAAGTCCATGCGATCGAGCGCGCGGCCTGCCCGGGCCATGGCGCCTGCGGCGGCCAGTTCACCGCCAACACCATGGCCTGCGTGGGCGAGGCGATCGGCCTGTCGCTGCCCAATTCCAACATGATGCCCGCGCCCTATGAGGGGCGTGGCGACCTGGCCCGCGCGGCCGGCAAGCAGGTGATGGAGCTGATCGCCAAGCAGATCCGCCCGCGCGACATCTGCACCCGCGAGGCGTTCGAAAACGCTGCGCGCATCGTCGCGGCGACCGGCGGCTCGACCAATGGCGGCCTGCATCTGCCGGCGATGGCGAACGAGTGCGGGATCGACTTCTCGCTGTTCGACGTGGCCGATATCTTCAAGTCGACCCCCTATATCGCCGACCTGAAGCCGGGCGGCCGCTATGTCGCCAAGGACATGTACGAGGCCGGCGGCGTCTACATGGTGATGAAGACCTTGCTGGCCGAAGGGCTGCTGCATGGCGACTGCATGACCGTGAGCGGCAGGACGCTGGGCGAGAATATCGAGCAGGTGACCTGGAACCCCGACCAGAAGGTGATCTATGACGCCAAGGCGCCGATCACCCCGACCGGCGGCGTTGTGGGCCTGAAAGGCTCGCTGGCCCCCGACGGCGCGATCGTGAAGGTAGCGGGCATGGCGCGGCTGCAGTTCAGCGGCCCGGCGCAGGTGTTCGAGTGCGAGGAGGACTGCTTCGCCGCGGTCGAGGGGCGCACGATCAAGGAAGGCGCCGTGATCGTCATCCGCAACGAGGGCCCCAAGGGCGGCCCCGGCATGCGCGAGATGCTGGCGACCACCGCCGCGCTCTATGGCCAGGGCATGGGCGAGAAGGTGGCGTTGATCACCGATGGCCGTTTCTCGGGCGCGACCCGTGGCTTCTGCATCGGCCATGTCGGCCCCGAGGCCGCCGATGGCGGGCCGATCGCGCTGGTCGAGGATGGCGACATCATCAGCATCGACGCGGTGGCGGGGACGATCGACCTCGAGGTGTCCGAGGATGTGCTGGCTGAGCGCCGGGCCAAGTGGCAGCCGCGCCGGAACGACTATCAGTCGGGCGCGCTGTGGCGCTATGCGCAGAATGTCGGCCCGGCCTGGCTGGGAGCGGTGACGCATCCCGGCGCCAAGGCGGAGACCCATGTTTTTGCCGATCTCTGAGGCCGTTATCCTGCGTCGCTCCGGCGGACGCCGGAGCCGCCAGAGGCTTTTGCGGCCAGCATATCGTGCCTTTCGTGGCGGCCCCGGCCTCCGCCGGGGCGACGCGCGTGACGAGGGAGTTCGATGACCGGCCGACCGATCCTGACCGCCGCCGAGACGCGCGCCGCCGAGGAGGCGGTGTTCGCGACCGGCGTCACCGTCGAGGCGGCGATGGAGCGCGCGGGCGCGGCCGTCGCCGAGGCGGCGTGGCGCCATGCCGGCAACATGGCGGTGCTGGTGCTGTGCGGGCCCGGCAATAATGGCGGCGACGGCTATGTGATTGCGCGATTGCTCGCCGAGCGCGGGGTGAAGGTTCGCGTCGCGGCGAGCGGCGAGCCGCGCACCGATACGGCGCGGACGATGCGTGCGCGCTGGACCGGCCCGGTGGAGGCGCTCGATGCCGCCGAGCCGGCGCCGCTGCTGATCGACGCGCTGTTCGGCACCGGGCTCGCCCGTCCGCTCGATCCGGCTGTAGCGGGGCCGCTCGCCCGGCTGGCGGCGGGGGCGAAGATCCGGATCGCGGTGGACGTGCCGAGCGGGATCGGCACTGATGACGGCGCGCTGCTGGGCCCGGCGATCGCCTATCAGATGACGGTGGCGCTAGCGGTGCTGAAGCCCGCCCACCGGCTCCAGCCCGCCGCGGCGCTGATGGGACGGATCGTGCTGGGCGATATCGGCATCCCCGGCCAGTCGCTATTGTCGGAGATCGGGCGCCCTTATCTGCCCGCGCCGGGGCCGGCCGATCATAAATATACGCGCGGCCATGTCGTCGTCGCCGAAGGCGCGATGCCGGGCGCGGCGCTGCTGGCCGCGATGTCCGCGCAACGCGGCTGCGGCTATGTCACGCTGGTCGGCACGGGGCAGGGTGGCCCCGCCGCGATCGTCCGCAAGGACGCGCCGCTGGCCGATATCCTGGCCGATCGTCGGGTGGGGGCGGCACTGGTCGGGCCTGGCCTGGGCCGTGACGCGGCGGGACGGGCGTTGCTCGATACGGCGCTCGCCAGCGCCAAGCCGCTGGTGCTCGACGCCGATGCGCTGATGTTGCTCGACGGCGCGGTGCTGCCCGGCCTGCCGATCCTGACTCCGCATGAAGGCGAGTTCGCAAGCCTGTTCGGCAAACTCGACAGCAGCCGGGTCGAGCGCGCTCGCATCGCCGCCGATCGTGCGCAGGCGGTGGTCGTGCTCAAGGGCCCCGATACCGTGGTCGCGGTCCCCGATGGCCGGGCCGCGATCGCCGCGCCCGCGCCGGGCTGGCTCGCGAGCGCGGGGACAGGCGACGTCCTCGCCGGCCTGATCGCCGCACAGCGTGCGCGGGGGCTGGAGCCGTTCGAAGCGGCCTGCGCCGGGGTCTGGCTCCATGGCCGCGCCGCCGAGCTGGCGGGGCCGGGGCTGATCGCCGATGATCTGATCGCACATATCCCAGGAGCACTCGCCGAATGTCTGTGACCGACGAGGTTCCGATCGTCCGCATCGCCGCGCGGGGCGAGGGGATGACCGAGGATGGCCGCCATTCGCCGCTCTCGGCGCCGGGCGACATGCTCGCCGTCGACGGCTCGCTGAGCTGGGGGCCACACCATGTCGAGCCGGTCTGCCGCCATTTCCCGAAATGCGGCGGCTGCCAGCTCCAGCATGTCGACGACGAGAGCTATGCCGAGTTTCTGGGCCAGCGGATCACGGGCGCGTTGACCCAGCAGAAGATCGCGCTGCCCGAACTGGGCGTTGCGGTCCTGTCGCCGCCCGAGACGCGCCGCCGCGCATCGTTCAACGCCGAACGTCAGGGCAAGCGGATGCTGCTCGGCTTCAACGAGGCGGGAAGCCACCATATCGTCGACCTGAAGATGTGCGCGATCTTGCACCCGGCGCTGTTCGCGCTGGTCGAGCCGCTGCGCCGTCTGGTCCACCCGCTGCTGCGTGACCGGCGCGCCGCGGGCGTGCAGATGACCCTGGTCGACCAGGGCGTTGACGTGCTGCTGGAGAAGGTGGAGATCGAGGGGCTGGAGGCGATCGAGGCGCTCAACGCCTTCGCCGTCGAGCACAAGCTGGCCCGCCTGTCGGTCGACGACGGCTATGGCGCGCAGCCGCGCTGGGAGCCCGAGGCGGCGACCGTGACCCTGGGTGGCATCCCGGTGCCCTTTCCTTCGGGCGGCTTCCTGCAGGCGACGGCGGCAGGCGAGGCGGCGCTGGTCGCGGCGGTCGAGGTGATCGTGGGCGAGGCGACCCTGGTGGCGGACCTGTTCGCGGGCCTCGGCACCTTCGCGTTGCCGCTGTCGAAGACCCGCCGGGTCTATGCGGCCGAGGGCGCGCGCGACGCGGTGCTGGCGCTGAAGGCGGCGTCCGACCGCGCCCAGCGCAAGATCGCGGTCGACCATCGCGACCTGTTCCGCCGCCCGCTCGACACCGCCGAGCTCGACCGGTTCGAGGTGGTGGTGCTCGATCCGCCGCGCGCCGGCGCCAAGGAGCAGATGGCCGCGCTTGCCGCCACGACCAAGCTGCAGCGCATCGCTTATGTGTCGTGCAACCCGTCGACCTTCGCGCGCGACGCGCGGATATTGGTGGAGGGTGGCTGGACGCTCGAATGGGTGACGCCGGTCGGCCAGTTCCGCTGGTCGACCCATGCCGAGCTGGTGGCGTCCTTCACGCGCAAGGCTTGATTGTTCGAATAGAGCCTGATTCACGATCGCGGTGGAAGCACGGAGCGCTTCCGCCTCAAACGATCAGGCTCTAGCCCTTTGGTCGAAGGCTGACCCCTTCGGCCTTCGCCGTTAACCATCTCTTATCGCGCCTAGGACAGCGTCGCCCCATCCTTTTCCAGCGGTGGTGTCGATGGTTTCGGGTCGTGCGTTTCTGGCTTTGCTTGGGTTGACGGCGGCGGTGTCCGCGGAGGCGGCGACGGTGGCACCCGCGCGGCTGCCACTCAACCTCCATGCGCTCGAAGGCACGGCGGAGGTGGTCTATCATCCGCGCCGCTGGCTCGCGATCCGTCGCAGCGCCGCCTATGTCCGCGCCGAACCCTATGACGATATGGTCCGCGATCGCGGAACCTCCGCACGGCGCCCGCGCTCCTATGCGATGACCGGGGACGTCCACCCCTTCGGCGACGCCTTCCGCGTCTCGCTGGGGCTGCGCGAGGATGATAATGGCCGGCTGCTGCGGGTGACCGACGATGGCGGCGATATCGGCACCGCGCGCTATGCTCCGCTGATGGCGGTCGGCTTTGCCGGCCGGGTGGCCGAGGGGCTGGTGCTCGGCGGCGACCTGGGCCTGGTCGGCCGCGCGATGAACCGGCCCGACGACAGCCTGCTTGTCACTCCGCTCGACCTGAGCTCGCGCGAGCGGGGCAGGGCGGACGGCTATCGCCCCGTTCTACAGCTCTCGGCGGGCTATCGCTTTTAAAAGTCTCTCGTCATCCCAGCGAAAGCTGGGATCTCCCTTTTCTTCGTCTCGCCAGCGGCAGGTTCGGATAAGGCACTGAGATCCCAGCTTTCGCTGGATGACGGAGAAGGGTTAAGCGCTCGGCCCGCCGAACAGCAGCAGTGCCGCCCGGAGCGCGAGCACGAACAGCACCAGCGACGCCAGCACGAAGACCAGGAAGCGCGGCATCACCTGGTTGACGGTGGCCTGGATCAGGCTGTGGACCACCCTGAGACCGACATAGAGCCACGCAAGCGTGGCGTTGAGCCCGCCGCCGGCGCCGAGGATCGCGAGGGTGATCGCAACCGCGTAGAAGATCGTCGGCTGTTCATGGAGGTGGTTGTAATTGTCCGCCTTCCAGCGGACGTTTGCCGGAATCTGGTCCATGAACTCGCTCGCCGGGCGCTGCGGATCATAGACGATCTTGTTCCGGGTGATCGCCGGCAGGCGCGTCGCATATAGCCAGGCCCACATCACGAAGGTCCACAAAACCAGTGCGATCACCGCGCTGAGAATCGGCGTGTGCATGATGGCATCCCCTCTTTTTTTCGGCGCATTTGACCTGATTCAGCTTTCTTTACTGTTCCGTAAGGGAAGGCAAGAGTCCTGGCTTCATGGCCGTTCATCACAAGTCAAACATTGTAAATTATACTGTCCCGAAACGAGAGGTATTCGACGAAAAGCCAAGGAATTCCGCAGCTTTCCTAAATGACCAAATAGCTATTTTCTGTCAGAGAGAAGCCATGCTTCTATCGCTCATCTATGTCAGTCGAAGCCTGCTTGCACTGCCGTCCCAGGCCGAAGAAGTCGACAAGATCGTTACGGAGTCGACTGAAAGGAACCGCTCGCTCGAAGTGCGCGGCGCGCTGATCTTTACCGAACGGCATTTTGCGCAGATTCTCGAAGGGCCGAAAGAGACGATCGATCAACTGATGGTCAGCATCCGACGCGACTGGCGCCACGAACAGGTGACGGTGATCGAGCGGCGCCCGATCGACGGCTACCGCTTCGCGGACTGGAGCCTCGCTTACTGGGGCGATGCCGGCTACATGGACGGCAAGGTCGAGCGCCTGCTGGAAAAGGCCGATGCCCTGTCGCGCAGCGGCCAGATCTACAATCTGTTCGACCTGATGCAGCGCCTGGCCTTCGAGAGCCGCGAGCAGGGCGGGCCGATCGGGCGGCCGTCGGGTCGGTGAAAGTCCCTTGCCCCAAATGACAAACGCCGGGGCGTGAACCCCGGCGTCTGCGTTTCCGGATCCCGACCTTCGCCGGGGTGCTCGATCGAAATCAGTCGAACAGCTTGCCCCAAGCGCGCTTGGCGCGGTTCTTCCAGTGGCCGCGGTGATAGGCGTCCGACGCCAGCAGCGGGATGACCGAGCCAGCCTCGGCGAACACCATCTGCTCGATACCGGTGTTGACCTTGCCCCAGCTCGCCGCCTCCTGGAGGGTCGACGAGGAGCAGGCGCCGTCGCGCACGTCGGCGACGGTGATCTGCACGGCGTACTTATGGACGGCGATGTCCTCATGGCCGAGGATTTCGGCGCAGACGACGGTGTCCTGGATGAAGTTCTTCGGCACGCCGCCGCCGATCATCAGCAGACCGCTGGTGCCCGCCTTGATCTTGATGTCGGTCAGTTCGCGGAAGTCGGCGATCGCGTCGAGCACCATATAGGGGCGGCCCGCCTTCATGCAGTCCACCTGGTGCTTGACCAGGCCGAAGCCGGCCGAGCTGTCGACGAAGGCCGGGCAGAAGATCGGCACGTCATGCTCATAGGCGAGCTTGACGAGGCTGTTCTCCTTCTTGCCGTGCTCGGAGAGATACTTGCCCATCTCGCGGATGAAGGCGCGGCTCGAATAGGGGCGGGGCTCCAGCGAGTTCGCGATCTTGTTGATCGTGAAGTCGCAGTCCTGCAGCTGCTCCTCGTCGATATAGGTGTCGTAGATGCGGTCGATGTAGAGCGAGCGCAGCGTGTCGTCGTCGGGCACTTCGAGCGCCTGATAATGCTTGTGGCCGAGGCCCTCGAAGAAATCCATGTCGACGATGGTGGCGCCGGTCGCGACGACCGCGTCGACCATGCCCGAGCGCAGCAGCTCGGCATAGGCGTCCATGCAGCCGCCGGCCGAGGTGGAGCCCGCGATCACCAGGAAGATGGTGCAGTCGGGATCGGCCAGCATGTCGTTGTAGATGCGGGTCGCGCGGGCGAGGTCGCGGCTGGTGAAGCTCATCTTGCCCATCGCGTCGATGATCGGGCGGGCGTCGAAGCTCGTGATGTCGATATGCTCGACGACGGTCGAGAGCAGCTCGGCCTTGCGCGTGTCGTTGACGGAGGAATCGGTCATGAGGCTTTCCTTGAATATCGTTAGCCGTCATCCCAGCATGGCTGGGATCTCAGGAAGGGGAACACGCCCCGGCCTCCCGAGATGCCAACCTGTGCTGGCATGACGGCTTCGTTAGAGGTGCTGTCCTTACAGCTTGATGACGTTCGACGAAACCGCCTCACGGCTGTCGTCGCGGACATAGAGCGTCGCCATCGGCTCGTCGTCGACGATCACCCGCTCACCGGCGGTGAAGCCGTTGAAGCCGGTGCGCATCGCGCAGCCATAGGCACCGAGCATGCCGATCTCGATATAGTCGCCCGGCTGGGTGTCGGCCGGCAGCATGAACGGCCCCGCCATGCGATCCATGTCGTCGCAGGTCGGCCCGTAGAAGCTGAAGCCCACGTCCCGCGCCGGCGATTCCGGCTCGCGCAGGAGCTGCACCGGGAAACGCCAGCCGACATGCGCCGCATCGAACAACGCGCCATAGGCGCCGTCGTTGATGTAGAGCTCGTCGCCGCGGCGACGCTCGACCCGCACCAGCAGGCTCGCATATTCGGCGCACAGCGCACGGCCGGGCTCGCACCACAGCTCGGACGAATAGGACACCGGCAGGCTCTCGAACGCCTGGTGGATCGCACCGAAATAGGCTTCAAGCGCCGGAGGCTCCATGCCCGGATAGACCGAGGGGAAGCCGCCGCCCACGTCGATCACGTCGACGGTGACCGCCGCTGAGACGATCGCGGCGCGGACTTTCTCCATCGCCTGGACATAGGCCGAGGGGCTCATCGCCTGGCTGCCGACATGGAAGCAGATGCCGAGCGCATCGGCGACCTGGCGGGTGCGCTGCAGCAGCTCCTTCGCCTCGGTCAGCTCGACGCCGAACTTCGACGCGAGGCTCAGCTTCGACATCTCCGACGAGACGCGCATGCGGACGCACAGGGTCAGGTCGGCCGCGCCATCGGTGGCACGCTCGATCTTCTCCAGCTCCTCGATCGAATCGAGCGAGAAGGTGCGGACGCCATAGTTGAAATAGGCGTCGGCGATCGCTTCCTCGGCCTTGACCGGGTGCATGAAGCAGAGGGTCGCTTCCGGCGCGATGCCGTGGACGAGGCGCACTTCGGCGATCGACGCGACATCGAACTGCGTGATCCCATTCTCCCACAGGATCTGGATCAGTTCGGGCGACGGGTTCGCCTTGACGGCATACATCGAGCGTCCCTGGAACTTCTCGACGAAGAACCGGGCAGCCCGCGCAGCGGCGTGCGGACGAAGGAGCGTGACCGGCTGAACCGGTCGAAGGGCGGTAGCTAGCCCCAGCGCGCTATGATGCTTGTGCAACTCAAGGGACCTCCGGGTGTAACGTTGGCAAGAAAGCTGCCTTGCGGTGGAAGTCCCATGGGGCAGCGGAGGCGGGGATATATGGTGCACGGACCCCCATGTAAAGTTTCGATCTGCACCTCATCGCCGACAAAGGTCGAATGGTCCGAAAAATGGGCAGATTCTGCGATGGATCGCACCGGATATCGCGATGATTTCGGGGGCGTTTTCCCGCGAATCACCCTGTTTCGGAGGAAGAATCGCATCACCGGATAGGATGCGGGGATTGCGGCCGCCGCCGCCGCTGACTACATCGGTGGGTGGAGGAGAGCCGATCTAAGAAGGGCATGCTATGCTCAAGGAAATACTGGCTTTTCTGGATAGCGGTGACGGCGACGAAGCCTTCATCGACGATGCACTGGCCTTTGCGCGCTTTCACGAGGCGCGGCTGACCCTGGTGCTGCTGTCGGCGATCCCGACTCCCGATTATGGAATCACCCTGGGGCCGCCCTATGTCGCGCTGTCGGCCTATCTGGAGGCGTCGGAGACGAAGCGCGCCGCGCTCGCGGAACTGGCGAAGAAGGAAGGCGTCGAGATTCGCGAATTGATCGAGGTCTCCGAAGTGCTGCTCGATCGTTCGCCGACGCAGGCGCGCTATGCCGACCTGATCCTGTTCGGGCCCGGCTGCGGCGGCGAGGATTGGCCCCTGCGCCGCCGCGTGTTCGAGAATGTCGTCTTCGCTTCGGGGCGGCCCGTGCTGGTGCTGCCGACCGGCTGGAAGCCCCGGGCTTTCGCACGGGCAACGCTGGGCTGGAACGCCTCGCGGGAAGCGACGCGGGCGCTGGGCGATGCGATGCCGCTGCTGGAGCCGGGCGCCGACATCCAGGTCGTCACCGTCGCGGCCAACCCTTCGGCGAAGGGGCATGGCGAGGAGCCGGGCGCCGACATCGCCCGCTATCTGGGCCGGCATGGCTTCGCGGTCGAGGTCGACAATCAGAAGGCCGAGGGGCGTCCTCATTCGGCGGTGCTCGTCCAGAGCGCCGATGCGCATCGGTCGGACCTGCTGATCCTGGGCGCGACGGCGCGGTCGCGTCTGCGCGAACTGCTGCTGGGCGGAGTAACCCAGGAACTGCTGGCCGGCGCGACCTTGCCGATCCTGTTCAGCGCCTGATCAGCCGGTGCGGCGGAAAACAGCGCCTCTCGCCATGCCCGAAAGGGCAGGTTAGGAAGGGGCGATGGGACTGCACAACCACGATCATGGCGGCCATGGGCATCACGGGCACGGCCATAGCCATGGGCATGGGCACAGCCATGCACCCGACAGCTATGGCCGCGCCTTCGCGATCGGCGTCACGCTCAACCTGGGCTTCGTGATCGTCGAGGGGCTGGCGGGGCTGGCCTCCGGGTCGGTCGCGCTGCTCGCCGATGCCGGGCATAATCTGTCGGACGTGCTGGGGTTGGTGATGGCCTGGGCCGCCTATGCGCTGTCGAAGCGGCCGGCGAGCGCGCGCTACACCTATGGGCTGCGCGGATCCTCGATCCTCGCGGCGCTGTTCAACGCGGTGTTCCTGCTGGTCGCCTGCGGGGCGATCGCGCTGGGGGCGATCCAGCGCTTCGTGACGCCGCATCCGATCGAGACGGGGATGATGATGATCGTCGCCGGGATCGGCATCGTCATCAATTTGGGCACCGCGCTGATGTTCCTGCGCGGGCGCGAGCATGACCTGAACATCCGTGGCGCCTTCCTCCATATGGCGGCCGATGCCGGCATTTCGGCGGGCGTCGTGCTTGCCGGCCTGCTCGTCGCCTGGACGGGGATGCTGTGGATGGATCCGGCGCTGAGCCTGGCCATCGTCGTGGTGATCGTGATCGGCACCTGGGGGCTGTTCCGCGACTCGCTGGCGATGTCGCTGCAGGGCGTGCCCGGTGGGATCGACGCCGATGCGGTGACCGCCCGGCTGGAAGGGCTGCCCGGCGTGGGTGCGGTTCACCATCTCCATATCTGGCCGACCAGCACCACCGAGACCGCGCTGACCGCGCATCTGCTGATGCCCGATTCCGCCGGCGACGATGATTTCCTCGCCGCGACCGCGCGGCTGGTGCGCGACGAGTTCGGCATCGGCCATTCGACCTTCCAGATCGAGCGCGGCCGCTGTGCCGACCCCAATGCCGATTGCAGCCAGGGCAAGGCCGATCACGACCATGGCGATCATGCGCATGACGCGCACGATCATGCCGGCCATGCCCACCCTCATCACGACCATCATCATTGAGCAGCGCTGACATGGCCGATCCGATCCTCGTTCACCTGATTGCCGCCGCGCGGCCCAATTTCATGAAGGTCGCGCCACTCTGGCACGCGCTGAAGGCGACGGAGGAGTTCCGGCCCGTCATCGTCCACACCGGCCAGCATTATGACGCGGCAATGTCCGACGACATCTTCGCCGATCTGGGGCTGCCGGCGCCCGACCATCATCTGGGGATCGGATCGGGCAGCCATGCCGAGCAGACCGGCCGGGTGATGATCGCCTATGAGAAGTTGGCGATCGAGGAGCGGCCCGACTGGCTGATCGTCGTCGGCGACGTCAATTCCACCGCGGCGGCCTCGATGGCGGCCGGCAAGCTGCGCGTGCCGATCGTCCATCTGGAGGCGGGCCTGCGCAGCCGCGACCGCGACATGCCCGAGGAGCTGAACCGCCTCGTCACCGACGTGCTGGCCGACGTGCTGTGGACGCCGTCACCGGACGCCGACGACAATCTGCGCGCCGAGGGCATTCCCGAGGAGCGGATCACCCGGGTCGGCAACATCATGATGGACAGCTATGAGCTGGTCCGCCCCGCGATCGAGGCCGCCGACTATCCGGGCGAACTGGGCTACAAGCCCGGCAGCTATGGCGTGGTGACCTTGCACCGTCCGTCGAACGTCGATGTGCCCGAGCAGCTCGACAAACTGGTCGAGGCGCTGGTCGCGGTGCAGGGCCATTTGCCGCTGATCTTCCCGGTCCACCCGCGCACCCGCCAGCGGCTGGGCGACGCGGGCGCGGCGCGGCTGGAAGGGGCTGGGATCACGCTGGTCGGCCCGGCCGCCTATGTCCGCTTCATGAGCCTGGTGGCGGGCGCGGCGGCGGTGATCACGGACTCGGGCGGCATCCAGGAAGAGACCACCTATCTCGGCATCCCCTGCTTGACCCTGCGCGAGAATACCGAGCGGCCGATCACGATCAGCGAAGGGACGGCCCAGCTGGTCAATGCCGGCAATCTGCTCGAGCGGTTGCTCGCCGCGCTGGCCCAGCCCCGGCAGGACCGCAAGCGCCCCGACATGTGGGACGGCCAGACCGCGCTGCGCTGCGTCGAGGATCTGCGGCGGCGCTCGGCGGCGCTGCGCTGAAGCCTAGCTGGCCCTGACGCGGGCGAAGCCCCGCAGGGTCTCGCGCATGTTCGGGTCGCTGAGCCCTTGGGTCATCGCATCGACATGGCCGGGAAGGTCGCCGCCGCCGATCACCGGGCCGGCGATGTGCGAGGCCATCGACCAGTCGCCGAACTCCCGCACGTCGACCGATCGGCTCGACAGCTTCACCAGCGCGCGGTGCCGGCTGTCGGCGGCGATGCGGGCATAGGTCGCCGCGACCGCTTCGGCCGAACCCTCCAGCGCCTGCAGGAAGCGCTTGCCGTCGAAGATCAGCAGGCCGGTCACCTCGGCCCGCGCATTGCGCTCGCGCGAGACGTGCAGGATCGCCTCGACGTCGGACAGGATCAGCGTGGGTCGCGCGGTGCTGATATAGGTGAGCTGCTGGAGCATCGGAGGGTCCCTTCCTGCCGGCGATCGTTGTGTAATCGCTCGAACCGTGCGGGACGTTCCCGATTTCCGCGGAAAAGGGTAGCTTCGATGCCATTCCGCACGAGGAAGGGCAGGGGAGGCGCATGGATAGCATGATCCGGCAGGGCACAGCGGACGATGTCGCGGCGATCACCGCGCTGACCCGCGCGGCCTATGCCAAATGGGTGCCGCTGATCGGCCGCGAGCCACTGCCGATGAAGGCCGATTATGCCGTGGCGATCGAGCGGCACCGCTTCGACCTGCTGTTCGTGAGCGATGCGCTGGCCGCGCTGATCGAGACGGTGGAGCGCGACGACGACCTGCTGATCGAGAATGTCGCGGTATCGCCCGCCTTCCAGAAGCGCGGCTTGGGCCGTCGCCTGATCGCCCATGCCGAAGCGCTCGCGGTGGCGGCGGGGAAGCCCTGCATCCGGCTTTACACCAACAGCCGGTTCGAGGAGAATCTGCGCCTCTACGCCGCGCTCGGTTATGTGGTGGAGCGCGAGGAGGCGCTCAACGGCGGGGTCGCGATCCATATGGGCAAGCGGCTCTGAGGGTGTTGCGTACCCCGTAGACAACCGCGCGAATCTCTGATTTCTGTGCCGCCGAGAAATCCAAGTGGAGGGGTGTCGAATGGTCGATCAGGTGGTCGAGATCAACGGCGGTGACGTCGTCTATGAGTTCGTTGGTCCGGAAACGGGCGAGATCGTCGTGATCACGCCGGGGGGGCGCTTCAGCAAGGATTATGGCGGCGTCCACGAGCTGGCGGACAAGCTGGCGGCGGGCGGCAAGCGCGTGCTGCTGTGGGACCGGCCGAACTGCGGCAAGTCCGATATCCAGCTCTACGGCCAGTCGGAATCGCATATGCGCGCCGAGACGCTGGGGCTGATGCTCGACAAGCTCGGGATCAAGGACAAGGTGATCGCGGCGGGCGGCTCGGGCGGCGCGCGCGACATGATCGTCTTCACGATGATGTACCCCGAGAAGGTCCGCAAGCTGATCACCTGGTGCATCGTCGGCGGTTCGTACAGCTCGATCAACCTGGCGGCGGTCTATGTGCTCAACGAGCTGCGCACGATCCGCTCGACCGGCAGCATGGACGCGATCGCCGCCCTGGGCATGGGGCCGTTCGGCTGGAAGCCGCTGATCGAAGCCAATCCTAAGAATCTCCAGCGCCTGCACGATGTCGGCCCCGAGGAGTTCGAGCGGGTGATGAACCGCTGGTTCGAGGCCTATATCCCCAAGCCCAACGAGGCGATCCCGGGCGTACCCGATTATCTGTTCAATGAAGTGAAGGTGCCCACCCTGATCGTCCGTGGCGGCGTGAAGGATTATGATCATCCGCCGCGCACCTCGTTCGAGGTTCATGCGCTGATCAAGGGCTCCAAGCTGGTCGATCCGGCCTGGGCCGAGGATGCCTGGGAAGTGGCGGCGAAGAACACCTTCGCCGGCAAGGGCGCGCTGTTCGACTTCTGGCAGGACGGCGCCCAGCAGTTCCTCGACTTCATCGACGAGTGATCCCGCCGACCGTCGGCTGAGGCTATGCGATGGGGCTATGCCCCATCGCACTTAGCTATTTGCCATCGCCCCGGCGGCGTTTCATCGAACCCTTCAACCAATCAGGAGGGGCTCGCGCGCCATGGGTATCGTCACCACCACTTCGGAAACCGCCTTCGCCTACCCGTCGCAGACGGTGTACGACTTCGTCTCCAATCCGGCGAACTGGCCGAAGACCTATCCGATCAGCCGCGACGTCGGCGGCGTCCCCAACCATAATGAGCTGCCGCTGAAGGTGGGCGACGTGTGGACCGAAAAGGGCCCGCGCGGCGAGGTTTATACCTGGCACCTCGCCATGGCGATGCCGCCCAAGCTGTGGGTGTTCAATTCGGTCGGCAAGCTGGGCCATGACGAGCAGGGCAATGGCGGGCTGCCCGGCCGCATCACCGTCCAATATCTCTTCACCGAGCCGGGCCAGGGCGTGACCCTGTTCACCCGCACGATGACGGTGGAGGCCTATAAGGACCAGCCGCTGCCCGACGAGTTGTTCCAGATCGTCAATCCGGCGCATATCGACCAGTATCACGCCGCGATCGCGCGCGAGCTGGACAAGGATGCTGGCAAGGCCTGACGGAGCGGCTATCCTGGCTCTCCACAGGAGGCCGGGATGGCATTGCTACATCGTTGGATCGGCAAGGCGGCGCGCCTGTGGTGGCAGGTGCGCCGTCCGCTGACCCTGGGCGTCCGCGCGATCGTGGTCGATCCCGGAGAGCGGATCGCGCTGATCCGTCACACCTATACCGAGGCCTGGTATCTGCCGGGCGGCGGGGTGAAGAAGGGCGAGAGCTTCGAGACCGCGCTTCACCGCGAGCTGCGCGAGGAAGTGGGCCTGGTCGACGCCGTGATCGAACGGCTGCTGGGCGTCTACCATAGCCGCAAGGAAGGCAAGGACGACCATATCGTCATCTTCGTCGTCCGGGTGACGCCCGAGCAGGCGGCGGCGCTGCGTGAAGCCGATGCGATGGAGGTGGAGGAACTGCGCTGGTTCCCGGTCGAGGCGCTGCCCGAGAGCGTGTCGCCGGCGACGGCGCGGCGGATCGAGGAGTATCGGATCGGGGCGACGGGGATCGGGGCGTGGTGAAACGACGAGCCCCAATTCCCTCGCACTGACGTAACGGCTATGGTCTCCGCGCCTAAAGGGGAGTCGGACGCCATGAGCCTTCAGTCTTCGACGCCGGTAGCCTTTCTCTACACCACCGACCGCGACCGCTCGATCGCCTTCTATTGCGAGACGATGGGGTTCGCCCTGTCGAGCAGCGATCCGTTCGGCGACTTCATCGACCTGGGGCCGGCCAAGGTGCGGCTCACCGTGATTCCCGACTTCAAGCCCACCGGCCATCCCGCGCTCGGCTGGAATGTCGACGACATCGTCGGCCATGTGCAGGCACTGAAGGGCAAGGGCGTGGTCTTCGCCATCTATGAAGGGATGGGGCAGGACGAACTGGGCATCTGGACCGCGCCCGGCGGCATGGCGAAGGTGGCCTGGTTCCACGATCCCGAGGGCAACCTCCTGTCGCTGTCGCAGGCCTGAGCGCGGCCCGGCGCCCCTCAGGGCGCGGCTGCCTCGTAATATCGGTGCACCCAAGGGGCTGCCGCCACGGCTCCGTCTCCAGGCTAGACCAAAGACTAAATACTAAGCTTGATTAGTATATTGACATATATTGCGACGCACAATATCAGGAAGAGGTCCATCGGGTGGCGGGATTTCCTAACCATTGGTGGATATGACGGATGGCTTCGAACTCACCTCTGAGGTGCTTTCCGGCAAGCTATTGGAAACAAACAAAAGCTCCATTTGGCACGGCTTGTGCTGAAGGAGAGTCATGAGCGCGGGCATCGGGTCCGCCGGACGCAGGGTAAAGACGATGAGCAACGGCAACGCGGTTTTCTGGCGGCACGACACCTTTTTCGGCGTGTGCGAAGCGCTCGGCCAGGATTTCGGCTTCAACGCCAACTGGCTGCGGATCCTGTTCGCGGGCGCGCTGCTGTTCAGCCCGGCGATCGTTCTCTCGGTCTATTTCGGCCTGGGCGTGCTCGTGCTCGCCTCGCGCCTGATCTTCCCGGCGCGCGGCAAGGCGGTTGAGGTCGAGGCGTCGGCGGCGCCGCAGGCGGATAATGACGCTGTGGTGGCGGAGCTTCCGCTGGCGGCGTGATTGTCGCTGACAGACGTGAAAAGGGGCCGGTACTGCGGGGCCGGCCTTTTTCGTTCTAAGCTGTTTCAGAAGAAGAAGACCCTCACCCAACCCTCTCCCGCAGGCGGGAGAGGGCTTCGTTTGTGGCGAGCGCCGACGACTCTCCTTCTCCCGCTTGCGGGAGAAGGTCGGGATGAGGGTCTTCTTCTTCCCTCTCTTCCCGGCTCTTAAGCCGCCGCCTCGGCGAAGCTCTGCATCATCTCCACCACCGGCGCCGGATCGAAATATTCGTCATAGCTGACGACTTGGCCGCTGCGCACGCGGACGAGGATGACGTAGCTGTTGGCATATTGGTAGCCGGTCACCGTAGCGGCGGAGGACTTGGCGGTGGTGAGGAAGAGTTCGGGATCCGAGGTGGCGATCGTCACCACGTCGCGCCAGGCGAAGCCCTGCATCGATTGCCAATGCGCCGAGAGCGCGTCCAGCGCCGCCTGATAGCCGCGCAACTCGCGGTTCACCGGCGGGGGCGCGAAGGGGAAGCGGATCACCACATCCTCGGCGATCTTGCCGGCCCAGGCCTCGGCCGGGCCCGAGGCGATCAGGTCCAGGCTTTGCTGCACCAGCTTGATGTCGTCGCTCATATATCCTCTCCCGCGCGGCGGTTCTTCATCGTCAGGCTAACCGAAAGTCCGGGAAGGTCAAATCTCCCGGCGCCGGATTTGCCATGGTAGCCGCGTGAAAAATCCAGGTGTCTGGAAGGCCGGTCGACCCGCCTTCCGCGCGCCATCGGAGCCGGAGGAAGAGGATCGATGACCGTCAGCGTTTCCCAGATCAAGGATGAGCTCGCCGACCGCGAGGCCATCAAGCAGTGCCTGTACCGCTATTCGCGCGGCACTGACCGGTGCGATCGCGAGATGCTGGAAAGCGCCTATTGGCCCGACGCGATCGACAACCACCTGACCTTCGAGGGGACGCGCGACGAGTTCATCGAATGGTCGATGCCGATCCTGAACAGCATGGATATGCGCTTCCACATGATCGGCAACATCTACATCGAGATGCATGGCGATGAAGCCGCGGTGGAATCCTATTTCTGGGGCTTCCACCGGGTCCGTCGCGAGGACGGCACGCCGTTCGACGTGGTCGGTTCGGGCCGCTATGTCGACCGCTTCGAGAAGCGCGGCGACGAATGGCGCATCGGCCGCCGCATCGTCGTGACCGACTGGTTCCGCGAATATGAGGATTCGGCCGACTGGACCAAGGGGATGATGGGTCTGGTCATCGATCCGGGCGGCAAGAAGCCCGACGATGTCAGCTATGCCCTGTTCGAGAAGCTGCTGCGGTAGGGCCTTCGATTTTTCAATCCTTCAGCCTTCGCTGGGGTGACGGTCAGGAAGGCAAATCGGGTACCTCGATCGCTGCCGGCGTCTCGCCACCCAGCCAGCGGCGATACGCCAGTCGATAGCCTTCCTCGATGTGCCGTGTGAACAGCGCGCTGTCGAACAACGGCATGGTCGTGCGGTTCACTGCCAGCCGCTGGCGCAGCTCGGCGAGCTTGTCCGGGTTGGTCGCCAGCTCCAGGGCCAGTGCCTCATAGGCTTCGTCGCTGGTGGTGACGAGCTCAGGCAGCCCCACCGCGTCGAGCAGGCTGGCGGCCATCCGGGCGGGATAGCCCTTGCCGGCGCGGGTGAGCACGGGCAGGCCCGCCCATAGCGCGTTGCTGGCGGTGGCGCCGGCATTGTAGAGGAAGCTGTCGAGGAACAGGTCGGCCCGCTGGAACTGCGCCAGATAGTCCGGATAGGCCTTCCAGTCGGCGAAGAGGATACGGGCGGGATCGACGCCGCGCGCGGCGGCCTGCTTGCGCAGATTCTCCTCGGCCCAGGGGTTGGACTTGAGCAGCCACAGCACGCTGCCCTCCACCCGCGCCAGCAGCCGCATCCAGATGTCGTAGAGGTCGGGCCGGATCTTGTAGCTGTTGTTGATCCCGCAGAAGACGAAGCCCTGTTCGGGTAGCCCCAGCGCGGTGCGCGCGGGCGGCTCGGCGATCGCCGCCTGGTCGTCCTGCGCCTGGTAGCAATGCGGCAGATAGATCGGCGCCTCGGTGTAGAAGCGGGGCTGCTCTTCGGGCGGGGTCAGCTTCCTGTCGGTGACGACATAATCGACGAAGGGCGCACCGCTGGTACCGGGATAGCCGAGATAGGAAATCTGCACCGGCGCCGCGCGGCAGGCGAACAGACCGGTGCGGGCATAGGTGGTGTGTCCGGTCAGATCGATCGCCACGTCGATCCCGTCGCGTCGGGCGAGCTTGGCGATATCCTCGTCGGAGAGGGCGGCGACCTCCTGGAAGCGGTCGACCGAGCGCAGGATGCGGGCGCGGGTCTCGTCCTCGATCTTGGGGCCGTAGGAATAGAGATGGATCTCGAAGCGCGAGCGGTCGTGCAGCTCCAGCACGCGCGCGATCAGCCGGGCGACCGGATGGTTGCGGATTTCGGCCGAGAAATAGCCGATGCGCAGCCGCTCCGGTTCGGCCGCCGGGCGCGCCGGCTCGGGCAGCGGCGCGAATTTCTGGAACAGCTTGGCGCTGTAGCGCTCCGATCGGATGCGGTGGCGGGCAGGCTCATCCTCCAGCGGCAGCATGGTGAAGGGCGAGACGATGCCGCCCTCGATGCCGAGCATGGCCAGATGCGGCGCTTCGTTCGCCAGCCCTTCCCAATCGCAGATATGGGCCTGGAGGAGCAGCTTGAGCGCGCGCACCTGCGCCATCTCGGGTTTCACCCGCAGGATGCGCTCGAAACAGTAGATCGCCTCGGTCTTGCGCCCCAGTTCCTGGCAGGTGATCCCCATATTGTAGAGGGTGTCGACATTGTTGGGGTCGATCCCCAGCGCCTTGCGGAACCAGTCGGTGGCCTGCACGCGGCGGCCGGGCTGGATGTTCGCCGAGCCGAGCATGTTGTAGAGCGGCAGCGAGGGCAGATAGAGCGCCTCCAGCCGCTCGCCATGGGCGATCGCCTCCATCAGCCGGCCCTGGTTGAGCAGGTTGACGAGCGTCATCACTTCTTCGCGGGGCGGGGGCTGGGCCGGCCGTTGATCCTGATCCTGCATGCTCGGTCGCGACGCTCCTTGTCCGTCGAAGCTGCCTAGGCGGTTCGGGGCATGATTTCCACCGGTCGAAGAAGCGCATTTTAGGGCTGACCCTCAGTGCCTTCGGGGCCGGACCTTGATCGGTTCAGGCGATTCAGCCTGAACCGTGAATCAAGGTCCTAACCATATCAGAGAGCCTGATTCACGCTTTCGGCGGAAGCGCAAAGCGCTTCCACCTCAAACGATCAGGCTCTATGGGACCCCCATCCAAGGGAAAGCATTCGGAGCCGGGGCCATGACCGTCATCATCAAGGAAGCCGATCTGATCGAGAGCGTCGCCGACGCCCTTCAGTATATCAGCTATTATCACCCGATGGACTACATCAAGGCGCTCGGTGTCGCCTATGAGGCCGAGCAGGGCCCGGCCGCCAAGGATGCCATCGCCCAGATCCTGACCAACAGTCGCATGTGCGCCGAGGGCCATCGCCCGATCTGCCAGGATACCGGCATCGTCACCGTCTTCATCAAATGGGGCCAGCAATGCCTGCTGGACAGCGAGAAGAGCCTGCAGGAGGTCGTCGATGAGGGCGTCCGCCGCGCCTATCTCCACCCCGAGAACAAGCTGCGCGCCTCGATCCTCAAGGATCCCGCTTTCAGCCGCGTGAACACCAAGGACAACACTCCCTCGGTGATGAACGTCGAGATGGTGCCGGGCCACCATGTCGAGGTCGCGGTGGCGGCCAAGGGCGGCGGTTCGGAGAACAAGTCGAAATTCGCCATGCTCAACCCGAGCGAGTCGATCGTCGACTGGGTGATCGAGCAGATCCCGAAGATGGGCGCCGGCTGGTGCCCGCCGGGCATGCTGGGCATCGGCATCGGCGGCACCGCCGAGAAGGCGATGACGATGGCCAAGGAGTCGCTGATGGGCGACATCGACATGGCGCAGCTCAAGCAGCGCGGGCCGCAGAACGACATCGAGAAGCTGCGCATCGAGATCTTCGACAAGGTCAATGCGCTCGGCATCGGCGCGCAGGGCCTGGGCGGCCTCGCCACGATCCTCGACGTCAAGATCATGGACTATCCGACCCATGCCGCGTCGAAGCCGATCGCGATGATCCCGAACTGCGCGGCGACCCGCCATGCGCATTTCCACCTCGACGGCTCGGGGCCCGCCTTCCTCGATCCGCCGAACCTCGACGAATGGCCGAAGGTCGAGTGGACGCCGTCGAAGGAGGCGATCAAGGTCGACCTCAACAACCTCACCGCCGAGCAGGTGGCGAGCTGGAAGCCGGGCGATCGCCTGCTCCTCAACGGCAAGATGCTCACCGGCCGCGACGCCGCGCACAAGCGCATCCAGGACATGTTGGCCAAGGGCGAGGAACTGCCGGTCAGCTTCAAGGATCGCGTGATCTATTATGTCGGCCCGGTCGATCCGGTCGGTGACGAAGTGGTCGGCCCGGCCGGCCCGACGACCGCGACCCGCATGGACAAGTTCACCGGCATGATGCTCGATCAGACCGGGCTGATCGCGATGGTCGGCAAGGCCGAGCGCGGTCCGGTGGCGATCGAGGCGATCAAGAAGGCGAAGGCCGCCTATCTGATGGCGGTGGGCGGCGCGGCCTATCTCGTCGCCCGCGCGATCAAGGGCGCCAAGGTCGTCGGCTTCGCCGATCTCGGCATGGAAGCGATCTACGAGTTCGACGTGCGCGACATGCCGGTGACGGTGGCCGTCGACGCGACCGGCGAGAGCGTCCACCACACCGCCCCGCTGGTGTGGCGCGAGAAGATCGCCCGCGAGAAGCTGCTCGAGACTGCATGAGCTTCACGCCCTTCGGGTCGGTAATCTGGTTGGCCTCGCCACATTCGTGGCCTGTATGCCGGGACCGGATTCGATCCGAAATTGCCCGGGCCGGTCGTCGTAAGTCGCGCGACCGGCCACATGGCGTTTTCGTCGGGCGTTTCCTGATCCTGTGGAGAGGTCCATTTTCCAACGGGAGAGGCGAGGAGGCCCGACCCAAATCATTGTGCTGGTTTGCATCCCGCCGAACGGGAACACGCATCGTCGGCCTCGCAATTCCCGGCTTTTCCATGCTGTTTTTGCTACTATCCGGCTGGATCGCCCTGCTGTGGTTCCTGCGCTATCTGTGGAACTACGCGCCACCCTATGAGGTGGCCGATCCGGTCACCTATGTCGTCGTCAAATTTCTCTGTACCGTGGTGATCCTCGGCCTAGCCAGCGGCGTCGGAATCGTGGCGCACAAGGCCACACAACGGGCTCGGCCGATGCTGTCCTTTCTCGCGCAGCATTTGGAGACGGTGGACGAGATGGGCGGCCGGCCGCGGGGATGATGGTTATCGGATCTTCCGTGCCATCTCCACTTCCGCCTGATTGAAGCTCGTATCCGCGCCCAGCGGCGCATCGTCCGCCACGCTCGTCACGAAATAGGCGACACCGCTTCCCGCCGCGCGGTCGATCCACAGGCCCGAGCGCAGGCCATAGGCCTCGCCGGCATGGCCGACCCGGGGGCGGCCGTCGCCGAACAGGTCGTCGCGGCAGCCCTCCTGCCGGGTCGCCAAGGTCTGGGTGGCGAGACCATAATGGCAGATTGTGCCCATCGTGTTTTCGCCGGTGACGCCGTTGCCGCCGTCATAGCGCCATGCGGGCGTGAGCAATGTGCCGATCGACAGCTTCGACAGGAAGCGCCGCCCGTCGATCCGGCCGTCGCCCAGCAGCATTCGGCCGATCGTCGCCAGGTCGCGCATCGAGACGCGCAGCCCGCCCTGCGGCGAGAAGGTCGCGCCATTATAGCCGGCCCGCCAATGCGACAGGTCGCAATCGCCATTGGTCGCCGGGACGATCGGGCAGGCGGGGCGGGCGCCGCGATTGTCGTCGCGCACCGCCACGCCCTTGTCGTCATAGAGGACGACGGCGCGGGCGACGGTGGCGTCGTCGCAACTCGGCCAGTTGAAGCAGGCCTTCAGGCGCAACGGGCGGATCACCAGCCGGTCCATCAGCCGGTCGAAGCGTTCGCCGGTCGCGGCCTCCATCACCGAGGCGATCACCGGGAAGTTCAGGTTGGTGTAGCGGAAATAGCCGCCGGGCCGGTGCTCGTTGTCCCAGGCGCGGGGATCGGAGAGGGCGTCGCGGATCGTGCGATCGAAGGGCAGGGCATAGTCGGCCGCGTCGGTGAGCGAACTGCGATGCGACAGCAGCAGGCGCAGCGTGATCGGTGTATCGGGAAAGGCCGGATGGTGGAGCGGCCAGCCGAGATAGGCTGAAATGTCGCGGTCGAGATCGAGCCTGCCCGCCTCCACCATCCGCATCACCCCGAGGCCCACGACCATCTTCGAGATCGAGGCGATGCGGACGGGATCGTCGGCGGTCACCGCGCGGCCGGTGGCGCGGTCGGCAAGGCCGCGTACCCACGGCTGGCCGAGCTTGTCGCGGGTGAAGTCGATCCGGACGGCGGCGGGGTCGGGAACCGGTGGATCGGCGCGGGCGTCCTGTGCAAGGAGAGCGGAACCGATGATCAGAAGGCCCAGGAAGCGCATCGCCGCATCATGACGCCGGAGCGAGGGACAGGCAAATGAAGCGGGTGGGGTTATGGCTGGGCGGGATCGTGGGCGCGCTGCTGGTGCTGGGCGCGATCCTCTATCTGGCGCGGCCGCTCTATCTCGACCGCATCTATTATCGCGGGCCGGCCAGCGCGCATTTTGACGGGCAGCGCTTCTTCAATCCCGAGGGAGACGGCGATACCGGCGTGCCGCGCAAATTCGCTTTCTCGCGGGTGATCGGCATGGTGACGGGGCAGCCTGCGCCCGGCTGGCCGGAGAGCATTCCGGTAACGCCAGGTCGCCCGCCGGCGCGGGTCGAGGGATCGGCGATGCGGGTGACCTGGGTGGGGCATGCCACGGTGCTGGTGCAGACCCAGGGGCTCAACATCCTGACCGACCCGATCTGGTCCGACGTGGCTGGCCCGTGGAACCTGCTGGGGCCGCGCCGCGCGCGGGCGCCCGGCATCCGCTTCGAGGACCTGCCGCCGATCGACCTCGTCCTCGTCAGCCATAACCATTATGACCATATGGACCTGCCGACCCTGGAACGGTTGTGGGATCGTGACCGGCCGGTGATCGTCACCAGCCTGGGCAACGACGCGATCCTGAAGGGCGAGGGGATCGACGCGGTGGCGCGCGACTGGGACGGCGTGGTGCCGGTGAAGCCGGGCGTGTCGGTGATCGTCGAGCGGGTCCACCATTGGGGATCGCGCTGGGGGCAGGACCGCAACCGCGCGCTGTGGAGCGGCTTCACCATCGTCCTGCCGGGCGGCAACATCTTCTTCGCCGGCGACACCGGCTGGGGCGATGGGAGCTGGCCGACGGCGGCGGCGCGCCACGGGCCCTTCCGCCTCGCGATCCTGCCGATCGGCGCCTATCATCCGCGCGAAGTGTTCGGCGGCAACCATGTCGACCCGGCCCAGTCGATCGCCGCGTTCAAGGCGCTGGGCGCCGAACATGCGCTGGGCATCCATTGGGGCACCTTCCGGCTGACCGACGAAAGCGCCGACCGGCCGCCGGTGGAACTGGCCGAGCAGGCCAAGCGCGCGAAGCTCGACGCCGATCGCTTCGTGACGACGCAGCCGGGGCAGGCGTGGATGGTGCCGTAGAAACTATTCCTCCCCGGAACGGGGAGGGGGACCGTCCGCAGGACGGTGGAGGGGCCGGCGGGACGAGCGAAGAAGCCCCTCCACCATCCGCTGCGCGGACGGTCCCCCTCCCCTGCAAAAGCAGGGGAGGAATTGGGAATTACCCCTTCTTCGCCGCGATCTCGGCCAGCGCGCTCTTTCGCGCGTCGAGGATTTCGGCGATCTGGCTGATCGGGTCGCCTGCGGTGGCGCCGCCGTCGATCGGCATGATCAGGCCGGTGACCTGCGCCGAACGATCGCTGCCCAGGAACACCGCGCCATTGGCGATGTCGACCACCGTGCCCTGCCGCTGGAGCGCCTGGCGGCGCATGCGCGCGGCGTTGATCGAGTCACGGATGAGGAGGGTGTCCTCCATCGTCATGCCGGGCTCGGGATGGGCATAGCTGCCCATGTCGGTGGGAATATTGCCGGGGCAGATGCAGTTGACCCGGATCAGGTCCGGGCCCAGGTCCATCGCCGCCGACTGGGTGAAGTTGCACACGCCGGCCTTGATCGCGCGATAGGTCCACAGGCCATGGCCGGGGCGGGTGCCCGCGATCGAGGCGACGTTGATGATCGAGCCGCCGCCATGCTTGGCCATGTGCCGCGCCGCCGCCTGCGCGCCCAGGAACACGCCGAGCAGGTTCACTTCGGTGATGCGCTGGAAATTGCCGAAATCGGCGTCGACCAGCGGGCCGAAATTATTGTCGGTCACGCCGGCATTGTTCATCATCACGTCGAGCCCGCCAAACTCGGCGAGGGCGAAGGCGACCAGCGCGTCGATCTCGGCCTGCTTCGAGACGTCGGTGCGCTTGTAACGGACGGCGCTGCCCAGCTCGGCGGCGGCCTGCTCGCCCAGTTCGTCATTGACGTCGGCGATGACGACCCTGGCGCCTTCCTCGACATAGCGGTCCACCGTGGCCCGGCCGATGCCGCGCGCGCCACCGGTGATGATCGCGACCTTGCCGTCCAGTTCCTGCGCCATCGTCCTCTCCTCAGGTTCGATAGGGGCGGGGCTTAGAGTCATGTGTCAGCGAGTCAATCGAGGGAACCCAAGCGGACTGACATCGTTCTGTCAGCGTCAACTGCGGTTGCAACCGGGTGGTATCGCCGCCCGGCGAGCCCGCACGCAAAAACGCCGCGACACCGGAACGAGCCGGTGCGCGGCGCTTTCAATGCGATGTCCGATCCCTTGGGATCGGCGCCTCTTACTTCAGCTTCGCGACGTCCGCGTTGCTGAGCGAGGTGGTCAGGCCCTTGTCCGACGAGGTCAGGGTCGAAGCCGCGATGCGGATGATCTTCGAGTCCCGGATGATGACGACCGAAGCGACCGAACCGTCCTTCGCCTTGTCGATGTCATAGACGCGGCCGACGCGCTTGCCGTCCGCGCTGGTCACCATCTGGCCGGTCTTGATGGCCGGGGCCGACTGGGCGAATGCGGCCGCCGGAATGGCGAGGGCCGCGAGCACCGCAGCGCGGATAGTTGTGGAACGCATTGATCGAATCTCCAATAGTGAGGATACTCCCTTTAGCGGCAGACGAGCCCTATGCAAGCGGGCAACAAGCGTTGCATTACGCGCCTGCACAATTTTCTCCATCATACAGATAGATATGCGGATGTTGGTCCATAGTGGACTGATAGGGGGCCGCTAGCCGGGCCCCGAATTCAGCCCTTGGGAGGCCAGGAAAAGGCGATCTGCGAGTCGCCGGCCACCATGGCCACGGCGTCGTAGCGGCGTTCCAGGAACAGGCCCCGGCCGTTGCGATCGACCAGCACCACCGAGCTGCAACGGGTCCCGTAGACCGGGTTCCGAATGAAGATCGGGCTGTCCTTCGGCTCCTGCGGCACATCGGACGGAAAAGCGGGATCCAGGCCGATCGCGGGCAGGCTGTCCTCGCGCAGCCCTGCCAGCAACGGGGCGGGGTCTTCGGCGGGCCCCATCAGCCAGTCGAGCAGGATCGACTTGAGCTGCATCGTCTTTGGCCAGGGCTCGTCGAGCGTGCCGTTGGAGAGGCCGTAGAGGCCCGGCGATAGTGCGGTGCGCAATGGCTCGGGACGGTTGCTGAGGAAGTGGGCGCGGTCGGCGGTCAGCGCGATCAGGTTGACCGGATTATAGGCCGCGATCTCCACCTGGGCCGGATCGGCGCCGTCGAGCAGGTTGGTGACGAGCGCCCCGCGCGAGGGGCGGTCGGGCTCGGCCTCGCCATAGCCGCGCAAATTGGTGACCACCACGAAGCGCCCGCCCTCCGACACGCCGAGCCAGGTGCCGCCCGACTTCAGGTCGCGGCCGGCCAGCAGCTCGGGGTGATCCTGCCAGCGGGCGAGCGGGGCGGCCGGGCGGGCATGATATTCGTCGCGATTGCCGGCGACGACGAGCCGCCAGCGCGGATGCGCATTCCAGGCGAGAGCGAGCACGCACATGGGATCAGGCCCGGCGCTTCGGCCTTCCGCCCGGCCAGCGCGTCTCGGGCACGAACAGGGTGGTGATCAGCGCCACGGCCATGCAGCCCGTGACATACCAGAAGAAGGCGGCCTCGACCCCCTCGCTCTTGAACCACAGGGCCACCGATTCCGCGGTGCCGCCGAAGATCGCCTGGCTCAGCGCATAGGGCAGGCCGACGCCCAGCGCGCGGATATGCGGCGGGAACAGCTCGGCCTTCACTACCGCGCTGGTGGCGCTCGATCCCGAGATGATCAGATAGGCGACGCAGAGAAGCAGGAAAGCCTCCAGCATGCCGGTGGCGGCGCCGAGCGCGGTGAACAGCGGCACGGTGGCGATCACCCCGCCGATCCAGCACCAGTAGAGCAGGGGCTTGCGGCCGATCTTGTCCGACAGCGCGCCCAGCATCGGCTGGATGATGATGTAGAAGATCAGCGCGCCCGAGCAGATCAGCGAGGCCTGGCTCTTGGCGAAGCCCGAGCTCGCGACCAGATATTTCTGCATATAGGTGGTGAAGGCGTAGAAGCTGACATTGCTGCCGATCGACAGGCCGAACACCAGCGCGAACTGCTTGGGCTGTTCGCGCAGCAGGGTGAGGAGGCCGCCCTTGCGGCGCTCGCCGGAGGATTCCTCGATGAAGTCCGGGGTCTCGTCGATCCCGCGCCGCAGCCAGAAGACGCTGATCGCCAGCACCGCACCGGTGGCGAAGGCGAAGCGCCAGCCCCAGGCCTCCAGCTGCGCCTCGGTGAGGAAGAAGAATTGCAGGGTGACGAGCAGTGCCAGCGCGAGCAGCTGGCCGGCGATCAGGGTGACATATTGGAAGCTCGACCAGAAGCCGCGCTTGTCGGGCGGGGCGATCTCGGTGAGGTAGGTGGCGGCGGTGCCGAACTCGCCGCCCAGGCTGAGCCCCTGCGCCATGCGCGCGAAGGTGAGCAGCAGCGGCGCCCAGATGCCGATCGCGGCATAGGTGGGCACGAAGGTGATGATCAGCGATCCCGCGCACATCAGGGTGATCGACCAGGTCAGCGCGGTCTTGCGGCCATAGCGGTCGGCCATGATGCCGAGCAGCCACCCACCCAGCGGCCGCATCAGGAAACCGATCGCGAAGACCACGCTGGTGGCGAGAAGCTGCGCGGTCGCGTCGCCCTCGGGGAAGAAGCTCTTCGCGAAGTAGAGCGAGAAGGCCGAATAGATATACCAGTCATACCATTCGACGAGATTGCCGAGCGATCCGCCGACCACCGAGCGGACGGCGTGGCGGGGTTTGCTGTCAGCGGTCAATGGCTATCCCCGATCTTCATCTCGCCCCTCACGTCATTCCAGCGAAAGCTGGAATCCCCCTGCCTTTCGTTGGCGAAGGGTAAAGTGAGATCCCAGCTTTCGCTGGGATGACGCTTAAGTCCGGGGAGGGCAATCCCTCAGTACAGCCCCAGACCCATCACCTCGACCTCGTCGAGGACGATGCCGAACACGAAGTTCAGCCGCAGGCGATAGGCCTTGGCGCTTTCGATCTCGCTCTCGGCATGCTCCGTGGCGTTGCGGCGGCTATAGTGCCGGTCGGTGAGCGTGGCGAAGCCGGTGGGCAGGCACAGGCTGATCACCGTGAGCGTGGTGAAGCGCGTGTCGGAGCGGGTCGAGGTCCAATGGTTGGACATCTCCAGGTCGACCGGCAGCACCGTGTCGAGGGTGAAGCTGTACTGTTTCTGCCAGTCGTTGTCGGCGGTGCGACCGTCGGTGGTGGTCGGATCGCCGCGCCGTTCGAGCAGCCAGCCATTGTCCGGCTCGTGCGACAGGCGGAACTCGGCGCCGTCGGGGCCGGTGGCGGTCGATCCCTCGGCCAGGCGCATCGGCGGAGAATAGCTGCCGCCGAAGCCGGCATCGGCGATCCACGGCTCGCCGCCGATCTCGACCAGGTTGAGCGTGTGGGTGCGCGGCTGCGGCTCGGTCGCCATCAGCCAGACGCGGGCGAGCAGCGGCCGGGCGGCGAAGCCGAAGGCCTGAAGCGCGCGCAGGAACAGCTGGTTCTGCTCGAAGCAATAGCCGCCGCGGCGGCGATGGACGAGCTTGTCGAACACATGGGCGGGATCGAGGCTGATGCCGCGGCCCAGCCGCACGTCGAGATTCTCGAAGGGAATGGCGAGGCGATGGGCGCGCTGGATGGTCTCCAGCCCCTCGGCATCGGCGGCGGGGGCGAGCTTCAGGCCGATCCGCTCGAGATAGGCGAAGACGTCGAAAGAGGAATCTACTTGCATGCGGGCGCGATACGCTTGCCGCTGCCGTTCGTCACGATCTTTACGGGCTCGCCTTCCTTGGTGCCCGTGGTGAGCGTGGAGATGGTGTAGCTGTCGGGCGTATAGCTGCCCTTGGACGAGACCAGCAGCCCCTCGGGGAAGCGCTTGTTGGTGCAGAAGGTGTCATAGGCCAGCTTGCCATTGGCCATCGAGAAATGGCGCAGCTTGCAGACGGCGGCGTCGTCCTGGGTCAACAGCGCTTCGGGATGGGCGGCAAGCTGGGCGGCGTTGTGGCAGCTCTTGCGGGTCTGGTTGCCGGCGAACAGCTTCACCAGCCATTGCGGCACGCCGGGCACCTCGGCGCTGAGCGTGACGGTCTTGTGCTCCCAGCGGCCCGGCGCGAAGCCGTCCGCCAGCGCGGGCCCCGCCACGCACAGCAGCGCCAGCGCCGCAATGGTCTTGCCTGTCGTCATCCTTGTCTCCGTCACTTTCCCCGACGCTTAGCGTGTGACGAGGCTGGTTCAACCCCGGCAGCTACGGACCGGTCAGCGGAAAGGGTTCAGCCGACGCGCATAGCGGTGCAATTTGCGGGGCACCCAATCCTGCACGAAATGGTCGAACGCCACCTCGCGATCGGGCCGGTCGCCGCTGCCCGGACGGGGACGGAAGCGGGTGTTGCGTTCGGCCGGGGCATCGGCGGAGGCGGGCAGGGCGGTGTAATAATAGGTCGCGATCGAGCGGCGGGCGCGATCGGGCGGGCAGGTGAGCGGCTCGGGGTGGCCGTGATAGCTGTCGGCATCGGTGTTGAAGATCACCGCCCGGCCGAGCAGCGGCGCCACCTTCACCCGGCAGGCCTGCATCTGGCGGTCCCACAGTTCCAGCTCGCCACCCCAGCCGGCATCCCAGTCGTCGTTGAGATAGATCAGCAGGTTGAGCCGTCGTTCCAGCCGCAGCCGGCTATGGATGTTGAAATCGGCATGGATCGACAGATGGCCGCCGGCGCGCGTCTCGTGCAGGCCGCCACCCAGATACCAGGGATCGGGCACCAACCCCTCGATCCCCGTCAACGCCTCCAGGAAGCCGGTGAAGGCGCCGCCGTTGAGCTCGGCGAGCAGCGCGCGCAGCCCGGCATGCTCGATCTCGTGCGGGGCGAACTGATATTTGAAGCGCTCCTGATCGCGATCGAAGAAGCGCTTGTCCGCGGCATCGGGAAAGCCCGGCAACAGCGAGCGGAGCAGGCCGGAATCGAGGAAATCGTCGATCACCGCATGGGGGAAAGGATCGGCCGCGGCATAGCCGGCGGCGAGGCCGGCACCGGCCGCGCGGGCCTGGTCGGGATCGAGCGCGGGCAGGCCGCCCCGATCGTTCAGGGTGAGAAAGCTCACCGCGAATGAAGATAAAAGGTGAACATGCGGCCCCTCTATCCTACATATGATCCGTCATGACCATCCAGATCCGCACCAGCCTTGAGGACGTCGACCTCGGCCAGAGCTTCGTTCCC
The DNA here is from genome assembly GCA_963540925.1 of uncultured Sphingomonadaceae bacterium. GTDB lineage: Bacteria > Pseudomonadota > Alphaproteobacteria > Sphingomonadales > Sphingomonadaceae > Rhizorhabdus. Next base: position 52,728 of record CAUTRN010000014.1, read on the forward strand.
CACCGTCCCGAGCGGCCGGAGAAGAGCGAGGGCGGCAAGGCGTTCAAGCTGGTATCCGATTATTCGCCCTCGGGCGACCAGCCGACCGCGATCGCCGAACTGGTGGCGCAGGCCGAGGCGGGCGAGCGCGACCAGGTGCTGCTGGGCGTCACCGGATCGGGCAAGACCTTCACCATGGCCAAGGTGGTGGAGCAGATGCAGCGCCCCGCGCTGGTGCTGGCGCCGAACAAGATCCTGGCGGCGCAGCTCTATGGCGAGTTCAAGCAGTTCTTCCCCGACAATGCGGTGGAGTTCTTCGTCAGCTATTACGACTATTACCAGCCCGAAGCCTATGTGGCGCGCACCGACACCTACATAGAAAAGGAAAGCTCGATCAACGAGGCTATCGATCGGATGCGCCACTCGGCCACCCGATCGCTGCTGGAGCGCGACGACGTGTTGATCGTCGCCTCGGTTTCCTGTCTTTACGGTATCGGCTCGGTCGAGACCTATTCGGCGATGATCTTCGACCTGAAGAAGGGCCAGACGGTCGACCAGCGCGAGATCATCCGCAAGCTGGTGGCGCTTCAGTATAAGCGCAATGACGCGGCCTTCTCGCGCGGCAATTTCCGGGTGCGCGGCGACAATCTGGAGATATTCCCGTCGCACTATGAGGACAGCGCCTGGCGCATCGCCTTCTTCGGCGACGAGATCGAGGAGATCGTCGAGTTCGATCCGTTGACCGGCAAGAAGTCCGCCAGCCTCGACTATGTCCGCGTCTTCGCCAATTCGCACTATGTCACCCCCGGGCCGACCATGAAGCAGGCGATGGAGGCGATCCGCTTCGAGCTGACCGAGCGACTGAAGGAACTCCACGCCGAAGGCCGGTTGCTGGAGGCGCAGCGGCTGGAGCAGCGCACCAATTTCGACCTGGAGATGATCGCCGCGACCGGCAGCTGCGCCGGGATCGAGAATTATTCGCGCTTCCTGACCGGGCGCCTGCCCGGCGAGCCGCCGCCCACGCTGTTCGAATATCTGCCCGAAAACGCGCTGCTCTTCGTCGACGAGAGCCACCAGACGATCGGCCAGATCAACGGCATGGCGCGGGGCGATCATCGCCGGAAGATCACCCTGGCCGAATATGGCTTCCGCCTGCCGTCGTGCATCGACAACCGCCCGCTGCGCTTCAACGAGTGGGAGGTGATGCGCCCGCAGACGGTCTATGTCTCGGCGACCCCGGGCAATTGGGAGATGGAGCAGACTGGCGGCGTCTTCGCCGAGCAGGTGATCCGCCCCACCGGGCTGATCGACCCGCCGATCGACGTGCGTCCGATCGAAAGCCAGGTCGACGATCTGATCTTCGAGACGCGCGAAACGACCAAGCTGGGCTATCGCACCCTCGTCACCACGCTCACCAAGCGGATGGCCGAGGACCTGACCGAATATATGCACGAGGCGGGAATCAAGGTCCGCTACATGCATTCGGACGTCGAGACGCTGGAGCGCATCGAGCTGATCCGCGACCTGCGGCTGGGCGTCTACGATGTGCTGGTGGGCATCAACCTGCTGCGCGAGGGGCTCGACATCCCCGAATGCGGCCTGGTCGCGATCCTCGATGCCGACAAGGAGGGCTTCCTCCGCTCGGAAACCTCGCTGATCCAGACGATCGGCCGCGCCGCGCGCAACGTCGACGGGCGGGTGATCCTCTATGCCGATCGCATCACCGGCTCGATGGAGCGGGCGATGGCCGAGACCGCGCGGCGCCGCGAGAAGCAGGAGGCCTATAATCTCGAACATGGCATCACGCCCGAGACGATCCGCCGCTCCATCACCGACATCGTCGGCCATCTCGCCTCGAAAGACCAGGTCACGGTCGACACCGGTATCGAGGACCGGCCGCACATGGTGGGCCACAATCTGCGCGCCTATATCGAGGAGCTGGAACGCAAGATGCGCGCGGCCGCGGCCGACCTGGAATTCGAGGAAGCCGGCCGCCTGCGCGACGAGATCCGCAAGCTGGAGCAGGAAGAACTCGGCCTGCCGGTGGAGCAGCATGCGGCGCCGGTGAAGTCGCACAGCAGCAGCGGCAAGCCGGGCACCCGCACCACCAAATACAGCAAGATGCGCGCCAAGGGCCGCCGCTGATCGCTTGATTTGTTCGCCATATGTTCTATGACGCAATTGTCATATATGGAGCATAGAGTGATGGCGTCAGTGGCTTGCGAGATGGGGGCGGACATGATCGATCCATATGATCTCGATCGCTTTGTCGAAGCACAGCATGGCAGCTACGACGTCGCGCTGGGCGAGATCAGGCGCGGTCGCAAGCGCAGCCACTGGATGTGGTTCGTCTTTCCCCAGTTCGCCGGGCTCGGCCACAGCGCGATGGCGCAGCGCTTCGCGATCGGCTCGCTCGACGAGGCGCGCGCCTATCTGGCCCATCCGGTGCTGGGCGCGCGGCTGCGCGCCTGTGTCGAGGCGCTGCAGGATCTGGAACAGGGGACTGCGGGCGAGGTGTTCGGCGAGGTCGACGCGATGAAGCTGCGTTCGTCGCTCACCCTGTTTGCCGAGGCTGGGGGCGAGCGGCTGTTCGTCGCCGCGCTCGAGCGCTGGTTCGATGGCGAGGAGGATATGACGACCCAGTTGCTGATCGGCGAGCGGGCGCGATGAGCGAGGTCGTTCGTTGTCGCTGGGCCGAGCGCGACCCGCTGGAGATCGTCTATCACGACACCGAATGGGGCGTGCCCGAGCGCGATCCGCGGATGTTGTGGGAAACGCTGATGCTGGAGGGATTCCAGGCGGGGCTTTCCTGGACGATTATCCTGCGCAAGCGTCAGGGGTTTCGGCGCGCCTTCGCCGGTTTCGATCCCGAGCAGGTGGCGCGCTTCGACGAGGCCGATATCGAGCGGCTGATGGCCGACCCCGGTATCGTCCGGGCGCGGGCCAAGATCGTGGCGACGATTACGGGCGCCCGCATCTGGCTGGCGATGCGCGACGCCGGCGAGGATTTCGCCGACTATGTCTGGAGCTTCACCGGCGGGCAGCCGATCGCTGGCGACGGTGCGCATGTGCCCACGAGCACGGCGCTGTCGGAACGGATTTCGAAGGACCTGAAGAAGCGCGGCTTCAAATTCGTCGGCCCGACGATCGTCTATGCCTGGATGCAGGCGGTGGGCATGGTTAACGACCATGCCGCCGGCTGTTTCCGCCGTCACATGGTGTGAGCGGCGGTAATCAGCCCTTTTTTTGAGATGCTGTCAGGCTTCGGTCAGGCGCGGCTGCCAGAAGCTGAGTCGATCAATGGGGAAGGGCAGCCGGCCGATCGCCGAGCAGCGCTTCGCCAGCGATCGAACCGTCGAAGGGAGTATCGACCGCCGCCGACCGCTGCCACGCCTCCGCCCGTTCCCAGGCTTCACCGCTCCGCTTCGGGAAATCGCGAGGGCTGGAAAGGATCTTGATGCGCCGTTCGCCAGCCTCGTTCACCTGGCCGACGACGTGCTTGATGCCGGCCAGGCTGTGCCGGCCGTCCATGCCGCGGCGCACGCATTCGTTGCGCCACTCGGCAACGGTGCGCCAGTGCTGATCGGTGCTGTCGCCGGTGAGCCAGCTACGGACGTTCGACAAGATACTCATAACGACGGATTCCTGTTCACTCGGTCGTGCGCGGATGGCTCAGCGCGATGGATCGAAGGCGCGACGGGCCGCCGGGAAAAGCCCGACCTGGCCCAGAAGGATGTTGAAGAGCTGCGGCAGTTCCTCGATGCCCGAGCGGCGCAGAAGGGCACCGATCAGCGTGAGTTCGGGCTCGTCCTTCCAACCGGCATCGGCGCGATGGACGCGGAAACGCCAGCTCAGGAAATTGCGGCCGCCGCGGCCCAGTCGCGGCTCGGCGACGAACACCGATCCGGTATTGGTCAGCATCAGCAAAGCCGACGTGAGGATCAGAAGGGGCGCGAGGAACAGCACCAGCACTGCCGCTCCGGCAGTGTCGATCATCCGCATCGCACCAAAATCCTTGTCGGTCTGCCGCCCATCGACGGTCGACCGGTTACGCTTGTACATCCACATGAGGGTCCGCCCCGCTCATCGTTCGCTTTAATAAAAAGCTAAAAAGCGGCTCGGATCAAGCAAAAACACCAGCAAAACCGGTCGTTTCGGTTCCGTCCGACGGCGTCGCTTCGCCGCAATTTCATGCCCTTTCGGCGCACATTGTAAATTCAACGCCTTAGCCCTTCACCTATAGGTATGGCTGTTCGCGCATGCTGCGCCGCGGCAAAGGTCGCGTGGCGTCGGGATGTACCATCGCAGGACAGCTTGGAGGCGTGATCGCGAATCGATGCAGAGACGGAACTTTTTACGATGCCCTAGGGGCGGGGCGTGATGCTCGTCACGGCGCGGCTCGCCTGATGCGGACTAATGTCACTTATGTTCATCTTTGGCACAGGCGAGACAATGCTAATGCGGTTGGGCTGGCGCTCGACCGACGCTTGTCATAAGCTGGGGGTAAGGGGTGAGGACAGGCGATCGTCGAACGATGTTCGGATCGCCTGCTTAATGTCGTGCGTGGAAGATGTGATTTCTTCATCTTTCCGCCGATATAGCGGTGGGGGTGCATGTGCTTAGAATCATGCTGCAATTGCTAGCGCACGGATCAGAAACGACGTGCTGGCCATTTGCGATTTAGCGATCGTTAATCCTAACTGTGCAAAACGCAACAATAAACGCGACTATTGTCTGTTGTTGCCATTGTAAATTGGTGTAAGACAGCCATGCTGCAATGCAGCGGGGCGAATCGGGGGGGCCGTGTCATGGTTGGCATTCTCCATGTATAGGCAGTTTCAGCTTATGAGCGGCGAGCGTCGCTCCGTGGGGCATTTCGAAGCGTGCGACTCGCCGATGGCGACTCTGCCGCAGGTTGAGGCATCGAGCCCGCTCATCCGCGCGCTGGATATCATCGTGGCTTTGGCCGCGATCATCTGGTTGGCGCCGTTGTTGCTGGTCGTCGGTCTCTTCGTGAAATTCAGTGATGGCGGCAGCATGCTGTTCGCCCAGCATCGTGTGGGCCGGAACGGCAAGCTGTTCCGCTGCTTCAAGTTCCGCACCATGGTGGTCGACGCCGAGCAGCGGCTCGCGGCCCTGCTGGAGAATGATCCGGCCGCGCGCGCCGAGTGGGACAAGGACCACAAGCTGCGCAACGATCCCCGGATCATCCCGCTGGGATCCTTCCTGCGCAAGTGGAGCCTCGACGAGCTGCCGCAGTTCTTCAACGTCCTGCGTGGCGAGATGAGCATCGTCGGCCCGCGGCCGATCGTGCCGGGCGAGGTGGTGCGCTATGGCCGGCACATCCGCGCCTATCACAGCTGCCGCCCGGGCATCACCGGCCTGTGGCAGATCAGCGGCCGCAACGACGTGTCCTATCGCCGCCGCGTCGCCTGCGACGTGCTCTATTCGCGGTCGCGCTCGGTGCAGTATAATGTCCGCATCATCATGATGACCGTGGTCGTCGTGCTGACCGCGCGGGGATCCTACTGATCCGCTGAGGCAGGCAGGGCGGCTTCGGTCGGCCCGGCTTATCTGACAGCGAATAGCCATATCGGCCGGGCCTTCGGGTCCGGCCGTTTGCTTTTCGGCTACTGTAAACAATTGCAAGGCTCGTCAGATATTTACCCGCTGTTAACTTCCGGGGGCTAACGTCGCCTGCGTAGCCGGAGATGCACCATGCGCGTTGCCAAAGCCGTTGTTCAGGAAGTCTCGACGCAGGCCGATATCGTGGTCCGCCCGGTGTCCGCCGACGACCGCCCGGTCGCTTCGCCGGTCCACCAGATGCAGCGCTCGCTCAACCGTTCGGTGGCGCGCGCCCAGGTTCGCCGCATCCAGCCCGACATCGCCGCGATGCGGATCGGCCTGTTCGTGATCGCGCCCGCGCTGATGTGGGCCGGAATCATCCGTTTCGCGATGACCTTCTGAAGCTCCTCAGCGGGGCTTTCGTTCTCCATCGCTGATCGCCTGACGTTCGTCGCCTGCCACTGGCCGTCGATCGGCAGGGGCTTGTGCTTCCGCGCGCCCGCTATAGGGCGATGTCCATGCAGATCGCGGTCCTCACCTTCGACGGCTTCAACGAGCTCGACAGTTTCGTCGCCGCCTCCATCCTCAACCGGATGCGGGCCAAGGGCTGGATGGCGCATATCGCCGCGCCGACCGAGACGGTCACCTCGATGAATGGGGTGACGATCACCCGCCAGAAGCCGCTGGAGTTCGCGGCGGAGGCCGATGCGGTCGTGATCGGCAGCGGCATGAAGACCCGCGAGGTCGTCGCTGATCCCGCCATGCTCGCGCGCATCCGGCTCGATCCCTCGCGCCAGCTGATCGCGGCACAATGCTCGGGCACGCTGTTGCTGGCGAAGCTGGGGCTGATCGGACGCCTGCCGGCCTGCACCGATCTCACCACCAAGCCGTGGGTGATCGAGGCCGGGGTCGAGGTGATCGACGCGCCCTTCGTCGCGCATGGCAATGTCGCGACGGCGGGTGGCTGCCTGGCCTCCACCTATCTCGCCACCTGGCTGATCGCGCGTGGCGGCAGCGTGGAGGATGCCGCGATGGCGCTCCATTATGTCGCGCCGGTGGGCGAGAAACAGGGCTGGATCGACCGCGCGATGGGCGTGGTCGGGCCCTATCTGGCGAAGGATCAGGCCGCGGCGGAGTGACGCAGGTGGATCAGCGGATAAGGCGCCCCTTGTCCGTCGAGCGCTGAGCGACCCGTCCGGACGAAGCCCATCCGCTCGTAAAAGCCGACGGCCTGCCCGTTCTGTTCGTTGACGTCGGTCGTCAGGTCGGGCTCGGAGGCCAGGGCATGCTCGACCAGCGCGCGGCCGACGCCATGGCCGCGATGCAGCGGATCGATGAACAGCGCTTCCATATGCGCGCCGTCCACCAGCATGAAGCCCACCGGCCAGTCTTCGTTGTTGACGGCCACCCACAGCGGCGATTGCGGCAGGAAGGCGGACACTTCGGCATCGATCGTCAGCCGGTCCTGGGCCGACAGGAAATGATGAGTCGCGTCAACGGCCGCACGCCAGATCGCCAGCGCGCGCTCGCCCTCATAGGGCCGGGAGGGGCGGATCGCCACCATCGCCGAGGCTTTCCGAGCCCGCCTCAATCTGCGAACGGGTCGCGAACGAGGATGGTGTCTTCGCGCTCAGGGCTGGTCGACACCAGCGCCACCGGGCACTGGATCAGCTCTTCGACGCGGCGGATATATTTGATCGCCTGGGCGGGCAGCTCGGCCCAACTGCGGGCGCCAGCGGTCGATTCGCTCCAGCCTTCGATCGTCTCGTAGATCGGCTCGACCCGGGCCTGGTCCTGCGGGTGCGGCGGCAGATAGTCGTAGGTCTTGCCGTCGAGCTTGTAGCCCGTGCAGATGCGAATCTCGTCGAAACCGTCGAGCACGTCGAGCTTGGTCAGCGCGATGCCGGTGATGCCCGAGACAGCGGCCGACTGGCGCACCAGCACCGAATCGAACCAGCCGCAGCGGCGCTTGCGCCCGGTGACGGTGCCGAACTCGCGGCCGCGCTCGCCCAGACGCTGGCCGATCTCGTCCTCCAGCTCGGACGGGAAGGGGCCCGACCCGACGCGGGTGGTGTAGGCCTTGACGATGCCGAGCACGAAGCCCGCCGCCGCCGGGCCGAGGCCCGAACCGCCCGAGGCGGTGCCGGCAATGGTGTTCGACGAGGTGACGAACGGATAGGTGCCGTGGTCGACGTCGAGCAGCACGCCCTGCGCGCCCTCGAACAGGATACGGCGGCCGGCCTTGCGCGCCTCGTTCAGGGTCAGCCAGACCGGGCGGGCATAGGGGAGGATCACGTCGGCGATCTCGGCGAGCTGCGCCTTGAGCCCTTCGCGGTCGATCGGCGCTTCGCCGAAGCCGGCGCGCAGCGCGTCATGATGCGCGCAGATACGGTCGAGCTGCGGTTCGAGATCGTCGAGATGGGCGAGGTCGCACACGCGGATTGCGCGGCGGCCGACCTTGTCCTCATAGGCCGGGCCGATGCCGCGGCGGGTGGTGCCGATCTTGCCGGCGCCGCTGGCATCCTCGCGCAGCCCGTCGAGGTCGCGGTGGAAGGGCAGGATCAGCGGCGCGGTCTCGGCGATCTGGAGATTGTCGGTGGTGATCGCGACACCCTGGCCCTTGAGCTTGGCGACCTCGTCGCGGAAGTGCCAGGGATCGAACACCACGCCATTGCCGATCACCGACAGGGTTCCGCGGACGATGCCCGAGGGCAGCAGGCTGAGCTTGTAGGTCTGCTCGCCCACGACGAGGGTGTGGCCGGCATTGTGGCCGCCCTGGAAGCGCACGACGACATCGGCGCGCTCGGCGAGCCAGTCGACGATCTTGCCCTTGCCCTCATCGCCCCACTGGGCGCCGATCACGGTGACGTTGGCCATCGAGTCCTATCCATTCATCCGTTCGTGTCGAGCGAAGTCGAGACACGTTAGCTCCCCGTTCGCAACGGGGAGGGGTTGCTTACAATGCGATCGGTTCCCCATCGCGCAGAATATGCGTGCAGCCGAGTGCGGCCGCGTCGTCGCTATCGGCCAGCGCCGCGACGGTGATCCAGTTGTCGGCGCGCAAGCCGGCGCCCAGCGCGGCATCGGTACCGAGCGGCAGGAAGATGCGCCGATGCTCGACCGCGCCGAGGCCGACGTCGACCAGCGGATCGATATAGATCGAGAAGCCGATCGCCTTCTCCTCGCGCCCGTCGGCGTGGAGGATGGTGTAGCTGCCGCCGCGGCCGATCTCGCCCGACAGGCCCCGGCCGAACAGCGAGAAGCCGATCCAGCTCTGATATTCGAAGCCATGCCGCTCGGTGGGGTCGAGGGTGAGCGCCACCCGGTCGCCCAGCGCGGCGACGATCGCGTCGATCGCCTCCAGCCGCTTGTCGAGCGCTTGGGTGCCGGCAATGGCGCGCAGCTTGGCAAGCGCGGGACCGACCGGGCCGGCGGCTTCGATGAAGGGCAGATAGGCACCGGCACCGAGCGCCGCGAGGCCGCCGGCATCCTTGGCGTCGAGCATGTCGCGCGCGTCGTCGATCTTGCCGGCCGGCAGCGGCATCGCGCCGGCCGCCAGCGTCTCGACGAGATCGGGCAGGGTGAGGTCGACGGTGATGCCGGTGACGCCGGCCACTTCGAGCGCCTCGATCGCGACGGTCAGCACCTCGATCACGGCGGTGAGGCTATCGGTGCCGATCAGCTCGGCGCCGGCCTGGGTCAGCTCGCGCTCGGGGCGAAGCTGGGTCGCCTTCAGCTTCAGCACCGGCCCGCCATAGGCCAGGCGGAGCGGGCGGGGGCGGTGGCTCATGCGCGTGGCGGCGATGCGGCCGACCTGCGCGGTGATGTCGGGGCGAAGCGCCAGGGTGCGCTGCGAGACCGGATCGACGAAACGGAACAGGTCGCGCGATCCGCCCGACTTGAGCTGGCCGACCAGCCCTTCCTCGAACTCGGCGAGCGGCGGCGAGACGCGCGCATAGCCATGCTTGCTGATCGCACCGATCACGCGATGCAGCAGACGCGACGCCGCTTCGGCCTGCGGCGGCAGGCGGTCACGAAGCCCTTCGGGCAGGAGGCCGGGTGCGATGGTCATCGGCTGAGGCTCATAGCGGCGATTGGCCGTGGTTCAACATCCAAAACCGTCGCACCAGCGAAGGCTGGTGCCCATGTCTGCTTTCACGCACGATGACCCCGTGAAGGGCGGTTACGTCTACATCATGACCAACGGCGTTTGCGGTACGCTCTACATTGGCGTGACCGCAGACCTGAGCACCCGTGTCCATTTTCACAGGATCGGCAAGGGATCGGACTTCAGCCGTGAACATGGGCTCACCCGCCTTGTCTATGCAGAATCGCATGAGGACATCGGAAGCGCCATCGCTCGCGAGAAGTTGCTCAAGCGATGGAAGCGCGCCTGGAAACTGAACCTGATCGAAAAAGCCAATCCCGGCTGGCGCGATCTCTATGAGGAGATCATCGCCTAGCCGGGAGAGACATGGCCCCCTGCCTGCGCAGGGGCGACGTTCAGATTATGGCTTCAATGACCTTAGAAGCTCAGCGCCTTGGCGGTCTTCACGCCGGGGAGCTGGGCGATCTTCGCCTTGAGCGCGTCGTCGACGGGCGTGTCGACCGAGAGCAGCAGCACCGCCTCGCCACCGGCCGAGCGACGGCCGAGGTGGAAGGTGCCGATGTTCACGTTCGCCTCGCCCAGGGTCGAGCCGAGCCGGCCGATGAAGCCGGGGGCGTCGACATTGACGATGTAGAGCATCTCGCCGGTCAGGTCGGCCTCGACCTTGACGCCGAAGATCTCGACGAGGCGGGGCTCGGCATTGGCGAACAAGGTGCCGGCGACCGACTTGGCGCCGTCCGCGGTGGTGACGGTCACGCGCACCAGGGTCGAATAGTCGCCCTCGCGGTCATGGCGCACCTCGCGCAGGTCCAGGCCGCGCTCCTTGGCCAGGAACGGCGCGTTGACCATGTTCACGGTATCCGAATAGACGCCCATCAGGCCGGCGAGCACCGCGCCGGTGATCGGCTTCTGGTTGAGCTCGGCGGCCGCGCCCTCGACCTCGATGTTGACGCCCTTGATCGCGTCGCCCTCGAGCTGGCCGACCAGCGCGCCGAGATGCTCGGCCAGCGCCATATAGGGCTTCAGCTTCGGGGCTTCCTCGGCCGACAGCGACGGCATGTTGAGCGCGTTGGTGACGCCGCCGGTCAGCAGGAAGTCCGAGATCTGCTCGGCGACCTGGATCGCGACATTGACCTGGGCTTCGTTGGTCGAGGCGCCGAGGTGCGGGGTGGCGATGAAGTTCGGGGTGCCGAACAGCGGCGATTCCTTGGCCGGCTCGGTCACGAACACGTCCATCGCCGCGCCGCCGACCTGGCCGCTGTCGAGCGCTTCCTTGAGCGCCGCTTCGTCGATCAGGCCGCCACGCGCGCAGTTGACGATGCGCACGCCCTTCTTGGTCTTCGCCAGATTTTCCTTCGAGAGGATGTTCTTGGTCGACTCGGTGAGCGGGGTGTGGAGCGTGATGAAGTCGGCGCGGGCCAGCAGCTCGTCCAGCGTCACCTTCTCGACGCCCATCTCGACCGCACGCTCCGGGGTCAGGAAGGGATCATAGGCGACGACCTTCATCTTCAGGCCGATCGCGCGATCGGCGACGATCGAGCCGATATTGCCGGCGCCGATCAGGCCGAGGATCTTGTTGGTCACCTCGACGCCCATGAAGCGGTTCTTCTCCCACTTGCCGGCCTGGGTCGACTTGTCGGCCTCCGGCAGGTCGCGGGCAAGGGCGAACATCAGCGCGATGGCGTGCTCAGCGGTGGTGATCGAGTTGCCGAACGGGGTGTTCATGACCACCACGCCCTTGGCCGAAGCCGAGGGGATGTCGACATTGTCGACGCCGATGCCGGCGCGGCCGACGACCTTCAGGTTGGTAGCGGCCTCGAGGACCTCCTTGGTCACCTTGGTGGCCGAGCGGATGGCGAGGCCGTCATACTGGCCGATCATCGCGATCAGCTCGTCCTTGGTCTTGCCGGTGATCTCGTCGACCTCGATCCCGCGGTTGCGGAAGATCTGAGCGGCGAGCGGGTCCATCTGGTCGGAAATCAGTACCTTGGGCATGATTCTTGTCCTTAAGTCTGAAATCGTCATCCCAGCGAAAGCTGGGATCTCACTTCTGTGTCAGCGCAAGAAGGAACTGAGATTCCAGCTTTCGCTGGAATGACGTGAAGGGGTGGGGAGTGGTCCGGCTCAGGCCGGGACGCGCGCCTGCGACCAGGCCCAGTCGAGCCAGGGGCCGAGCGCCTCGACGTCGGCGGTGTCGACGGTGCCGCCGCACCAGATCCGCAGACCCGGAGGCGCATCGCGATAGCCGGCCACGTCATAGGCGGCATGCTCGGCTTCGAGCAGGCTGGCGATCTTCTTGACCAGCGCCAGCTTAGCGTCGTCGTCGAGGCCGGTGACGGCCGCGTCGGCGAACTTCAGGCACACCGAGGTGTTCGAGCGCGAGGCCGGATCGGCCGCGAGATGGTCGATCCAGTCGGTCTTCTGCACCCAGGCGTCGAGCGCCGCGGCATTGGCGTCGGCGCGGCCGATGAGGCCCTTCAGGCCGCCGATCGACTGGGCCCATTCGAGGCTGTGGATATAATCCTCGATCGCCAGCATCGACGGGGTGTTGATCGTCTCGCCCTTGAAGATGCCCTCGATCAGCTTGCCGCCCTTGGTCATGCGGAAGATCTTGGGCAGCGGCCAGGCCGGGACATAGGATTCGAGCCGCTCGACCGCGCGCGGGCCGAGGACGAGGATGCCGTGCGCGCCTTCGCCGCCGAGGACCTTCTGCCAGGAGAAGGTGACGACATCGAGCTTGTCCCACGGAATGTCCTGCGCGAAGCAGGCCGAGGTGGCGTCGGCGATGATCAGGCCGCCGCGGTCGTCCTTGATCCAGTCACCGTTCGGGACGCGGACGCCCGAGGTGGTGCCGTTCCAGGTGAGGACGATGTCGGTGTCCTGGTCGAGTGCGGCGAGGTCGGGGAGGCGGCCATAGGGCGCCTTCACCACGTCGGCCTCGATCTTGAGCTGCTTGACCACGTCGGTCACCCAGCCTTCGCCGAAGCTTTCCCACGCGACCATCGTCGCCTTGCGGGCGCCGAGCAGGCTCCACAGCGCCATCTCGACCGCGCCGGTGTCCGAACCGGGGACGATGCCGATGCGATGGGTGGCGGGAACGCCCAGAATCTCGCGGGTCAGGTCGACGGCGTGATTGATGCGATTCTTGCCGAGCTTGGAGCGGTGCGAGCGACCCAGCGAGTCGGTGGCAAGCTTGTCGGCGGTCCAGCCCGGAGGCTTGGCGCAGGGGCCCGAGGAAAAATGCGGGCGAGCCGGCTTCGTAGCCGGGGCAGTATATTCAGTCATTTAAGACTCTCCTCACAGAGAGCACGCGCTGCGTTGGGACAGCGTGGCCCGCCGCCGCTTCTAGGGGCGGATTACGGCAAGTCAATGACCGAAAAGGAGGAGAGGGGATTTTATTCAGGATCAGACAGGTGAATAATATCAATCGCTTAGTTTTAAAATCTGCGTCACCCCCAGCGGAGGCTGGGGTCCATGTCTCTCATCAGTCAGATGGCCTCTGAGGAGAGGACAGACATGGATGCCAGCCTTCGCTGGCATGACGAAAAAGAATGGAGTCCCGAAGGGAAGCGACAAAGAAAAAGCCCCGGAGCGGTGCTCCGGGGCTCGATCTCTTGTCAGGCCGTGGCCAGCTTATTGTGCCGGAGCCGCCTCGTTGCCGCCCTCGGCCGGAGCCGCGGCGTTGTCGGCGGCGCCACCCTCGGCAGCGGCCGGCGCGGCCGCTTCGGCGGGGACCGCCGGCATCGGCTTCGGCGCGTCGCTCTGCTGGTTGAGATAGGCGATGATGTTGGCGCGATCCTCGGGCTTGGAAAGGCCCGCGAAGGTCATCTTGGTGCCCGGCGCGAACGCCTTCGGGCTCTTCAGCCAGTCGCTCAGGCTCTGCCACTCCCAGACGCCGCCCTTCGACTTGAGCGCATCCGAGAAGGCGAAGCCGTTGGCGCCCTGGCCGATGCTCTCGCCCAGCACGCCCCAAAGGTTCGGGCCCAGCGCGTTGGGGCCACCCTTCGCGGCATTGTGGCAGGCGGCGCACTTCTTGAAGACTTCGGCGCCCTTCGCCGGGTCTGCGCTGGCCAGGTAGAAGGCGATCGGCTTGTCGGCGACGGCGCCCCCGGCGTCACCCTCTTCCTCGACACCCTCGACCACATAGCCCATCTTCTCGGGGCGCTCGGCGTGGAAATATTCGCCGCTCAGGATCGAAAGGCCCAGTGCAGCAATGCCGCCAGCCAGCGCCCAGCCGGCAATCGTGTTCGCGCGATCGTCCATGTGCCCCTATAAGCTCCCATTGGTCACGTGGGGGAAGGACCCACGCCGGAAATCGCGCCCCCTTTAGAATCGCTTGTGACCCTCCGCAAGCGTTCGAACAAGCGAAATGGTGCGGCGCGGCTTGCACGGCGCGGAACGCCCGCCTAATTCGGCCCGCCATATGCAGAACTATCCAGCCCCGGCCCAGGCGCTCGTCGCCGAGATGAGCGCGGCCTGTGCCGCAGACACAACCCGTGCGGTCGCCTTCCAGGGCGCGCCCGGCGCCAATTCGCACATTGCGGCGCTGGAGGCCTTCCCCAATTGCCTGCCGCTGCCCTGCTTCAGCTTCGAGGACGCGCTCGATGCGGTGCGCGATTTCCGCGCCGACTGCGCGGTGATCCCGATCGAGAATTCGCTGCACGGCCGCGTGGCCGACATGCATTTCCTGCTGCCCGAATCGGGGCTGGTGATCACCGGCGAGCATTTCCTCCACATCCGCCACACGCTGATGGCGATGCCCAACCACGGCAAGATCACCGAGGTGATGAGCCATCCCCAGGCGCTGGGCCAATGCCGCCACTGGATGCGCGCGCAGGGCATGACGCCAATCACCTATCCGGACACGGCGGGTGCCGCCGCGGCCGTGGCCGAAAGTGGCGACACCCATATCGCGGCGCTGGCGCCGTCGATCTCGGCCGGGATCTATGGGCTGAAGGTGATCGAGCAGAATGTCGCCGATTCGTCGGACAACACCACCCGCTTCGTGATCCTCGCCCGTGCCGGCGTCGACGTGCCGGTCGACAGCGGCCCGGTGATGACGACCTTCATCTTCGAGGTGAAGAACGTCCCCGCGGCGCTCTACAAGGCGCTGGGCGGCTTTGCGACCAATGGCGTCAACATGACCAAGCTGGAAAGCTACCAGCGCGGCGCCACCTTCGCCGCGACCGAGTTCTTCGCCGACATCGAGGGCCATCCCGACGACCCCCATGTCCGCCGCGCGCTGGAGGAATTGGCCTTCCACACCAAATGGGTGCGGCTGCTGGGCACCTATCCGAGGGCGCGCGAGCGGGGATTCGGGGAGTAGGGAGCGTCCCACTGCTCCTTCTCCCGCTGGCGGGAGAAGGTCGGAATGAGGGTCTTCTTTCTTCTTGGACCGCTTAAAAGACCCTCACCGCTGCGACTAGGCTCGCTGCGCTCGCTAAGTCCCGCTCCTCTCCTGCAAGCGGGATCACTGCAAAACGCATCGTCATTCCCGCGAAGGCGGGAATCCATAACCTCCGAACCGCGAGAGTCTCCTGCTTCAGAGGTTATGGATCCCCGCCTTCGCGGGGATGACGACGGTGGATGACTTTCGCCACAGTCCCGCAGGCGGGAGAGGGCTTTTAGTATCAAGCCCCGTTCGCCCAGGCCGTCAGCAGCGTGTACGCGATCGCCAGCGGGAAGCGCATGTGGAAGCGGGCTTCCTCGTCGCCGCGCAGCGCGGCGCGGACCTCGTCGCGGTCCACCCAGATCGCGTCGTTCAGCTCGTTGCTGTCCAGCGTCAGCGCGTCGCTTTCCACCTTGGCGATGCAGCCGATCATCAACTGCGAGGGCAGGGGCCAGGGCTGGCTGGTGATGTAGCGGACCTCGGTCACCACCACGCCGGCTTCCTCGAACAATTCGCGCGCGACCGCTTCGTCGATCGACTCGCCGACCTCCAGGAAGCCCGCCAGCGCCGAATAGAATTTGCCCTGCATCGTGTGGATGTTCCGCCCGACCAGGACCTTGTCGCCATATTCGGCGAGCATGATCACCACCGGGTCGGTGCGCGGGAAATGTTCGGTGCCGCAGCCGCCATCATCCTTCAGGCAGAAACGGGCCCAGCCCGAACGCCGGATCGTCGTCATCCGCCCGCAATTGGCGCAGAAGCGGTGCCGGTTGTGCCAGTCGACCAGCGAGCGGGCGGCGGCATAGATGGCGGGGGCGCCGGGTTCGCTCATTGCGCCGGCGCGCTGGATCGTGCCCATCCGGTCTTCGCGGCGGGGCTGGACCGGGGCGAGCGAGACGAAGCGCGGAGTGCCGTCGAGCAGGCCGAGCAGCGCGAGCGGCGCTTCCGGGTCGGCCTCGGCCAGCGAGCCCCAGCTCAGCGCGCCATCGGCTTCCAGCATTGGCATCAGCCCGTCGAGGCGCAGCAGACGCGCCTTCGGATTGGCGATCGCCTCGTCGAAAAAGGGCTGGTTGTCGCGCTCGATGTCGAGGCGGACGAGCGGCGAACCGGTGAAGCCCGGCGGATCGAAAAGCGACATCATCCCTCCATATTCTGCCCACCGGCGATAGCGCGCGCGGCGGCGCGTGCGAAGAGGGTGGGGAGCCCAGCCTCCTCGATCCGCGCGATCGGCCACCATTCGCCGTCGCCTTCGGGGCTTGCTTGATCCGTCGCGACCACGCGCAGCTTCAGCGCGAAATGGGTGAAGACATGATCGACCGAGCCCGACTCGCGCCAGCGCGCCTCGGCGGGGGCCCCCGCCAGGCCGGGAGAGTCGTCGGTCCAGGGGCCGCTCGGCAAGGCGCGCATGCCGCCCAGCATCCCCTTGTCGGGGCGCCGGACCAGCCAGACCTCGCCGTCGCGCTCGATCCAGAAAGCAGTGCCGTGGCGCTGCGGCTTGGGCTTCTTGGCAGCCTTGACCGGATAGGCTTCGGGGTTTCCCTCGGCGCGCGCGGTGCAGGCCGAGGCGAGCGGGCAGAGCAGGCATTGCGGCGCGCGGACGGTGCAGATCGAGGAGCCGAGATCCATCATCGCTTGCGCGAAATCCCCGGCGCGATCGTCGGGGGTGATCCGGTCGACCAGTTCGCGCAGCGCCGGGCGCGCTCTGGGCAAGGGCTGGTCGAAGGCGAAGAGACGGGTGGCGACCCGCTCGACATTGGCGTCGATCACCACCGCGCGTCGGCCGAAGGCGATCGCGGCGATCGCGGCGGCGCTGTAATCGCCGATGCCGGGCAGCGCCCGCAGCCCCGTTTCATGATCGGGAAAGCGGCCGCCATGGTCGGCCACCACGGCGCGGGCGCAGGCGATCAGATTGCGGGCGCGGGCATAATAGCCGAGCCCCGCCCAGGCGCCCATCACATCGGCATCGTCGGCGCCGGCCAGGTCGGCGACTCCGGGCCAGCGGGTGGTGAAGTCGGCATAAAAGCGCTTCACTGCGGCGACGGTGGTCTGCTGGAGCATGATCTCCGACAGCCAGACGCGATAGGGATCGGTGGGCGGCGCACCCGGCTCGGCCCGCCACGGCAGGCTGCGGCGATGCTTGTCATACCAGGCGAGCAAATTTTCGGCGACGGCATCGACGGACATGGGGCGCCTATGGCATGAAGCGCGCGATGAGCGAAACCGCCAAACCCAAGACCCGCAGCAAGACCAAGCCGCCGGCCGAGCAGGGCCGCCCGCGTGGCGGCGCCGCGCGGGCTGTGGCCGACATGTTGCCCGATATCGGCCGCGCCACGTTCCGCCGCTTCGGCTTTGTCCAGAGCTCGGTGGTCAGCCGCTGGTCCGAGATCGTCGGCGAGCGCTACGCCAAGGTCTCGGTGCCCGAATCGATTCGCTTCCCGCAGGGCCGCCGCGCCGACGGTGTGCTGACCCTGCTGGTGGAAGGCGCGCATGGGCCGATGATGCAGCATGTCGCGCCCACCATCATCGAGCGGGTGAATCGCTTCTTCGGCTATTCGGCGGTGGCGCGCCTCGCGATCCGCCAAGGTGCCTGCGCGGCGCCCCAGCCCGAACGCAAGCCGCCGCCGTCGCTGAAGTCGGTGCCGATCGATCTTGGCGCCAGCCTGCGCCCGGTCGGCGATCCCGAACTGCGCGCCTGCCTCGAATCGCTCGCCGGGGCGCTCGCCGCCACCAGCGGCCTGCCTGTCATCGCTTCGGGAGAGAGCGACCGGTGAAGTCCATGTTCTTTGCGGCGGCTGCGCTGCTCGCCCTTGCCGTCACGACCAGCACGGCGAACGCCGCCCAGCCCGCCAAATCGACCAAGGCCGCCGCCAAGCCGGTCGCGCAGGACTGGCTCAAGGTCTCGAACCGCACCGCCGAGGGCGCGATCGTGATCGGCAATCCGGCCGCTAAGGTGAAGCTGGTCGAATATCTCTCGCTCACCTGCCCGCATTGCGCCGATCTGTCGAAGGAGGCGCTGCCGCCGCTCCAGCGCGACTATATCGCCAAGGGCCAGGTCAGCCTGGAAGTGCGCCACGCGGTGCGCGACGGCTATGACTTCGTCGCCTCGCTGCTGCTGCGCTGCGAGTCGCCCGCCGCCTATCTCGGCTCGCTGGAGGCGCTGTTCGCCACCCAGGAAGAGTGGATGACGAAAGGCGCCAACGCCAAGAATGTCCCCGGCTTCGAGAGCATGTCGGAGGACGACAAGCTGATGGCGGTGGCGAAGCTGGCCGGGTTCGACGCCTTCTTCGCCAAGCGTGGCATGACCCCCAAGGTCTTCGCCGCCTGCATGGCCGACGAAAAGGCCAAGACCCAGCTCGCCCAGATGGCCGGCAATGCCTGGCAGCGCGACTCGATTCCCGGCACGCCGCTGATGCTGGTGAACGGCGAGCGCAAGGAAGAGGCGCATAGCTGGGCGGCGCTGGAACCGCTGATCAAGGCCGCGCTCAAATAGGCGGCCGCCTATTTGAAAGAGGCCTGGTCGAGCGTGATCTTGGTGCCCTTGCCGGTGAAGGCGGTCACCGACAGCGGACCCTTCGCGCGGACCGTCTCGAAGGCCTGTTCGATCGGCGGCAGCTGGGCGAAGGCGGGATATTGCTCCCAATTTTCGGCGGACATCAGGGTCACCCGGTAGAAGCCGGGGCCGTTATGGCCGCCCGGATTGAGTTCCTTGGCGACCGATGCGCTGAGATCGTCATGGCGTGCCGCGAGCAGGGTGCCGTTGTCGCCGATCGCGACGGCATAGCCATCCTTGCCCTCGTCGAACTGATAGACGGGATAGGCCATGTCGGTGCGGCTGTCGTCGCGGCATAGCCGCGGCATCTCCGCCAGTTCGCCCTTGTCGGCCTGTTCCTCGATCAGCGACGGGATCGTCGCACCGACTAGAATGAGCGCGCCAGTCTGTGAAATCTCCTCGGCTTTGGCCTCCGGCAGCTTGCCCGAGCAGCTTTCGACGGGCGTCGAATCCCGGGCGGTGGGCATCTTTGCTGGCCACCCCAGGCTGCGGACGAAGTTCTCGAGGACCTGGTCCAGCGCGCGGGGTTCATAGGCGGCGGACGTGATCCGTATCTTCACCAGCCAGCGGCCCATCGGGATCACGGCGACACCGCTGCTGCGCCCGCCGGCACCGATCGCATAGACTTGGCGCAGATTGGCGGTCTGGCTCTGGCCGGCGATCGCGAAGGTGGCGGGGCCCCGCTCCACCGTGACGGGTTTGAAGCGGTCGTTGCGCAGGATGTACCAGTTGGCCACGTCGAACCATAAGGAGGCCGAGGGCATGGCCGGTCGATAGAGGTAGACGGTGGCCAGCGTTCCGCTGTCGGGATCGCGATAGGCGCTGCCGAGGTCGATCTGCTTGCCGCTGCTCAGATCCTTGATGTCGTCGCGCTTGAAATCGCCGATCGCGGGCGGAAAGGCGAAGCCGCTCGCCTTGTGCTGCCAGGCCTTGCCAGCCTTCGCGGGGATCGGCTGGGGCTCCGCCGCCTGCGCCATTGTCGCGCAGGCCAGCGCCACCAGGGATATCGCCCACCTTACCATCCACGCCCCCGTCATGCCCAAAGAGGGGAGAGCCTAGCAGCCCGATGCTCGACCGCCAGAGCGCTTGGTGCGGTCGCACCATAACGGTTGCAACAGTTCGCTTTGGCGGATCGGCCGCCACGCCCCCTTGCGCAGGGCGCCGCCCCCGCTATCACTGTCCGCTCACTCGTGCGCGCTGCGTGGAGATTATAGGCTAATGAAGAAGATCGTTTCGCTCGCGGCCCTCGGCCTGGCGCTGATGGTGGCTGGTTGCGACAAGAAGCCGGCCGAAGGCAATACGGCGGCTCCGGCGCCCGGCGCCCCGGCGACGCCCTATTCGGGCAAGGACTGGTCGGAGACGCTGGTGAAGACGCCCGAGGGCGGCTTCCGCATGGGCAACCCCGATGCGCCGATCAAGCTGGTCGAATATGCCTCGATCACCTGCCCGCATTGCCGCGACTTCACCAAGGTCGGCTCGGAGCCGCTGAAGCAGACCTATGTCCGCACGGGCAAGGTCAGCTGGGAATATCGCAACTTCGTGCTCAACCCGCTCGACGTGGCGGCGACGCTGGTCGCGCGCTGCCAGGGCGCCGAGACCTTCTTCCCCTTCGTCGAGCAGCTTTATGCCACCCAGGAACAGTGGGTGGGCAAATTCAACTCGGTCGACGAGAAGACCCTCCAGCAGGTGGGCGCGCTGCCCCAGCAGGAACAGTTCACCAAGCTGGTCGAGCTGTCGGGCCTGGGCGACTTCTTCAAGGCGCGGGGCGTGCCCGAGGACAAGATCTCGGCCTGCCTCGCCGACAAGGGCGCGCTCGACGAGCTGCTCAAGATCCGCGATCGCGGCGCCAAGGAAGACGGGATCGACGGGACCCCGAACTTCCTGATCAATGGCGAGCGCCAGGAGGGCGTCTATGACTGGCCCGGCCTGGAAACCAAGCTGCGCGAGAAGGTCCGCTGATATGATGACGGCATCGGCGGCTGCGACGGAGGTCTGCTGAACCGCCGATGCGCATCCGCAAGCTCCGCCTTTCAGGTTTCAAGAGCTTCGTCGAGCCCGCCGAGCTGATCATCGAACGCGGCCTGACCGGTATCGTCGGGCCCAATGGCTGCGGCAAATCCAACCTGCTCGAAGCGATCCGATGGGTGATGGGCGAATCCAGCGCCAAGTCGATGCGTGGCGGCGGGATGGAGGACGTGATCTTCGCGGGCACCTCCACCCGCCCGGCGCGTGACTTCGCCGAAGTCACCCTGTTCACCGAGAAGCCCGAAGCCGAGGCCGACGAGGACCGCGAGGTTGAAGTCACCCGCCGGATCGAGCGGGGCGCGGGCTCGGCCTATCGGATGAACGGGCGCGACGTGCGCCAGAAGGATGTCGGCCTGCTCTTCGCCGACGCGGCCACCGGCGCCCATTCGCCCGCATTGGTCAGCCAGGGCCGCATCGCCGCGGTGATCGCCGCCAAGCCCGCCGAACGCCGCCAGATGCTGGAGGAGGCGGCCGGGATCGCCGGCCTCCATGTCCGTCGCAAGGATGCCGAGCAGAAGCTGCGTGCGACCGAGACCAATCTGGCCCGGCTCGACGACCTGATCGCCGACATGGAGTCGCGTACCGCCTCGCTGCGGCGACAGGCGCGCGCGGCCGAACGCTACAAGTCGCTGAGCGAGCAGATCCGGGTTGCCGAAGCTCGACTGATCTTCTCGCGCTGGCGCGATGCCGCCGCGGCCACGGAGGCGGCGAAGCGCGAGGCGGTCGCCGCCGAGGCGCTGGTGGCCCAGGCGGCCGAAGCGCAGCGCAGCGTCACCGCACGCCAGGCCGATGCCGTCCGCAAGGTGGGCGATACCCGCACCGCGGCGCAGACCGCGCGTGATCGATCGACCGGGCTCGCTCATCGTCTCGCCACCTTGAACGGTGAGCTGGAGAGCGTCCGCCGCCGCATCGCCGACATCGCCCAGTCGCGCGAAACGCTGACCCGCGATCGGGCACGCGAGGACAGGCTGGCGATCGACGCGGCGGCGGCTTTGTCCGCGCTTGCCGAGGAAGAGAAGGAGCTTGGCCGGCGGATTGAGCAGGCGACGGTGCGCCAGGCGGCGATCGACAGCCAAGTCCGCGACGCCGAGACCGAGGCGCGCGAGGCCGAGCTGGCCGTCGCCAAGGCGCAGGCTGCTTTCGCCGCCGAGCAGGCCGACATGCGCGTGGCGCAGGCCAATGTCGCCGCCGCCCGCCAGCGGCTCGATCGGGCACAGGCCGAGGCCCAGCGCATCGCGCGCGAACTCGCGGGGCTTGGCGATGAGGCGCCGCTGGTGGCGCGGCGGACCCAGGCGATTGCCGCACGCGAGGCGGCGGAGCGGGCGATCGCCGAGGCCATGGCCGCGATCGGCCGGGGCGAGGAGGCGCGTGCCGCCGCCGCCCAGCGTCGCGAGGAGGCCGAGGCGGCGAGCGGGGCGGCACGGGCAGGGTTGGCGGCGCTGGAGTCGGAGGCGCGCTCGCTGGAAAAGGCCGCGAGCACCACCGGCAAGGGCGATCGCGCGATCGACCGGATCAAAGCCGGGCGCGGCTATGAGCGCGCGCTGGCGGCGGCTCTTGGCGACGATCTCGACGCGGCGGTGGGGGGCGAGGGGCCCCTGCGCTGGTCCGGGGCCGAGGCGGGTGACGATCCCGCGCTGCCGAAGGGTACCGAGCGGCTCGCCGATCATGTCGAGGGCCCGGCCGAGCTGGGGCGGCGTCTGGCGCAGGTGGCGGTGGTCGACAGCGACGATGGCAGCATCGCGCTGGCGGTCGGGCAGCGACTCGTGACCCGTGATGGCAGGATGCGCCGCTGGGATGGCTTCTTCGCCGCCGATGTCGGCGCGGCGGCCGCCGAGCGGCTGGTGCGCGCCAATCGGCTGGCCGAGCTCAATTCCCAGCTCCCGGCCGCGCGGGCCGAACTGGAAGCGGCGCAGGCGGCGTTGGCCGAAGCCAATGGCGCGGCGGCGGCGGCCAAGGCGGCGATCGATGCGGCTCGCAGCGAACTGGGCCGCGCCGAGGGCACGCAGCGCAACGCGATCCGCGACGAGGACCAGGCGACCACCGCGATCGAGCGGCTGGCGGCGCAGCGGGCGGCGATGGCCGAGCGCGAGGCACGCGCCAAAAGCGAGGCCGACGAAGCCGGCGAAGCACTGGAAACGCAGATGGCGGCGATGAGCACGCTGCCCGACGGCGAAGCGAGCCGTGCCGAGGTCGACCGGTTGCGCGCGGCGAGCGAGGCGGTGCGCGCCCGGTTGTTCGAGGCGCGCGGACAGGCGATGAGCCTGGCGCAGGCCGCCTCCGCCGACGCCCAGCGCCAGCAGGCGGCGCGCGGCGAGGCCAAGAGCTGGAAGACCCGCGCCGGTGATGCCGCCAACCGCATCGCCGAAATGGACGCGCGCGGCAGGGCGATCGAGACCGAGACCAAGGCGCTCGACGGCCGGCCCGAGGAACTGGCGGCGCTGATCGAGACGATCGGCGCCGATGCCCGCGCCGCCGAGACCGCCGACACCGCAGCGCGCGAGGCGGAGCGAGTTGCCGAGGCTGAGCTGCGCGCGATCGAGGCGGGTATGGCCGAGGCGGGCGAGGCGCTGGCCGCCGCGCGCGAGGCGCGGGCCGGCACCCAGGCGCGGCTGGAGAATCAGGAATTGCGCCGGGTGGAGATGAGCCGGATCGCCGGCGAGCGCTTCGAATGCCCTGCACCGGTGCTGCCCGAGCGGGTGGGCTTCGTCAGCGCCGAAGTGGGTGACAGCGGGCTGGAAGGTGGGCGGCTCGACCGGCTCAACGCCGATCGCGAGCGGCTTGGGCCGGTCAACCTGGTCGCCGAGTCCGAGTTGGCCGAGATCGAGGGGCAGTATAGCACCAGCATCGCCGAGCGCGACGAACTGCACCAGGCGATCAACCGGCTGCGCGGATCGATCGGCAATCTCAATCGCGAGGGCAGGGCGCGGCTGCTGGCGGCGTTCGAGGCGGTCAACGGCCATTTCAAGCGGCTGTTCTCCACCCTGTTCGGTGGCGGCGAGGCGCGGCTGGAACTGATCGACAGCGACGATCCGCTGGAGGCGGGGCTGGAGATCCTGGCGCAGCCGCCGGGCAAGAACCTCTCCTCGCTCACCCTGCTGTCGGGCGGCGAGCAGGCGCTGACCGCGGTGGCGCTGATCTTCGGCCTGTTCCTCACCAATCCCGCACCGATCTGCGTGCTCGACGAGGTCGACGCGCCGCTCGACGACGCCAATATCGAACGCTTCTGCGATCTGCTCATTGCGATGACGCAGGAGACCGAGACCCGCTACCTGATCGTCACCCACAATGCCGTGACGATGAGCCGCATGCACCGCCTGTTCGGCGTGACGATGGTCGAGCGCGGGGTGAGCCGGCTGGTCTCGGTGGATCTGGGCGGAGCGGAGCGGCTGCTGGCGGCGGAGTAGTTTCAAGTTCCTCCCTGTCCGAAGGACGGGGAGGAGGACCGCCCGCGAAGCGGGTGGTGGAGGGGTATCTCCGCACTAAACTATGTCGCTGGCGAAGAGGTCGCAGACCCCGCCACCGCCCCATGCTTCGCATAGGGAGGATCTTTAGGCCTCAATCCCCCGTCATCGCCGGGCCGCCATAGCCGCGCAGCGAGAGACCGCCGTCGATCGAGAAGATCTGGCCGGTGATCCAGCGGGTTTCGCTGCTGAGCAGCAGCGACACGATCGGGCCGAAATCCTCGGGCTCGCCATAGACGCCGAGCGGGGTGATCTTGCGGAAGCGCTTCAGGAAATCCTCGTCCTTCACATTCTCGGCGGTGGCGCCGGTGTTGGTGAAGCCGGGGCGCACCGCGTTGACCCGGATCCGGTACTGGCCCAGTTCGTCGGCGGCGGTGCGGACATATTGTTCGAGGCCGGCCTTGGCGGCGTTATAGGCGGCGAGCCCCTGCAGGGTCTGGATCGCCGCGACCGAGGACAGGCCGACGATCGCCCCCCCCTGGGCCTTCATCCGCGGCACCGCCGCACGGATCGCGTTGGTGAGCGGGAAGAGGTTGTTCGCCCATTCCTCGGCGACGAAGTCGGTCGTGTGTTCCTCGATCGGGCTGTAGCCCGAGCCGCCGGCCACCACGAAGATGCCGTCGAGCTGGCCATCGGCGTCGGCGGCGAGCGCCACCACCTCGTCGACCGAGGCGAAGTCGCGTGCATCGACCGGAGCGGAGCGGAGATGGTCGGCCGGCGTCTGGGTCTCGCTTAGCATCCGCTCGCGCGCTGCGGCCAGCTTGCCCTCGGTGCGCCCGCAGATCGTGACGATCGCGCCTGACCGCAGCAGATAGGCGGCGGTCGCATAGCCGATCCCGTCGCTGCCGCCGAGAATGGCGACATGGCGTCCCTTGAGCGAGTCCAGCGGCATCCGTCTCTCCGATTTCTATGTCGATTGGAAAGTGGATAAGGCCGGTCGCGAGATGAGACAATCCTATGTTAGATGTCTCACTAAGAAGGCAGGCGGAGCGCTGCTGTTATCGGGTCGCGTGCAATCGGATAGCGTCGGCTGACGGTCGGAGAAGATATATGAAAGAGCCTGTCCGCAAAGCGAACAAAGCTGCTTCCGATGGGGTTTTCCGGACCTTCTCAGAGCGCGCTTACAATCTTTCGAACCGACGTAAGGATAGTATTTCCGGGAAGCTTCCAGAGGATTGGATAGCAATGAATGCCGGAGCGTTGGCCTCATCCAACGCCTATGTCGAGAAGCATGGCCTGCCGCTCGCGCCTCACCGTCAGTTCTGACGGCATGCCCCGGCGGCCGAAACCGCCGGGGCGCCACGTGACGAAGCTTAGTTGAGCTTGCCGCTGAACGAGATGCCCAGGACGCGCGGCTCGTTATAGACCGCGGCCATATAGTTCTCGATCACACCCTTGAGGTTCTTCTCATTGGTGATGTTGCGGGCGAACAGCGCGATCTCATACTGGCCGTCATTGCCGGTATAGCCGAGTTTCAGGCCGCCTTCGAAGTTGCCCTTCGAATAGAACTCCTCGGTCTTGTAGAGCACGAAGTTGGTATAGCCCTGCACGTTCCAGTCGGTGGAGAGGAACAGCTTGCCGCTGTCGCTGACCGGCAGGTCGTAGCGCGCCGCGAAGTTCAGGTTGTACTTCGGGGCGTTGGGCAGCGGGTTGCCGTTGATCTGCGCGAAGGTGTTGGCGCCGATCTTGATGGTCGGATCCTGCACGGTGCAGACCACCACGCCGTTGAGCGCGCAGACCTGCGCATAGACGCGGTCGTCCTTGATCTCGGTGTGGAGCAGGCTGACGCCGGCCGAGATGGCGAGGTTGCGGATCGGGCGGAACTCGGCGTCGGCCTCGAAGCCATAGGCCTCGGCCTTGTCGGCGTTGAACAGAACGCCATTGCCGTTCGAGTCGTTGCCGTTCAGCTGGATGTCCTTGACCGTGTAGTAGAAGGCGGTCGCATTCAGGCGCAGTTTGTTGTCGAGCAGGCTGCTCTTGAAGCCGGCTTCCCAGGACAGGATCTTCTCCGAATCCGCGGTGGTGAAGTCGGCGTTGAACACCGCCGAGCGGCCCTGGATGGTCGGGCCGCGGAAACCGCGGGCGACGCGGGCATAGACGCTCAGGTCGGGATTGACCTGGTAGAGCGCGCTCAGGTCCCAGCTCGGCGTCGTGTCCGACAGGCGCACATAGCGACGGCCAGTGTAGGTGACGGCGCCGGCGGCGGTGTCGGCGGTCTTGAGCAGGCGGGTCTTCTTGGTGTCCTTGGTCTCGCGCACACCGGCGGTGACGGTGAAGTCGGGCGTGAACTGATAGCTCGCCTGGCCGAACAGCGCCCAGCTGGTGTTGACGTTCCGCAGGCGCACCCAGTTGTTCGGGTTGCGGCCCGTGGTGAGGAAGAAGGCGCGCTGGTAGAAGTCGGTGGTGTCGCGGCTGTCGAAGTAGAAGCCGCCGACCTGCCATTTGAAGGCGCCGTCGCCATTGCTGGCGAGGCGGACTTCCTGGGTCCACTGGTCGAGATCGCGGATCTGGCCCTGCGACTGGCCGAAACCGATATTGCCGTAATTGGCGGCGGCACCGCCGTCGGTGTCGCCACGGCTGTAGCCCGAGGTGGTCTCATAGCCGGTGATCGAGGTGATCGAGACGCCGTCGAGGTCGAGGATCGCCTTCAGCGAGCCGCCATAGGTCTTGTAGGCCTGCGGGTTGTTCTGCGCCTCGTCATAGGCGACCTCGTCGCGGGGGACGTTGACCTTGTTCGAGCCCTTGGTGATCGCGTTGCGCAGGAACAGGGTCGAGGTGCCGTCATAATCGCGCCAGTGGCCCGAGGCGAGCAGCGAGAAGGTCTCGGTCGGGGTCAGCAGGATCTGGCCGCGCAGGTTGCGGTCGTTGAAGCCGCCCATCGCGTCCTTCTTCGGGGTGACGGTGCCGTCGGCGCTGGCGCCGGCAAACGTGTTGTCGACCCAGTCGTCGCGATGCTGCCACAGGCCCGAGATGCGCACCGCGACCTTGTCCTCGATGATCGGACCGCCGATGCCGGCGTCGAGGGTGACGGTGTTGTAACTGCCATAGCTGGCGCTGGCGCGGCCTTCGAGCTGGTTCGACGGCTTGATGCTGTCGAACTTGATGATGCCGGCGGTGGTGTTGCGGCCGAACAGCGAGCCCTGCGGACCGCGCAGCACCTCGACCTGCTGGACGTCGAACACCGGGTTCGACTTCAGCACGACATGCTCGAGCACGATGTCGTCCTGGATGATCGACACGGGCTGCGAGGCGCCGAGGTAGAAGTCGATATTGCCGAGGCCGCGAATGTAGAAGCGCGGGAAGATGCGGCCGGTGGTGGTTTCCGCATAGAGGCTGGGCACGCGGCCGGCGAGCGCGAGCAGCGTATCGTCACCGCCGCTGGTGATGGCACGCATCGCGTCGCCGTTGACGACGCCGACCGAGACCGGGACCTTCTGCAGATTCTCTTCACGGCGCTCGGCGGTGACGATGATCTCGTCGAGGCCTTCCTCGGACGAGGCTGCGGGGGCGGTCTGGGCGAAGGACGGGGCGCAGGCGAGCGCCGAGAAGGCGACGCCGAGCATCAGCGCGCCACGCCGGAAATGGGAGGCAGTCATGGAGTTTCCCTTGCGAACAGGGCGAGCGAAAACCGCGCCCGCGACGCTTCGCGGGCGGCCGATCTGCGCTAGCCGCTTATGGTTATATGTCGGTCTTTGCTAGTTTTTCTGACCGACGACCGGGTAGGCCCGGATTATGTCGCAACGGTGACAGCGTTGTCAGTAGCGTGACGAAATGTTGCGCTGCGACATTCCTGCAACAGGGGGATGGGGCGCTTGAGTAGGAAGAAGAAAGAAGACCCTCACCCAACCCTCTCCCGCAGGCGGGAGAGGGCTTTGCTGGCGGCGAGCGCCAACGACTCTCCTTCTCCCGCTGGCGGGAGGAGGTCGGGATGAGGGTCTTCTTCTTCTTTTTCTTCTTCTCGACGCCTAAGTCCTCATAAAATCTCGCGCACCTTCTCCGGCGGACGACCCAGCCGCACGCCCTTCGCGGTCGACACCAGCGGGCGTTCGATCAGGATCGGGTCGGCAGCCATTGCGTCGAGGATCGCGTCGTCGCTCGCGCCCTTGAGCGCCTTGGCGCCGTCCTCGGCCTTGCGCAGGCCCTCGGCGGCGGTCATCCCGGCGCGCTGGTACATGTCGGCGATCTCGGCGCGGCTCGGCGGGGTCTTGAGATATTCGACCACCTCGACCTCGATGCCCGGAGTTCCTTCGAGGATCGCCAGCGCCTCGCGCGATTTCGAGCAGCGCGGGTTATGCCAGATCGTCGCCTTCATGCCTTGTCTCCCAGGGTGTTCAGTGCAGCCAGTGCGTCGTGGCGACGCTTCCAGGGCACGAAGATATGATCATGATGCCAGCCTGCGACCACGTTGGCGCTGATCCCGGCGTCGCCCAGCGCGGCCGCAAAGGCCGCGGTCAGCCCCACCGCTGACAGGTCAGAATGCACCGACAGGCTGATCCGCGCCCATTCGCCGCCGGGCTCAGCGGCGATCAGGGTGCGGCCTTCGGCTTCCTCGATCAGGGCGAAGGGATGGGCAGGCGGGGTTTCGTCCGGCGCCAGCAGCCGGATCGCATAGGGCTCGTCGAACAACTGCGGCGCCATGCTCTTCAGCAGGCGCCGCAGGTCGGTTTCGCCGGTCAGGCGTCGCTCTGCTTCGCCAGCCAAGCCTCGAGCCACTTGATCGTATAGTCGCCCTTCTGGAACTCGGGATCGTCAAGCAGCGCCTGGTGCAGCGGGATCGTCGTCTTGACGCCCTCCACCACGAACTCCTCCAGCGCGCGGCGCAGGCGGCGCAGGCAGCCTTCGCGGTCGCGGCCGTAGACGATCAGCTTGGCGATCATCGAGTCATAATAAGGCGGGATGCGATAGCCGGCATAGATGCCGCTATCGACGCGCACATGCATGCCGCCCGGGGCATGGAACGCCTTCACCGTGCCGGGGCTCGGCGCGAAGGTCTTCCAGTCCTCGGCGTTGATGCGGCACTCGATCGCATGGCCGCGGAACTCCAGATCCTCCTGCGCCACCGAAAGGGCCTTGCCCTCGGCGATGCGGATCTGCTCGCGCACCAGGTCAAGGCCGGTGATCGCCTCGGTCACCGGATGCTCCACCTGCAGGCGGGTGTTCATCTCGATGAAGTAGAACTCGCCATTCTCGTAGAGGAACTCGATCGTGCCGGCGCCGCGATAGCCCATGTCGGCCATCGCGCGGGCCACGATCGCACCCATCTCGTTGCGCTGGGCGTGGCTGATGACGGGGGAGGGGGCCTCCTCCAGCACCTTCTGGTGGCGGCGCTGCAGCGAGCAGTCGCGCTCGCCGACATGAATGGCGTTGCCCTTGCCGTCGCCGAACACCTGGAACTCGATGTGACGCGGGTCGCCCAGATATTTTTCCATGTAGACGGTGGCGTCGCCGAAGGCGGCCTTCGCCTCGGTGCCGGCCTGCGCCATCAGCGTCTCGAGCTGGCTTTCTTCGGACACGACCTTCATGCCGCGCCCGCCGCCGCCCGAGGCGGCCTTGATGATCACCGGATAGCCGATCTTCGCGGCCACCGATCGCGCTTCCTCGATCGAGGTGAGCGGGCCATCGGACCCCGGCACCAGCGGCAGGCCCAGCTTGGCCGCCGTGGTCTTCGCCTGGATCTTGTCGCCCATCGTCCGGATATGCTCGGGCTTCGGCCCGATCCAGATCAGGTTGTGCGATTCGACGATCTCGGCGAACAGCGCGTTCTCCGAGAGGAAGCCGTAGCCCGGATGGATCGCGTCCGCGCCCGAAATCTCGGCCGCGGCGATGATGCTCGGGATGTTCAGGTAGCTTTCGGCCGCCGGGGGCGGGCCGATGCATACCGACTGATCGGCCAGGCGCACGTGCATCGCATCGGCGTCGGCGGTCGAATGGACCGCGACGGTCTGGATGCCCATCTCATGGCAGGCGCGGTGGATGCGGAGCGCGATCTCACCACGATTGGCGATCAGGACCTTGCTGATGGCCACGCCGGATTACTCTACGATGACCAGGGGCTGGTCATATTCCACCGGCTGGCCGTTCTCGACCAGCAGCGCCTTGACGGTGCCCGCCTTGGTCGCGGTGATGGCGTTCATCACCTTCATCGCCTCGACGATGAGAAGGGTCTGGCCCGCGGCCACCTTGTCGCCCGGATTGACGAACTGCTTGGAGTCGGGATCGGGCGCCAGATAGACGGTGCCCACCATCGGCGACTTCACCGTGCCGGGATGATCGGCGGCGGCCTCGGCCACCGGTGCGGCGGCGGACGCGGCGGCCACGGGGGCCGGAGCGGCGGCGGGTGCCGCGAAGACGGGGGCAGCGGCGACGCTCAGGTTGCGCGCGACCTTGATGCGGCGCTCACCGTCCTGAACCTCGATCTCGGTCAGGTTGGTGTCGTCCAGCAGCTCGGCCAGCTGGCGCACCAGATCGGGATCGACCTGCATTGCTTTCCCCTGCGATTGATCGGCCATCAGTTGCTCTTCTGTTGTTGGTACATATGTCTCGTGGCGCAGCCCATTGTCAGATGCGCGCGGCGGCGTCCAGCGCCAGCATATAGCTTTGCGCCCCGAATCCCATGATCGAACCCTTCGCCGCCTGGCCCACATAGCTGACATGGCGGAAGGCCTCGCGCGCATGCGGGTTCGACAGATGGACTTCGATGACGGGCACCGAGACGCCCTTGATCGCGTCGTGCAGCGCGATCGAGGTGTGGGTGTAGGCGCCGGGATTGATCAGCACCGCCTTCGCGCCGGAGGCATGGGCCTCCTGGATCCAGTCGACCAGGTGGCCCTCATGGTTGGACTGGCGCATGTCGATCTCGAAGCCGAGCTCCAGCGCGCGATCCTCCAGCATGCCGGCGATGTCGTCGAGCGTCGTCGTCCCATAGATCTCGGGTTCGCGGGTGCCGAGCATGTTGAGGTTCGGACCGTTGAGAACATAGATGACCGGACGATCCGCCACGCGGCATGCCTTTCCGTTGCGATGGTGCGAGACGCACCCCTATATGACCCCCCGACGCAAAGAGGAAGCGCGTTGGGCGAAACCGCCCATACGGCGCGCATAGTGGAGACGACATGACCAATCCCGACGGCACCATCCAGGTCCGCATCAACGGCGAGCATCGCCGCATCCTGGCGGGGCTGACGATCGCCGAGTTCGCGCTGGAGCTGGGGCTGGAGCCGACCAAGGTGGCGGTGGAGCGCAATCTGGAGGTTGTGCCGCGTTCGACCCTGGGGCAGGTGAAACTGGAAGACGGGGACGATCTGGAGATCGTCCATTTCGTCGGTGGCGGAGATCATCAGGTGCAGGCGGACGACGACAGCTGGACGGTGGCGGGGCAGACCTTCCGGTCGCGGCTGATCGTCGGCACCGGAAAATATAAGGATTTCGCCCAGAACGCCGCCGCGGTGGAGGCGTCGGGTGCCGAGATCGTCACCGTCGCGGTGCGCCGGGTCAACGTCGCCGATCCCAAGGCGCCGATGCTGACCGACTATATCGATCCCAAGAAGATCACCTATCTGCCGAACACCGCCGGCTGCTACACCGGCGAGGAAGCGATCCGCACCCTGCGCCTGGCGCGCGAGGCGGGCGGCTGGGAGCTGGTGAAGCTGGAAGTGCTGGGCGAGGCGAAGACGCTCTACCCCGACATGGTGGAGACGCTGCGCGCCACCGAGATCCTGGCCAAGGAAGGCTTCAAGCCGATGGTCTATTGCGTCGACGACCCCATTGCCGCCAAGCGGCTGGAGGATGTCGGCGCGGTCGCGATCATGCCGCTCGGCGCGCCGATCGGCTCGGGCCTGGGCATCCAGAACAAGGTGACGATCCGTCTGATCGTCGAGGGCACCAGTCTGCCGGTGCTGGTCGATGCCGGCGTGGGCACCGCGTCCGAAGCCTCGGCGGCGATGGAACTGGGCTGCGCGGGCGTGCTGATGAACACCGCGATCGCCGAGGCGAAGAACCCGGTGATGATGGCCCGCTCGATGAAGCTTGCTGTCGAGAGCGGCCGCCTGGCCTATCGTGCCGGCCGCATGGGGCGGCGGATGTACGCCGATCCGTCGAGCCCGCTGGCGGGGCTGATCTAGGCCTTAGCTTCAGGCCTGCTGCGTTTGCGCTATCGGCGCGGCCTGTGCGGTCGCGCCGTGGCTGCCGATCGCGCCCCATGCGGTGATGGAAATGATCGCGGCCATGGCGATGCCAAGGCCATATTCGATCGCGGCCGCGCCGCGCTTGTCCTTCAAGAGGCCTAGTAAAATACGCACGAGATCGCCCTTCTCGATACCAAAGTGTCGGCCATCATAACGGAGGCGATTCAACATCGCCTTATGGGGTGTGGTTAACGTTACGCTCAGCTTTCGATCTCTACCCGGCTTCACCGTAGCGGTATCTTGCCGCGCCATTCGAACCGGCATGTTCGATTGCGGATTTTGCACGAAACCGCAGTGGAACTTTGTGCCGTCTCATGCGTGATGCATTTACGCCGATCTGGACGGGAAGGGCAGTTTCCCGTCGGTTTCGGCAGGCATAAGGAAACGTATCGGGCAATGCGAATCCTGTTCGTCGAGGATAATCCCCGGCTGCGGTCGCTGATCGGCAGCCATCTCCGTGCGCGCGGTTTCGCCGTCGATGCGGTCGGCCGCGCCGACGACGCCGGCACCGCGCTGGCGACCACCTCCTATGACATCGTGCTGCTCGACCTGGGCCTGCCCGATGCCGACGGTTCGGCGGTGCTGGTCGAGGCGCAGCGGCGCAGCGGCGGGCAGTTGCCGGTGATTGTGGTGACGGCGCGCGACGATCTGGGCGACCGGATCCGCCTGCTCAACCAGGGCGCCGACGACTTCATCGTCAAGCCGTTCGACATGCTCGAACTGGAGGCGCGGCTGCATGCCGTGCTGCGCCGGCCTGGCATGCGCACCGCGCGGGCGATGATCTGCGGCGACCTCACCATGCAGATCGGCTCGGGCGAGGTGTCGGTGGGGGAGCGGCGGCTCGACGTCGCCCGGCGCGAGTTCGCGCTGCTCGAGGAGCTGATGCGCGCGGGCGAGCGGACGGTGGTGCGCCAGACGCTCGAGGACCGGCTCTACGCCTTTGACGAGGCGGTGACCCCCAATGCGCTGGAGCAGAGCGTGTCGCGGTTGCGGCGCCGGCTGGCCGATGCGGGATCGACCGTGACGATCGAGACGCGGCGCGGCATCGGCTATCGGCTCGCGCCCGGCGGCGAGCAGGCGCAACGCTCCGCCTGACGGCCGGCTCGCCCTGTCGCCGCACGCCTCAGGGAAACCCCCGGGAAGGGCGCTGAGTCAGCTTCTCGTCAGCTTGGGATGGGACATGCCGGGCGTCGGAGGGCCCTCGCTACAGTGGATGACGATGTGAGCCTTCCGTCCAACGCCTTGGAGAACCTCACCAACGCCAACGCCGAGAGTCTGGCGGCCGCGACCCCCCGCGCGGCCGACCAGCCGGCGCCGTGGCGCTGCCGCTGGGGTTTTCACAGCTGGGTCAAGCGCCCCGCCACCCTCAACGCCGATCGCATCGTCTGCCGTTGCCGCCGATGCCCGGCGGTGCGGGTCAAGCTGCTGCGCGAACCCGGGGAGACTGTGCCGGACAGGGCTGTGCTTCCCTTTCGACCCGGACGACGGGATGCGGTGACGGAGAGCGAAGGCCCATCGGTCGTGATCTACGACCGGCGTCTCCTCGGGCCTCATCATGGCGATCGGCTGGCGGGCAGTCCTTCCCGATAGTTCCCTATATGTTCTTTTCCTGGGGACTGTGACCTGTTAGTCATGGGGGCCAGTTCAGGAGAGAGCGATGCCCCGGTTGAACCTCGATGCGATCCCGCTGAGCAGCGGCTGCACTTATCCCCATCCGTTCAAGGGCATCTGCCTAGGCGCTACCTGGCGCAAGCTTGGGGACGCGGCGGGGCTCAGCGACTTCGGGGTCAATCTCGTCCGCCTGCCGCCGGGCAGATGGTCGAGCCAGCGGCACTGGCACAGCGTCGAGGACGAGTTCGTCATGATCCTGGAGGGCGAGGTGGTCGCGGTCGAGGATGACGGCGATCATGTGCTGCGCGCGGGCGACTGCATCGGTTGGAAGGCCGGCGATACGAATGCCCATTGCCTTCAGAACCGGGGCGATCGCGACGCGGTCTATCTGGAGGTGGGCTCGCGCCGGATCGCCACCGACGCCTGCCATTATCCCGATGTCGACCTGGAGGCGCGGCCGGGCGAACCCTTTTACCGCCATAAAGACGGGACGCCCTATCCGCAGGAATAGGGCGTTCTCATCTCGAATTGGGCAAGAGCGGCCCTTTTACGTCACCCCAGCGAAGGCTGGGGTCCATGTCTGTATCCAAGCCAGAAGCCATCTCGGGTGATGACAGACATGGATTCCTGCCTTCGCAGGAATGACGAGAAAAGGGGAAGGGAGACTTAGTCCAGCTTCATGCCTTCCATGGCACCGGTCGCGCGCCAGTCCATCAGCAGTTCGTCGAAGGCGTAGAAGCCGGGGCCATAGATCTCGCCCAGGTGCGAGCGGATCTTCTTGCCGCCCTCATTATTATAATAGCCGGGCGTGCACTCGCGCAGGAAGGCTTCGTTCGACACCTCGGTGTCGCGCATCGTCTTCACCCAGGCGTCGACCGCCTCGCTGGTCGGCTCGATCGTCTTGGCGCCGCGCTTGATCGTCTCGCTGATCAGATAGGCCATGTGCTTGGCCTGCTGGTCATACATCGCGGTGAGGTTCACCGAGACGCCGCCCTGGAAGAAGCCGACCCAGAACTGGTTCGGGAAGTAATCGGTCATCGGCCCGTGGAGGGTACGGAAGCCGTCCGCCCAATGGTCGTAGAGCGACTTGCCACCGCGGCCTTCCAGGGTCTCCACGCCGATGCGGCGCTTCATGCCCGTGGTGATCTCGAAGCCGCTGGCATGGACGATGCAGTCGACCTCATATTCCTTGCCGTTGGCGATGAAGCCCTTCTCGGTGATCCGCTCGACGCCCTGGGTCTCCGACACGTCGATCAGGGTGACGTTGGGGCGGTTGAAGCTCGGCAGATATTCGTCGTTGAAGCAGGGGCGCTTGCAGAGGAAGCGGTAATAGGGCTTCAGCGCCTCGGCGGTGGCCTTGTCCTCGACGACGCTGTCGACGCGGGCGCGCAGCCGCTCCATCACTTCGTAATCGGTGTCCTCGCGCAGCGCGAGATAGTCTTCCAGCGACAGTTCGGGCTTGCCCATCGCATTGAGCTTGGCCGCCAGGTTCCGGTTGATCTCGGTCCAGCCGTCGCACACCCAGTCGGGCGCGCCCGGCTGGATGCCGTCGAACGCGGCATGGTGGAAGTGGCGCTGCCGCTCGGCCTGCCAGCCCGGCTTCAGCGAGGCGGCCCATTCGGGATCGGTCTCGCGGTTGCCGCGATCGTCGATCGTCGAGGGGGTGCGCTGCAGCACGTAGAGATGCTTGGCATATTTGGCGAGCGCCGGAACCGCCTGGATGCCGGTGGCGCCGGTGCCGATGATCGCGATCTTCTTGTCGGCCAGCTTGTCGAGCCCACCCCAGGTGTCGCCGCCGGTATAGTCATAATCCCAGCGGCTGGTGTGGAAGGTGTGGCCCTTGAAGCTGTCGAGGCCCGGAATGCCGGGGAGCTTGGGGCGGTTATAGGGGCCCGAGGCCATGATCAGGAAGCGGGCGCGGATCTCGTCGCCGCGGTTGGTGCCGATGATCCAGCGCTTGTCCGCTTCGTCCCACTTCAGCGAGCGGATCATCGTCTGGAACAGGGCGTGCTCGTACAGGCCGAACTGCTTGCCGATGCGCTGGCAATGCTCGTAGATTTCCGAGCCGAAAGCGTAGCGATGCTTGGGGACGTAGTTGGTCTCCTCCAGCAGCGGCATGTAGCAATAGGCTTCCACGTCGCACT
Organism: uncultured Sphingomonadaceae bacterium; assembly: GCA_963540925.1. Lineage (GTDB taxonomy): Bacteria > Pseudomonadota > Alphaproteobacteria > Sphingomonadales > Sphingomonadaceae > Rhizorhabdus. The sequence goes on from CAUTRN010000014.1 coordinate 88,743, forward strand.
GCACGCCGGGATAGCGGTTCCAATACCAGGTGCCGCCGAAATCGCCGCCCATCTCGATGATCAGCACGTCGTTGACGCCGGCTTCCTTCAGCCGGGCGCCCGTCATCAGGCCGCCGAAGCCGCCGCCGAAGATGGCGACGTCGATCTCCTTGGTGATCGGATCGCGGACGATCGGCGCGCTCCACGGATCGGTCTCATAATAGTCGGCATGGTCTTCCGACACTTCGACATATTGCGCCTCGCCTTCCTTGCGGACGCGCTTGTCGCGCTCATGCGCATATTTTTCGCGCAGCGCGGGAACGTCGATATCGTCAGGGGTCTGCGTCGGCGTGCAGATGAAATCCATCTTCCTAAAACCTTCCTTGTGCGCGGGCAGGGGCTTGTCGCGCCCATGGTCCCGCGGGAACCAGTCCTCCGCCGAGGCTTTTGCCAGCCGGGTTTATAGCGGTCCAATATCTATGACTGTTGGAGTCATTGATATTCGAGATTGGTTTGCGCTGCGCGCAGCAAAGGTCCGGAGCGGACGTAAGGGGGGAGGTCAGCGATCGCCGGACTCCCTCTCCCGCCTGCGGGAGAGGGTTGGGGTGAGGGTCTTCTTCTTGTTTCTGAGCTTTTCGGAAACGGTGGCTTCAAGAAGAAAGAAGAAGACCCTCACCCGGCCTCTCCCGCAAGCGGGAGAGGAGAAGAAGGACAGTGAAGATCAAAACCCCACGTCGGCGATCGGCACGTCGAGGGCGCTCGACGCGACCTGCTGGCCGATCGTCAGCTTGTCGCGGTCGACCCCCTCGATGAAGCCGTCGATCACGCGATTATAGTTGCTGATCATCCCCTCCACGTCCTTCGACAGGCGCATATAGTCGAAGCCGCCCGCGTGCAGGCCGAGCTGCTGGATCGGCAGGTTCGAATAATCCTGCTGCGGGATCGCGGGGAAGGCCGAGCTGTCGTGCGGCATCGGGGTGGGGGCCACCGGCCGGGGCCGCTTCTCGTCCTCCGGATAGAAGCGCAGCGACCAGAGCTCGAACAGGCAGGTCTCGGGCGTCAGCGGGCGGATGCGGTAGGAGGACATGTTGCCGAACATCGGCAGCAGGAAATAGTTGGGGAACATGAACTGCACCGCCGGGGCGGGCTTGTTGCGCATCAGGTCGTTGAGATCGGGCATCGGCAGGCCGCGCGCACGGCCCCGGCTGGTGATCTCGGCATTCCACTTCATGAAGAAGGCGCCCAGTGCGTGGCCATAATCCTCGGGCAGCTCCAGCGTCTCGTCGGCGAGCAGGTCGTAGCCGATCTTGACGTCGCTGGCCTGGACCATCCCGGCCATGCCTTCGCCGAGCAACTCCATATGATGGACGGTGTTCTCCACCACCTCGCGGCTGGTCTTGAAGGCGCGCGCGGGCGCGGCGGTGCCGGCCTCGCCATAGCGGGTGTTGCCCGCCACCGGGGTCGAATAGAGCTGCGGGTGGGTCTTCATCACATGATAGCCTTCCATGAAGGCTTCCATGGCGAGCTTCCAGTTGGTCGGCAGCACCGTCGACACCCACCATTCGACCTTGAGCTGGTCGACATTGCGGACGTCCATGCACTCGACCGCGGGCTTGATGCACTCCTGCAGCGGCGCGGCATCGTCGTCGAAATTGATGAAGGCGCAGCCGCCCCACAGCTCGACCCGGCAGGGGGCGAGGGCGATGTCGGCCTTGTCGAGATTCTCCTCGCTGAAGATCGAGCGGCCGAACACGAAGGTGTTCTCGCCGTCCATGTTCCAGCGCCAGCCATGGAAGGGGCAGATGAAGCCTTCACGCTTGCAATTGCCCTGGCCGGTGGCGAGCTGGACGCCGCGGTGGCGGCAGGCGTTGTGGAAGGCCTTCACCCCGTCCTTGGTGCGGATGACGATCACCGACTTGGTGAGGATCTTATATTCCACCCAGTCGCCGACCTCGGGGATCTCCTCCAGCCGGCACGCCATCTGCCAGGCCTTCGACCAGAGATGCTCGCCCTCCAGCTTGAAGAAGGTCTCGTCATAATAGCGTTTGGCCGGAATCCGCTCGGGATTCGTCACTTTCAGGCCATCGGGCAGGGGCGGGAAATTCACGCAGACATCGCTCACCGGGGCACCTCTATTCTGTCGGGCTTTCCCGCAGTTCTAAAGGTCCCGCTGTGCAATGCAACGGTAGAGTAGGTTTCTTTTCGATATCGCCCCGGCGACGCTTCAAGCAGGCAGGGCTAAAGCCTTATTCGGCGGCCAGGATATCGGCGACTTCATCCTCGGCGCGGCCCTCGACCACGACCAGCAGATGCTCGACCCGCGGCGGGCTCTGGAAGAAGGAGCCGCACAGCCGGCGCCATTCGAGGAAGGCATCCGAATTGCGGAACTCGATCATATGATCCTCGATCGTCTCCCACTCGACGAACATGCGGTAGCGGCTGGGCTGTTCCATCGAGCGATGGAGGCGGAAGGCGATGCAGCCCTTCGCCGCCAGGAACAGGGCCTTGGCCTTCACGGCGGCCTCCTCGAAAGCCTGCTCGCAGCCCGGCTTGATGTCGATTTCGGCCAGTTCCTTGATCATCCTGATCTCCCGTCGTCGCCCTGATGGTCAAAGCCCGGCCGTGGGTCAACGGCCCGCCACTCTTTTAAGCAATAGGGTCATACGAAAATCCGTGGGGCTGTGGCAATAATGGCGCGCTTTTGCGCAGCAAATTGCGCAATTGTGCCCGCTCAGGCGGCACCCCGGATGCGCAGGTCGCCGGCGCGGCGGAAGATGTCGCGGACGAGCGGATCCTGCTCCTGCGCGCGGATCGCGGCATAGAAGGGGATCGAGCGCTTGATCCGTGGCCGCAGCGGCACCAGCGCGCCGCTTTCGATAGGGTCCGCCACCATCACCCGCGGCACGAAGCCGACCCCGCCCTCGGCGGTGACGATGTCGATCAGCGCGCGGGCATTGTTGCAGCTGTTGATCGTCAGATGGTCGAGCTTTGCCTCGCCCAGGCTGGCCATCGCGATGTCGTGGATCGGCGAATGGCGGTGGAGCAGCCAGATCGCGGCCGATCCCGCCTCGATCCGGTCGCGCGCGGCGATGTCGGGGGAGGCGACCCAGACCAGATCGACCTCGCCGATCGGCGCCACCTCGATGTTCGCACTGGCGACGGGGCCGGCGAGGAAGACCAGATCGGCGCTGGCACCCAGCAGCTTCTGGAGCAGCCCGTGCGACAGGTCGATCTCCACCTCGAAATTGACCTTGGGAAAGTCCTGGCCCAGCGCGGTGAGGAAGGCGGGCAGGCAGGTGGCGGCGACGATCTCGCCGGTGCCGACCCGCACGATGCCCGAGGCGCCGCCGAACTGGTCGGGCTGGAGCAGGGTATGTTCGATCGATCCCCACAGCGCCTCGCATTCCTTCACGAAGCGCCGGCCGCGCACCGTGAGCGCCATGCCGCGCCCGGCGCGCTGGAACAGCGGGAAGCCGAGCTGGTTCTCCAGTTCGCGGATGCGCGCGGAAATGGCTGGCTGGGTGGTGTTCAGCCGCCCGGCCGCCGCCCCGAAGGTGCCGAGCCGGCTGATCCAGAGCAGCGTTTCCAGATGGTAGAGCGAGATGCGACGCATAGACGTTATTTATGGATAATCAGAGGAAAGATCATTTAGATTTTATCTCCCCGCTGCGGTACCTCAGGGGCATAGGATAGGAGGCTCGCCGATGACCAAAATCTACCCGTCCGCCGAAGCAGCGCTCGAGGGGCTGCTGTTCGACGGGATGACGATCTGCTCGGGCGGCTTCGGCCTGTGCGGTATTCCGGAGCGGCTGATCGACGCGATCGTCGCCGCGGGCACCAAGGGCCTCACCGTTGCCTCGAACAATGCCGGGATCGACGGCGAGGGGCTGGGCAAGCTGCTGCGCACCCGCCAGATCGCCAAGATGATCAGCTCCTATGTCGGCGAGAACAAGGAGTTCGAGCGGCAATATCTGGCGGGCGAGCTGGAGGTGGAGTTCGCTCCCCAGGGCACGCTGGCCGAGCGGATGCGCGCCGGCGGCGCCGGCATCCCCGGCTTCTACACCAAGACCGGCGTCGGCACCCTCGTCGCCGAGGGCAAGGAGACCAAGGAGTTCGACGGCGAGACCTATGTGCTCGAGCGCGGCATCCGCGCCGACCTGGCGATCGTCAAGGGCTGGAAGGCCGACGAGGCCGGCAACCTGATCTTCCGCAAGACCGCGCGCAACTTCAACCAGCCGGCGGCGACCGCGGGCAAGGTCTGCGTCGCCGAGGTGGAGGAGATCGTGCCGGTCGGCAGCCTCAATCCCGACGCGATCCACCTGCCCAGCATCTATGTGAAGCGGCTCGTCCTCGGCGCGCCCTATGACAAGAAGATCGAGTTCCGCACCGTTCGCCAGAGGGAGGCCGCATAATGGCTTGGGATCGCAACCAGATGGCGGCGCGCGCCGCGCAGGAGCTGCAGGACGGCTTCTACGTCAACCTCGGCATCGGCATCCCGACCCTGGTCGCCAACAACATCCCGGCCGGGATGACGGTGACCCTGCAGTCGGAGAATGGCATGCTCGGGATCGGCCCCTTCCCCTATGAGGGCGAGGAGGATGCCGACCTGATCAACGCCGGCAAGCAGACGATCAGCGAACTGCCCTCGTCGAGCTATTTCAGCTCGGCCGACAGCTTCGCGATGATCCGCGGCGGTCATATCGACCTGACCGTGCTGGGCGCCATGGAAGTCGCTGAAAATGGCGACATCGCCAACTGGATGATCCCCGGCAAGATGGTGAAGGGGATGGGCGGAGCGATGGACCTCGTTGCCGGCGTCAAGAAGATCATCGTGGTGATGGAGCACAATGCCAAGGATGGCAGCGCCAAGTTCATCCCGGCGTGCACCCTGCCGCTGACCGGGCAGAATGTGGTCGACATGATCGTCACCGACCTCGCGGTGTTCCAGCGCCCCGATCACAATTCGCCGTTCAAGCTGGTCGAACTGGCGCCCGGCGTGACGGCCGAGGAGGTCGCCGCGAAGACGACGGCCAAATATCTGAGCTGACGGGGTTTCGAAGCTGCGGCGATTGGTGCATGTGACGGGCTGACTGGCCATCGGAGGGGCGAGCGTTCGACGCTGGCTTTGCTATGGCTGGCGTCTCTCCTGCCTTCTGGTCGATGCGTGAAGTGAAGCCCGACGAATCCAAGATCCAAGCGCCGCAGCCGCCGTCAGAGCAGCCGGTTCCCACTGTCATCAGCGTCGAGCGCGGTCTCGTCGTCGGGCTCGTCGTGCTGGTCGCGGTGCTGGTCGCCTTCCTGGCGGCGGGCGGCGTCTATGTGCGCCGCAGCCAGGAGGCGGTGAAGCCCGGCAAGGACCGGCTCTCGGTCGATCTCAGCCGCATCGGCATCAGCAAGTCGGGGCCGCAGCGCATCGACTATGGCCGGCTCGACCGGCGCATGCGCGAACTCGCCGCCCAGCGATCGGTGGTGGGCGTCGCGATCGTCACGATCGAGAATGGCCAGATCAGCTTCGCGCGTGGCTATGGCGTCACCACCGACGGTGCCGAGGGCAAGCCGGTCGACGCACACACCGTGTTCCGCTGGGCGTCGGTGTCGAAGGGCGTCGCGGCCACTCTGCTCGCCAAAATGGCCGAGGAAAAGAAGCTCTCGTTGCGCGATCCGGTGTCGCGCTGGGCGCCGTCGCTGAAGCTGCGCGACGATGCGCAGAATGTCGCGACGATCGACAATCTTCTCTCGCAGAGCCTGGGCATCTGGAAGAACGCCTATGACCAGGATTTGGAGGACGGCCGCGACCCCAAGGAGATCCGCGGCCGGCTCAACCAGATCCCGCTGCTGTGCCCGCCGGGCAAATGCTACAGCTACCAGAATATCGCCTATGACGCGGCGAGCGAGGCGGCCGAGAATGCCGGCCACAAAAGCTATGCCGATCTGACGAAGCAGGAGTTGTTCGGCCCGCTCGGCATGCAGTCCGCCACCACGACCCGCGAGGGTCTGGTGTCGAGCCCCAACTGGGCGCGCCCGCACACCGGCCGCCGCGAATTGACGGTGGCTGAGGCCTATTACCGCACCCCGGCCGCCGGCGGCGTCAACAGCTCGATCATCGATCTCGGCATCTGGATGCGCGCGCAGATGGGGGAGGCGCCCCGCGTCCTTTCGAAGCGGCTGCTCAACGAGATTCACTCGCCCCGCATCCGCACCTTTTCGATCCACCGCCAGCGTGAGCTGGACCAGTCGCTCAAGGAGGCATCCTACGGCCTCGGCTGGCGCATCTGGCATTATCAGGGCCGCCAGGTGATCGGCCATCGCGGCGCGGTGGACGGCTATCGCTCGCTGATCCTGTTCGATCCGCTGCTCAAGGCCGGGGTCGGCATGCTCTGGAACTCCAACGCGGTCGAACCCACCGGCATGCAGCTGGAGGTGATGGACATGCTCTACAACCAGCCGTTCAAGGACTGGCTCGAACTGAAGAAGTGAGGCCTGATTTTGCCCTCTCCCGCTTGCGGGATCACTGCAAAACTCACGTCATTCCCGCGAAGGCGGGAATCCATAGTCTCCGAACCGCGAGAGTCTCCCGCTTCAGAGGTTATGGATCCCCGCCTTCGCGGGGATGACGGGTATGGGAAGGTCGTCCGCCTTTTGCGGCGGTCCCGCAGGGAGAGGGACGCTCGCGGAGCCCCCCCCAAAAGCCCACCTATCGAAGACAATGACCACTCTGCTTTGACATTGGCGCGGCGATGGCTAATTCGGCGCGCATGTCGACCAAAGCCCGCACCCTGTACGAGAAGATCTGGGACGCCCATGTCGTGGAACGCCGCGACGACGGGACCTGCCTGATCTATATCGACCGCCACCTCGTCCACGAGGTCACCAGCCCCCAGGCCTTCGAGGCGCTGCGCGTCGCCGGCCGCAAGCTGCGGCGGCCCGATCTCACCCTTGCGGTGCCCGACCATAATCTTCCGACCACGGCGCGCCTCGACGCGGCCGGTGCGCGGTTGCCGATCGACGATCCCGAGTCGGCCGCGCAGCTCGCCGCGCTGGAGAAGAACGCGCCCGAGTTCGGGGTGCCCTATATCGACGCGGTCGCGCCCGAGCAGGGCATCGTCCATGTCGTTGGGCCCGAGCAGGGCTTCTCGCTGCCCGGCACCACCATCGTCTGCGGTGACAGCCACACCGCCGCGCATGGCGGCCTGGGGGCGTTGGCCTTCGGCATCGGCACGTCCGAGATCGAGCATGTCATGGCGACGCAGACGCTGCTGCTCAAGCAGTCCAAGTCGATGGAAATCCGGGTCGATGGTACGCTTGGCAAGGGCGTCACGCCGAAGGACGTGGTGCTCCACATCATCGGCAAGATCGGCGCGTCGGGCGGTACCGGTTATGTCATCGAATATACCGGCAACGTCTTCCGCGAGATGACGGTCGAGGGGCGGCTCACCGTCTCGAACATGTCGATCGAGGCGGGCGCGCGCGCCGGCCTGATCGCGCCCGACCAGGTGACCTTCGACTATGTGCAGGGACGCCCGATGGCGCCGACCGGCGAAGCCTGGGATAAGGCGCTCGCCTGGTGGAAGACGCTGCAGACCGATCCGGGCGCCGTCTACGACAAGGTGGTCGTGATCGACGCCGCCGACATCGCGCCGTGCCTCACCTGGGGCACCAGCCCCGAGGATGTGGTGCCGATCACTGGTGTCGTGCCCGATCCGTCGAGCTTCGCTGATCCGTCCAAGCAGGTCGCTGCGCAGAAGTCGCTCGACTATATGGGCCTGACCCCCGGCACCCGCATGCAGGACGTTCCGGTCGAGCATGTCTTCATCGGCAGCTGCACCAACAGCCGCATCGAGGATCTGCGCGCTGCCGCCGACGTCGTCCGCGGCCGCCACATCGCGCCGAACATCCGCCAGGCGCTGATCGTGCCGGGCTCGGGCCTGGTGAAGAAGCAGGCCGAGGACGAAGGGCTGGACCGCATCTTCCTCGATGCCGGTTTCGAATGGCGCGAGCCGGGCTGCTCCATGTGCCTGGCGATGAACCCCGACAAGGTTCCCGCCGGCGAGCGCTGTGCGTCCACCTCGAACCGCAACTTCGTCGGCCGCCAGGGGCCGGGCGCGCGCACCCACCTCGTCTCGCCGGCGATGGCGGCGGCGGCGGCGGTGACCGGTCATCTCGCCGACGTCCGCGAGCTGGAGCCGGTGGCGTGAAGGCGCTGGCGGGCCTGGTGGCGGCGCTGCTCGTGGCTTCGGCCGCGGGCGCCGCACCCGTGCCCGGCACGGTGGAGAAGCTGTGGCGGCTCGATTGCGGACGCAATCGGGTCAACCAGCTCAACCTCTTCTCCGACACTCAGGCCTATAGCGGCCAGACCAAGGATCTGGTCGCCAGCTGCTATCTGATCAAGGATGGCGACGCCTATATGCTGTGGGACACCGGCTATCCGGCGGCCCGCAAGGGCGCCGCCTTCGATCCGAAGGCGCCGATGAGCGCGACGGTGGACAAGACCATCGTCGAGCAGCTCGCCCAGCTCGGCATCAAGCCCGAGCAGATCGGGCTGGTCGGCGTCAGCCATTATCATCCCGACCATATCGGCCAGGCCGCCGACTTCCCCAACGCCAAACTGCTGATCGGCGCGGGTGATCTCGCCTGGGTCCGCAAGAACGAGGCCGCGTCGAAGCTGCTCGCGCCCTGGATGGGCGAGGGCGCCAAGGTGGAGGGCGTCGAGGGCGACAAGGACCTGTTCGGCGACGGCAGCGTGACGATGGTCGCACTGCCCGGCCACACCCCCGGCCATCATGGCCTGCTGATCCGCCTGCCGAAGACCGGGGCGGTGCTGCTGTCGGGCGACGTCGCCCATTTCCATGAGAATCTCGACAGCGATGGCGTGCCGACCTTCAATGTGAACCGCGCCGACTCGCTCGCCGCGATGGACCGTTTCCGCAAGCTCGCGACCTCGCTCAAGGCGGTCGCGATCATCCAGCACGACCCGCGCGACGTGGGCAAGCTGCCAGCCTTTCCGCAAGGAGCCGAATGATGAAGCCGATCCATGAGATCGAGGGCAGGGCGATTCCGCTCGGCCTGAAGAATGTCGACACCGACGTGATCATTCCGGCGCACTATCTGAAGGTCATCACCCGCAAGGGTCTGGGCAAGGGCGCGTTCGAATCGATCCGCTCGCAGCCCGGCAACATCTTCGACGATCCCGAATATTCGGGCGCCAACATCCTGATCGCGGGCGATAATTTCGGCTGCGGGTCGAGCCGCGAACATGCCGCCTGGGCGCTGGGCGACCTGGGCATCGAGGCGGTGATCGCGCCGAGCTTCTCGGACATCTTCTCGGGCAACGCCTTCAAGAACGGGATTCTCACCGTCGTTCTGCCGCAGGAAGCGGTCGACCGGCTGCTTGAGGTGGCGAAGACCGATGCGATCGCGATCGACCTGGAGAACCAGAGCGTGACCACGCCTTTCCAGGACCGCTTCAGCTTCGAGATCGATGCCTTCCGCAAGCATTGCCTGCTCAATGGCCTCGACGAGGTCGGCATGACGATCGCGCGCGAGGCGGCGATCGGCACGTTCGAACAAAAGATGGCGGCCGAGCGTCCCTGGCTCTAAACTGGGGAAAGCGGCTGTTGCGCCTGCGCAGAGCCATGCCTATCTGAACTTCGAACCCAAGGCGAACAGGGGATAAGATGACCACCTTCGACGAACGCGAACAGGCTTTCGAGAACAAGTTCGCCCATGATCAGGAAATGGCGTTCCGCATCACCGCGCGCCGCAACCGGCTGCTCGGCCAGTGGGCCGCCGGCCTGATGAACCTGACTGCGGCCGAAGCCGACAGCTATGCCAAGTCGGTGGTCCAGGCCGATTTCGAGGAAGCCGGCGACGAGGACGTGATCCGCAAGCTGCTGGGCGACCTGACCACGGCGGGCGTCGACGTCGACGATGCCAAGATCCGCGCGGCGCTCGACGCCAAGCTGATCGAGGCGCGCCGTCAGATCATGGAAGCCAAGTAAGCCATGCCGATGGCCGCAGCCGATATCGAGGCGATGATCAAGGCCGCGCTGCCTGATGCGCAGGTCGAGATCACCGACCTTGCCGGTGACGGTGATCATTATTCGGCGCGCGTGGTGAGCGAGAGCTTCCGTGGGATGACGCGCGTCAACCGCACGCGCATGGTTTATGATGCTTTGGGCGGCCGGATGGGGGGCGAGCTGCACGCCCTCCAGCTCACCACCGCGACGCCAGAATAAGGAACTTGAAATGAGCGACGACACCCAGGCCCGTATCGCGACCGCGGTCGCCTCGGCCGATGTCCTGCTGTTCATGAAGGGCACGCCGCTCTTCCCGCAGTGCGGCTTCTCGAGCCGCGCGATCGCGATCCTCGATCATCTCGGCGTCGAATATGCGACCGTCGACGTGCTCCAGGATCCGCAAATCCGCGCCGGCATCAAGGAATTCTCGGACTGGCCGACCATCCCGCAGCTCTATGTCGCGGGTGAATTCGTCGGCGGCTCGGACATCATGATGGAGATGTACGAGGCCGGCGAACTGCTCGACCTGCTCGACCAGAAGGGCATCGCCCACGCCTGATCCGATGGGATGCGCCGCCTTGCTTTCCTGCTCGCGGCGCTGACCATGGCGGCCCCGGCTTTGGCCGATCCGGTGATCATCGCGCATCGCGGCGCCTCGGGCGAGCGGCCCGAGCATACGCTGGCCGCCTATCGCCGCGCGATCGAGCAGGGGGCCGATTTCATCGAACCCGATCTGGTGATGACGAAGGACGATGTCCTCGTCATTCGCCATGAGAATGAGATTTCGACGACCACCAACGTCGCCGACCATCCCGAGTTCGCCGATCGCCGCACCAGCAAGACGATCGACGGCAAGGCCGTCACCGGTTGGTTCACCGAGGATTTCACCCTCGCCGAGCTGAAGACCCTGCGGGCCCGCGAGCGGCTGCCGCAGATCCGCCCCGCGAACATGGGCTGGCTCGATGAGACCATCCCGACTCTCGACGAGGCGCTGGCGCTCGTCCGCGCGACCCCGCGTCGGCTGGGCATCTACCCCGAGACCAAGCATCCCAGCTATTTTGCCTCGATCGGCAAGCCGATGGAACGCGCGCTGGTCGACGCGCTGGCGCGGGCGGGGTTCACCGAGCGCGACGATCCGGTGTTCCTGCAGAGCTTCGAGGTGTCGAACCTGCAAGCGCTGCGCGGGATGACGAAGCTGCGCCTCGTCCAGCTGATCGAAGGCGAGGAGCCGCCTTATGACCAGCACCAAGCCGGCACCGGCCTCACAGTCGAGCAGATGGTCTCGCCTGCCGGCCTCAAGGCGATCGCCGCCTATGCCGACGCGATCGGCCCCTACAAGCTGTTGATCGAGCCGCGCGACGCTGCCGGCAACGCGCAGCTGGCGACCAGCCTGGTCGCCGATGCGCATGCCGCGGGCCTGCTCGTCCATCCCTGGACCTTTCGCAGCGAGAATATCTTCCTGCCGGCCGGCGACCGCATCGGCGAGGATCAGGGCGCGCGCGGCGATGCGGCCGCCGAATATGCTCGTTTTCTGGGCTATGGCGTCGACGGGCTGTTCAGCGACTTTCCGGCCGAGGCAGTGAAGGCGAAGGCGGCCTTTCTAGCAAGAAAGTCAGCACCTTAGTCGTGGACGTCGCCCCGGCGGAGGCCGGCGCCGCTACAGGCTCTTGCCGCGCGTTCATCGCGGATATCGTGGCGGCTCCGGCCTCCGCCGGAGCGACGTGGGTGATGATGTTTTTGATCGCGCAACCTCGTCGTTACGCCATCGCCTCCTAAATCCACGGCCATGGTGTGGGATTTGCGCGGAGCGCTGCTCAAGAAGCAGGAGGTCGAGACGGCGCGGCTCGCCGATTTCGACTTTCGCTTGCGCGCGCGGACGATGCGGCTGCTCGCGGGTCGGCTCGGCTTCGATGTCGAGACGCTGGTCGGCCGCATTGCCGAAGCCGATGACGAAGCGATCCTCGCGTCGCTCGATCATCCCGATACCTATGATGGCTTTGCCCGCTGCCGCGCGATCGCCGAGGAACAGCTCAAGCGCGAACTGGGCGATCCTGCCCCGCATCGTCTCGCCTGATGGCCGGCGAACAAGACGACCTCGCAGAGCTGCGCGAGGCGATTCTGGCCGATGAGCCCGAACTGGCGGGGGCCGACTTCCGGCTGCTCGACGCGGGGTGGGACAGCCTCGCGGTCGATGTCGACGACCGGCTGATCTTCCGCTTCCCGCGCGACGAGGAGGGCGAGGAGCAGTTCACCCGCGAGGCCGGGATGCTCGCGCTCGCCCGGCAACATGTCAGCCTGCCGATACCGTCGATCGAGCTGCGCAGCACCGGTCGCTTCTATTCGCGGCACGAGAAGATTCCCGGCGATCATCTCTCCGGCCCCGATTATGACGGTCTCAACGCGGTCGAGCGCCATCGCCTCGCCACCGAGCTGGGGCGCTTCTACGCCGAACTCCACGCCATCCCCGCCGATGCCGCGCTCGCCGCCGGGGCAGAGATGGTCGAGGAGGAATGGCCGGCGCCCGACGAGATGAGCCGGCTGCTCGCCGTCTATCTGGAACGCGATCTGCTGAAGAAGGCCGAGCAGGCGATCGCTGCCTGGGCCGCGCTGCCGCCCGATCCGCATGGCGCGATCTTCGGCCTCTTCGACGGCCATGGCTGGAACATGGCGTTCGATCTGCAGGCGCGCCGGCTGAACGGCCTCTATGATTTCGGCGATGCCGGGGTCGGCCCGTGCCACCAGGATTTCATCTATAGCGGCTTCGTTTCCGACGATCTCACCCGCCGGGTGATCGACGCCTATGAACTCCAGACCGGACGCCGCATCGATCGCGAGCGGGTGGCGCTGGAGGATGGGATGCTCCGCCTCGCCGAACTGGCCGAGGATGGCGACCATGAGGTGCATGCCGAGCTGATCCGGCGCCGCGCGCGCGCCTGGCTCGAAAAGGCGTGACGCACGCCTCTTTCAATTGTGGCGCGCCGATGCCACATGGGCCGGCATGAACGAACAGACCGTCGGCGTCGCCCAGATGCAGAATCCCCTGGTGCGCCGCGTGCTCGCGGGCAATCCGGGGCCGTTCACCTATAGCGGCACCCAGACCTATCTGGTCGGCACCCGCGACCTGGCGGTGATCGATCCCGGTCCCGATATCCCCGAGCATATCGAGGCGCTGGTCGCCGCGATCGGCGATACGCCGGTGAAGGCGATCGTCTGCACCCACACCCATCGCGACCACAGCCCCGCGGCGCTGGAGCTGAAGGCGCGCACCGGCGCCCCGATCATCGGCTGCGCGCCGCTGGTGCTCGACGACAGCGGCCCTCGCGCCGACGCCTCGTTCGACCGGACCTACGCCCCCGACGACGTGCTGGCCGATGGTGCCCGCCTGACGGGCGAGGGCTGGACCCTGGAGGCGATCCACACCCCCGGCCACACCTCCAACCATGTCTGCTTCGCGCTGCCTGAAGCGAAGTCGCTGTTCAGCGGTGACCATGTGATGGGCTGGTCGACCACCGTGGTCAGCCCGCCCGACGGCGACATGGCGCGTTATATGGAGAGCCTCGATCGGCTGATCCATCGCAGCCAGGACGAGGTCTATTATTCGGCTCATGGCGATCCGATCGAGCGGCCGCAGCGCTTCGTGCGCGGGCTGATGGGCCATCGCAAGCAGCGCGAGGGGCAGATACTGCGCCTGCTGGAGCGGCAGGTGAGCGAGATCCCGACGATGGTCGAGCAGATGTATGTCGGCGTCGATCGCTCGCTCTATCCCGCGGCCGGCCTGTCGGTGCTCGCCCATCTGATCGACCTCGAGAAGCGCGGTATCGTCCGTCGCGCCGACACGTTATGGAGCCTGGCCGCCTGAGCGGCCTCTGGAGAGAGCTGGAACCATGAACGCCCCTACCGTGAACCTGACGGGCCTCGACCTGCGGGCCGAGATCGAGCGACTGCGCAAGGAGCGCAACGCCGTCATCCTCGCCCATTATTATCAGGCCCCCGAGATCCAGGACCTTGCCGATTTCGTCGGCGACAGCCTGGACCTGTCGCGCAAGGCGGCGGCGACCGATGCCGATGTCATTGCCTTTTGCGGCGTGCGCTTCATGGCCGAAGTGGCGAAGATACTGTCGCCCGAGAAGACCGTGATCCTGCCCGACATGGATGCCGGCTGCAGCCTGGAGGACAGCTGCCCGCCTGAGGAGTTCGCCCGCTTCCGGGCCGCGCACCCCGATCATCTGGCGCTGACCTACATCAACTGCTCGGCGGCGGTGAAGGCGCACAGCGACATCATCGTCACCTCCTCCTCGGCCGCGACGATCCTGTCGCAGATCCCGATGGACCAGAAGATCATCTTCGCCCCCGATCGCCATCTGGGCGGCTATTTCGCGCGCACCACCGGGCGCGAGATGCTGCTCTGGGAAGGTAGCTGCATCGTCCATGAGGCCTTTTCGGAGACCGAGCTGCTCAAGCTCAAGGCGCAGCATCCGCAGGCGCCGGTGGCAGCGCACCCCGAATGCCCGGTCCACATCCTCGACCATGCCGACTATGTCGGCTCGACCCGCGGCATCCTGGACTATGTGCTGAGCAACGATGCCGAGACCTTCATTGTCGCCACCGAGCCGCACATCATCCACCAGATGGAGAAGGCGGCGCCGCACAAGACGTTCATCGGCGCGCCGGGCGCTGACGGCAACTGCAACTGCAATATGTGCCCCTATATGGCCCTCAACACCATGGAGAAGCTCTACCTCGCCCTGCGCGACCTGGAGCCGCAGATCCATGTCGACGAGGAAGTCCGGGTGAAGGCCAAGCGCTCGCTGGACCGGATGCTGGAGATGACCAACGGGCTGTCCGGCCCGGACGTGGGGCGGCCGCAATTGAAATGATCGTCATTCCAGCGAAAGCTGGAATCTCAGTGCCTTATTTCGCCAAAGAGAAGTGAGATCCCAGCTTTCGCTGGGATGACGCAGGATAGATACGCATGGCTTTCTCGCTCCCCGATTTCGATCTCGACGCCTTCATCCGCGCCACCCTGGCCGAGGATCTGGGGCAGGGGGGCGACATCACCTCCGCCGCGACCATCCCCGCAGACGCACTGTTCGCGGGCGAGATGGCGAGCCGCGATGCGATCAGCGTCGCCGGCCTGCCGCTGGCCGAGGCCTTCTTCCGCGCGCTCGACCCTGAGGTCGAGATCGAGTTGCTCGCGCAGGATGGCGATCGGGTCGCCAAGGGCGGGGTGCTGATGCGGCTGAAGGGCAAGGCGCGCGCGCTGCTCACCGCCGAGCGTTCGGCGCTCAACACCGTCCAGCATCTGTCGGGCGTCGCCACGCTCACCCGCTCCTATGTCGATACGATCGCGGGCACCGGCGCGACCCTGCTCGACACCCGCAAGACGATTCCGGGCCTGCGCGTGCTGGAGAAATATGCGGTGCGCATGGGCGGCGGCACCAATCACCGGATGCGGCTCGACGACGCGGCGATGATCAAGGACAATCATGTCGCGGTCGCCGGCCATATCGGCGAGGCGGTGCGCCGCGCCGTGGCGGCCGGGATCGAGCGGATCATCGTCGAGGTCGACCGGGTCGACCAGATCGAGCCCGCGCTCGCCGCCGGCGCCACCCATCTGCTGCTCGACAATATGGACCCGCCGACTTTGCGCGGTGCCGTCACCCTGGTGGGCGGGCGCGTGCCGACCGAGGCTTCGGGCGGGGTGCGGCTCGACACGATCCGGGCGATCGCCCAGACCGGTGTCACCTATATCTCGGTCGGCCGGCTCACCCAGTCGGCACCCGCCGCCGATATTGGGCTGGATTTCCGGCCGCTCTGACTTTTTCCGCCGTCATCCCGGCGAAAACCGGGATCCCGCTGCCTTTGTGAGGCAGTAAGTGACGGGAGAAAAATGAGATCCCGGCTTCCGCTGGGATGACGGGAGGAGGGCGCGCGCCTAAAGTGACGTCATGAAAGCTGGTCTCCCGCTCCTCCTCGCCACCCTGCTTCTGGCGCCCGCCTGCGCCAAGCAGGCGCCGTCCTGCGAGGCCCCGGCCGATCTGCCGCGGCCGATGCTGGAGGGGACGAGCGCCGAACAGCCGCGCCGCCTGCTGCCGATCGGAAGCTACACTTTGGCGGTGACCTGGAGTCCGCAATATTGCGTCAACCGCGCGTCGAGCCCGCAGGACCATTTCCAGTGCAGCGAGGGGCGCAGCTTCGGCTTCACCCTCCACGGCCTCTGGCCGGACGGGGAGGGTGAGCAATGGCCGCAATATTGCAAACCCACCCGGCTCGTCCCCGATAAGGTGATCCGCGAGCATCTCTGCAGCACCCCCTCGGTGCAGCTCATCCAGCATGAGTGGGAGAAGCACGGCACCTGCATGGCCAAGGAGCCCGCCGATTATTTCGCACAGAGCCGCAAGCTCTATGACGAGCTCAACTTCCCCGACATGAAGGAGTTGAGCGGCCGGACGATGACCGCACTGGAATTCCAGAAGGCGTTCGCCAACGCCAATCCCGGCATGGCACCCGATCAGATGCGCCTGAACGTCGGCAAGACCGGCTGGATGGAAGAGGTGTGGATCTGCCTCGACAAGCAGTTCCACCGCACGACCTGCCCGGCCCATCAGGGCGGGGCCGATCCGGGGCAGGTGATCCGGATACGGTAAGGCCTTCACACGCGTCGCTCCGGCGGAGGCCGGAGCCACCAGAGCTTCTTGCGGCTATGTATTCGCGACCTTCGTACCGGCTCCGGCCTCCGCCGGGGCGACGCCCGTGGCCAGGGGCTATTCTTCGCCCGCCTCTTCCGCCCGCCCCTTGAACCCCTGGGCGATCACATACCATTCGGACGAATCCTTGCGGCTCGCCGGCGGCTTGGCGTGCTTCACCGTGGTGAACATCCGCTTCAGCTCGGCGACCAGGCTGTGGTCGGCGCCGCCGGCCAGCACCTTGGCGACATAGCAGCCGCCGGGGCGCAGGATTTCGCCCGCGAACTGCGCGCCGGCCTCGACCAGCGCCATGGTGCGCAGATGGTCGGTCTGCTGATGGCCGACGGTGTTGGCCGCCATGTCGGACAGCACGATGTCGGCCGGGCCGCCCATCGCCTCGGTCAGCACGCCCGGGGCCTCATCGGTCATGAAGTCCATCTGGAAGATGGTGGCGCCGTCGATCGGGTCGGTCGGCAGCAGGTCGATCCCCACCACCGCCGCTTGCGGGCACACCCGACGGACGACCTGGGTCCAGCCGCCCGGCGCGATGCCGAGATCGACCACGCGCTTGGCGCCGCGCAGGAAATGGAAGCGCTCGTCCAGTTCGATCAGCTTGTAGGCCGCCCGCGAGCGATAGCCCTCGGCCTGCGCGCGCCGCACATAGGGATCGTTGAGCTGGCGCTGGATCCATTTGATCGAGGAGGCGCTGCGCCCCTTCGCGGTCTTGATCCGCTGCCGCCCGCTGCCGCTGCCCCTCACATCAGATTCCTTGATCGGTCGCGCGCCATCAGCGAGCGGAGAATGCCTTCGCGAATGCCGCGATCGGCCACGCCCAGCCGTTCGGCGGGCCAGATGTCAAGGATCGCGTCGAGGATCGCGCAGCCCGCCACCACCAGGTCGGCGCGCTCATGGCCGATGCAGGGCAGTTCGGCGCGCTGCGATACCGTCATCCCGGCCAGCTTCGCGCTGATGTCGCGCATCGCCGAAACCGGCACGATCAGCCCGTCGATCTGGCGCCGGTCATAGCTCGGCAGGTCGAGATGGACGCTGGCGAGGGTGGTGACGGTGCCGCTGGTGCCGAGCAGCCGGCCGGGCTGCGTACCCGATTCGAGCCTGGCGGCGAAATTGGAGAAGCTGTCGGTCACCCGTGCGCGCATCCGCGCATAGCTTTCGAGCAGGCCGTTGCGGTCGGCCCCGACATGCGGCTCGGTCTCGGACAGCGAGACGACGCCCCAGGGGGCGGAGAACCAGTCGATCACGCGGGGCGGGCTGTGGTCGGCATCGATCAGCACCAGCTCGGTCGAGCCGCCGCCGATGTCGAACACCAGCGCATTGCCCTCGCCCGGCTCCAGCAGGGCATGACAGCCCAGCACGGCAAGACGAGCCTCCTGCTCGGGGGAGATGATCTCCAGCGCGATCCCGGTCTCGCGATAGACCCTCTGCACGAATTCGCGCCCATTGGCGGCGCGGCGGCACGCCTCGGTCGCGACCGAGCGGACCAGCGAGACTCGGCGGCGGCGCAGCTTGTCGGCGCAGACGGCGAGGGCGCTCACCGCCCGGTCCATCGCCGCGTCGGAGAGGCGGCCGGTGGAGGCCAGGCCTTCGCCCAGCCGCACGATCCGCGAAAAGGCATCGACCACCACGAAACCGTCCTCGGACGGCCGGGCGATCAACAATCGGCAATTGTTGGTGCCCAGGTCGAGCGCCGCATAGCTGGCGCGGGACGCGACGGGGCTGGCTTGTGGACGCGGCCGGCGCCCGGCAACACGTGACGGACGCGGCGCGGCGGCTGGAGGGCCATGCGCCATGTTTTTCAATCTCTTTGCTCGCCAAGCGGGGCTGCCCCGCATGGAACTTGGGAACAAGCGTAAAGCGAGAAGTGGGGATCGGCAAGACCAGTGCCAAAAAGGCGACGAACGGCGGTTGACAGGGTCGCCGTCCCTCCTTATTTGGCCCGCTCTGCCTTGGTGCCCTGTCGTCTAAAGGTAAGACTACGGACTCTGACTCCGTTAATTGAGGTTCGAATCCTCACGGGGCATCCAAAGGCTTTTCCAACCCATATCAGAAGTTTGGCCCTCGCTCCCGGTGCGGAGCGGTTCGTCGCGCCTTGCGATCGCGGGAGTGCGGATTCTCCGGCCGGCCGTCTTGGCTTTCCCCACCGCTTGGCCTATCCCGCCGCTCGGAAGCGGGCATGTGCTCGCGACCATATAGATCGCGCCGGTGCCCGTGAGGGCATAATTGGGAACGCGGTGAGGGGGCTCGCCCCCGAATCCGAGGCTGTCCCTGCAACTGTAAGCGGCGAGCGAGATGCACAGCGCTGCCCCAGTCGGGGCAGCAGCCACTGGGCGAAGCGCCGTACGCGCCAGCTTGGGAAGGCGTGCATCGAGCCCTGACCCGCGAGCCAGGAGACCTGCCGGCGCGGGTCGCTCTTGTCCTGGTCCAGGGAATGGCCAAGGCACGGTTTCTCTCCGTCTGAGCGACGAGCCTGCGGCTGGGGCCGCACGGCCGCGCGTCGGTGGGCGAAATGCGCCCGTCCGCAGATGCCGGCCGGCCGTTCGCGCTCGCCCGGTGTCCCCGGTCGATCGTCGGTTTGCCCCTGCCGCCCGTTGCCTGGCGCGGGGAGTGAATTCATGGCCAAGGTGCCCACGACCGTCATCACCGGTTTCCTGGGGGCGGGGAAGACCACCCTGATCCGCCACCTGCTGCAGAACGCCAAGGGCCGCCGGCTCGCGCTCGTCATCAACGAGTTCGGCGATGTCGGCGTCGACGGCGAGCTGGTGAAGGGCTGCAACGACGAGGCCTGCCCTGAGGAGGATATCGTCGAACTGGCCAATGGCTGCATCTGCTGCACCGTCGCCGACGATTTCCTGCCGACGATGCAGAAGCTGCTCGACCGGCCCAACCCGCCCGAACATATCATCATCGAGACTTCGGGGCTCGCGCTCCCCAAGCCGCTGGTGAAGGCCTTCCAATGGCCCGACATCCGTACCCGCGCCACCGTGGACGGCGTGATCGCGCTGATCGACGCCGACGCTGTGGCGGCGGGTCGCTTCGCCACTGACGAGGCGGCGCTGGCGGCAGCGCGCGCGGCCGACCCCAATCTCGATCATGACAGCCCGCTGGAGGAACTGTTCGAGGATCAGCTCGCCTGCGCCGACATGGTGGTGCTCAACAAGACCGACCTCGTCGGCGCCGATGCGTTGGCGGCGGTCGAGCGCCAGATCGGTGCCGAGACCCGTGCCGGGGTGCGCATCGTCCGCGCCGATCATGGCGCGGTCGACGTCGCCGCGCTGCTGGGCCTGACCGCTGCCGCCGAGGATGATCTGGAGGCGCGCCCTTCGCATCATGACAGTGAAGATGATCATGATCACAATGACTTCGATAGCTTTGTTGCCGTTGGAGGCGAGGTCGCGGACATCGATGTGCTGATCGCCAAGCTGCAGGCGGTGATCGCCAAGCATGATATCCTTCGCATCAAGGGCATGGTCGCGGTGGCGGGCAAGCCGAGCCGGCTGGTGATCCAGGCGGTCGGTCCGCGCATCCAGCATTTCTACGATCGCGCCTGGACCGAGGGCGAGCCGCGCCGCACCCAACTGGTCGTGATCGGCCAATATGGGATCGACCGGACGGCGATCGAAAGCGAGCTGAAGCTCGGTTGATGCACCTGTTGTCCGCCACGCCGGGGACGATCTCGAACGGGGACGAGGCGATCGACCTCGACCAGTCGCCGGGCGACATCGTCATCCTGACCGTGGCGGACAGCGATCTCGCCTGTTTCGCGGGGGCGGCGGCGCTGCTGCCGGCAGGCGCGCCCAGCGTGCGGCTCGCCAATCTGCTTCAGCTCCGCCATCCCTATTCGGTCGATCTCTATGTCGAGAAGGTGATCGCCAAGGCGCGTTTCGTCTGCGTGATCCTGCTCGGCGGCAAGAGCTACTGGCCCTATGGCATCGACGAGATCGCCGCGATCGCGCGCGAGAAGGGGATCGCCTTCGCCGCGATCGCCGACGGCCGCGAGCCCGATCCCGCGCTCGACTGCGCCTCGACCCTGCCGGCGGAGACCTGCAAGCGGCTGCGGGAGTATCTGCGCCAGGGCGGTAGCGCCAATGCGCTGTCCTTCCTGCGCAACGCCATCCGGCTGACCGGCGAGGACGCCGGCACGCCCGACGATCCGGTGCCGGTCGCCGATGCCGGCCTCTACCTGCCCGGCGTCGACCGGCCCGGTCTCGCCGAGTTGCGCGCGCGCTGGGTGGATGGGCGGCCGGTGGTCCTCTTCACCTTCTATCGCGCGCTGCTGGTGGCGGGTACGCTTGGCGCGGTCGATGCGATGATTTCAGCATTGGAGTGGTGTAATTTCAATGTGATGCCAGTCTATGTTCGAGCGCTTCGTGAGCCTTTTGCGGTGAGCTGGATCGGCGCGCTGATCGACGAGATCGCGCCCGATATCATCGTCAACGCCACCAGCTTCGCGGCGTCCTCCTCGGGCGAACCGCGCACGCCGGGTATCCTCGAACGCGCCGATTGCCCCATCCTCCAGACAGCCTTTGCAGGGGTGGAAGAGAGCGAATGGAGCGGGGCCGCGCGCGGCCTGGGCCCACGCGACCTGGCGATGAACGTCGCGCTGCCCGAGGTCGACGGCCGCATCTTCACCCGCGCGGTTGCCTTCAAGGCGGCGGAGCGCTTCGACGAGACCACCCAATGCGGGATCGTGGTGCCGAAGGTGGCGCCCGACCGGGTCGCCTTCGTCGCCGATCTCGCCCGCGCCTGGGCCGGGCTGCGGCGGACGGCGCCGGCCGACCGGCGGGTCGCGCTGGTTCTCGCCAATTATCCCAATCGAGATGGGCGGATCGGCAATGGCGTCGGCCTCGACACGCCCGCCAGCGCCGCCGCGATCCTCGCCGCGCTGGGCGAGGCTGGCTATGCGATCGGGGAAGCACCGACCGATGGCGCCGCGCTGATGCGGCTGATGACTGCCGGTGTCACCAACGACCTGGGCTCGATCGCGCGCGGCGACCACGTAACCTTGCCGCTCGACCTCTATCGCACCGCCTTCGCCGCGCTGCCCGAGGCGGCGCGGACGGCGATGGTCGAGCGCTGGGGCGATCCGGCCGATGATCCCTTCGTGGTCGACGGCGCCTTTCGTCTGGCGGTCCATCGCTTCGGCCATGTCGCGGTCGCCGTGCAGCCGGCGCGCGGCTATAATATCGATCCGAAGGAGAGCTATCACGATCCGGCGCTGCCGCCGCCGCACGCCTACCTCGCCTTCCACATCTGGCTCGATCGGGTCTTCGGGGCGCAGGCGCTCGTCCATGTCGGCAAGCATGGCAATCTGGAATGGCTGCCGGGCAAGGCGGTGTCGCTGTCCGAAAGCTGTTTCCCCGAGATCTGCGCCGGGCCGGTGCCGCAGCTCTACCCCTTCATCGTCAACGATCCGGGCGAGGGGACCCAGGCCAAGCGGCGGATCGGCGCGGTGATCGTCGATCACCTGACCCCGCCGCTCACCCGCGCCGAAAGCTATGGGCCGCTCAAGCAGCTCGAGGCGCTGGTCGACGAATATTATCTGGCCGCCGGCATGGACCCGCGCCGGCTCGACCGGTTGCGCCGCGACATCCTCGATCTGGCGCGCGGGCAGGGGCTCGACAAGGATGCCGGAGCGAGCGGCGACGGCGACGACGCGCTCGCCGCGATCGACAATTATCTGTGCGAACTGAAGGAATTGCAGATCCGCGACGGGCTGCACGTCTTCACCCGTTCGCCCGAGGGCCGGCTGCGCCGCGACCTGCTCGTCGCGCTGGCGCGCACCCCGCGCGGGCTCGACCGGCCGGGGCAGGGCTCGCTGCTACGCGCGATGGCGGACGATCTGGAGCTGGGCTTCGATCCGCTCGATTGCCGCCTGGGGGATGCGTGGGCGGGGGCGCGGCCTGAGGTGTTGGCGGCGGTGGGCGACGATGTGTGGCGGACGGTGGGCGACACTGTCGAGCGCCTTGAGTTGTTGGCCGCCGACCTCGTCTCCTTCCTCCGTCATCCCAGCGAAGGCTGGGATCCATGTCTGTCATCACCCGCGGTGCCGCCTGCCACGGCAGACATGGACCCCAGCCTAGGCTGGGGTGACGTGGGAGAGAGGAGCAGGGCCGTCCTCGCTTCGATCCGCGACGACCTTGCCCCCCGCATCGACGCCTGCGGCCAAGCCGAGAAAGCTGCCCTGCTCGCCGGCCTCGACGGCCGTTTCGTTCTGCCCGGCCCCTCCGGCGCCCCCACGCGCGGGCGGCCCGATGTGCTGCCCACCGGGCGCAACTTCTACTCGGTCGACACTCGCGCGGTGCCGACGGCGGTCGCCTGGGAGCTGGGCCGCAAATCGGCCGAACTGCTCGTCGAGGATTATCTCCAGCGCGAGGGCGACTATCCGAAGGCGATCGCGCTGTCGGCCTGGGGCACCGCCAACATGCGCACCGGCGGCGACGACATCGCCCAGGCGCTGGCGCTGATGGGCGCGCGGCCGCGTTGGGAATGGACCTCGGGCCGCGTCGTCGGCTTCGAGGTGATGACGATCGCCGAGCTGGGCCGTCCCCGGGTCGACGTCACCTTCCGTGTTTCGGGCTTCTTCCGCGATGCCTTTCCCGAGCAGATCGACCTGATCGACAGCGCCGCGCGTGCGGTGATGGCGCTCGACGAATCCGAGGGCGACAATCCCGCCGCCGCGCGCCATCGCGCCGAACTGGCGGCGCTGGTCGAGGGCGGCGAGGAGGCGGGTGTGGCGGCGCGGCGCGCGGGCGCGCGCGTGTTCGGGTCTAAGCCGGGCAGCTATGGCGCCGGGCTGCAGGCGATGATCGACGAGAAGCTGTGGCACAGTCGCGGCGATCTGGCCGAGGTCTATCTGGGCTGGGGCAGCTTCGCTTATGGCGCCGGGGTGGAGGGCGATGCCGAGCGCGAGCTGTTCGCCGCGCGCCTCGCCCGGGCCGATGCCGTCGTCCAGAACCAGGACAATCGCGAGCACGACCTGCTCGACAGCGACGATTATTACCAGTTCGAAGGCGGGATCGCGGCGGCGATCGAGCATCTCAGCGGCCGCAAGCCGCACAGCTATCATAACGATCATAGTCGCCCCGAACGCCCGGTGATCCGCACCCTGGAGGACGAGATCGGTCGCGTGGTCCGCGCCCGCGTGACCAACCCGAAGTGGATCGCGGGGGTGATGCGCCACGGCTACAAGGGCGCCTTCGAGATCGCCGCGAGCGTGGACTATCTCTTCGCCTTCGCTGCCACCACCCATGCGGTGCGCGACCATCATTTCGACGCCGTGCACGCCGCCTTCATCGAGGATGAAACGGTGCGTGCCTTCATGGCCGACGCCAATCCGGCGGCGCTGCGCGAGACCGCCGCGCGCCTGGCCGAGGCGCTGGAGCGCGGCCTGTGGAAACCCCGATCGAACAGCGCGGGCACCCTGCTCGCCGAGCTTGCCGGAGACGGACGATGAAGACGCGCACCGACGAAGAGCACAATGCGAAGATGAAGAAGGTCCAGGCCGCGCACGAGAAGAAGCTCGCGGCGAAGACGATCGAGAAGGGGCTGGTGATCGTCCACACCGGCACCGGCAAGGGCAAGACATCGGCGTCGCTCGGCATGGCGGTCCGCGCGATCGGCCATGGCATGAAGGTGGGGATGATCCAGTTCGTGAAGGGCGCGATGGAAACCGGCGAAAAGGCCGTGTTCGATCGCTTCCCCGACCTGATCGAGTTCCGCGCGATGGGCGAGGGCTTCACCTGGGACACGCAGGATCGCGCGCGCGACGTGGCCGTGGCCCGCGAAGCCTGGGAAGAGGTCAAGCGGATGATCGCCGATCCGGCCTACAAGCTGGTGATCGCCGACGAGCTCAACATCATCCTGCGCTACAATTATCTGCCGGTGGAGGAGGTGCTGGAGGTATTGGCCGCCAAGCCCGCGATGACCCATGTCGTCATCACCGGCCGCAACGCCCCGCAGCCGCTGATCGATGCCGCCGATCTCGTCACCGAGATGACCCTGGTGAAGCACCCCTTCCGCGAGCAGAACGTCAAGGCGCAGCCGGGGATCGAGTTCTGATCATGGGCCCCGATTTCGGCCCGAGCTTCCGGTCGGACCTGAGCGACCTGCTGGGCTGGCGCCGCGACGTTCGCCGCTTCCGCAGCGATCCGATCAGTGAGAATGTGGTCGCGGGCCTGCTGGAGCTGGCGCAGAAGGCGCCGTCGGTGGGCAATTCGCAGCCCTGGCGCTTCGTGCGGATCCGCTCGGGGGATCTGCGCGCGGCGCTGGCCGACCATGTCGATGCCGAGGTGGCGCGGGCCGGCGAGGCCTATGCGGATGCGGATCGCCATGCCGCTTACGCCGCGCTCAAGCTCCACGGCCTGCGCGAGGCGCCCGAGATCGTCGCGGTGTTCTGCGACGAGGCGACCGAACTGGGATCGGGGCTGGGCGCCGCGACCATGCCCGAGGCGCGTGCCTATTCGGTGGTGCTGGCGATCCACACGCTATGGCTGGCGGCCCGCGCGCAGGGGCTGGCGCTGGGCTGGGTCTCGATCCTGCGCCCGGCCTTCGTCGCCGAATTGCTGGAGACCCCGCCCGACTGGCGGCTGATCGCCTTGCTCTGCCTGGGCCGCCCCGAGGCGCCCAGCGACACCCCCGAACTCGAACGCCTGGACTGGCAGGCGCGCACCCCCTGGAAGGACAATGTCAGTGAGCGTTGATCGTGGCCGCGATCCGTCGGGCGGCCAGCACATAAGCGGGGCTGCCGCACACCGTCCACGCCTGCGGAATGCTGATGCGGGGAATGTCGCGCAGCGCCGGATGGTGGAGCATCTCGGTGCCCTGGTCGACGATATGGTCGGTCGCGCTCTCGACGATCAGATAGTCGGGCTGGTGGGCGACCATCTCCTCCAGGCTGACCTGGCTGACCGCCGACTTGCCGAGCTTCCCGGCGAGGTTGACCAGTCCCATGCGGGTCATAAGGTCGTCGATCAGGGTGCCGGTGCCGGTCATGAAGCCGCGCCGCTGATAATAGGCCGCGATCTTGCCCTTGCCGTTCTTGGGCAGGCTGGCCAGCTCGCGCTCCATCCGGGCGATCATCGCCTCGCCGCGTTCGGGATGGCCGAGCGCTCCGGCGGTGTCGCGGATCGAGCCGTAGATATCGTCGAGCGTGTCGGCGGTCTTCAGGTCGAGGGTGCGGTAATGCTGGTTCTTCAGCATCCCCATCGCCGCGCTGCGCCGCGCCGGCATGCCCACCACCAGGTCCGGATCGATCGCCAGGATTTCCTCGGCCGAATTGCCCAGGATCGGCAGGCCGCGCGTCTTCGCCGCCTCGGCCGACATCTCGACATTGCCGGCGTTGCGGGTCAGCCCGGCGATCTGGCCGCGATCGGCGAGCGCCAGCACGAGCTGGTCGGCGCACAGGTTGAGCGAGACGACGCGCCGAGGGGGCTGCGGCTTGAGCGACGGAGACGCCGCCCAGGCGATCGCGCCGGTCAGCGCGAGGGCGGCGGTGGTCACGGTGGCGATCTTGAGAAGCATGTGGCGGGTCATGTCGGCCGCACCCTTAGCTCGGTGATCGGGGAGGGCAAGCATGCTCGCTGATCCCGATCGCAGCCGCCATCGGGCGCTGGTGCCCGTCCTCATCCTGCTCGTCCTCATCGCCGCGCTCGCCTCGCTCGCCTTGGGCGCGGTGCCGCTGTCGGCGGAGCGGATCGGCGCGGTCGTGTTGGGCCATGGCGATCGCATCGCCCGGATCATCCTGGTCGAGCTGCGCATCCCGCGCGCGGTGATCGGGCTGCTCGTCGGCGCGATGCTGGGCCTCGCGGGCGCCGTGCTTCAGGGTTATCTGCGCAACCCGCTCGCCGAGCCGTCGGTGCTCGGCGCGTCCAATGCTGCGGCGCTGGGCGCGGTCGGCGCGATCTATTTCGGGCTGGCCGAATGGCATGTCGCGGTGCTGCCGATCCTGTCGATTACCTCGGGGCTGCTCGCGCTCGGCCTGCTCTTCGCGCTGGCCCGCCGATCGGAAAGCCCGCTCACCCTGATCCTCGCCGGAATCGCGGTAGGCACGCTCGCCATCGCGGGGATCAGCTTGGCACTCAACATGTCGCCCAATCCCTTCGCGGCGATGGAAATCATGACCTGGCTGCTCGGCTCGCTGGAAAACCGCTCGATCGAGCATATCTGGATCGCCACCCCGTGCATCCTGATCGGCATCGCACTGCTGATGGTCGACGGCCATGCGCTCGACGCGCTGTCCTTGGGCGAGGACGGGGCCCGCTCGCTGGGCTTTGACCTGCGCCGTACCCGGCAGCGGCTGCTGGTCGGCGTGGCGGTGGGCGTGGGCGGGGCCGTCGCGGTGTCGGGATCGATCGGCTTCATCGGGCTGATCGTGCCGCATCTCGTCCGGCCCTTCACCGATCGCAGCCCGTCGTCGACCCTGCTGCCCTCGATGCTCGGCGGCGCCGCGCTGCTCGGCTTCGCCGATGTGGCGGTGCGGATCATCCCCACCACCAACGAACTCAAGCTCGGCGTGGTCACCGCCTTTCTCGGCGTCCCCGTCTTCCTCGTCCATCTGCTCAGGGAGCGGCGCATATGGTGACCGTCACGATCGAGGGCCTCTCGGTCGATCTGGGCCGGCGGCCCGTCGTCAACGATGTCAGCGTGGCGCTGAAAGCGGGCGAACTGGTCGGCATCGTCGGCCCCAATGGCGCGGGCAAATCCACGCTGGTGCGGGCAATGCTGGGCCTCGTGTCCGCGCGGCGGGGCCGGGTGGCGATAGATGGGGTCGACATCGCCGCGCTGGCGCCACGCGATATCGCCCGGTCGCTCGCCTATCTGCCGCAGGGCCAGACGCTGCACTGGCCGCTCCGGGTGGAGCGGCTGGTGGCGCTGGGGCGGCTGCCGCATCTGGCGCCGATGTCGCGGATCGGTCCCGAGGATCGTGCCGCGGTCGCCGATGCGATGGCGCGGGCCGACGTCACCGATCTGGCCGGCCGCAACGCCGTCGAGCTGTCGGGCGGCGAGCGGGCGCGGGTGATGCTGGCGCGGGCGCTGGCGGTGGGCGCGCGCGGGCTGGTGGTCGACGAGCCGCTCGCCTCGCTCGATCCCGGCCACCAGATTGACGTGATGCGGCTGCTGCGGCGTGAGGCGGGGCAGGGGGCGCTGGTCGTCGCGGTGCTTCACGACCTCACCATGGCCGCGCGCTATTGCGATCGGCTGCTGTTGGTCGACGGCGGGCAACTGGTCGCCGACGGCGTCCCCGTCGAGGTGTTGACGGAAGAACGGTTGCGCGCCGTTTATGGCATCAGCGCGCTGATCGATCTCGGCGGCGCCCTGCCGATGGTCGTTCCGCTGGATCGCGAGGTGACGGCATGAACCGGACGATGTTCGAAGCCTATGGCCATAGCGTGGTGCCGCTGTTCGATCCGGCGGTGGTCCGGGCGGCGCAGCAGGACATCTCCGACCATGTCGATCGCGTCTCGCGCGCGCTCTATCTGCCCTTCGAGGCGAGCTGCCCGATGGAGCCGCTGGCGACCCGGCTCGAGCGAATCTGGGAGAAGGACCGCAGCCAGGCCAATTTGCTGCGGCTGGCGATCTGCACCGACGCGCATCGCGGGCCACGGTTGCAGGCGCTCGCCCATGCGCCCGAACTGATCCGCGCGGCGGAGGAGGCAGGCGGGCGCAAGTTGGGCGATCGGATCGTCCGCGTGCGCGCCAGCATCGGCGCCTTTCCCGAACATCTCCACCCCTGGCATAGCGACGTCGCGGTCGACAACGGCTCGGATTGCGGGCGGGTGTGGGTCACCGCCTGGATCCCGCTGAACGATATCGGTCCCGACGGCGGCGGGCTGGAGGTGGTGCCCGGCCGCCGCACCGCGCCGATCCCGCATCGCCAGGGGCCGGGATTCGCGATCGACGATGCCCAGCTGGAAGACGAGCCGCGGATGCGGCCCGACTGTCCGGCGGGGAGCGCGATCCTGCTCGACCGCTTCACCCCGCATCGCAGCCTGCCGGCTGGCCGGGAGGCGCGCTTCGCACTGGTGGTGTGGATGAAGGCGGCCTGAGATCAGCGCAGCGCCAGCAGCCCGCATGTGGTGATCAGGGCGATCCCGGTGGCCCCGGTCGCCGGGATCAGCCCGAGCATGTGCCGGGGATGCAGGCCGACCGTGAAGATCGCGACGATTCCCGCGCCCGCCAGCAGGCAGAGCGCTGCGGTGATCGCCATCGCGCTGTCCCCGCCATAAGCCGGCCACAGTGGCGGCAAGGTTGCGAGAGCCGCCGCCACGCCCCATCGCTTCAACAGGCGTAGCCGGGCGGCGTCGATCGCCAGCGGGCGGCGCATCTTCTCCTCCCCCAGGGTCAGGCTGATCATCGCCGACAGCGCCAGCAGCGCCGCCCCGACCGTCCAGAGCGCGCTCATGCCGCCACCGCCTTTGCAGCCGTCGCGCGGGCCTTGGGCGTGTAACTGGCCGATCGGCGGGCGAGCGTCAGCAGGAGCAGTCCGCCCAGTATCGCGACGATCTCGACCGAGGCGAGCGCCCAGTCGCCGCGCAGGATCGCGAGCGGCGCCAGCGCGGTCGGTGCGGCGAGGTCGGCGAGCGGCAGCGCAAGGCAGAGCAATCCGCTGCCCTGGAGCAGCAACGGCCATGCCTTGCGCGGCGGCAAGGCGAGCGCGATGGCTGCCGACAGCGCGAAGGCGGCGAAGAAGCTCGTCGTCTCCCACGAGGTCCGCGCCGCCAGGTCGGCCGGCAGCAGGCGCATCGCCCAGAGCGAGGCGATGCTCGCGGCGATCGGCCCCATGATCGCGCCGACATTGAGCCGTTCGGCCCAGTCGAGCGCGGCAGGTGCCGGGCCACGCCGGTCGCGCCGCTTGATCACGAACAGCAGCAGGCCGCTGGCGATCGTGCCCGCGCCGGCCAGTCCACAGACGAAATAGAGCCAGCGCATCGGCGATCCGCCGAACAGCGCGAAGTGAAGCCCGACGAGGAAGGACTGGGTGGTGATCACCGGCGGACGGCTCGTCACGCTTTCCAGCACCCGGCCGCTGCTGCCGTCGAAGCGGACCCGGTCGACCTGCTGGGTGATGTGCGTGTCGCGCCGGCCCCAGATTTCGACCTGCGCGGTGCGCGTGCCGGGATCCTTGATATAGACCGAGGCGAGGTCGTCGCGCCCGATCAGCGCCTCGGCATGGGCGAGCAGGCGGCCGATCGGAACGGCGGTGGCGGCCGAGCCCGCCGGTGCGTCATAGGTGCGATAAGCGCTGTAGGTGATCTCGTCGCGGAAGCTCTGCGCCTTGCCGTCGTAGAGCGTCGCCACGCCCGCCGGCATGTAGAGCCAGTAATAGACGAGCAGCCCGCTCAGGGTGATCAGGATGTGGAAGGGCAGGGGCAGCACCGACAGGATATTATGCGCGTCGGTCCATTTGCGCTGGCGCGAGCTGCGGGAGCGGAACAGGAAGAAGTCGCGGAAGATGCGCTTGTGGATGACGATGCCGCTCACCGCCATCACCAGCATCGCGATCCCGGCGAAGCCGACGATCCAGAAACCGATCGGCTCCTTCTCGCGGTCGAGATGGAGCCGGTAATGGTAGCGGATGAACATGCTGCCGCCGATCGTCGAGACGGCCGTTTCGCCGGTCGCCGGATTGATCCGCCTTGTCTGGGTCTTGCCGTCCTCGTCGCGCCACTGGAGTTCCAGTGCGCGGTCGCGCTCGTCGGGGGCGACGATGCGCCACAGCCGCGAGCCCGGCGCGATCCGCTCCAGCTCCGCCACACCGCGTTCGATCGCCTCGATGCGGCCGATCGGGCGGACCTGATGGAGCTGCGGCGTCGCCCAGCTGGTGATCTCCTCATAGAAGACGCTGAGCGCGCCGGTGAAGAAGATCGAGAAGAGCAGCCAGCCGGTGATCAGGCCGCCCCATGTGTGTAGAAACGCCATCGAGCGGGTGAAGCTCTCCTTCATGGCAGATTTCCTTTCGCGAGCGCGAGGCCGATCAGGACGGTGATCGCCAGGCCGATCCCCAGCCGCGCCAGCGACCGTTCGGCGAACGCCCAGAGGGCGAAGCCGACGATCGCGACGATGCCCAGCACCGAGCTCAGGATCATCGCTTCGGATCGCGGCAATGGCAGGAGGCGGGCCAGCCCTGCCGCGAGCGCATAGCTCGCGGCATAGGCCCCCGCCGTGGCGGCGGCGATGCGGGCGACGATCTCGATCGCCGTTCGCACCGTGCCGTGGCGGGGGCCGGCCATCAGATGCGGACCGAAAGCCGCGCCGAGACAGTGAACGGCGCTTGCGGGTGGATCACCGGGCCGCGAGAATAGTGGTAGACCTCGTCGGTGATGTTCTCGGCATAGAGCGTCGCCTCCCAGATGCCGGTGCGATAGCCGAGCGAGGCGTCGAAGCGGGTATAGGCGGGCAGGTCGTAGATCAGGCCGCTGATCGCGTTGGTGCGCTTGCCGACATAGAACATCCCGCCGCCGACGGTGACGCCGGAGAGCGCGCCCGCCTGCACTTCGTAGCTCGACCAGAGGTTGACGCTGTTCTTGGCGTTGTTGGCGGTGCGGGTACCGGCCGGGATGGCGCTGTCCTTCGTCACCTCAGCGGTCAGGCGGGTATAGGCGCCCTCGATCGACCAGCCCTTCAGCGGGATCGCGGTGAACTCCAGCTCCAGCCCGCGGCTGCGCTGCTCGCCCGTCTGGATCGAGATGTTCGGGATCTGGCTGGCGGTGAGGACATTGCTCTGCGTCACCTCGAACACCGACAAGGTGCCGCTCAGCCGGCCGTTTGCGGTGCCGACCTTGATCCCCGCCTCATATTGTTCGCCCGTCAGCGGCTCGGCGATCTGCCCGCTGGCCAGCTGGGTACCGATCTGGTTGGTGAAAGACTTGCTGTAATTGGCGTAGAGGTTGACCGAAGGCACCGGGCGATAGGACAGGCCGGCAAAGGGCGAGACCTTGTCGTAGCTGCGCTCGCGATAGAGGCCGCTATTCTCGACGAGGCGCGAGACCTTCGAGAAATCGGCGCGCAGGCCGGCGCTCAAGGTCACCATGTCGCGCCAGCTCTGTTGCTGCTGGAAGCTCAGCGCCAGCCACTTGGCCCGGTCGCGATTATAGGCATTCACGACGGTACCGAACACGCGCACGCCATAGACCGGATCTGTCAGGCTGATCTGGCTCGGCGTGCCCGGTGCGGACTGCGAGGTCGAACGGATCCGCTCGCTATGCCCCTCGACGCCGGCGATGAAATCGCCCTGCCAGTCTTCGGACCAGTCGGCATGGACGCGGATGTCGCCCTGCGCGATGAACTCGCTGGTCTTCGACCGTTCGATGACCGCGGCATAGAGGCCCTTGGTCAGATCGGCGCTGACGCCGCGCGGTGACCAGAAGCGGTTATTGTAGCGCGAGGTGGAGTAATTCACCCCGAAACGCCCGGTGACATTGTCCGAGAATTCGTGGTGCACCCAGCTGCGCGCACCGAAATTGCGGAAGTCGGAGCTGTCGGTCGGCTCGTTGAGCAGCCGGCTGACCGGCAGCTTCAGCACCACCGGATGCTGGGGCAGGCCCTGGTCCATCGTGCCGTCGGCATGCTGATAGCGAACGAGGGCGCTCACCGTGGTGCGCTCGGACGGCGACCAGGCGAGGCTGGGGCTGGCATAGATCGAGCGACGCTCGACATAGTCGCGATAGCTGTCGCTATTCTCATAGGCGACCACGCCGCGCACCGAGAGCGACCCGTCCTCGGTCAGCGGGGTCGAGACGTCGCCGACGCCACGGCGCTGGCTGCGCGTGTCGAGCAGCACGTCCCCGCGCGCGGCGAAGCCTGCGGTCGGCAGCTTGCTGACCAGGTTGAGCACGCCGCCCGAGCTGATGTTGCCGGCCTCGACCCCCGAGGCGCCCTTCAGCACCTCGATGCGCGAGAAGCTCGCCAGTTCGGCGGTGCGCGCGCCGGTCGAAACGTTGAACCCGTCCTCCAGGATACGCGAGAAGGTGAAGCCGCGCAGGATATAGCCGACCCGGAAGGTGGCATAGGTGCCCGACTGGCTGACGCCGCTGGTCAGCCGAAGCGCTTCGCCGATGCTGGTGACGTTGCGCTTCTCCCAGAGTTGGGAGGAGATGATGGTCACCGCATGCGGCGTTTCGAGCAGCGAGCCCGGCAGGCCGAGCACCGAAGCCTCGACCTCGCGATAGGGCACGATCTTGGCGGTCACCAGGATTTCGTCGGTGCGGTCGGCAACCACGCTGTTGCCGGCTTCGGCGGCGGCTGCGGCCGCCTCCGCGGCATAAGCGGCGGACAGGACGAAGGGCGCGCAGGCACAGCCCGCGAACAGGCAGATAGTCTTGTAGATGGACATCACAAAAGGTCCCCGTTGCGAATGACGCAAGACGAGGCCCTGCCGGCGCGTTCCCCACGCGACGACCCGCATGGCCCGCGACGCCGCAACGCGCCACGGTCCAGTCGGAGCGGCCCCCGCCGCTCGTTCGTCGCTCAGACGGAGTTCACCGTGCCGCGGCCATCCCCTGGGCCAGGGCAAGAGCGACCAGACGCCGGCAGGTCTCCTGGCTCGCGGGTCATCGCTTGATGCACGGCCTTCCCAGGCGCTGGCTGAAGAACAGCGTCGGCCCAGTGGCTGGCAACGGGGAACCCCGCCACCAAGTGCATCGCGCTCACCGCTTACAGTTGCAGGGACAGCCTCGGATTCGGAAAGGCCAGGCCTTCCTCACCGCGTTCCCATTTTAAGCCCCTCTCGGGGCACCGGCGCGATCATGCCCATTCCGCGAAGTCGCGGTTTGGACGGGCGGGTGGATAAACGGCGGGTCAGCTTGCCGCAAGGGCAATCTGCATCAGAAGCGGCGCAGCTCCTGCAGCCGCCAGCGGCCGTTATAGGACA
The DNA here is from genome assembly GCA_963540925.1 of uncultured Sphingomonadaceae bacterium. Lineage (GTDB taxonomy): Bacteria > Pseudomonadota > Alphaproteobacteria > Sphingomonadales > Sphingomonadaceae > Rhizorhabdus. The sequence continues at coordinate 122,309 of CAUTRN010000014.1, forward strand.
GCACCGTGCTCGACAGCGGGGCGATGTCGATCGCGAAGGCCGCGTCGGCGGCGAAGCCGGTCGCGCGCATCAGCGCGGCGCGGATCGTCATCGGGTGGGTGACGGCCAGCCAGCGGCCGTCGGCCTTCGCGGCCTCGCCCATCCAGTCGCCGATCCGGGCGACCACGGCGGAGATCGGCTCGCCCTCGGGCGCGCCGTCCCACGGGGCGACCAGCCATTCGGCCAGCCGGGCAGGGGAGGCGGCCTCCAGTTCGTGGATGCTCTTGCCGGCCCACAGGCCATGGTCGATGTCGTCGAGCCGCTTGTCGGTGATCGCGGCGATGCCGGCGGCCTCGGCGGTCTCGCGCGCCGAAAGCGCGCTGCTCGCGATGATCCGGTCATAGCTTTCGGCCTGGAAGGTCGCGGCCTTCTTCCGGCCGGCCTCGTCGAGCGATTCCGCCGGCGAACCAAAGGCGCCGACCCGGCTCGACGCCGTGGCGCCGATACACAACAGGGTGAGGTGCGTTGCCAATTTCAATCTCCCCCGAACCCGAGCCCCCGAATTCCGAACGCCGTCGCGCATTGACGGCGGCGACCGATCCCCCTTATGCCCGGTCCCGCGAGCCTGGGCAAAGAAGCCGGTGTGATTCCGGCACGGTCGCGCCACTGTTATCGACAGATCGTTACGTCTGTCGAGAGTCAGACCTTTCCCCGGGCATTTGGTCCAACCACGGGACGCGCAATCCCGCAGGAGGTGCTGCCATGGCCCGTTCGGCCGCGATTCTCGACGATGCCTTCATTCCGCTGGCCGACGCGCCCGTTATCCCGTTGCGCGACATCGCGCCCTGGGCGCTGCTGGGCCTGCTGCTGGCCATCCTGTTCCTCTATTTCGTGAGCACCGAACAGGGCGCCTATGCGGTGTTCGAGGGCATGTACGTTCATGAGTTCGTGCACGACGGCCGGCACCTGCTCGGCTTTCCCTGCCACTAAGCGGCGATGACGCGCGATCTATTGTGGCGCGGGATGCTCGCCGGCATCCTGGCGGCGCTGCTTGCCACCCTGTTCGCCCGCGCCTTCGCCGAGCCGCAGGTCGACCTGGCCATCGCCTTCGAGGCGTCCCACTCGGCGCCGGCCGCGCACCATGCCGACCATGCGATGGCGATGCCCGCCGCCGATGAAGAGCCCGAGCTGGTCAGTCGCGAGACCCAGAAGGGCCTCGGCCTCGCCACCGCGCTGCTGCTCTATGGCGCGGCGGTCGGCGGGCTGTTCGCACTGGTCTTCGCTTATGGCTATGGCCGCATCGCCCGGATCGGGCCGCGCAGCTTCGCGCTGCTGCTGGGCACGCTCGCCTTCGTCGCGATCGCGCTGATCCCCGCGCTCAAATATCCCGCGACCCCGCCCGCCGTGGGCCAGCATGAGACGGTGGGCCTGCGCACCCTGGTCTATTTCGGGATGATCGGGGCGTCGCTGGTCGCGCTGATCAGCGCCGCCAGGATTCGCACGGCGCTGTTGCAGCGTTTCGACGCGATGGATGCGATGCTGGGCGCGGCCGCCGCCTATGTGCTGCTCGTCGCTCTCGTCGCCTGGGCGCTGCCGATGATCAACGAGGTGCCGCAGGATTTTCCGGCGGTGCTGTTGTGGAAGTTCCGGGTCGCCTCGTTGGGCACGCAGCTGGTGTTATGGACCAGCCTCAGCGCCGGTTTCGGCTATATGGTCCAGCGCAGGCTCACCCAGGGCGGCCGATAAGCGCGGCCGGGCGTCTTGTGACGCTTTGACCGCCATTGATCGATTTTCTGGTTCTGGCTGACGGATTCAAATCGTTTTTCGCATTCCTTCGGGAGGCATAGCTTCCGCTCTCCACAAGCCAAGGGAGAGAGACGATGGACGCGAAGACCAGTGGTAGCCCGCTGAGCGATCCGAGGAAGGAGCCCGCTGCACTGCGTACCCTGTTGGGCCGCACGAACCGGGACTGGTGGCCCAATCAGCTCTCGCTCGATATCCTTCACCAGAAGGGTGTCACCGGCAATCCGATGGGCGACGACTTCGACTATCCGAAGGAATTCGCGAGCATCGACTATGCGGCGCTGAAGGCCGACCTGACCGCGCTGATGACCGACAGCCAGCCCTGGTGGCCGGCCGATTACGGGCATTATGGCCCCTTCTTCATCCGCATGGCCTGGCACAGCGCCGGCACCTATCGCACCGGCGACGGACGCGGTGGCGCCCGGTCGGGCACGCAGCGTTTTGCCCCGCTCAACAGCTGGCCGGACAATGGCAATCTCGACAAGGCGCGCCGGCTGCTCTGGCCGATCAAGCAGAAATATGGCCGCAAGATCAGCTGGGCGGACCTGATGATCCTGGCCGGCAACGTCGCGATCGAGTCGATGGGCGGGCCGACCTTCGGCTTCGGCGGCGGCCGTGAGGACGTGTTCGAGCCCGAAAAGGACATCTACTGGGGCACCGAGGAGCAGTGGGTGGGCCAGGGCGCCGAGACCCGCATCGACGAGGAGGCGGGCCGCGCGCTCGAAAACCCGCTCGCCGCGATCCAGATGGGCCTCATCTATGTGAACCCCGAAGGACCGGGCGGCTGCCCGCACCCGCAGGGCTCGGCGCGCGACATGCGCGAGACCTTCGCCCGCATGGCGATGAACGACGAGGAGACCGCGGCGCTCACCGCCGGCGGCCACACCTTCGGAAAGGCGCATGGCGCCGGCGATGCCGGCCTGGTCGGGATCGAGCCTGAGGGCGCCGATATCGCCACCCAGGGCCTGGGCTGGATCTCCACCCATGAGAGCGGGATGGGCGATCACACGATCACCTCGGGCATCGAAGGCTCGTGGACGCCCACCCCGATCACCTGGGACATGAGCTTCTTCGACATGCTGCTCGACCATGATTATGAGCTGGTGAAGAGCCCGGCCGGCGCGCAGCAATGGCAGCCCAAGGGCAATCCCGAGGACACCCAGGCGCCCGCCGCCCACACCGCCGGCAAGCGCGTGCCGACGATGATGACCACCGCCGACATGGCGCTGAAGGTCGACCCCGGCTACCGCGCGATCATGGAGAAATTCCGGGCGGACCCGGCCTATTTCGCCGACGCCTTCGCGCGCGCCTGGTTCAAGCTCACCCATCGCGACATGGGGCCGAAGCGCCTCTATATCGGCCCGGAAGTGCCGAAGGAGGATCTGATCTGGCAGGATCCGATCCCCGACGGCACGCCGCTGAGCGAGGCCGAGGTCGCCGATCTCAAGGGCAAGATCGCCGCGTCGGGCCTGAGCGTCGCCGAACTGGTCAAGGCGGCCTGGGCCTCGGCCTCCACCTTCCGCAGTTCGGACTATCGCGGTGGTGCCGATGGCGGCCGGATCCGGCTCGCCCCCCAGAAGGACTGGGAGGCCAACGACCCCGCCGAACTCGCCAAGGTGCTCAAGGTCTACGAAGGCATCCAGGCCGGATCGGGCAAGGTCAGCATCGCCGATCTCGTCGTGCTCGGCGGTGTCGTCGGGATCGAGCAGGCGGCGAAGGCTGCGGGCCATGACGTCAAGGTGCCGTTCGCCTCGGGGCGTGGCGACGCGAGCCAGGAATGGACCGATGTCGAGAGCTTCGCGGTGCTCGAGCCGGGTGCGGACGGCTTCCGCAACTATCTCTCGGTAGGATACAGCGTTCCGACCGAGGAACTGCTGGTCGACCGCGCCCAGCTGCTCGGCCTCAGCGCGCCCGAGATGACTGTGCTGGTCGGCGGGCTGCGCGTGCTCGGCGCCAATCAGAGCGGTTCGCCGCATGGCGTGCTGACCGACCGGCCGGGCCAGCTGACCAACGACTTCTTCGTCAACCTGCTCGACATGCAGACGGCGTGGAAGGAGGTCAGCGATCGCGGCGACGAGGTCTATGTCGGCAGCGATCGCGCCAGCGGTGAGGAGCGGTGGACCGCTACCCGCACCGACCTGGTGTTCGGCTCCAACTCCCAGCTCCGCGCCTTGTCGGAGGTCTATGCCTCGGCCGATGCCGGCGAGAAGTTCGTGAAGGACTTCGTCGCTGCCTGGACCAAGGTGATGAACGCCGACCGTGTCGATCTGGGCTGAAGCCTGATGAACCCTTCCCCCTGGCTGACCGGTCGTCACCAGGGGGAAGTCGGTTTACCGAGCCAGAAGTGCGCTTATTCCAGCGCACCCTTTTTCGGCATCGCCGAGCTGATCGACATCTGCGGCCCGACCCACCGACCGCAGCGTCTTTCGCATTTCGGATGCCAACGAGCCACGCTCGATGCAGTCGAACAGTTCGTTCTCCCGCATCGACGTCGTGCGGCTGAGCGTCTTGAAGCCGGCCAGGGCATCGTCGTAGCGGCCAGTCCTCAGTTGGAGCCGCACCAACTCGCGTTGCGCACTGTAGCGAATGGATTCGCTGTCGCTGTCCGTCGCCTCGCCGACGGTGTCGAGCAGGGCTCGCAGCAGCCCCTCGGCCTGCTGGGCCACATCGGGATTACGCTTCAGATGGGCCGGGGCCGATATGGCGGTTGCCAGCGGCACTAATGTGCTTAGCGTGATCGGTGCATCTTTCCCGTATATGGCTGCCCGTATGAACAACGCCTCGCGATAGGAGGCTTCGACCAGAGGCGGGGGATCGTCGGGCGTGAATTGCCGGGCGACATCGGCGAAGCTGACGAGGGCCAGCGCAACCTCGGGATGCCGGGCACCTACCGCCATTCGATATTCTTCGATGGCATCCCACAGATAGCGGGCTGAGGCGCGCATCAAGGTTTCGTCGCTGCCTTCCGCTTCGACGTAGAGGCTTACGCCGAACGCTTCCGTCAGGTCCGCGCGTGCCAGCGCATCGTCCGTCTCGCCGCGCAGCGAGACAAGCAGGCTTTCCCCATCCGCCAATCGTCCCTGTTTCACGAGCCCGATGGGGCCGGAGACGATCTGATCGATCCGGTCGGGCGGGAGCCGATCCTCGAACTCCGCTGTGGCGGGTGTCACCGCTGCCAAGAGCGCGAACAGCGTGAAGGTAGCACGGAGCCATTTCATCGGATTTCCCCCCAGTTGCAGGAGGATGGAAGCGATCGCGAAACCTCGTCAAGCTTGGCGGCCGTCTTTGCTCCGCAACGGAGCAGGTTTGCAAAAGGGAAGGAAGTCCTTCGCCATGCCGGATGTACAAAGCCTTGTCATTTGTAACATTCGCCTTATGCCTGCACCAAAGCCGAAGGGCATCAGGAGAGGAGCGGGGCATGGGAGCATTCGAGGGCAAGGTCGTGGTCGTCACCGGGGCGGGGGGAGGGATCGGCAGCGCGATCTCGACCCGTTTCGCCAGCGAGGGCGGGCTCGTCGTCTCGGTCGACAAGAATGTCGAATGGCTCGGCAAACTCCAGGACGACATGGGCACAAAGGGCCTCAAGACCGAGTTGCTGCCGCTCGACTGCTCCGACTATGCGGCGGTGGGCGAAGCCTGTGCGAAGGTTGAGAAGGACCATGGCCGGGTCGACGTGCTGATCAACAATTGCGGGCAGAGCGCGCGCCAGAAGCAGACCGACTTCACCGACAGCGATCCCGAGATCTGGGAATGGCTGATCGACACCAATTTGCGCCCGACGCTCAACTGGTCGCGGGTGGCGGCGCCGGGGATGCGGGCGCGTGGCTTCGGCAAGATCGTCAACGTTGCTTCGGAAAGCGCGATCTTCGGCGATCCCAAGCTGGTCGACTATGCCGCGGTGAAGGGCGGGGTGATCGGCTTCACCCGTGGCTTGGCGCGCGAGCTGGCGCCGTTCGGGATCAATGTCAATTCGGTGAGCCCGGGCGTCACCCGCACCCGCGCGGTGATCGACGGCGTGCCGCAACATGTCGTCGACGCGGCGATGGCCCAGATCCCGCGCGGCAAGATGTGCGAGCCCGAGGACATGGCCGCGGTGATCCGCTTCCTCGCTAGCGAGGACGCGCTGGGCGTGGTGGGGCAGAACATCATCGTCAGCGGCGGGCGGTGCATGCAGTAAGCCTTCGCTTATGTCGCTCCGGCGGAGGCCGGAGCCGCCACGAAATGAGGGCTTCACTTGCCGCAAGAGCCGGTGGCGGCCCCGGCCTCCGCCGGGGTGACGCATGGGGTTAGGTTCACTCCACCCGTTCGCTGCGCCGTCCGTCGATCCCCACGGGCACCGTGCCCTTCAGCGAAATCCGCCGCAGCACCCGGCGCTGGTCGCCATAGTCGCGCACGCCATAATGGAGCGTCGCGCGATTGTCCCAGATCGCCACGTCGCCCATCCGCCAGTGCCAGCGGAGCGTGTTTTCGGGGCGGCTCGCATAATGGTGGAGCAGTTCGTAGACATGCTGGCCGGGCGTCCGCTCCAGTCCCTCGAACCAGTGGACGATGTTGCCGAGCAGCAGCACCCGCTCGCCCGTATCGGGATGGACGCGGACCACGGGATGCCGGGTCCCGCGATGGCCCTTGAAGATGCGCCCGCGCTCCACGTCGTGGACGGTGGGGTTGTGGAAGGTCAGCTCCACCGGCTTCTGCGCGCTGTGCACGGCCCAGAGCTGGTCGGCCATCGCCTTCACCGGATCGGGCAGTTCCTGATAGGCAGCCGCCATGTTCGACCAGATCGTCTCGCCGCCCACCTCGCTGAGCTGGACGACGCTGAGGATGCCGAGCGAGACGAAGTCGAGTTCCCACGACATGTCGCTGTGCCAATGGTCCGATCGGAAATTGTCGCCGCTGTCGATCGCATAGTCGGCGCGGCTGGGATCATCGGCATAGCTGGGCGCGATCGGCTCGCCGAGCAATTCGGCGAAATCCTGCCGGTCGCGGTCGCTCGCGCTCTGGTCGCGCAGGAAGACGACCTTGTGGCGGAGCACCGCGTCATGGATCGCGCGGACCTGATCATCGGGAAGTTGCCCCGATAGCTGGATGCCCTCGATCAGTGCCCCGATCCGCCCGTTGATTGGGCGTATCCGCAGAGTCGACGTCTCGGCGGTCGCGTCGAGCATGACTGTCCTCCTCCGGTTATTTTATTCTATGGAGCATAGGAAAATCGGACGTGCCGTGCCAGCGGCTTCGAACGTCTTCGATCGTCAAGCGGCTCGGTCTGCGGCAGGATAGAGCCGAACGAAAAGGAGAGGGTGATGGTGGCGGACTTGCGCAGGGTGGAAACCGAAGAGCTCGACATCGCCTATGAAGTCGCGGGGGAGGGCGTGCCGGTGCTGCTGCTCCACGGCTTCCCTTATGACGTGCGCTGTTATGATGGCGTGGTCGATCGGCTGGCGGGGCGCGGCTTCCAGACCTTCACCCCCTATCTGCGCGGCTTCGGTCCCACCCGTTTCCGCGATCCCCAGACCCATCGTGCCGGCGAGCAGGCGGCGATCGCGAAGGATGCGCTGGCCTTCGTCGAAGCGCTGGGGATCGACCGGCCGATCGTCGTGGGGTTCGACTGGGGTGGTCGTGCCGCTGGTTCGGTGTCGGCGCTGTGGCCCGAACGCTTCGGCGGTACGGTGCTGTGCGGCGGCTATACCATCTATGACGTGGCCGGCGCCGGAAAGCCGGGGCCGGCCTGGCTCGAACGCGAGATGTGGTATCAATATTATTTCGCGACCGAGCGGGGGCGGCAGGGCCTCACGACGAACCGCCGCGATATCTGCGCGCTGCTGTGGAAGAGCTGGTCGCCCGAATGGCCGTTCGACGAGGGCGTCTACGCGACGAGCGCCGCTTCGTTCGACAATCCCGATTTCGTCGAGGTCAGCCTGCACAGCTATCGCCACCGGCTGGGTTTCGCGCCCGGCGACCCGCGCCATGCCGAGGTGGAGGCTCGCCTCGCCCAGCGGCCGGCGGTGACGATCCCGGCGATCACCCTGCACGCCGGATCGGGCATCTTCCCGCCCACCGCCGGCGAGGACAGCGGTATCTTCCCGCGGCTGGTGGCGACCCGGATCGTCGAGGGCGCCGGGCACAATGTTCCGCATGAAGCGCCGGGCGCCGTGGCCGACGCGGTGATCGAGCTCGCCCCGCACCGTTGAGGGCGCGCGACGCACCGTTTGTCGTTGCAGTGCAAAAAGATCACTTGTGGTTATGAGGATTCGTCATACTCTCGTCATCGGAGAGGGTGTCCCCGGGGCTAAAAAAGGGGAGCATCTTATGGACGACGGCCATAATCGACCCTGCCGCCAAACCGGGCGGCTGATTTCCAAGAGCAATTGTTTCGCGCTGCGCTGCGAGGACGGCGACGAATATTGGCTGGAGATGGAGACGATCCCCCAGCATCTCGTCGACCAGGACGTGCGTATCGACGGCACGATGTTCGGCAAGTCGCTGATCGCGGTCGAGGGAATCGGCCCGCTCTGAGGGGCGCCTGATCTTAGCGCGGTCGTTCCAGCGAAAGCTGGAAGCTCGCTGCCTGTTCGGCCCTTCCAACATGCGAAACGAAGAAAAATGAGATCCCAGCTTCCGCTGGGATGACGCTAAGTGCTTGAAAATTAGCTCTCCACATATCCGCTACGGAATGCCGTCGCGTTATCCGTCTTCTCCCTGTGCCCGTCGTCACACCGCGAATCGTTAAAAAATGTGAACGCTGTGTTGCCAGATAGGATGTACCGATCGGTACCTGTTCCTATCTATAAGGTGGCAAGCGGGATCGCGGTGGTCGCGGCCGGCCGAAGTGGAGCAAGACGATGGCGTTTCTGCAAACCGAACTGCCGCCCTCGACGGCCCCTGCGGGCGCCGTTGCGGTGGCGCTTCCGGCCCCCCGCCGGATCATCCGCCGGGCCAAGCCGGCGAGCCCCTTCCGTCGCCGCCTGGCGATCGGTTTCGGCATCGGCTTGCTGATGCTGGTCCCCGGCTATGTTGCCGCGCAGGAGACCGAGTCGCTGGTGATGGGTATCCTCGCGGGCGATCTGGCTTTCCTGGTCGCGGTGGCCGGCTGGTCGGCGGTGGTTTCCGGCGCGCGGCGCTGAACGGGACGCAACGGCTTCGCATCTGACGCGTAGTGGAGGGTGATGCCCTTCACCCGTTTCGCCTTCCGGCTCTTCCTCCTCGTCATCCTCCTGGCACTGGGCCTTGCGCTCTACAGCTGGGGCAGGGGGCATCCGCAGGACATGCCCTGGACCCCGCTCTCGCTGGCCGATCGTGCCGGCATGTTCACCCGCTACAAGATCGACAAGCTCGCGGACGACGTCTCCGCCTGTCATCGCCTGCTCGACGATGGCGGTGAGGATTATACCGTGCTGCCCCGCGTCGATGCGCAGGCGGGCGCCTGTGGCTATGCCGACGGGGTTCGCCTGGATCAGCGCCCGGCCTTCTCCTATTCGCCGCGTGCCGAGGTTTCGTGTCGGGTCGCGGTGGGCCTGTTCCTGTGGGAGCGCCAGGTGGTCGAGCCCGCCGCGCTGCGCCATTTCGGCGTGCGGGTGCGCCAGGTCGATACGTTCGGCAGCTATGCCTGCCGCCCGGTCCGCGGCGGGCGGGAAGGGCGATGGAGCGAGCATGCCCGCGCCAATGCGATCGACATCGCCGGCTTCCGCCTAGCCGATGGCCGCCGCATCAGCGTGGCCGCCGACTGGACCCGCGACGGGCCTGAAGCCGCTTTCCTGCGCGAGGTGCGCGACGGCGCCTGCAAGACCTTCGGCACTGTGCTTTCGCCCGATTACAACCGCCTCCACCACGACCATCTCCATCTCGACCAGGCGGGGCGGGGTGGCTGGGGCTATTGTCGCTGAGTGCTGCGCAACAGGGGGATGCCGAAGCGGATATTCTCCTGCGCGGCCCCGCATCCGGCGGTGCCGTCGGGCCGGTAGCTCTGGGCGTAGCGAATGTCGCGCATGATACCGAGCGCGGCGTTGCGGAACACGAAGGGCGGATAGGCGACGATGGCACGCTGGTTCGACGTGCGGCCATCGGCGTTGATATCATATTCGGTGCGGACCCAACCCTCGAAGCCCCAGCGCGCCGCCTCCATGGGAAAGTCATTGGCGCTTACGTTGGTGGCCAGCCGCTGGGGGCGGGCATCGAGCAACGCGCATTGCTGCTCTGCGAGGCCGGTGCGTCGAAAGCTCGCTTCGGCGGCAGCGCGATCGCCGCTCGCTGCATAGGCGGCGGCCTGCCGGATCAAGGCGCCGACGCGCAGCGGGTGGTGCGGCGACAGGCGCTCGTCATTGGCAACCTCGCGCAGCAGGTCGGGCGCGTCCGCCGGCGGCGGGCGATTCCATAGCGGATCGGCGATCAGCAGCCGCAGCGTGTCGCTGACGACGGGATCTTCGGCCGCCTCGGGCCGCGCCAGCACCTGACGCAGGCTGGTGCGGTAGCGGTTCACATGATCCCCGCGGAAATCGGTTCCCGCCAGCCGGACTTCGATCGCCACTCTGGCCGCCAGCGGGGCACCGGCTCTGATGGCACGGTCGCGCGCATCGATTAGCCAGGCCTCGCGCTCATCGGCGTTGGCCACGGCATTGGTGCCCAATAGGGTGAGCAGGCCGATCGTCGCCCGTTCATTGCCGGCGGACTGCTGGCGGGCCAACTCGGCCTTCAGCGGCGCGAGCGCGGCGGCATCGCCCTTGCTCGCTTCGGGCAGCGGGGGCTGACCCAACCATTGCGACAGCGCCAGATTCAGCGGGCCGATCACCGATGGGCGCAGCGCAGTGGTGGTACAGCGCAGTTCCACCCGCGTGGCAACGCGGAACAGGTCGGGCACCT
>CAUTRN010000015.1:0-122588 GCA_963540925.1 uncultured Sphingomonadaceae bacterium
GAGATGCAGCGTAGTCTCGTGGGCTCGGAGATGTGTATAAGAGACAGGACGCTGGACCGCTGCCCCCCGCAATTCCATCCCCCCACCATATTCGGTCTTGGTCGACCGTTAAAGCGGCACGCCACACTCTGACAAAAACTCATAAGGGCTATGAGCAGCCCTGAAACCGGCGATTGCTCGGCAATGGACCGGCCACGCCCCCAAGCGCGTCCGTCGTCCCTTCGATGTCAGAACAGCGAGACCAATGTCTGGGCCAGTTCGTCCGACGTGAAGGGCTTGGGCAGCCTTGGCGCCTGCAGGAAGCTGTCGGGCTCGCCCGCCACCGCGCGACCGCCGATGACCGCGAAGGGGATACCCCGTCGGGCCAGCAGATCGCCCACCGGATAGCAGGCTTTCCCCTGCAGCCAGACGTCGAGGATCGCCGCATCCATGCTTTCCGATCCGGCCAGATACATGGCCTGCTCGATCGTCATGCCCGGGCCCACCAGCTCGGCGGAAAGCCCCTGGAGAATGTCCCTTATGCTCACGACAATAAGGGGCTGATCCTCGACGAGCAAAATCCGGCGGCCTGCGAGCATCTGCCTTCCCTTCGAATCATTTCACCCTCGGGGCGGCCTTGGCCCCATTCCAAAGACGCATGCCCTAGGGGAAATATCCATAACCTTGAAGCACATGCGAAACGCACACAACGAATTTTCCCACCGAGGGGCTATTTCGATCGGCGATGTCGAAGCTTGCACGTGCCACCATCGCCGGGAGCGATGGCCGAGCGGGCGAATTCGGGAAACTCAGGGAAAACCGGCTATGGCCGCTCTAACGATCACGACGCCCACATCCGAAGCGGCGTTCAGCGTCCCCGGAACTCAGGATGCCGGCGGGCGATGAAGGCGCCGGCGCCCTCACGGAAGTCTGCCGTGTTCCCCGCGTCGCGCTGCGCCTGGCGCTCGGCGGCCAGCGCGGTCGCGAAATCGCTGTCGAGCGCCTCGCGCAGCAAGCGGCGCGTCGCTCCCAGCGCCAGGGTCGGCCCGCCGGCGAGCTGTGCCAGCAGGGCCTGTGCCTGCTCGGCCAGGGCATCGTCTTCCACCAGCTGGGTAGCGACCCCCAGCGCGAAGGCGCGCTCGGCGTCGAGCGTCTCGCCGCCGATCAGCATCGCCATCGCGCGATGATAGCCGACGCTCCGCGCCAGCAGCCAGCTCAGCCCGCCATCGGGAATCAGCCCGACCTTGACGAAGCCGGCGCCGAACCGGGCCGAACGGCCGGCGATGATGATGTCCGCCGCCAGTGCCAGCGACATGCCCGCCCCGATCGCCGGGCCGTTGACGGCGGCGATCAGCGGCACCGGCAGCGCCGCGATCTTGCCGAGCAGCGGGTTGAGGTGGGTTTCGAGAATGGCGCCCGCATCCTCGGGCAGCGGTTCGGACAATGTGCCCCCCGCGCAAAAGGCCCGCCCCGCCGCCGTCAGCAGAATCGCACGCGCGCCTTCCGCGATCGCTCGATCCAGCCCGGCGTCGAGCGCGTCGAGCAGCGCTTTGGACACCGCATTCATGCGCTCGGGGCGGTCGAGCGTCAGGATCGCCCCGCCGCCCGCCGCCTCGTAGCGCACCGACATCAGGCCGCCACCGTCGAGGGCAGCTTGGCGGCCGGGTAGAAGCGGCTGCCGTCGGCCGCCATGCGCCGCAGCAGTTCGGGCGGCGCGAACCGCTCGCCCACATGACCCGCCAGCGCATCGCACTGGGCGACGAAGGTGGCGATGCCGACGCTGTCGATCAGGCTGATCGGCCCGCCGGTCCATGGTGCGAAGCCCCAGCCGAGGATCGCGCCGACATCGGCATCGCGCGGATCGGTGACGACATTCTCGTCCATGCACCGCGCCGTCTCCACCGCCTGCCGATAGAGCAGCCGCTGCTTGAGCGCCTCGACCAGCTCGGGGGTCGAGCTGGCGACCTTGACCGGGGCCAGTTCGGCGAGCCCGGCCCAGAGCCGCTTCGCGCCGCCCTCGGGATAATCGTACATGCCCTTGCCATTCTTGCGGCCGAAGCGGCCGAGCGCGACCATGTCCATCAGCAGCTTCTCATAGCCGCCATTGGGATCGGGCCGGCCCAGATCCTTGCGGCGCTGGCCGGCGATCTTGTCGACCAGATCGATCGCGACATCGTCGAGCAGTTCCAGGGGCCCGCGCGGCATGCCGGTCATGCGGCCGACATTGTCGATGATGGCGGGGGCGATGCCCTCGATCAGCATCTCGACGCCCTCGGCGATATACACTTCGAACACGCGGCTGGTGTAGAAGCCGCGGCTGTCGTTGACGACGATCGGCACCTTCCTGATCGCCTTGATATAGTCGATCGTCCTGGCTAGCGTCTCGTCGCTGGTCTCCTTGCCGCGGATCACCTCGACCAGTTCCATCCGGTCGACCGGCGAGAAGAAGTGGATGCCGATGAAGTTGGCCGGGCGTGCCGAGGCCTCGGCCAGGCCGGTGATCGGCAGGGTCGAGGTGTTCGATCCGAACACCGCGCTCTCGCCGATCTGCGCCTCGGCGCGGCGAGTGACGTCGGCCTTGAGTTCACGGCTCTCGAACACCGCCTCGACCACCAGATCGGCCCCGGCGATCGCGTCATAATCGGGGGTGGCGGTGATCCGGCCGAGCAGCGCGGCGCCAGCCTCCCCGGTCATCGCGCCTTTCGCCACCGCCTTGTCGACGAGGCCCTGCGAATAGGCCTTGCCCTTGTCGGCGGCGGCCTGGTCGACATCGATCAGCACCGTCTCGATGCCGGCCCGCGCCTGGGAATAGGCGATGCCCGCGCCCATCATGCCGGCGCCCAGCACCGCGATCTTGGCGGGCTTGAAGGCGGCATAGCCCTGCGGCCGCGCATCGCCCTTGGCCAGCGCCTGCTTCGACAGGAACAGCGAGCGGATCATCGCGCGCGCCTGCGGGGTCTGCTGGGTGGCCAGGAACAGCCGTGCCTCGACCCGCAGCGCCGCATCCATCGGCAGGCCGAAGCCCTCATAGACACAGCGGGCGATATTGTGCTGGGCGGGGTAGTTGTTGAAGCTCTTCGCCTTCACCTGCGCCGCCGCCAGCGCGAACGGGGTGTTGCCGGTGGCCGTATAGGGGCCGTCGGGCGAGACATGGCCCTTGCGGTCCCAGGGCTGCACGCCCTCGGGGCCCGTCTTCAGCCAGGCCTTGGCCGCCGCCAGCGCGGCACCGGGTTCGACCAGCTCGTCGACCAGACCGATCTTCTGCGCCTGTGCGGCATCGATCGGGGCCCCCTTCAGCATCAGGTCGAGCGCCGCCGGAACCCCGGCGAGGCGCGGCACCCGCTGGGTGCCGCCCGCCCCCGGCAGCAGCCCGATCGTGAACTCGGGCAGGCCGAGCTTCACCCCCTTCGCCGCGACCCGGCGATGCGCCGCCAGCGCGAATTCGAAGCCGCCGCCCAGCGCGAGCCCCTCGAGCGCGGCGACCACCGGCTTGCCGACGGTCTCGATCGCGCGCAACGCGCGGCTCATCCGCGAGCTGCCCTGCAGCGCGGCAGGAAGCTGGTCGGTCGACAGCGCGGCACCGGCGGTCTCGCCCAGCTCGCCCAGATCGGCGCCCGCGCAGAAGGCATTGCCCTTGCCCGAGGCGAGCACCGCGCCCTTGATCGCGTCATTGTCGCGGATCTCTGCGGCGATCACGTCCAGATCGGCCACCGCGCTCTCGGTGAAGGTGTTCATCGTCCGGCCGGGCACGTCGAAGCTGAAGGTGGCGATGCCGTCCGCGTCGATATCGAGCTTGAAATTCTGCATGGTCGGGTTCCTCAGACGCGTTCGATGATGGTGGCGGTGCCCATGCCCGCGCCCACGCAAAGCGTGGCGAGGCCGGTCTGCTTGCCGCTGCGTTCCAGCTCGTCCAGCAGGGTGCCGAGGATCATGCCCCCGGTCGCGCCCAGCGGATGGCCCATCGCGATCGCGCCGCCATTCACGTTCAGCCGGCCATGATCGATCCCCAGCTGCTGCATGTAGAACAGCACCACGCTGGCAAAGGCCTCGTTGAGCTCGAACAGGTCGATGTCGCCCAGTTCCATCCCGGCATTCTTCAGCACCTTGCGGGTCACCGCGACCGGGCCGGTCAGCATGATCGACGGCTCCGAGCCGATCGACGCGGCGGCGCGGATCTTCGCGCGCGGCGTCAGCCCCATCCGTTCGCCCATCTCGCGCGTGCCGATCAGCAGCGCCGAGGCGCCGTCGACGATGCCCGAACTGTTGCCGGCATGGTGGACATGGTCGACGCTCTCCAGCTCGGGATAGCGCTGCTTGATCACCCCGTCGAAGCCGGCCGCGCCGAGCCCGGTGAAGCTGGGCTTGAGCGCGCCCAGCGACTGCATCGTCGTCTCGGGGCGCATGAACTCGTCATGGTCGAGCACGGTCAGCCCGCAATGGGTGACGGGCACGATGCTCTTGGCGAAGCGCTTCTCGCCCCAGGCCATCGCCGCGCGCTTCTGGCTTTCCACCGCGAAGCCGTCGACATCGTCGCGGTTGAAGCCGGCCAGAGTCGCCAGCGCATCGGCGCTCACGCCCTGCGGCACGAAATTGGTGGCGCGGGCGACATCGGGGTCGACCGACCAGGCGCCACCGTCGGAGCCCATCGCGACCCGCGACATCGCCTCGACCCCGCCGCCGATCACGGCCTCGGCCTCGCCGAACACCACCTTGGCGGCGGCGATGTTGCAGGCTTCCAGGCCCGAGGCGCAGAAACGCTGCACCTGGGTGCCCGCCACGGTCTCGGCATAGCCGGCATAGAGGGTCGCGACGCGGGCGATGTCGGCGCCCTGCTCGGCGATCGGAGCGACGCAGCCGAGCACGACGTCGTCGACCAGCGCGGTGTCCAGCGCGTTGCGGTCGCGGATCGCGCCCAGCGCCTGCGCGGCCAGCGAGATGGCGGTCACCTCATGCAGCGATCCCTTGGCATTGCCGCGGCCGCGCGGCGTGCGCACCGCATCAAAGATGAAGGCTTCTCTCAATGTCCTACTCCTCGGGGCTACTGCTGCCGGGCGCTCGGGGCGCGGGCGCGGGGGTGAGCGAAAAGCGTGGCGCCGGAGCGGGCTGCGGCCGGCCGTCCACGTCGATATAGATGCCGCGCCCGGCGACATGGGGGTGGCGCGGCGCCTCCTCCCAGTCGAGGACCGGCGCGAAACAGGCGTCGGTGCCTTCCAGCAGCTCGCACCATTCGGCGCGGGTGCGCGAGGCGAACAGGGCAGCGAAACGCGCGCAGCGTTCCTCGCGGGTCGCCAGGTCATTCTGCGCGGCGATCACCGCATCGTCGGCGGTTCCCGTCCGGCGCAGCAGCTCGGCATAGAATTGCGGCTCGATCGCGCCGATCGCGACGAACTTGCCGTCGGCGGTTTCGTAGCTGTCATAATAGGGCTCGCCGGTGTCGAGATAATTATCGCCGCGATCGTCGTTCCAGATGCCCTTCTCGCGGAAGCCCCACATCATGCTCATCAGCAGCGCCGAGCCGTCGATCATCGCGCCGTCGATCACCTGGCCGCGCCCGTCCCGGCGCGCACTGAGGATACCCGCGAGCAGGCCGAAGGCCATCAGCATGCCGCCACCACCGAAATCGCCGACCAGGTTGATCGGCGGGGTCGGCTTCTCGCCGCGCCGGCCCAGCGCGTGGAGCACGCCGTTGACCGCGATATAGTTGATGTCATGGCCGGCGGCCTGGGCGAGCGGCCCCTCCTGCCCCCAGCCCGTCATCCGGCCATAGACCAGCCGGGGGTTGCGGGCGTGGACGACCTCGGGCCCCAGCCCCAGCCGCTCCATCACGCCGGGGCGGAACCCCTCGATCAGCGCATCGGCATCCTCGCACAGACGCAGCACCTCCTCGCGCCCCGCCTCGCTCTTCAGGTCGATCCGCTTCAGGATGCGCGAGCGGTTGAGCACGTCGGTGGGGTCGGGCGCGCTGCCGGGGCGCTCGATCCGGATTACCGTCGCGCCATGATCGGCCAACATCATCGCGGCGAAGGGCCCCGGCCCGATCCCGGCGATCTCCACCAGCGTCAGCCCCGCGAGGGCGCCCTTTGATTCCATCCGCTCCATTGCCGTTCCGCGATGCCGCCCCATCGATATATTGTCAATTATCTTTACTTATTTTCGGTCAAATTTCTTGACCGTCATCGATCTGGATCACGCTCCCTGTCTGGTGCGCGGCGGCGTCGGAGGTGAGGTGCGCGATGACAGGCAGCAGCGCCGATATCGGCATCAGCCGCTTGCGGGGCAGCCGCTCGACCATCCGCTGGCCCGGCGGGCTGGTGAACCATTGTTCGTTGATCTCGGTCAGCATGTAGCCGGGGCAGACCACGTTCACGCAGATGCCCGGCCGCGCCCATTCCACCGCCAGCGCCCGGCCCAGCATCACCGCCGCCGCCTTGGAGGCGCAGTAGCTGACCAGCCCGGTGAGCGGCTTCAGCCCGCCCATCGAGGCGAGGATGACGATCCGCCCCCGCGCCGCCGCCTCGCCTCGCGCCAGCAGCCGCCGCCCCGCCTCACGCGCGGTGAGGAACATGCCGCGGCTGTTGACCGACTGGATCCAGTCATAATCCTCGACCTTGATCTGGGTGGCCGGCCCCTCGACGTTCACGCCGGCATTGGCGATCACCGTGTCGACCGGCCCGAAGCGCGCTTCGGCCGCGTCATAGCCCGCGATCACCGAGGCCTCGTCGCTGACGTCCATCGCCACCGCCAGCGCCTTGCCGCCGGCCGCCTCGATCTCGGCGACCAGATCGGCCAGCCGGTCGGTGCGGCGCGCGGCCAGCACCACCTTCGCCCCGCCCGCCGCCAGGGTCCGCGCGAAATCCGCGCCCAGCCCCGACGACGCTCCGGTGATCAGCGCCACCCTGCCCACATGTGTCCCGCTCATGCCCTCTCCTCCCGTGCCGAAAGTACGGCGCGCACCATCGCCGATGGCCGATCGCGCCCGAGCTTTCCGTTCAACCAGATCGCGCCGTCGACCAGCGCCTCGACATCCACCCCGGTGCGCCCGGCAAAGGCGAAGGCGATCTCCTCGCTCGCCACATTGCCGGCGGCGCCCGGCGCGAAGGGGCAGCCGCCGGTGCCGCCGATCGACGCATCGACCGTCACCGCCCCCGCCTCCACCGCCGCCCAGGCATTGGCGACACCCATGCCGCGCGTGTCGTGGAAATGGACCCGCACCGGCAGCGGCCGGATCGCTGCGACCGTGGCGCGAACCAGCCGCTCGACCTCGCCAGGCCGGCCGATGCCGATCGTGTCGGCCAGCGCGATCTCGATCGCCCCCGCCGCCGCCAGCCGGCGCGCCATCGCCACCACCCGATCGGGGTCGACCGCGCCTTCGAACGGGCAACCGAAGGCGACCGCGATCGTCACCTGCGCCCGGCGGCCAGCGCCCTGCGCGCGCGCCAGCACCGCCTCGGCCATCTCCAGCGACGCCTCGCGCGTCATGCCCTGGTTGCGCTGGGCGAAGGTATCGCTGGCCGCGACGACGATCCCCAGTTCATCGATCCCGGTCTGCAATGCTCGCTCGGCCCCGCGCGCGTTCAGCACCAGCCCGATATGCGTGACCCCGCTGCCGCGCGGCAGCCCGTCGATCACCGCCTCGGCATCGGCCATCTGCGGCACCAGCCGGGGGTGGACGAAGCTCGCCACCTCGATCCGGCGTGCGCCGGCGGCCGTGGCACGCGCGATCAGCGCCAGCTTGTCCGCCGTCGACAGGATCGTCTTCTCATTCTGCAGGCCGTCGCGCGGGGAGACTTCGACCAGTTCGATCGGGTCGTTCGAAATTCGCATGGCGGGCGCCTCCTCTCGCCTTTGCCATTGCGAAACGCCGATCTAAATGTCAATTAGATTGACTATATTTTGATCATCACAGCCTTCAGGAGCGGATCACGATGACGCATCAAGCGAGCGACGCCCTATTCACCGAAGAGGATCTCAGCCTGTTTCGGGACAGCGTCGCCCGGTTCCTCGACGAGCATGCCCCGCCCGCGAAGATCGAGGCCTGGGCCCGCGCCAAGCAGGTGGAGCGCGACCTGTGGCGCCGCGCCGGCGGCTTCGGCCTGCTCGGCGTGTCGGTGCCGGCCGCCTATGGCGGGCTGGGCGGCGATTTCCGCCATGAGCGCATATTGATCGAGGAGATGGGCGCGCGCGGGCTGGAAGGCTGGGGCGTCGCGGTCCACAACATGATCGTCGCCCCCTATCTGGTCGCCTTCGCCACCGAGGCGCAGAAGCAGCGCTGGCTGCCCGGCGTGGTGAGCGGGGAGATCGTGCTGGCGATCGGGATGACCGAACCGTCGGCGGGCTCCGACCTCGCCAATATCCGCACCCGCGCGGTACTGGACGGCGACGAATGGGTGATCGACGGGCAAAAGACCTTCATCTCCAACGGCCAGACCGCCGACCTGGTGATCGTCGCCTGCCGCACCGGCGGGCCGGGCGCCAAGGGCATCTCGCTGATCGCGGTGCCGGGCGACGTGGCCGGCTTCGAGCGCGGCCGCAACCTCGACAAGATCGGCCGCGACGCGCAGGACACGTCGGAGCTGTTCTTCTCGGGCGTGCGGGTGCCGCGCGAGAATCTGCTGGGCGGCGAGCCGGGCCGCGGCTTCCCCCAGCTGATGCAGATGCTGCCCCAGGAACGGCTGGGCATCGCCGCGATGGGCCTGGCGATGCTGGAGCGCGCGCTGCGCCTGACGATCGACTATGCCCGCGAGCGCAAGGCGTTCGGCCAGGCGCTGATGGATTTCCAGAACACCCAGTTCACCCTGGCCGACATCAAGACCCAGGCGACGATCGCGCGCGCCTTCATCGACCAGTGCACCGACCGGCTGGTGGCGGGCACGCTCGACACCGTCACCGCCTCGATGGCGAAATATTGGGTGACCGAGGCCGAGGTAGCGGGGATCAGCCGCTGCCTGCAACTGTTCGGCGGCTATGGCTATATGAACGAATATCCGATCGCCCAGCTCTACCGGGATTCGCGGATCGACACGATCCATGGCGGCGCATCGGAGATCATGAAGCTGGTGATCGCACGGTCGCTGTAAACCTTCGAAACACAACGTCGCCCCGGCGGAGGCCGGGGCCGCCACGGACTCCTGCCTCGCACTTGGCGCAGGAACCGATGGTGGCTCCGGCCTCCGCCGGAGCGACGCAGTAGATTCGCCTGCTCAAGCCGTCGCCGCTTCCTCCTGCGCCACCGAGCCGGGGAAATTGGCCTTCAGCCAGGCCACCAGCTGCACCGCCGCCTCGGCCGCCTTCTCGTTCTGGCCGGTGTAATAATGGCCGGCGCCCTTCACCACATAATGGGTCTGCGGCACTTGGCGCGCCGCCTCCATCAGCCGGGCCGCGTGGCTGGGGGTGCAGGCGTCGTCGGCGCTGTTCTCGATCACCAGCAACGGCACGCTGATCCGCGCCGCGCAGCGCAGACCGTCGGCGTTCGACTCGTCATAGGACCATTGCGACAGCCAGCTGCGCAGGGTGGAGAAGCGGGCAAGGCCGACCGGGCCGTCATTGGCCACCTGCGGATCGCCCAGCATGCACCAGCCGGGGCGGCGATCGCTGGGGTCGAGCGACGGATCGAGGAAGCGCGGATCGGCCATCGTCCCCTGGACGACGAAGCCGCGCTCCTGATTGTCGAGACCCTGCGCCTTCAGCTCGGCGAGCTGCTCCTTCACCCGCGCGGTGATGCGCCGGTTGCGGGCGATCTGGGCGGCGCGATAGCGCTCCAGGAACGCCGGCGTATAGGGCGCCTTGTTGGGGTTGGCCGGGTCGTAGATGTTGAGCTCCGGATCGCGGTCGAACGGCCGGCTCTCGTCGGTGATCGAGGGGTCGAGCCATTCGGTGACGGTCAGGTTGCGCGACAGATGCGCCGCGAGCAGCGCGACCCCGTCGGCTGGGATCAGCCCGGCCCTGGTCAGGTCGATCGGGTCGCCCGCCGGGGTCTGGGTGACGCTCGGCTGCTCGGCCTCCGCCTGATAGAAGAGCGAGAGCGCCCCGCCCCCGCTCCAGCCGCCCAGGATCACCCGCTCATAGCCGAGCCGTTCCTTGGCATCGCGCACCGCCGCGCCCAGGTCGATCGCGCATTTCTCCATGATCAGGGCGCTGTCGATCCCGCGATAGCGGCTGTTGCAGTAGATCACGTGCACGCCGGCCCGCGCCAGCGCGGCCGGCAGCGGCAGCCAGGCGCCCCCGCCGATCGGGTGCATCATGATGATCACGGTGTCCGAAGGCTGTTCGGGCTTCAGCAGATGCGCCTCGAGCGCGACCACGCCCTCGGCGCCGCCATAGACGTCCTTGAACGCCGCCTTCTCCTCGAAAACGATCAGATAGGGGATGCGCTGATAGCGACGGCTCACGGCTTGAATCCTCCTCCATTGGGCTTTGGATCATCAAGCATGTCGCACCATATTTTGTCAAATTACTTTACAATTTTTTGGCGTGAGCTAAAGCGCTCGCAAGGGAGAGACGCTTATGGATTTCGAACTTCCCGCCGACCTCAGGGCCTATCTCGCCGAGCTCGATTCGTTCATCGAGGCCGAGATCCGGCCGCTCGAGCAGGCCGACGACAATATCCGCTTCTTCGACCATCGCCGCGAATGGGCGCGCACCGATTTCGAGCGCGGCGGCCTGCCCCGCCATGAGTGGGAAGCGCTGCTGGGCGAAGCCCGCGCGCGCGCCGACCGGGCCGGTCATCTGCGCTTCCCCCTGCCCTCGGCCTATGGCGGCAAGGACGGTTCCAATCTCTGGATGGCGGTCATCCGCGAGCATCTGGCGGCCAAGGGCCTCGGCCTGCACAACGACCTGCAGAACGAGCATTCGATCGTCGCCAATTATCCGCAGGTGCTGATGTTCCGCGACTTCGGCACGCCCGCGCAGCAGGACGAGTTCATCGGCGGCATCCTCGACGGCACCCGCTCGGTCGCCTTCGGGCTGACCGAACCCGATCATGGCTCCGACGCGACCCATATGGAGACGGTGGCGGTGCGCGAGACCCGCGATGGGGTCAGCGGTTGGCGGATCGACGGGGAGAAGATGTGGACCACCGGCATGCACGTCGCCACCCATGCGATGGTGTTCGCGCGCACCAGCGGCAAGGCCGGCGATGGTGACGGGATTTCCTGCTTCGTGGTGCCGGCCGAGGCGCCCGGCGTGAAGATCGAGGAATATCTCTGGACCTTCAACATGCCGACCGATCACCCGCGGGTGAGCTTCACCAATGTGTGGGTGCCCGACGATGCCCTGTTCGGCAGCGAGGGCGGCGGGCTGACCCTGGCGGTCCACTTCATCCACGAGAACCGTATCCGCCAGGCGGCCTCGTCGCTGGGAGCCGCGCAATATTGCGTGGCCGAGAGCATCAGATATGCGCGCGAACGCAAGCCCTTCGGCAAGCCGCTGGCCGCCAACCAGGCGATCCAGTGGCCGCTGGTCGAGCTGTCGACCCAGATCGAGATGCTGCGCCTGCTGATCTACAAGACCGCCTGGCAGATGGACCAGATGTCCAAGCCCGAGGTCGCCAGGCAGCTCTCCGACAAGGTCAGCATGTGCAACTATTGGGCGAACCGCATGGTGTGCGAGGCGGCCGACCGGGCGATGCAGGTCCATGGCGGCATCGGCTATTCGCGCCACAAGCCGTTCGAGCATATCTATCGCCACCACCGCCGCTACCGCATCACCGAGGGCGCGGAGGAGATCCAGATGCGGCGCATCGCCTCGTGGATGTTCGGCTATGCCGGCCCGGCCAAGGCGGAGCGGCCTTGATGTTCGCGATCGACTATGCCGAACTACCGTCGATCGCGGGGCGCGACCTGGGCTGCACCGAATGGCTGACCATCGAGCAGGCGCGGGTCGACAATTTCGCCAGCGCGACCGACGACCATCAATGGATCCACACCGACATCGACCGCGCGACCCGCGAGCGCGGCGGCACGATCGTCCATGGCTTCCTCACCCTGTCGCTGCTGCCGTCGCTGATGGACCAATTGCTGCGGGTCGACGGCACCAGCCATATGCTCAACATGGGCACCAACCGGGTGCGCTTCACCTCTCCCGTACCGGTGGGCGCCAAGGTGCGCCTGCAGCAGCGGATCAAGGACGTCACCCCGCGCGCGGGCGGCTTCCAGGTCGTCCATGACTGCACGATCGAGATCGAGACCGAAGAGCGCCCCGCCTGCGTAATCGAAAGCGTGATGCTCTACCTGCCCTGATCGGGTGCGGGCGGCGCAGTGCCGCCCTGCCCTTCAGTCCCGCCCCATCGTCACCACCAGCTTGCCGATCGCCCGGCGGTCGCGCAGCGCCGCGATCGCCTCGCCGCCGCGCTCCAGCGGATAACGGCCGGTGATCAGCGGGCGCAGCCGTCCCTGGCGATAGAGATCGAACAGCGCCGCGACATTGGCGGCATAGCGGTCTGGCGCCTTCTCGGCGAACGCGCCCATGAACACGCCGACGATCGAACTGCCCTTGAGCAGCGGCAGGTTGAGCGGCACCGACGGGATGCCTCCGACGAAGCCGACCACCAAATAGCGCCCCTCCCAGCCCAGCGCGCGCAACGCCGGCTCGGCGAGCGGCCCGCCGACCGGATCATAGACCAGATCGGCGCCGTCCGGGCCAAGTACCTCCTTGAAGCGCCGGGCCAGATCGCGACTCTCGGCGGGCGTCGACGGCAGCGTCTCGACCAGCAGGCATTCCGCCGCGCCTGCGGCGCGCACCGCCTCAGCCTTCTCGCTGGTCGAGGCGACGCCGATCACGCGGGCGCCCAGCACCGCGCCGATCTCCACCGCCGCCAGCCCCACGCCCCCGGCGGCGCCGAGCACCAGCAGCGCCTGGCCGGCGCGGATCGCCCCGCGATCGACCAGCGCGTGCCAGGAGGTGGCATAGGTCGCCATCAGCATCGCCGCCTCGGCACCGGGCACGTCGTGCGGCAGCTTCACCGCCCGCGCGGCGGGCACCGCCACATAGCCCGCGAAGCCGCCGAGCAGGGTGAGCGCGGCCACCCGGTCGCCTATCGCGAAGCCCCGCACCGCCGAACCGACCGCCGCGACCGTCCCCGCCACCTCGCCGCCGGGCGCGAAAGGCCGCTCGGGACGGGCCTGGTAGCGATCCTCGATCACCAGGACATCCGGGTAGTTCACCCCGCAACTCTCGACCTTCACGAGGATGTCTTCCACCCCCGGCTCGGGGCGCGGCATGCTGCACAAGACCAGCGACTCGGGCCCACCGCACGCGACACTGGCGAGCGCCCGCATCATCCTTTCGTCACCGGAACGGTCCATGGTCTGCATCTCCCCTCCTCCAAACCCCTGTTAGTCAACCTGTTTAACGTTTTTCGCAGCCCATTTTCTCGGCTCCGAGCAAATTAAATGTCAAGCTGATTGACAAAAATCAAATCGGGGGTAGCAATAAGGGAAAGCGTATCGACAATCAGATCGGGAGGGAGAGGTTATGAAAATGAAGCTTGCCGAAGGCGGCTCGATTCCATCTTTGCTGCGCTCGGCGGCGTTCGCCGCACTGGTGGCCGGCCTTGCCGCCCCGGTCGCCGCGCAGAGCAATGCTGCAGCCACGGCACCTGCCGACGAAGCCGCCGCGGCGGCTGATACCGGCCTCGAGGAAATCGTCGTCACCGCGCAGAAGCGCGCCCAGAACCTGCAGGACGTGCCGATCTCGATGCAGGTCGTCACCGGCAGCAACCTGCAGCAAAGCGGCATCCGCACCTTCGAGGATCTGGGCCTGCGCGTGCCCAATCTGACGATCGTGAAGACCCCGGCCGCCAACATCATCTCGATGCGCGGCATCGCCTCCAGCGCGGGCAGCCCCTCGCTCGAACAGTCGGTGGCGATGTTCGTCGACGGTATCTATGGCGGCGCCTCGCGCCAGTTCGCGGCGCCCTTCCTCGACATCGAGCGGATGGAAGTGCTGCGCGGCCCGCAGGGCGCCCTCGTTGGCAAAAACACCAATGCCGGCGCGCTCTCGATCACCACGGCGAAGCCTTCGGAGGAGTTCGGCGGCTATATCCGGGGGGACTATGGCCTGGAACAGGACGGCCCCACCATCGAGGGCGCGGTGAACATCCCGCTCGCCGAAGGGCTGGCCATCCGCATCGCCGGCAAATATTCCGACGTCGACGGCTATATGAAGAACGTCACCTCGAACGAGGACCAGCCGGGGCGCAAGGAAAAGACCGGCCGCATCACCATCCGCTATGAGAATGGCCCGGTGACCTTCACCGGCAAATATGAGCATAGCGACGTCAAGATGAACGGTTCGCCCGTCCAGATCCTCTCGGTCGCGAGGGGCCGGGGCATCGACTACACCAAGGAGTCGAAGCTCAACTTCTCGGACGAGTATGACAATCTGAAGGCCGACGTCGCGGCCGCACAGTTCGACATGGAGCTGGGCGATTATACGCTGACCACGATCACCGGCTATTCGGGCTTCACCAACCGCAACCGGATCGACGCCGATTTCACCGAAGTGACCGGCGCGAGCGCCGACTTCGACCAGGTCTTCAAGCAATATTCGCAGGAAGTCCGCCTGCTCTCGCCCACCGGCCGGACGATCGATTTCGTCGTCGGCGCCTATGGCCATATCGCCGACCTGACCGAGGAGCGCACCACCGGCGTGCTGTTCGCGCCCGCGGCCTCCACCTACCGCATCTTCGACCAGGAAGATTATGTCATCTCGGGCTATGCCTCGGCGACCGCGAACCTGACCGACGCCTTCCGCGCGGTGGGCAGCGTCCGCTACACCTATGAGAAGAAGGTGGCGCGCTATCGCCGCTATTCGGGGCCGAACACCTATACCGATGCGCGCACCGGCACGCTGGTCGCCGACTTCCGCGATCGCCTGGGCGAAGGCATCGTCGACCCGTCGGCCACGCTGCAATATGACGTGAACGACGACATGATGGTCTATGCCAGCTGGAGCAAGGGATCGAAGGGCGGCGGCTTCCAGGGCGCCATCTCCAACGCCGTGCCCTTCTCCTTCCAGTTCAAGCCCGAGCGGTCGGAGTCCTTCGAAGGCGGTGTGAAGGCCACTTTCCGCGGCCTCGGCAGCGCGAACATCGCGGTGTTCCGCACCAAATATTCGAACCTCCAGGTCTCGACCGCGATCCCCTCGCCCGACGGGCTGAGCGCCCCCTTCTTCACCGGCAATGCCGGCGACGCGGTGGTGACCGGTGTCGAGTTCGACGCGACCCTGCGGCTCGGTGCCGGCTTCCGCCTGGCGGGCAATGGCGCCTGGACCCCCAGCGCCCATTACAAGGACTATACGGCGGGGCCCTGCTACACCACCCAGGTGCCCAACGGTTCGCGCCCCGGCTCGTGCGACCTGAGCGGCGCGCGGCTGAACTTCACGCCGAAATGGTCGGGCGCGCTGACCCTGAGCAACGAGACCGAGGTCGGCTCCAACCTGAAGCTCACCGGCAGCGTCACCGGCCTCTTCTCGTCGATGTCGCGGCGCGACGGCACGCTCGACCCGCTCAACATCCAGAAGAGCTATGCCAAGCTCGATGCCCGTGTCGGCATCGGCGCGGCCGACGATCGCTGGGAACTCGCCGTGGTGGGCCGCAACATCACCGACAAGGCGACGATCGCCTTCACCGGTGCGGGCGGCCTGGCCGCCACGGTCTTCTCGCCGGACTCGCGCTCGCTGACCATGGATCCGCCCCGGCAGATCCTGGTGCAGGCCAATTTCAAGTTCTGATCCTTCGCAACAAGACGGAGTCCATCGCGTGATGACCGAAGCGCTCGAGGAACTGTTCGATCTCAGCCGCGCAGATACGTTCCGCGATGGACACCCGTTCGAAATCTATGACCATCTTCGCGAGACCCAGCCGGTCTATCGCAACCCCGGCTGCGAAAAGTCACCGCCCTTCTGGGTGCTGACCCGCTATGCCGACGTCGAAGCGGTGTCGCGCGACAATGTCCGCTTCACCTCCAGCCGCGGCTTTCGCATCTTCGAGCGCGGCGGCGGCATGTCGGCGCTGAAACCCCATATCCGCGAGGCGATCACCAGCACGATGCTGACGATGGACCCGCCGGTCCATACGGGGGTGCGCCGGCCGATGCAGGCGCAGTTCCTGCCCTCGGCGCTCAAGCGGTTGGAAGGCCAGATCGACAGCTTCGTCGCCGAAATGGTGGCTTCGCTTCCGGCCGATTCCGAGATCGAGTTCGTCACCCAGGTCGCCTCGATCGTCCCGATCCGCACGCTCTGCCTGATGCTCGACATCCCGGCGGCGGACCAGGACAAGGTGTTCGACTGGACCAACCAGCTCGTCGGCACCTCCGACCCCGAATATGGGCCGACGCCCGAGGAATCGAACGCCGTGTTCGAGGAGGTGTTCGACTATGGCTCGACGCTGCTCGCGAAACGCCGCGCCGAGCCCGGCGACGACCTGCTGAGCATCCTCGCCCAGATGTTCGACGATGGCAGCCCGCGCTCGCAGAGCATCCTCCACGGCATGTTCACCCTGCTGCTCGCTGCCGGCAACGAGACGACGCGCAATTCGCTGTCGGGCAGCATCGTCGCGCTCAGCCGCTTTCCCGACCAGCGCCGCCGGCTGGTCGCCGATCCCGAGCTGATCCCGCAGGCGATCCCCGAGCTGCTCCGCTTCGTGACCCCGGTGATCCAGATGATGCGCGTCGCGCTGACCGACCTGGAGATCGGCGGCCAGGCGATCGCCGAGGGCGAACGGGTGGCGCTGGCCTATGGCGCCGCCAATCGCGACCCGGCGATGTTCGAGAATCCCCATCAGCTCGACGTGACCCGCGCCAATGCGGCGCGCCACCTGGCCTTCGGCATCGGCATCCACCACTGCCTGGGCGCCCGCGTCGCAACGATGCAGCTCAACGCGCTGCTGCGCGCGCTGCTCGGCCGCTTCCCCGATATCCAGTCGGTGGGCGAGACCAGCTATCTGCAGAGCAATTTCGTCTGCGGGATCAAGAAGCTGGCCGTCGACACCGGCCGCCCCGCCAAGGCATGAACAGCCCCATGAGCCACACCGTCCGCGACGAGGATTGGGGAATGCTGCCGGCCGACGGGCCCGAGCGCAGCATCTCCGCCCAGGTCCGCCGCTTCGCCGCCGAGAAGCCCGGCGAGCCCGCGGTGCTGACGATGGACGGCGCGCTGAGCTGGGCCGAGCTCGACGCTCGCGCCGATGCGCTGGCCGCCGGCCTGACGGTGCTCGGCCTGAAGCCGGGCGACCGGCTCGGCTGGCTGGGCCGCAACGGGCTCGACTTCCCGGTCGTGATGGTCGCCACCCGGCGCGCACGGCTGGTGCTGATCGGCCTGAACTGGCGTCTCTCGGCCGACGAGATCGCCACCACGGTGGCGCGTTCGCAACCCGGCCTCGTGATCGCCGATCCGGAGTTCCTGGCGCTGCTGCCGGCCGGCACCCGTCTGCTCGAAACCGGCGGCCCGCTCGACGCACTGATCGCCGAGGGCCATCCGCCGATCGCGGAGGCACCGCGGCCCGACGACCTGACCACCCTGTTCTTCAGTTCGGGCACCACCGGCGAGCCCAAGGCCTTCGCCTATTCGAGCGTGTCGGTGGAGGCGATGGCCTTTTCGCCCACCACCCTGGCCTTCACCCCCGATGCGCGGCTGATGATCGTCGCCCCCGTCTTCCACACCGCCGGCTGGGCCTGGACCCAATATGGCCTGGCGGGCGGGATGACCCAAATCCAGTTGCCCGCCGCCAGCCCGTCGGTGATGCTCGACGCGGTCGAGCGGCTGGGCGCCACCCATGCCCAATGGGTGCCGGCGGTGCTGTCGATGCTGCTCGACGAACAGGGCCGGCGAAACGTCGCGCCCGGCATCTTGCGGATGGTCGCCTATGGCGCCTCCCCGATCGCCGAGACCCTGCTCGAAGCCTGCATCGACGCCTTCCAATGCGACTTCTCGCAGGTCTATGGCCTCACCGAGACGGTCGGCCCGATCACCCATCTGCCGCCCCACGCCCATCGCGAGCGCGGGTCGGGCAAGAGCCAGGCGACCGGCGTCGCCAATCCCGGCATCGACCTGAAGGTGGTGGACGATGCCGGCCAGCCGGTGCCGCCCGGTGCGATCGGCGAGATCGTCGTGCGCCTGCCCTATCCGGCCGCGATGCGCTGGGACGTGAAGACCGGCACCCGCCCCGTCACCGACGAGGACGGCTGGCTGATGACCGGCGATGTCGGCCATCTCGACACCGACGGCTTCCTGTTCGTCACCGATCGCAAGAAGGACATGATCATCACCGGGGGCGAGAATGTGTTCCCGGTGGAGGTGGAGAAGATCCTGGCCGGGGCCCCCGGCGTCGCCGAGGCGGCGGTGTTCGCCCTGCCCGATCCGAAATGGGGCGAGCGGGTCGTCGCCGCGGTGATCCCGCGCTCGGGCAGCACGATCGACCCGCAGGCGATCATCGCCGACTGCCGCAGCCGGCTCGCCCATTATAAATGCCCGACGCGCATCTTTGAAACCGCGTCGTTTCCGCGTAACGCGTCGGGCAAGGTTCTGCGACGGGCACTGCCGGAGATATTCGGCTGACGGGGAGCTCCGGCCAGTTGCAGCCACGGCAAGGGTAAAGGGGGTGGCGTGCAAACTTTCCTGATGATGGACCTGCTTCGGGCCTTCTACTGGTTCGACGAGGCTCTCCAGGCGGGGCTCCGCAAGCATGGCTGGTCCGACATCACGCGATCCCAGTCGCTGATCCTGTCCAACGTCGCCTTCGGCGTGCGGCGCGCCTCGGTGCTGGCGCGCAACCTGGGCGTGACCCGCCAGGCCGTCAGCCAGATGCTCAACGAGATGGAGAAGAAGGGGTTGATCCACATCAGCGCCGACCCCAGCGACGGCCGCGCCCAGCTCGTCGGCTTCGGCCCCGGATCGCAGTCGATCCGCAACGACGCGATGAGCGTGCTCGCCCAGATCGAGCAGGAGCTGAGCTCGAAGCTCGGCAAGAAGCGCTTCGCCGCGCTGACCGAGGCGCTTGCCGCCGACTGGGGCCCGCCCCTGTTCGTCGACGACAAGGCCTGATCCCCCATAGCGGAGTCTAGCGCCCGGCCTTGAGCGCTCGGGCGACCTGCGTCACGCGCTGCCCCTGGAAGCGGGCGGCGTGGACATCCGCCTCGGTCGGCAGCGCGCCCGGCACATTGTTCGACACCGCCGACGCGCCATAGGGCGTGCCCGCCGCGAACATCGCCGGATCGGCGAAGCCGGGCGGCACGATCACCATCCCGAAATGCGCCATCGGCACGAACAGGGTGAGCGACGTCACCTCGTTACCGCCATGCGCGGTGGCCGACGCCGTGAAGGCGCTGCCGACCTTGTCGACCAGCTTGCCGCGCGCCCACAGGCCGCCCAGGCTGTCGAGGAAGGCCTTCACCTCCGAACAGACCAGCCCGAATCGCGAGGGCGTTCCCAGGATGATGGCATCGGCCCACAGCATGTCGTCGGCGCTCGGCGCCTCGTAGAGCGCGTTCATCCGCTCGGCCGCCTCGGCCCAGCCGGGCACGGTGGCCATCACCTCGGGCCCCACCAGTTCGCGCGCGCGCCGCAGGCGCACCGCCCCGCCCGCCGCCATCGCGCCGTCGCACACGGCCTTGGCCAGCGCTTCGGTCATCCCGTCGCGCGAATAGAAGACAATCAGGACATTGGACATGGGCAGCGCCTCTCCTTGCCGGAAAAATGACGATTCCGCTTGTAAGCCATCCCGCAAAACAGTAAAGTAACTTTACTAAATTGCTTCCATGTAGGGGACGGATGATTACCCAGGTAACCCAGTGCACCGAGGTGCCGAAGACCGATGCTCCGGACAGCGAGACCCTGCTGGCCCGCGCAAAAGCAATGATTCCGGCTTTGCGGGAGCGCGGCTATGCCGGCGACGCCAACCGGCGGATCGCCGACGAATCGGTCGCCGAACTGCTCGATGCCGGAATCCTCCAGATGCTGGCCCCGCGCCGCTTCGGCGGCAGCCAGGTCGGCCTTGCCACCTTCTTCGACGCGGCGGTGCTGATCGGCCAGGGCGACGGATCCACCGCCTGGGTGTTCGGCATCCTCGGCTGCCACCATTGGGTGCTCGCCCATTTCAACCTGCAGGCGCAGGAAATCCTCTATGGCGATCGCAACCATGCGCTGTTCCCGCTCACCTTCTCGGGCAAGGGCGGCACCGCGCGAAAGGTCGAGGGCGGCTATCAGGTCAATGGCGACTGGGGCTTTGCCAGCGGCATCGACTTTTCCGACTGGGTCGGCGCGCTCGCGATCGTCGAGGGCAGCGACGGCAAGGACACCGTCAACCTGCTGATCCCGAAGGACCAGGTCGAACTGGTCGACGACTGGTTCGTCTCGGGCATGCGCGGCACCGGCAGCCGCGGCTTCAAGGTGCGCGACCTGTTCGTGCCCGATCACCTGACCCTGTCGCAGCCGCTGCTGATGGCGGGCAAGACGCCCGGTGCCGCCGCCCTCCCCGACTATCGCGGGCTGCGCGCCTCGCTGCACACCGTGCTGATGATCGCCGCGGTCGGCACCGCGCTGGGCCTGGCCAAGCGCGCGATCGACGAGTTCGTCGCCTTCACCAAGGGGCGCACCGGCTATGGCGGCATCGACCATGCCGCGCGGTCGAGCACCCAGTACAAGATCGCCGATGGCATGGCCCGGTGGGACGCCGTCCACAACCTGATGCGCGGCCATTTCGCGGAGGTCGACCAGCTCGCCGAGCAGGACCGCACCTCGAACGCCGAGCAGCGGCTGCGCTATCGCCGCGACGCGGTGCTCGCTGTGTCCGAATGCGCCGGCATCGTCGACAATATGGCCGGCGCCGCGGGCGCGCGCGCCCAGCATGCCAGCTCGCCCTTCCAGCTGATCCAGCGCGACCTGAACACCGCGCGCACCCATGTCCTGCTCGACCGCGACGACGCCTATGAGCTGTACGGCAAATATATCCTCGGTCTCGACCTTGGCCCCGTCCGGCAATAGCGCCGCACCGCAACCACAACCGCCCGAAAGCCAGCCGCCGGGGGACATTTCTCCCCTGCGCGCCTGGTGGGCGGTGGCGGTGCTCGTGCTGGCCTATACCCTGTCCTATGTGGACCGGATGATCATCGCGCTGATGGTCGAGCCACTGCGCGCGGACCTGGGCCTCAGCGACACCCAGGTCAGCCTGCTCCAGGGCCTCGCCTTCGCCGCCTTCTACACCTCGCTGTCGATCCCGATCGCGACCCTGGCCGACCGGCGCGCGCGCAGCGCGATCGTCGCGGTCGGCGTCGCCTTCTGGAGCGCGATGACCGCCGCCTGCGGCCTTGCATCCAGCTTCGGCCAGCTCTTCCTCGCCCGCATGGGCGTGGGGGTCGGCGAGGCGGCGCTGGGGCCGGCCTCCTACTCGCTGATCGCCGACCTGTTCCCCGAGGAGAAGCGCGGCCGGGCGATGGCGGTCTTTTCGACCGGCGTCTCGATCGGCGGAGGACTGGCGCTGATCATCGGCGGGCTCGTCATCGGCTTCGCGGCCGCCTCGGGCTATTATGACACGCCCTTCGGCCAGATGCGTAGCTGGCAGCTCGTCTTCCTGATGCTGGGCCCGCCCGGCATCCTGGTCGCGCTGCTGACCCTGACCATCGCCGAGCCCCGCCGCCAGGCGCCTCGCCCCCGCGAGCTGCCGCCGATCCTGCCCTTCCTGAAGCGCGAATGGCGCACGGTGGCGCTGCTGTTCGTCGGCAATGCGATCTCGGGGATGATCATGACCGCGATCCTCTCCTGGGCGCCGACCAACCCGATCCGCAGCTTCGGCATCGGCCCGGCCGAGGTCGGCCGGATGCTGGGCATCGGCCTGCTGCTGCTGGGCGCGCTCGGCGCGATCGTCGGCGGCTGGTGGACCGATCGCGGGACCGCGTCGGGAGACGTCACTGCGCCGCTGCGCACGGTGATGCTCAACATCGCGCTGATGTCGGCCAGCGGGATCGCCGGCACCTTGATGCCCAGCCCCGAACTGGCCGCGATCGCCTATTCCTTCGCCTTCTTTTTCGGTGCCGCCGCCTATCCGGCGGGCGCCGTGATGATCCAGAAGCTGGCCCCCGCCCCGCTCCGCGCGCGGCTCTCGGCGCTCTACCTGTTCGTGGTGACGATCCTGTCGCTGGCGCTGGGGCCGACGGTGGTGGCGCTGTTCACCGATTATGTGTTCGGCGACCCGGCGCTGCTCGGCCGCTCGCTGATCGCGTTCATCGCCATCGCCGGCCCGCTCGGCGTGGCCGCCCTGTGGCTGGGCCAGTCCGCCTATCGCCGCTCGCTCGACCGCCAGGAGACCCCATCATGAGCGAGCCCATGCTCGACCTCGCCCGCCGCCTGTTCGACGCGCTGGAGAAGGGCGACGCCGCCGCGGCGACAGCGCTCTACGCCCCGGCCGCGACGCTTTGGAACAACGTCACCCAGCGCGACGCGCGGGCCGCCGACGTCGCCGCCTTCCTGCCGGTGCTCGCGAAGCGGACGCCCGACCGGCGCTATGCCGATCGCCGCATCACCCCGTTCGAAGGTGGCTTCGTCCATCGCCACCGGCTGACCGGCACCCGCCGCGACGGGGCGCGGGTGGCGGCCGAATGCTGCGTGCTCGTCTCGGTCGAGGACGGGCGCATCACGCGGATGGAGGAATATCTCGACTCCCGCCAGCTCGATGCGGTGCTTTCGGCGGGCTAGGACACCCCAGCCCGCCGCCCCTTTTCCTTACAAGCGGCTCAGCCCGCCATCCACCAGCAAGGTCTGCCCCGTCATCATCGCCGACCCGTCGCCGGCCAGGAACAGCGCCATGCCGGTCAGGTCGTCGGCCTCGATCACCCTCGGCACCGGCTGGCTGGCGGCGAACTGGTCGAACAGACCAGCACGGCCGGCGGCGGCCAGCTGGGTCTCGGTGCCCGGCGTGCGGGTCAGCCCCGGCGACAGCGCGTTGACGGTGATGCCGTGCGCGCCCAGATCGGTGGCGAGCGCGCGGGTCAGCCCGATCACCCCCATCTTGCTGGCGGTATAGGCGGCCACCTCGCGGCGCGGGATGGTGACGATCGACGAGGCGACATTGATGATCCGGCCCCAGCCATCGGCCTCCATCGCCGGGATCAGCCCCAGCGCCATCAGCAGCGCGGATTCGAGGTTGATCGCGAAGATCGCGCGCCAGCGCTCCAGGGTCAGGCTTTCGAGCGGCGTGGTCGGATAGGCGCCGGCATTGTTAAGCAGGATGAGACCGCCCTGCCGCCACGCCAATATCTCCGCCACCGCCGCCTCGATCGCCGCCGGGTCGGTCAGGTCGCAGGCGAAGCCCCGCGCGGTGCCGCCCGTCGCTTCGATCTCGGCGACCAGCGGTGCGCAATCGGCGCGGTCGACCAGCGCGACCCGTGCCCCCGCCTCGGCAAAGCGGCGCGCATAAGCAGCGCCGATCCCCATCGCCGCACCGGTGATCACCACCGTCCGGTTGTGCAGCGCGCTCATGGCCGCGGCACCGGATAGGCGCCGATCGCCTGCTGGACGCTGGTCTGCCGGATCTCGGTGAAGTCATGCATCCCGACCGGACCGGTATAGCCCCAGCCGCTGTTCTTCACGCCGCCATTGGGAAAGCCTATCTCCCCGGCGACGGTCTGGTCGTTGACCTGGATCATCCCGGCCTCCAGCCCCTGGGCCAGCGCCAGCGCGCGATCGGCGTTGCCGCCCAGGATCGCCGCCGACAGGCCATAGCAGCTCGCATTGGCGATCTTCACCGCCGCCTCGCCATCGGGGGCGGATTCGATCAGCACGACCGGGCCAAAGATCTCCTCGCGCGCCGCCTCGGCGGTATCGGGCACGTCGGCCAGCACGGTCGGGCGATAGAGCCGCCCGTCGCGGGTGCCGCCCGTCACCACCCGGCCGCCGGCGGCGACCGCCTCGGCCACCTGCCGTTCGACCAGTTCTGCCGCGCGATCGGTGATCAGCGGGCCGACGAAGGTGGCGGGGTCGGCGGGATCGCCGACCGGCAACGCCGCCGCGCGCTCGGCGAAGCGGCGTTCGAATGCCTCGGCCAGAGGCGCCTCGACGATGATCTTGCGCGTGTTCATGCAGATCTGGCCCTGATGGTAGAAGGCACCGAACAGCGCCGCATCCACCGCCCGCTCGATATCGGCATCGGCCAGCACGATCAGCGGATTATAGCCGCCCAGTTCCAGCACGGTGCGCTTCAGGTGCCGCCCGGCCCGCTCGGCCAGCCGGCGCGCCGTCGGCACCGATCCGGTGAACATCACCAGCCGCACCGCGTCGCTCTCGAACATCGCATCGGCGACCGGGCCGATCTCGCCCGGTGCGTTGGTGAGCACGCTGAGCGCGCCCTTGGGCAGCCCCGCCTCCTCCATGATCTCGGCCAGGATCAGCCCCGCCGTGATCGGCGCGTCCTCGCTGGGCTTCAGGATCATCGTGTTGCCATAGGCGAGCGGGGTCAGGATCGTCCGCCAGGCCAGGATGTGCGCGCCGTTCCAGGGCGTGATGCCGAACACCACCCCCAGCGGATGGCGCACGGTGAAGACGAAGCGCCCCGGCACCGCGCTGCGCAGCACCTCGCCCACCGCCAGATGCGGCCAGCCGGCGGCAACCCTCAGCGTGTCGATGCTGCGGTTGACCTGGAAAGCCGCGAACAGCCGGGTCGCCCCGGTCTCGCAAGTCAGCAACTCCTTCACCTCCTCGGCGCGGCGCTGGAGGATATCGGCGGCGCGCAGGAAGATCGCGGCGCGCTGCTGCGGCGTGCTCGCGGCCCAGGCGGGAAAGGCGGCGGAAGCGGCGGCGATCGCCGCCTCCGCATCGGCCCGGCCGGCAGCCGCCACCTCGGCGACCAGACTGCCGTCATAGGGGTTGCTGTCGGGATAGGTGCGGCCGTCCGCCGCCGCCTGCCATTCCCCGCCGACGAACAGGCGATGCGCGCTCATGCCGGCGTCCGTATCCGCGGCGAATAGGCCGCGAAGGTCGGCGCGATCAGGATGCCCGGCGGCGCCTTCAGCACTTCCGGGATCGCGCGGATCACCGGCCCGGCGACGCAATATTGCATCGCCTTCGACTTGTCGGGCATCCCCTCGGGCTCGACCAGGTCGACCCGCGCCTTGATGCCCGGCGCGCCCTTGATCTCGAACTCCCAGCCATCGGCATAGTCCCAGCCCGGCATCGATCGATCGAGCAGCCACAGCATCTGGATGGTGAAGACCGGCTTGCCGTCCTTCATGCCACGAAAGCGCCAACGGAAATTGACCACGCCGCCCGCCGGCACGGTCCCGACCGGCAGCTCCAGGTCCTTGTCGGCGACGCCGAACTCGTGATCGGGGATCACCTCGTCGAACTCGATCCCCATCGCATGGCCGGCATAGCCCACGGTCTCGCCGAAGATATGCCGGAACACGGTCTGCACGCGCGGGCCGCTGGCGATCTCGGCGATCGGCTTGCCCACGCCCATCAGGTCGAAGATGAAGCCGGGCGAGAGCACGTCCGAACAATCATAGATCTCGGTCACCTCGACCGAGTCGACATGGGTGCAGATTCCGGTGAGCAGGATCGACAGCCGCTCGCCCACGAAGCCGGGGTTGATGCCGGTGCCGAACAGCACCGATCCGCCCTCCTTGCACGCCTCTTCGAACCCGCGCGCATAATCGCCGCCCTCGGCCAGCGGATAGGTGTGGGCGACGGTGGTGATCACGCTCTTGCCGCTGCGCAGCAGCCGCTTGATGATCTCGTCATGCTCGTCGAAGGACTCGGCCGGGTTCAGCGGCAGGTGCAGCACCACGTCGGCCGGGGTGCCGACGATCTCGTCCACCGAATTGGTGGCAAGGATCCCGGTCTCGGGCCGGCGCGCGATCTCGCCCGCGTCCTTGCCCACCTTGCGGTCTGAATAGACGAACAGCCCGGCCAACTCGAGATCGGGATGGTCGATGATCTGGCGCAGGCAGGTCTTGCCGATGGCGCCGGTCGCCCACTGGATTACCCGGATCGTCATATCGCGTCGTCTCCTTGCCATGTCTGTTGCCAGCCGCGCTTCCACTTGCCGGTCTGGATGAGGGTTCCGCCCTCGATCGCGAGGGTCTGTCCGGTGGTCCACGCAGCACCCGGCCCCGCCAGGAACAGTGTGGCCTCGGCGATGTCCTCGGGCTCGCCGACGCGGCCGAGCGGCACCATCTCGGCATAGCCCTGATAATTGACCGCGGCGGTCGCATCGGTGCGGACGATGCCGGGCGCGATCGCGTTGACCCGGATGTGCGGGCCCAGCTCGGCCGCGAACATCCGCGTCATCTGGAGCAGCCCGGCCTTGGCCACCGAATAGGCGCCCATGCCGCGCGGGGCCGACAGGCCGCCGATCGAGGCGATGTTGACGATCGCGCCGCCATGCTCGCGCATCGAGGCGCGCCAGGCCGCCCGCACCCAGAGCAACGGGGTGCGCAGGTTGAACGAGAGCGCGCCGTCGAAATCGGCCATCGGCATCACCACCAGCGGCGCGTCGGGCGGCGGGCCGCCGGCATTGTTCACAAGCGTGTCGATGCGGCCGGTGAAGGACAGCGCGGCGCGGATCGCGGCATCGATCGTCGCCGGATCCTCGGCGCTCCCCGCGACCGTCGCGACTCTATCGCCTAGCCGCGCCGCCGCTACGTCCAGCGCCGCGCCATCACGGCCGATCAAGGTGACATGCGCCTGTTCGCGGACGAAGGCCTCGGCGATCGCCAGGCCAATCCCGCGCGAGGCACCGGTAACGATCACCGATGTACCGGCGTGCGAGCCCTTCTCCGCCATTGCTCCCCTCCCGCATCGTGTCCGAGCTTGGACATGACGATAAGCGGCACTTGTATTTAGTCAAGTTTCTTGATTATTTTTTCTGATGGAAAGGAATCGGATCGCCCTCATCACCGGCGCCGCGCGGGGCTTGGGCTTTGCCATTGCCGAGGCATTGGCGGCGGCGGGAGCGCGGGTGGCGATCGTCGATCGCGATGGAGCGGAGGCAGCCGCGAGGCGGCTCGGCGACGGTCATCGCGGCTTCACCGCCGACCTCGCCGACTCGATGGCGGTGACCGCCATGGCCAATGCCGTGGCCGCGACGATGGGATCGCCTACCCTGCTGGTTCATTGTGCCGGCATCTTCCCGACGACGCCGCTCGACACGCTCTCGCTCGACACATGGCGGCAGGTGTTCGCGGTGAATGTCGACGCGGCGATGCTGCTCGCCCGATCGCTGGCGCCGGGGATGCGCGCGGCGGGCTGGGGCCGGATGGTGATGATCGCCTCGGGCACCATCGCTATCCCCCGGCGCGACGTGGCCGCCTATGTCGCCAGCAAGATGGCGCTGGTCGGGCTGGCCCGCGCGCTGGCGACCGATCTGGGCCCCGACGGGATCACCGTGAACGCCATCGCGCCGGGCTTCGTGCCAACCGAGGGCACCCGCGCCAAGTTCGACCGGATCGACGACCTCGCCCGGTCGATCGCCGCGCGCCAGGCGATCCCGCGTCTGGCGACGCCCGACGAGATCGCCGCCGCCTGCGCCTTCCTCTGCTCGGACGGCGCCGCGATGATCACGGGGCAATGCTGGATGGTCGACGGGGGCTGGTCTCGCCTGTAATTTTGTCAATACAATTGACATTATTTTATGATGCGCCCAGCCTTGGGGCAATGGATAGGAGAGAGTGCGTTGACGATCGAGATGGAAGCCGTGCGCGCCGCGCCGTTCGACATGCTGGACATCTCCACCTTCCGGGACGGCCATCCTCACGCCGCCTATGATGCCATCCGCGCCGAAACGCCGGTGTTCCGCCACGAGGGTTCCGGCCTCCAGCCGCCCTTCTGGGCGCTGCTCGGCTATGAGGACATCCGCACCATCTCGCAGGACGAGGAGAATTTCACCAGCACGCGCGGCTTCAAGGTGCCCACCGATAACCGCGCGCGCATGGATCCCGAGATCGCCCGGACCTTGAGCCGCTTCATGCTGGCGATGGACAATCCCGAGCATCTCGCCTTCCGCAAGATCGTCGGCGACTTCTTCCTGCCCTCGGCGCTCAAGGCGCTGGAGACGCGGATCGCCGGCACGATCGAAAGACTGATGGACTCGCTGGACGGCCGCGACGAGGTGGAGTTCGTCTCCGAGGTGGGCGCCAAGGTGCCGATCCAGACGATCTGCGCGTTGATCGGCCTGCCCGAGAGCGAGGAAGACAAGGTCTTCGACTTCACCAACGCGGTGTTCCTGACCGACGATCCCGATCATGCACCGACGCTGGAGGTCGCCAACGCCCGCTATCTGGCGATCTTCGACTATGCCCGGAAGGTACTGGCCGACAAGCGCGCCAACCCCGGCGACGACGTGCTGACCCGCATCGCCTTTGCCGAGATCGACGGCCGGCCGATCGACGAGATCGAGCAGGTGAGCTTCTTCTCCAACCTGCTCGCCGCCGGCAACGAGACGACCCGCACCACCCTGGCCAGCTGCATGGTGGCGATGGGCCGCTCCCCCGACCAGAAGCGCCGCCTGCTCGACGATCCCGGCCTGATCGCCGGTGCCATCCCCGAATTCCTGCGCTGGGTGAGCCCGGTCTACCATATGGCAAGAGTCGCGAAGCGCGATGTCACCATCGGCGGCTGCCGGATCGCCGAGGGCGAGCGGGTGGCGCTGCTCTATGGTGCCGGCAATCACGACCCGGCGATGTTCGCGGATCCGCACCGGCTCGACATCGACCGGGCGAACGCCTCGCGCCACCTCGCCTTCGGCTGGGGCATCCATCACTGCCTGGGCTCGCGCCTCGCCGTGCTGCAGCTTCGCCTGCTGCTGCAGGCCTTGCTGACCCGCTTCCCCGATCATCAGGTGATCGGCGAGCCAGGCTATATCGCCTCCAATTTCGTGGCGGCGATCAAGCATCTGAAGGTTCGGCTGCGCCCCTGAGAAGCCGGGACCGGACGGATGGAGAATGACGGGGAGAGGATGATGGCGGAGCCGAAGCGGATCGATTTCCACAACCATTTCGTGCCGGCGGTCTATCGGGATCGACTGGCGCGCTCCGGGATCGATTCCGTGGGCCGCGTCCCCTTCCCCGCCTGGGACGCCGACACCATGCTGGAGCGGATGAACGTGCTGGGGATCGCCCGCGCGCTCCTCTCCATCTCGGCGCCCGGCGTCGACTTCGGCGACGCCGCGCTGGCGGCTGACCTGGCGCGCGCGACCAACGATCATCTGCTCGAGCTGCGCGCGCTTCATCCCCGCCGGGTCGGCGGGCTCGCCACCTTGCCGTTGCCTTATGTCGATGCCGCCCTCGCCGAACTGGCACGGCTCGACGGCAGTGGCATGGAGGGGGTGATCCTGCTCACCAGCCATCAGGGCCGCTACTGGTCCGATCCCGCCTTCGCGCCGGTGCTGGAAGCGCTTAACGCGCGGCGCGCGCTGGTCCTGCTCCATCCGGGGGTGCCCAAGGGAACCGAGGAGCTGGGCCTGGCCCTGCCGCCGCCGATCCTGGAGTTCGTGTTCGACACGACCCGCGCCGTCGCCGACATGATCTTCACCGGCGTGCTCGACCGCTATCCCAATATCCGCTGGGTGCTCGCCCATCTCGGCGGCACCCTGCCCTATGTCGCCTGGCGGATGAGCATGATCGAACATTCCGATCGCGGCGCCTATGCCGCCTTTCGCGAGCGGGGCCGCACGGTGGCCGACTATCTGCGCGGTCTCCACTATGACACCGCCGTCTCCGCCGGCCCGGCGAGCCTCAAGGCGGCGCTGGAGCTGGTCGGGCCCGAACGGTTGGTGTTCGGCAGCGACATCCCCTTCCTGCCCTTCGGTTTCGCGCAGGAGACGGTGCGCGCACTCGAGGGCTTCGAGCCGCTGACCCAGGCCCAACGCGACGCGATCGACTTCGGCAACGCCGCCGCCCTGCTCGACGGCGGGCTCTGACCGTCAGCGCCGCTGGCTCGCCAGCGCGTCGCGGAACGGCGCCATGGTGAGCCAGATGAACAGGATGCCGCCGAGGTCGCCGACCAGCAGCACCAGCGCCAGCGACTGGCCGATCGCGTGCGGGCTGCCGAACAGATGGTCGGTCGCCAGCCCCACGCTGATCGGCCCCAGCACGCCGCTGAGCAGGGTGACGACGAGCAGATAGAGCGCCGCCATCCGCGCCCGCAGCGGGCCGGGAACCAGCTTCTGCAGCGCCGCACCGCCGGCCGGCGCGCAAAAGGTGCTGAAGCCCGTCGCGATCGTCAGCAAGGCCAGGCTGAGCGTGGCGGACGAAACCAGCATCGCCGCCGGCCCGAACAAGGTGGACAGGCCGATGCCGATCAGGGCGGCGCGCAGGGTGGCGTCGCTATGGCCGCGCCGCGACAGCCAGTCCGACAGCGATCCGCCGATATAGGCGCCCACCGTCCCGGTGATCAGCAGGATCAGTCCCAGGGTCCAGCCGATTCCGGCCGCCTGGAAGCCATGGATGCGGATATAGAAGCTCGGCACCCAGGAGGTGATCGCGACGGCGGTGGTGGCGCAGAAGCCGAAGCCGATGAAATGGAACACCACCGCGCGGCCATGTTGCCGCAAGAAGGGCAGCACCGTGGGGCCCGCCAGCGCCGGCCCGGTCAGGGCTTCCCTCGCGGGCTCGCGGATCGTCCGCGCCAGCAGCGCGACAACCAGTCCGGGCAGCCCCACCAGCAGGAAGACGAGCTGCCAGCCCCGGATCGGCCCGAAGGGCGTAGGGACCATCCCCACCGTCGCGGCATAGCCGACCACGGTGCCGCCGATCACCAGCGCCAGCCCAGCGCCCACCTTCACCCCCATGCCATAGATCGCCATGGCGCGGCCGCGGCGATCCTCGGGGAACAGGTCGGCGATCAGCGAATAGGCGCAAGGGCCCAGCGCCGCCTCGCCCAACCCCACGCCCATGCGCGCGACGAACAGCTGCCAAAAATTGCCGGCCAATCCGCAGAGCGCGGTCGCGAGGCTCCAGAAGCCTACCCCGACCGCGACGATCCCGCGCCGCGAACGCCGATCGGCCAGCACCGCGATCGGAATGCCGGCGATAGTGTAGACCAGCGAGAAGGCCAGCCCCTGCAACAGGCTGATCTGGGTGTCGCTCAACCCCATGTCGCGCTTCATCGGCTCGATCAGCAGCGACAGGATGGTGCGATCGACGAAGGACAGGGTGTAGGCGGCGAAGAGGACGAACAGCGCCCAGGCCGCCGCGCGCTCCGAAACCTGCTCGGCGGCAGGCGCCCTCACGCCGCCACCGCCGTCCGTTCCACGCCCGATTCCTGGATCGTCGTGCGGCGCATGTCGCGCTTCTCGTGGAGATCGTCGAACGGGGTCGCGCGGTGCAGGGTGCAGCGATTGTCCCAGATCAGCAGGTCGTCGGGCTGCCAGGGATGGCGGTAGACGAACCGCTCCTGCGTGGCGAAGCCATGGAGCGCTTCCAGCAGCTGGTCGCTGGCCTCCGCTTCCAACCCTTCCACCCGCATCGCGTGCGAGCCCAGATAGAGCGTCGACCGCCCATCCGCCGCCTCGCGCACCAGCGGCTGGCGCACCGGGGGCAGGCGATCGCGGGTCGCCTGGTCGGGCAGCGCGAAACCCGCCTTGGCGCGCGAGTGCCAGATCGAATGCCAAGCATCGCGGCCAGCAACCTGCGCCTTGAGCGCATCCGGCAGCTCGGCCCAGGCCGCGCGAAGGTCGACGAACTCGGTCTCCCCGCCCTGCGAGGGCACGATGCGCGCCGACAGCAGCGACCAGCTCGTCGGGAGGTCGTGGAAGGAGCTGTCGGTGTGAAACATCTGGTCAGCCTTGC
Organism: uncultured Sphingomonadaceae bacterium; assembly: GCA_963540925.1. Lineage (GTDB taxonomy): Bacteria > Pseudomonadota > Alphaproteobacteria > Sphingomonadales > Sphingomonadaceae > Rhizorhabdus. The sequence goes on from CAUTRN010000015.1 coordinate 31,749, forward strand.
CGAACTGGCGGCGCGGCGACGTCGGCGGTTCGATCCGCCCGTCGGCGTCGAGGTTCGAGACGTCGAAAATCCCCTCGCCCACCCGGCGGACCTGCGCGGCGGTGCGGACGTTCAGGCTGGGCGGCAGCTCCAGCGGCCCGAACTGCCGGCTGAAGAGCACCTGCTCCTCATCAGTCAGCCGCTGGCCGCGCAACACAACCACGGCGTGGCGCTCCACCGCGCGGCGGATCGCCTCGGCGGCGCCGGGGGCGAACAGCGGGAACGGCGGCACCTCGGCCGCGAACAGCGCGTGCAGACTCGTTTCGTGCAAATCCATCGGGGCCTCTCCTCCCGCCGGACCGATCGATCATCGACCGGTACCGGCTGACCCGCGGATGGAACGCCCCTTTCCGCTTATTATCAATCAAATTGACAATTAAACGATACCTGCCGCCTCCATGTCCTTCAGCCGGGCCGCGTCGATCCCGATCATGGCATAGACTTCTTCATTATGCTGGCCGGGCCGCTCGGGGGCCGCCATGCGCACGCTGCTCGGCGTGTCCGACAGCAGCGGGAAGCAGTTCTGCATCCGCACCTCGCCATGCACCGGATGCGGCACCGAGGTGATCGCGCCGCGCGCCTGGATATGCGGATCGGCCAGCATGTCCGCCGCGCGATAGATCCGTCCGGCGGGGATGCTGTGCTCGATCATCGCGCCTTCGAGCTGGTCGATCGTCAGGGTGCGCGTCCAGTCCGAGATCAGGTCGTCGAGCAGGGTCTGGTGCTGGCCGCGCGCGACATGGGTGGCGAAGCGCGGGTCGCTGGCCAGCTCGGGCTGGCCCATCGCCTGGCAGAGCCGCGCAAAGATCGCGTCGCCATTACCGCCGATCAGATATTCGCCGTCGGAACAGGGATAGACATTCGACGGCGCGATACCGGGCAGGATCGATCCCGAGCGCTGGCGGACGATGCCCGACACGTCATATTCGGGGACCAGGCTTTCCATCACCTGCATCACCGACTCGTAGAGCGCCGAATCGACCACCTGGCCGCGCCCGCTCTGCTCGCGCGCATGGAGCGCCGCGAGCGCCCCCATGCAGCCATAGGTCGCCGCCAGCGAGTCGCCGATCGACACGCCCATCCGGCTCGGCGCCCGATCGGGATCACCGACGATCGCGCGCCAGCCGCCCATCGCCTCGCCGATGCCGCCAAAGCCGGCGCGGGTGGAATAGGGCCCGGTCTGGCCATAGCCCGACATGCGGACGATGATCAGCCGCGGGTTGATCGCGTGCAGCGCCTCGGGCCCCAGGCCCCATTTCTCGATCGTGCCGGGCTTGAAATTCTCGATCATGATGTCGGCGCCGCGCACCAGTTCGCGCACCAGCGCCTGCCCCTCGGGCACGCGCAGATTGGCCGTCACCGAGCGCTTGTTGCGCGCGATCACCTGCCACCACACCTTATGCTCGCCATTGCCCCACTGGCGCATCGGATCGCCCGCGCCCGGCGGCTCGACCTTGATCACGTCGGCGCCCATGTCGCCCAGCAGCTGCCCGCAAAAGGGACCGGCGATCAGCTGGCCGAGCTCGATCACCCGGATATTGGCCAGCGATCCACCGTTCTTCGCCGTCATTCCCGTCCTCCCTGCCCCTGCCCTTCGCGCAGCCAGGCGGCGAAGGCGGGGTAAGCGGGCTGGTCCACCCGCATCTTCTCGATCGTGCTTTGCCACAAATGGGCGACAAGGCCAGGGGTATCCGCCGTCATCGCACCGCTGCGGATCGCCTCGGCCAGCGCGGCGTTCAGCGCCTCGACACTGCCCTCCCGCCCCAGCAGAGCCGCCAGCCGCGCGTGCTCCCGCTCGGCCTCGTCCGGCGGCAGGCTCAGCTCGCGCCGGGCCAGCGCCAGCGCATTGGCCGCCATGCGTTGCGGCAGGCCCGATCCGAGCCCCGCCTTCAAGGCCTCCTCGACCTCGCCCAGGATCGCGATCGCATCGGGCTTATCCTGCATCGCGCGCTCCTTCGGGGGCCAGCAGCCGCATCAGATCGAACTCGGTCTCCGAAGCGCGCCGGGCGATCAACGCGCCCTCGACGCTGCGCACCCCGCCCTCGAAGCGGGCGCCGACCCCGGCGCACATCACGCCCCAGTTGAGCGTCTGGAACACCTCCCATAGCGCTATCCGGGCGGGATCGATCTCGCCGCCGCCCGCCGCCCGATAGCCCTGCATCAACTGCTCGCGCGTGCCGAAGCCGCCGACTGGAAGCTCGGGCTTCTGGAAACGCCAGCTCGTCACGCACAGCCAGGCGAGGTCCGACGCCGGATCGCCGACATGCGACAATTCCCAGTCGAGCACCGCGCTGATCCCGTCAGGCCCCACCATCAGATTGCCGTTCCGGAAATCGCCATGGACCACCGTCGCCGGCGCCTCGTGCGGCATATGCGCGTCGAGCCAGGCCAAGGCGAACTCGAACACCGGCCGCACCTGGCCCGAGCCGCGATAGCGTTCGACCAGCGCGGCCAGCGCCTCACGCGGCGCGATCGGCGGCAGTTCGGGCAAGGCCGCGGGGGACAGTTTATGGATGCGCGCCAGCTGCTCGCCGCACTGGACGGCCAGGGTGCGCCGCGCTTCCTCCAGCGCGGGATCGCGCAGGATGCGCACGCCCACGCTCTCCCCCTGCACCCGCGCCATCGCATAGCCGCGCCCATGCGGGCTGCCGCTGGGCATTTCGAAGACGACCTCGGGCGCCAGCACCCCACCGGCCCGCGCCGCACGCAGCACGCGCGCCTCGGCGACGACGTTCACCGTCTCGACATTGTCGAAGCGCGAGGCCGACGGCTCCAGCCGCAGCACCAGCGGCACCACCCGGCCATCCTCGCCCAGCAGGTCGAACGCCCAGCTTTGCTTGCTCGCTCCGCCCGACAGGCGCCGCAGCCCCTCGATCGAGGCTGCACTCACGCCCCCGGCTCGAGCGGCCTCGACCAGTGCGGCAGCCAGCGCCGCTTCCTCTTCCCCCTCGGTCATCGCGCGTCTCTGGGTCAGGCGGCCGGGGCCCGGCGGCCGCGGCGGTCGATCGCCTCGGCGCCGAATTTCTCGATCTTCATCGCACGGGTCCGCTCCGACCAGCGCTGCATCTCGTCGGCCAGATGCGTGCGTTCCTTGGCGAAGACCGCGTCATGCTGCGGCGTACGCACGGTGAACTCCACCTGGATGCCGTTGGGATCGTACATATAGATCGAGCGCACGAAATCATGGTCGACCGGACCGAGCGCGCTAACCCCGAAACTGTTGATCCGCGCCTGCATCGCCAGCAGCGCTTCCTCGCTCTCCAGCTCGAACGCCCAGTGCATGTCGAAGCTGTCCTTGCGCTCGAACCACTTGGGATCGGCCGATCCCGGCGCGTCGAAAAAGGCGATATACTCGCCATTCTTCATGCGGAAGAAGATGTGGAGATAGGGATCCTGCGCGCCAGTGCCGGGCACTTCGTCGAGGATCACCGCGCCCTCGGTTTCCAGGCCCAGCACATCCTCGTAGAACCAGCGGGTCTGCTCCGCATCGCGGCAGCGGAAGGCGCCATGGTGCACGCCCTTCACGGGCTGCGCCGAAACCGGTTCAGACATAGGGCCTCTCCTTTTTGAACGACTCTCCCGAAAAGCATTGGAGCGAGCGGATATATTGTCAAGTGAATTGACTATTTTTCATCGAGAGCCGATGCTCGCCGCGATGAAAGAAGAGGAGATGAGATGCGTAAGGGTTGGAACTTCGGCGGGCTGATGCTCGGGGCCGCATTGCTCGGCCATGCGGTGGCGGCACCCGCGCAGGACAAGCCAGCGGCAGCCCCCCAGCAGCAGGCCAGCCGCCTCGTCCTGCTCGGCACCGGCGGCGGCCCGATCGCGCGGGTCGCGCGCTCGCAGCCCGCCAATCTGCTCCAGGTGGGCGGCAAGACCTATCTGATCGACATCGGCGACGGCACTCCGCGCCAGATCGTCCGCGCCGGGCTGCGGCTCAACACGGTCGATGCCGTGTTCATCACCCATCTCCATTTCGACCACACCGCCGGCACGATGGGCTTCCTCGCGCTCGATTGGCAGGACCGCCGGCGCAAGCCCGTGGCCTTCTACGGACCGCCCGGCACCAGGTCGCTGGTCACCGACACGCTGAAGGCGCTGGGCGGCGGCGAGGCGATCTTCCGCCCGCAGCTGCCCGACCTGCCGGCGATGGCCTCGCTCTTCTCGGGCCAGGACTGGGACGTGACCACGGCGCGCGAAGTGTATCGCGACGAGGCGGTGACGGTACGCGCGGTCGAGAATTCGCATTATGGCACGATGCACATGCCCTCGACCGACCATGGCGTCGACCGCGCTTATTCCTATCGCTTCGACATGGCAGACCGCTCGATCGTCTTCACCGGCGACACCGGACCCAGCGCGGCGGTCGAACAGCTCGCCAGGGGCGCCGACGTGCTGGTGAGCGAGGTGATCGACCTGCCCGCCTTGCGCGAAAGCCTGAAGCGCCGTGCCCAGGCGACCGGGCTCGACCTGCAGGTGCTGGTCGACCATATGGCGAGCGAACACCTCACCCCCGAAAATGTCGGCAAGCTGGCCGCGGCCGCCGGGGTGAAGAAGGTGGTGCTCAGCCACTTCGCCACCCCGCCCGGCAACGAGACGATCAACCGCGACGACATGCTCAAGGACATCCGCAAGCATTTCTCGGGCCCCGTCGAGTTCGGCGAGGATCTGGCGAGCTACTGAGTCATGCCCGGTGGCGCTCGCCGCGGCGACGTCACCGGCACGTTTCGCGCGCCATCGCTTGACGATCGGGAACGGCCCGGACGGTGCGGTACATCAGCAAAAATAGCGGAAAGCTGGCCCTTTGCGGGCCACGCTCTGGCGGGCCACGCCCGATGAGGATGGGCACTATACCTACGCTATCGCACTATGATTGGGCCACCGTGTAGCGTCTTTCTCCGCCGATTGTCGCCGTAGAGGGCAGCGGCCTGTTCGCCTAGGTGGTCCCCATTTCTAGTGTTTTGAAATGAGCCGCTGCACAATGCCATGAGCAGGGCTGGCGAAACCTGCGCGTCAGGCACCCCACGCATCGATGACCTGCGACAGCGGGAACGGATTCTGTTCCTTGCGCCACTCATGATAGGGCGCGGCCGTCTGACTATAAGGGCCGGGTTGAGGCCGGTCGAATTGAACCCGCGTCGGAATATGAAAGGCGCTACCGAATACGATTGCCTCGCCTGACGACAGGATAGTCACCTGATCGAGCAGCCGTCTCGCCTGCATTGGAATGATGCGCCGGAAATGGTCGATATCGTCAGGATTTTGTAGGCGATGGCTGATAAAGTTGGCGCACTGGCTGATGATCGTCTGGCTGATCTCGCTCGGCCGCTGGCTGGCGATGATGAGTGAAAGGCCGAATTTGCGCCCCTCTTTGGCGATGCGCTCGTATGTCAACCGCGCTAGGCGATGACCGCGATCCTCGTCTGAGCGGGCCGGGCGGGCATAGTTGTGCGCCTCTTCGAGAACAAGCACCCACGGATGCTTATAGCGCGAGGCTGCGGGCAGGCGCTCACGCGCCTCCAGCAACACCCGCCCGATCACCGCGCAAGCATAGGGAAGAACCTCGTTGCTCAACATTGACAGGTCGAGCACCGAGACTTTCGGTCCCGTTGCAGCACCAAGCCCGAAGCGTGCGAACCATGAGGACAGCTTCTCGATCTTCGTATCGGTCTCCTCATAGTTGAGGAAGGCGCGCCATCGCTTGTCGTCGAGGCGGGTTTTCAGCCGCAGCTTCAACGTCGTCAGGTGGGCATCGACGCGAAACGTATCCTCCTTGGATACGGCCCGATTGATAAGCGATGGATCGGTCAGGGTTGCGCGGGCGATCGGCAACGGAGAGTCCGCAGTGCGTGCACCGGCCTCCGCCGTGCCGCTACCACCGACGATCTTGGCGCGAATCGCGTCTTTCAGCTTCTCCGCCTCCGCAGCTATGGCGGCCTGATTGTTCATGACCTCGGTGTTGAAATCGTTAGCTGACCTATGAGCGGTAAACAGGCCAGCGAACGGGTCTGTATCAATGTCTGTATCGGCGAGGTGGCCGACCACGGCATCGCAATAGGAGCCGGCTGCCTTCTTCTTGATCTTCGTCAGTTCGCTCAAGAGCTGGTCGAGCGCGCTCATGCCATTCTGAAACGCTCCCATGCTGGCGGCGGCGGTGGCACTGCCGCCCTTGGCAATCGCCCACCAGTCTTTCAGCACGGGCTCCTGCGTTTGCTCCGACGCGCTCAGCCACGCACAGATTTCTTCGGCGTTCAGAAACCAGAGCGGAAGGCTGAACTCCTTGCCATTGAGGTAGATGCGATCCGGCAAGCGTTGCGCCGCTTCAGCCGTCGGGAAGGCCTTGGCATACTCGCCATTGATGTCGAGGATGAAGACGTGCGGCTCCTCGGCCGCGCCATCGAGCGCAGCCATCGCCTTCTGGATCAGGCTCGACACCGAGAAGGATTTGCCCGAGCCGGTATTGCCCACGATCGCGAGCGGCCGCGAGAACAGGTCGTTATAGGAGGCCCGCACGACGTTGCGGTCTTGGCCGGTCGGGAATCCGATCTTCAGATCGCAATCGAAATCCTTCGCGTCATAGTCCTCTGGCTTGTTGCGCCGCGGTGGTATCTCGAACACCGCGCGAAGGATGTCCGGCGATCCGATCTCCGCGGGAGTGTCGAGTGTTGGCAGCACCGAGATGCCTGGACTGAAGGTAGGCTCCTCGTCCTTGTGCTCGATCGTGCCCAGCAGCTGTACGCTGGCAACGCGGCGTGGTTTCATCAGTTCGAGGTTTAGATCGTCCCCGCTACCGGGATCGAAGGTCTCGCGAGCTTCCAGATCGGTGATGATGCCGATGACCGTTTCCCCCGCACCGAGCGAGAAGGTCAGATAGGCGTTGATTGCGATGGCCGCCTGCACGCCGTCTAGCGTGGCGCGTAACGCCGACCGAGTTTCGGGCAGCAATTCGACCTTCACTCGGAAGCCTTGAACCGACACGATGTGCCCGACGAGGCGCGGATTATCCATCCGCGCCCTCCGTGTCCGCTCCGGCTGATGTTGCGGACGAAGCGATCTGCTTTTCGAAGCGGCGCAAGCGAAGGAAGTCGTCGAGCCACTGCACGTCGGGCATCACCGTTCGCGCAAAGTCGTCGAAGGTCGCGAGCTTGAATGGTGTTGCTGAGAAGGCATCCGTCGTCGGACATAGGACGAAGGCGCGCTTACCGAGATCCTTGTATCGCCGGATGCGTGCGATCACCGGACTGTTCGGATTTGGTTCGACTACCAGCATCACAAGCGACGGATTCATGAGCGCATTCTCGATGATCCGGCTGACATGATCGTCGCCGAAGCCATAGCCCAGCACGAGGAGGAAGGTCTGGGGGATGCCGAGCCGCACCTGAAAGGACCGGAAGAGGTGAGCGTAGGGCATCGCAAGCGTCTGAGCGAATTTGTTCGCGGTCGGTAGAATCCCGACCGAAGGCGTCCCTCCGACCAGAGACAGAAGCGACGCGGCTTTCTGCTCGGCCGTCATGGCGGCGTAGGTCTGAAAAGGGGTCAGATCAGGATGACGCGCGCGCATCTCGGTGCCCTGCTCGAACCAGTGGATCGAGCCGTGGAGCTTGTAGAAATGCAGGAACTTGTCGAAGCGCCGTACACGGCCCTCCGCCACCTCGCCCGGATAGTAGATGTCCAAACCATAAACGGAAGGGTCGAACCGGCCGGCTGCGCGGCCGGTGAAACCGTCAAAATACTGGACGCCGAGCAGCTCCAATGCCTGCTCGAAAAGCGTGTCGTAATTGAGCGTGAAGAGATGGGTGCGTCCGAGGTTGCTATCGCGAGCCACGAGTTTGGATAGAAATGCAAGATGCGGCACGATGCCATCAGCGGACGCGGCCAGCCCCGTATCAGGGAGCGAAAGCGCGCACTCGGCGAAAATCGCCATGCGAAGGCGATCGACGAGCCAACGCAGATCGGCGACGCTGGGCGCCGGCGTACTGGGCCACGTCACGGCGGAAAATGGTCCGCCCGTAGACTCCGCGACGACCAGAGCATTGGCGACGAACGAAAGCCATGCCTCGAAACCGATCGGGTCATCATCGTCGAAGGCGGCGAGAAGGACAGCGTTCTTGCGGGCTTCGATGATAGCAGCGACCGAGGCGGGGATGTCGGGCAGCGCCTGGATCGTGGCGAATACAGCCGTTTCGAGATTGGCCATCGTCTTACCGCCGACGGAAACCGACGTGCCCGATCCCGTCAGAACGACGAGATTCTCCATTCGTAGCCATTCGGATATGAGCGCTTGAAGGCGGACACGCCCCTGCTTCTGATCGAGACCCGCCAGTAGGTTCCCGATGCCGCCGTCTTCAGCGAGGCCAATGAGCTGATATTCGATAGGTGCCGGCGGCACGGTCGTCATAATATTCCCCCAGTCAGTCCCCGCGATCGTGACTGGCCTTAGCCGAATACCTCCGAGCCTGCACCACGCATATCCATCACGAGCTTTTCGGCGAACCGGCTCGCTATTCGATGAGGAGCATGATTTGCTATTCCCGAGCTGATGCCGGGGCACGATTCTTGATAGCGATCTTCACACCATCGGCGCACATTGTCGCGGAGCGCCCGGTCGCTAAGTATGAACGCTGCGACGCTGACACCGATCACCATCCGTCGAATGGCGGTAAACGGATAGCGGCTTGAAAGCTCCAATCCGTAATCGCGCGCGCTCAGCATGGTGTGAGCTTGCCAACGTGTCTCTGGGCGGTGTCTGAAAAACTGCTCCACAGCTTCGATTTGGCGATCTGATGGAAGATCGGAGTTCAGACTACCAACGACCGGGAACGTCTGCTGGACCGTAAAGGTCTCGACGTCGCCCTCACGTCCAACGAAGCGGACAATCTTCTGCCGGCGGCGATTAGCGGGCCGGTTCTTTCGGCGATAACATTTGCCCGCTGCTGCAAGGTCGAGCGTGAATTCTTGCCTGGCCGTTAGATCGTGAGATTCTATCGTCATGTCGCCATGCCTCCGGCGAAATATGGAAAGCGGGTTGCTTACAACGCGGCCGTGGTGTCGCTGGGTACATCGTCGCGACCGACACGCGCTGGCATAGATCTCGGTGATTTACCGCAGGGCGCGTCTCCTGGCTGCAATCCAGTTCAAGTGACATCGGCGGATGCCGACAAACTCATTGCGCTACTCGGCACGGAGTATTTGAGACGGTCATGCATTTACCGAACTAAGCCGCCAGAAGATCAATCGAGGCGGATCGCCGAGCGCAGCCGCATGTTGAGACGATCCACCATCCAGACAAGACTTCCGCGCCAAAAACCGTACAACCGTGCCTGATGGCTGCGGTACAGCATTGCATGGCTCAACTGGGCCAGTCTTCCTCTTATCGTCGTTCCCTTGAATAATCCGTATTTTCCGAGTGAGCCAAAAGCATCATATTCGGCAAGCGATACGAGAGAACCGAAATCCCGATAGTTAAAATCAGGCGGCCGCTTTCCACGCGAGATGACGGCGGGAAGATGACGAATCAAATGCTGCGCCTGCTGGTGGGCGACCTGCGCCGTTGGCGGCAGGGGACGTTCCCCTTGGGACAAGGTAAGGCTTGAGCAATCTCCGAGTGAAAAAATGTTTGGGTCCTGTGTCGTCTGCAGTGACGGCAGCACGACAAGTTGGTTGCCTCGGGTGCTCTCGAGTCCATCGAGATTGGTCAGAAAAGCGGGCGCTTTCACGCCGGCAGCCCATACTTTGAGAGACGCGGTGACCGTTGGGCCATCGTCAAGCTCGAAGCCTTCCGTCGTTGCCGCACTGACCTTAGAGTTAGTCATCACCCTGATGCCGATACTCTCAAGCCTCTCCTCCGTTGCCTGCGAGATGTCGTCTGGAAAGGCCGGCAACAAGCGTGGCCCACTCTCGATCAGGGTGATCCTGATCCGGGATGATAGTGCTGGGGCGCCGTAGGCCTCCGCGATCTGCGTGAGTTGCATTAGTTCGGCCGCGAGTTCGACGCCGGTCGCGCCACCGCCTACTATTGCGATGGATAAGTCCTGTTCCTGCGCGACGGATTGCAGCATCCGAATACGGACTTCACGGTTGAATGCGTCAGCCTGCAAGCGGGAATCAATTTTGAAGCAATATTCCTGTACACCAGGTGTTCCGAAGTCATTGGCCTCGCTTCCAACCGATATGACGAGAGTGTCGTAGGCGATTTCCCTTGCAGGAACGAGCAACCGACCATCTGGAGCATGGAGCGGAGCGAGGCCTATCGTGCGATTGGCCCGATTGAGACTGCACATCTCGCCAGGCTGATATTCGAAGCCAGCATCTCGGGCTTGTGCGAGATAAGGCGTCTGCTGTTGAGATATATCACGTGTACCTGCCGCGATCGTGTGAAGCATCGGCTTCCAGATATGGGCGGAATCACGATCGACCAATATGACAGCCGGCATACTCTGATCGTTCTTCGACCGGCGTCCGAGCGAGGTGGCAATTTCGACCCCTGCTACTCCACCACCCACCACAACGATCCTTCTGCGCCGCCTGTCGACATTCATAAACGATCTCCAGATTGACATTAGGTTAGTGATAGCTCACATAAATCGAATGTCCAAATCGAATATCGCTGCACGCCGTGGCCGACCGGCCGATCCTCAGGCACGTGCTAAGCGTCGCTCACAGATTCTGGAGGCTGCGCATCGATGCTTTGCGCGGAAAGGGTTTCACCTTACGACCGCCGCGGAGATCAGTGCTGAAGCCGAGATAAGTGTTGCCGGCCTCTATCAGTATTTTCCGAGCAAAGACGATCTCATTCTAGCTCTGATCGAGTTAGATCTCGCCGAAAGCGTTGGCCTCATCGAAGTTCTGATGGCCAGTGAGAACTTTTTTGATGGTGCTGAAAGCATACTCCTCTTGGCTATGCAGGACGAACGGCAGCAAGCCATGTCGCGCCTTCGGCTAGAAATTATAGCTGAAGCGAGCCGCAAACCGGAAATTGCTGAGATTGCGATCTCCTGCGACCAGCGTTTTACCACGGCGATGGTTCGAGCCGTCACTTTGGCACAAGCAAAAGGCCAGATCGCAAGTTCAGTCGATCCGTATGAGCTAACGATCGCATTTAACTGTATAATGGATGGGCTGTTCGGGCGCATTTGTTTACCCGGTTACGCTCGCGCTCAGTTAGTGACTGCTTGCGTCGATATGATGCGCCGCGCCGCCGTACCAATCTGATTTCTAAGGACTAACACATGTCAAACACGGCCATAGATTGCGTGCCATATATTAGTAAGGCCTCAGTTATATCAGTTCGCCGCTGGCTGATGATAGGGTCAGTTGTGCTGGCATCAGGGCAACTCGCCGGGTGTGGATCATCCCAGCCAGAACCTGCGCCGCTCAGGACGGCTCTCACGGCGACGGTGCAGCAAGCTAGTTCAAGCGACACCCAGATCACTGGCATCGTCCGATCATTGGGGTCTTATGATATTGCCCCCGAGAATCCTGGGCGGCTTGTTCGGCTAAGAGCAAACATCGGCGATAGGGTCGCGCAGGGTCAAATTCTTGCAGAATTCGACGCGGAGCCATTCCGACTTCAGGCGTCCCAGTCCCGAGCGCAGATGCAGGCCGCGAATGTTGATCTGGATGCTGCCCGCCGTGAGGCAAAACGTCTTGAAGGGCTTGTTGAGGCTGGCGCGGCGGCGCGGCAGGATCTTGATGCCGCAAGGACAAACGTCAGCCGTGCGGAAGCACAGCAGCGGGCTACCTCCGACCAAGCTGCGCTGAATGCCCGTGCCTTGGCAAAAACCCAATTACGCGCGCCCGTGGCCGGGGTGATTACGGCTCGTCAAGGCGAGCTTGGCGCCATACTTCCGGCTGGGGCCCCCGTGTTCTCGCTGGAAGGTGCGGGTGAACGCGAGATCGTTGCTTCGGTCTCCAGCGCGACGGCCGAACAGCTACGCATCGGAACGATCGTGCGTTTCAATATCGGTGGTTCGGGCGGGCAAGCTCGATTGTCCGGCCTTTCTCCGCGATCTGCCGGTGTGGATGCACAGACAGCGCGGTTCACCATCGTTTCAGGCACCGCAGCACCCGGAGCGGCCGTCGAAGTTCGCTTGCCAGCCGGAGGAGCCACCAACGGCGATTTGATGCTGCCTTTGTCGGCCGTCATCGCTGACCGCTCCGGTGCCCGCCGGGTTGTCGTTGTCGGTCAGGACGGTCGAACGACGGCAGAACCGGTTCAGATCATCAGCGTCTCCTCTGCGGGCGCGCTGGTGCGGGGACGGTTATCTCCTGGCCAGCGCGTCATTGCCACTGGCGCTGAACTCATCAAGGCTGGCGAACGTGTTCGCCCGCTCACCTTCACGCCTTGAACGCGGTAGGCATCATGTCCCTCACTGAAATCGCCATGAAGCGGTCACGCTTCACTCTGACCGGCGCCGTCGCCTTGCTCATCGCAGGCTTGGTGATCCTGATCGGATTCCCCGCCACCGAGGAGCCGACCGTCCCGTTTCGGGCTGCCACAATTGAAGCCTATCTTCCGGGCGCAACACCTGAGCGTCTGGAGAGCCTAGTGGCCAAGCCGCTCGAAGAGCGTGTGCGAACCGTTGCCGAAGTCAAAAAAATGGAAACGACTCTGCGCCCTGGCGTGGTGATCATGACCATTGCGCTTCACAGCAATGTCAGTCCTCAGCGCGTAAACCAGGTCTGGCAGACCTTGCGCGCTCGAAGCCAGGAGGCCGCAGCGCTCTTCCCGGCAGGCACGATCGGCCCAGTCCTCAACGATTCCTGGGGCCGGGTATCAGTTATGACCCTTGCGCTTACTGGCGAAAGTTACAGCCAGGGTCAGCTACAGGAAGCTGCGCGCGCGGCACGATTGCGGTTGCAAGGCGTGACCGGCGTTGAGCAGGTCTCGCTTCACGGTGTGCGTGAAGAACAAATTTACATTGAAATATTGCCAGCGCGCCTCGCTGCGGCTGGCATCAGCCTGGAAGCCGTCGCCAAGGCGATCGGTGATCGGAACATGGTGGTGTCGGCCGGCGAGCTCGATGTGTCCGGACGCACTCTGATGCTTGATGCCTCCGGTCAGCTCAAGACAGCCTCTGCGGTCGGGGCTGTACCCGTCGCCCTTCCAGGCGGAGGTTCCGTCCCGCTTTCCACGATCGCCAAGATCGAACAACGCCCCCAGGACCCTCCGACGGCTGCTGCCGTTTTCGACGGCAAACCGGCGATCGTACTCGGCGTCTCGATGCGCACGGGCCTGAACGTCGTCGATTTCGCTGACGCGCTCCGCGCGGGAGTCGCCTCCGCACAAGCAGACCTCCCGATCGGGATGACCCTTTCCCCGATCACCGATCAGGCGGAGGTCGTGGGCCACAATCTGCAGAAGGTCGGCAAGATTTTCGCGGAGACGGTCGTCATCGTCATGGGTGTCGTCGTCGTGTTTCTCGGTTGGCGTGCTGGATTGGTCACCAGTGTGATTGTGCCGCTAACGGTCCTCGGCACTCTTCTGGTGATGAGCGTGCTTGGGATCGAACTGCACCAGATCTCAATCGCCGCCATCATCATCGCGCTTGGTATCTTCGTCGACAATGCCATCGTGGTAGTCGAGGATTATCAGCGACGTATTGGAGATGGCGAAGCCGCCGAATCCGCTGCTATCCATGCGGGCAAGACTATGGCCGCGCCGCTGCTGGTTTCGTCTCTGGCTATCATCCTGGCCTTTACCCCGCTGGTGGCCGGGTCGAGTGAAACTGCCGAATACATGCGCAGCCTCGCTATTGTTCTCGGCGTCACATTACTCCTGTCGTTGTTTCTCGCCCTGACGGTCGTGGCACTACTCTGCAAGATGTACATCAAAGCCCCTCACGAGGAGCATGAGAAGGACGACTGGATCGGGCGGCTCAGGCGCTGGTACGGGCGCAAAGTACTAATCATTGTCGGCCGTCCAGCAACTGTAGCTGTCGCAATGGTTGCGCTCCTCGCAGGGGCGACCGTCCTCAATGGCCTCCTGCCTCAAGGGCTGCTGGGTCCGTCTGACCGTGCCCAGGTACAGATTCCGATTGAGATCGCCCCCGGAGGCGCCACTCGGGAAAGCCTGAGGGTGGCTCAGGAAATCTCGGCAAGGATAAGCGATCGGAAGGCGCATCCGGAAGTCGTCAGCAACGTGGTTTATGTCGGCGACGGTGGACCGCGGTTCATTCTTGGCCTCAACCCGCCTCTGCCGGCTGGCAACCGCGCCTACGCCGTCGTCAATCTTGCCAAGAGCGCTGATAGCGATGCTGTCGTGCGCGAACTGCGCGACGATCTCACCACCCGTTTTCCGCAGGCGCGTATCGAGCCCAAGCGCTTTTCCCTGGGGATGTCGGAAGCCGGCAAGGCGGTGTTCATTCTTACAGGGCCCGATCGCGACACATTGAGCAAGGCTGCCGAGAAGCTCAAATCGGCACTGCGTACAGTGCCGGGGACGCTCGACGTCCGAGATGATGCTGAAACGGTGATCCCGCGCCTTGTCGTAGATATCGATCGCGCACGCGCGGAAGCCGCCAGCGTCACGCCGGCCGACACGGCGCGTGCCCTGCAAGCGGCTTACTCGGGGGTAACGGTCACCACATTGACCCGTGGCGAACTCACGACCCCGGTCGTATTGCGCGCCGATGCGACGCTGCGCCTTTCGCCCGACGCAATCTCGGCGACGCTGGTCAAGCCGGGCGTTACGCTTGGCGATATCGCGACAGTGCGCCTGGCCGATCAGGACAGCGTTTTAAATCGCCGCAATCAATACCCCACGATTATGGTTAGTGCGCGCCACCCCACTCTGACGGCCCAGGCACTGACCAGCAAGGTCGCCGACGCGGTCGCCAGCCTCGACCTGCCAGCCGGGCATTCGGTGATCCCGGGGGGTGAGATCGAAGAATCTGCCGAAGCCAATGGCGGCCTGATCCAGTATTTGCCGATAGCACTCTTCGGCATGGCCGGACTGTTCCTGTGGCAGTTTGGTAGCGTCAGGAAGACGATGATCGTCATGGCCTCGATCCCATTCGTCATCATTGGGGCGACCTTGGGTCTGTTCCTCGCCCGTCAGGAGATGAACTACACCGCCACGCTCGGTCTGCTGGCGCTGGCTGGAATCATCGTCAACAATGCGGTTCTACTGCTCGAACGAGTAGTCGAGGAGCGGGCCAACGGTGCCGGTCATGTCGATGCCATCGTCCGTGCAGCGGAGGTCCGTTTGCGCCCGATCATCATGACCAAGCTTACCTGCATTGTCGGTCTTCTGCCGCTGTTCGCCTTCGGCGGCGATCTTTGGCGACCGATGGCAGCCGCGATGATCGGAGGCCTGGCGCTCGGCACGCTTATCACTTTGGTCCTGATCCCGGCGCTCTATTCGCTGTTGTTCCACCGCCTGCCGGCTTTGCGAACCCGTTCTGCCCCGCCTCAGGAGGCTTTGTCATGAGATCGCA
Organism: uncultured Sphingomonadaceae bacterium; assembly: GCA_963540925.1. Taxonomy (GTDB): domain Bacteria; phylum Pseudomonadota; class Alphaproteobacteria; order Sphingomonadales; family Sphingomonadaceae; genus Rhizorhabdus. The sequence goes on from CAUTRN010000015.1 coordinate 47,225, forward strand.
AGTTGTCTTACTCGCTTCGGCTGCGCTCGCGCTAAGCGGTTGTGTCAGTCTCTCTGAGCGAACACCAGTTCCCCCGGTGATGCCGACCTGGACGGTGATTGCAGAAGGACAGAGTGCCCAGCCGGTCGTTCTGGACTGGTGGCGGGCATTTAATGACCCGGTGCTCGATACATTGGTCAGCGATGCGTTGGCGCGCAATGCCGATCTCGCCGCCGCTGCCGCAAACCTCAAAGCGGCTCAGGCACTGGTTGGCGAAGCGAAGGCCAGCGCTCTGCCAGGTGGATCGGTTGAAGCTGGCGTCTCCAGCAGGCGCGTTGCGGGATTAGCCCAGCCCCCATTTCCGGGGGCGCCTGATCGCTATCCGGACCAGAATCTGGCAAATGTCGGAGTCACGCTCGGGTGGGAAGTCGATCTGTTTGGACGCATCTCCGCGAACCTCGCAGCAGCACGCGCTCAGGAAGGTGAAGCTCTATGGCTGCGCCGGCAGACAGAGGCTGCGGTAGCGGCGTCGGTTGTCCGCGCTTATGTGGAGAATCGCTACGCTGCCGAGCAAGAGCTGCTGGTGCAGAAGCGCATCGCCGCGCTGGAGGCAATTTCACTGAGTGTCGATAAAGCGGAAGCGCTCGGTGCCGCTTCACGCATAGATCGCGAGGCGGCAACTAGTGCGCTTGCCCTGGCGCGAGGTCAGTTACCTGACCTTGTCGCTTCACGCCGCAATAGCGCACGACGTCTGTCGATCCTTGGCGGGCGCGTGCCTGACCCCAATCTGGCGCCAGGCAGTCTACCCATCGCTCCCAGCGTGCTTGATGCCGGCGATCCGGCAGCCATGCTGCGCCGACGACCCGATGTCGGCGCAGCCGAGCAGCGGCTTGCTGGCACTGTGGCACAAGCGCGTATTGCGGTCACAGATCTCTATCCACGTATTTCGCTAGCCGGAAATATCGCGCTTTCAGCTCGGCCTGACCGGCTCGGCGATGATGGCGCCGTAGGATTTGCGGTTGGGCCGAGCCTGATCTGGGGTTTGTTTGATATGCCCCGGCTACTACGCCGGGTGAAATCTGCTGATGCTAGATCGGAAGCCGCGCTTGCACAGTGGCAGGCCGTGGTTCTGGCCGCACTCGAAGAGTCCGATAGCGCCTTGGAGGCTTGGAACTCAAGTCGGTGGGCCGCCAATGAGGCAGAAATTGCCGCGCGCTCTGCCGAGCAAAGCGCTGAATTGGCGACAGTTCGGGAAAATGCGGGTCAGATTTCTGCTCGTGCACGGTTGGGCGCGCAAGTCGAAGCACTGGATGCAAAGTCGACCGCCTTGGCCCGGCGAGTTCAGAAAACGCAAGGCTGGATAGCCGCGCAGCTCGCGTTGGGAGCAGGCTGGCGCGACATCCGCCCTTAAGTTCAATAATCAAAATCCCGTGGTGCAATGAACCATCATTCAACGACGTCATTTAATAAGGGAACTAAAAATGCATCCTTTCTTTCCCTATGCTGCGTTGACGGCTGCTATTATATGCGAAGTGACCGGCTCGACTTTCATGGCAAAATCTGAGCAGTTTACTCGGCCAATTCCGACACTTTTGATGGCATTATTCTTTGGGATGTCATTTTACTGTTTGACGCAAGCGCTCCGCGTTATCCCTCTTGGCATAACATATGCAATTTGGGCTGGATGCGGCATCGTTCTCACTGCCATCGTGGGGGTTGTTGTGCTCCGCCAGGCTTTGGATGTGGCCGCGATCATTGGCATCGGCCTGATCGTTTCAGGCGTGGTCGTTATGCAGGTCTTCTCAACCTCGTCCGGGCATTAATTTGCCGTTCAATATCCGGCAACTTCGCTACGCTATCGCGGCAGCAGATCACGGTTCCTTCTATCGTGCGGCACGTGCCCTAGATGTCGAGCAATCGACTCTGAGCCGGGCTATCCTGAAGCTGGAACACTCTATCGGCATGTCTATTTTTGAGCGCTCGCGTTCAGGTGTCACAACAACGCTGGCTGGAAGCACCTTCATCCGCAGCGCTAAGCCGATGGTAGACACAGCCGATAAGTTGGTAAAAATGATGCGTGCAGCAGGTCAGGGCCGTGCTGGTGGCCTGATGATCGGACACAACAGTTCCGTTTCTGCCGGCAATTTGCGTGCAACGATATTGAATTGGATCGAAACTCACCCGGATGTTGATGTGGAGTGCGTTGAATCCGACAGAAGTCTACTTCTGGCCGGACTGAATACTGGAGAAATTGACATCGCAATCTTGATGGGCGTTGCGGGGCAGAACGGATTTCGCTGCGAACCGGTGTGGAGCGAGCGAATGCTCGTTGCATTACCCGAGTCGCATCCACTCGCGAACCAAGATGTCGTGCACTGGACTGATCTTCGGGAAGAGCGCTTCCTATTACCAATCACCGACCCTGGCCCAGCTATTCGCGATATGCTGCTTGGCCGTCTGGCGTTGTCCGGCAGTAAGCCCGATATTCGAGTATTGCGGTCGAGCCGAGAGACTGTGTTGAGCATGCTAGGCGTTAGCTCTGGCGTGAGCATCGTTTGCGAAGGTTCGACCGGCGCACTGTACCCTGATGTTGTGTATCGGCCAATACACGGGGAACAAGGGCCGGCACTAACTGGCTTTTCCGCCTATTGGTGCGAAGACAATATCAATCCGACTATTCACCGTTTCCTCGGATTCATCAAGAGTCGCTACGCGCTAACCTTTGATTTCTCGACAAAAATACAGTAATTTACACAGAATTTTCTGGAGATATCTACTATGTCTCACAGCAAGACAATCATTATCGTGTTAGTCAACTTGGCCATCGGTTTTGCGGGAGGCTTTGCCTTACGACCGCTGATTGCGCCGATCCCTCAAGCGAGGATTACCGCCACCGGGGCAGCGGTGGCCAAGGCATCGGACGACGCACGCGGCACACAGTATTTCGTCGCTCATATCGACGAGGCTCGACAGTTGGTGGCCGGATGTCGTGACGGCTCGGTCCGTGGCGGCGAATGCGCCACGGCCGAAGAAGCGATCATCAAGGTGGATGCTCAGGATCGCCGCCGACGCTTCCTGGGTAACTGATGGCAGCGAGGCGGTCAGCTCTTCGAGGTATCCCGTCGCCGCGAGAATCCTCGGTCGCTCGCCATGAACTTCGCCAGCATTGGCGAGACGAGCTTCTCAGGAACGATAGCATCCCCGCCGGTCTCGGCCGCAAGCGCGGCGGCGTAGGCCGTGAGATCGCGGTGAACAGCGGCAGGCAACTCCACCGTGAGCTTGACGGGGCGATCGTCGGCCAGCGGCCCGAGCTTCAACTTCGTCATCGCGTTACTCCGATGGGTTCGAGCACCAAGTCGCGGGTCAGCACCACGCGCAGCGGATGCCCCGGCCGGATGGTGAGCGTGGGCGGCACATTGAGCTGCCGACGCACGATCTGCTGGCCGGTCTGGTTGATGGTGTCCTGCGAGCCGCGTCGCAGTGCGCGGGTCAGGTCGTCCTCGCTGTCTGCGCCCAGCTCAGCACCGACCCCCAAAAGCGTCGAAACGGCCGCCGCCTTCAGGAGATTGCCCCAATGCTGGTTGACGCGGTCCTGTAGGCCCGCAAACCCTGCGCCATCGGTGCCGGGCTGGCGCTCGAGAACGATCGAACGTCCGTCCGGCAGGATGAGCCGGTCCCAGGCCAGCAGCACGCGTGTCTGACCCGCGGCGACCTCACTGTCATACTCGCCAATCAGCCGCGCGCCCTGCGGGATGAGGAGGATGCGCCCCGTAGGGCTGTCATAGACGTTGGCCGTTACCTGCGCGGTGATCTGGCCGGGAAGGTCGGAGCGGATGCCGGTGATGAGGGCAGCCGGTATCAAGCTGCCGGCCTGCACGATGTTGGGTGATGACGGCGTGGTCAGCCTCTCGACACTGACCGTGCGCTGGTTCGGCGCCTGCGCCATGAAGGTGCGCCTTCCCGCTTGATCGCTTTGCGCCGACGCATCGCCCGTCGCCGCAGGCGCTGGAGTCGGCGCTGCGAGAACCGGCGTAACCGGGGTGTCCGGTGATGCGGCGCTTCCGCTGCCGCCGAGGAAGACCGAGCTGGTGCGGGCCGCGTCGCGCTCCTGAGCGGCACGCTGCCGAGCCGCCTCCGCCGCCTGAGCGCGCGGATCGGGCGGACCTGGCTGCGCGCCGACCGGCGGCACGGTGACATCCTCGCCGCGCTGCTGTGCCGATACGATCGGTCGGCCGAGGTCGCCGGGCAGCGGCGGGCCGAGCCGGGGCGCTTGGGCATAGTCGCGGGGCCCCGACGTGATAGTCTCGGCCGTGGCGCGGCTATCGGTGTTGTAGAGTTCCTGCGCGGCCCGATCGCTCGGCGGTCGTAGCGCATAGATCAGCGAACCACCTATGCCGAGGCCGGCGGCGACGCCGACGACGGCGAGCGCTTTACGGGAAAGCCGCATGACGCGGGGCGGATCGCCGCGAAGCTGGAACGCCGCCGGATCAGGGCGGGCCGACTGTGCGGCGGGCCGATCCTCGACGGACGGATCGTGGCTGTCGGTCACGGCCGCCCCCTCCGTCCATCGTCCCGCACGATGCGGACACGCTGCTCGGTGCGCCGGTCGCCCAGGCGCAGCTCGGCGGCAGCGAACAGGCGATCGACCACCATGTAGCGGCTTTGCACGCGGTAATTGACCAGCTCGGCGTCGCCGGCCACGCCGGTCACGAAAAGCGGTGGCATCTCGCCCTGCGAGATCCCGGCGGGAAACTCGATGAAGACCTGCCTTCCGTCGTCGAACGCGCGGGCCGGACGCCACGGCGCTCTATCGCCGTCGATGCGATAGCGGAAGTTGAGCGCCGCCACGTCCACGCCGGTCGCTACCGGTGCAGCCGCAGCAGCAGCCGCGTTGCGGCCTTGCAAGGCGATGAGCTGGTCGTGCGGATAGGTCCAGGACACTGACGCCATGTAGGTCACGGGGGTGGCGCGCAGCTCCAGATGGTAGGTGCGCCGATCCGTATTGATAATGAGGTTGGTGGCGAGGTCGGGTCGGGTGGGCTTTACCAAGATATGCACGCGGGCAGCTGCTCCGCTGCCGCTCACCGTATCGCCGATGATCCACCGCACCGTGTCGCCCGCCGCGACCGGCCCCGGCCCGACAAGCTGCTCGCCTTGCTGCAAGGCGATGTCTGTCACCTGACCGGGCGCGGTATAGACCTGATAGAGCGCGCCTTCGGTCCACGGGTATTGCTGGATGGCGTTGAGGAAGCCGTCGCGCACCGGCTGGACGCGCGCGGCATCGTTGGCGTCGCCGACACGGCGGCGCGGATCGGCGGGCTCCGGCGGTCGCGCGCGCTCCGTCACCGGCTTCAATTGACCGGGGAGCGGCAACGGCTCGGGGATCGTGACGATCTCGACCGCGCGGGGCGGCTCGGCCGCGGGCGTCGCGGCGATCGCCGGGGGCGGATCGTCCAACGCGATCACGGGCGGCCTGGCCGACGTGGTGGCGCAGCCGGCGAGCGCGGATGCGGAGACGAAGAGCGCGGCCGTGGCCACGCGGCGGATGAGTATGCCGGTCATTGCGACAGCTCCTTCGACCAATTGAGGGCGTTGACGAAGACGCCGAGCGGATTCTTGCGCAGGGCGTCGGGGGTGCGCGGCGGCTGCACGACGATGGTGAGGATCGCCGACCAGCGTTCGGTGGCGGCAAGGCTGCCGTCCTGATAATGGCGCTCGATCCAGGCGACGCGGAAGCTGTCGGGTGAGGCGCGGATGACGCTCGACACTTCCACCGCGACCTGCCCCCGACCGACATTGGCGAACGGGTCGTTGGCCCTCGCGTAATCGTTGAGCGCGAGCGCGCCGCGATCGGTGGTGAAATCGTATGCTCGAAGCCAGTTCTGACGGACGATGACCGGATCGGCCGGTATCGCGCGGACCTGCTCGATGAAGCGGGCGAGATGGAACGCGACCTGCGGGTCGGTGGGACGGTAGCCGGCCTCGGCCGGCGCGACCGCTTGGGCCTCGCCGAGCCGATCGACCTGCACGACCCAGGGGACGATATGGCCGCGCGTCGATTGCCAGACCAGACCGCCGGCCAGAACGCCTGAGAGGGACAGCGTCCCGAAGAAGGCGAGCCGCCAGTTCTTCGCCTGCACGCGCGCCGAGCCCATGCGGTCGTCCCATGCCTGCGCCGCGCGCTGATAAGGGGTGGTCGGCGCGGGCGTCTGGCCGTAGCGGATGCTCGGTCGCTTGAACATGGGTCAATCCTTCTGGCTGGTGTCGACGGACGCGCCGCTGCCGCCGCCATCGCCGGAGCGCAGCGTGTGGGCAGCGATGGTCGCGCCGTGGGTCATGGTCTGGCGGTTCTTCATCGCGGACGCCCAGGCGGGCGCGCCGGCCGGTGCGTCCGGCGACGGCGTGGAGCTGCCGCCCGAAATGGTCCCGCCGGTCGCGGTGACGGCGGCACGTCCGCCGGAACGGTAGCTATCCTTGAGCGAGGCTGCCGCCTTGCGCAGCGGCGACATGGCTGCGCCGACGGCGGCTTGTCCGACGCCGCCTGCGCCGCCAGCGACTGCGGCCGCGCCGGACTTGCCAGCCGAACCAAGCGCATAGGCGCTGTTTGCGGCCCCGGACGTGAAGGCGGCGCCTCGCGCGGCGCCACCGGCCGCGCCCACCGCAGCGCCGACGCCGAGCCGGGCCGCAGCGGCGCCACCGGCCAGCGCACCGCCGGCCGCGAGCACGGTCCCCGCTGCGGCCCCTGCGCCAAGCGCCGGGCCGCCGGAGACAATGCCATTGGCGATCGACGGGCCGAAGATGCCAAGGCCGAGAAGGCACAGCGAGGCGAGCGCGACGGCCAGCGCGTCCTCGATGCTGGGCTGCGCGCCGCCGAAGCCGGCGCGGAACTCGTCGAACAAGGTCGAGCCGATGCCGACGATGACGGCGAGCACCAGCACCTTGATGCCCGACGAGATCACCAACCCCAGCACGCGCTCGGCCATGAAGGCGGTCTTGCCGAACAGGCCGAACGGAATGAGGACGAAGCCGCAGAGCGTCGCCAGCTTGAACTCGATCAGCGTCACAAAAAGCTGGATCGCCAGGATGAAGAAGGCAAGGATGACCAGCACCCAAGCAAACAGCAGGACCGCGATCTGTATGAAGTTCTCGAAGAAGGACACCCAGCCCATCAAGTCTGAAATGGACTCCAGAATCGGCTGACCCGCCTCCAGCCCGACTTGGGCGACGCGGCCCGGCTGGAGCAGTTCGGCCGCCGTAAAGCCGGTGCCCGACGCTTTGAGCCCGAGCCCGGCGAAGCTCTCGAAGACGATCCGCGCAAGGCTGTTCCAGTTGCCGATGATGTAGGCGAAAACACCGACGAACAGCGTCTTCTTGACGAGGCGCGCGATGATGTCGTCGCCTTCACCCCAAGTCCAGAACAGCGCGGCCAAGGTCACGTCGATGACGATCAGAGTGGTGGCGATGAACGCCACCTCGCCGCCGAGCAGGCCGAACCCGCTGTCGATATAGCGGGTGAAGACATCCAGAAAGCGATCGACGACGCCGGTGCCGCCCATATCAATTCTCCTGCGGGGTAGCGCCATCGGCAATGCGGGCGGCGGGACGCGCGCCGGGCGCGAGAAACCGACGACGGTTCTCGGCCCAGGCGCGCAGGCAATCGGGATCGCTTGCCCCGGCCGCCCCGATCGACTGGCAGCGGCGCAGCTCGATCAGCAGTGGGTCCGTCGCCGAGGTGTCGGCGACGACCGCCGGCTCCGCGCGCGGGGGTTCGGGCGCGCGGCTCATCTCGATCGCCGTCATCGTGATGGCGATGGCGATGAAGATGATGGCGCCGATGCGCGCGAGGAGCTTGGTTTCCATGACGATCAGTCGTGGAACATGCGGGCGTTGCCCGGCTGATAGCCGGTGGATCGCGTCAGGAAGCGGCGGAGCCGTTCTCGACTCTCGGCTTCGACTGCGGCGTTGCGGGCCGAGTCCAGCGCCTGCGCCCGACCCTGCGCCGCCACCAGCGCCGTCAGGTCGGCGAGCTGCTGCGATTGCAGCGCGAGAAGCTGGTTGCCCGCCTGCGCCGCCTGAAGCGCGCCCGTCGCCGACTGGCTGGACGTGACCAGGCCGTCCATCGTCGTGCGCGCGCCGTCGATGTTGCCGACGACGCCGGCCTGAACGCGCAGCGCGTCCTCGAACGCCCCGACGCTATCCGCCCAGCGCGCGTTGGCGTTTGCGACCATCTGCGCATGGGTGCCGGTCAGCGCCGCACCCTTGTAGCGGCCGTTGAAGACCTCCTGGACGTTCTGCACGTCATAAGCGATGCGCTGCGCTTCGCCGAGAAGCTGCTGGGTGCGCTGGACCTGCTGCTGCAACTGGTGGAGCGAGCTGAACGGGAGCGAAGCCAGGTTGCGCGCCTCGTTGACGAGGCTGGTCGCCTGCTGCTGGATTTGCTGAATCTGGTTGTTGACCTGCTGGAGCGACCGCGCGGCCGTCAGAACGTTCTGCGCATAGTTGGTCGGGTCATAGACGATCCCGCCAAGCTGAGCGTGCGCCGGCGTGGCGGCGGTGATGCCGATCATGCTCGACGTGGCGATGGCGCCTGCCAGCATGGCGCGGCGCAGGATATTGGGTTTCATGGGGTCATGTCCTTCAAGGCAAGGGGGCGCTGGCCGGCATCTTCCCGGCGACCGTCCAGCGGATCGGGTTGAGGTTCGGGAAGAAGATCGACCGCCCAGGCCAGGCCACGACGGCGCAGCCATTCGGCGGCGAAGCGCTCGCGGCCGTGGGTCTCGATCAGCTCGGCGATGCGAAGCTGATCCGTCTTGGAAGAAGCGGCGGCGAAGGCCAGCGCGACCTCGCCCAGCCCCAGCTCGAACAGCCGGTTGCCGCGCCGCGACTGGCAGTAATAGTCGCGCTTGGGCGTCGCCCGGCTGAGGATTTCGATCTGGCGGGCGTTGAGCCCGAAGCGCTCGTAGATGGCGGCGATCTGCGGCTCGGCCGCACGCTCGTTTGGCAGGAAGATGCGTGTCGGGCAGGACTCAATGATGGCCGGCGCGATGTTCGAGGTTTCGATGTCCGCTAGGCTCTGCGTGGCGAACACGACGCTGGCGTTCTTCTTTCTCAGCGTCTTGAGCCACTCGCGGAGCTGCGCGGCGAAGTCCGGGCTGTCTAGGACCAGCCAGCCCTCGTCGATGATGATGAGCGTCGGCGAGCCGTCCAGCCGGCCTTCGATCCGGTGGAACAGGTAGGACAGGACGGCGGCTGCCGATCCGGCGCCGACCAAGCCCTCGGTCTCGAACGCCTGCACCGACGCCTCGCCGAGACGCTCGGCCTCGGCGTCGAGCAGCCGACCCCAAGGCCCACCAAGACAATAGGACGCAAGCGCCTGCTTGAGCTGCTGGCTCTGGAGCAACACGGCGAGTCCGGTCAACGTGCGTTCCGGCACCGGCGCACTGGCAAGCGAGCCAAGCGCCGACCACAAATGCTCCTTGGCCTGCGGATCGACCGCGACGCCTTCGGAGGCGAGGATCGCCGCCAGCCATCCCGCCGCCCAGGCGCGCTCGGCCGGATCGTTGATCCCTGCCAGCGGCTGAAGTTGCACGCCGTCGGCGGACTCGTCGGCGAGCATTCCGCCGAGATCCTGCCAGTCGCCTCCCATGCCGATCGCGGCGGCGCGGATACTGCCGCCGAAGTCGAAGGCGAAGACTTGGGCCCGTTCGTAGCGACGGAACTGCATCGCCATCAGCGCGAGCAGCACCGACTTGCCGGCGCCGGTCGGGCCGACGATCAGCGTGTGGCCGACGTCGCCGACGTGAAGGGAAAACCGGAACGGGGTCGAGCCTTCGGTCTTGCCATAGAGCAAGGGGGGCGCACCGAAATGCTCGTCCCGTTCCGGCCCCGCCCATACGGCTGACAGGGGGATCAGGTGGGCGAGATTAATGGTAGAAATCGGGGGTTGCCGCACATTGGCGTAGGTGTGGCCGGGCAGTGAGCCGAGCCACGCTTCCACGGCGTTCATGCCCTCGGGGATGACGGTGAAGTCGCGACCCTGGACGACCTTCTCGACCAGCCGCAGCTTCTCGGCGGCGATTGCGGGATCACGGTCCCATACCGTCACCGTGGCGGTAACATAGGCCATACCTGCATAGTCGGCGCCCAACTCCTGCAGGGCGGTGTCGGCGTCGGCGGCCTTGTTCGAGGCGTCGCTGTCCACAAGGACCGACGCCTCGTTGGTCATCACCTCTTTCAGAATCGCAACGACGCTCTTGCGCTTGGCGAACCACTGGCGTCGGATGCGGCTCAGCAGCTTGGTCGCGTCGGTCTTGTCGAGCATGATCGCGCGGGTCGCCCAGCGATACTCGAAGGCCAAGCGGTTCAGCTCGTCGAGCAGGCCGGGGAATGTCACGCTCGGGAAGCCGACGACGGTGAGCGTACGCAGATGATGCTCGCCCAGGCGCGGCTCCAGCCCGCCGGTCAGCGGCTCGTCGGCCAGGAGCGCGTCGAGGTGCATCGGCGTTTCCGGCACGCGCACGCGCTGGCGGCGGGTCGAGACCGTGCTGTGCAGGTAGGTCAGCGTCTCGGCGTCATTGAGCCAGCGGACCTCGGGCACGAATCCCTCGACCAGATTGAGGACGCGGTCGCTGCGATCGGTAAAGCCCTTGAGCAGTTCCCACGGATCGACGCCGGTCGTGGCCCGGCCCTCGTAAAGCCAGCCTTCGGCGCGCGCCGCTTCCTCGGCCGGCGGCATCCACAGCAGGGTGAGGAAATAGCGGCTTTCGAAATGCGCGCCCTCCTCGCGGAACTGTTCGCGGCGCTCGAACTCGACCAGGGATGACACGGGATCGGGAAAGTGGCCTTCCGGATAGTCGAGCGCTGGCGTGCGCTGCGCCTCGACGAAGATCGCCCAGCCGGAGCCGAGCCGACGCAGCGAACTGTTCAGCCGGGCGATCGTGGCGACCAGCTCGGCCGGTGTCGCACTGTCGAGATCAGGGCCGCGGAACCGCGCGGTGCGCTGGAACGAGCCGTCCTTGTTTAGCACCACGCCTTCGCCGACCAGCGCGGCCCAGGGCAGGAAGTCTGGCAGGTTTGCAGCTTTGCTACGATATTCGCGCAAGCTCATCATGGCCGCATCCAAACAGGCAAGCGGAGGTGGCGGCGGGCCACGTCCACGAATTGCGGGTCGCGGCGGGCGGCCCAGACGGACAGCCCGTGGCCGATGGCCCAGATGACCAGGCCTGCGATCCACAGCCGCAGGCCGAGGCCGATCGCGCCCGCCAGCGTTCCGTTGACGATGGCGAGCGCCCGCGGGGCACCGCCGAGCAGTATCGGCTCGGTCAGCGCCCGGTGAACGGGAGCATGGAAACCCGCGATCGGTTCGGCCACGTCGAGCATCAGACCAGCGCCCCGCCGCCGAAGCTGAAGAAGCTCAGGAAGAAGGAGCTGGCTGCGAACGCGATCGACAGGCCGAACACGATCTGGATCAGCCGGCGGAACCCGCCGCTGGTGTCGCCGAACGCCAAAGTCAGGCCGGTCACGATGATGATGATGACCGCCACGATCTTCGCCACCGGCCCCTCGATGCTTTCGAGGATCGACTGGAGCGGCGCTTCCCAGGGCATCGACGATCCACCGGCACGGGCCGGAACGGCGAAGGTCAGCGCGACCACGCCGGCGGTGGTGGTAAGCATGGCGCGGCGTGCGCCATGCCGAATGGCATGGATCATGGCAGGTCTCCCGATTGGGTGGTGGAAAGGGATGCGAGGCGGTAATCGCCGGTCGTGGGATCGAGCCCTTCAACGCGGGCCAGCTCGGTCAGCCGACGCCCGTGCGCGTCGCGCACCAGCACGGCGATCAGGTCGATCGTCTCGGCGATCAGCGCGCGCGGGACCGTGACGACGGCCTCCTGGATGAGCTGCTCCATGCGGCGCAGCGCGCCTAGCCCGGTGCCGGCGTGGATCGTGCCGACCCCGCCGGGATGGCCGGTGCCCCACGCCTTGATGAGGTCGAGCGCCTCGGCACCGCGCACCTCGCCGATCGGGATGCGGTCGGGACGCAGGCGCAGTGATGAGCGGACCAGCTCGGCGAGAGACACCACGCCATCCTTGGTGCGCATGGCGACGAGGTTGGGCGCGGCGCATTGCAGTTCGCGCGTGTCTTCGATCAGGACGATGCGATCGGCGGTCTTTGCCACCTCGGCGAGCAGCGCGTTGACCAGCGTTGTCTTGCCCGCGCCGGTCCCACCAGCGACGAGAATATTGGCGCGGGTCTCGACGCCGTGGCGCAACGCCTCGGCCTCAACTGCCGACATGATCCCGGCGCGTGCGTAATCGTCGAGCGTGAATACGGCGACGGCGGGCTTGCGTATAGCGAAGGCCGGCGCCGCGACGACGGGTGGCAGCAATCCCTCGAACCGTTCGCCCCCCTCGGGCAGTTCGGCCGAGACGCGGGGGCTGCGAGCATGACCCTCGACACCGACATGGTGCGCGACCAGCCGGACGATGCGTTCGCCGTCTGCGGCGGACAGCATCTCGCCGGTATCGCTAATCCCCTCGCCGAGCCGATCGAGCCAAAGTCGGCCGTCCGGGTTCAGCATCACCTCGATGACGGCGGGGTCGTCGAGCCAGGCTGTGATCGACGGTCCCAGCGCCGTGCGCAGCATCCGCGCGCCGCGTGATTTCGCCTCGGATCGGATTGGCTGGACGGTCAACGACTGGCCCCTCGATTGGGCCGGGCGAACCGCCGCCCGGCGTCAGGGGCACATCAAGAGACGCAGCAATGCTCGCGTCGCAACAGCTAGTTATCGGCGTAGTAGAGGGGGCGGTAGATACGGTGCCGGAGGCGAAGTCTCTTGCAGACTACATCAAGGTCGGCGCGCTTCTGCTACTCCGACTCGGGCGATGTTGACCGCGGCCAGACATCCTCCGGTATTTCGTCCATGAGGGTCTTGCCGCTGGCGAAGCGCCGACCAAGCGTCTCGATAAAACCCTCGTAGCGTTTACGACCTTTGACCTGCGCCGCTGCCTGATCTTCGTCGGGCAGCGGCGGGGTCACGGACAGCCAGAAACGGACGAACAGGCTCAGTGCCTCGGTGCTCAGTCCGGTATTGCGCTCCAGCCGCTGCACCTGCCGCGACAGGCGATCGAGCCGGCGCGCGAACGCCGCCTCCATCCGGTCGGTGCCGTCCGGCGACAGGTAGGACGCCACCGCCGCCTCCACGATCGCCGAGCGTGATATGCGTCGCCGGATCGCCAGCTCGTCAACCTGTTTGGCGAGCGCGGGCGGGAAATAGACGTTGAGCCGGGTCCGCATGATCGCCTCCTACAGCTCGATGCCGTCGCCGGGGTCGAGCGACGCTTGCCGCGCAAGTCCCTGCATCCGGCGCCGCACGGCCGCCTGCCGCGCCGCGTCGTCCCGTTCGTCATCGACGATGGCGAACTCCTGGGCTGGCGGTGCTGCCGTTTCGGGCGCGATGGCGACATGCTCGGGCAGTTCGGGCTCCCGGCGCAGACCGGCATTGGCCGCGTCTTCCGCATCGCGGACAATCCGCGCGACCTGCTTTGGATCGGCGGCCGCCTGCCGCCCGGTCCAATCGTCGGGACGGATCGTGGCAGCCACGGACGCCGGCGCCGCCATGATCCGCTCGGACAGCCGCCGGTCCTGATAGTAGCGCGCCTTCTTCGCGCGGATCGGGTGGACGCCCGCCACCATCACGATCTCGTCGTCGGGCGGGAGCTGCATCACCTCACCCGGCGTGAGGAGCTGGCGGGCGGTCTCCGACCGCGACACCATCAAGTGCCCCAGCCACGGCGACAGCCGGTGCCCGGCATAGTTCTTCATCGCCCGCATCTCGGTCGCGGTGCCGAGGGCGTCCGACACACGCTTGGCGGTCCGCTCGTCGTTCGTGGCGAAGCTCACGCGGACATGGCAGTTGTCGAGGATCGCGTTGTTCGGGCCGTAAGCCTTTTCGATCTGGTTGAGAGACTGCGCGATGAGGAACGCCTTGAGTCCATAGCCGGCCATGAACGCCAGGGCGGATTCGAAGAAGTCGAGCCGGCCGAGCGCGGGAAACTCGTCGAGCATCAGCAACACCCGATGCCGGTTGCCCTTCGGGGTCAGCTCCTCGGTCAGCCGGCGCCCGATCTGGTTGAGGATGAGGCGGATCAGCGGCTTGGTGCGGGATATGTCGCTGGGCGGCACGACCAGATAGAGCGTTGCCGGCCGATCGCCCTCGACCAGATCCGATATGCGCCATTGGCAAGCGCGCGTGACCTGCGCGACGACGGGATCGCGATACAGGCCAAGGAACGACATCGCCGTGCTGAGCACGCCCGATCGCTCGTTGTCGGACTTGTTCAGCAGCTCGCGCGCGGCGGAAGCAACGACAGGATGCACGCCGGCTTTGCCCAGGTGCGGCGTCGCCATCATCGCGGCCAGAGTCTGCTCGATCGTGCGACCGGGATCGGACAGGAACCCGGCGACGCCCGCCAAGGTCTTGTCCGGCTCGGCATAGAGGACATGGAGGATCGCGCCGACCAGCAGCGAGTGCGAGGTCTTCTCCCAGTGGTTCCGACGCTCGAGGCTGCCTTCGGGATCGACCAGCACGTCGGCGACATTCTGCACGTCGCGCACCTCCCACTGGCCGCGCCGCACCTCCAGCAGCGGGTTGTAGGCAGCGGACGCCGCGTTGGTCGGATCGAACAGCAGCACCCGGCCGTGGCGCGATCGAAAGCCGGCGGTCAGCGTCCAGTTCTCCCCCTTAATGTCATGCACGATCGCCGAGGCCGGCCAGGTCAGCAGTGACGGCACGACAAGGCCGACGCCCTTGCCGCTGCGCGTGGGCGCGAAGCACAGCACATGCTCGGGACCGTCGTGGCGCAGATAATCGGCGGCGAGCTTGCCAAGCACCACGCCGTTCGGCCCTAGCAACCCGGCTGCGCGCACCTCCCGCTCGGTCGCCCAGCGAGCCGAGCCATAGGTCTCGGCGTTCTTTAATTCGCGCGCCCGCCACACCGACATGCCGATCGCGACCGCGATCGACACGAAGCCGCCCGACGCGGCGATGAAGGCGCCGGTCTGGAAGATCGCGGGCGCATAGGCGTCGAACGAGAACCACCACCAGAAGAAGGCCGGGGGCGGATAGACGCGCCAGCCGAACGCAGCGAACCAGGGCGGCCCCAGCTCGGGCTGATAGGCGAGCGCGGCGGCCGTCCACTGCGTCGCACCCCACACCCCGGCGAGCACGATCAGGAAGACGGCGAAGACCTGGCCCCAAAGAATCTTGGTGGCGGACATTGAGGACTCCTTTTCGGGGTTACAGACCGAGGCCGCGTTTGCGGCCCAGCGCGAGGTCGAGGCCGCCGCCATCGCGGATCACGCCCGCGACTTGTCGGCCAAGCTGCTGTTCGAGGGCGCTGGCCCAGGGCACGAGGCGGAAGCCGAGACCGTCGTCGATCATGGCGAAGCGGCCGGAGGCGAGCACGAGACGCTGCCGCACGACACCGGCGATCTTCTCGCCGGCCTGCGTCGGCCGATAGGCCAGCCCGGTTTCGCTGGCGATCTTCGCGCCAACGGCGTCCAGCTCGCGGCGGCGCAGCGTGTCGATCAGTCCGCGCTCGAACACGGTCCGCTCGCCGTAGCGGCGCGCCAGTCCTTCGCGGACAAGATGATCGGTGCGCGCGTCCATCGCGCGGCGCGCCTCGGCGCCGAACCCTCTGTCCGCGACGCTCGCGCCGCGCTCGATCAGCCGATGGTCGAGCCACGTCGCGCCGGGCGCCTTGATCTGCGCGGTGAGGTCGAGGTCCGACCGCGTGGCAAGGATCAGGGTCGGTTTCGGCTCACCGGGCTTGCCGATTGCGCGCAGCTCGACGATACCGCCGATCGCCGGGCTATGCTCTAGCGCCTCGATGCCGGGGAGCCGAACATGATGCGTGCGGCCGTCTGTGCCGTCGATCACCGCATAGGCCGTGCCGGTCAGCTCGTCGTGCAACCCCTTGTCGATCAACCGGCCGGCGATCGGCTTGTCGGGCGCGCCGCTGAGGACCGCGTAGCTGTCGAGCGACCGGTCCTGCCCGCGGTCCTTGAGCGCCGCGCCGATCGTGCGGATGATGTCGCCGCGCGCGCCCAACTCGCGGAGCTTCGCCTGCGCGCCCTCGGCGACGGCCCATTGGCCGGGCTCGCCCTCGGCAGTGAGGCCCATCGTTTCCAGATGCTGCAACCTGCCGACCATCAAGCGGCGGAGGCGCGGATCGTCCGGGCCGGGCCGCTCGGCGCGCAGGTCGATCACGCCCAGCTCGTCGGCAGAACGCTGGATCTCGGCATCGAGCCGGGTCCAGCGTTCTGCCGTCACCTCGCGGTCGAGCGCGCGCTGCACCTCATGTTCGGGTTTCGGCCCCAGCTCGGCGAAAGCCAAGTCTTGCGCGCGCGACCGGAGATTGTGGCTGATGTAGTCGCGGGAGATGACGAGATCGGCACCCTGGTCGGTCTGCCCGCGCACAAGCAGATGGACGTGCGGATTGTCGGTGTTCCAATGATCGACCGCGACCCAATCGAGCCGCGTGCCCAGGTCCGTCTCCATTTGGCGCATGAGGTCGCGCGTGTATTCGCGCAGGTCCGTCAGCTCGGCCGCATCCTCTGGCGATACAATGATGCGGAAGTGATGACGATCGTCCTTGCAACGGTCAGTGAAGGCGCGATCGTCTGCGTTGTCGCCGGCCGCGTCGAACATCCGGGTCGGCGAGCCATCGCGGGTCACGCCCTCGCGCTTTAGATAGGCGACGTGCGCGGACAGCGGCGCCATGCGCCGCCCGCCTCGACTGCGCGTGGTGACGGGCAGCATCTTGACCATCACTCGCCGGCCCGAGCCGAACAGGCGACTGCGCGCGAACGCCGTGCGGCCCCGGCCGAAACTCGACTGGCCGCCACGGCGCGGCCCGCCCCCGGTGCGCCTGCCGCTGCTGTGGATCGCCGCGACGCGCAGCACCTCAGCCACCAGACCGCGCGCATTGCGCCCCTGCGCCTTGCTACGCTTGGCCTTGCCCGGCCGGACGCAGAACTCGCTGTCCTCGCTCACGGCCGGGGCGCTTTCCGCCGAAAACGGCCCTTGGTGCCGTTCGGCGCATTGATATTGCTGCCTTTTTCCTTCCGCGCGGCACGCGTGCCGACCGACGCCCCCGCGTGAAGCCACGGAAAAGCCTTGGCTTTTCGACGACACGGGGTGCGGCTTATATCTTGCCCTCGTCTGTCCCTGCCGTTTTCCTCCTCCCCAGCGCCATTGCTGCTTCGGACGGAGGATGGCGCTCCCGCGCGGATCATCGCGGTCGGCCCGCGCGGACGCGGGGCACGAACAGCGTGTCGCGCGGCTCATTAGCGGACGGCTCAGCCGCGCGAACGTCGCCGGACGTCGGCCGGTCGGTCGGTGGTTCGGATGCGGCTACTTCGCCGCCCGACTCCCCGGCGACAGTTTCCGAAGCGGCGCTAGCGGTGCGGACGAACAGCGCCGCACGACGCCATGCGAACGGATCAGGCGTAGCATTCGCCGCCACCTCCACCGCGCCTGATACGCCCGTAATCGGTGCGAGCTGGTCGAGATATCCGACCGTTTCCGGAGGCAGAGGACGGCCGCGAGACACGAAGTCGTCGTAGCGGCCCGGTCCCGCATTATAGGCCGCCAGCATCGCGCTCGCGTTGCCGTAGCGGTCGTGCATCTCGCGCAGATAAGCGGCACCCGCTATGATGTTGTCGCGCACGTCGAACGGATCGGGGCCGAGGCCGTAACGGGTGCGCAGGCCCGCCCATGTCGCGGGCATGATCTGCATCAAGCCCATCGCCCCGGCGCGCGACACGGCGCGGGCATTGCCGCCGCTCTCGACGCGCATCACCGCCCATATCCACGCCTCGGGGATGCCGAACCGCCGCGCGGCCGAGGCGACATGAGCGGCGTATGGATGCACAAGCGCCGATCGAGCGACCGGCATCTCCTGCGCCATCGCCGGGGCCGGCGCGACGCCGCCGGACAGCAGGACGACGGCGAGCACCACTGCAGATCCGACTCCGCTCCGTCGCCAGCCTGCCGGCGTGCTCGCTGCGGTCAAGGGTGCGCGCAAAGCGCCGGCCTTTGGCCGCCCTTGACCTTCGCTGCGCGCCCCGGCCGGCCTGCGACCGAGCGGGACGAAGGGATGAGACGGCTTTCCCGCGAACAAAGGGATGATGATCGGCCGCACGGGATCAGTCCTGCTCGCGCGACTTTGGCTGGCGGTTCCAGCGCAGCGACCAAGCCGACTTGTCGGCGGCGTTCTGGAACAGCGCGGCGCGGATCGGCTGCGCAAACGCGGGATCGTCGATGCGCAGCGAGACATAATCCCCGGCGCGCTCGCCGCTCTCGTTCCAGCCGGCGCCGATCTCCGGGCCTTCGCCGCCGTCGCCGCGGTGAACGCGCCAGTCCGGCGCCTTGTCGGCGTCGCTCTGCTCAGCCGGAACGATCGAGATACGGATGTCGAGGGTCGCCGTCTCGATGATGCCTTCGTAGCCTTTGGCGGTGCGGAAGAAGCTGCCGATCTGCATGATGATCTCCTTTGAGTTGGCAGGCGGTGAAGCGGATCAGCGCCAGACGAGCGGCGCGGTCGGGGAGTCGCGGGTGAGGATCGGGACGGCGCGGCCGAGCACCGTGGCGGCCGACAGCGGGCCGAAATATCGGCCGTCCATGCTGTCGGCGTGATCGGGGTTGAGCATCAGCAGCTCGCCGGCGCGCAGCGTGCGGCAACCCTGCCAGACCGGCAGCGGACGGCCTCGGCCGTCATGCTCAAGGGCGACGGCGACCGGCCGCGCATCGACGCTCACGACGGCGCCGACGCGGCAAACGCGCTGCCCCGACCGCGCGGCGACATGCTTCAACAGCGGCACGCGCTCGCCGAGATAGCCGCGCTCCGCCAGCCAGCGCGCCAGCGGCGCGGGCGGCGTCACGGCGACCAGCGGACCAACGGCAGGGTCGCGCTCGGGCTCGATCCGGTAGAGACCGAGCGGTGCGCTGGCGCTGGCGTTCCAGACGAGACGCGGCAGAGGATCGAAGACCGCGATGGCGGCGAAAGATGCGCCGAACAGCGACGCGGAGGCAGCCGTGGCGATGGTCCAGCTCCGGCGGGTCATCCTTCGATCTCCCGGCGCTTGAGCCAGGCGCGATGACGCTCCAGCGTGTAGGGGCGCGGCGACTGACCGGCGGAGATGCGGTTGGCGACGTGGCGCCAATGGTCGGGCGCGGCGTCGCACGAATCGACGCCAGCGGCTTCCGTAGCGTCGATCGCTGCGAGAACCTGACTGACCTTAGGCCAGCCCTCGATCGTCAGCAGGATGTCGCCGCCCCGCCGCACGAACGGCAGCGTCGTGAACGGCTCACCGGCGCGGACCGCGCGCACAATGTCGATGCGTGAGCTGACAGTACCGTAATCGTTCGCCGCCCAGCGGACGAACGCGAAGATCGCGTCGGGCCGGAAGCGGACGATGCGGCGACGGCGGTCCACGATCTCGTCCACGGCGACCCGGCCGAACCTGATCCAGTGCTCGATCCGCTTCTCGATCCAGGTCAGCTCGACGCGGGTCATGCCGTCTTCGGACGGCTGGCGGTGGCGCATGGGCGAAGGCGGGACGGTCATCGCCGGCTCCGGGCGATGGCCGAATCCGCGCGCGGCATGAGGTCGTCCTGCCCCGGATCGGAGGTCGAATGCTTGATGCCGATGTCGGCCCAGGCACGCAGGTCATCGACCGAATAGACGACGCGGCCGCCAATCCGGCGGTAGGCCGGGCCGGTGCCGAAATAGCGGTGCTTCTCCAGGGTGCGCCCCGAGAGGCCGAGAAAGCGCGCGGCTTCCGGCGTGCGCAGGAAGCGGGGCGGCAGATTGGAGGGCGTATCGGACAAGTGACGGCTCCTGCGGGCGGTGGCGGCAGGAGGCGTAATTGTCAGAACCGAGGCGGCCGGGTGGGGTATGAAGATGTGCGGCTGCACGGATGCGACCACCCCCTAGAAGGTGTCGCTGGGGGAATCGGATCAACGGATGCGGAGCAGTTTGCGGTAGTCGCCGTTCATCATGGCGATGCCGTCGCGGACCAAGCGCACCACGAAAGAGCGCGACGCCGACATTTTCCAGTCGCTCGCGGACAGCCGGGCGGCGTCGTCGCGGCCCAAGGCGGTCGCGATCTCGCGATAAGTTGCGCCCTCATCGCGCAGGTCGAGCGCGCGGAGCATCAGGTCGAGCCGCGCCAGCCGATAGGCGGTGAGCGGCCAGCCGCGCGGTAGCGGCCCGGCCGCCCGGCCGAGCAGGCGACGGTGGAAACGCAACAGGCTGGCGATGCGGGTGATGAAATCCTTGTCGAGCGGAATGACGGCAGCGAGCGGGCGGCCAGGCTGCGAATCACGCAACCACAGCCGATGCTCGCCGGCCGCATCGGCGACGACAACATGCCGTCCATCGATCCCGGCTAGGTCGGCGAGCAGCGCGCCGAGCGCGCGCGGATCGACCGGAGCGGCGGTCTCGAATCCATCCGGCGCGGCGTCGAGAATGACCGTGACGGCGGTCAGCTCCGGGCGCCAGACGACCGGGTCTGAAAGGTCATCCGGCGCAGTGGCGAAAGGATAACCCCCAGCGCCGCGCGAACGCCGTCTCGGCGGCGTCCTTGACGACGGCGCCGTCCGCGATGCGTTGTTGCATCTGCGCATATTCGGCGCGATACGTGTGGTTTCGCCGCAAAAACTCGGCGGCTATATCGGCGCGACCAAGCGCGTCGGACAGATTGCCGCCGCGCCGCTCGCGCCGGCGCTGGGGCGTCGGCATGGCATCCTCCCAACCGCACTAAGGGCGGATTGCGGGGGACGAACATCTCCGGCTCGACCGACGCACGATAGCGCCAAGGTTGCGCTCAACCGTGCCGCGCGCGCTGCGACGAAAGCAATGAATCGATACCAAAATGGATTAAACTTAACGCCTTAGCGGGCGCTCGCAGCCGAGCAGATGCGCGTAACCAACCTCCGTCATCCACCGCGCGCGCGCAAGGTGGCTATCGTGCATCGCCTTGGCTCGTTGCGGCTCGGCGGCTGGGTCTACGTCGAGGATCGCGGTCGCCGCCTCGCGCCAGTCCGCTCCTACTTCGTCCGCATCGAGCAGCCGCAAATAGACATTGAGATGGCTTTCGTCATAGGCCGTGAGCTGCGATGCCTCCGGCGCGCGATCAGCGAATTGGCTGGTGCTCATGGTGTCCCCGTTAACCAGTCTAGCTCAAAAAACAGAACCGGATATGCGCAAGCCTTGCATCGCTAGATGCACATCCCGCAGCGGCGGATAGTGCGATTTAGCCAACACAACTGATATGGGATAAACCGGATGAGATGTAGCGTCCAGCTTCGCGCGCATGGATATGCGCCGCCTAGTGGGATTGAACTTCGCCAAGCTGAGGAAGGATAAGGGCTTTACCCAGGAGCGCTTTGCCGAGACGTCCGGTTTTACCCAACAATATGTCAGCGATTTGGAGCGCGGCCTGCGCAATCCAACGGTCGTCACCTTGTTTCACTTGGCCTCCGCGCTTGGTGTCACGCCCGCCGATCTTATCGCCCAACTCGATCCCTCCGAAACCGACTAGCTTCGCAAAACTTGAGCGCGAGCCGGGCGCCAGCCCGGCGAGCGCGCCGTTGCGGCCGCGCGGACCTTGGGACGCGCGGCAGCCGCCGATCCGACGCAGCGGATCGGCGCGAAAATGGCAAAGCCGCAGGGCCGGAAACTCCGGCCCTGCGGTAATTATGGGTCAGGCCGCTTTGAGGCGCTGCATCCCTTCGGCCAGCGTCCAGAGCGCGCGGTTGAGCGTCACATTCTGGTCGATGCCATTGATCGCGCGGGTCTGCGCGCGGCGGATACGGCCCTCGGCGTTGCGCTTACGGCCCTGCAACCCGCCACGAACGACATTCTCCTGAATGACGTTGAAGGTGGTCCACAGGCTGCGGTCCACATCATCGCGGCGGCGCGGCTCGATGATCTGCTCGGGCCGAACCGGGCTTTCGTCGTCGCCATAGCGCGCAACAAGGCTAACCTCGCTAAGCAAGCGCTGCTCATCCGGCGAAAGCTGGATCGCCTTCATCGATTCGCTGGCGTCGATCAGCCGGGGGAAGTCCTCCGCGACCGTGTAAACGCCCTCGATGATGTCATGCTCGATATTGCCTTTGTGCGGCACGCGGACCTCCTCGAACCGCTCACCGGCAATCATGCTGTTGGTGCAGACGAACCGCAGCATTCCGGCGAACATCTGATAGGCGCTGGTCCCGTCATGGCTGTTGACGATGATGACTTCGGCGGCCTCCGGCTTGCCGATGCCGTCATCCCTGCGCAGGCGAAGCATATGCTTGGCGTGGCCGTGGCGGCTGCCGTCGCGGGGGACGGACTGGACGGCGAAGAACGGGAACCATCCTTCCCGGCGCAGCCCCTCCACGATGTCGATTGTCGGAACATAGACGTAGCGATCTGAACGGCTGTCGTGCGCCTCGCGCGCGAAGATGGACGGGACGTGGCGGTACAGCGCCTCGTTGTCGAGCGGCTCCCGGCCGCTGATCTGGTGGGCGTTGCGGCCGAACCGGGTGGCAAGCTGATAGTGCATTTTGGCCTCCTTGGGCTTGGGTTTCCGCGCAGCGGAGCGCCGCGCTGAAACCCTGCCCGTCGGCGAGACCGGGGGTGCAAACGGAAAGCAGCTTCGCGGGGAACCGGCTGCACGGAACGCGCTCGCGCGTGGAGGAAGCTGGGCGGAAGCCGCTTGTAGTGCGCCGGGGGCAGAGCCCCAAGCACCGCGTCGCCTGCGGCGCCCGCAAACAACGCTTGTCATTTGTTCCTGTTTTGATCCAAACCGCCAATAAGGAGTCGGTATGAGCATCACCATAACAGGACAGCCCGGCCAGCGCATCGCGGTCGCGGGCGACATCACAAAGACGCTGCGCGTTCCCTATGACGAGGTGGAGGAGCGTTTCCTGTTGGCGGCGAGCGACGGTTCGCTGATCGAAGGCCGCCTCGAAGCCGAAAAAGATCGCTTCGACTTCCGGGTCGTGGTGGACGGCGCGGGGATCTCGCGTGTTGGTCACGGCGAGCTGACGCTGGACTGGCGCGTCGAATGGGTGACAATCGCACCCTATGACGCCGGCGCGCTGCCGGAGCGCAGCCCGATGCCGCTGCCGCTATTCGATTCGCTGTCTGGTTAGTTGCCCTATTCAACGCGAGAGGCGCCCCCGCTCCGGTGGAGCGGGGGCGCCGTATGGGGTCAGCGGGACCAGATGAGCACGTATTCTCCGCCGGTCTCCGTTTCGGATAGGGTGGCGTAGATCGGAGCCGGGAATGTCGGGTCGTCGAACTTGACCGAAATGTAGTCGCGGTTCTCGCGGCTGGTCTTCTTCCACCCCGCGCCGCACTCGACCGTGCCGACCGTCAGCCGGTAGTCGGGCGCCTTGTCGCCGTCCATGTCGATCGGCCGGAGCGTCGCCTTGAGCTTGAGGGTCGCGGTGGTGATGGTGCCGTTGAAGTTGCCGTTGTCGGCTTTGGTGAAGGTGCCGATGGTCGCCATGTCGAAGTTCCTTTCGCTTTCGGGCCACGACCGCCGCGGCCTCGATGGCGATCGGTGAAGCGGGGACGATCGGACGCGCACCGCTTGCGGCCGAAGCGCAGCGGAGGATGGCGACGCGCGGCTTTTTTGCTTCGCGATGCAAAGCCGAAGGCGGCGGAAAAAAGGCCGCGCGGCGGCGTTGCGCCAGGCCGAGCGAGGCGAAGCCGGCCCCGGTTAGATCAAGCCAATCGAGAGGCCGCGCGGTCGCGCCGATGCGGGATGGATCGTCATGCGAACTGCGGCACCACCCGGTCGCTAGCGGCTCATTGACCCGAGGGCTCCAGTAGCACCGCGCCGGCTCCCGTTTCCGAGAGTCGATCGCCGGGATTGCGCAACGGGCAGTCGCTCAGCGATAGGCAGCCGCAGCCGATACAGCCGTCCAGTTCGTCGCGAAGCTGCGTGAGCGCGCGGATCCGCGCGTCGAGTTCGGCCCGCCAGGCCGATGACAGCGCACCCCAGTCCAGTGCGGTCAACGTGCGGCCGGCTGGCACGGCAGCGAACGCGGCGCGGATGTCGGCGAGTCCGATACCGGCGCGCTGCGCGACGCGGATGACCGCAATTCGGCGCAGCACGTCGCGCGTGTAGCGGCGCTGATTACCGCCGCTGCGCCAGCCTTCGATCAGCCCTTTGGCCTCGTAGAAATGCACGGTCGAGATCGCGACGCCGCTGCGTCGCGCGACCTCGCCGACGCTGAGCGCCCTGGTCGTGTCGATCCGCTGCGTCATAAGGGGCTTGACCTCAACAATGGTTGAGGTTTTATCAGAGATGTCGGCCGTCAATCAAGCCCGCGGCGAGTCCCGCCGGAAAGGAGCCGATATGGACATCACCGAACCTGGGCCCGCACCCGTAGCCCGGTGGGCCGACCTGCTGTCAGGCCGCAACGGCGTTCGCTCGCTGGCGCTGGCGGGCGGCGTCGCGCTACACGCTGTCAACGTCTACATCGCCACCACCATTCTCCCCTCGGTCGTGCGCGACATCGGGGGTCTCGACTATTACGCCTGGAACACGACGCTGTTCGTGGTCGCCTCGATCCTTGGCTCGGCGACCTCGGCGCGGCTGCTCGGCGCGGCCGGGCCGCGCGGCGCTTACGCCGCCGCCGCTGCGCTGTTCGCGCTCGGCACACTAATATGCGCCGCCGCGCCGTCGATGCCGGTGCTGCTCGGCGGGCGGATCGTCCAGGGGCTGGGCGGCGGATTCCTGTTCGCGCTGTCCTACGCGATGATCCGGCTGGTGTTCGCTGAAGGACTGTGGCCGCGCGCGATGGCGCTGGTCTCGGGAATGTGGGGCGTCGCCACGCTCGTCGGTCCCGCGATCGGCGGGGTGTTCGCCGAGCTCGATGCGTGGCGCTGGGCGTTCTGGTCGCTGCTGCCGGTGGTCGCGCTGTTCGCGTTCCTCGCGCTAGCGGTCCTGCCCCGGCGCAGTGGCGATTCGAACGACCGCACGGCGACGCCGACGACTCAGCTCGTGCTGTTGACCGCGGCGGTGCTCGCCGTATCTGCGGGCAGCGTCTCGAACGTCCTGGCGTGGAACGTCGCCGGGATTGTCGCCGCGCTGATCGCCGCCGGCGCGCTGATCGTGGTTGAAGCCAAGGCCCGCCACCGGCTGCTGCCGCGCGGGGCGTTCCGGCTGGGTGCGCCGCTCGGCGCGCTCTATGCGACGATGGCGCTGCTCGCGGTCGCGGTGACCTCGACCGAAATCTTCGTGCCGCTGTTCCTCCAGGTTCTGCACGCGCAGACGCCGCTCACCGCCGGCTATCTCGCCGCGCTGATGGCAGCGGGCTGGACGCTGGGATCGATCGCGAGTTCCGGCGCGGGCGAGCATGGCGCGCGCCGCGCGGTCCAGGCTGCGCCGATCATCGCGCTGATCGGGATGGCGGCGCTGACGGGGCTCGTGCCCCGGCCGAGCGATGGCGCCTGGAATGTGCTCGCCCCAATCGCGGTAGCGCTGGCGGCAGTCGGATTCGGGGTCGGCCTGGGCTGGCCGCATCTCCTGACCCGCGTGCTCAAGGTCGCGCCCGACGACGAGCGGGATCTGGCCTCGGCCTCGATCACCACCGTGCAACTGTTCGCCACCGCCATCGGCGCGGCGCTCGCGGGCATGGTCGCCAATCTCGGCGGCCTGACCGACCTGGGCGGGGTCGCGGGCACGTCCGCAGCGGCATTCTGGCTGTTAGCGGTGTTCGCGCTAGCCCCGTTCGCTGCGCTCAAGACCGTGGCGACGCGATAAGGCAAAGGCGGCCGCGCCCCTTACGGGCGCGGCCGCAAATTTTTCTGGTCAAAGCGCGAAAAGGCCGGGACCGCTCGCGCGGCCCCGGCCCGCTGCCGCTATTCAGCAGCGACGGCGTAGGCGTCCTCGTCCGCGTCCTGCGGCTTAATCGCTTCGCCCTCGGTGGGCTGTTCGCCCTCCGGCTGCGGCGTCCGCAGCACGGCGGGAAGCCAGCCGGTCCCGGCCAGGAGCTGCTCGGCGGCTCGCGCCATGTCCGGCTTCTTCATGTCCGCGATACGGCGAGCGGCGTCCTCCGACACGCCCTCCGCGACGGCCTCCACGATATACGCCTTGGTGACGCGGCCAAAGTAGCTGTCCACGGTGGGCGTCCAGCCCTTCGCCACGTCCAGCGCCAGCGCGCTCGCCAGCCTGTCCGCCGTTTGCAGCGTCCGGGGCTTGCGGTCCCACGGCAGCCGCAGGGCGTTGACGGTGCGGGACGCGCAATGCGCCAGCAGCGCCAGCCGCTTCTCGTCGTCCAACGCGACGATGAAGCCCCACAGGTCCGCCACGTCGCGCGGCATACGCTCGGCCCATGCCTCGCGCTGCTCACCCGCCCGCGCCGCCAAGGGGGTGTCCTCGATGCTGTCAGCGTGGCTCCCCAAGGGGGGCACGGTCGGACGCACCTCAAGGCAACCCGCCTCGGCATAGCTGTAGAACAGTTGCGCGGTGAGCGTGTGGGTGAGCGCGACCAACGCCATATCGATCTGGTCGGCCAAGGCGACGCGCAGCGCCAGCGTCCGATAGGCGGACAGGTTGCGGGTGAGGCTATCGGAAATCGGCTTGCCCGGTTCCTCGTCCTCGTCCTCGATCTCCTGCACGTCCTCGTCGCCGTTCTCGGGCTGCTCGTCCGCCCGGGCCTGCGGGTCGGTCGTCTCGGCGTCGGCCTCCGGTTCTGGCTGCGGGTCCGCCAGCACCTCGTCCTCCGCCCGCACGAAACCTCGCTCGATCCTGACGGTCCCGTCATGATGAAGCACGACGAACGCGCCGCCATGCGCGATCACACTCGCGTCGTAGGCCGAACGCTTAGCCGAAATCGCGTCGATCTCGTCGGACACCGCCTCCAGTTTCGTCGCCACGTCCTCGGGCATTTCGTCATAGGACGAATAGCCTTCGGCAAGCTCGTCATGCTCGATGGACAGGGCGTCCAACCGCTCCTCGTCCTCGTCGGACAGGGGAATGGCCTGCGGATAGAAGCGCCGCATCCCGTGGGCGTGGGGATAGTCGATATGCGCCTCGGTCCATTTCCAGCCCTCGGCCTGAACCTCGCCCGCGATCTCGCGCAGCTTCTCGACAGCAAGCATGTCGAGCAAGCCCGCATCCTCGAAGAACCCGCCCCGGTCCTCGCTGAACAGGTCGCGGATGATGTTGCCGCCCGCCTCGACATAGGCGTCGGCCCCGACGAACAGCGCGCGCCGGTCGGTCGCCGGAACATTGCTGGCGGTCATGTCGCGCCGGATGATCCACGGCTCGCGGTTGTGGTGCAGCCCCTCGAAGACCTGCTCCTGCCGGGCATGGTCCTCGGTGATCGCGAAGGCCATAAGCTGATCCAGTGTAAGCCCGTCCTCCCGATAGACCTGCAACAGCTTGGGGCTGACCGCGCCCAAGCGAAGCCGCTGCTTCACCACGGAAGCCGACACGCCGAAGCGCGCGCCGATCTCCTGCGCGCCCCATCCCTTGTCACGGGAAAGCTCGGCGAACCGCTCGAACTGGTCGGCGGGGTGCATCGGGGTCCGGGTCACGTTTTCGTCCAGCGACACCTCGGCGGGATCGTTGGCCGTATCCAGCCAGCAGCGCACGGGTTCCGATTTCCTGATCTGCTTGCGCTTGGCGCGCAGCAGCATTGCAAGCCTGCGGCCCTCGCCAGCGGTGACGAGATAATAGCCGGTCGGCGCCCCGTCATCCTTGGTCTCGGGCTCCACGACAAGGTTCTGGATCAGCCCCTTGTGCTGGATCGAAGCGGCCAGCGCCTCGATTGCGGCTTCCCCATGCGGCACCTTGCGGGCATTGCGCGGGGACTTCTTGAGCTTGGCGAGCGGCAGGAAGATTTCCACGCCCGACACAGGCTCGGCGGCTGCGGTTTCGGTAACAGCGTTCATCACACTTCTCCTAAAAACCGCACTCACCCCGGAATGGGGTGGGCGGCGAAAAAGCGGATCGGCAGGCCCGCCGACGGAGCCGGGCCGCACCCTCCGGGCCGGAACATCGTGGAGGACGCGCGTGCGCGTTGCCGCCCGGCGCGGCGGGCCTAGAGAGAAGCGTCGCCCACCCCACCGACGGGGAGAGAAACAAACAATGCGATCGGGACGGCGTAGCCCTGGCCCGATCTCCGTACTCTCGAACAACTGCAATCCGCCCGGCGGATTGGCTTATCGGCGCGCCAGCGCCGGCTCGCCATGCTGATCGTCACCCGGTAGGGCCGAGACCCATTGGGGCTCGGTCGGAGCGCAGCGAAGATAGAGCGGCGGTCCCGTAGGGAGGCGCCAACTTGCTTCCCATCGCCTTTTCGATTATATTTTAATCACACTGATAGAGAGTGCTACTATGGCCATAGACACTAAAGTTTTGACCGCGCACGTCCCCATCGGACTGGCGGAAAAGGTCGAGGCGATGGCCTTGCGGCTCGAACGCTCGCGCGGCTGGGTGATGAAACAGGCGCTCGCCGCCTGGGTCGATCAGGAAGAGGAGCGTCATCGGATGACGCTCGAAGCCTTGGCGGATGTGGACGCGGGGCGGGTGATCGACCATCAAGCGATACAGGCTTGGGCTGACAGCCTCGGCACCGACACGCCGTTGCCGCCGCCGTCAGCATGAGGATCAAGTGGACCGGCAGGGCGTCCTCAGATCTCGTGCGACTAAACGAGCACCTGCGCCCGGTTGCTCCAGAAGCTGCGGCGCGGGTCGTGCAGCAACTCGCACGCGCGCCGGATCGGCTGCTCGACTATCCCCGGATCGGCGAGAAGCTGGAAGCCTACGAGCCGCGCGAGGTCCGGCGGATCATCGTCGGCAACTACGAGCTGCGCTACGAAATCGCAGACGCAACGATCTTCATTCTACGCCTCTGGCACTGCCGCGAGAACCGCAGCTTTGAGTCGGAAGACTGACCATGCCGACTGATGCACATCGGTTGATCCTGCCGCACGCCGCCCTCGGCTCCTATCTGCGCTACGCCTACGTTGCGGCTTTGCGCGCGGGGCGGGTGGACGGCACCTTGTCGGAATGGCCGCGCCTCGCAAGCTCCGTCGCCGAACCCCACGCCGTCTCCGGCAATGCCCGGACGATCTACTCGACTATGCCGAAATGGCGTTTGTTGTCCGGCCGGGTGCCGGGCGACCGCCAAAGGACGATCTTTCGGCCTGGACCGTCACAGACGACTGGCCAGAGCGCATCCCGGTCACGACCGCCGAGGTGGATGTATTTGAGGCATGGTTCGGCGATGTCTTTGACGAGTTGTTCGGGCCGTGCCAATGATGTGAGGAGTTCGTTGCCATGACCGTGCCGCTGCGCGCCGCCCTCTATCTGCGCGTCTCGACGGCGCGGCAGGCGGAGCATGACGTGTCGATCCCCGATCAACGCAAACAAGGCGAAGCCTATTGCCTGTCGCGCGGGCTGGAGCTGGTTGAAACCTTCGTCGAGGCGGGCGCGTCGGCGACCAATGATCGTCGGCCAGAGTTCCAACGCATGATCGAAGCGGGCACGTCCAAGCCCGCGCCGTTCGATGTCGTCGTGGTCCACAGCTTCTCGCGCTTCTTCCGCGACCATTTCGAGCTGGAGTTCTACGTCCGCAAGCTCGCCAAGAACGGGGTCAAGCTGCTGTCGATCACCCAGGAGATGGGCGACGATCCGATGCACGTGATGATGCGGCAGATCATGGCGCTGTTCGACGAATATCAGTCGAAGGAGAACGCAAAGCACGTCTTGCGCGCGTTGAAGGAGAATGCCCGGCAGGGCTTCTGGAATGGCTCGCTGCCGCCGATCGGCTACCGCGTCGTGGCGGCCGAGCAGCGCGGCGCGAAGGTCAAGAAGAAGCTGGAGATTGACCCGCTGCACGCCGATACGGTGCGGCTGGCGTTCAAGCTGGCGCTGGAAGGCGACGGCACGTCCGGGCCGATGGGCGTAAAGACGATCACCAAGCACCTCAACGAACGCCGTATCTGCACCCGCGACGGCGGACGTTGGGGGATTGGCACGGTGCATCGGATGCTGACCCGCGCGACCTATGCGGGTCGGCATGAGTTCAACAAGCGCGGCAAGTCGAAGGAATTGAAGCCGGCTGACGAAGTGATCGCGGTCGAGGTTCCGCCGATCATCGACCAAGCGACCTTCGACGCGGTTCAGGCGCACTTGAAATCGCGCAGCCCAAAGGTCGCCCATCCGCAGGTCGTCGGTGGCCCGACGCTGCTGACGGGCTTGATCTATTGCGGGAAGTGCGGCGGCGCGATGACAATCCGCACGGGCAAAGGTGGGCGCTACCGCTACTATACGTGCTCGATGAAGGCGCGGCAGGGCGCGACGGCTTGCGAAGGAATGACCGTCGCAATGGAGCGCCTAGACGATCTCGTCGCCGGCTATCTCTCGGAACGGCTGCTCGATCCTGACCGGCTGGAAGATGTGCTGTCCGATGTGCTCGATCGTCGGCAGGAGCGATCCGACCGGCGCCGCGAGCATATCGCGCAACTGAACAGGCGCGCCTCCGAAACGGAGCTGCGCTTGAAGCGCCTCTATGATGCGATCGAAAGCGGCATCGCCGATCTGGATGATCCCGCGCTCAAGGATCGCATTGACGGCCTCAAGGCGACGCGCGACCAAGCGCGGGCGGATTCCGAACGCGCCTCGGCACTGCTTCACAGCTCGGCGCAACAGGCAATCACGCCGACGATGCTGCACAAGTTCGCCTCTACCGCGCGGCGACGCATTCGCGTGGAGGGCGGCGGCTACCGCCGCGACCATCTTCGCGCGCTGGCGCAGCGGGTTGAGGTTGATCGCGGGGAAGTTCGAATCATGGGCTCAAAGAGCAGCCTGCTACGGTTGCTCTCGGCCAACGGCGTAGCCACGGCGGCGGGCGGAGTGCCCACCGTTGTTCCGAAGTGGCGGAGACGGAGGGATTCGAACCCTCGGTACCCAATTCAGGGTACGGCGGTTTAGCAAACCGCTGGTTTCAGCCACTCACCCACGTCTCCGGGAAGGCAGAGGCGCGCTATAGCGAGCACATGCGGTGCGATCAACCGGGGCAATCAGGAAAAAATCGACATCATTATTCAGGGCCGCGTTCATTGCAGCGACAGCCAAAAGCGGCTTTAACCGCGCGACCGGTTCAGCGGCTTGCGGAGAATGGGATGACGAAGGGTTGGATGCTGGGCGTGTCGGCGGTGCTGGCGATGGGAATCGCGGGCACGGCGTCGGCCCAGATGCGCACCGTCGATCCCAACCAGGCCAGCGATCTCGCCCCCGTTCCCGCGAGCGAGGCCAATTATGGCACGAAGGTCACGACGCCGGCTCCCGCCCCCGTCGAGGAAGCACCGCCGGCCGACGCGCCCGCCGGTACCGCGGCCGCGGCTGATGCCGTGCAGGTCGAGGGCCAGGGCATGCCGTCGGCGACGCGGGCGCAAGCCGCCACCGCCGCCGAGAACGGCACCTATGCCGAGGACGACGTGCTCAGCGCCGCGGAAGGCGTGTTCGGCAAGGGCGCGCAGGGCCTCGCCAAGCTGATCGAGAAGATCTTTGCCGAGCAGGGCCAGCCCAATGCCTATATCGCCGGGCGTGAAGCCGGCGGCGCGATCATCGTCGGCGTCCGCTATGGCTCGGGCACCCTGTTCCACAAGGTGGAAGGCCAGCTGCCGATCTATTGGACCGGCCCCTCGCTGGGCTTCGACCTGGGCGCCAATGGCGCCAAGAGCTTCGTGCTGGTCTATAATCTTTACGACAGCGCCGACATCTTCAAGCGCTACCCCGCGGTCGAAGGCACCGCCTATGTGATCGGCGGCTTCACCGCCACCTATCTGCGCCGCGGCGACGTGGTGCTGATCCCGATCCGGCTGGGCGTCGGCTGGCGGCTCGGCGTCAATGTCGGCTATATGAACTTCACCCAGAAGTCGCGCGCGCTGCCCTTCTGAGCCCCCCACAAGCGTCGCTCCGGCGGAGGCCGGAGCCGCCACGATGTGAGAACCAGCTAGCTGCAAGAGCCTCTAGCGGCTCCGGCCTCCGCCGGAGCGACGGCTGCGAAAAGCGTTCCGCTCAGCCCGGCAGGCCGATCAGCGATATCTGCCGCCCATAGCCGGGCTCACCCCGATGGGTGGCGCGGCGGAAGCTGAAGAAGCGGTCGGGCTGGGCATAGGTGTCCTCGCCCAGCGCGATCACCCGGCCGATCCCGGCCGAGGCCAGCCGGTGGGCGACATAGGCCTCGATGTCGAACTGGGCATGGCCGGCGCGGCGGCCATCGGCGAAGAATCGCTCATTCTCGGGATCGTCGGCCTCGAAGCGGCGCACGAAACCCTCGTCGACCTCATAGCTCGCCCGCGCGATGCACGGGCCGATCACGGCGACGATGGCGGAACGGTCGGCGCCCAGCTTCTCCATCCCGGCGATCGCGGTGTCGGTGACCCCGGTGATCGCCCCCTTCCAGCCGGCATGCGCCGCGCCGACCACCCCGGCCCGTACATCGGCGAACAGCACCGGCACGCAGTCGGCGGTGAGGATGCCGAGCAGCAGACCCGGCCGGTTGGTGACGAGCGCATCGGCATGCGGCCGGTCCTCGTCGGGGAAAGGTTCGGTCACGCCCACGGTGTCGGGCGAATGGACCTGGTGCAGGGTGACGAGCTTATGGCCCGGCGCCACCGCCTCCACCGCACGGCGGCGATTCTCGAGGATCGCATCGCGATCGTCGTCGGAGCCGAGGCCGACATTGAGCCCGGCATGGATGCCGGTCGACACCCCGCCCTCGCGGCCCAGAAAGCCATGCGGCAGCCCGGCCAGCGCCTCGACCCGGATCGGTTTCACGTCGCTCATACGGTCGGCTTCTGGGTGAAGCCGGCGGCGGTGATGCCCGGCGTATCCTCGACGATCACCCGGTCGACCCGCGACGGCGGCGAACCCTTGTGGCAGCGCGCGATCAGTTCCTCGACCTTGTCGGCCGGGCCGGCGGCGAGCGCCTCGACCGAGCCGTCGATCCGGTTGCGCACCCAGCCATCGAGGCCCAGTTCGGTCGCCTGCTCGATCGTCCAGGCTCGGAAGAAGACGCCCTGCACCTTGCCCTTCACGACGATGCGGCGGGCGATGCGCCCATCATCTTCGCGGGCGGCGCCGTCGCTCATCCGATCTGCGCCCGGTGGAGCAGCTTCTGGTCGGCCAGCACCAGCGCCATCATCGCCTCCAGCGCTGGCGCGGCGCGGATGCCGACGCAGGGGTCGTGCCGGCCCTTGGTGCGCAGCTCGGTCGCCTGGCCATCGCGGCCGATCGTCTCGATCGGCGTCAGGATCGACGAAGTGGGCTTGAGCGCGATGCGGACGATCACCGGCTGGCCGGTGGCAATGCCCCCCGCGATGCCGCCGGCATGGTTGGCCAGGAAGACGGGCTTGCCGTCATTGCCGGGGCGCATCGGATCGGCATTGGTCTCGCCGGTCAGCCGCGCCGCCGCGAAGCCGTCGCCGATCTCGACGCCCTTCACGGCGTTGATCGACATGCAGGCCGCCGCCAGTTCGCTGTCGAGCTTGGCATAGAGCGGCGCGCCCCAGCCGGCGGGCACGCCCTCGGCCACGCATTCGACGATCGCGCCGACCGAGGAACCGGCCTTGCGCGCATCGTCGACGATCTTCTCCCAGCGCGCCGCGGCAGCGCGGTCGGGGCAGAAGAAGGGATTCTCGTCGATCGCGGCATCGTCGAACGCCGCCGGATCGATGGCATCGCCGCCCAGCTCGACCAGATAGGCGCGGATGCGGACCTCGGGGATCACCAGCCGCGCGACCGAGCCCGCCGCCACCCGCGACGCCGTCTCGCGCGCCGAGCTGCGCCCGCCGCCGCGATAGTCGCGAAAGCCATATTTCGCGTCATAGGCATAGTCGGCATGGCCGGGGCGATAGGCCAGCGCGACCTCCGAATAATCCTTCGAGCGCTGGTCGACATTCTCGATCATCAGGCTGATCGGGGTGCCGGTGGTCTTGCCCTCGAACACGCCCGAGAGGATGCGGACCTGGTCCGGCTCCTGCCGCTGGGTGGTGAAGCGCGAGGTGCCGGGGCGGCGCTTGTCGAGCCAGGGCTGGATATCGGCCTCGCTGAGCGACAAGCCCGGCGGGCACCCGTCGACGACCGCGCCGATCGCGGGGCCGTGGCTTTCCCCCCAGGTGGTGAAGCGGAAGACGCGACCGAAGGAGTTGAACGACATCACCCCTCTCCCTTCAGGGGAGAGGGAGGGGCCCATTGCGTAGCAATGGGAGGGTGAGGGCCTTCCTTCAGCACATGCATGATCGTCGTCGTCACCCCGTCCAGATTCGCGAGCACGTCATTGTTCCAGAAGCGCAGGACGCGAAACCCCTCTTTTGCAAGAAATGCCGGACGGTGAAGACCTAGGGGGTAGAGCCGGCCCTTCCCTCTCCCTCAGGGAGAGGGAGATTCGTCACGCCAAAGCGATATCCGGGGCGTCCTCGGCCTTCATGCCGATGACGTTGTAGCCGGCGTCGACATGGTGGATTTCGCCGGTCACGCCCGACGCCAGATCGGAGAGCAGATAGAGGCCGGCGCCGCCGACATCCTCGATCGTCACGTTGCGGCGGAGCGGCGAGTTCAGCTCGTTCCACTTCAGGATGTAGCGGAAATCGCCGATGCCGCTGGCGGCCAGGGTCTTGATCGGGCCGGCCGAGATCGCGTTGACGCGGATATTCTCCGGCCCCAGGTCCATCGCCAGATATTTGACGCTGGTCTCCAGCGCGGCCTTGGCGACGCCCATCACGTTGTAATGCGGCACGACCTTCTCGGCGCCATAATAGCTGAGCGTCAGCAGCGAGCCGCCATTCGGCATCATCGCCCGCGCGCGCTTCGTCACCGCGACCATGCTGTAGGCCGAGATGTTCATCGTCATCAGGAAGTTCTCGAGGCTGGTGTCGACATACAGGCCGCGCAGCTCGTTCTTGTCCGAGAAACCGATCGCGTGGACGACGAAGTCGATCGTCGGCCAGCGCTCGGCCAGGGTGCCGAACGCCACGTCGAGCGCGGCCATGTCCGACACGTCGCACTCGATCAGGAAATCGGAGCCGACCTCCTCGGCCAGCGGGCGCACGCGGCGCTCCAGCGCCTCGCCCTGGTAGCTGAACGCCATCTCGGCGCCCTGCGCATGCAGCGCCTTGGCAATGCCCCATGCCAGCGACCGATCATTGGCAAGCCCCATGATCAGCCCGCGCTTTCCCTGCATCAAACCCGCCACGTCATCTCCATTCATTCCCTTGGCGCATGGTCCTTTACCGAAGTTTCCGGGGTTTCGGCTAGAGCCGCGTTGAGGTGCGCGCCGAAAACCAGCCCGAGCCCCACCAGCCAGAAGAACAACAGGGTAACGATCACCCCCGCCAGGCTGCCATAGGTGCGCCCATAGCCGCCAAATGCCGAAACCACCACCGGCAACAGCATCGTGACGATCATCCACCAGAAGGCGGTGAACATCGCCCCCGGCCATTTCGGGCAGGCGGAGAGCCGATATTTGAGCGGAGTGAGGGTCACGAACATCGCATAAAGCGCGGCCATCAGCATCAGCAGAGGGCCGATGCGGGTGAGGTTGATCAGCGGCTGCACCTTCGCGCCGAAGGGCAGCAGCCGCCAGACGAACTGCTCGACGCCGGTCAGCACCACCTGCGCGCTGAACGCCGCCATGGCCAGCACCACCGACATGAAGATAATCAGGATCGATCCGGCGCGATAATGCCAGAAACCCTTGCTGGGCTTGGTGCCATAGGCGCGGTGGAGGATGTCGCGGATCGTCTCGATGAAACTGCCCACCGTCCACAGCCCCACCAGCGCGCCGAGCCAGAGCAGTGCCCCCTTGTTGGTGGAGGCCAGCACATCCTCGATCGGCTTCGCAACGAGATCGCGCACCGAGGGCGGCACCGTCGCGAGGAAGCCGTAAACCGCGTGCTGGACGTCGGGCGTTCGGCCGAACAGCTGCGCCAGCGCCGCCATGACGATGAAGAAGGGAAACATGGTCAGCAGCGCCAGATAGGCGATGTTGCCGGCGTGGATGAACCCGTCGGTATAGACGCCGATCGCGGCCCGACGGACGACCGCATAGAGGCGCCCACCGGGCCGCATCTGGTTCAGATGCTTTTCGAAGGGGCGCTTGCGGCGGGCTTCCGGGGATTCATCCGTCACCAGAGCTTCACCTCTCAGCCCTTTGAAAAGATTATCGCTTTATCAAACGCCCAGGTTGGCGCGCGGGTTGCGCTGACCCTTGGCGGACCAGCTTTCGACGAAGGCTTCCAGCTCCGCATCGTCGGCCGGAATGTCGATCATGACCTTGACGAGCTGATCACCGCGGGTGCCATCCTTGCGGTGGAAACCCTTGCCCTTGAGCCGCAGCGTCTTGCCCGATCCGGTTCCTTTGGGAATGCCCAGCATCACCGCGCCGTCGACGGTGGGCACCTTCACCTTTTCACCGGTCACTGCCTCGTCGAGCCCCACCGGCAGGTCCAGCCGGACATCGTCGCCGTCGCGCTCGAAGAAGCGATGCGGGCGCACCTCGACGGTGACGAGCGCGTCGCCCTTGCCGCCCGGCCCTTCCTCGCCCTGCCCCGCCAGCCGCATCTGGGTACCGGTCTCGACGCCATTGGGCAGCTTCACATCGATCGTCTTGCCGTTCGACAGGGTGATGCGCTGCGGCTTCAGCGCCGCGGCATCCTCGAACGGCACCGCGAGGCGATAGGCCACGTCGGCGCCCCGTGCCGGCCGCGCGCCGCCCTGGGTACCGAAGCCGCCAAAACCACCACCGCCGAAACCGCCGCGACGGCCACCGCCGGTGCCCGCGCCGCCCGCTCCCCCCGCGCCACCGCGCGAGCGGCCGAAAATGCCTTCGAAGATGTCGCCGAAATCGGCGCCGTCGCCACCAAATTCGAAACTGGCACCGCCCGGGCCCGCGCCGGGGTTGAACCCCCCGCCGCCACGGCCGCCAAAGCCGAAGGGGCCGCGCGGATTGCCCTGTTCGTCGATCTCGCCACGATCATATTGGGCACGCTTGTCGCGGTCGGACAGCAGGTCATAGGCCGACGTCAGCTCGGCGAAACGCTCGGCCGCCTTGGGATTGTCCTGGTTGCGGTCGGGGTGCAGTTCCTTGGCAAGCTTGCGATAGGCCTTCTTGATCTCGGCCTCGTCAGCGCCACGCTGCACGCCCAGTTTCGAATAGAGGTCCGCCATGATGGTCTTCGTTGTTCCTGCCGTCGCGCGCTGTTGCAAAAATACAACAGTTCAGATGTGGTGCCTCTTGCCATTCCGCAAGTGAAAATTCGGTATGCAGAGCAACCTGCCCGATCCGGCAGCGTTTGTGGGACCTGATCGTTCCAACTGCAAGCGAGTTGCCCGTTTCATGGCCCCCTATCCCTGCCCGAACTGCCACCGCCTCCTCCATTTCGAGGCGCGGGTGTGTCCCGCCTGCGCCTTCACCCTAGGCTATGACCCGGCGTCGGACGGCTTCCTGTTCCTCGGCGACGGCGCGACCGCCTGGCGCGATGTGGACGGTGAGGTCCATGACGTGGTGGTCTGCGCGAACAACAACGAGTTCGCCGTCTGCAACTGGCTGGTCGGCACTGGCGACAGCACGCCCTATTGCCGCGCCTGCCGCCACAACCGGACGATCCCCGACCTGACGGTGTTCGGCGTGCCCGAGCGGTGGGGCAAGATCGAGGAAGCCAAGCGGCGGATGTTCCACACCTTGATCCACCTGGGCCTGCCGCTGGAGACCAAGGCCGAGGAGGAAGGCCATATCCAGGGGCTGGCCTTCGACTTTCTTTACGATCCCGCGGCCGAGGAACAGGGACAGGCGCAGATCGCCACGGGCCATGACGGCGGCGTCATCACCCTCAACCTGATCGAGGCCGACGACGTTCAGCGCGAGAAGATGCGCCGCGAGATGGGCGAGCCCTATCGCACCCTGCTCGGCCATTTCCGCCATGAGGTGGGCCATCATTACTGGTCGCGCCTGGTGGAGACCGATCCCGCGGAACTGGCGGCGTTCCGTGCGGTCTTCGGCGACGAGACGATCGATTATGCCCAGGCACTGCAGGACCATTATGGCGCAGCCGGCAGCAAGATCTGGACCGACGACTATGTGAGCTATTACGCGACCGCCCACCCGTGGGAGGATTTCGCCGAGACCTTCGCCCATTATCTCCACATGGTCGACACGCTGGCTTCGGTCGGCGGCTTCGGGATGAAACTGGCCCCCTTTCCGGGGCCCGAGAGTCATGATGGCGCCGCGGTGGACTTCGATCCCTATACCGCCTCGACCGATCGGCTGACGGAGGAGATGGTGCCGTTCAGCTTCGCGCTCAACGCGATCAACCGATCGATGGGCCAGCCCGATCTCTACCCCTTCCGCCTGTCGCCCGCGATCGCCGGCAAGATCGATTATGTGAACCGGCTGATCGCCAGGGCGGCGGGACGGTCCCCGTCCTGAGGCCGAGGCCATGCTGAAGAGCATGATGGTCGCCGCGCGCGACCGGCAGCGGCTCAGCGAGGTGATGGGCGTCGCCTCGCGCTTCGGCCTGGGGCTGCTGCTGGCGCGGCTCGGACTGGAAGCCGGCGGCGGCGAGCCCGACGACGACCCGATCACCCTGCCCCGGCGGACCCGGCTGGCGTTCGAGGCGCTGGGCCCGACCTTCATCAAGCTCGGCCAGATCCTGGCGACGAGGGGCGACCTGCTGCCCCCCGAATGGATCACCGAGTTCGAGAAACTGCACAGCCAGGCGCCCACCCTGCCCTTCGACCAAATTCGCGAGAGTGTCGAGCAAACCCTTGGAGAAGCGCCGGAATCGGCCTTCGCCAGTTTCGATCCGATGCCGCTTGCCGCCGCCTCGATGGCGCAGGTTCATCGCGCCACCCTGGCCGATGGGCGGGCCGTCGTGGTCAAGATCCGGCGCCCCGGAATCCGCCCCCGGATGGAAGCCGATATCCGCCTGCTCACCCAGTTGGCCGCGATCGCGGAAGCAGGCAGCGCCGAGGCCCGCCGCTACGCCCCCACCGCCCTCGTCCGCCATCTGGCCGAGGCCGTGCTCGACGAACTCGACTTCGCCAATGAGGGCCGCAACGCCGATCGGCTGCGCGCCGACTTCACCGATGACGCGCGGGTGGTGGTGCCCGAGATCCACTGGCGCTGGACCTCCGAGACCCTGCTGGTGATGGACCATGTCGATGGCGTGCCGCCGCGCGACGC
This sequence comes from uncultured Sphingomonadaceae bacterium, assembly GCA_963540925.1. Taxonomy (GTDB): domain Bacteria; phylum Pseudomonadota; class Alphaproteobacteria; order Sphingomonadales; family Sphingomonadaceae; genus Rhizorhabdus. The sequence continues at coordinate 86,469 of CAUTRN010000015.1, forward strand.
CGCCGCGCTCCGCGCCCGCGGCATCGATCCGGTCGCGATCGCCGAACTGGGCGCGGACATGGTGCTCGACATGGTGCTGATCAACGGGCGCTTCCACGCCGATCCGCATCCCGGCAATCTGCTCTGCCTGCCCGGCAACCGCATCGCGCTGCTCGACCTGGGCATGCTCGGCCATGTCTCCCCCCGGCGGCGCGAGGAATTCATCGATTTCGTCGGCGCGATCACCGGCAGCGATCCCGACCGGCTGGCCGACCTGCTGCTGCGCTGGTCGACCGGCACGGTGCCGCGCGACAATGTCCGCCGCGCCGCCGACCGGCTGATCGCGCGCCATGGCGGGCAGAAGATCGTTCTCGCCGCGATGGTCGGCGACTTCATGGCGCTGATGCGCGACGAGAAGCTGGTGCTGCCGGCGGATCTGCTGCTGATCTTCAAGGCGCTGATGACGATCGACGGCGTGCTCCAGTCGATCGTCCCCGACTTCGACCTGACCGCGGCGATCGAGCGGTCGAGCCTGCGGATCGTAATGGCCCGCTTTTCGGCCGACAGATGGAGCGCCAATGCCCAGGCGATCGGCCGCGAACTGCTGCGCGCGGGGGATGATCTGCCCCGGTTGATCCGGGCGACGGTGGCGAAGCTGGAGGATGGTGCGACGCCGGGGCCTGGGCTTCAGGCGGGGGCGATCGTCGAGGCGGGGCGGCTGATCGCGGGGGCTCTGCTGGTGGGATTTCTGGCGGTGGCTGGGGCGATCTGGCTGGGTTGAGGGCGGAAGAGAAGAAGCAGAAGAAGAAGACCCTCACCCAACCCTCTCCCGCAAGCGGGAGAGGGCTTCTCTCGCGGCAAGCGCCAACGACTCTCCTTCTCCCGCTTGCGGGAGAAGGTCGGGATGAGGGTCTTCTTCCTTCTTAAAACCCCACCCTGCCCCCTCACTCGGCCAAGTCGAAATGCTCCATGCTCGGCGTCCCCGCCAGCATCGGGCCGAGCGCCGCGCCGAAGGGCTTGATCGCCCCGGCTTCGCGCGCCGCATTATGCGCGTCGACCGAATCCCAGTGAAGCAACAGCATCATCTTCGACGGATTCTCGACGCCGCGGCCGAAGCGGAAGCTGTTGCACCCCGCCATCGCCGCAAAGGTATCGCGATGGGCGTCGCAATGCGCGAGGAACGCTTCCTCCTGGCCGGGGGCGATGTCGAATTCCACGCGCTCGATGATCATGTCCGTCTCCCAAGATTTCCATCCGGCATAGAGGCCTTTTCCCGGCCTCCGCAAGCGGGCTCAGAGCGTCTCCAGCAGCTTCACCGCCGCGGCGATGCGCTGGTCGAGATCGCCTTCGACGAGCGTGTAGGGCTGGCCTGTCCGCTCGAGCGCGGCGAGGTAGAAGTCGTGCTGCTCGCGGCGGAAGCGCTCATCCTCGCGATAGCCGTCCTGGACGAAGGGGATGTCGGGTGAGCAGAGCAGGCTGTGGTCATAAGCCCGTTCCCCCAGCGCCTCGAGCCGGGGATCGACCCGGCCGAACATCGCCCGGCTGTAGAAGACGGTGACGAGCGGGGTGGTGTCGCAGAACAGGAAGCGATCGGCGCGCGCCAGCGCTTCCTGCTCGCGCGCGACCTGAACCTCGCCGATGTGGAGCAGGTCACCGAAGTCGAGCCGCGTGTCGCGCTTGATCCACAGCTCGCGGCCATATTCGTGCACCCAGCGCGTGCCGAAGCGCAGCGCCAGCATCTCCGCCAGGGTCGACTTGCCGCTCGATTCCCCGCCCAGCAGGGCGATGCGCTTCACCGTCATCAGGCCGTCACCACCACCGCCTGCGCCCGCATCTCGCGGCGCCAGTTCCACAGGGCATAGAGGTTGGTGAAGATATAGCTCGCATAGAGCAACGCCGTGAGCTCCAGACCACGCGACAGGTAGAGCGGCACCGAGATGCAGTTGACCACCAGCCAGACGAACCAATTCTCAAAAATACGGCGCATCAGCAACAGCTGGCCGATCACGCTGAGCACCATCACCGCCGAATCGACGAAGGGCAAATAGGCATCGGTGAAGCGGTGGAGCAGCGCGCCATAGGTCGCGCCCACCGCCAGCCCGGCCAGCCCCATGCCGATCAGCAGCCGCACCGGCGCATGGGTGATCGGCAGCGGCGAGCCGGCATCGCCCTTCAGCCACATCCACCAGCCGCTGGCGCTGATCAGGATGAAGAAGCCCTGCAGGGTGACGTCGGCATAAAGTCGCGCCTCGAAGAACAGCATCGCGAACAACGAACAGCCGACGATGCTGGTCCACCAGCTATGGATGCTGTTGCGCGTCGCCAGCAGGATCGAGATGGTCGCGAACAGATTGGCCGCGATCTCCAACAGGTTCATTCGTCGATCATCCCCCCGGATGGGCGCCCGCCGCTGGAAGGAAACGGGCAACGGCCTCTTCGTCGAACCGGCGTGGCTTGTCGAGACATTCGAGGCGCCAGAGCCTCGATTCGCTCCCCCGCCCAGGCTGAACACCGATCGCCCGACGCATCTTTCCGCTGATGAAACAATCGCTTCGTTAACCATAGTTTACTTCTTGTTTACTATGATCCATCTAAAGTGAATGCGACCGACTTCGCCCTGGCGGAGACGGCAGATCGAACCGGGGGGTTAGCGATCATGCATGAGCCTGTCGTACACTGGAGTGCCGTCACGCTTTTCCTGACCGTGTTGTTTGGTTGGGCCGCCGTGCATCTTCTGCTCGATCACAAGAACAGGCGGCGTCGGCGCCGCCATTCGCGCGGCTTCCGCAGCATGAAGTCGAACGCCCGCGCGCACCGCAGCCACACGAAGCGCAGCCATTGGCAGCAGCCGGCCCATGCCGACCCGCGCACCGCTTCGGGCCGCCGCCCCGGCTGGGGCTGAAACCGGCCTGATCTCGAATCAGGCGAGTTCGAGCGGCTCCACATCGACCTCAACGTCGATCTTCTGGCCTTCCTGGCCGGTGAACACACCGTCGATCGGCGCGACATCGGCATAGTCGCGGCCCATGGCGGTGACGATATGGTCGGTCCCCACCATGCAGGCATTGGTGGGGTCGAACCCCAGCCAGCGGCGCTCCGCCCCGCACCACAGCACCACCCAGGCATGGGTCGCGTCGGCGCCCACCAGCCGCGGCTTGCCCGGCGGCGGGATGGTGCGCAGATAGCCCGAGACATAGGCCGCGGGCAGCCCCATGCCGCGCAGGCCGGCGATCATGATCTGGGCGAAGTCCTGGCAGACGCCATGGCGCTTCTCGAACGCCTCGATCGGGCTGGTGTCCACCGTGGTGGCGCTGCCGTCATAGGTGAAGCGCTCATGGATGCGGCTGGCGAGCGCCAGCGCCGCATCGACGATGCCGCGATCGGGATCGAGATGCTCGGCGCACCAGGCGGTGATCTTCGCGCTGAGCGGGATCGACGGCGAGGGATAGAGGAAATTGGCCGGGCTCTCGACGCTCATGTCGCCGGTGGTCCGCGCGATCCGGGCGATCTCCGCGATGGTGGGATCGCCGGCGGCCGGCGCAGGTAGCGGCCGATCCACCTCCATGCGGAAGCGGCTCTCGATCACCAGTTCGCGTGAAGGCCGCTCCACCACCACCCGGGTGACATGGCCGAGATAGCCGATCGGCCGCGTGCCCACGATCCGTGCCGAGGAGGACAGCTCCAGATCATAGGATTCCAGCCGCTGGCCCGACCATTCCACCGGCCGTAGCCGCAGATTGCAGCGCGCGAAGCTGACCGGATAGGCATAGCGGAACAGGGTCCGGTGGCGGACCTTGTAGAGCGCCCGGCCCGTGGTCTCCGACAGGGCGGTCATGCCAGGGTCATCCCGGCCATGCGCAGCCCCTCATTGCCCTGCAGGAAGAAGCGCGAGCTGACCGCGTTGGAGAATTCCGACATGCGGTTCTCCAGCCCCAGCATCATCTCGCTGTCGAGCAGCTCGGCGGTGGAGGTGCGCAGCAGCGCCTCGATCCGGTGGAAGATCATCCGGTGCGCCTCGGGCATGCCGTCGTCGCGCAGCGCGGGCAAAGCGTCGAGATGGCCGGCGATCCGCTCGACCTGATAGGCCAGCGCACGCGGGTTGAAGCTGTCGAGCGTGACGAGGTCGCGCACCGCCTCCAGCGACAGGCCGGTCAGATAGCGGGCGCGATAGCTGATCTGGCTGTCGCACAGGTCGAGCAGGGTCGTCAGATCGTCGGCCGAGGCATCGTCGCCGCCGAAGCAGCGCACCAGCCGGCAGCCCCACATCGCGCGCTCCACCCGCCGGCCGAGATCGTGGAAGCGCCAGCCGGCGGTACGGCCCATATTCTCCGCCGCAAGCCCCGCCAGCGCCGAGAAACGCTCCTGCAGCTCCACCGCGCGCGCCAGGGTCGCTTCCGGGTCCTCCGAAACCGCCTTGGGCAAGGGCGCATCGACCAGGCGCCACACGTCCGCCGACAGGCGATCGCGCGTGCCGCTGGCGATCGCGCGGGCATGGCGCATCAGGGTCGTGACGCTCGCCGGCCCCTCCCCGTCCAGCGCATCGAGCGCCAGCTCGCGCAGGTCATGGGTCGCGGCATAGCCGCTGTCGTCGTCATCCTCGTCCTCGTCGGCCTCGGGGGTCACCGCGCCCGAGGAGATCAGCATCGTCCCCAGCCGATCGAGGGTGAGCGGGAACAGCGCGGCGCCGCCATCGGCGACGATCGAGCCGCCCAGGGTCGCGCGCACCAGCCGCAGGGTCGCCTCGCCCCGCTCCAGATAGCGGCCCAGCCAATAGAGATTGTCGGCCGCGCGGCTCGGCAGGGTGCCGGGGTTGCGGCGGATCGGCACTTTCTGCGGCAGCAGCGAGACCGGTTCGACCGCCTTGGAACCGACCACGCAGACGTCGGCGGAGAAGGCGCCCTCGCCCATCACCGTGGCGCGCACGTCCGAATCGTCACCGATGCGGGCGAAGCCGCCCGGCATCACCGTCCAGTTGCCCTGCGCATCGCGCGCCGCGAACACGCGCACCGTGAAGGGACGCGGCACGATCTGGCCGTCGAGCACCGCCGGGGTGGTCGACAAGTGGACGTCCTCCAGCGCGGCATAGTCCATCGGCCGGCGCTTCATGTCGGTCAGCAGCACGCTGCGCTGCGCCTCGCTGAGCGACGAGGCGAGCACCGGCCGCCCGCGCGGCAGGCCGACCGGGGCCTCGGAGAAGGCCGGGGCGATCAGCAGCTCGTCGAGCCGCGATTCGACCTGCCGGCGCGGCCCGTCCTGCCCGCACCACCAGGTCGCGATATTGGGCAGCATCAGGTCCTGCCCGAACAACCGGCGCGACAAAGTTGGCAGGAAGGCGGCGATCGCATTCGCCTCCATCACGCCCGCGCCCGGCGCATTGGCGATCACCGCGCGGCCCGAGGCCATCGCGTCCATCAGCCCCGGCACGCCGATCGCCGAATTGGTATCGAAGGCAAGCGGATCGAGCAGGCGCGAGTCGATCCGGCGCCACAGCGCGTCGACCCGCTTCAGCCCCTCGACCGTGCGCACGAACAGCCCGTCGTCGCGCACCGCGAGATCGCTGCCCTCGACCAGCAGGAAGCCCAGATAGCGGGCGAGATGCGCCTGTTCGGCATAGCTCTGGTTGTAACGGCCCGGCGTCAGCAGGCCGATGCGCGGATCGTCGCGCCGGCACACCGCCGACAGCCCCTCGCGGAACGCTGAGAAGAAGGGCGCTAGCCGTTCGACCCTGAGGCGCGTCTGGAGCCCACCCATCAGGCGGGTCGCCGCGAGCCGGTTCTCCAGCGCATAGCCGGCGCCGACCGGGCTGCGGACATGGTCGTCCAGCACGCGCCATTCGCCGCTGGGATCGCGGCCGATATCGGCGGCGTAGATGTGGAGGCGATAGCCGCCCGGCGGCTTCACCCCGATCTGCGACCGCCAATAGGCACGGCTGCCCGTCACCAGCGCGGTGGGCATGGCGCCGTCGGCCAGCAGCTTCTGCTCGCCGAACAGGTCGCCCAATATCTGCTCGAACAGCTCGGCGCGCTGGGCGATGCCGCGTGCGATGATCGCCCAGTCGTCCTCGCCGATCAGCAGCGGCATCGCCGAGACCGGCCAGCTCCGCTCATTGTCTTCGCCCGGCAGGCGGAAGGCGGTGCCCAGTTCCTTGATCTGCCGCGCCATGCGCTGCTGGAGCAGGTCGAGCCGGCCTTCGCTCAGCCGGCCGATCCCCTCGAACAGCGCATGCCACCATTTCGCCCCGCGGCCGACGTCACCGCGCAGCGCGTCCGCCGTCCCGGCGGAAGCGAGATAGGATTGCAGCCAGCCTTCGCTGAGGCTCGGCATTCCGGGCAATTCGGCCGTCATTTCCCCCTGCATGGGCTTGGCTACCAACTGGGTGGCGCGCGCAGATCGAGCGTCATCGGAAACTCGCTGGGTCTTTCCGCCATCGGAATCGTCACCGGGCCCGGCGTATGGCCATGGTCCTGGAATCGCGCCCGCCGCCGCGCCTCGGCTTCGAGATCGTTGATCGGAACGGTATCATAACTGCGTCCCCCCGGATGCGCGACATGGTAGACGCAACCGCCTAGCGAACGTTCGTTCCATTTGTCGAGCACATCGAAGGTCAGCGGTGCATTCGCGTCGAGCAGCGGGTGCAGGCAGTTGGCCGGCTTCCACGCCTTGTAGCGCACCCCCGCCACCGCCTCGCCCGGCACGCCGGTGGGCGCCATCGGCACGGCGCGGCCGTTGACCGCGATGACATGCCGGCCCGGCACCAGCCCCGACGCCTTCACCTGCAACCGCTCGGTTGAGCTGTCGACATAGCGGACGGTGCCGCCGATCGCGCCGGTCTCGCCCAGCACATGCCAGGGCTCCAGCGCATGGGCGATCTCCAGGGTCACGCCGCCCGCCGAGACGACGCCGTGGATCGGGAAGCGGAACTGGCGCTGCGCCTCGAACCAGGCCGGATCGAAATCATAGCCGGCATGGCGCAGGTCGGAGAGGACCTCCATGAAGTCGGCCCAGACGAAGTGCGGCAGCAGGAAGCGATCATGAAGCGTCGTGCCCCAGCGCACCAGCCCGCCCTTCTGCGGCTCGCGCCAGAACCAGGCGGTGAGCGCGCGCAGCAGCAATTGCTGGGCAAGGCTCATCTTCGGCTCGGGCGGCATCTCGAAGCCGCGAAACTCCAGCAGGCCCAGCCGGCCGGTGGGGCCGTCGGGCGAGAACATCTTGTCGATGCAGATCTCGGTGCGATGGGTGTTGCCCGTCACGTCGACCAGCAGGTTGCGGAACAGCCGATCGACCACCCAGGGCGGCGGGGTCTCGCCCTCGCCCGGCGCCGGCACCTGCGCCAGTGCGATCTCCAGCTCATAGAGCCCGTCATGGCGCGCCTCGTCGATGCGGGGCGCCTGGCTGGTCGGGCCGATGAACAGGCCCGAGAACAGATAGCTCAGCGACGGATGGCGCTGCCAGTAGAGCACGAAGCTCTTCAGCATGTCGGGCCGGCGGATGAAGGGCGAGTCGTTCACCGAACGGCCGCCCAGCACGATGTGATTGCCGCCGCCGGTGCCGATCGCGCGCCCGTCGACCATGAATTTGTCGGCGGTCAGCCCGATCTCGCGCGCCATGCCATAAAGCTCGGTGGTGATATCCACCGTCTCGCGCCAGCTGCCCGCAGGCTGGACGTTCACCTCGATCACGCCCGGATCGGGGGTGATCTTGAGGACGTTGAGCCGCGGATCGGGCGGCGGGCCATAGCCCTCGATCCGCACCGGCACCCCGGTGCGCGCCGCGGTCGCCTCGACCTCGGCGACGAGCTCCAGATAATCCTCCAGCCGCTCGGTCGGCGGCAGGAACACGGCGACATGGTCGCCGCGCGTTTCCGCCGTCATCGCGGTGCGCACAGCGCCCTCGATGATCTTCTGCTCCTGCCGCTCCTGTGCCGCCGAACCGCCGGTGGCCGGGGCCACCGCCTCCGAGCGCTGGGCCGGCTCGTCGTTCGCGACCGCACCGAAATCGGGCAGCGGCCCGCGCGGCTCGGTGCTGTCCTGGACGTGGAGATAGGGGAAGTCGGCGGGCGGCACATAGGGCAGCGAGCCGAGCGGCAGGCGATAGCCGATCGCGGCATCGCCCGGCATCACGAACAGCTTGCCGCGCCGCACCTGCCAGCGCTCCGAGCGCCAGCGGCGCGGCTCGGGCGCCTGCGCCGCCTGCCAGCGTTGGATCGGCAGGACATGACCCACCGGCTTGCTCAGCCCATGTTCGAACGCCTTGACCATGCGGTGGCGCGCTTCGGGATCGTCGATCTTGGGATCGGTCGGGTCGACATTCTCGGGCAGCTGGGCTTCCTTGACCGCCCACTCGATGCCGTCCTCATAAGCCTCCTGGACCATGTCGCCGCCGACGCCCAGCCCTTCGGCGATCTCAGCCAGGAAACGCCCCGCCTCGTCATTGGCGATCGGTCGGCCGGTGCCTTCCACCGCGCCCGCGATCAGGCTGGCGTCCTTCCACACCGGCACGCCATCGGTGCGCCAATAGACCGAATAGCCCCAGCGCGGCAGGCTTTCCCCCGGATACCATTTGCCCTGGCCGTGGTGGAGCATGCCGCCCGGCGCGAAACGGTCGCGCATCTTGCGGATCAACCGGTCGGCAAAGCCCGCCTTGGTGGGGCCGACCGCGTCGCCATTCCATTCGGGGGCTTCCGGGTCATCGAGCGCGACGAAGGTCGGCTCGCCACCCGTGGTCAGCCGCACATCCTGCGCCACCAGATCGGCATCGACCTTCTCGCCGAGCGCATCGAGCGCTTCCCAGCGGGCATCGGTGAAGGGCTTGGTGATGCGCACCGCCTCGTCGATGCGCTGGACGGTCATGTCGAAATGGAAATCGACATGCGCGGGTTCGAGCAGCGCGCCTTCGATCGGCGTTGCCGAACGGAAATGCGGGGTCGCGGCGATCGGGATATGCCCCTCGCCCGCGAACATGCCCGAGGTCGCGTCCATGCCGATCCAGCCGGCCCCCGGCACATAGACCTCGGCCCAGGCGTGAAGGTCGCACACATCGGCGGCGACGCCCTTGGGCCCGTCGATCGGAACGATATCCGGCGTCAGCTGGATCGAATAGCCCGACACGAACCGTGCGGCGAAGCCCAGCCGGCGGGCCAGCTGGACGAGCAGCCACGCCGAATCGCGGCAGCTGCCGGTGCCGATCTCCAGCGTCTGCTCAGGCGTCTGCACGCCCGCTTCCATGCGGATGACATAGCCGACCCGCTGGTTGATCGCGACGTTGAGGTCGACGAGGAAATCGATGGTGCGCAGGCGCACATCGGCGAACTGGGCGACGAACGCATCGAACAGCGGCCCCTGCGGCTCGATCTCGAAATAGGCGGCCAGATCCGCCGCGAGCTGCGGCGTGTAGACGAAGGGCCGCTCCTCGGCATATTCCTCGACGAAGAAATCGAACGGGTTGATCACCACCAGATCGGCGAGCAGATCGACCGTTATCGAGAATTCGTTGGTCCGCTCCGGAAAAACTAACCGCGCCAGCCAGTTGCCGTGCGGATCCTGCTGCCAGTTGATGAAGTGGTTCTCGGGCGCGATCCGTAGCGAATAATTGTTCACCGCGGTGCGGCTGTGCGGCGCCGGCCGCAACCGGATGACCTGCGGCCCCAACGGAACCGGGTGGTCGTAGCGATAGACCGTCTTGTGGTGCAGCGCCGCCTGAATCATGGCCCGAGAGTCAGCACATCCCGTTGTGCAGTGCAATGAAGACTTGTGACGTTTTGATGGCCTCAAGCGCCGGTGCGCTCATTCGCGCGCCACGGCTCGCGTTGCGAGCCGATCTCCGCCTACGGACTGCCCCCGGCAGTCCGCGGACCGGCTCCGATCCTCGCATAAGCTCGGGCGGCCGTTCGGCCTTGCGGAGCCCACTGGGCTCCGTAGCCATCAAATGCGCTGGGCGAGTTCGATCAGCCCCGGAATCAGCGAAGCGACGAGCAACGCCGCCATGCCGATATTGAAAGCGCGCAGGGCATTGGGGTGGGTAAGCAGCTGGCGCACCACCGTGCCGCCGCCGGCCCAGAGCAAAATGCACGGAAAACCGAACAGCGCGAGCACCGCCGCGACGATCGAGACGTCACCCACCAGATGATCGGGGCGGGTGAAGCTGGTGGTTGCGCCCAGCGCCATCGCCCAGGCCTTGGGATTGACCCACTGGAACACCGCCGCGTCGAGGAAGCTCAGCGGACGCGCGCGGGTCGAGCCCGAGCCGACCCCGGCCGAGGTGGCGATCCGCCACGACAGATAGAGCAGATAGGCGCTCGAGACGATGTGCAGCACCGTGTAGAGCCACGGCGCCTTGGCGATCGTGCCGGCCAGGCCGAAACCCAGCAGCAGCACCATGATGACGCAGCCCATGCTGATCCCCAGCATGTGCGGAATCGTCCGGCGCACCCCGAAGGTGGCGCCGGACGACAGCAGCATCATATTGTTCGGCCCCGGCGTCACCGATGACACCACGCAGAATGTCACAAGGGCAATCAGCACGTCGGGCGGCATTGTCATCGGTGCATGATCCGAGCCAGATTATATTGAGCGTCTACCATCATGGTTCGGCCGTCGGCGCGGATGTCGGGAGTGTCCGAAAGAGCAATGGCGCTAGCGGAAACCACGGCCGCGAAGCCGAGAAGCCAGAAGCTAGCGAGGGCGCTCATCCATATCTGTCTCATGATCCTTGTCCCAAATGTCATGTCGTCAAACCTGATTGACAGCGGCCGATTGCGCCGTATTGTGTCACAAGTCAAAGGCGATATTGTCATAATGACATTCAAGGCGTAACGACATTAAAGGCGCGACCATGTGGCACCCCCTTCTCCGCGATGAAGCCGACACGGTTTCCGGCCGCCTGCTCGCGGCGCTTCGCCGCGACATCGAGGAAGGCCGCCTGTCCCCCGGCACCAAACTGCCTCCGCATCGCGAGCTGGCGCACCAGCTGGGCATCGGCATCGGCACGGTGACGTCCGTCTATGGCGAGGCCGCGCGCCAGGGCCTGCTGACCGCGACGGTCGGCCGCGGCAGCTTCGTCGCCGAGGCCCCGGTCCTCCAGCGCGCCAATGACGGCCCGGTCGACCTGGCCCGCAACCTGCCGCCGCTCGCCGCCACCCAGCGCCGCTTCGCCGCCACGCTCGCCCGCCTGTCCAAACGCCCCGACATTGCCCATTTCCTCGATTATGCGCCCCCCGCCGGGCATGACGCCCACCGCCGCACCTTCGCCGGCTGGCTGCGCCGCACCGCCGGCCTCGACAATCCCCGCCCCGAGCATCTGATCCTCACCGCCGGCGGCCAGCAGGCGATGATGCTGGCGATCGACGCGCTCTGCGTACCCGGCGACATCGTGATGACCGAGGCAGCGACCTATTTCGGGGTCCGCTCGATCGCCCAGGCGGGCGGCTATCGCACCGTCGGGCTGGCGATGGACGAAGAGGGCCTGTTGCCCGACGCGCTGGAACGCGCCGCCGCGGCCGGGGGCAAGGTGCTGTACACCCTGCCCACCCTGCAGAACCCGACCGGTCGGATCATGAGCGCCGAGCGCCGCGCTCTGATCGCCGCGATCGCGCGGCGCCACGACCTCTGGATCATCGAGGACGATCTCTATTCGGCCTTCGCGATCGGCAATGCCCCGCCGCCGATCGCCAATTACGCGCCCGAGCGGACCTTCTACATCAACGGCGCCTCGAAGGCGCTGGCCCCCGGCCTGCGCACCGGGATTCTCCTGGCGCCCGATCAGGCGGGGATGGAGCGGGTGCTGCGGCTGATCCGCGCGCGCATCTATTCGCCGCCGGCCTTCGGCTCGCTGGTCGCCTGCCAGTGGATCGAGGACGGCACCGCCGACGCGATCATCGCCGAGACCTGCGCCGAGATGATCGCCCGCAACGCGCTGGCCGCCGAAAAGCTGGGCAGCGCCATCGCCCCCCCCGCCGATCCGCGCTGCCCGCATATCTGGTTGCCGATGCCCGAGCTGGAGGCCGAGCGCATGGCCGCGCGGGCGATGCGCGCCGGGGTGGAACTGACGCCCCCCTCCGCCCCGCTGGTCGATCCCTCGCTGATCTCGGGCGTGCGCATCTGCCTGGGCGTCGCCGCCGACCGCGCGACCCTTGCGAGCGCGCTGGACAAGGTGGCCACCGCGCTCGACACAGACCGCACCGTGGCGAGCGCCGCCGTGGTGTGATGTCGGATCGGCGACATAGGTTTCTTGAGGACTATCGATGACCACCACCAATCCCCACGCGCTGTTCGAAGACTGGTTCGCCGAGGCGGTGGCCGCCGAGCCCAATGATCCGCAGGCGATGGCGGTGGCCACGGTCGGCGCCGGCGGCCAACCGTCGCTGCGCATGGTGCTGCTCAAGGGCCATGACGAGCGCGGCTTCGTCTTCTACACCAACTATGAGAGCCGCAAGGCGGGCGAGCTGATCGCGCATCCGAAGGCCGCGCTCCTGTTCCACTGGAAATCGCTGCGCCGCCAGGTGCGGATCGAAGGCCCGGTCGTAAAGGTGAGCGAGGCCGAGGGCGACGCCTATTTCGCCACCCGCGCCCGCGACTCGCAGCTCGGCGCCTGGGCGTCGGACCAGTCGCGCCCGCTCGACAGCCGCGCCACCTTCGAGGCGCGCTTCGAAGAGGTGAAGGCCCGCTTCGAAGGCGGGGACGTACCGCGCCCGCCGCACTGGTCGGGCTTCCGCGTCGTCCCCGAGCGGATCGAGTTCTGGCAGGACCGCGCCCATCGCCTCCACGAGCGTCGCGTATTCACTCGCAACGGCGAGGGCTGGAGCGAAGGGCTGCTCTATCCATGAGCCTGTCGCTCAACAGCCGCGCCGGGCTCGCCTCGGTCGCGGTCGCCTCTGTCCTGATCCTGCTCAAGGGTGTCGCCAGCTGGCAGACCGGCTCGGCCGCGCTGCTCGGCTCGCTCGCCGATTCCACGCTCGACCTGATCGCCTCGCTGGTGACGCTCTACAGCGTCCGCATCGCCGCGATGCCGCCCGATCGCGGCCACCGCTTCGGCCATGGCAAGGCCGAGGCGCTGTCGGCCTTCTTCCAGGTGATGCTGATCAGCCTGTCGGCCTTCGGCATCGTCATCCACGCGCTCCAGCAGCTCGTCGAGGGGCAGAGCCCGCGCGCGCCTGAGACCGGCATCGCCGTGTCGGCGGTCGCGATCATCCTCACCCTGGGGCTGGTGGCCTATCAGCGCCGGGTGATCGCGCAGACCGGGTCGCTCGCGATCGGCACCGACCATGTCCATTACAAGAGCGACTTGGCGCTCAACCTGGCGGTGATCGCGGCGCTGGCGCTCGACGAGTGGCTGGACGCGCGCGGCGCCGATGCGATCGCCGGCATCGCCATCGGCTTCTGGCTGCTGATCAGCGCCTATCACGCCTCGCGCAAGGCGATCGACCAGCTGATGGACCGCGAATGGCCCGAGGCGCATCGCCGCGCCTTCGTGGAGGTCGCGAACCAGCAGCCCGAGCTGCGCGGTATCCACAATCTGCGCACCCGCAGCGCGGGCGACCATCGCTTCGCCGAGTTCCATGTCTGGGTCGATCCCGAGATGAAGCTGGGCGAGGTCCACCGGGTGATGGACGAGGTGGAGGACCGGCTGCGCGCCGCCTTCCCCGGCATCGACGTCACCATCCATCCCGAGCCCGACGGCCATCTTGATCCCGGCGAGGAGAACCGCCCGTGAAAATCCCGTTCCAGCAGGTCGACGCCTTCGCCGACCGTCCCTTCACCGGCAATCCGGCCGCGGTGATGCCGCTCGAGGCCTGGCTCGACGATGCGACGCTCCAGGCGATCGCCGCCGAGAACAACCTGGCCGAGACCGCCTTCATCGTGCCCTGGGCGGGGCCCGAAGCCGATTTCGAGCTGCGCTGGTTCACCCCCACGGTGGAAGTGGTGCTGTGCGGCCACGCCACGCTGGCGACCGGCCATGTCCTTCTCTCGCGCGGCGGCGCGCCCGATGAGGTGCGCTTCATGACCCGCAAGGCCGGCCCGCTCGCGGTGTCGCGCGACGGCGACGGCTACAAGCTCGCCCTCCCCGCCTGGGAGCTGGCGCCCAAGCCTCTGCCCGACCATGTCGCGGCGATCGGCGGCGCGCCGGTCGAAACCTTGTGGCGCGAGGGCGGCTATGCGCTGCTCCGCTACGCCAGCGCCGACGAGGTCCGCGCGCTTACGCCCGATTTCCGTGCGATGCGGCCGATGGGCGACATCCTGTTCATCGCCACCGCGCCCGGCGGCGACACCGACATCGTCAGCCGGGTCTTCGCCCCCGGCGCCGGAATCGACGAGGATCCGGTGACGGGTTCCGCCCACTGCCTGCTCGCCACCTATTGGGCGAAACAGCTCGGCCGCGATCGCTTCACCGCCTTTCAGGCCTCCGAGCGCGGCGGCTATCTGGATGTCGAGCTGGCCGGCGACCGGGTGATCCTGGGCGGCAAATGCGTGACGGTGATCGAGGGGGCGTTCACGCTCGGCTGATCCATACTCTAATTCCTCCCCGTCCCGGGGAGGAACTTTACCGCAACCTTGGCAGCACCTTGGTCGCCAGCAGTTCCGCATGGGGCTGCAGCACCGACATCGGCATGCCGGGAAAGGCCTGGAAGGCGAAGCTGTCGACCTGCCATGGCGCGATCTTCGTGCGGATGAAGTCGACCATGTCGTCGGGGGTGAAGACCTTGAACATGCCGGCGGCCTTGAAGGTTTCCAGGTCCATCTTCGGCATGACGAAGTCGCCTTCCTCATTCCATTTGGCGTAGACGCTGTACAGATAATGGGCATAGGGCGCGGCCAAGTGCAGGTCGCGTTCGGGGTCCTCCGAGCAAAGCAGCCAGCCGTCGGCGGCGCTGATGAAGCTGAGCCGCGCCTCGCTCTCGGGGCGGCCCAGCTCGCGCATCGCCTCGAGATAGCCGGGCATCGCCTGCAGCGGGCCGAAATAGCCGTCGCCATATTTCGCCGCGCGCCGGAAACCGGCCTTCACCGCGCCGCCGATATAGATGGGGATGCCGCCCTCCTGCACCGGCAGCGGATAGATGCGCGCCTTGTCGAGCCGGTAATAGTCGCCCTGGAAGCTCACCTCCTCGCCGCGCCATAGCGGGCGAAGGACCTGGAGGATCTCGTCGGCGCGCTTGCCGCGACTCTTCACGTCGATGCCATAGGCGGCGAACTCGCGCGGCAGATAGCCGAGCCCCAGCGCCAGTTCGAACCGGCCATTGCTGATGATGTCGAGCACGGCGGCGTCCTCGGCCAGCCGGGTGGGATGGTAGAAAGGCGCGAGACCGATTCCGGTAGCCAGCCGCAAGGTCCTGGTGCGACTCGCCAGCGCGGACGCCACCACCAGCGGCGACGGGCAATAGCCGTCCTCGTCGCCATGATGCTCGGCGATCCAGACCTGCTCGAAGCCCAGCGTCTCGCTCCAGGCGATGAAGTCGAGATGCTCGGCATAATGATCGGCCCAGGGCCGGCGCCAGGGCTCGGGATTGCGCAGATCGAAAGCGAAACCGTAGCGCACCCTGCCAGCCATCATCACTCCTCCCCCGCAGTTGACCTGCTCTCGAGAAGAGACTGAAGCATCCCCGCGCGCCGCACAAGGCGGCGCCTGAAAGGGGATCAGGCCGCTACGGAAAACTCGGCGGGAACGGTCTCGCGAATCCAGCCGCCGCCCAGCACCCGGTCCCCGGCATAGAGCACCGCGGCCTGCCCCGGCGCGACGCCATATTCGGGCTGGTCGAACCAGACGGTGCCGTCCTCGAAGCGCGCCGGCACCGGCTTGGCGAGCGAGCGGACCTTGGCAGTGATCGGCCCTTCATGGCCATCACCGATCCAGTTGACGTCGTCGAGCCGCGCGGCCGCCACCGCGAGCGCGCGGCGCGGGCCGACGACCAGACGCCGCTCGGCGGGCTCGAGCCGGACGACATAGAGCGGTTCGGGGCTGCCGCCGATCTCGATCCCCCGGCGCTGGCCGACGGTGAAGTGGATCAACCCGCGATGCCGGCCGAGCACCCGGCCGTCGAGGCCGACGATCTCGCCCTCCTCCGCCGCCTCGGGGCGCAGCTTCTTGACGATCTTGGCATAGTCGCCATCGGGCACGAAGCAGATGTCCTGGCTGTCCGGCTTGGCGGCGACGCCCAGCCCCAGTTCGGCGGCGATGCGGCGCACCTCGGGCTTCGGCATGCCGCCCAGCGGGAAGCGCAGATAGTCGAGCTGGGCCGCCGTGGTGGCGAACAGGAAATAGCTCTGGTCGCGCGCCGGATCGAAGGCCCTGTGGAGCTCGGCACGACCGCCCTCGCCCACCACGCGGCGGACATAATGGCCGGTCGCCAGACAGTCGGCCCCCAGGTCGCGGGCGATGCCGAACAGATCGGTGAACTTCACCCCCTGATTGCATCGCACGCACGGGATCGGGGTGCGCCCGGCAGCATATTCGTCGGCGAAATCGGCGATCACCGAATCCCGGAAACGGTTTTCATAATCAAAGACATAGTGGGCGATGCCGAGCCGGTCGGCGACCGCGCGGGCATCGCGGATGTCCTGCCCCGCGCAGCAGCTGCCGGTGCGCCCCGTGGCGGCGCCATGATCGTAAAGCTGAAGCGTCACGCCGATCGTTTCGGCACCGCTGGCGGCAGCCAGCGCGGCGACCACCGAACTGTCGACTCCGCCCGACATGGCGACGACGATCCGGCGCCCCTTCAGCGAGCCGTCGAGATTATTTTGAAGCTGGAATTCAGGATTCATGGGGGCCCCCATAGCAGCATGGCCCCGACGCGGCAAAAGGCTGCTCTTTTCTCCTAAAGATTCCGTCCGCTTAGCCGTTCCTTGTCTCGACACGGGAAACGGGCAAGGCCGAGATGAAAATCAACATCAACGAATTTCAGATCGATACCGCCCAGTCGACCGAGGTGCCGCTGGACTTCAACACCCTGTGCGCACTTCTGGCCGAACACCAGGCGGCGACGCCCACCGCGCGGCTTGCCCGCGGCGGTGGCGCAGCGCTCGACCAGCAGGACCATGTCAATCCGGCGGTGGCCGTTTTGCTCGCGGGGGCTGAGCATCCGACCACGTCCGGCGGCGCCCATGGCAGCTTCCATGCTGCCGCGGCCGCGCTGTTCGCCGCGAAGGCGCGATAAAAATATGATGACCGCGCCGTTTACCCTTCCGGGAAAACTTTCCTTGGTAGCCCGAGACTTAGGTCGGTGGCGGGGAAAATCACACGGTCGATCGACCATGTTCGAGGTATCGCATGCTTGAGAATCAGAAGTTCCGTCCGCACCAGGTCATCGGCCCGCTGGGTGAGCCGCTGACCTTGGACAGCCTGCCCCCGGCGGGTACGACGCGCTGGGTGGTTCGCCGCAAGGCCGAGGTCGTCGCCGCCGTCAATGGTGGCCTCCTGTCGGTCGACGAGGTGTGCGAGCGCTATGACCTGACGGTCGAGGAATTCGCGGGCTGGCAGCGCGCGGTGGAGCGTTCGGGCATGCCCGGGCTGCGCGTGACCCGCATCCAGCACTACAAGTCGCTGTACGAGCGCCAGCAGAAATATTGATCCACACCCTCGCGATGGGTGCGAGAGGGCCTGCTCCAACCGGAGCGGGCCCTTTTCTTTTGTCGGGCCGCTGTCGGGCCACAAGCCTCTTGCGTCGGGCGCGTAACGGAACAAAGCTGGATTCCGGACGTACTGGAAACTCACGGTTAAGTGGCCTCCGGGGATCGCCCCGCGCCCTGGAGACTGGCAGGAGCAAGAGTATGGAACTGATCCTTTATCTCATCGTCGGCGGCATCATCGGCTGGCTCGCCAGCATCGTGATGCGCACCGATGCGCAGCAGGGCATCATCCTGAACGTCATCGTCGGCATCATCGGCTCGTTCATCGGCGGCGTGCTGTTCGGCCCCTCGCTGGGCACCGGCGGCGTGATGGGCTGGCTGTCGGCCTTCATCGGCGCGGTCGTGCTGCTGGCGATCGTCAACCTGGTGCGTCGCGGCGCGGTGCGCTGATCGCCCGACCGGTCTGACGAAGGGCCGGTGGTTGTGACCACCGCCCCGCCCCGCTAGAGATTTACGGGCCCGTCCTGGTGGACGGGCCCGTTTTCGTCTGGGGTCCGGGAAATCGATGGTCGACGACAACCGCGCAAAGCTCACCGCCTACGGCCTGCCGCGCCAGCCCTTCATCATCCGCCCCGCCCCGCACGAACGCGACTGGATGGATGCGACCGACCAGCGCTACGCCTATCGCTGCCTGCCGCTCGCCATCGCCAACGCCCATGGCTGGGAGATGCTGAACCCGATGGGCTTCAGCGCCTATTGGACCGGGCAGAACGGCACCGACGCGATCGTCATCCGCCCCGACGGCGAGGGCCATGTGCCGGCGGTCAGCCATTTCGGCTATGGCATCGTCACCTTCCACATCTCGGCGGTTTTCCGCACCCAGCCGGGCTATGACCTGATGGTACAGGGGCCGATCAACCGGCCGAAGGATGCGATCGCGCCGCTGACCGGCGTGGTCGAGACCGACTGGACGCCCTTCTCCTTCACGATGAACTGGCAGTTCACCCGCGCCAACACGGTGATCCGCTTCGAGCAGAACGAGCCCTTCTGCCACATCTTCCCCACCAAGCGCGGCGAACTGGAGGCGATCGAGCCCGAATATCGCTCGATCGAGGACAATCCCGAACTGAAGGCGGAGTTCGACGCCTGGACCGCGAGCCGGTCCAATTTCCTGGCGACTCTGCACACCCCCAATTCCGACGCGTCGGCGAAGAAGTGGCAGAAACATTATTATCGCGGCCAGAATCTGGAAGGTGCGGCCATCGCGGGCGAGGAGCATCGCACCAAGATCCGGCTGAAGCCCTTCAAGATTGGTGGAAAACTCGGCGGGGAATGAGCGCGTCCGGCGGGCGTGACGCTGGTCCGTAATAATCCCACTTTGCGGGACGCCCCGAACAGTTTACAATTGGGTCCGACGGTGCGGTGAGGACATAGCCGCATCCCAAGTGGGGGGAGTTTGTCCGGTATAGCTTGGCGTTTTGCGTACAGGCTCTTCTGGAGATACCCACGTGACCAGCGCAGATATCCGATGGCTGATCGCCATCCTCTTCATGGGCTTCATCGCCTATGTCGTGCTCGCCGACATCAAGAAACGATATAGCTCGCGCTCGCCGCGCCGGCCCCGGCGGTCGCGCGGCTTCCGGCCTGACCGGCTGACCCGCGACCAGACTCCGGTCTCCAGCTGGAAAACGGGCACGCGGCGCGGATAGCCCGTTGTCGTTGCCCCTCCCCCGCCGGGCGGGAGAGGGGAACGGTCATCAGGTCAGTTCAGTTCGAACGTCACCGACAGGCTGATCGCCAGCTTCTGCTCGCCTGCCTCGATCGAGGTGTCGGCGGCGGCTTCCTTACGCATCATCGCCATCTGGGGCATCGGGCGAACGATCGGGCCGTCGAGGCTGCCCTCGCTGATCGCCACGATGCGCTTCACCTGCAGGCCGGCGGCGCGGGCATAGAGCTCGGCCTTGGCCTTTGCCTGGGCCACCGCCTTCTCGCGCGCCTGGTCGAGCAGCGGCTCGGGCTTGTCGATCGCCAGGGTCGGGCCGTCGATCTGGTTGGCGCCGGCCGCGACCAGCGCGTCGAGGATCGTGCCCGCGCGCTTGACGTCGCGGAAGCGGACATTGACCCGGCTCGACGCCTGATAGCCGGTGATCACCGGTGGCTGGTTCTCGACATAGCGATATTGCGGGCCGAGGTTGATCGTGGTGGTCTGGATGTCGCGATCGGCGACACCCGCCTTGCGCAGCGCCGCGACGGTCGCCGCCATCCGCTTCGCATTGTCGGCCATCGCCTCGGCCGCGGTCGTCCCCTGGGTGACGACGCCCGCGCCGACATTGGCGATATCGGGGGTCGCGGCCACTTCGCCGGTGGCGACGATGTCCAGCCGGGTGCCCATCATCATAGGCCCATGCGGGGGGAGCGGTTCGGCCGATACCCCCGGTGCGATCAGGGCCAGCGCGACCGGCATCGCAAGGCCGATTTTCGCAAGTCTTTGGGTCATTATGGTTTCGCTCCTGCTTTGCTGCCCTAGCGGCAGCGTGCTACGAGGATCTAGTCAATCTCGCTGCACGGAGCCTGAACGCCTTTCGGTCGTGAAACGATCCGGCCGGGTAGCTTCGTTTCAGCCATGTCACGCTGCTCTCTTGAGCGAGGTGACATATTGATATAATACAGTGCCGCCGAACAAGATCGCCCCGCGCGGGCCGACAATGGAAAGCTGATGGGGATGAACGTCGAATCCGGTATCCAGTCCGACTACAGGGCTTACGACTTTGACGACGGGCAGGCCCGTCGTCGGCGCTGGATCATCATCGGGGGCGCTGCGGCCGTGCTGGTCGTCGCCGGCCTCATCCTCTGGTCGATGTTCGGCGGCAAGAAGGCCGCCCCGTCCGCCCCGCCCGCCCCGGGCGTGACCGTGATCGTCCCCGGCCGCGCCAATGTGGTGGCCACCATCACCGCCACCGGCACGCTGTTCGCCAAGCGCGAGATGCCGGTCGGCATCGCCGGCGAAGGCGGCATGGTACAGGCGGTGCTGGTCGAACCCGGCAGCTGGGTTGCCGCCGGCCAGACCCTGGCGGTGATCGAGCGCTCGGTCCAGTCGCAGCAGGCCAATTCGCTCGCCGCCTCGGTGAAGGTCGCGCGCGCCGATGCCGACCTGGCCCAGGCCGAACTCGACCGCGCCAAGGCGCTGGTCGCGCGCGGCTTCATCTCCAAGGCCGATATCGACCGCCGCACCGCGACCCGCGATGCCGCCATCGCCCGCGTCGCCGTCGCCCAGGCCCAATATGGCCAGCAGCGCGCCGAGATCGGCCGTCTCGACATCCGCTCGCCCGCGGCCGGCCTGGTGCTGACCCGCGCGATCGAGCCGGGCCAGGTGGTCAATGCCTCCAACGGCGCGCTGTTCCGCGTCGCCAAGGGCGGCGAGATCGAGATCCGCGCCCAGCTCGCCGAGCAGGACCTCGCCCGCCTCAAGGTCGGCGACCCCGCCGACGTCACCCCGATCGGCGGCACCCGCGCCTTCGTCGGGACCGTGTGGCAGGTGTCCCCCGTGATCGATCCGCAGACCCGCCAGGGCGTCGCCCGCGTCCAGCTGCGCTACGATCCGGCGCTGCGTCCGGGCGGCTTCGCGTCGGCGGCGATCCACAGCGGCTCGGTGAAGGCGCCGCAGCTGCCCGAATCCGCTGTCCTCAACGACGACAAGGGCTCCTATGTCTACATCGTCGATGCCAACAACAAGGCGGTTCGCCGCGACGTGAAGACCGGCGACGTGTCGGATGCGGGCGTGGTGATCCTGTCGGGCATCCAGGGCAATGAGAAGGTCGTGCTGTCGGCAGGCGCCTTCCTGAACCCGGGCGACAAGATCACGCCACACCTCGCCCCTGCCGCCGCTGGCCGCTGATCGGAGCCTGAGCACGTGCGCAATATTTCCGCCTGGGCGATCAAGAATCCCATTCCGCCGATCGTGCTGTTCGTCGCGCTGACCCTCGCGGGGCTGATCAGCTTCGCGCGGATGGACATCAACCAGATGCCCGACATCAGCTTCCCGGGCGCACATATCGAGGTCATCCAGCCGGGCGCCGCGCCGACCGAGATGGAGACGCAGATCACCCGCAAGGTCGAGGCGGCGGTCGCGTCGATCGGCAATGTGAAGTCGATCACCTCCTATGTGAGCGAGGGCCTGTCGGGCACCAATGTCGAGTTCCAGCTCGGCACGCCGGTCGACCGGGCGGTCAACGACACGCGCGACGCCGTGGCCAAGATCCGTTCGGAACTGCCCGAAGGCATTCTCGAGCCGCAGGTCACCCGCATCGATGCCGATGGCGGCCCGATCGCCTATTATTCGATCGAGGGCATCGACATGACCCTCGAGGAACTGAGCTGGTTTACCGACAATTCGGTGATCAAGCGGGTCCAGGCGATCGAAGGCGTCGCGGCCGTGCTGCGCGGCGGCGGCGTGACGCGCGAAATCCGCGTGGTCCTCGATCCCGCGCGCATGCAGGCGCAGGGCGTCACCGCGAGCCAGGTCAACAACACGCTCCGCTCGGTCAATCTGAACGCGGCCGGCGGCCGCGCCGAGCTGGCCGGCGCCGAACAGTCGGTGCGCGTGCTCGGTAACGCCGCCTCGGCCTATCAGCTCGGCCAGACCCAGATCTCGGTCGCCAATGGCCGCACCGTGCGCCTGGCCGACATCGCCACGGTGCGCGACGCCTATGGCGAGCAGCGCCAGATCTCGAAGATGAACGACCGGCAGGTGCTGTCGATCGGCGTCCAGAAGGCCAAGGGCGCCTCGGACGTCGAGGTCTATGAGAAGATGCTCAAGGTGCTCGACGAGCTGGGCAAGGAGAATCCCAAGGTCAAGTTCCGGGAACTCTACACCAGCGTCAAATACACCAAGGAGCAATATCACTCGGCCATCGACGCGATGATCGAAGGCTCGGTGCTGGCCGTCGTCGTGGTGTTCTTCTTCCTGCGCGACTGGCGCGCCACCCTGATCTCGGCGCTGGCGATCCCGCTGTCGGCGATCCCGGCCTTCTGGTTCATGGACCTGATGGGCTTCACGCTGAACACCATCAGCCTACTCGCGCTCAGCCTGGTGGCCGGCATCCTCGTCGACGATGCGATCGTCGAGATCGAGAATATCGTCCGGCACATGCGCATGGGCAAGACCGCCTACCAGGCCTCGATGGACGCCGCCGACGAGATCGGCCTGGCCGTGGTCGCCACCACCATGGCGATCGTCGCGGTGTTCGTGCCGGTGTCGTTCATGCCGGGCATTCCGGGCCAGTTCTTCGAACAGTTCGGCCTGACCGTCGCGGTCGCGGTGCTGATGAGCCTGCTCGTCGCGCGCCTGCTCACCCCGATGATCGCCGCCTATTTCCTGAAGGCCGAAGGCATCAAGGAACATGGCGGCGGCAAGGTGATGGACAAATATATCGCCCTGCTCAACTGGTCGCTCCAGAACCGCTGGAAGACGATCGGCATCGGCGTCGTGTCCTTCCTCCTCACCATCTTCCTGTTCGCGACGACGCCGCAGGAATTCCAGCCGGCGCTCGATCTCGACTCCAGCTCGGTGAAGATCGAACTGGCGCCCGGCGCGCGCGTGGCCGAGGACACCCAGCGTATCGCCGACGAAGCGATCGCGGTGCTGAACAAGCAGCCCGAGGTGCAGGACGCCTTTGCCGACATCGGCGACAATGGCGACACCCGCTATGCGACGATCTACATCACGCTCAAGCCGGCCAAGGAGCGCAACCGCACCAGCGTCCAGTTCGAGCGCGAGACGGCGCCGCTGCTCGCCGCCATCCCCGACGCGCGAGTCAACTTCCAGTCGCAGACCGGCGGCTTCGGCCGCGACATCACGATCATGCTGGCCGGCGACGACCCGATCAAGCTGCAGCAGAGCGCGGACGCGCTGATCGCGCAGATGCGCAAGAGCCCGCTGATCCGCGATCCGCGCATCGACGGCGACATCCAGCGGCCCGAGCTGATCATCAAGCCCAAGCTCGATCTGGCCGCCGACCTCGGTGTCACCACCGCCGCGCTCAGCAACGCGATCCGGATCGCGACCCTGGGCGACATCGAACAGAATATGGCGAAATTCTCGCTGAGCGACCGCCAGATCCCGATCCGGGTGTCGCTCGCCGAGGGCTCGCGCCGCGACCTGTCGACGATCCAGAACATGCCGGTGCAGACCAGCTTCGGCGGCACCGTGCCGCTCAAGGTGGTCGCCGACATCCACTTCGGCGCGGGCCCCTCGAAGATCCGTCGCTACAACCAGGTGCGCCGTCTCGTCATCGGTGGCGATCTGGCCCCGAATGCGGTGAGCAGCGAGGCGCTGGAATATATCTACGCCACGCCGATCATGAAGAACCTGCCCGCCGGCGTCCGCCAGGTGAAGGTGGGCGACCAGGAGTTCCAGGACGACCTGATCTCGGGCTTCGTGATCGCGGTGTTCGCCGGCGTGGCGCTCGTCTTCGCGGTGCTGGTACTGCTCTACAAGCGGGTGCTGCCGCCCTTCGTCAACATGGGCTCGCTGCTGCTCGCCCCCTTCGGCGGCATCCTGGCGCTCAAGCTGACCGGCATATCGATCTCGATGCCGGTCTATATCGGCCTGCTGATGCTGTTCGGCATCGTCGCGAAGAACTCGATCCTGCTGGTCGACTTCGCGATCGAGGAGATGCGCCAGGGCGTCGACCGCACCGCCGCGATCCTCGAAGCCGCGCACAAGCGCGCCCAGCCGATCGTGATGACCTCGGTCGCGATGATCGCGGGCATGGTGCCGATCGTGATCGGCCTGTCGGGCGACAGCAGCTGGCGCGCGCCGATGGCGATCTGCGTGATCGGCGGCATCGCGATGTCGACCCTGCTCACCCTCGTCATCGTGCCGGCGGGCTTCACCCTGGCCGACGACATGGAGAAGTGGATCGGCCCGCGGCTCACCAAATTCCTGGTGAACAACGAGCCGCACAAGCCCAGCGAGACGCCGCAACCGGCGGAGTAAGTAGCTCTCAAATATCGTCGCCCCGGCGGAGGCCGGGGCCGCCACGATGTTCACGGGAAGCTCGCCGCAAGAGCCCGTAGCGGCTCCGGCCTCCGCCGGAGCGACGATATGGAAAACGTTGATAAAAATCGTTTCGGTTGAACATTCCGCCCTACCGTCCATTTTGACTCCATGAACCTTCTCCAGGCCACCGGGCTCGACCGCTTCAATCCTGCCCAGGGTGGCGTGCGCGGGATGCGCATCGTCGCGTCGGGGCTGCTGGTGATCATGGCCGGCCTCTATCTGCTGGCGCGCGGGCATGAGGCGCCGGGCGAAGCCGCGGCCTGGGGCTATCTGCGCGCCTTCGCCGAGGCGGCGATGGTCGGTGGCCTCGCCGACTGGTTCGCGGTCACCGCGCTGTTCCGCCACCCGCTCGGCCTGCCCATCCCCCACACCGCGATCATCCCGCGCAACAAGGACCGGATCGGCGACAGCCTGGCCTCGTTCCTGCGCGTGAACTTCCTGACCGCTTCGGTCGTCGCCCGGCGGATGCACCGGGTCGACGCCGCCGCCGCGATCGGCCGGCTGCTCGCCCAGCCGCCGCAGGGCGGCCGCACCCGTGCCGGCTTCGGCCGCGCGCTCGCCACCATCCTCGAATCGCTCGGCGACGATCGCTTCGGCACGATGGTGAAGGGCATGCTGGCCAGCCGGCTGCGCGGCTTCGACGTCTCCCCCCTGCTCGGCCGCACCCTGGCCGCCGCGATCGTCGAGAACCGCCATGCCGAGATGCTCGACGGGATGATCGGCTGGGGCAGCCGCGTGCTGCTCCACAATGAAGGCATGATCCACGAGATGGTGCAGGCGCGCACCGGCAAGTTCATGCGCTGGACCGGCCTGGACGAGAAGCTGTCGACCGCGATCGTCGAGGGGCTGCACAAGCTGCTCGACGACATGTCGACCGACCCCGAGCATCCGCTGCGGCTGAAGGCGCAGGAAGGGCTGGAGCAGCTGGCCGACAAACTGCAGCACGATCCCGAGACCCAGGCCAAGGTCGCCGCGATGAAGGCCGAGATCATCGACAGCCCGGCGGTCGCCGCCTGGCTCGATACGCTGTGGCAGGACACCCGCCTGCGCATGATCGAGGGCGCGCGCAACCCCGGCGCCACGGTGGGCGGGTCGTTCGGCGACGCGATGAAGCAGCTCGGCGGCACCCTGCAGAACGATCCCCAGCTCCGCCGCACCGTCAACCGCTTCACCCGGCGGGTGACGGTGGGCCTGGTCGCCGATTATGGCGACGGCATCGTCAAGCTGGTGTCGGACACGATCCGCAGCTGGGACGCGCGCACCGTGACCAATCAGCTGGAAAATGCGGTGGGCCGCGACCTGCAATATATCCGCGTGAACGGCACGCTGGTGGGCGGCCTGATCGGCATCGCGCTGCACGGCGTCGGCCAATTTTTGTAGCGGGCGCTATAGAGACCGACTCGCCGTAGCGATTGATTCGGAAGCGTAATTTTTTGGAAGGTGGTGGTGCCGGCCGCCCGCAAACTTGGGCCTGCCAGGGCGAGACAGACCGGCCAGGATGACGGGGGAGCAACCCTATCATCCGGCACCCCCGATCTTGCTGACCGTCGGCACCACCGGATTAACCATAGGCTGGGGTTCCGCGATCCCCTTGTAAACAATTGTAACTTTGCAGTCGGTAACAACCGTGAATGGTTAATTTCGTCTAGTTGCAAATCCGTTCCTAAGGGCAAAGCAGTAGGACGGATATGACTGGAGCAAACGCACAGCCACTTGGCTTCGCGCTCGTCGGCGGGCATGGTCCGCACGATGGACGCAACGGTACCTGCCACCAAAGCGGCGAGCGATAGCATGCGCATCGCGGTTCTCGATGATGAGCCGACGGCGCGGGCGTTCGTCGTCCAGACGCTGATCGAAGCAGGCCACTACGCCTATGAGTTCCAGAATGCGCGCACGCTGATCACAAAGCTGCGCCAGGACACGTTCGATCTCGTGATCCTGGACTGGAACATGCCGGACAAGAGCGGCGTGGAGATCATCAGCTGGATGCACGGGAATATGGACAAGCCCATTCCCGCGCTGCTGCTGACCAACCGCAACAGTGACGAGGACATCGTCGCCGGCCTCGCCGCCGGCGCCGACGACTATGTCATCAAGCCGGTGCAGGCGCCGGTGCTGCTGGCGCGGATCGCCGCGATCCACCGCCGCACCGGCCCGCGCGAGACGGCGGGTGCCGCCGAATCCTATGGCCCCTACACGCTCCACCCGGCGCGTCAGGCCGTGACGGTGGAGGAAGAGACGATCGTCCTGACCGCCAAGGAGTTCGAACTGGCCGCCACGCTGTTCCGCAACATGCACCGGCCGCTGTCGCGCGCTTACCTGCTGGAGATGGTCTGGGGTCGCAATCCCGACCTGCCGACGCGGACGCTCGACGCGCATATCTCGCGGATTCGTGCCAAGCTGGGGCTACGGCCCGAGCGCGGCTTCCGCCTGATCCCGGTGTACAGCTATGGCTATCGGCTCGAAGCCCTGGAAAACGACGCGGAAGAAGGCTGAGATACCGAGTGCGGGGACGAAATTTCACCCTCTGGCTGACGGCGGCGGTGGCGCTGCTGACCAGCCTGGCCTCGGCGGCCTTCGCCGAGCCGCTGCGCTACCGCGTGCGCGAGGGTGACACCCTGCCCTCCCTTGGCGCGCGCTATTTCCTGAACAACGACTATCGGGCGGTGCTGCGGTATAACCGCATCGCCAACCCGGCCCAGCTGACGGTCGGCTCGACCCTGCTGATCCCCGAGGAGATCCTGCGCACCGAGCCGATCGCGGCACAGGTCTCCAGCTTCCGCGGCAATGTCCAGATCAACGGCAAGCAGGTCGAGGTCGGCAGCCGGGTGGCCGAGAATGCGCGTGTGGAAACCGGCGCCAATGCCTTCCTGACGATCAGCATGCCCGACGGCAGCTCGATCTCGCTGCCCTCCCAGAGCCGGATCATCGTGGTGCACATGCGTCGCATCCTGCTGACCGGCATGCTCGATCGCGACTTCCGCCTCGAAGCAGGCCGCTCGCGCTCCTCGGTCACGCCGATGACCGATCCCGACAGCCGCTTCCGCGTCACCACCCCGCTCTCGGTCGCCGCGGTGCGCGGCACCGACTTCCGCGTCGGCGTCGACCCGGCGGGCCGGTCGCTGACCGAAGTGGTGGGCGGCACCGTGGCGGTGAAGGGCACCGTCGATCCGAATGAAGTGCCGGTGCCGCGCGGCTTCGGCTCGATCACCACCGCCAGCGGCACCGAACCGCCGATCGCGCTGCTGCCGCCGCCGACGCTCGACACCGTTGGCCGCACCCCGACCGGCGTCCTGATCACGATCAAGCCGGTCGACGGCGCGCAGCGCTACAAGACCCAGCTCGCCAGCGACATCGGCTTCCTGCAGGTGTTCGACGAGACCGTCACCGACGAGCCCAGCGTCAACTTCAACCTGTCCGCCGGCACCACCTTCTTCATCCGCCTCACCGCGATCGCGCCGAACGGCCTGGAGGGCATGCCCGCCACCTATGCGCTGAGCCAGCGCGTCGCCGACAGCGGCCAGTGGCGCAACGTGGAGGGCGAGGAGCGCCATGGCGCGGCCACGCCGGCCAAGGATCTTCCCGTCAACATGAGCGGCCATGGCCGAACCCAGTCGCCCAGCCGCACCGCCACGACGCCTCTACGCTGAATGGCTCACGGTCGCGCTGGTCGCGACCTTGCTGGTCATCGGACTGGTGGCGGGCCGGCTGACCGAACGGCTCGACAATATCGTCTATGACCAGGCGCTGAGTTCGGCCGCGCGGCCGACGCCCGACGACATCGTCGTCGTCGCGATCGACAATCGCAGCCTCCAGGCGATCGGCCGCTGGCCCTGGCCGCGCAGCGTCCATGCCCAGTTGCTCGACAGGCTGGCGGAAGCGAAGCCCCGTGCGGTGGGCTATGACGTGCTGTTCGTCGAGCCGACCGCTGACGATGCGCAGCTCGCCGCCGCCGTCGCCCGCTCGCCCACCTATCTGCCGATGGTGATCGACGTGCCCGGCCCCAATGGCGCCGCTTATGGCCTGGCCCTGCCCTCGGGCCCGATCAAGGATGCCGCCGCCGGCATCGCCCAGGTGAGCCTCCATTTCGACGGCGACCGGATCATCCGCAAAATCTATCTGGAGGAAGGCGGCAGCGGCCAGAGCTGGCTGCAGCTCGCCGCGCATATGGCCGGCCTTCCCGCCACCGCCGACCCTGGCCGCCACAAGGAAGGGCTGTGGCAGGAACGCCCGGTGCTGATCCCCTATGGCGGCACCGCCGGCCATATCCGCACCATCTCCTTCGTCGACCTGCTCGAGGGCCGGGTGCCGCGCGAGTTCCTGGCCGATCGCTATGTGCTGATCGGTGCCACCGCCGAGGGGCTGGGCGACAGCTACCCCACCCCCACCTCGGGCGAGACCAGCCAGATGGCCGGGGTGGAGATCCAGGCGCATCTGCTCGATGCGCTGCTGCGCGGCGACGTGATCACGCCGGCCTCGCGCAGCTGGCAGCTCGGGCTGGCGCTGCTGGTCCTGTGGGTGATGCTGATCGGCTTCCTGCAGCTCAGCCCCCGCGCCAACGCCAATATCGCGCTGGGGCTGCTGATCGGCCTGCCGCTGCTCAGCTTCGGCCTGTTCCGCTTCGCTTATGTCTGGCTAGCGCCTTCGGCGGCGCTGATCGGCCTCGCCTTCGTCTATCCGCTGTGGGGCTGGCGGCGGCTGCAGGCGATCAGCACCTATATGACCGACGAGCTGGCCCAGCTCCAGACCGAGAGCGACGCCTTCCCCCGCCAGGAGCGCGCCGCGAGCAGCCGCGAGGTCACCCTGCAGGCCAGCCTGCTCCGCCAGGCGATCGACCGGCTGCGCGATCTTCGGCGCTTCCTGTCGGACGCAGTCAGCCGCCTGCCCGACGCGGTGCTGATCACCGGGCTCGACGGGCGGATCGCGCTCACAAACGCCGAGGCCCGCCGCCTCGCCCGCCGCCTCGGCGCGCCCTCGGAAACCGGCGCCGACGCGCGCGAGCTGCTCCAGCGCCTCCGCCCCGCCGATGGCGGCCGCCTGTCCCCGCTGGAGCCCGGCGCGCCCGATGTCGGCGGCGGCGAGGCCGCGGCCGAGGATGGCGGCAGCTTCGAGGTCCGCTATGTCGCCCAGCGCGACGCGACCAACGCCCATGTCGGCTGGATCATCCGCGTCGTCGACATCAGCCCGCTCAAGCAGGCCGAGCGCCATCGCGAAGAGGCATTGCAGCTGCTGAGCCACGACATGCGCGCGCCGCAGTCCGCCATCCTGTCGCTGCTGCGCGGGCCCGAGACCGGGGTGCCCAAGCTGATCGCCAGCCGCATCGAAAATCTCGCCGAACGGACGCTGGAGCTGGCCGAGGATTTCGTCCAGCTCGCCCGCGCCGAGGCCAAGCCGCTGACCAACGAGCCGGTCGACTTCAACGACGTCGCGATCGACGCCGCCGACGTGCTGTGGGCCGAGGGCCGCAAGCGCGGCATCAAGGTGGAGGTCGAGGGTGCCTATGACGATCCCCATATCGTCGACGGCGACCGCCAGCTGCTCACCAGGGTCGTGATCAACCTGCTCAGCAACGCGATCAAATATAGCGATGCCGGCACGACGGTGCGCTGCTCGGTCGACGAGGCCGATGGCAAGATCCGGCTTCGCGTCGCCGACCAGGGCGTCGGCATGACCGAGGACCAGCTCTCCAACCTGTTCGAGCGCTTCCAGAAGGGCGATCGTGAGGGCATCGGCCTGGGCCTGGCCTTCGTCCGCACCGTGGTCGCGCGCCATGGCGGCGCGATCGACTGCCAGAGCACGCTCGGCGAGGGCACGACCTTCACGGTGCTGTTGAAGAAGAGCGCCTTCGATCCCTTCGCCGAGGATTGAGGGAGCAAGCCCATTGCCGTCATTCCAGCGAAAGCTGGAATCTCACTTCTTCCTCGTCGCGCGATCGGCGCAAAGGCAATGAGATCCCAGCTTTCGCTGGGATGACGGGCCGAACCTCACCGCTCGTAGGAGGGATCGCTCCGATCGCGACGGCCGCGCAGTAATTCGGGCGGGGACCATTGTTCTCCCAGCTCCATGCTGCTGCAGGTGTCGACGATGATCGTCCGCTTCAGGATCTTCCACTCGCCGTCGCGCCGCTCGAACCTGTCGACATAGCGGGCATTGGCAAGCTGATCATAGGCCGGCCGCTCGGGCGTGGCGGCGATGCGGTGGTAGCAGCGCGCATAATGTTCGGCCCAGGCGGTATCGCCCTCCACCTCGACATATTGGTTGCCGGTGAAATGGGCGGTGTGCTCGAAGGTGGGGATGCCGGCGCGGCAATAGTCGATGAACGCGTCGGGGCCGCCCACGAACTCGCCATGATCGTCGATCGCGTCGGGGTGGTAGCAGGAACGGACCAGTTCCAGGTCCATCCGGTCGACCCCGCGGCAATAGCGGATGTGGACCTCCTTGATCGCCTCCTTGTCGAGGAACAGCTGCAGCGCCTTATCCCTCAAAACCTGCTCCATATGTCCCTCTCCTCTCGTTTATCGCTATCCTCTGCCTGGTCTATCGGGCCTTCAAGCCCTTGTTCCCGGGCCGGAGCGTCATCCGCAGCGAGTTCTGCAGATAGGCCACCGCCTGATAATTGCCGACGAGGATCGGCAGCTCCAGCATCTGCGCCTCGTCGAACGTCTTCGACAAGGTCGTCCAGGTCGCGTCGGAGATCATCGCGTCCTTCAGCAATTCGTCCACCGCGCGCAGGATCGCGCGGTCATGCTCGCTCCAGCCTTGTGCCTCGGGCCCCTCCATGATGCGGGCGATCTCGTCGCCGCTCAGCGCGTCGAGGCGGCGGGCGGTGTTGACATGCTCGCCCCATTCATAGGGCGCCTGGAGCAGCCAGCCGACCCGCAGGATCGCGATCTCACGGTCGCGCAGCGGCAGCTTGGCGTCGAGCAGGAAATAGAGCCCCATGCCGTGGAAGCTTTTCAGCAGCTCGGGGTTCTTGGCCATGATCCGGAAGAATTCGGGCACCTCGCCCGGCGCGGTGAAGCCGGGCGGCGGCTTGGCGACCGCCTTCATCTCGTCGCTCAATTCAGTCAGCGGCGCGACCCGCACCGGATGGCCCAGGATCAACTCCTCGCGCGCCCGGGTGGCGGGATCGGTGCCGGGTTCCGCGTTCAGCTCGGTCGCCATCAGCGACAGTCCTCCCCAGATGATCGATGTCCAGCCCCGCATGCGCCTCTCCCTCGCCGGCTGGAAATCGGGGATGGGGGACAGCCAGAAGGCTGTCCATGATCGCGGAAGACAGCGGCGGCGAGTTGCTCTCCTCTCCATCCCGAGACTCCAGCTTTCGCTGGAGTGACGTGATATTGGGGAGGGCAAGAAAGAGATCGCCGCCAATTGCCGGTTGAGGCTTGCAGCACCCTCCAGCGGGCGGTAGATAACCGATTGCAAAATGCAATCAGTCAGAGGATCGCCGCCATGTCGCTGACGCTCTACTCGCACCCCTTCTCCTCCTACTGCCAGAAGGTGCTGATCGCGCTGTGGGAGAAGGAGCTGCCCTTCACCTATCGCCATCTGGAGGATTCCGGCGCCAATGAGGAGCGGCTGGCGCATTGGCCGCTGGGGCAATTCCCGGTGCTGGTGGACGGCGACGAGACGATCGCCGAGTCGAGCATCATCATCGAGCATCTCGACCTTTATCATCCCGGCCAGGCCCGCTTCCTGCCCGAGGATCCGAAGGCCGCGCTGGAGGTGCGCTTCCTCGATCGCTTCTTCGACAATTTCATCATGAACATGATGCAGCGCGCGGTGAACGAGTCGCTCCGGTCGGACCCGACCCGGCTGGAGGAGGCGCTGGCCAGGACCCGCGAATCCCTTACCACCGCCTATGCCTGGATCGACAAGCGCCTGGAGGGGCGCAGTTGGGCGGCAGGCGAGGATTTCACCCTGGCCGACTGTGCCGCCGCACCCTCGCTCTTCTACGCCGACTGGGTCCACCAGATCAGCGACCCCGACTTCCCCACCCTGCGCGCCTATCGCAGCCGACTGCTGGCGCGCCCGTCCTTCGCCCGCGCGGTGGAGGAAGCCCGGCGCTACCGCAGCTATTTCCCGCTCGGGGCGCCCGATCGCGACTGAAGGGCCAACCACAGGGAGGATGCCGCGATGATCACCGTGTTCGGCGAAGGCCGGGGTTTCCGGGTCGTCTGGCTGCTGGAGGAGATGGGGCTGCCCTATAGGCTCCGCGACGTCGACATGCTCGCCGGGGTCGAGAAGGACACCGAGTTCATGGCGATCAACCCGGCGGGCTTCATCCCCGCGATCAGGGACGGCGACGTCATCATGGTCGAGTCGATCGCGATCATGGAATATCTGCTGGGGCGCTACGGCCCCACGCCACTGGCGCCCACTGCACAGGACCCGGCCTTTCCCGCCTATCAGCAATTCCTGCATCTCGGCGAAGCCGGGCTCGCGGCCTCGATCTTCTTCGTCACCGGCGCCCGGATGTTCGCCCCGGAAGCCGAGCGAGACAATTGGAGCGCGCGGCAGGCGATGGGCGTGTTCACCAGCCGGCTCGGCCTGGTGATCCGACAGCTGGAACGCACCCCCTATCTGGCCGGCGACAGCTTCACCGCCGCCGACATATCGGTGGGCTATGCGCTGGAAATGGCGCGCAAGAATGCGGGCTTCATATGGGGTGAGGTCGAGACGGCCTATATGACCCGGCTACGCGCCCGCGCCGGCTATCAGCGCGCGCTCGAGGCCTGCCCGGCGACGCGCGGCTGGTGGAGCAGTTAGGCGGCCGACAGCAACTGCCGGCCGCCCCCTCGCCCTGCTCCTGCTTATTGTTTTGCCGCGATTTCCGAGCCGGCAGACGTTTCCGTCTGCCTCGAAATCGCTCTGGCTCATCAGCACCCCAAGCCGGCCGCGCCCGCGAGCAGGCCACCAAAGCCGCCCTTGCACTTCTTGCGCTTGGGCTCCTCCTGCTGCTGGGCGGCGTTGGCACCGCTCATGCCCGCGCCCATCGCCGGCCCGCCCAGCATCCACATCGTGTTGGCGCGATAGCGGACCCGCGCGGTCCAGTCGGGTTTCCACATCACCTTGGGATCGGCGGGACGCGGCGGGAAGGCGAAGTTCGCCTCGGGGCCATAGGCATAGAGGCTGCCCATCATGAACTCGCCGGCCGACTTCTTCACCTCGGCCGGGACGGTGCAGCTGGTCTGGCTGGGCGGCATCACCACCTTCTGCGCGATCAGCTTCTGCACCGCCGAGGGCGAGATCCAGTCCCACAGCGGACCGCCAAACTGCTGGGTGGCCGAGGAGGCCCACCACACCATGTCTCCCATCTGGCCATTGGGGCCCGGCGTGGTGCCGAACACCCAGGCATAATAGCCGGTGGCACCGTTGACGGCGTTCCAGTTGAGCTGGGTCGCGCCCGTCGGCAGCGCCGACGACTGGCCGGTGATCGCCGGCATGAAGTCCTGCGTCAGGGTGAACTTGATCTCGGGCCCGTAATTGCCGGCGACGCGATGTTCGCCGAGCAGCGAGGCGTCGCCCTTCACCTGCTTGATGTCCTTGCCGTTCGGCCAGTCGCCATAGGTCTTGCTGTTGCCAGGGGTGATCCGCCAGTCGGGCGGGAAGGACGCCGACGAGGCGAACAGGCCCGGCGGGAACTGGCCCTGGGCGACCTTGGCGAAGTCGATCACCACCGGCTGGCCCTTGGGCGCGGTGGCGCCGCAGCCCCAATAGATCAGCAATCGGCCCTTGGGCCGCTCGAACGGCATTTGCGGGGCCGGTTCGGACGGCGTCGACACCGGGGTGACCAGCGGCACAGATTTGCCGAGCTTGGCCGCCGGCGGCATGAAATGATCGGCCTTGGGCTCTCCACCAGTGGGCGTCTTCGACGAGCCGAGGCGCAGGGTCAGCTCATGGATCTGCCGATCCCCGCCGCCGCCGAACATCATCGACATCGCGCCGCCCATCCCCCTGCCCATCGCCGCCATGCCCGAGACGGTGGCGGCATCCATCGTGTAGCGCTCGATCGGCGGGGCCGAGGCCTGCTGGCCGACGCTCATGCCGGTGGCGATCAGGGCGGTACCGGCGAAAAGGCCCAAGCCTACGGCCAGGCGAACGGTGGATCTGCGCATATCTGTCCCTCTGTTATCGTGGTCCGCCCCCGAACCTCCGCATCACACGCCCCTTCTACCGCTTTCGTGACGGCCGATCTGTGCTGTGGGTCACGCTGCCGTAGCGTATCCGAAAGTGAGATCGTCGCTCCGGCGGAGGCCGGAGCCGCCAGAGGCTCTTGTGGCCATCTATCCGCGTACTTCGTGGCGGCCCACGGCTCGCATAGCGAGCCGATCTTCAGCGGCGGACTGCTCCTAGCAGTCCGCTGATCGCCTACGATCCTCCGCCGGGGCGACGATGCCTGCTGGCGCCTAACGTCAAGCGGACGCCCCGCCGCCGCCCTAGCTATCCCCGAAAATCGGAGAGGGACGACCATGAAGATCGGCGCGTGCGGCAACATCACCTGGTTCGGCCCGCCCGTGGTGGAGGTCGCAAAAGCCGCCGAGGCGATGGGCTTCGAGTCCCTCTTCATGGGCGAGCATATCGTCATCCCCGTCTCCGCCGAGCAGGTGCAGCGCCATGGCGTCACCCTGCCCCCCAATTACAAGAATATGCCGAGCCCGTTCATCTCGCTGGCCGCCGCGGCCGCAGTGACCGACAGGCTCGTCCTGGGCACCAACATCTCGCTGGTCGCCCAGCATGACCCGCTGGTGCTGGCCAAGGACATCGCCACGCTCGACCGCATCTCGAACGGCCGCTTCGTCTTCGGGGTCGGCACCGGCTGGATCGAGGACGAGGCCGAGGTGATGGGGGTGCCGTTCAAGCGGCGCTGGGCCAAGTCGATCGAGCATGTCCAGGCGCTGAAGGCGCTATGGACCCAGGAACAGGCGAGCTTCGCGGGCGAGTTCGTCAATTTCCCGCCGGTCTATTCCTATCCCAAGCCGGTGCAGGCGCCGCATATCCCGGTGCTGATCGGCGCGGGCAACGCCAACACGCCCAATATGCTGCCCGTACTCAAGCGGGTCGTGGAGCATGGCGACGGCTGGCTGCCCGCCTTCCTGACGCCCGAGGCGATCGGCGGGCATATGGCGACCCTGCGCCAGCTCTGCGCCGAAGCGGGCCGCGATGCTTCCACGCTCGACATCACCCTGATCGTCCCCGCAGTGATCCTGGGCGTCGGCGAGGCCTTCGCGTCGATGGGCACGCTCGACAAGACCCCGTCCGATCCCGCCGAGCTGATCGCCCGCTATGAGGAGGCCGGCGTCACCCGCATCATCGTGGGGCTGGTCGACTATACCGACGAGAGCGGGCTGAAGCATCTGGAGCGCGCAGCCAAGGGACTGGGGCTGATCTAGCCTCCTGGCAAAACAACGTCGCTCCGGCGGAGGCCGGAGCCGCCATGAAGTGCGCGGTAAGCTCATCGCAGGAGCCTCTGGCGGCTCCGGCCCTGTCTCTTATACACATCTGACGCTGCCGACGATCTTACGC
>CAUTRN010000016.1:0-119284 GCA_963540925.1 uncultured Sphingomonadaceae bacterium
TGCAGCGTAGTCTCGTGGGCTCGGAGATGTGTATAAGAGACAGCCCCCTGCCCCCTCCCTTTCAGGGAGGGGAGTTTCTGCCCCGCCCCGAGCCGCAATGATCCGGTCGAGCGTCTCCACCCCGCGGGTCGATCCGATCCGGCAGGGCGTGCATTTGCCGCAGCTCTCGAC
Organism: uncultured Sphingomonadaceae bacterium; assembly: GCA_963540925.1. Taxonomy (GTDB): domain Bacteria; phylum Pseudomonadota; class Alphaproteobacteria; order Sphingomonadales; family Sphingomonadaceae; genus Rhizorhabdus. The sequence continues at coordinate 172 of CAUTRN010000016.1, forward strand.
CGCGCAGAACTCCATCGCGAAGCGTGCCATCCTCGCCATGTCGACGCTGTCGTCGAACACGGTGATGCCGGCATGGCCGATCAGCCCGCCCGCCGCCGCGAAGGCTTCGTAATCGAACGGCAGGTGGAACATCGACGGCGGCATATAGGCGCCGAGCGGCCCGCCCACCTGTACCGCGCGAACCGGCCGGCCCGAGGCGGTGCCACCGCCGATCTCGTTCACCAGTTCGCCCAGGGTGATGCCGAAGCCGATCTCGAACAGCCCGCCATGCTTCACATTGCCGGCGATCTGCACCGGCATCGTCCCGCGCGAGCGGCCAAAGCCCACCGACGCATAAGCCTCCGCACCCTCGCGCAGGATGAAGGGGACGGCCGCCAGGCTCAGCACATTGTTGATCACAGTAGGCTGGCCGAACAGGCCCTGGATCGCGGGCAAGGGCGGCTTGGCGCGCACCTGGCCACGCTTGCCCTCGATGCTGTCGAGCAGCGCGGTCTCCTCGCCGCAGACATAGGCGCCGGCGCCCACCCGCACCTCGAGGGTGAAGGGCGCGATCACGGATGCCGCCCGCTCGATCGCTTCCCGCATCGTGCGGATCGCGAAGGGATATTCGGAGCGGATATAGACATAGCCATGACCGGCGCCGACGGCATGGCCCGCGATCGCCATGCCCTCGATCAGACAATAGGGATCGCCCTCCATCAGCATCCGGTCGGCAAAGGTGCCGCTGTCGCCCTCGTCGGCGTTGCAGACGATGAACTTCTCGTCGGCGGGCGCCGCCAGCACGGTCTGCCATTTGATGCCGGTCGGGAAGCCTGCCCCGCCTCGCCCGCGCAGGCCCGACGCCTTGACGATGTCGACCACCGCCTGCGGCGCCAGTGCGCGCGCGGCCTCCAGCCCCGCCCAGTCATAGCCGGCGAGATCGAGCGGGTCGTGCACCCCGCAGCGCGCGAAGGTGAAGCGCTGCTGGCGGGCGAAGAAGGGCAAGGCCTCGATCGCGCCCAGCCGGTTCGCATGATCGCCGGCGAGCACCGCCGCCACATCCTCGAGCCCCACCGGCCCATAGCCGACCCGTCCCGCTTCGGTCTCCACCTCGACCAGCGGTTCGATGTCGAACAGGCCGCGGCTGCCGGTGCGCACGACGGTGCAGCCCGCCGCCGCAAACGCCGCCGCAACCTCATCGGCGCCGAGCGCCACCGACGCCATGTCCCGGCTGATGAAGACGCGGGTCATGCCGCCACCTTCGCCGCGATCCGCTCGATCGCGGCGTCATCGCTGATCCGCGCGACGGGGGCGCCGTCGACCAGCGCATTGGGCCCGATCGCGCAAAGGCCCAGGCAATAGATCGGCTCCAGCGTCACCTGCCCGTCGGCGCGGGTCTCGCCCATCACCACCCGCAGCCGATCAGCGAGCGCGGCCTCGATCGCGGCGCCGCCACGCGACTGGCAGCTTTCGGCGCGGCAATATTGGACGACATGGCGGCCGGCCGGCACCTTGCGGAAATCATGGTAGAAGCTGGCCACGCCATGGACCTCGGCACGGCTGAGGTTCAGCGCATCGGCGACGGCGGCAACCACGTCATGGTCGACCCGCCCCAACTCCTCCTGGATATCGTGGAGCAACGGCAACAGCACGCCGCGCTCGCCGTTCCGCGCCTGGGCCAGACGGGCGACCAGCGCCCCGACATCCTCGTCCTTGGTCTTCTCCATGGGCTGGCTTTGATCCCCGCCCCGGCGAGGGTCAAATCACGAAAACCCATGATTGATAGACGATATCTATCAAACGCCGAAGCCGGCGGGCAGCGTCAGACTGCGCGCGACCGCCAACGCGGCCCCCGCGAGCGGGCCGATCGGGCTGCGGTTGGAGACGATCATGCCGATCCGGCTGGCGGGCGCGGGATCGTCGAAGGGCAGGATACGCGCCCAGCTCAGCCCCGGCAGCAGCGCCAGATAGCTGTCGGGCATGATCGTCGCGAAACCACCCGCCTGGACCAGTGCGAGCAGCGCGACATAGCTGTCCGCCGTCACGCGCGGATGGATGGCGATGCCGCGCTCCGCCAGCCGCGCGTCGAGGATGCGGCGGTTCTGCATACCCTGGTGGAGCAGCGCGAGATCGGCCGAGGCCATCTCCGCCCAGCCGATCGAAGTCCGCTCGTCAAAGCCGTCGCCGGCCCGCGCCAGGAAGATATAGCGTTCGGCATAGAGCGGCGCCGCCAGCATGTCGGCCGGGGATTCATGATCGAGATAGGTGATCCCGGCGTCGAGCTCGAACGCGCCCAGCCCATGCTCGATCTCGCGCGAGGTGAGCGATCGGGCGGCCAAAGTGAGCCGGGGATGGAGATCGAGCAGCGCGCGGGCGATATAGCCGATCACCGGCATCGCGGCGGGGATCACCCCCAGCCGGAACTCGCCATGGATCGGCCCGGCCATCGCCTCCATCGCATGCGCCATGCCGTCGAACACCGCGACGAGCTGCTGCGCCCAGGGCAGCATCGCCTGCCCCTCGGGGGTCAGCCCGATATAGCGGCGGTCGCGCTGGACCAGCCGTCGCCCGAACTGCTCCTCCAGCGCGGCGATGCCCGCCGACAGGGTCGGCTGGGTGACCCCGCAAATCTCGGCCGCCCGCGCGAAATGGCCTTCGCGGGCGAGCGTGGTGAAATAGCGCAGATGGCGCAGCTGCATGCGGGCTCCTCTCGATAGAGAAGACCTATCACACCAGCCTTCAAACCGGGAACAGAACCACCTCTCTCTTTCCGTCACCCCAGCGAAGGCTGGGGTCCATGTCTCTCTCGACACGGAAGGACATCTGGTGGGAAAACAGACATGGATCCCAGCCTGCGCTGGGATGACGTCAAAAGGATCTGCGTACCAAGCGCGACGGCCGATCCACCCCGCCACGCTGCGATGCCGTAACGGCCACCACCGCCCCGCCCTTTCCTATCCTGGATCAAGGACGGCTGGTGATCCCGCGCGCGATGCTGCGCGGCAAAACTTTTCTGGACAATCACCCGCAAGGGGCGGCAAATCACCGCACGGGGAGATCTGGCGATGCACGCGGGTTTCTGGGACGGCAGGGGACAGCGGGGCATGTCGGTCATCCGATACGGTTCCGCCGCCGGACCAGCATCATGACCGAGTTGAAGCCGATCGCGGCGCTGGGCGGAGGCACGCCCGCGCCGCAGCCTTCGGCGCGCCAGCTGTTCTGGCGGCTCGTCTGGCTCTACCAGGGCGGCTGCACCGCCGCGATCATCATCGTCATGCTGCTGGCGCTGTTCGGCCTGGAAATGGACGGGCGCCAATGGGTGATCCTGATCGGGATGACCCCGGTGGTGGTGGCGGCCTACAACCTGTCCGACGTCTATCTGATCGTGCGCCATTATCGCCCGATCGGCCGCGCGCTGGAGATGCTGGACCAGGGGGTGAAGCCGCCCCAGCCGGTGGTGGCCGAAGCGATCGTCCGCGCGCTCAACCTGCCCTTCTATTCCTTCATGCGGGTCACCTTCCTGCACGGGCCGATGGTGTCGGTGCTGGTGTGCATCGCCCTGCCCTTCGGCAACTGGGCGTTCGACGCAGGCTTCCAGCCCTGGCAGACGATGGTGTTCGGGGCGACCTGCCTGTTCTTCGCCTCGCCCACCCATGCGATCTTCGAATATTTCGGGGTCAGCCGCACCCTCGTCCCGTCGATCGTGCGCCTGTCGGAGGCGCTGGAAGGCGGGCTGCCGGCGGACTTCCAGCAGCAGCTCGTCGCGATCCGGCTGAAAAGCAAGCTGCTCTACCTCACCATCTTCGTCGCCGCGCTGCCGCTGGTCTTCTTCGCCGTCTCGATCATCTTCAAGGTGCAGCGGATGTTCGTCCTCGCCGGGGTCGATCCCACCGTGTCGATGATGATGCCGCTCTATGTGTGGATCTTCGGCGTGGTGCTGATCTGCATGATGGGCTCGGCGATGATGGCACTGCTCACCGCGCACGAGGTGTCGCGCTCCGCCAGCCAGCTGATCGAGGTGATGCGTCTGGTCGAGCGCGGCGACCTCGAGCAGGTGAAGCTCGATGTCGTCTCGACCGACGAATATGCCGACATCTTCCGCGGCTTCCAGCACATGGTCGAGGCGCTGCGCGAGGAGCAGCTGATCCTGGAGGTCAGCAACGATCTGGCCGGCGAGCTGAAGCTGGAGCTGCTGATCGCGCGGATCATGCGGACCACCGCCGAGCTGCTCAACGCCGAACGCTCGACCCTGTTCGTCTACGACCGCAAGACCGACGAACTCTTCTCGCTGTTCGCCGACGGCGACCATGTCCGCGAGATCCGCCTGCCGTCGAACCGCGGCATCGCCGGCGCCGTCTTCACCAGCGGCATCGCCGAGAACATCACCGATCCCTATGCCGATCCGCGCTTCAACCCGGAGGTCGACAAGGCCACGGGTTTCGTCACCCGCTCGATCCTGTGCCAGCCGATCTTCGACAAGCATGGCGGCCGCATCGGCGTGACCCAGATCCTCAACAAGCGCGACGTGGCGGCCTTCACCGCCAAGGACGAGGCGCGGCTGCGCGCCTTCTCCGCCCAGATCGCGGTGTGCCTGGAGAATGCCCGGCTGTTCGACGACGTGCTCTACATGAAGAATTATAATGAGAGCATCCTGAAGAGTACCTCGAACGCGGTGATCACCTTCGACGAGGAGCATCGCATCGTCACCAGCAACGAGGCGGCGCGCACCCTGCTCAAGGCGCCCGACGGGCTGGTCGGCATGCCCGCGCGCACCGCCTTCGCCGGCAAGAACGACTGGATCGCCGAGCGTCTGGAACGCACCGACCGCGACCGCGAGGCCTATCTGGCGGTCGACGCCGAATTGGTGGGCCGCGACGGCACCGCCTCGTCGATCAACCTCACCGCCGCGCCGCTGATCGACGCCAATGACGCGGTGATCGGATCGATGCTGGTGATGGAGGACATCACCAGCGAGAAGCGCGTCCGCTCCACCATGGCGCGCTACATGTCGAAGGAGGTCGCCGACCAGTTATTGGAGGCGGGCGAGAGCGAACTGACCGGCAAGGACCAGACCGTCTCGATCCTGTTCTCCGACGTGCGCGGCTTCACGACGATCGCCGAGAAGATCGGCGCGCGCGACACGGTGACGATGCTCAACAGCTATTTCACCGAGATGGTCGACGTCATCTTCGAGCATAAGGGCATCCTCGACAAATATATCGGCGACGCCATCATGGCGCTGTTCGGCGCCCCCTTCGCCGGCACGAACGACGCCGACAACGCCATCTCCACCGCCAACCAGATGCTGGTGAAGCTGGCCGAACTGAACCTGCGCCGCGCCGAGATCGGCGAGCCGCCGATCGACATCGGGCTGGGGATCAGCACCGGCGACGTGATCGTCGGCAATATCGGCTCGATCAAGCGGATGGAGTATACCGTCATCGGCGACAGCGTGAACCTGGCCTCGCGGCTGGAGGGCGCGACCAAGGCCTATGGCGCGAAGATCCTGTTCTCCGAGTTCACCCATGCCCGCCTCGCCGATCCCCGGCTGGTGCGCGAGATCGACCTGATCCGGGTGAAGGGCAAGGACTTCCCGGTCGGCGTCTACGAGTCCCTGGGCTATCGCGCGGGCGAGTTGGATCGGGGGCTCGGCGCGATGCTCGAACAATATGACGCCGGCCTCGCCGCCTATCGCGCGATGCAATGGGGCGATGCGGAGCAGTCCTTCCTGGCCGCGCTCCGCGCCATGCCGAACGATGGCCCCTCCACCATGTATGTCGAGCGCTGCCGCGCCTTCCTGCAAAGCCCCCCGTCCCCGGACTGGGACGGGGTGTGGACCCTCACCAGCAAATAGCTAGGCGGTCAGCGCCTTGCGACCCAGCCCCGGATCGTCGGTGAAGAAGCCGTCGATCCCCGTCGCGATATAGGCGCGCATCTCGGCGATCGAGCCGGCCTCGTTGCGCGCGGCGTCGCCCTTGCCGTCCTTGAAGTCGGCGGCGAGGAAGTAATTCTCGGGGCGGAAGGTCCAGATATGCACGAGCAGCCCGGCCTTGTGCGCATCCTCGACGATCGCGGTCGGGCGGCCGAGGCGGCCGTCGGGCCCGAGCGGGATGATCGCGCGGACCGGGGGCGAGAGGACGTCGGCATAGCGCGCGACCTCGGCCAGACCGGCGGGGGTCACCATCTCGGCATAGCTGGGGCCCGCGCCGGCGAGGACGACGTCGGCGGGTTTGCCCTCGCCCGGCGACACCAGCTGCATCAACCGGACATTGGCGGGGCGGCCGAGCTTGGCGCGCAGATAGCGCAGATTGGCGACCTCGAACGACTGGATGCCCACCGGCGCGCGGCGCACATAATCATGCTGGGCGAGGCTCGCGATGAAGCGATCCTCCAGCGCCAGGCCGATCCCGCTGAAATAGCTGGAATGCTTGAGTTCGGGGACGAGCCCGATCAGGCGCCCGCGGGTGGCCGCCTCCGCCGCCGCGAAGTCGACGATCTCCCGCCAGGTCGGGACGTCAAACTGCCCGTCCATCGTCGCGCTTTCGGGGCGCAGCTGCGGCAGCCGCTCGATCGCCTTGAGCTGCTTCAGCTCCTCAAGCGTGAAGTCCTCGACGAACCAGCCCTGCTGCTTCTGCCCGTCGACGATCTTCTCGGTCCGGCGCCCGGCGAACTCGGGGCGCTTCGCGACATCTGTAGTGCCCGCTATATTATTCTCGTGCCGCGCGACCAGCACGCCGTCCCTGGTGCAGCACAGGTCGGGCTCGATATGGTCGGCGCCGTCGGCGATCGCCTTGGCATAGGACGCCAGCGTGTGCTCGGGCCGCAGCGCCGAAGCGCCGCGATGCCCGATCACCTCGACCGGCCGACGGGGGCCGGCGACAACCGTCGTCCCCCGCGCGACCGCCATGGCACCGATCCCGGCCAGCACCTGCCGCCGCGTCGCCAGGCCGCTCATCAGTAGGCCACCGACAGGTTCAGGAACCACTGGCGCGGCGCGATCGGATAGGCCGAATAGCTGTTGGTGGCCGATCCGACCGACAGGGTCGAGACCCCCTTCTTGTCGGTGACGTTGGTGACGTTGAGCGACAGTTCGGCCTTGCGCAGCGGCAGGACATTTTCCGGCACCTTCGCGGCGAGGCGCAGCGAAGTGAGGAAATAGGACTTCACGCTGGCGTCGTTGCTGAAGGTGGCGAAGCGGCGGCCGACATAGTCGCCGATCGCCTGCAGCTCGAACGGGCCGACCGCGACCGTCGCGACGGTCTTGTTCATCCATTTCGGCGTGCCGGGGAGTTGCTTGCCGCAGGTCGGCACGACGCCGTTCACCACCAGATAGCCGCCGATGCAGGTGCCGGTGGCGGCACCGATGCCGGTGGCGGTGGCGGTGTAGTCGCTCTTATATTTCGACAGGTTGTACGAGGTCGCGTTGTAGAGCGAGAAGCCTTTGCCCACCCGCAGGGTGAAGGCGGCGTCGACGCCGTCGGTCTTCACGTCGCCGACATTGACGAGGATCGAGGTGCCGCCGGTGATGGCGCCGCCCGCGATGCCGCCCGGATTGGTCGAGATCGCCAGCAGGCGGTTGCTGAACTCGACATGATAATAGTTGAGCTGCGCCTCGAAGCCGATGCCGTCGCCGAAGGTGCGGCGCGACCGCAGGCCGGCCTCATAGGTCCAGCTGCTCTCGGGCTTGCCCTCATTGGCGAAGGCGTCGAACGCCGACTGGCTGCCGGTGAACCAGGGGCCGCCGCCGCCGGCCAGATAGGCCTGATACTGGCGCAGATTCTTCTGCACGTTGAAGTAGACCTGCTCGCTGCCGGTCACGTCATAGGTCGCGCCGATCGCGGGCAGGAACCATTTCTTGGTGTTGATCTTGCCCTCCGGCAGGCCGCCGGCCAGGCCCGAGAGCGATCCCGCCTTGGGCTGTACCGGATACCAGCCATTGGCCCATTGCGCGCTGGTCTTGAAGCCGCCCTGGATGGTGAGCCGCTCGGTCGGCTTCCAGGTGTCCTGGATGTGGAGCTGGAGCTGCTTGATCCGCGCCTCGCCCTGATATTGCGTGAACAGCGGCTGGGCGACGTCGAGCGGGCGGATATAGGGCGTGCTGGAATTGGGCTTCTGCACGTCGACCGCATACCAGCGGCGCCACTGGGTGGTGCTGTTATGCTCGTACCAGCCGCCGAACTCGATATGGTGGCTGCCCAGCTCGACATTCGCGTTCGAGATGAGGCCGCCGCGCGAGATGCGATATTCGGTGGTGCGGGTGATCAGCCCCGAACCGCCGGTCGCCGCCACCAGCGCGGCCCCGGCCGCGGCCGCCTGGGCGGCGGTCAGCGCGGTGCAGGCCGCCGGTCGGACACCATTGGCGTTGGCGCCGAAGCGGCAATTGGCCGGGATCGTCGCATAGTTCGGGTCGAGATAGGGCTGCGCGGTCGTGATCGACTGGCCGAGCGGGCCGGCGACGACGCCGGCGCCGTCATTATGATGATAATAGGCGGTGTTCGACCAGGTGATCTTGTCCGACAGCTTGGCGTCGTAGCGGGCGTAGAGCAGATAGTCGGTGCGCTGCGCGTCCGAATAATAGTTGCGGTAATTGCTGCCCTCGGCCGCCGGCGAATTGCCGAGCGCGGTCAGGTAGGAGTTCCGGTAGCCGTCGAAGTCCGGATAGAAGAAGGGCTTGGTATAGGGCGTGTAGAGCTGCACCGGGGTCGCCGTGCCGCCCGCCGACGGCTTGAAGAAGACGGTGGCGTCCTCGTTCGGCTGGGTCATGTCGTTATAGTCGAAATAGAAGGTCGCCTTGCCGTTGCTGTCGTCGTGAACGAACTTGGCATTGGCCTGATAACCGCCCTGGATGCCGTCGAAATCCCAGGCGCGGGCATGCTGGCGCGCGCCCGAGATATAGGCCGAGTTCGAGCCGTTGGGGCCGAAGGCGCCGCTGTCGACGCGGACGAAGGTGCGTGAGGTGCTGTAGCTGCCGAAGGTCTGCGAGAGCTGCGCGCCGAATTTGTCGAGCGGATCGGACGAATAGGTCTCGATCGTGCCGCCCAGATTGCTGTTCGACGGGGTGGCGAGATCGCCCGCGCCGGTCGCCACGACGATGCGGCTGACATTTTCCGAGATCACCGCGCGCTGCGGCGAGAGGCCGTTGTAATTGCCGTAGCTCTGGTCGCCCAGCGGCAGGCCGTCCATCGTGTAGCCGAGCTGGTTGGCGGCGAAACCATGGATGAAGGTCTGCGCGTTCTGCTCGTTATAGCCCCAGGGATCGGCGGTGATGTAGAGCACGCCCGGCAGGGTCTGGATCGCCTTGAGCGGCGAGACGCCGGGCAGGATCTTCTGGATCTCGGTCTGCGGGATCGCGGTGGCCGAGCGGGTCACCTTCGCGGTGACGACGATCGTCGACAGGCCTTCGCCGCCGGCATCGGCAGCGTCCGCCTCGGCGGCCGGCGCGGTCATCTGGTCGGCGGCCAGCGCCATGTCGGTGGAAAACAGCGCGCCGGCGAGCGCGAGCAGGCTCGCGGTGGTTCGAAACATGGTAGACCCCTTTGTATATTTTTGTTGCTGCAATGCAGAACGGGGCCACCTCTGCGCTTGGACGATGCCAATCTGGCGACCGTTCCTTTGCAAGGACGTGACAGCCGCAAAGCCTGCGGCAAAATGGCGAATATCCGCGATCGGTGCTGGCGCCGCCCCCGGACACCCGGATAAGGAAAGGCCATGATCTGGCGGCAGCGGACCGACTTCTGGGGCAGCGGACCCCGATGGCGCGACAGCGAACGATTCAGCTTCCACCATCTTCAGGCGAACGCGCCCGAGGAGGAGGTCGAGCCGCACGGCCATGCGGAGGCGCATTTCGTGCTGGTGCTGGCCGGGGGCTATATGTCGTCGGCCCAGGGCGCGCCCGACGTGTCGGCAACGCCGATCCTGATCTACAACCCGCCGGGCACCGAACATCAGGATCGCTTCCACCAGGGGCGCGGCCGCTTCCTGGCGATTTCCGGCGGCACCGAGGGGGCGGACCTGCCCGCGACCTGCCTGCGCGATCCCTATGCCATCGCCCAGGCACGCGAGATCGCGGACGGCTTCGAGCATGCGACGCCCTTCGGCCTCGCCGCGCGCGCCTGGCAGCTTCAGGCTGCGGTGCTGCCGCTGTCGTCCGATGAGGCGCATGGCGCCAGCGATCCGCCCGGCTGGCTGCGCCGCGCGGTGGAGATGATCTTCACCAGCGACGAGCCCGGCCTGAGCGTGGCGCGGGTGGCGCAGGAGGTGGGCGTCCATCCCGTCCATCTCGCGCGGGTGTTCCGCCGGCATCTCGGCTGCGCGCCGGGCGACTATCTGCGCGGCCGCCGGCTGGAACGCGCGGCGGCAATGCTCGGGCGTGGCCTCGCCTCGCTCGCCGAGGTCGCCCACGATAGCGGCTTCGTCGACCAGGCGCATCTGAGCCGCAGCTTCCGGAGCCATCTGCACAGCACGCCCGGCGAGTGGCGCCGGCTACGCCATGTTGCGCCGATACAAGACGCGCCCGCGTCCGGCCGCTAGCCGGGGCCGGCACAGCAACCCGGAGACCCCATGCGGCTCAAAATCATCTTCATCCTGATGACGCTCGCTATCCCCTCGACGGGCGGTGCGACCTCCGGCGAGCCGACGCCGCTCGAACGGACGCTCGCCCATTGGGACGCCGACGAGCATCGCGACCTGCGCGGCGTGATCGTGCTGCGCAACGGCCAGGTCGTGGCCGAGCGCTATTATAACGGCGAGACCGCCACCGACCTCCACGACATCCGCTCAGCCGGCAAGAGCGTCACCGCGCTGCTGATGGGAATCGCGATCGACCGGGGCCGGGTGAAGGCCGTCACCGACCCGGTCCAACGCTACTGGCCCGAGGCGCGCGGCAGCGCGATCGGCGACGTCGCGCTCGCCGATGTGCTGACGATGCGATCGGGGCTCGCCGCGTTCGACGAGGATCCCGCCTCCCCCGGCAACGAGGACAAGCTCGACGAGGCCGCCGACCCGCTGGCCTTCATCCTCGCCGTGCCGCGCGAACGGGCGCCGGGCTCGGCCTATCGCTATAATTCGATGACCTCGGCGGTCGCCGGCATCGTCATCGCCAAGGCCACCGGCCAGTCGATGGAGGCTTTCGCGGGCCAACATCTGTTCGCGCCGCTCGGCATCACCCGCTGGCGCTGGGCCGCCGATGCCGCCGGCTACACCAAGGGCCAGGGCAATCTCTCGCTCACCCTGCGCGACTTTGCCACGATCGGCGAGATGGTGCGCCAGGACGGCGTCTATCGCGGCAAGCGGATCGTCAGCGCGGCGTGGCTGCGGCAATCGCTCGCCCCCAAGGTCGGCATCGCCGAGGTCGACCGCTATGCCGACGGCTATGGCTATTTCTGGTATGCGAAGAGCTACAAGGTCGGCGGCCGGCCGGTGCGGGTCTCCTTCGCCTCGGGCAATGGCGGCAACAAGCTCTATGTCGTGCCGCAGCTCGACCTCGTCGTCGCGATCACCTCCAGCGCCTATGGCAAGGGCTATGGCCAGCGCCGCTCGGAGGAGATCCTGAAGGCGGTGCTGGCGGCCAGCGATCCCCGCTGACCACCCTTCCCCCGCCTCTCACACAGCCACGCCCTGCACGGCTGCGGCGAGCGGTGCCAATGCCTCCATCGTCGCCTCCTCCAGCCGGAGCGCCGTCGCCGCGAGATTCTCCTCCAACCGGGCGGGCTTGCGCGTGCCGGGGATCGGTACGGCCGTGACGCCAAGCGTGCGCGCCCGGGCATAGAGCCAGGCCAGCGCGAGCTGCGCGGCCGTCACCCCCAGCCCGGCGGCCAGGCTTTCGATCGCGGCCACCAGCCGCGCATTGGCGTCGGCATTCTCCGGCGAGAAGCGGGGAAAATGCTGGCGGGCGTCGCTGGTGTCCAGCGCGGTGGCAAAGGCGCGGCCGGTGAGCATCCCGCGCCCAAGCGGCGAATAGGGGACAATGGCGATCCCGAGATCCACTGCCGCCGGGATCACCTCCCGCTCGATATCGCGGGTGAAGATCGACCATTCGGACTGTAGCGCCGCGATCGGGTGCACCGCATGGGCCGCCTGCAACTCGTCGGCGCCCACCGCGCACAGCCCGAGCCAGCGCACCTTGCCCTCCTCGACCAGCCGGGCCATCGCCCCAACAGACTCCTCCAGCGGCACGGCGGGATCGCGACGGTGCATATAATAGAGGTCGATCACATCGACCTTCAGCCGGCGCAGCGAACGCTCCACCGCCGCGCGGATGAAGGCGGGTCGGCTGTCGAGGCTCCAGTCGTCGGGACGCTCGGCGGTTCGCGCATAGCCGAACTTCGTGGCGATCAGCACCCGCTCGCGATGCGCGCGGACGAAGGGAGCGAGGAATTCCTCATTGGCGCCCAGGCCGTACATGTCGGCCGTGTCGAACAGGGTGACACCGGCGTCGAGCGCGCGGTTCAGCGTGGCGCGGCACTGGGCCTCGTCGGCCACGCCGTAGAACTCGCTCATGCCCATGCAGCCCAGCCCCTGCGCGCCGATCAAAGGGCCCTGGATGCCGAGCCGCACCTGCGGCAGCGGGGAAAGAATACCTGTCATCTGCGATCTCCAAATCGGGACAGGCAGGGTCTATAAGTGTGGACCATAGTCCATGGTCAAGGCCCCGTTTCGATGCTGATCTCGCAATTCGCCAAGGCCACCGGTCTGTCGCCGGACACGATCCGCTTCTACATCGGCAAGGGCCTGCTCAGGCCCGAGCGCAGCGGCAAGGGCGGCTCCAACCCCTATCAGATCTTCGGCACCGCCGATGTGACGGCGGCGCGGATGATCCGGCTGCAACAGTCGCTCGGCTATTCGCTGCGCGAGATCGCCGAACTCAACGAGGAATATCGCGCGGGCGCCCATTCGCCCGAGCGGACGGCGGAGGTGCTGCGCCTCCAGATCGCCCGGCTCGAGGAACGGCGGGCCAGCCTAGACACCGCGCTGGACTTCCTGACCGGCAAGCTCGCCTGGGTCGAAGCCGGGCAACCGGGCGATGCTCCGGAACTGGAGAGCTATATCTGTTGATGCGCCTTCAGGCGTGCGCGACCCAACCGCGCCAGGTGAAGGCCGAATAGAACAGCTCTGCATCGGCGAAGCCGCCGCGCCGCAGGATCGCTTCGTCCGCCTCGGGGCTCAACATCTGAACGCTCGCATCCACCGCGGCGCGGGCACCATAGGCCTTGTCAGGCTCGATACCCGAGGCGATCGCGAAGGCGGCATAGCGATCCAGCCACAGCGCTCGCTCGCCCTCCCCTTGCGGGAAGCTGCCATGCGCCGCGACGAAGGGCGCGCCGGGCCGCAGCCGGCGATGGATCTGGCATACCGTCCGTTCGCGCTCGGCGGCTTCGAGGAAATGGAGGGTCAGCAGGCAGGTCGCCGCATCGAACGGCCCCTCGGGCGCATCGTCGATATAGCCCTCGACCAGCTCCACCCGCTCCATCAGCGGCCCCAGCACCCGTTCGGCAAGGCGCAGCATCTCCCCCGCGGGATCGACCCCGACGAAACGCCAGCCGGGATGCGCCTCGGCCAGCGCCTTCAGTTCCATGCCGCCGCCAGCGCCGAGCACCAGCACGGTGGCGTCGCGGGGCGCCGCCTCGCCCAGCAGGATGCCCGCCATGCGGTGGAGCCCGTCGAGCCCGGGCACGAAGCGCTTCGGCCCATCGGTATATTGCGCGACGACCTCCGGATCGGAAAAGCCCTTGAGGAAGTGGGCGGGGCCCTCGGCGATATCAGCCGCCATGATCGTCTCCTGTCAGATGGGGTGCGCGACCCGCGAGCCGCTGGTGGAAATCGGCGCTCAGCGCGGCGAGGGTGACGTTGTGGAGCGAGGCGAGCAGCAGCGCCTCGGCCTCGCCCAGCGCCTGGTCGAGCGCCGCGTTCACCGCCTGCTCGACCAGGCATTGCGGCGCATCGCTGCGGTTGCCGATCGCGAACAGGCCCGGCGAGCCCAGCGCCCGATAGACATCGCCCAGGGTCACCGTCTTGAGATCGCAGGCCAGCGTCCAGCCGCCGCCATGCCCCTTTTCGGAACGGACATAGCCCTGCTCGCGCAAGCCGGCCATCGTCCGCCGGATCACCACCGGATTGGTCTGCATCGCCCGCGCCAGCAGCTCGGAGGTCACCGGGCCGTCATGCTCCGCCATGTGCAGCAGCACGTGAAGCACGCCCGACAATCGACTGTCCTGTTTCATGTAACTTTATTTGTTACTTAATGATCGACCTGTCAAGCGGCGGCCCGTTCGGGCCAGCGCAACGGCACGGCGCTTGTTTCGCAACGGCGTCCCATCGACGGTGCCGTCTCTGCACAGATGGGAGGCGTATCGATGATCTTCGCACTGGCCGCGGCGGCCGCCGCCGTGACGGCCCAGCCCGACCCCCGCCTCGAATTCGTCATGGAGGCCACCGTCACCCTGTCCGATCGCATCTCGACCGGAAAGACCGTGCATGGCGGGCGCGGCTTCACCCCGATCACGGGCGGCACCTTCCACGGCAAGGGCATCGTCGGCACGATCATGCCCGGCGGCTGGGACTGGCAGCTCGAACGCCCCGACGGCTGCCGCGAGATCAAGGCCGACTATTTCTGGAAGACCGACGACGGGGTGATCATCAACATCCTCAACACCGGGGTCGCCTGCATGAACCCCGACGGCAGCAAGCCCGATATCGTCTACACCCGCCCGGTCTTCGAGGTGCCGGTCGGCAAATATGCCTGGCTGGGCCAGGTCAATTTCGTCGGCACGCTGGAAGCGGGTTCCTCCCCCGACGGCCAGCGCGCGGTGAAGCTGCGCTTCTTCGCGATCCGCTGACCGAGGCGCCGGTTTCGCAAGGGCAGGCCATCGGCTAAACCATCCGCATGGCGGCCGATGGCGAAATCCTGGCAGAGCTGAGCTTCGCGGCCGAGCTGATCCACTGGCGTGGCCCCTCGCCCTATCATTTCGTCGCGATCCCCGAGGAGCAGGTGGGCGAGGTCCGCTATGCCGCACGGATCGCCAGCTATGGCTGGGGCGTGGTGCCGGTCGATGCCACCGTGCGCGGCGTGGACTTCACCACCTCGCTCTTTCCCAGGGATGGCGGCTATCTGCTGCCGATCAAGGATGCGGTGCGCAAAGGCGCCGGGCTGGTGCTGGGCGAAACCGTGCAGGTGGTGATGCGGGTCCGCGCGAAGCGCCGCTGATCAGGCCGCGACGTCGCCGACGATGATATCGAAAGCCGGGCGGCCGAGCAGATAGCCCTGCGCCTCGGTGCAGCCCTCCGCGCGGAGCAGGTCGAGCTGGGCGTCGGTCTCCACCCCCTCGGCCAGCACCGGCATGCCCAGGCTGGTCGCCAGCGCGATCACCGCGCGGATGATCGCGCGCGCCTGCTCGCTGCGCTCCGACTGCATCACGAAGGAGCGGTCGATCTTGATCTTGTCGAACGGGAAGGCGTGCAGGGTTTCGAGCGACGAATAGCCGGTGCCGAAATCGTCGATCGCGATCGTGATCCCCAGCGACTTGATCTGGCGCAAGGTGTGGAGCGCACTGACCTTATCGGCGATGATCGCGGTCTCGGTGATCTCCAGCTCCAGCCGGCCCGGCGGCAGGCCGGTCTCCATCAGAATCTGGGCGAGCTTCGCCATCAGGTCGGCGCGGCCGAGCTGGACCGGCGACAGGTTGACCGCGACCCTGAGCGGCTGTGCCCATCCGGCCGCCACCCGGCACGCCTCGCGCAGCACCCATTCGCCGATCTCGACGATGCTGCCGCTCTCCTCGGCGATGGGAATGAAATCGGCGGGCGAAATCCAGCCGTCGACCGGATGGTGCCAGCGCAGCAGCGCCTCATAGCCGGTGATCGCGCCGGTCCCCACCGAGCGCTGGGCCTGGAAGGCGAGCGACAGCTGATCGCCCGCCAGCGCATCGCGCAGGTCCTGCGCCATCGCGCGGCGCAGCCGGGCATTTTCGTCCATGCCATATTCGTAGCGGCAGGCGTGCACGCCATGGGTCGCCTTGGCGCGGTACATCGCCAGGTCGGCATTGCCGACGATCTGGTCGCGCTGCTGCCCGTCGTCGGGAAAGACCGAAACGCCCAGGCTCGCGCCCAGCTGTATGCGCAACCCGGTCACGTCGACCGGCGCCGAGAAGATGCCGCTGAGCCGGCCAACGAAGGCGTCGAGTTCCGACACATGGCGGAACAGGCAGCAGGCCGCGAACTCGTCGCCGCCGAGGCGCGCGATCTTCTCGCCGGCCCGCATCGCCCCGGCCATCCGTTGAGCGATCTCCTTCAGCACGAGATCGCCGACGCCATGGCCATGGCTGTCGTTGATGTCCTTGAACCCGTCGAAGTCGATCGCGACGATCGCGAGCTTCAACCCCTCGGCCTGAGCGCGATCCATCTCGCGGTCGACATGCTCGTTGAAGCTCATCCGGTTGGGCAGGTCGGTGAGGTCGTCGTGCATCGCCATATGCGCGATCCGCGCGGCGGTGCGGTGGCGGTCGCTGACATCCTCGAAGGTGGCGACGATCCCGCCTTCGGGCAGGGCGCGGTAGGAGGCGTCGACGACGGTGCCGTCCTCATAGGTGATCGTCACCAGCCCGCCGCCGCCTGGCTGCGCCAGGCAGGCGCGCATCCATTGCAGGCCGTTGCCGACCCGTTCCTCGGTGACGGTCACGCCGCCGCGGCTGAGCAGCGAAAGCTGCATGAACTCGCCGATCTCCAGCCCCTCGACCGGCCAGTCGCCGGCCAGGCGATACATGGCGCGGAAGCGGGCATTGACGAGGGCGACCCGCTCCTGATCGTCGAACAGGACCAGGCCCTGGTGCATGTTGGTCACCGCGGCATCGAGCTTGCGGGCGAGCGTCTCGAGCCGGTCCTGGTCCTCCTTCGCGCGGGTCATGTCGCGGGTGATCTTGGCGAAGCCGACGAAATCCTCGTGGCGGTTGATCACCGGCTCGATCGTCACCGCCGCCCAGAAGCGGCTGCCGTCCTTGCGATAGCGCCACCCTTCGGCGGTGAAGCGGCCGCTCGCGCGGGCGGTGGCGAGCGCGACGCCGGGAAGGTCCGCATCCCGGTCCTCATCGCCATAGAAGCTCGCGAAATTCAGCCCGATCGCTTCCCCGGAGCTGAAGCCCTTCAGCCGTTCCGCGCCGGCGTTCCAGCTGACGACGTTGCCCCCGGGATCGAGCATGTAGAGCGCGCAGTCCGTGATGCCCTGCACCAGCGCCCGGAACTCGCGCTCCTGCGCCTCGATCGCCATTCGGGCGCGCGCGGCCATCAGCGCGGCCATCATGCCGATCGTCAGCACCACCAGCGCCGCGCCCGCCACCGAAATCCCCATCGCCACCGGCGAGATCAGCAGCGGCGAACTCAGATCGTCGGCACCGGGGACGATGGTGAGCCCGGTCATGCCGGTGAAGTGCAACAGCAGGATCGCGAGGACGAGCGCCATCGCGCCGGCCACCGCGCCCTTCACGTCATGGCGATCGAGGGTGAGCGTCAGCGCCGGATAGAGCGGCACGATGGCGAACAGGATCGAGGCCAGCACATGCGGCATCGACCAGTGGAAACTGCCCGGAATCTCCATCGCCCGCATGCCCAGATAGTGCATGAAGACAATACCGAGCCCTGCCACCACACTGGCAATCAGGCGGCCGGCCGGCCGGGGCCGATGGAGCGCCAGCCGGAAACCCAGGAACATCGCGGCGATCGCGATGAGCAGCGACAGCACCGTGGGCACCAGCTGGTAACCGATCACCACGCCGGGATCATAACCCATCATCGCGACGAAATGGGTGGCCCAGATGCCGAAGCCGCTGGTCGTGCCGGCGGCGACCAGCCAGCGGGGCCGGTTCGCAAGGCGGGAATCGCGCGCCTGACGCAGCAGCGCCACCGCCGCCATGGCGGCGGCGATGCAGATCAGGCCCGCCAGAAGAACGAGCCGCAGATCATGATCATTCCGGATGCAGAATAGAAGATCGAACACGCACGCCCACCAGTACACCGCAAACATATTGCCGGGCGCGCTTACAGCAGTGTTAATATTACCGTCTACTGTGGTGTAGGAAATTCAGACTAATTTACAATTCGCCGCGCGACCGACGCCAGCCTCGGACGACACCATCATAGTCTTTAGAAATACTTCACGGCGCAGGACGCCGGCACGCAATTGCGACGAAGCGAGGGGAAGGCCTCCGCCCTCCCCCTGATCACCCCGCGTAGCGCGTCTCCATCAGGTCGAGCTCGCGGATCAGCTTGCGGGCGCTTTCGCTACCCAGCGCGCGCTTGCGGACCAGGCGCAATATCTCGGTCCGCTCGGCGCGCAGCGCGGTGAGGCGCAGTTCGCGTTCGAGCTTGTCGATACGCTTGGCCGCGGCCGCGTCTTCCGAGAGCAGGGTGCGGCTCTCGATCCTGCGGCGATAGAGATCCATGATCCGCGCGGCGACCTCGACATGGACGTCGGCATCGCCCTCGGCCTCGACCCGGGCATGTTCGGCGCGTTCCACCTCGGTGATCGCGGCGCGCGCGGCGGCGATGCGGGCGGCCTCGATCTCGGCCTGGTGCGAGGGCTCGGCGGGCATCTGCACGCCCTTGAGCAGCCAGGGCAGGCCCACGCTCGCGGCGATCAGCGAGGCGATGATCACCCCCATCGCCAGGAAGATCGCCAGGTCGCGTGCCGGAAAGGCCGATCCGTCGTCCAACGCCAGCGGCAGCGTCATCACGCCGGCCAGGGTGATCGCCCCGCGCACGCCCGCGAAGGACATCGCGGCGATGATCCGCCAGCTCGGCGTCTTGCCCTTCTCCCCCTTGCGCAACAAGGTGAAGCGGAAGGACAGCCACACCCACAGGAAGCGCAAGCCCGCCAGGCCGACATTGATCGCGACGACATAGATGGCCAGCCACCAGGGCTCGTGATGGCCGGTGACGCGCACCGTCTCGCTGGCACCCGACAGGATCATCGGCAATTGCTCGCCCAGCAGCACGAAGATGATGCCATTGGCCGAGAACTGGATCGCGTCCCACACGGTGTTGCGGCGGATGCGGGTGGCGGCCAGCGCCTGGCCCGAGCTTTCGGCGAAGCCCATCGCCAGGCCGGCCGACACCGCCGCGAGGATGCCCGAGCAGTGGAGATGCTCGGCGACCAGATAGGCGGCGAAGGGGATGAGCAGGCTGATCAGGATCTGCGAACCGCTGTCCTCACCGAAGCGCGCGCTGATCCAGCCCTTGGCGCCGACCACCGCAAAGGTGACCGCGGCACCGGCGACGATGCCGCCGATCGACACCCACAGGAAGTTGAGCGCGGCGTCCTGCACCGAGAAATAGCCGGTGAGCGCAGCGGCGATCGCGAAGCGCAGGCACACCAGGCCCGACGCGTCGTTGAGCAGCGATTCCCCTTCCAGGATGTGCATCATCCGCTTCGGGATCGGCACCCGCTGGGCAATCGCCGACACCGCGATCGGATCGGTCGGCGAGACCACCGCCGCCAGAGCGAAGGCGACCGCGAGCGGCATCGCCGGGATCATCCAGTGGATGAACAGGCCCATGCCGATCACGGTGAAGACGACCAGGCCCAGCGCCAGTTCGAGGATGGTCTTGCCGTCCTTGAACAATTCCTCGCGCGGGATGCGCCAGCCGTCGAGAAACAGCAGCGGCGGCAGGAAGAGGAGGAAGAAGATGTCGGGATCGAGCGTGACGCGCCAGTCGGCGGCGAGGCCGATCACCGCGCCGAGCGCGATCTGGACCAGCGGTCTGGGAATGGGAAGGGGCAGAAGGCGGGAAACGATGCCGCTCACGACGACGGCGAACAACAGGACGAGAACGATCGTGACGGTTTCCAATGCTCTTCCTTCTGCACGCGGCTCCGGCCCAATCGGCCGCGTCGGGGCCTGATTGCTAGAGCCGAAGGCTGTTGGCTGTAAACCGACGGACGTCGGCTTGCGCTAGGGATACGGCCGATGGAGCCGCCTTATTCCCGCCCCCGATCAATAGACCGGAAAAAGCGACCAAGGCTACCCCTTTAGACCAAGGGCAATATTAGCACAGCCATCAGCAACAGATCAGAAATACGACCCGATTAGCTGATCGACCATGCGCACCATGATCCATTCCGCCCGGCTGCCGCTGGCCGCGGCCGCCCTGCTGCTCGCCGTTCCGGCCGCCGCCGCGACCACCCAGGACGAGCAGGCCTGGATCAACCTCACCGCGATGGGATCGTTCGGCCAGAAGGGCGCTTATTTCTTCGAGGTGCAGCCGCGCATCGGCGACGGCATCAGCCGGCTCGACCAGACGCTGATCCGCCCGGCCGTGGGCGTGAAGCTGTCGAGCAAGGCGACGCTCTACCAGGGCTATGCGCTGGTGCTCACCAATCGCGAGAACGCCCCCAACCTGACCGAGCATCGCAGCTTCCAGCAGCTCAGCTGGGTGATGGGCAAGCCACTGGGCGGGGAGTTCTCCACCCGCACCCGCTTCGAACAGCGCTTCCGCAAGGATGGCGACGATGTCGGCCTGCGCATCCGCGAGATGGTGCGCATGGAAGTGCCGGTGGCGAAGAACGGCCTCGCCGCACTGGTCTATGCCGAGGGCTTCCTGGCGCTGAACGACACCGACTGGGGCGCCCGCAGCGGCTTCGACCAGCTGCGCAGCTTCATCGGCGCGGAGATTCCGCTGGCCGGACGGTCGACGATCGAGTTCGGCTATCTGAACCAGACGATCAACCAGACCCAGGGCCGCACGCGGATGAACCACGTCGTCTCCTTCACCCTGTTCGCGCGCTACTAGTTTTGCCGGATCGATCGGCGGCCTGGCGGATTATGGTCCGGTCAGGAGGAGCGTCCGATGCCCGAACCCGAACTCGACCCGGAAGTGCTGGCCGCCGAGGCGGTGAAGATGACCGACGAGGAACTGATCGACACGTGGGAAACCGCGTCGGAGCAGGAGAAGGCCGATCTCCCGCCACTGCTGCGCGCGATCGTCAACGAGATGGGCCAGCGCGGCATTCCCTTCCGGAACGTCTGATCGCCCTCACTCGCCCGGCCGATAGCTCCGCGCGACATGGCCGGCCAGTTCGTCGGCGTGGAAATAGACCGGGCGGAGCTGGCCGTCGGCATAGAGCTGGGCCTGGTCGCTGAAATGGCGTGAGGCGGGGTCGCCGCTCTCGCCGCCCACGCTGACCGCCTTCGCGCTCACCCGCGGGCCGAACTCGACCGCCGCGACGAAGCTGTTGCCGCTGGTGCCGTACCAGCGCTTCGTGCCCGGCCAGACCTTGGCTCCGAAGGAAGCGAGCGAGCCCCAGCGCGCCGAGGGATAGGGCACCGCGATGCTCGGGCCTTTGTCTGTGAAATCCTGGACGATCGCGCCGGTCAGCCGCTGATAGCGGTTCACCTCGCCCCACGGCGTCTGCCAGCGGCCGAAATCCTGGGTCAGCCGATCGACCACCTTGGCGAGCAGGTCGAGCCGCACATCGGCGGGCGCGGCCGTCATCCGCTCATAGAGGGTGCGCGGCTCGCCGGGGGCCTTGTCGAGCACCCATTGCCGCAGGTCCTCGGCCCAGAAGCAGGCGAGCGTGTTGGGGACGGAGGCGTTGCTCCAGCGATAGTCCCAGCCGCGCAGCGCCGCGACCGGCCCGGCCAGCTTCGCCTTGCGCGGGTCGCCATCGGGCAGCTTGTCCCAGTCCGCCACCAGCGCCGGAATCCATTTGGCGAAGGCAGGCTGATAGCTGTCGAACGCCGCTGCCCGCAGCGTGTCGAGGGTGAAGGCCTTCCCCGCGTCGAGCAGCGCCACCGCATGGTCGCCTCGCGGATTTTCGCCGATCATGTCCATGTAGCGCGGGAAATCGGCCGCCTTCGGACTGTCCCTGCCCGCCGCCGACCAGGGCCAGTTGTTGGTGTTCTGGATCCAGCCGCCCGCCGGGTTGCGGAAGGACGGCAGCTTATCGAGCGGGGTCAGCCCCTTCCAGTCGGTCGCGGGATCGCTGCCGTCGACCGGCTTGGTGTAGTCGAAGCGGTCGTCGCGCAGCGGCACGAATTGCGGGTGGAGATAGGCGATCGTCCCCTTGGCGTCGGCGAAGATCGTGTTGTTCGACGAATTGGCCTGACGCCCCGCCACCTTCAGGAAGGCGGCATAGTCGCGCGCCTTGGTGCGCAGGAAGCTCTGCTCCAGCGCCGGGATCGGCTTGTCCATCATCGCGAAGGCCACCCATTTGCCGTCGACCTCGCCGACGATCGGCCCGTGATGGGTGTGATGGACGGTGAAGCTGCGAAACGCCTGCCCGCCCTCGGCCGTGCGATAGGACAAGGTGATCTGCGAACTGGCGACCGGCCGCTCGACGCTGCCATAGCGATAGGTGAAGCCGCCCTCGGAGGTGCGGGTAACGGTCTCGAGGAACTCGTCGACCACGTCGATCGTGCTGGAGGTGTGCATCCAGCCGGCGGTGGCGTTGAACCCCTGATAGATGAAGAACTGCCCCCAGGTCGCCGCGCCATAGGCGTTGAGGCCCTGGTCGCTCGTCACCTGCTGCTCGGAGCGGAAAAAGAAGCTGGTGTGCGGGTTGATCCACAGCAGCGCATGGCCGCTCGCGCTTTTCGACGGCGCGATCGCGAAGCCGTTGGAGCCGCGCGGTTCGGGATCGACCTCCGCGCTTGCCACAAGGCGGCCATCGGGCTTGCCGTAAAAGGCCTTGAGCCGGTCGAGCGGGATGCGCTCGATGTCGCCGCCGATGCTGCCCTCGGTGAAGCTCAGCGCCATCCACGGCTCGAAACGGGTGATGACCCGCGGCTTCACCTGCGGATGGGTCGCCAGATAATAGTTCAGTCCGTCGGCCCAGGCGGTCATCAGCTTGCGCAGCCAGGCCGGGCTCGCCGCATAGTCGGCCTTCAGCCTGGCCGGGTCCATGTAGAGCCGCGCGCGCAGATCCTGCCAGATCGCGTCCTCGCCCTCCGCCTCGGCGGTGCGGCCCAGCGCGGTCAGGTAATTGGCCTCGATCCGGGGAAAGTCATCCTCGGCCTGGGCGTAGATCATCCCGAACACCGCATCGGCATCGCTGCGCCCGCGCACATGGGCGATCCCCCAGTCGTCACGCTGGATGGTCACGCGCGCCGCCTGCGCCTTCCAGCCCGCCATGCCCGAGGGCGGCGCGGCGGCCGCCTCGGCGGCGAGCATCAGGGAAAGGAGCGGCGCGAGCGAGAGGAGCAGCTTCATCGCGCCAGCTAAGCGGTGGCGCGCGAAAATGTCACGCGCTTTGCCGCACCGCCGGTTGCCATATCGCGCGCACCGCCGGGCCGCGCCGCCATCCCCCGCCGACGATCAGCAAGCCGATCGCACTCACCATCGGCGGCACCAGCGCATAGACCAGCCGGACCGCCGGGCCCTGCTCGCCTTCCGCCGACAGGTCGACCAGCACCAATGCCAGCCAGGCCCCCACCCCCATCGCGATCTTCAGGGTGATGTTGCTCACCGAATAGCAGCTTGCGCCATGGCGCAGCCCGGTGGCCGCCGCCCGGCCCGCGACATCGGCCACCATCGCGCGCAGCACGGTGAACTCGACCCCGGCGAACAGGCTGCGCAGCAGCACGAAGCCGATCACCGGCCACAGCATCCCAGCGGGCAGCAGCAGCGCGATCGGCACCACCGCGATCTGCCAGCCATAGACGATCATCAGCAACTGGCGGGGGCCGATGCGGCCACCCACCTTGCTCCACAGCGGAAGCGTGACGAGCGCCAGGCCATATTGGACGAGCAGCAGGGTGCTGCCCCAGCCATCGAGCCGGAGCGTCCCCTCGACGAAGAACAGGAACACCGCCGACCCAGCGGACTCGGCGAGGCCCGCCAGCAGATAGAGCATCAGGATCGGCCGCAGCGCCGGCTCGCGCACGATGTCGGCGAACAGGCGCAGCGGATTGGCGAGTTCGGCGGCGCGGGTGCGCGGCAGCACCGGTTCGGGGACGCAACGCACCACCAGCAGGATGATGACCGGAGCAACCAGCAGCAGCGCGAGGCCGATCGCCGCCACCTGGCCCTGGCGCCCGACGTCAAAGCCGCGTTCGAGCCCCGCGAGGAGAAGGAGGACCGCGATCATCCCCACCACCGCGAACCAGTTCTTGGTGGCCATCACCCTGAGCCCGTCGGCGGGCCGGCGCGCCAGTTCCAGTGCCCAGCCGCCATGCGGAGTCGCCAGCATCATGAAGCCCAGGTGGAGCAGCATCGCCGAGGCCGCGATGGTGGCGAGGCTGGTCCAGGGCCAGAGGAAGAAGGTGCCCGCCGTGCCGAGCAGGATCGGCAGCAGGCTGGCGACCAGCCAGGGCCGGCGATGACCGAAGCGGGTGGAAAAGCGGTCGCTCGCCCAGGCGATGACAGGGTCGATCGCGCTGTCGAACAACCGGGCGGCGAGCAGCAGCAGCCCCGCCGTCGCCAGCGACAGGCCGATCGAGCCGGCGAAGAAGCTGGGCAGATAGACCCGCCAGGCGATCTCGATCACCGTCACCACGATCATCGGCGACGAGAAGATGGCGAGCCGGAAGAGGCTCAGCCTGTCGTGCGATTCGGCGTGCACATGAGCCCCCTTTGCGGGCTCATGATGCAGTGCAGCGATGACAGCGCGATGACCGCGCCGGGCGATCAGCGCCTGTCGAGCCGCGCCAGCAGCGGTGAGAGATCGGTCTGGGCGGCACCGGGCAAGGGAGCATGGCCACCCAATGCATAGGCCCGGCTGCGCCCGGCCGAATAGGCCGAGAAGATCGCCGCGTCGATCGGCGCGATCGGCCGATCGGGACCCAGCAGCGCCTGGAGGAAGCGCCCCGAGGAGCGCCCGCGCAGATAACGGAGCTGGACCGAGAAGGCCGCGAAGGCCGGATCGCGCGCCGCCGCCACCGTCAGTTCCTCCGCGCCCAGCAGATTCTGGCGGGCGGGAAAGCCGACGTCGAGCCGCACGAACGCCTCCTCGCGCCCGCTGATCGCCACCGTCGCCGGGTCGCCGGGCGTCTGCGGCACGATCCGGCGATAGATCACCTCGAACGCCGCCTGCAGCAGGTCGGCGCTGGTCCGATATTTGTAGGAGACCACCCCCAGGGTCAGCCCCGCCTCGGTGGCGACCGCGCGATGGGTGAGCGCGGCGACGCCGCCCCGCTCGATCACTGCCGCCGCCGCCACCGCGATCTGGTCCAGGGCCGGATCGCCATCGACGGACGGCACCGGCGGGACGGCCGCGCCGCGCGCCATGTCAAACCAGGCGGCCGGGGCAGACAAATGTCCCTGCAGCCAGTTCGCCCAGCCATGGCTCATCTCGTCCAGCGCGGCACGGTCCACCGGCCGCCGCCAGCGCAGCATGTGGATCGCGGCGAGCCCCTCGAAGGTCCAGGCGGTGGCCAGACCCATGTCGGCGATGCCGAGCCGGGCGCAGGCCTCTTCCCAGAAGCGCCGCCACAGCGCGGCCCAGCGCCCGCTGGCAGCCAGATGCTTGGCATCGCGCAGCGCCATCAGCTGGCATTCGCGCCACGCGAAGGCCAGGGTCCGGCGGGTCTCGCACCAGTCGTCCACCAGCGCGGCGAGCAACGGACCCAGTGCCGCCGCCCCCTCCGCGATACCGCGAATCGCCTCTAGCTGCTCGTCGCACCAGAGCTGCGCGGCGGCCTGGGCCTCGCCTTGAGCGGTTTCAGACAAACGTTCAAGGTCGCCAAAATGATAATAGATGGAAGAGACCGGAAGCTCCGCCATCGCCGCCAGCGATCGCGCCGACACGCCACTCGCCCCCTGCATCTCCCAGATCGAAAGCACTGAAGAAACAAGTTTTTCCGGCGATTTTCCGCCATCCTTCACAGCCTCGGGGCCGAACTCCACCATGTCACTCTCCGGTCTTCTGCACCGATCATCGGCGAAGTTCATGACAGAGACAAGTGTAACATAGGAGACATACAAACGTTCTAGAGGCGCCCCATCAGACAAAGGTGGGAATGACAATGAGCCAGCAATTTTCATCGAAGACGCGCCCCTGGATGATGGCGAGCGCCGCCATTGTCCTGACCCTCACGCCGGCCGCCGCGCAGGCCGAGGAGGCCGATGCCGGCGACGCCGGCGATGCGCTGGAGGCGATCGTCGTCACCGCCGAAAAGCGCGAGACCAACCTCCAGAAGACCCCGATCGCGATCTCGGTGCTAGGCGGCACCGCGCTGGCCGATCGCCATGTCCAGAGCCTGCTCGACCTGCAGGACGGCGCGGTGCCCTCGCTCCGCATCTCCCCCGCCTTCTCGCGCAACTCGGCGCTGAGCGTCGGCATCCGCGGCATCACCGGCGGCGATTCCAACCAGCCCAGCCGCGACGCCGGCATCGGCATCTATATCGACGGCGTCTATCTGGGCCGCTCGCAGGGCCTGGGCATGGCGCTGCTCGACGTCGAGCGGGTGGAGGTGCTGAAGGGCCCGCAGGGCACCTTGTTCGGCCGCAACTCGGTGGGCGGCGCGGTCAGCATCGTCAGCAAGAAGCCTTCGGGCGAGTTCAAGCTGCGCCAGGTCGCGGGCGTCCGCAACTTCGACGGCTACAGCACCGAGACCCATCTCGACCTGCCCGAATTCGCCAATATCAGCCTGAAGTTCGACGGGGTGATCCAGAAGCGCGACGGCACGGTGAAGAACACCCTCCAGGGCGCCGACGACTTCAACGAGCTCGACCGCAAGGGCGCCCATGTCGCCGCCTTGTGGAAGCCGAGCGCCACGTTCAGCGCCCAGTTCGACGCCGATTACAGCCGCGACGCCTCGACCACCCATTATGTCCAGCTGCTCAACAAGAACCCGGCCGCCCCGGCGCTGGCGCCGCTGGTCCAGGTCCAGCCCAACCGCGCCCGCACCGTCGACATCGGCGTGCCCGAGCAGCCCAGCGTCGGCAACACCTGGGGCGTGGGCCTGCACCTGAACTGGGAGTTCGCCGAGGACGCGCAGCTGCGCACGATCACCGCCTATCGCGACCTCGAGCAGAACCAGTATGACAATGGCATCGGCGCGCATGCCGGCGTGTTCCGTCCCAACGCCACCTTCGCACGCTACAGCCTTGCCTCGATGCGCCAGCACCAGTTCAGCCATGAGGTGCAGCTGGTGGGCGACCTTCCCCGCCTGCAATATGTGGCCGGTCTCTATTATTATCATGAGGCGGGCGACGACGACGCCTGGAGCCCGAACACGATGCAGTGGAACGCGACCGGCACCGTCGCGACCCCGCTGCCCAGCTTCTCCGCGGGCGCCGCGACGGTCTTCCCCGACCGCGCCAGCACGGCCAAGGCCGACAGCTATGCCGCCTTCGGCCAGGCGACCTGGACCCCGGCGATCCTCAACGACATGCTGCGGCTGACCGCGGGCGCCCGCTTCACCCACGACAAGAAGAGCGGCCGGCTCTACAAGGTGAACGGCGCCGACGCGCCCTACAGCTTCACCTTCTCCAAGGATCATGTCGATCCGCAGCTGACGCTGACCTTCGATCCCAGCGACGATATCGAGCTCTACGGCAAATGGGGCACCGCCTATCGCGCCGGCGGCGCCAATTCGCGCTCGCTCACCTACCGCTCCTATGGGCCGGAGAAGGTCTCGACCTTCGAGGGCGGGCTGAAGACCAGCTTCTGGGACAAGCGCGGCCGGTTCAACGTGGCGGCCTATACGACCCGCTACACCGACATCCAGATCGACTTCAACGCGCCGGCCTCGGGCACCAACCGGACGACGATCGAGACGCTCAACGCGCCTGGCCGCGGCACCATCAAGGGCATCGAGGTTGATGCCTCGCTGGCGCCCTTCACCGGGCTCACCCTGTCGGCCGCCTATGCCTATACCAAGGCCAGCCTGCCGCGCTCGATCAACCCCTTCCTGCCCGTCGGCTCGGCGCCGCAGATCGTCTATGTCACCAACACGCCGAAACATGCCGGTAGCGGCGCGATCGACTATGTCGTCCCGCTGCATGGCGACACCGAGATCCGCGCGCATCTCGATGCCAATATCGCCAAGGGCTATCGCTCGATGGCGGCCGAGCCGACCCTGACCGACAACAGCCTGGTCGTGAACGGCCGGCTCGCCGTGGCGGGGATCGACCTGACCCGTGGCGCCTCGCTGGAGCTGTCGCTCTGGTCGCGCAACCTGTTCAACGAGCAGCACACCTTCGTGCGCAGCCACGCCGCCTATGCGGCCGGCGGCGACTACGGGATTTTCAACGAGCCGCGCACCTACGGCATCGACGCGACGGTTCGGTTCTGACGGAGCGGATGACCATGACGATGAAGAAGACGATCCTCGCGGGTGCGCTCGGCGCGCTCGCCCTCCTCGGCCCCGCCTGGGTCTCGACCCAGCCGGCCGTGGCGGCGGCGCAGGCCCAGGCCGGCCATAGCCGACTCCTCCCCCTTCAGGGCGGGCAGAATTTTCGCGATCTCGGCGGCTACCGCACCAGCGACGGGCGGACGGTGCGCTGGGGCGTGCTGTTCCGCTCGGGCGCGATGAACGGGCTGACCGAGGCCGACTTCGCCTATCTTTCGAAGATCGGCATTCACACCGTGTGCGACTTCCGCAGCACCGATGAACGGACCTCGGCCCCGGTACGCTGGCCGGGCGGCAGCGCGCCGAAAGTGTTCGCCGACGACTATAAGCTCGACATGCAGGGCCTCGACTTCCGCCAGGCCGGAAGCTGGACCGGCGAGCAGACCCGCGCGGCGATGGCGGCCTTCTATCCGCGCACGCTCGACACCTTCAATTCGCAATATCGGCGGATGTTCGGCGAGCTGCTGGCGGGCCATGTCCCGCTCGCCTTCAACTGCTCGGCGGGCAAGGACCGCACCGGCGTGGCCGCCGCGCTGATCCTCACCGCGCTCGGCGTGCCGCGCGAGACGGTGATCGAGGATTATCTGCTCAGCAATCGCTATTTCGACCCGGCCAAGGCGGTCTCGGTCGGCGACGACGCCACCACGCGCACCTGGCGCTCGCTGCCCGCCCCGGTGCTGAAGGCGATGATGGGCGTGGACCGCAGCTATATCGAGGCGGTGTTCCAGGTGATCGACGCGCACCCCGGTGGTGCCGACGGCTATCTGAAGGACAAGCTCGGCCTCGGCCACGCCGAACTGGCGAAGCTGCGCGCACGCTACACGACGCGCTGACAATCGCACCAACGACAAGGCGCCCGGACGATGCCGAACGGCATCGTCCGGGCGTCAGCTTTTGAGGGCGACGGCGGAGGAGCGGCCGGCGAAGCGCTGCGGCGGCGAGGCGCCGTCGATCCGGTAATGGACGACATAGCCGACATGATCGGACAGCATGCCGCCGCCTGGCTCGCGGCCGAAGGGCACTTCGACGCTCCGGGGACGCAACGCAACGCCGCCGCCTGCAATGGCGATCTGCCAGTCCTTGTTATGGGTGAGCGCCTGGCGGGCATCGTCGCGCGGGCCGATGCGGCAGGCGCGGCCCTCGGCGAAGCAGCGGTCGAGCGAGCCGCGCTCGCCCTCGCCACCGCTCCAGCGCGCCGCATAGCTCTGCATCAGCGCGCGACGCGGCGGCGACTTGCCGACATTGAGGTCTCCGGCAAGGATCACCGGCGCGCCGAGCGCGCGCGCCTCGCGGACGAAGCCGTCGAGCGTCTCGATCTGCCAGCGATAGGCCTGGAAGGCGCGGCCGAGATCGACCCCCGACGCCGAGCGGGCATTGAGATGGGTGGTGACGATCGCGACCGGACGGGCCAGACCCGGGACGGCGACCAGCGCCATCACCATGCCCTTGTTCGCCAGGCAGTCGAACCCCGCACAGGCATGCGCCGGGAAGGGCGCGCGGCGCACCGCGAGCACCGGATAGTCCGACAGGATCATCAGGCCGCTGTCGGTCTGCTTGCCGATCCCCTCGCCGGTCAGCGGCGATCCGGCCGCCACGAAGTCGCGATGCGCCATGTCGGACGAGGCCCCCGGCAGCGCGTCGCGGCCGGGACCGGCGACCACATGGCGATAACCGGCGATCGCCCCGATCCGCTTGGCGGAGTCGGTGAAGGCTTCCTGCAGCACCACGATCGCGGGCTGGCGCCCGGCGCGGCGATAGCCGGCGAGCCGTTCGCCGATCCGCTCCAGATCGCCCTCGCGGTTGATCGCGAGCGGCCAGGGCAG
This sequence comes from uncultured Sphingomonadaceae bacterium, assembly GCA_963540925.1. Classification (GTDB taxonomy): domain Bacteria; phylum Pseudomonadota; class Alphaproteobacteria; order Sphingomonadales; family Sphingomonadaceae; genus Rhizorhabdus. The sequence continues at coordinate 30,251 of CAUTRN010000016.1, forward strand.
GCCCTTCACATTATAGCTGAGCACCGAGAGATCAGGCCCGGCAACGGGCGCGGCGAGCGGCGGCAGCGGCCGGCTGTCGACCGGTGACGACGCCGAAAGCAGGGCTACGCCCAGGCCGATGATCGTCGCGGCCGCACCGCTTCCCAGCGCCAGTCGTCGAAAATTGTCGCCCATCGCCATGACGGCGCCAATAGCGCGCGGGCGAGTCTGGCCGATGACGCGTGCTTGGCGAACATGGGTCGAAGCCATGACGCGATTGTCATATTCTGCCGTGGCTGGCGCCGATCATCGGGCTGTCATGATCGCACGCTAGCGGACACCCTTTCCCCAAAGGCTGATGGAACGAGATGATCGACCTGCTCCTTGCCGCCGCCGCGCTCGCCGCCGCCTCCCCTGCCGCCACCGAGGTCGACCGTTTCCCGGCCGAGGAGGCGCATCAGGGCGTCGTCGCCGACGAACGCCATGTCTATGCGATCGCCAATTCGGTGATCGCCAAATATGACCGCAAGACCCGCAAGCGGATCGCGGCCTGGCAGGGCGATCCGGCGAAGTTCATCCATATGAACAGCTGCTCGCTGATCCGTGCCGAGCTGATCTGCTCGCTCTCCAACTATCCGAACACGCCGATGGTCAGCTCGATCGAATGGTTCGATCCGAAGACGATGACGCACCGGCGCTCGCTGCCGCTGGGCCACGCCTATGGCTCGCTCACCTGGGTCGACTGGCATGACGGCAGCTGGTGGGCCTGCTTCGCCAATTATGACGGCAAGGGCGGCGAGCCGGGCCGCGACCATCGCGCGACCACGCTGGTGCGCTACGACAAGGATTTCAAGGAATTGCAGCGCTTCCGCTTCCCCGACACGGTGCTGGAGCGCTTTTCCCCGCGCAGCTCGTCGGGCGGGGCCTGGGCCGACGACGGCCTGCTCTATGTCACCGGGCACGACCGGCCCGAGCTTTATGTGATGCGGGTACCCAAGGCCGGCGACGTGCTCGAGCATGTCGGCACCTTCGCGATCCCGACCCCGGGCCAGGCGATCGCCTGGCAGCGCGGCGCCAAGCGCATCCTGTGGGGGATCGAGCGCGCGCGCAACGAGGTGGTGGCGGCGCAGATCCCCGAAGTCACGCGCTGACCGGAGGACAAGCGTCAATCGTCATCCCGGACTTGCCTGCCCCTGCGAAGGCAGCGGATCCGGGATCCAGATACGCGACGCTCGAGCAAGAGCCCGAACGCTGCGTATCTGGATGCTGAATCAAGTTCAACATGACGACCATCAGAGGGCGCCGCTCCCCCGAAGGGGAGCAGTCCTTCCCTTGCCTCAGAAGTCGATGCTGACGCCGACGCCGATCTCGCGGCGAGGCGGCAGCTTGATGCTGTCGTCGCCGCGCGTGTTGGCGACGAAGTCGGTGCGGTACAGCTTGTTGGTCAGGTTGTTGCCGAACACCGAATAGGTCACGCCCCGGCCGGTGTCCTTCCAGCCGATCCGTCCGCCCACCAGGAAGTAGCTGGGCTCCTTCGAGAAATTGCCCGGCTGCCAGAAGAAGGACGAGGTGTAGGAGCCGTTGACATTGGCATCGAGCTGGCCGCCCGCGATGTCGGCCCGGTAGTTGAGGCGGATGTTCGCGGTCGTCTCCGGCGCGCGCACCATCTTGCTGCCCGACGCGTCATAGGGCGCGATCACGCGCTTGTTCGGCTGGACATCCGGCGCCACGCCGACGATCGGCACCACGACCTGCGCGCCGGTGTAGTTGCGGTACTTCCGGGTCGGCTCCCAGCCGAGGCCGGCGTTGACCGAGAAGCCGCCGCCGAGCGGGCCGTCCATGGTGAACTCCAGGCCGCGCATGCGGGCGTTGGCGGCGTTGCTGAGCGAGATCAGCAGGTTGCCGTTAACGTTCACATAGGCCGAAAGCTGGATATCCTTATACTCATAGGCATAGGCCGCGGCGGTGAAGGTGAAGCCGGCGAGGCGCGCCTTGGCGCCGACTTCGTAGGCCATCACCTTCTCCGGATCGACCGGGTTGTTGAGCGGCGAATAGGCGTTGTAGACGCCCGACTTGAAGCCGTTGCTGACCGACGCATAGACATTGGCATTGTTGTTGAAGTCATAGCGGGCGATCGCGCGGAAGGTGGTGCTGTTCCAGCGCTTGTGGGTGTCGAGCGTCGCGCCCGTCGCCGGGACCAAGGTCTGATAATGGAAGTCCTTGCGCTCCGAATTGTAGCGGATGCCGCCGGTCAGATGGAGCGCGTCGGTGAGGTTGTAGGTCGCGTCGGCGAAGCCGGCGAAGGCTTCGGTCTTCATCCGGTTGGTGAAGTTCGACGCGATCGTGCCGCCCGTCGCCGGCAGGCCGGTGAGGCCACGGCCGTCGCCGGTGCCCTGGCGGAAATAGGGATTGCCCGCCTTGGCGTTGAAATAATAGCCACCGACCATCCAGGTGAGCGGCTTGTCGGTCGCGCCGGAGATGTTGATCTCCTGGCTGAACGCCTTCTCATATTGGCTGATCGCGTTCCAGCTGGTCGACAGGCTGGTGCGGTCGGTGTCCGACTGCGAGCGGACCTGCACCTTGCGATAGCCGGTGATCGAGCGGATCGTCAGGTCGTCGCTGTCCCACTTGGCGTCGAGGCTGCCGCCCCAGCCCTTCAGGTCCGCCTTCGGCTGGGTGCTGCTGGCATAGGTATAGGGGCCGTTGGGGATCGCCGCCGTGCCCGGGAAGGGATTGGCGCCGTTGTTGATCATCGAGATGAACACGCTGTCATTCTGCTGCTGCCACTTGTCGGCGGCGAGAATGGCCTCGAAATTCTCCGACGGCTGGAACAGCAGCTTGCCGCGAACCAGATAATTGTCGGCGCCGCCGTAATCCTTGCCCTCGTTCGGGCCGATGCCCTTGATATAGCCGTCGCCCTTGCGGATCGTGCCGCTGACCGAGGCCGCGACCTTGTCCGACAGCGGGCCGGTGGCATAGGCGTTGAGGCGCAGTTCGTTATAGCGGAAGCCATAATCGGCGCCGACCGTGGCCTTCGCCTCGAACGACGGACGGCGGGTGAAGATGCGGATCGCGCCGCCGGTGGCGTTGCGGCCGAACAGCGTGCCCTGCGGGCCCTTCAGCACTTCGACCCGCTCGATGTCGCTGAGGTCGAAGAAGCCGGCGATCGGGGCGCCGACCGACACGTCGTCCAGATAGAGCGCGACGTTCGACGCGTCGCCCGGCGAGGTGCCCGACGAGTTGATGCCGCGGATCACGGGCACGAAGCCGAAGCCGGTGTTGACGGTGACGAGGCCCGGGGTGGTCTGCTGCAAATTGGTGGTCTGGAGGATGCCGACCTTGACCAGCGTGTCGCCCTGCACCGCCGAGATCGACATCGGCACGTCGATCAGACGCTCGGAGCGCTTCTGGGCGGTGACGATGATCTCGCCGGAGTCGGTGGCCTCGACGGCATCCGCCGCACCGGCGGTCTGTGCCGACGCCATGGCCGACGGAATGAGCAGCGCGGCAGTGGCGACGCCAACGAAAAGCGCGGGCTTGAACATGCAAATCCTCCCCAAAATATCCTGTTTGATCCTTGGCCGGGGTGGCGGCGCATGCCGCGCGCCCTAGCTGTGGCGGGTCTGCTAACAATCCGATCCACGATCGGCAAGACGAATTCATCCGGACAAGATTAAGTCGGGATGATCAGAGCCACGGCGCGACTTTCCAGCAACACCCCGAAAAAACGCCAGATATCACAGATATTTTCGGACCGACTTGATCCTGCGAGTCACCGACAAATCGCCTTATTCATCCGGCCCAATAAGGTCCACGTCCGGACGAATGGCGCGTTTCACGCCATTTTGGCGCAGTCTGCATCATCGCCTGCCCCGCCAAAACGGGCGGCCGTCCGCTTGCCCTCGCAACAAATCCCCGCCACCGTGACCGCACGACAGGAGAGCAGCATGAAGATCGGCGTCATCTATCCCCAGATCGAGCTGAAGGGCGATCCCGACGCGGTGCGCCGCATCGGCCTGGCCGCCGAGGAGACCGGCTTCGACCATCTCGTCACCTATGACCATGTGATCGGCGCGACGCATGATCGCGAGCCCAAGCTGTGGGGCCCCTATACCGAGAAGGACCCCTTCCACGATCCCTTCCTGATGTTCGCCTATCTCGCCGGGCTGACGAAACGGATCGAGTTCGTCACCGGCATCCTGATCCTGCCCCAGCGCCAGACCGTCCTCGTCGCGCGTCAGGCCGCTGATCTCGACCTGCTGTCGGGCGGGCGCTTCCGCATGGGGATCGGCATCGGCTGGAATTATGTCGAATATGACGCGCTGGGTCAGGACTTCGCCACCCGCGGCAAGCGCTCGGCCGAGCAGATCGAGCTGCTCCGCAAGCTCTGGGCCGAGCCGCTGGTGAGCTTCGAAGGCGAGTTCGACACGGTCGACCGGATCGCGCTCAACCCGCAGCCGACAGGCGGCCGCATCCCGATCTGGCTGGGCGGCTTCGCCGACGTCGCGCTGCGCCGCGCCGCGAAGATTGCCGACGGCTTCATCTTCGCCGACGGTGCCGGCGACGCCTTCACCCAGGTCGAGACGCTCAAGACCTATCTCGCCGAAGAAGGCCGCCCGCTCGACGGTTTTGTGCTTCACAACAACATGCTGAAGCCCAAAGACCCGGCGGCGGTGGCGGAGACCGCGCTGCGCTGGCGCGACGCCGGCGGCACCCATGTCTCGGTCAACACCATGGGCATGGGGCTCACCACCGCCGACGCGCATATCGACTATGCGAAACGCGCTTATGAGGCGCTCCGCAAGGCTGGCCTCTGACCGGCGCCCCGGCTAGTGTAGAATATACACAATGACCGGGACGATCGGAATTCCATGAGCAACCGCCTGAAACACCTGACCGGCGCCGACTTTCCGCTGTTCGCCTTCAGCCATTGCCGCGACGTCGTGGCGGCGGTCAGCCGGGCGGGCGGCTTCGGCGTGCTGGGCTGCTCCACCTTCACGCCCGAGCAGCTCGACGAGGAGCTGCGCTGGATCGGCGAGCATGTCGACGGCAAGCCCTTCGGCGTCGATATCATCATCCCCGAGAATATGGCGGTCGACGCGGGGCTGACGATCGACGACCTGGCGGGTCGCGTGCCCGACACCCAGCTTCGCTTCGTGCATGACATGCTCGCCCGCCACGGCGTCGACCTGCCCGCCGACCAGGCGATCGACCGGTCGCTGGCGCCGCTGATCATGCCGAACATCGGTCAGGAGCTGCTCGAGGTCGCCTTCCGCCACCCGATCAAGCTGGTCGCCAACGCGCTGGGCCTCGCTCCGCCCCGGATGATCGAGCTGGGCAAGCGCCATGGCGTCGCGGTGGCGGCGCTGGTCGGATCGGCGGAGCATGCCGTCCGCCAGGCCGAAGCCGGGGTCGACATCATCGTCGCGCAGGGCGGCGAGGCCGGCGGCCATTGCGGCGAGGTCTCCACCCTGGTGCTGGTGCCCGAGGTGGTCCGCGCGGTCCGCAAGGTCGGATATGTGCCGATCCTTGCCGCCGGCGGGATCATGACCGGCGCGCAGATGGCCGGCTGCATGGCGATGGGCGCGGCCGGCGTGTGGACGGGATCGGTGTGGCTCGCCACGCCGGAGTCCGACCTCAGCCCGGTGCTACAGGACAAGATCGTCGAAAGCGGATCGCGCGACACGATCCGTTCCAAGGCGCGCACCGGCAAATATAGCCGCCAGCTCCGCTCCGACTGGCACGCCGGCTGGGGCGCCGCCGATGCCCCCTCCACCCTGCCGATGCCGCTGATGGGCATGGTCGCCGAAGCCGCCTTCGCAAAGGTCACCCGCGAGGCCGAAAAGGGCAACGCCGGCGCCCGCGCGCTGGCGAGCTGGTTCGTCGGACAGGGCATCGGCCTGGTCGACCGGATCGAAAGCACCACTTCGATCGTCCAGCAGTTCAAGCTCGATTTCGCAGAGGCGGTGGAGGGGTTGAACGCCCATATCGAAGCGTAGGATCCCGCACCTCGCGGCGACACGGTCTCGAGACAGAATGATCTTGATTTGTTCTCATTCCTCCATAGGGTACCGACTCGCTTTGAAGAGGGAGCCGGCGATGATGAAACTCCGTTTTGCAGCGTGCATAGGGCTGGCATTGGGATATCTGGCCGTCGCTCCCGTTCAGGCACAGCGAATCGAACAGGCCGACCGGTCGGCCATCGACGCCCGGATCGATGCGTTCGACGCCATGATGAAAGCCGGCCGTTTCGAGGAGATGGTGGACTTCATGCCACCCCGGATGTGGCGCATGCTGCTGGATCAGTCCGGAGTGACGGATCAGCAGATGCGGGCCATCATGAAGGCTCAGATGATCGAAACCTTCAAGACGGTGAAAATCATCTCCTACAGCATGGACAGCCGCGCCGCGACGCTTGGGACCACGCCGGACAAGACACGCGATTATCTGCTGATCCCGACCGAGACCGTCATGGAAATCCCGGACGGCCAGCGATTGCTTTCCAAGTCGAGAACGCTCGCCCTGAAGGATGGAAACCAGTGGTATGTGGCGCGCATCCAGGGCCCGCAGCAGATCTTGATGCTGCGGGCCGCCTATCCCGAGTTCGCCGGCGTCGACTTTCCATCCGACACGACGGCGGTCGTCGATTGAAACGCCCTATTGCTTCGCCAGCTGCCCGCGCACCGCGCCGGCGGGATAGGCGGCGTTGTGGATGTTGACATAATAACCCGCCGGATTGGCCAGCAGCGCCTCGGCCTTGGCGGCATCGACGGGCGCGCAATGCTCGCCCGCGCCCAATTCGGTGAGCGGCACGAAGACGCCGCCATTGGCGCCGGCCGCGCCGGTGTGGATATGCGCCATGGTGGGCGCGTCGATCTTGTCGGCGCTCAGCGTGTAGCAGAGCTTGCCGTCGGCAAGCTTGCCCGAGAAGCTACCGCTGCCGTCGGCGTCTCCCTTGCCGCCCGCGCCCTGGGCGTCGACCTCGTTCGCCCCGCTCAGGGTCGCGTTCAGCACCGGCCCCGCGAAGGCGGGCGCGGCGAAAGCAAGAAGCACCGGCAGGACGAGCGACTTGGGCGACATGGCATCTCTCCTCGTTGGTCTTGCCGTTACGTAACAGAAGCGCCGCACGACGCGAAGCCGCTAGCCGCGACGTAACCGTTCCTCGGCGGCATAGTCCGCATCGAGGATCTCGGTGAGCTGGCCGTCGGGGTCGCGGATCATCGCCGCCTTGTCGCCCAATCGCGAGACGATTTCGCCGCCATAGTCCGCCACCTTGTCGAGCACCGCCTGCACGCTCGGCACGCCCACCGAGATATGGGTCAGCCCCGCCTCGTTCATCCGCCGCTCGCGCACCCGGTTGATCCCGCCCGGCTCGAAGCGCAGCAGTTCGAGCTGGAAGTCGCCCATCATCAGATAGACCGCCTTCATGTCGCCCGGCGGATCGAGCTGGAGGAAGTCGGTGACCAGTTCCTTGCCCATGTCGAGCGTGCGGCACGGCTCGAAGCCGAGCAGCTCGCAATAGAATCGTATCGACCGGGCGAGATCGGTGACCCCGATCCCCGAATGGGCGACGAACGGCATGGGCTCTCCTCGTGGCTGGTCTATTTGGTGGAGGGATGCCGGATCACACGAGGGTCGACCATGATCGTGGAGGCCGTTTCTATCCATCATCGTCGCTCCGGCGGAGGCCGGAGCCGCCACGATATTCGCGGCTACGTCTTCGCAAGAGCCCGTGGCGGCCCCAGCCTCCGCCGGGGCGACGCGAGTTGGGAGGGTTTAGAAACCTCCAACAAGCACCGCTTATAGATGCCCAACGATAACTGATAGGTCGCCCCCGTTTCAGCGGCCCGGTCGGCTTCCTAGATGGGGAGCGAACAGCACAGGACGCACCCGCCGATGACCCGAACCCGCCAGCTTCACCTCGGTGCCTTCATGCGGCCGATCTCGATCCACACCGGGGCCTGGCGCTATCCGGGCGCGTGGCCCGACGCCAATTTCAACCTGGGCCATATCAAGACGCTGATCCAGAAACTGGAGGCCGCCAAGTTCGATGCCTTCTTCATGGCCGATCACCTGGCGGTGTTGAACATGCCGATCGAGGCGCTGAAGCGCAGCCACACCGCCACCTCGTTTGAGCCCTTCACCCTGCTCTCGGCGCTGGCGATGGTCACCGAGCGGATCGGTCTCGTCGCCACCGCGTCGACCACCTATGACGCGCCCTATCATATCGCCCGCCGCTTCGCCTCGCTCGACCATATCAGCGAGGGCCGTTCGGGCTGGAACATCGTCACCACCGGCAATCCCGAGACCTCGCACAATTTCGGCAGCGACCAGCATCTGGAGCACGCCACCCGCTATGATCGGGCGCGCGAATTCTACGATGTCGTCACCGGCCTGTGGGACAGCTGGGCCGACGACGCCTTCGTCCGCGACGTCGAGAGCGGCGTCTTCTTCGATCCCGACAAGCTTCATGTCCTCGATCACAAGGGGCCGCATCTGTCGGTGCGCGGGCCGCTCAACATCGGTCGGCCGGTGCAGGGCTGGCCGGTGATCGTCCAGGCCGGCGCCTCGGAGCCCGGCCGCCAGCTCGCCGCCGAGACTGCCGAGGTGATCTTCGGCTCGGCGCCCTCCTTCGAGGCGGGGCAGGCCTTCTACGCCGATGTGAAAGGGCGGATGCCCGCGCTCGGCCGCGATCCCGACCATCTCAAGATCCTGCCCGCCGCCTTCGTGGTGGTCGGCGATACGGTGGAAGAGGCGCAGGCGCGGCGCGCGCATCTCGACAGCCTCGTCCATTATGACAGCGGCATCCGCTCGCTTTCGATCCTGCTCGACCATGACGTGTCGGTCTATGATCCCGACGGCCCGCTGCCCGAGATCCCCGAGAGCAACGCCAGCAAGACCAGCCGCGAGAACACGATCGCGCTCGCTCGCGAACAGGGGCTGACGATCCGCCAGCTCGCCGCCAAGGCCGGCAGCTATTCGGGCCTCGCCTTCGTCGGCACCGCCCGGACGATCGCCGACGAGATGGAGCGCTGGCTCGACGGCCGCGCCTCGGACGGGTTCAACATCATGTTCCCGTGGCTGCCCGAGGGCCTTTACGACTTCACCGACAAGGTGATCCCCGAACTGCAGCGGCGCGGCTTGTTCCGCACCGACTATGCGGGGACCACGCTGCGCGAGCATCTGGGCCTGCCCCGCCCCGAAAATCGGTTCTTTGTAGATGGTTCGGAACGGGAAGCGGCAGAGTAGCGAGCCTCCCGGCGTCAGGATCACTTTTCTAATATAATATGCTTTGTAGCTATCATTTGATTTAACGCATCGACATAAGCCTTGGCGGCCAACACCATGGTGTCTTGATGTCTTCCTACACCAAGAAATTTAGAGGATCCCAAAGAAAGGACGACATAAGTTTCCGCAGGGACTTTGGTGCCGCTAGTAGTAGCGCTGAGATCGAAACGATCAAGCCGCGCCTCATGAGGTACAATCATACCTATTGCGTTAAAGCAGGCATCAATCGGTCCGTCCCCGCGAGACGTAACGGTCTTTTCTTGGCCATCGACTTCCAGAGTGACGATTGCTCGTTGAGGTCCATTGCTCCCACAATAAACTTCGATTTCCCTGGTCTTTATCGTATCCACAGAGATGGCTGTCGAATGCAGAGGGTCGAGAGATTTATTTAGAGAGGCACCGCTCAAGAACGCTCTTATGCGCCGATAAACCCTGGAATCGCTGTCGTAATCGCGGCCAACCTCTCCCAGTGCCTCGCTAAGAAAGTGAAAGTTTCCGACGAACAGTCCTCTCGATTTCGAATAAAAACCAAATAGTGGACGATCTCCAACGTATAGAGATCGAGACTCGTTGGTTGAAATCAGAACATCATCCCTGTCGATATAGATACGATCGAACGCAATGACCTGATCAAAGCTGGAAATTTGTACATAGGTCCTTTCCAGACCACCGTCGATTTTCTGGAATAGAGGGATCACAAATCCATCACCGATTGCTGCCGGGTGAAGGGCGCCCTTACAGAGGAAGGCCAGTCCCATCATCCTTACATCAACCCCTTCGCTTCAAGCCACCCGAGGACCGCCTTCTTGACATCCCGTTGCCTTGAGTTCGTATCATCCAAATCGAGTACATATTCGACCAAATCGGCATCAAGATCGCGGACCAAATTCTGAAGATCTTCATCATCGCACGCCGCGTCTGGCGCAACGATCGCTAGCAAATTCTCCGGCCGAAGGAGGATAGGCTTCGAATAATGAAGCTCAATAGATGCCGCCCTCTGATCGTAATCGACAGACCCTGTCGAAGAACAAATGTCTATCAATCCTTCACTGTGCAGATCAAGCTTCCCTATTTCTCTCTTTACCCCATCCCTTATCTCCATATGGTAATATGATTTATTATTACCAAAGAAAGCAGAAACCAAACGGCCCGGGCTATCGATATCCTGCCGAAGATAAAACTCTTCCGGAGAAGCGTTCCCAAAAATCTCTTTCAAAAGGGCGTTATATCCACCAGAATCGAATGGTAAAATACCATCGGGCGTGGGCGCCTTGGACAAATCGATCAAAAAGCAAAAAAGAGCCGAATGCATTTTTCTATTGAAAGATCCATCATTTCTTGGCCTATAACTCGGCTTTCCATAAAAGAAGAACGATGCCGACTTATTGATTACAGGGTCCATGTCGCCGATGTTTATCGTGCGAGTTTCCAGTATATCGATGAACTGCCGGCCCAAGCAGGTATGCATAACGGGAAGCGTCGGACTGGCCGGCGGAAATTTCTCTACGAAATCCAGAAATCTGTGCGCACGCGGCCTCACAACCGATCCCCCCGTTCCTTGGCATTCCCCAAGGAATATCTGCGACGGTCTGCCGAGATATTCAATCTCCACCAACGCGATGAAAGGCTTTTTTGAGATTGAAGCCCTAGGAGCGCGGGCTTCTCCCGAAGCTTCCCCGGGCTGACCCCGATTATCGATTGGTCCCTTCGCGCTGCTGATGCGCTGCCATGTGCCGACCGAGCCGATCCTGTCCGGCAGCTACAAGCTGCCCGACGTCGAACGGATCGGTTGAGGGCTCACCCCTCCACCTGCCCCCAGGCGATCGCCGCCAGTTCGGGGAACAGTTTCGCCCGCGCCGCCGCCTGGGCGGAGGCGGCGGTGCCGCGGATCACGCGGCCCTTGATGCCGTGGAAGATCGCCGCCAGCCGGAAGAAGTTGAACGCGGTGTAGAAGCGGTAGCCGGGGATTCCGTCCCGCCCCGTCCGCGCGCAATAGGCGGCGATATAGGCTTCCTCGCTGGGGATGTTCAGCGCCTGGAGGTCGGCGCCGCCCAGCCCCGCCACGATGTGCGGCGGCATGTGGTACATCATCGCATGATAGGCGAAGTCGGCGAGCGGGTGGCCGAGGGTCGACAGCTCCCAGTCCAGCACCGCCAGCACCTTCGGCTCGGTGGGGTGGAAGATCATGTTGTCGATGCGGAAATCGCCATGGACGACCGAGGTCTCGTCCCCCGCCGGGATGTTGGCGGAGAGCCACTCGATCACCTTGTCCATGTTCGGGTCGCGGCCCGCCTCGGTGTCGTCGAGATACTGCTTCGACCAGCGGCCGATCTGCCGCTCGAAATAATTGCCGGGCTTGCCATAGTCGCCCAGCCCTACGGCCTCGTAATCGACACTGTGGAGCGCGGCCATCGTCGCGTTCATCGCGTCGAAATAGGCAGGGCGATCGGCGGCCGGCACCTCGGGGATCGTCGCATCCCAGAAGATGCGGCCCTCGACCAGGTCCATGATGTAGAACCAGGTGCCGATCACGCTCTCGTCAGTGCACAGCGCATGGACATGGGCGACAGGGAAGTCTGCCTTCTCCAGCCCGATCAGCACCTTCGCCTCGCGCTCGACCGCGTGGGCGCCCTTGAGCAGCTGCCCCGGCGGCTTGCGGCGCAGGACGTAGCTGCGGCCGGGCGTGACGAGCTTGTAGGTTGGGTTCGATTGCCCGCCCTTGAACTGCTCTACCGTCAGCGGGCCGGCGAAGCCGGGGACATTACCCTCCATCCAGCGCGCCAGACTCGCCTCGTCGAAGGCGAAGCCCTCGCGGACCGCCGTCGTCCCGCTATTCTCGTCCTGCCCGGCGCCGCTCATGCCGCATGCGCCTTCCCGTGATCGCGCTTGATCTTCTTGGCGAGCGACCATTTGTGGACCTCGGTGGGGCCGTCATAGATGCGGAAGGCGCGGATCTCGCGGAACACCTGCTCGACGATCGTGTCGCCCGAGACGCCGGTACCGCCCATCACCTGCACGCAGCGATCGGCGACGCGATAGAGCGCTTCCGACACCGCCACCTTGGCCATCGAGCTTTCGACCGTACCGAGCGAGCCGCCGTCGAGCACGTCGGCGCACCAGTCGATCATCAGCCGCGACTGCTGCAGGTCGATCATGTTCTCGGCCAGCATGAACCCCACGCCCTCATGGTCGATCAGCTTCTTGCCGAACGCCTCGCGCCGGCAGGCATAGTCGCTGGCGATCTCCTGCGCGCGGATCGCGCAGCCCAGCCAGCGCATGCAGTGCGACAGGCGCGCGGGGCTGAGCCGGACCTGGGCATATTTGAAGCCCTCGCCGCTCGCGCCCAGCATCTGATCCGCCGGCACGCGCAGATTGTCGATCGTCACCACCGAGTGGCCACCCGGCATCGAATTGTCGATCGTGTCGAGCACCCGGTCGATCCGGATCGCGGGATCGGGCAGGTCGACCAGGAACATGCAGGCGCCGTCGGTGGACTTGGCCATGACGATGCCCACCTTGGCGCCGGCGGCGCCGGTGATGAAGGCCTTGCGGCCGTTGATCACCCAATGATTGCCGTCGAGCTTGCAGGTGGTCTGCATCATCGACGGGTCGGAGCCGGCCCCGCCCTCGCTGGCCGGCTCGGTCATGAAGAAGGCCGAGCGCGCCTCGCCCGAGACAAGCTGCTCCAGGAAGCGCGCCTTGTGGTCGGGCGTGCCGAGCTTGCCGATCAGGTACATATTGCCCTCGTCGGGCGCCATGGTGTTGACCGCGAGCGGCCCGAGCGGCGACAGGCCCGAGGGGACCAGCACGATCGCGGTCTCGCGCTGGTTCAGATGCGATCCGTCGGCCAGGATGTGCGGGGTCAGCACCCCGGCTTCGCGCGCCTTTGCCCGCATCTCCTGCACCAGCTCGTCGCTCGGCCCATGGGCGGAGAGGCGCGCATCGGTCTCATAGGGGATCACGACCTCGCGGACGAAGGCTTCCACCTTGGCTGCGATCGCATTGGCCCGGTCGCTCATGTCCATTCCTCTCAAAGTGCGTTGATGCTGTGGCCGCCGTCGGCGACGATGATCGATCCGGTCATGTAGGTGGAGGCGTCCGAGGCGAGCAGCAGCAGCGGCCCGTCCAGCTCGCTTTCATCGCCGCAGCGGCGCTGGGGGATGCGCTTGAGCATCGTCTTGCCGGCCTCGGTCTCCCACACCGCGCGGTTCATGTCGGTGACGACATAGCCGGGGCAGATGCAGTTCACGCGGATGCCGTAGCGCGCCAGTTCCAGCGCCGAGACCTTGGTGAGCTGGACCGCCGCCGCCTTCGACGTGGCATAGCCGACGACATGGGTGCCCTGGCGCAGCCCCAGGATCGAGGCGATGTTGACGATCGATCCGCCCGTGCCGCGCTTCTGCATCGCGCGCGCCACCGCCTGCGTCATCAGGAACATGCCCTTGGCGTTGGTGTCCATCACCCGGTCCCAATCCTCCTCGCTCTGTTCGAGGAAGGGCTTCTCCACCGCGATGCCGGCATTGTTGACGAGAATGTCGACCATCTCGAACAGCGGCGCGGCCGCCGCGATGCTGTCGGCGCTGGAGATGTCGAGCGCGGTGGTGGTGCAATCGCCGCCCGCCGCGCGGATCTCGTCGGCCAGTTCGGCGAGCGCCGCCTCGCGCCGCGCGCCGACGATCACCTTGGCGCCGGCCTTCGCCAGCACGCGGGCGAAATGCGCGCCGAGCCCGCCCGAGGCGCCGGTAACGAAAGCGGTCTTGCCTTCCAGACTGAACAGTTCGGCCACGCCCGTCTCCCACCGAGTCCCCATGATTTCGCTCGCCTATGGAACAAGATTGTGGAACAATCAACGGCGATGGCAAAGATCGACCCTCTCCAAAAGGATGGCCACTGGCCCGGACCCGAGCCGGCGGGATCGGCCAGCCATGTCTATCTGGGTGTGCTGCGCGACCTGGAAAATGGCCGAATGGTGCCCGGCCAGCGCATCATCGAGACCGATCTGGCGCAACGTTTCGCGGTGGGCCGCAACGCGGTGCGCGAGGCGATGCAGCATCTGGCGGCGCGCGGGGTGGTCGACCTGAGCCCCAACCGTTCGCCCGCGATCCGGCGGCTCGACCTGGCCGAGAGCCTGGAAGTGCTCGACGTCGCCGCGATGATGATGCGGCTGGCGGCGCGTTCGGCGGCCCTGGGCTTCGGCGATCATCATGGCGAGACCCTGCGCACGGCGATCGACGAGCTGGCGCAGGCCGCCGCCTCGGGCGAGCCCGCAGCGTTCAGCCGAGCCCGCCGCGCCTTCTATCGCCGGCTGCTGCTGATCGGCGGCAATCGCGAGCTGCAGCGGCTGTTCCCCGCGATCGGCATGCATGTGATCCACGCCCAATATCCGTCGCCGCGCCTGCAGGGCATCCGCCTGGCCGATTATCAGGCGATCGCCAGAGCCGTGGCGGCGGGCGATGCCGAGGCCGCCGAAAGCGCGGCGATCGCCCATGTCGCGAATGTCCGTACGGTTATCGTCGATCTTGCGTCGGCGATGTAACAATATCGGTTTACGTAGAGCGCGATGAAGCAGATAGTCGCGCCATGCGGGGTACGATAACAGGAGCGCTCGCTGGGGCGGCGCTGCTATTTCCAACGGCCGGGCGTTCTCAGGCCCGAGAAGAAACTCCGGCGGCCTCTCTCAGCTTCAACGCGGCGGTGGTCTCGGACTATCGCTTCCGCGGGCTCAGCTATACCAATCGCAAACCGGCCGTGCAGGTGGGCGCCGACCTGGCCTTCAGCTCGGGCTGGTTCCTGGGCACCTGGACCACCAATGTCGCCGATACCGGCAGCGGCTCCAATATGGAGCTCGATCTCTATGGCGGCTACGGCGGCTCGCTCGCGGGGTTCGACTACACCGCCACCTTGCTGACCTATGTCTATCCGGGCGGGACCAACTCGGATTATTACGAGCTTCAGGGGACCGTGGCGAAGACGATGGGACCGCTGACCACCACGCTGACGGTGGCGGCCTATCCCAAGCAGTGGAACACCACGAGCAACCTCTATGTCTCGCTGGGGAACGACGTCGCGATCGGCGAAACGCCGCTCACCTTCTCGTTCAGCGCGGGCCGGGAAAACGGCAATTATGACGAGAAGTGGGACTGGTCGGCCGGGCTGACCTACAAGCTCGACGCGCTCGACATCTCGCTCACCTATATCGACACCAACTACAAGGGCCCGGACGAGGGCGGCAAGCAGGGCCGCGCCACGGCGCTGCTGTCCGTAAAGGCGAGCTTCTAGCCGCTGTTTCTTTTTGCTAGGTCGAGTTCGTCGGGGGCGACGCGTTGCGGGGAGACATTTGATGGTGCGGCTCTTCCTGTCGGTCGACATGGCCGGCTCCACCCAGTTCAAGGCGCGCTTCAGCGAGAATGGCAACTGGCTGGAGACCTTCCGGACCTTCTTCACCAATTTCCCGCTGATGCTGGCGGGCCAGATCGGCTTCGCCTTCCTCGACGAGGGCGAGACGCCGTCGGTGGAGGTGTGGAAGGTGATGGGCGACGAGGTGATCTTCGTCGCAACGCCCGCCAACCCCGAGGCGCTCGTCTCGATGCTGCTCGCGCTCATCCGCACGATGAATGCCTATGAGGAACGCTATCTGGAGGATCTGCCGCTCCGGCTGAAGGGCACCGCCTGGCTGGCCGAGTTCGGCGAGCGCAATATCGAGCTGGAAATCCCCGAACTGTCCGAAGGCGCCACCAGCAAGGCGATCGACTTCCTCGGCCCCGACCTCGACCTCGGCTTCCGCGTGTCGAAATTCGCGCGGCCCGCCTGCCTCACCTTGTCGTTCGACGTCGCCGACCTCGTGATCGGCGCGGAAAATGCCGGCGAGATCTCGCTCCACCTGATCGGCGCCGAGGAGCTGAAGGGCGTGATGTTCGGCCGGCCCTATCCGATCATCTGGATGCTGGAGTTCGGCGAGGACTTCAACTTCATGCCATGGGAGGTCGAGCAATGCCCCCATATGGCCAAGGCCACCGCGATGCCGCCCACCCCGATCTCCGAGATCGAACGGGCGATCGCCAATATGCGGCTCTATCTCCGCAAGATGCACGGGGCGGACCGCGCCCGCTTCGTGCTGGGCGGCTGACGCCCGATGTTCACCCCGCCGCGATCGCGCGGCGGCAGAAGTCCCAGATCTCGACGGCGAGCGCGTCGCGGCGCGGCGCGTCGGGCTCGCAGGCCTGTTCGGTGAGCAGCTCGATATGCACCGTCGTCGAGACCAGGTTGTAGACGAGCCACGCCAGCCGCTGCGGATCATGCGCGCGCACCAGACCGGCGGCGATCCCCTCGGCCAGTTGCGCGGCGATCAGGTCGATCAGCGGGCGCAGCGCCTGCTGCAGCGCCTCGGTATGCGATTCGGCCAGGCGAAGATGCTCGCGGCTCAGCGCGGCGCTGCGGCGCTGGCCATGGCGGCTGCCCTGTTCCTCCAGCGATTCGGTGCCCAGCACGATGCAGCTGACGATCAGCCGCAACCGCTCGACCGGATCGGGCAGGCGGCGGCACTGCCCGGCATAAAGGTCGGCGGCGGTGCGGATCGTCTGCTCGAACACCGCCAGCACCAGTTCGTCCTTGCCGGCGAAGCGCTCGTAAAAGGCGCGCCGCGCCAGCCCGGTACGGGTCAGCACCGCGCGGATGGTGAGCCCTTCCAGCCCCTCCTCCTCGAGCAGCTCATAGGCGGCTGCGATGATCTTCTCCTGGCGGTCGGTGGCGCCGGTCATATCTGAGGTCAAAGCAGGGTCCGTTCCGAGAACAATGTTCTTCCCACCTAGCGGGACGACTGCTATGACGCCACTTGAGAACAACGTTCTCAGCCTTGGGAGAGGATAGCGATGGCCTTGATCACCTATGTGGACGCGGACGGCACGCGCCATCCGATCGACGTGCCGACCGGAGACTCGGTGATGCAGGGCGCGGTCGCCAACGGCATCGCCGCGATCGCCGCCGAATGCGGCGGCGGACTCGCCTGCGCCACCTGCCACTGCCTGATCGACGAGGCCTGGAGCGATCGGGTCGGCCCGCCCTCCGATCCCGAGCGCGACATGCTGGAGGCGGTGCCCGGCGGCCCCTCCCCCACCAGCCGGCTCAGCTGCCAGATCGCCGTCGACGACAGCCTGGACGGGCTGGTCGTGCGGCTGCCCGCAAGCCAATATTGAGATCGGAGACCAAGATGGCGACCACCGCGACCGCCCTGCCCTTCGGCGGCACCGTTCCCGACCATGTCCCGCCCGAACTGGTTCACCCGATCGGGCTGACCATGGGGCCGGAATTCCTGGCCGCGCCGCACGACTTCATGGCGCGGCTCCACGCCGATTATCCGCCGATCTTCTTCAGTCCCAGCGCGATGTCGAGCGCCTGGACGGTGATCAAATATGAGGACGCCTTCCATGTCCTACGCAACCCGCAGGTGTTCAGCACCGCGGGCAATGGCGCCTTCCCGCGCGAGGGCGAGAATGTCTTCCAGCTCATCCCGCTCGAGATCGACCCGCCCGAGCACCGCAAATATCGCGCGATGCTCGATCCGATCTTCTCGCCCAAGGCGATCGCGGCGATGGACGACGCCATCCGCCGGCTCGCCAACGACCTGATCGACCGGATCATCGACCGGGGCGAGTGCGAGTTCACCGCCGAGTTCGGCCGGCCGCTTCCGGTCTCGGTGTTCCTCGACATCATGGGGCTGCCGCAGGACATGCGCGACACCTTCGTGACATGGGCGATGGGCCTGCTCCATTCGGGCGACCGCGAGACCGCGGGCCAGGCGATGCGCGACTGCTGCGACTATCTGCGCACCGTGATCGCCGACAAGGCGCGCAACCCCGATGGCGGCGCGGTCAGCCTGATCGTCCATGGCCAGCCGGGCGGTGCGGCCATGGACCCGCGCGAGATCTTCGGCTTCACCTTCTTCCTGTTCATCGCCGGGCTCGACACGGTGTTCGCCGCGCTCAACAACATCTTCGTCTGGCTGGCGCAGAATCCCGACCGCCGCCGCGAGATCATCGACAACCCCGATCGGATCGACGCGGTGGTCGAGGAATTGCTCCGCGTCTACGGCGTCACCTTCTCGGGCCGCACCCTGCTCCAGGATTATGAGATGCGTGGGGTGAAGATGAAGGCCGGCGACAAGCTCACCTGCATCCTGCCCGCCTGCAACTACGACCCCGACATCTTCCCCGAGCCGCAGGCGGTGAACTTCCACCGGCCGCGCCGCCCGATCCTCACCTTCACCGGCGGGGTGCATAGCTGCATGGGCGCGCATCTCGCCCGGCTGGAGGTGAAGGTGGCGCTGCAGGAATGGCTGCGCCGCATCCCCGATTTCGCGCTGAAGCCCGGCACGAGCATCGATTACTGGCCGGGCGGCGTGATCGGCCCGAAGACGGTGCCGCTGGTCTGGTAGCGATGCGGTTGACCGCCTCCCCGCGCCGGGGCAAGCCGGTGCGATGGGGCGGCTCCGGACGATCGATGCGCTGCGCGGGATCGCCGCGATCTTCGTGCTGTTCGGGCACAGCGCGACCTTCCTCGACTTCGACTATACGCCGCGCTTCTGGCTGGCGGTCGACCTGTTCTTCCTGATCAGCGGCTATATCCTGGGCGGCATCTACGAGCCGCGCTTCCGCGCCGGCATGACGATGCGCGCCTTCCTCGCCGCGCGGCTGCGGCGGCTCTATCCGCTTTATCTGCTCGGCATGGCGATCGGCATCGCCGGAGCGGGCATCGCACTGGTGCTGGGCAAGGGCAAATTGTCCGGGGTCGAGTTCGGGCTCGCCAGCCTCTCGGGGCTGGCGATGCTCCCCTCGCCCACCTGGGCCGCCGAGGACAGCCTGTTCCCGCTCAACTTCCCGGCCTGGTCCTTGTTCTTCGAACTGTGCGCCAATCTCGTCTTCGTGATGCTCTGGCGCTGGCTGCGCCTGCCGCTGCTGATCGCGATCATCCTGTTGTCGGCGCTGGGCGTCGTCCTCGCCCCCCATTCGGGCGCGGGCGAGGCGTGGAGCAGTATCGGCTGGGGCTTCCCCAGGGTCGGCTTCAGCTTCTTCGCCGGGGTGCTGCTCCAGCGCCTGCCCCGCCCCGCGCTCGGCCCCTCGCCCGCCGCCTGGTGGCTGGGCGCGGCGGTGATCCTGCTGCTGGCGATCGCCCCGACCGATGCCCGGCTGCTCGACAGCCTCACCGTGCTGTTCGCCTTCCCGCTGATCGTCTGGCTGGCGGGCGCGGTGGAGCCGTCACGGCCGGGGCTGGCGGCGGCGCTCGGGGCGATGTCCTACCCGGTCTACATCATCCATGTGCCGCTGCTCGCGATCGTCACCCGCCTGTTCATCCTCGCCGGGCGCGACACCCAGTCGGCGGCGCCCTGGCTCGGCTTCGTGCTGATCGCGGCACTGTGCCTGTTCGGCCTCTGGCTCGATCGCCTGTTCGACGGCCCGGTCCGCCGCCGCATCGAGAAGCGCAGATTGTCCCCCGGCGTCTAGCGGCCGCGCCCCGCGCCGCGCTAGGCAGGCCCCGACACAGGGAAGGGGATGACGGCCATGGAATATCGTCCGCTTGGCGCGACCGGAATGTCGGTGAGCAAATTCTGCCTGGGCGCGATGATGTTCGGCGCGATCGGCAATCGCGACCATGACGACTGCATCCGCGTGATCGACCGCGCGCTCGACGCCGGGATCAACTTCATCGACACCGCCGACCTCTATTCGCAGGGCGAGTCCGAGCAGATCGTCGGCAAGGCGCTGAAGGGCAGCAAGCGCGACGACGTGGTGCTCGCCACCAAATTCTGGTTCCCGATGGGGCAGGACGTCAACCGCCGCGGCGGATCGCGCCGCTGGATCGTGAAAGCGGTGGAGGACAGCCTCACCCGGCTCGGCACCGACCATATCGATCTCTACCAGATCCACCGCTACGACGGCGCTACCGACATCGAGGAGATCCTGTTCACGCTCACCGAGCTGGTGCGCCAGGGCAAGATCCGCAGCTTCGGTTCCTCCACCTTCCCCGCCGACCGCATCGTCGAGGCGCAGTGGGCGGCCGACAAACGCAACCTGCTGCCCTTCCGCTGCGAGCAGCCCAATTATTCGATCTTCGCACGCGACATCGAACGCTTCGTGCTGCCCGCCTGCCAGCGCTACGGCATGGGCGCGATCGTGTGGAGCCCGCTCGACGGCGGTTTTCTATCGGGCAAATATCGGGGCCCGCAGGACCTGACCGAGGACAGCCGCATCGTCCAGTTCAGCCGCCACCGCCCCGGCGGCTTCAACCGCGAGGGCGAGACGGTGCGCCGCAAGCTCGAGATCGTCGCCGAACTGATCCCGCTCGCCGAGCAGCTCGGCATCACCCTCGCCCAGCTCGCCATGGCCTTCGCGCTCGAGCATCCGGCGGTGACCGCCGCAATCATCGGCCCGCGCACGATCGAGCATCTGGAAACGATCCTGCCCGCCGCCGAGGTGCGCCTGCCGGTGGAAGTCCTCGACCGGATCGACGAACTGGCGCCCCCGGGCAGCGCGCTCGGCACCCTGCCCGACCAGCCGTCGGGGCTGGAACTGGGGCTGCGCCGCCGGCCGCGTTAGGCAGATGAGACATATGCCATCGTCATCCCGGGCTTGACCCGGGATCCCGCTGCCTTCGGCAAGCCGGTTTGAGAAGAAAGAAGCGGGACCCCGGGTCAAGCCCGGGGTGACGGCCTCTGAGAAACATGCCTCAGGCGAAGGCTTCGGCGATCCTGCGCAGATAATCGGCGATCCGCTCGGCGATCTTGTCGAACAGCGAGCGCGTGCCGCCCGCGGCGGCCGTCTCGGTGACCTCGGGGTCGAGGCTATTGTCGTGGAGGGCGATGGAGGCGCCGCTGAAGTCGAGCAGGAAGGCCGAGCTCCACTCGACGCCGGGCGCCTGGCGGGCCTGATTATAGCGGATCTCCAGCCCGTTGGAGCGGTTCACCGCGCCTTCGGCCGCCACCGCGATGAAGGCGCCGTGATTCTCCTTGTCGGCGCCCTGCACGAAGATGTTGTTCTCGATCCGACCGGTGGCGCCGCCGGGCAGGTCGATCATATAATTGGTGGCGTGCCCCTCGCTGTCGTCGAAATTGCTGTCGACCACCTCGATCCGGCCCGCGCGGCTCTTCACATAATGGCCGCCGCGCCCCTTCACGAAGCTGCTGTCGCGGATCGTCAGCGAGCGGAAGGCGCTGAGATAGATCGAATGGGCGCAGGCGAGGCCGCGATCGCAGCGGCCGAGTTCGGAGAAGAGCGAGCGGTCGATCATCACATCGGCGTCGGGATCGTCGCCGCCGCCCAATATGCCCTGCTCCGAGGCGCGGAAGACGCTGTTGGTGACGATCAGCGGGCCATGTTCGATGCGGATGCCCGCGCCATTGCCATCCTCGACGCCGATATTCTGGAAGACCAGCCCGTCGACGATCGCGCCGCGCCCGCGCAGCACCAACGTCGCCTTGCCCTCGCAGGCGCCTCCGTCGAACACGGCGGTGCGCGGCCGTTCGGCGCGATAGGTGATCTGCCCGGCAATCTGCACCGCGCAATCGGGATAGACGCCGGGGGCGATGCGGATGGTGGCGGTGCCGTCCCCCACCGACCCGACCGCGGCGGTGAGCGTGGCGAAGGACTGGCCGCTCTCTTCGACGGTGAAGGCGCCGGCCAGCGCGGGGGCCGCACCGAAGATCGCCAGGAACGCCGCCAGGAAACGCATCGACCACTCACCTCTAACGCAGAGGCTTGGCTGTAGCAGCTTCGGCTTAATCAATCGCTAGCGGCGAGCGGCCCTATCCATACCGTCGCTCCGGCGGAGTCCGGAGCCGCCACGATATTCGCGGATAGTTGGCCGCAAGAGCCTCTGGCGGCTCCGGCCTCCGCCGGAGCGACGCTTGCTCGGGAGATCAGAGGATCGCATCCCCGCCATTGCAGACGAACTCGGTGCCGGTGCTCGCCACGCTGGCGTCGGAGGCCAGGAACAGCAGCATCTCGGCCACCGTCTCGGCGCGGATCAGCTGGGCGGGGTCGCCATAGCCGGCCACCATCGGCGTATCGACGACGCCGGGGTGCACCGAATTGACCCGGATTTTCAGCGGCAGCAGTTCCGCCGCGGCGGTCTTGGCCATGCCGCGCACCGCCCATTTGCTGGTGGTGTAGGCGATCGTCTGCGGCGAGCCCATCAGCCCGGCGAGCGAGGAGAGCAGCGCGATCGATCCGCCCCGTTCGCGCATCAGCGGAATCGCGGTGCGGATCGCCAGGAAGCTGCCGAGCTGGTTGACCGCGACGATCTTCATATAATCGTCGACGCTGTGCGCCTCGATCGGCGCGATCTTGAGCAGCCCCGCGCAATTGACCAGCGCGTCGAGCCGGCCATGGTCGCGCGCGATCCGGTCGGCCATCGCCGCCCAGCTGGCCTCGTCGCTCACATCGAGCCGGTCGTCGCCGTCCAGCGACAGGTCGGCCGCGATCACCGTCGCACCCTCGCGTTCGAACAGCGTCGCGGTCGCTGCCCCGATGCCACGCGCGGCGCCGGTGACGAGCGCGATCTTCCCCGAAAGGCGCCCCATGGCCGTCCCCTCCCCTTATGCGTGAACCCGGTGATTACTCGTGGAAGACCTCGATCTCGTCGCCAAGGGTGAACATCACGATCGGAATCTCGCGATCGGTGGCCGCCTGATAATCGAGATAGGGCGGGAAGATATCGGCCATATAGTCCCACACCTTCTGGCGCTCGGCGCCCTCGGGCTCGCGCCAGCTGACCTTCCAGGCCTGGGTCGCGATCTGGAGCGCGACGTCGCCGCCCTCCTTGATGTTCAGATACCAGGCCGGGTGCGCAGGCGCGCCGCCCTTCGACGCGACGATCACCACCTCGCCACCGACATTGCCATAGATCAGCGGCAGGGTGCGCACCTGCCCGCTCTTCCGGCCGGTCGTCCGCAGCAGCAGGGTGGTGGTGAATTTGAAGCCGCCATTATGCTCGAAACCGAACACATGACCCTTGGTGCCGCCCGAGCCGATATAGTCCTTCCGGTGCTGCTCGATGCGCGCCAGCACGGCGATGATCTCGGGGGTCATCTCCAGATGATCCATGTCGTCGGTCTCCATAGTCGGATGGTCGTGCCGCTTCGGGCGTATGAGCGGCCTGCATCGTGGGTTCGGTTCAGCCTGTCCATGATCGGAGGGGACTCGAGGAACGCCGCTTCCATCCTATCCCCCCTCACCCCCGATAGCGCACCACCAGGATCGCGATGTCGTCGAACTGCGGTGCGGTGCCGACGAAGGCGGTCACCCGGTCGGACAGGCTGGTGGTGATCATGCTGGCGGTCGGGCTCCGGCCCTTCGCCAGTTCCTCCAGCGTCTCGGCGATCCGCTCGACGGTGAACAGCCGCTCGTCGGCGGTGGTCGCTTCCGACACGCCGTCGGTGAACAGCACCAGCGAGTCCCCCGGCTGCATCTGGATCGCCATATGGCCGAACTCGACATCGTCGAACACGCCCAGCGCCATGCCCTCGGGCTTGGGCAGCCGCTCGACCCGGCCGTCGGCATGGACCAGGAAGGGCGCCTCATGCCCGGCGTCGCTATATTCGACGCTGCCATCGCGCAGGTCGATGATGCCGGCAAAGGCGGTGACGAACAGGTTGGCGGCATTGTCGCGCGACAGTTCGGCATTGACCCGCGCCATCAGCGCGCCGGCGTCCTTCGAACTCATCGACGCCGCCTTGAACAGCGTGCTGGTCATCGCCATGAACAGCGCCGCCGGCACGCCCTTGCCCGATACGTCGCCGATCACGAAGAACAGCCGGTTCTCGTCGATCATCGAGAAATTATAGAGGTCGCCGCCCACTTCCTTGGCCGGATCGAGCAGCGCGTGGATGTCGATGTCGGTGCGATCGGGGAAGGCCGGGAAGCGGCGCGGCAGCATGCCGATCTGGATGTCGCGCGCGGCCGACAGCTCGCCTTCCACACGCTCGCGCGCCGCGGTCGCCGCCTCCATCTCGATCAGATAGCGTTGCAGGCGCGCGATCATCGCCGACATCGCCTCGGCGAGACTTCCCACCTCATCGGTGCGCGCGCCGCTGATCGCCCGCATCGCGCGCAGCTCCTCCTCGTTCGACTGGAAGCTGCGCTCCTCGATGCTGCGCGTATAGGAGGTGAGCCGCACCAGCGGGCTGATCAGCCGGGTGATCAGCATCGAACCGACGATCATCGACAGCACGAACATCCCCACGCAGACCAGGATCGAGGTGGTCAGCGCGTCGTTGAGCCGCTGGTCGAGCGAGGCCAGCTCGACATCGGCGCCGATGATGTAGGTACGACCGTCATAGGCCTGGATCGGCATGTAGATCGACCGGAAGCGGCCGAAGCTGTCCTCATATTCGTCGAAGCGGACCCGCTTGTCGTCGAAGCTCTGATAGAGCTTCATTGGTGCCGTGTCGTAGCGGGTCCAGTAGCGGGTCTGGGTGCCCGCCGCCATCTCGCGCGGGGTGGCGCTGGTCGAGACCGTGTAGATCGACCGGCCGAAGCGCATATAGGTGTAGACATAGACGAGGTTCGACCGGTCGGCGAAGCGCGACAGCAGCTGCTGGAGCCGGTCGAACTCCGCCGGCGTGATCGAATCCGGGCCGTGGACCCTCGGATGATAATCCTCGGGCAACATCTCGTGCACCGCATGGGCGGCGGTGCGCAGCTTGTCGTCGATCCCGGCGATGATCTCGCGCCGGTCAATAGTGTACAACATCACACTATAGGCGATCGATGCGACCAGATTCAGCACGAACAGCAGCAACAGAAGCTGCGGACGCAGACCAAAGCGGGGGCGACGGCGCGCGCCGGACCCGCTCATGCGATCTTGCCTCTTGCATCCACCCGGTTTCGCCCCGAAAGCTGTTGCCCGCCTAGACTATCGCATCGCCGGGCAAAGAGCGGTAGCCCTAACGGCAAAAGGGGGAATATTTGCAGCGTCTCGTCAACCGACTGCTCCGGGTCAACCCTGGCGAGTGGCCGAAGCTGGCGCAGTTCGGACTGCTCGGCTTCCTGCTCCAGATGGGCCTTGGCATCGGCTTCAGCGCGGGCGACGCCGCCTTCCTCGCCAATGCGGGTGCCGACCGGCTGGCGCTGATCTTCATGATGACCCCGGCGGTGATGCTGCTCTACACCGCCGTCTTCTCCTATCTGCTCGTCCGCTTCTCGATGGACCGGGTGATCGACGCCACCATCGCGCTGCTGGTGCTGGGCGGCATCATCGCCTGGGCCGTGCTGGGGATGCAGCTGCCGCCCGAATGGAAGCTGCCCGTCTATATCGGGCTGAAGCTCTATCTGGCGATGTGGTACATCGCGCTCTACTCGCTGTTCTGGAACTATACCGACGCCTATTTCACCATCCAGGACGGCAAGCGGATCTTCCCGCTGCTGGCCGCGGCGATGGCGTTCGGGATGACCTGCGGCGGCCTGATCGTCAGCCAGCTGGCCGAACAGATCTCGCTGCGCGGCTTCTTCCTGATCTGGGCGGTGATCGCGCTGGTCACGATCCCGGTCGCGCTGCTGGTGCGTCGCCGCTGGGCACGAATCGCCGACAGCGAGATCGACGAGAGCGGCGGCAGCGCCGCCAGCCAGGCGGGCCAGGTCGCCAAGACCTTCCGCACCTCGCGCTATACCCTGGTGCTCACCTTCACCCTGTTCGTCACGCTGCTGATGACCAACCTCGCCGAGTTCCAATATTCGAGCGTGTTCCAGCAGGGCCGCAGCGAAGCCGAACTCGCCAGCCTGCTCGGCAGCCTCTACGCTGGCGCCAGCATCTTCAACGTCTTCATCTGCCTGTTCGTGTTCAACCGGCTGGTGCAGCGGATCGGGGTACGCAACGTCGCGCTGATCATGCCGCTCGCCTATTTCGCGGCGTTCGGCTTCCTGTTCGTCACCGGATCGTTCGAAGGCGCGCTGGCGGCCTTCTTCGCCTATCACGGCGTCCTCACCTCGATCGAGTACAACAACCAGAATCTGCTGTTCAACGCGGTGCCGTCGGAAACCAAACGGCCGGTGCGGACGATCGTGGAGGGTATGGCCGAGCCGCTCGCCAGCTTCCTGGCCGGCGGCTTCCTGCTCTATGCCGCCGAGCGCACCGACATTCGCGACCTGTCGGGCCTGGGCGTGATCCTGGGCGTGATCCTGCTGCTCGTGGTGATCGTGCTGCGCCAGCTCTATCCGGCGGCGATGGCGCGCAACATGCAGGCGATGCTGCTCGACTTCGGCCGACACCGTGCCCTTCCGCGTGCGAAGACCGCCGACGCGCCGCCCACCACCGCCGAGCTGATCGAGACGCTGAAGGTGGCCGGCCGGGGCGAACGCGATGCGGTGATCGCCCAGCTCCACGCCACCCGCGACACCGAATATCTGCCCGAGATCCTGA
Organism: uncultured Sphingomonadaceae bacterium; assembly: GCA_963540925.1. Lineage (GTDB taxonomy): Bacteria > Pseudomonadota > Alphaproteobacteria > Sphingomonadales > Sphingomonadaceae > Rhizorhabdus. The sequence goes on from CAUTRN010000016.1 coordinate 56,924, forward strand.
CCAGCGCCACCTGGCTCAGCCCGCGCGACCGGCACAGCATCGAGAAGATGATCGTCGACTGGGGCGACACCGCGATCCCGCGCCTCGCCGCGTCGCTGGCGGATCGCGCGCAATATTATCGCGGCCGCTCGGTCGCGGCGCGGGCGCTGGCCAAGCTGTCCTATCCGCTGTTCACCTGGCGGCTCGACGGGCTGGTGCGCGAGGAGCTGAACCGCGCCCAGCCGCGCTTCGCGATCGCCGAGGCGCTGGAGGCCCTGCCCGAGCAGACCCGTGCCACCCGCACCATGGCCCGGCTCCAGCGCCAGCAGATCGGCCAGGCGACCGACTTCGCGATCGAACTGCTCGCACTCGGCGGGCGGCTGCCCGACTATGACCTGCTGATCGTCTCGCTCCATTCGAAGAACCCGAAGGTGCGCGCGAACGCGATCGAGGCGATCGAGAACGGCACCGATCGCGCCACCTTCATGATGCTCAAGGAGCTGATCGACGCCCGCCCAGCCACCAGCGCCGATCCCGGCAAGCTGGTGGACATGCTCGAGGCGCGGCTCGGCTCGCACAACCCGATCGAGTTGGCCGCCGCCGCCCAGTCGATCCGCGACCTCGCCCCGGCCGAGGAATGGGGGCCACGCCTGCGCCGCGCGCTCCAGACCCAGCATGATGCGGCGACCCGCGCGATGCTCCACCCCGGCATGCGCACCGTCCTCGCGACCCTGCTGGAACTGCCGGGTTCCAAGAGCTGGACGCTGGTCGACGCGATCGACGCCATCGCCGCCCTGCCCGAATTCGCCGCCGCCTCGATCGAGGTGCAGACCCGCCTCGCCATCACCCTGGCCCCCGACGAACCGGCCGAGGGCGCGATCCGGGTCGACGTCGCCAACACGCCGCCGATGTGGCTGTCGGCGGCGGTGGTGAAGGATCTGGCGGCGCGCTATGCCGACCTCGCCCTCGCCATCTATCGCACCCGCGACGAGCGCGCTTATGCGGCCTGAAGGCATCCCCATCCAGACCCTGTTGCTCAGGGTGTTCCTGCCTGCCGTCGGCGTTGTCGCGATCGGGCTGGGCCTGCTCACCTATGACCGGCTCTACAAGGCGATCCTCGACGGCTTCGACCGCAAGCTGATCGCCACCAGCGCGCTCACCGGCGCGCTGGTCGACCCGCAGGAGCATGACCGGCTGATCGCCATCGCCCGCACCAGGCCGACCACCGAGGAAGCCGAGCAGAGCCCCGCCTATCTCCATGCGGTGGGGCCGATGCGCCGGATCCGCAAGGATCTCGACATCACCTATCTCTACACCCAGGTGCTCGGCGGGCCCGAGGACATCCTCTATGTGCTCGACGCCAACCAGGACGAGAACCACTCGCCGATCGGCGCGGCCGACGGGCTGCCACCCGAGACGCTGGCGGGCATCAAGCGCGCCCAGGCCAAGGGCAGCGTCCACCTGTCGCCGATCGAATTCCAGAAACAATGGGGCCTGCTGAAGACCGCCGCCGCGCCGGTGCGCGGGGCAGACGGCCGCTATGTCGCCACCGCAGGCGCCGACGTGAATGTCTCGCTGATCCGGGTCGCCACGCAGAATGCGCTGTTCACCAGCGTCGTGATCGGCATGGCCTCGCTGCTCGCCTGCGCGCTGATCATCCTCACGATCGTGCGCCGGGTCGCCCAGCCGCTCGACAAGCTGCGCCAGGAAGCGCTGCGGGTGGCCGGCGGCGACCATCGCCCGATCGGCAGCTTCCCCGCGCCGCGCGACATCGCCGGGCTCCAGGGCGCGCTGGCCCAGAGCACCTCGGCGATGACCGGCCGCCTGGCCGACGCCCGCGCCAGCGCCCAGGAAGCCGCCACCCGCACCGGCATGGCCTCGCTCGACCGTGCGCTGGCCGGGGCGATCGACCATCCCGCGCTCGCCTATGCCGGCCCCGCCCCCGCCGACGAACCCGCGCTGCTGCGCCGCGCCGCCGCTGCCCGGCTCGCCGAGCGGATCGCCGCCGATCCCGCGCTGGCCGATCGGATCGCGCGGGAAGGGCCACCGCTCCGGCTGCCCGCCGACGAACGCGCCGAGGCCCAGGCCGCCGATGGCCGCCGCATCCTGATCGGAGCCCCGGCATGATCGAACAGCTCCGCCGCCTGCCCGGCTTCGGCTCGCTCGACTCCGAGGCGCTCGACGTGATCGTGTCGCGCGGCACGGTGCGCAGCTATGCACCGGGCCAGCTGGTGCTGCCCGACGGCGCCATCGCCGACCTGCTGTTCGCGCGCCTCGAAGGTTCGCTGCTCGCGCCCGACGGATCGACGGCCCCCGACGTGTTCGACGCGCCGGGGCTGCTGTTCGGCCTGGCCGTCGCCGGGGATCATGTCGCGGGGCCCACGGGCTATCAGGCGCTGGCGATCGCCAAGCCGCACGTCTTCACCATCGCCCGCGAGTTTCCCGAGTTCATCGTCTCGCTGACCGATGCCGCCGAGGCGGCTGCATGAGCGTCCGCGTCATCATCATCCTGCTCGCGCTGCCGCTGTTCCTGCTGCTGGCTGCGGTCAACAGCCTGCTGCTCTACAAGCAGGAGATCGAGGATGTGGAACAGGGCTTGCGCGGCGAGGCGCTCGCCGCCGCGGTGACCGTGGCCGAATTCGCGCATCAGGGCCGCGATCCTTTCGCCGAGCTCGCCTCCCCAGGCCGGTTGCAAGCGGTGCGCGATGCCGGCGCCAAGGTGCCGGGGCTCGACGCGCTCTATCTGGCCGCGCCCGACGGCCGCCTCCTCAACCTGCTCAGCCGGCCGGCGATCGTCCGCCACGACCTGACGGTCCCGCCCCGCGCCACCATCATCGGCGACTGGCGCGACGACGAGGGGCAGCCGCTGGTCACCGCCATGGCGCCCGCCGGCGCCGGCGCGATGGTGGTGGCCGACATCGATGCCGGGCCGCTCGCCCGGCGCAGCTTCCACCTGATGCGCCTGTCGCTCGCGCTGATCGGCGGATCGACCGCGCTCGCCATCCTGCTGGGCTTCATCGTCTCGCGCCGGGTGACCGGCGAGTTCCGCCGCACCCGCGCGATCATCGACGCGCATGGCGGCAGCGCGAACGAGCAGGGGCTGGCGATCCGCGAGGTCCGCGACCTCGCCGACGCGATCGGGCTGATCGACAAGAGCGTCGCCACCGAACTGGCCCAGCTCGACCATGACGGCGCCGGCGACCTGGCCATCGGCATCCGCGCGCTGCGCCGCCAGCATTTCCCCGACCTGTCGGAGCAGAAGGACGGCATCGCGCTGTCGATCCGCTCGCTGCCGGCCGCCGCCGCCGGCGCCTTCTACCTGCGCACGCCCGGCCGGATCGTGCTGGGCGAGATTCCCGGAGCACCCGCCCAGGCCCTGGCATCCGCGATCGCGCTGCGCGACCATGTGCTGACCGGTTCACCCGAAGGCTTCGAGCAGCGGCTGGCGCTGGCGCAGGAGGCTTTCGGGGCGGAACGGCGGATCGACATCGCGCTGGGCACCGCCCCGGTCGCGATCGCGCTGCGCGACGATCCCGGCGCCGCGGCCGCCTATGCCGCGCGCAACCCCGATCTCGATCCCGACGCCCTCGTCAGCGACCTCGCGATCCTGTTCCCCGACGCGGGGATCATCGTGGCAGCGAAACCGGCCTGACCCCCGATGGGCCCGGTACGGGAGGAGTCACCAGCGCGAGAATCTGATTCCTGCAGATGTCGAGGCTGAACACGATCGTGTGCCGATCGGTGGAATTGCCGGGATCCACCGTCGTCAGTTCCAGCCCGTCATAGCGGCACAGGCCATCCCAGGGCAAATCGCGGGCGAAGGCGGTGTGCTGGAACACCGAATTCCGAGCCTCCTTGTTGAAGTTCAGTATCTCATAGCGATGAGCATCGCGCCGCATGCGGGCCCGGCTCGCAGGTTCATAGAGATGCTCGCGCACATGGCAGGGCGACAGGCTGGGATCCCGCAGGCTCACCACCTTGCGCTGCGAACAGTTGATCAGCAGCAGGACGCCGGTCTTGTTCGCGCCCCGTGGCCCGGCCAGCGACATCAGGCTGAACTGGTCGCCCGGGAAAGCCGGTTGGTGATGCTCGCACACCTTCTCGCGAAGGGTAGTCGCAGGCACGGCATCCGCCGCCCGAGCTACGGGCGCCGCCGCGAGGCCCAATGACAAGGCCAGCAAAAAGGCAGGACGCCGTTGCCCCGTGAAACGGCCGGCGATCATGACGGGGACCCGCACCACCACTGTCATCGCCTGGCCTCCGAAGACGGCTGGAACGACCGAAGAGCCGGGACTCAACGCGAAGCCGACGGCATGCTTCGATGATGATGCCTATTATGCCGGACGCCCGAACCGCCCGCAACGCGGGGCAGCAGAGATCGAATCCGAAACGGCGCGATCTACTCCAGCGTCTTCAGCGCCGAATCGACGTCGTCTTCCATCGTGAAGATCTTGCTGAAACCGCTGATGTCGAACACCTCGCGCACTGCGGGGGCGACGCCGGTGATGATCAGCTTGTTGCCCGCCGCCTTCGCCGCCTTGGCGCCCATCAGCAACACGCGCAGGCCCGCGGAGCTGACATAGGGCACGTCGGCGAGGCTCAGGATGACGGCTTTCTGCTCCTTCGCGCGGGCCGGAAGCACCGCTTCCAGGGCGCCGGCGGTGCTGCTGTCGATGCGGCCGGCCGCAGAAATTACGAGGACGCCGTCTCGGCTATTTTCGCTGATGTCCATCTGGTCTAAAATCCAATTCGGCTCCGGCTTGTCGGGGTCGTTGCATATCAGGAGTGGATGGCCATTTTCCACACCATTATCGTCACGCCTGGGGGGGCGGCTGTCGATGCAGGGCGGAAGGGGGATCGCCCCGATGGCCGCTAGTTTCGCACGTACCCTGCCGGCCACGCACGCCGAGCTTCCCGGCCTGATCGAAGCGATCGAGTCCTGGGCGGAAGAAGCCGGCCTGCCCGCCAACCATGCCGCGCCGTTGATGATCGCGCTCGACGAGATTCTGAGCAACATCGTCAAATATGGCGGCGACACGCTGTCGATCGCGGTGGAGGCCGATGGGAACGCCTATAGCGTCACCATCACCGACGATGGCCCTGCCTTCGACCCGCTCGCCCGACCCGAGCCGGACGTCAGCCTGGACGTGGACGAACGCGAGATCGGGGGCCTCGGCATCCATCTGGTGCGCAAGATGATGGACGATGTCGGCTATTCCCACGAAAACGGACGGAATCGCCTTACATTCCGCAAGACTTTTTAACCGATCGGCGTTATTTTCCGTAGCGTTACGAAAGGCTTCCGAAATGACTTCTGCGCCGGAGTGGGCAACGGCACGGGAATTTGACGATGATGGGCTTGAGGTCATCCACCTCGACGAGCGGCGAGGGCTGGGCGTTCGCGCCCTGCAGAGCTTCGCCGCGGGCAGCGTCATCCACCGTTTCGCCGGGGTGGTGGGCGAGGAAATCTGCCAGCACAGCCTGCAGATCGACGCCAGCCGCCACATCAGCGGCACCCGTTTCATCGGCTTTCTCAGCCATGGCTGCGATCCCAATTGCGCGCTCGACATGGCGGGCTTCACCCTGGTCGCGCGCCGCGACATCGCTCCCGGCGAAGTGCTGAGCGTCGACTATGCCTCCACCGAAGACCGGCTCCACCGCCAGTTCCCCTGCCAGTGCGGCGCCGCCACCTGCCGGGGCTGGATCCATGGCCGGGCCGAACCGGCCAATGCCGAGGGGCTGGCCTGGCTGGCGCGCCACGACCCGCGCGAATAAGGGCGGCTGAGCGGTGGCCGATGCCGCGTGGTGGACGCGCGACGACCTTCATCATGACGACACGGGCCGGCTGATCTTTGCCGGGGCCGATGTCGCCGCGCTCGCCGAACGCCACGATCGCCCGCTGTTCGTCTACAGTGCCGCCCGGGTCCGCGCGAACATCGCCCGGCTGCGCGGCGCGCTCGCCGTCGGCAGCTGCGCGCATCGGCTCTATTATGCGATGAAGTGCAACCGCTTTCCGGCGCTGCTGAAGATGATGGCGGCGGATGGCGGGATCGGCATCGACATCTGCTCGCCCAACGAGATGGACCTCGCGCTCGCCAGCGGCTTCGCCGCGCGCGACATCAGCTTCACCGGCACCGCCGTCTCGAACCGCGATCTCGACCGGCTGCTCGCCCAGCCCGATCTTCACATCAACGCCGACTCGCTGGGCCAGATCCGCCGCATCGGCGAACGCACGCCGGGCCGCGCGATCGGCATCCGCATCAACCCGGGCCATGGCACCGGCTATGGCGACAGCGCCCGGCTGACCTATGCCGGCACCCGCACCACCAAATTCGGCATCTATCGCGAGCAATGGGCCGAAGCGCTCGACATGGCCGCGCGCCATGGCCTGAAGGTCACCGCGATCCATTTCCATGTCGGCTGCGGCTACCTCACCCGCCAGCTCGACACCTGGGAGGAAGCCGTCGGCGCCGCCGCCGATTTCCTCGCCGACCTGCCTGACGCGACCATGGTCAATATCGGCGGCGGGCTGGGCCTGCCCCACCGCGCGGGCGAAGCGCCGCTCGACTTCGCCCGCTGGTCGGCGATCATCGCGCGCCATTTCGGCGCCAGAGGAACGGATGGACGCGGCCTCACCGTCGCGGTCGAGCCGGGTGACTATCTGGTCAAGGATGCCGGGCTGCTGCTGCTGGAAGTGGTGGGGGTCGAGCGCAAGCGCGACACCCTGTTCGTCCAGGTCGACGGCGGCTTCAACCTGCACCCCGAACCCGCCCATTACGACCTGCCCTGCGAACCCGTCGCCTGCGTGCCGCGCGACCGCGATCCCGCCACCTGGCAGCCCGTCACCGTCGCCGGCAACATCAACGAGGCGCTCGACCTGTGGGCCGAGGACCACCCGATGCCCCCGCTCGAGGAAGGCGACCGCATCGCCCTGATCAATGCGGGCGGCTATGGCTCGGCGATGAGCTCGAACCACTGCATGCGCGGCGAGTTCGCGGAGATGCTGGTCTAGCATGCCCCCCGCCCTCCTCTGGCGTCTCGCCGAGCCGTCGGACCTTCCCGCGATGATCGCGATCGCCGACGCGGTGCACCCCGCCTTCCCCGAGGACGACGCCATCGTCACCGAGCGGCTGCGCCTCTATCCGCAGGGCGTACGGCTGCTGGAGGTCGATGGCCGGGCCATGGGCTATCTCGTCAGCCACCCCTGGCCGCTCGGCACCGCGCCGACCCTGAACAGCCTGCTCGGCCAGCTCCCCGCCGATGCCGACAGCTATTATCTCCACGACCTCGCCCTGCTGCCCGAGGCGCGCGGAACGGGAGCGGCCGGGCAGATCGTCGAGGCGATGGCAGGCCACGCCCGCGAAGCCGGCTTCGCGACGATGAGCCTGATCGCGGTCAACGGCTCGATCCCCTTCTGGCAGCGGCTCGGCTTCGCGGTCGAGGACGCCGAACATCTGGCCGAGAAGCTGCGCAGCTATGAGGATGCCGCCCGGCTGATGGTTCGCGGGCTATAGACGTCCCTCAGCCCTCGGTGTCGACCACCTTCATCTGATCGGCGTTCATCCGTCCACCCTCGACAACCACGTTGCGGAGCGCGACATCGATCTCGCCCAGATCGGCGGGGGAAAGCTCCACATCGATCGCGCCGACATTGTCCGACAGGTGCTGCGGGCTGCGCGTGCCGGGGATCGGGACGATCCATGGCCGCTGCGCCATCACCCAGGCCAGCGCGATCTGCGGCAATGTCGCCTTCTCTCGTTCAGCAAAGCCTGACAGCAGATCGAGGATGTGCTGGTTCGCCGCCAGCGCGGCCGGCTGGAAGCGATCGAACCCCGATCGCAGATCCGCCTTGGCGTCGAAACTCGACCGTGCGTTCAGAGCGCCGGTGAGGAATCCCATGCCGAGCGGCCCCCAAGGCACGAAGCCGATGCCAAGCTCGCCACAGACGGCGAGCACGCCGTTATGCTCGACGCTGCGCTCCATCAGCGAATATTCGGTCTGCACCGCTGCCACCGGCTGCACGGCATGGGCGCGGCGGATGGTCTCGGGGCTGGCTTCGGACAGGCCGAAATGCAGCACTTTGCCTTCCTGGATGAGGTCGCGGATCGTCCCGGCGACATCCTCGATCGGCACGGCCGGATCGACCCGGTGCTGATAATAGAGATCGATCCGATCGGTGCGCAGGCGCTTGAGCGACCCCTCGACCACCTTGCGGATGCGATCGGGCCGGCTGTTCAGTCCTCCCGCCTTGTCTTCCAGTTCGAAGCCGAATTTGGTGGCTATCGTCACCTCGTCGCGGATAGGCGCCAGCGCCTCCCCGACGAGATCCTCATTGGTGTAGGGGCCATAGACCTCGGCGGTGTCGAAGAAGGTCACGCCATAGGCATGGGCCTGGCGGAGCGTGGCGATCCCCTGCTGGCGATCCGCCGCCGCGCCGTAATTCGCGCTGATGCTCATGCAGCCGGCGCCCAGTTGCGACACGGTCAAAGGTCCAATCTTGCGCAACTTCATTCGGGTATCTCCTCGCAGGACGCGATTGCTATGCTCGTTGAGCGACGACGCGGATGTTCGCGGTGCCGCCGCCAATCGGCTGAAAGGCGCAGCGGCCAACGCCGCCGCGCCGGCGGCGAGCAGCTGTCGGCGGTCGAACTTGCTGCCCTCGCCGGATGTCGACGATCGATCCATGCCGCGGCCTCCTTCTGCCGAAGCCGGAGATAGCGGCTGGATCATTCATAGATTAGAGAGCCATATCGACTTGGACTTATAAGTGAGAAGTATCAGTGCAGCGCGACGAGATGGCCGATCTGACCGCCTTCCTGGCGGTCGCGCAGGAGGGGTCGTTCACCCGTGCGGCGGTGCGCCTGGGGATGTCGCAGCCGGCGCTCAGCCAGCTCATCCGGCGATTGGAGGCTCGGCTGGGTCTGCGCCTGCTGCGGCGAACCACGCGCAGCGTCTCGCCCACCGAAGCCGGCCTGCGCCTTCTCGATACGCTGGTGCCGGCGCTGTCGGACCTCGATGCGACGATCGCCTCGCTCGCGACGTTGCGCGATATTCCGTCGGGGACGATCCGCATCACCGCCGTCGAACATGCCGCCGAAGCCTATCTCTACCCGGCGCTGCGAAAGCTGTTGCCAGCCTATCCCGACATCACGGTGGAGATTGCGGTCGATTACGGGCTGGTCGACCTTGCGGCCGAACGGTTCGATGCCGGCGTCCGGCTCGGCGAGCATGTCGACAAGGACATGATCGCGGTGCGCATCTCGCCCGACATGCGGCAGGCGGTCGTGGGGTCGCCCGCCTATCTCGCCCGCCACCCCGCCCCTTCGACCCCGCAGGACCTGGTCCGGCATAGCTGCATCAACCTGTGGCTCTCCGGTCGGCAAGGCCATTATGTCTGGGAGTTCGGCCAGGGCCACCGGGTGACCAAGGTGCGCGTCGGCGGCCAGCTTGCCTTCAACGACATCGCGATGATGCGGGCTGCGGCGCTCGATGGCTTCGGCCTGGTCAACCTGCCCGAAATCTACGTCGCCGACCATCTGGCCGATGGCCGGCTGGTGCGCGTGCTGGACGACTGGTGCCCTCCCCTGTCGGGTTATCACCTTTATTATCCCAGCCGACGGCAGCCGACCGCAGCCTTTTCGCTGCTCGTCGAGGCGCTGCGCTACAAAGCTCTTCACGCTCTTCCAGATCATAGCCTCGTCGGCCATTGACCCGCGCGCGGGATCGCGCACAGCTTGGCGGACGAACGCGGGGACATCGAGGACCGAAAATGGATCGTTGGGAAGCCATGAAGGTCTTCGTCCGGGTCGCCGAGACGCGGAGCTTCGCCGAAACGGGGCGCCAGCTCCACATGAGCCCGCCCGCCGTCACCCGCATGGTCTCCGCGCTGGAGGAGCATATCGGGGTCCGGCTGCTCACCCGCACCACCCGGTCGGTGACCCTCACCGAAGCGGGCGGAGGCTATCTGGAGGATTGCCGCCGCCTGCTCGCCGAGGTCGCCGATGCCGAGGCGTCGGCGGCGGGCTCGCATGGCAATCCCACCGGCAATTTGCTCGTCACCGCCTCGGTGATGTTCGGCCAGAAATATATCCTGCCGATCCTGCTCGACTATCTCGACCATTATCCCTCGGTCACCGGGCGAGCGCTGTTCGTCGATCGCATCGTCAACATCGTCGAGGAAGGGATCGATGTCGCCGTGCGGATCGGCCATCTGCCCGATTCCAGCCTGAGCGCGATCCGGGTGGGATCGGTGCGCCGGGTGGTGTGCGGCGCGCCTTCCTATTTCGCGCGGCATGGCATGCCGAAGGTTCCGGCCGACCTGGCGCAGCATCGCATCATCGTCCCCACCGGCGCCTGGGTCTCTCCGGAATGGCAGTTCGGGGGCGAGAAGAAGACCAGCGTCACCGTCCATCCCCGGCTGCTGTGCAGCACCAACGAGACCGCGATCGCCGCCGCCGAGCAAGGCTGGGGCCTTACCCGCGTTCTCTCCTATCAGGTCGGGCCGGCGCTGGTCGAAGGGCGGCTGCAGGCGGTGCTCGGCGGTTTCGGCGAGGAGGAGTTGCCGATCCACCTCGTCCATGCCGAGGGTCGCCGCGCCACTGCCAAGGTGCGCAGCTTCGTCGACATGGCGGTGGAGCGGCTGCGCGCCAACCCGCTGTTCGGCGGCTGATCAATTATTCCGATATAAGGAATAATAACTTCCACAGACACGGAATTATCGAAAGCGGTCGGACGGAATATCTCCAAGTCCAGAGGCCGAGGCACGATGCCCGGGAGCCTCGATCAGATGGAGGTTCTCATGAAGGCTTTTCTTGCTTCGCTGATGCTCGCCACCGCCAGCGTCGCCACCCTCTCGCCTGCCGCTGCCGCGCCGGCCCAGGTCGCCGCTAGCGTCCGCCAGGCACCGGTGACGGTCCACTACCGCTCGGCCACGGTCGACGGCGTCAAGGTCGCCTATCGCGAGGCCGGCCCCGCCGACGGTCCGGTGGTGCTGCTGCTCCACGGCTTCCCGACCTCGTCGCACATGTTCCGCAACCTGATCCCGCTGCTCGCCGACCGCTATCATGTGATCGCGCCCGACTATCCGGGCTTCGGCCAGAGCGATGCGCCCGATCACAAGGCGTTCGACTATAGCTTCGCCCATTATGCCGACATCGTCGACGGCCTGCTCGGCCAGATCGGCGCGACCCGCTACACCATGTACGTCATGGATTATGGCGCCCCCGTCGGCTACCGGCTCGCGCTGAAGCATCCCGAGCGGGTGAGCGGACTGATCGTCCAGAACGGCAATGCCTATGAGGAAGGGCTCGGCGCCTTCTGGGATCCGGTCAAGGCCTATTGGAAGAGCGGCTCGGCCAAGGACCGCGAAGCGCAGGGCTGGCTGGTCTCGCTGAAGGCGACCCAGTTCCAGTATACCGACGGCGTGAAGGACGTGTCGCGGATCAGCCCCGACAATTGGGTGGTCGACCAGGCCTTGCTCGACCGGCCGGGCAACAAGGACATCCAGCTCGACCTGTTCTACGACTATCGCACCAATGTGCCGCTCTATCCGGACTTCCAGAAGTTCTTCCGCGATCGCAAGCCGCCGACGCTGATCGTGTGGGGCAAGAACGACAAGATCTTCCCCGAGGCCGGCGCCCATCCCTATCTGCGCGACCTGCCCGACGCCGAGCTGCACATCCTCGACACCGGCCACTTCGCGCTCGAGGACAAGCTGGACGAGATGGCGCCGCTGATCCGCGACTTCCTCGACCGCAAGGTCGGCACCCGCTGACCGACGGGCCGGGGTCTTGAACCCCGGCCCGCCTCCATCAAGGAGAAGGATCATGTCCTACGGTTTTCTCGACATCGCTTCGACGCCCAGCGTCCGCGCCGCCCAGGCCGCGATGGGATCGGACAAGGTGTGGCAGAACTTCAAGGGCCACCGCGAGTTCGACCGCTTCACCGAGAATGAGGCCGCCTTCATCGCCGAGCGTGACAGCTTCTACATGGCCTCGGTCTCCGAGACCGGCTGGCCCTATGTCCAGCATCGCGGCGGGCCGGCCGGCTTCCTGAAGATGGTCGACGACAGGACGCTGGCCTTTGCGGACTATCGCGGCAACCGCCAATATATCAGCACCGGCAATCTCGCCGCCGACGATCGGGTGAGCCTGATCCTGATGGACTATGCGCATCGTGCCCGGCTCAAGATCTTCGCGCATGTCGACACCTTGTCGATCGACGAAGACCCGGCGCTGACCGCGCTGGTCACCGACGCCGGCTATAATGGCAAGGCCGAGCGCATCTTCCGGCTGCGGCTGGAGACGTTCGACTGGAACTGCCCGCAGCACATCACCCCGCGCTTCACCGAGGCGGAAGTGACCCAGGCGGTGCAGCCGCTGCGCGATCGCCTCGCCGAACTGGAATCCGAGAATGCCGCGCTGCGCGCCCGGCTCGAAACGCAAGGAGACATCTGATGGAAAACGCACGCCCGCCGCTGCCGCCCTTCACCCTGGAAAGCGCGACCGAGAAGGTCCGCCTGGCCGAGGATGGCTGGAACAGCCGCGATCCCGCCAGGGTCGCACTCGCCTACACCACCGACAGCCAGTGGCGGAACCGCGCCGAGTTCGTCACCGGGCGCGAAGCGATCATCGGCTTTCTCAGCCGCAAATGGCAGCGCGAGCTCGACTATCGCCTGATCAAGGAGCTGTGGGCCTTCACCGACAACCGCATCGCCGTCCGCTTCGCCTATGAATGGCATGACGATAGCGGCAACTGGTTCCGCTCCTATGGCAATGAGAATTGGGAGTTCGACGAGCATGGCCTGATGCGCCGGCGCCTCGCCTGCATCAACGACGCCCCGATCGCCGAGGCCGACCGCCGCTTCCACTGGCCGCTCGGCCGCCGTCCCGACGATCATCCGGGGCTGAGCGACTTCGGTTTCTAACTGAAAAAGCGGGGATAGCGCTCCACGAAGCGGCGGAGCCAGTCCTTGCGGCCTTCGCGGCGGGCGCGCAGCACATAGGTGACGCCCGCCACGCTGGCGACCACCGCGCCGGCCGTGTCGACGATCAGGTCCCACATCGTGTCGGTGAGGCCGGAAGGATCGCCGAGCATCGGCTTCTGCATCGTCATGCCGAACAGCTGGTCCATCGCGAACTCGAAGATCTCCCACAGCGCACCGAGCGCGACCGCGAAGCAGAAGGCGAAGAAGCCCAGCGACGCCGGGCGCAGCGCGAAGCCCACCCGGTCGCTCTCGTTGAGCATGTACAGCACCAGGAAACCGAGCAGGCCGAGCAGCACGCCCGAACTGGCGTGGAGCAGCATGTCCCACCACCAGATGCGGATATAGAAGTCGCGGACTTCGCCCAGGAACAGGGTGGCGAAAATGAAGAGCACCGAGCAGACCTGAATCTCGACCGGCACGATCGCGACGAAGCCGCCACGGCGGACCAGCGGCAGGGCGATCACGATGATCAGGGCCAGCACCAGCGCGACATGGCCCCAGCGCCCCGTCCAGACCAGCGTCACCGCCTCGACCGCCATCACCGCCAGCATCGCGCAGGTGACGAGCATCTGCCCCCGGCGGAGCGCGGTGGCGGAGGAAGAGGGTTCGGCGGGCGCTTCGATCATGTCTCCACAGGCAAGCATCCGCAGGCGCGGCTGGCAAGCCCCTCGCCCAAAGGGCCAGCCCCGCGGATCAGCCCTTCGAGCGGACCGGCGGCTTGCGCTTCGGTGGGCGTGGCCCCTTCGGCCGCGCGGGGGCGGTGGCGAAGAAGCGGCCCTCGAAATCCTCGCGCTCCAGCGGCTCGCACAGCAGGAAACCCTGGAGCGAGTCGCAGCCGATGCTGGTGAGGAAGCGTTTCTGCTGCTCGGTCTCGACGCCCTCGGCGGTGGTCTTGAGGCCGCTGAGGCGGGCGAGGTCGGCGATCGCCTGAATCACCGGGCTGCCCGCCTGCCCTTCCTGGATCGCCGCGACGAAGCTCTGGTCGATCTTGATCCGGTCGACCTCGAAGCCGAGGTGGCGGAAGGAGGAATAGCCGGTGCCGAAATCGTCGAGCGCGATGTGGACGCCGATGTCGCGCAGCCAGCCCAGGTTGCGCCGGCAATCGTCATTGGCGTCGATCAGGCTGGTCTCGGTGATCTCCAGCTCCAGCCGGGCGGGATCGAGCCGGGTGCGGTGGAGGATCGCATAGACGCGCTCGGCCAGCGCCGGATTGCGCAGCTGCACCCCCGACAGGTTGACCGAGAGGATGCCCGCCGGCCAGCGCGCCGCGACCGAGCAGGCCTGTTCGAGCACCCATTCGTTGAGCGGCTCGATCAGCCCCGATTCCTCGGCGATCGGGATGAACTGGTCGGGCATCATCCGGCCGCGGCGGGGATGGTTCCAGCGGACGAGCGCCTCGGCACCGATCAGGTCACCACCATCAGCCGAAAAGATCGGCTGGTAGACGAGGTCGAGCCCTTCATGGTTGCGCATCGCGTCGCACAGATCGGCCTCGATCTCGCTGCGGTCGCGGACCTTGGCGCCCATCGTCTCGTCGAAGAAGATGCTGCGGCCGCGGCCGGCGCGCTTGGCCTCGTAGAGGGCGATGTCGGCCTTGCGGACCAGCTCTACCGCGTCATTGCCGTCGCGCGGCGCGACCGCGATGCCGATGCTGGCGCCGATCAGCACTTCCCCGTCGCCCAGGTCGATCGGGCAGGCGAGCGCGCGGTGGATGTTGTGGGCTAGCTGCTCGGCCGAGAGCGCGGCTTGGTCGGCGGAGCTGTGGATGATCGCGAACTCGTCCCCGCCCAGCCGCGCGACGACGTCGCCGGGCGCGAGCTCGCTGAGGATGCGCGAGAGCGCGCAGATCAGCAGGTCGCCGGTGGGGTGGCCGAGATGATCGTTGACGTTCTTGAAATGGTCGAGGTCGACATAGAGCAGCGCGAGGGTGCGGTCGGCCGGGCCCAGCCGATCGAGCTGCTCGACCAGGCGCTTGTCGAACAGCGCGCGGTTGGCGAGGCTGGTGAGCGGATCATGATCGGCGAGATGCTGGGCGTGCGACTTGGCGGCGCCGAGCTGCCAGGTGCGGCGGCTGATCTGGTGGAGCAGCCAGGCGATCAGCGCGAAGGCCACGAGCATCGAGCCGATGAAGACGGGGGCGACCTGCCGCAGCATCGCGGCGCCCGGCGCGAAGGGCTGCCAGACGAAATAGCCGATCAGATGGCCGTTGCGGCTGCGCAGCGGCACCTGGCTGAGCGCGGGGTCGCGGGTCGGCTCGCGCTGGAAGCGGGCGCCGTCGAGCTGGTAGCGCGACTTGAGGTCGGCGACGAAGCTGCCGTCGAGATAGCGCACCGCGACGTGGAGATGCTCGGTACCCGGCGGCAGCGTCCGGCCCGCGGTCTCATAGACCACCGGCTTGACGCTGATGATCGCGGGGTGGCCGTGGACGGTGCCGAGGTCGAGCGTCTCGGGGCTGCGGATGCGGCTGGCCTCGGCGAGCTTGACCCCGCCGGCGATGGTGCGGCGCAGCTCGGCGATCAGCGGCGCGAAGGTGGCGCCGACCGAGCGGGCATAGGCCGCCGGATCCTCGCGCCGCCCGCCGCGCATCGCATAGACCGGGCGGCCGGCGGCATCGACGATCAATATCTCGTCGCTGCCATAATAGGTGTGGAACCAGATGCCGAGATTATGATCGAGCCAGGCCGGATCGGGCACCGGGCGGCGCAGCTGCTCGACCGCGTCGTCCCACACGGTGGACGCCTCCTGGTCGTGCGCGACGGCGCGGGCGCTCTGCTCGATCACGGTGGCGACGACATGGCGCTGGCGGTCGATCGACAGCTCGTCGGCCTTCTCGGCCGCGATCCAGATGAAGGCGCCGAGCAGCGCCGCCATCAGCAGCACGATCACCACGGTGCGCAGGAT
Source organism: uncultured Sphingomonadaceae bacterium (assembly GCA_963540925.1). Taxonomy (GTDB): domain Bacteria; phylum Pseudomonadota; class Alphaproteobacteria; order Sphingomonadales; family Sphingomonadaceae; genus Rhizorhabdus. Next base: position 72,789 of record CAUTRN010000016.1, read on the forward strand.
GATCTGCGAGACCAGGGTCTCGCCGCCCGAACCCCGGCCAAGCAGCCGGCGGCGCTGGAGGCGCTCCATCAGCACAGGAAAGATTCGCTACGCTGCACGACGTGGTTCCGGAACCGTTTCGGAGTCTTTGTAACGTCAACCAGGGCGACAGACCAGTTGTGGATAATGCCGTACGCTTAGACCTTCGACCTGCGTAATTTCCGCAGGTGGCGGCTGCGGAAAGCGCGGCTTTTCAGCGCCGCCCGGCGCCTCCCGCCTTTCACCCCTTGCCGCCCAGCGCCTCGTCGATCGCCTGCGCCTCGCGGTCGAGCATCGCGGCGATGGCGAGCAGCTTCTCGCGCTCCGCCGGATCGGCGGCGTTATGGGCCAGTAGGCGGGACTTGGCCGCCTCGCGCCTCAGCCTGGCGGCGGAACCCTTGGACGCATCGTTCATAGGCTCAGGCCGGCATCCCGAAAATCTCGTCGAAAAATGCTGTCATCTCCAACCAGGACCGCCGGTCGGCGGCCGCGTCATACCGAACGAAATCGGGCATCCCCATCGCGTCTGCTTCGGGGTTGGTGTAGCTGTGCACCACCCCGCCATAGAGGTTCATCCGCCAGTCGACCCCGCCGGCGCGCATCTCCGCCTCGAAGGCGGCGCGCTGCTCGGGCGGGATGCCGGGATCGTCGGCGCCAATCAACACCAGGACCTTCGCGCCCATGTTCGCTGCGTCCTGCGGCCGCGCGGTGCCGAGCCCACTGTGGAAGCCCACCACCCCCGCGACCGGCGCCCCGCCGCGCGCCAGCTCCAGCGACATGGTGCCGCCGAAGCAGAAGCCGATCAAGGCGACCCGCGCCGGGTCCACCTCCGGCCGCGCCAGCAGGGCATCGAGCCCGCCGCCGGCGCGGGCGCGAATCCGCTCGGGCGCCTGCAGCAGCGCGCCCAGCTCGGCCATCATCTTTTCGCGGTCGGTCTCGATCCGGCCCCCGCCATGCAGGTCGCAGGCGAGCGCGGCATAGCCGGCCTCGGCCAGCCGCCGCGCCTTGCCCTTGGCATGATCGCCGAGACCGAAGGCTTCGGGGAAGACGAGCACGCCGGGGCGCGGGCCGCTGACGCTCCGGTCGATGAAGAGATGACTCTCCATCGCCAGGCCATCGGCCTCGTAGCTCACCAGCTCGCTGTGCATGGCTCTCCCCCTCATGCGCCCCCATCGCGTCTGTCCGTGTTAAGCATGTCTCGGTTGTTGCACAATCGCTGCTTTGTTCCGTTCTGGAGCATATGCCGTCATCGCCCTGTAACCGCGCGACCCGAGACTGGACGACCAACAAGGATGCCCGCCACCATGTCTCCCTTCGAATCCCAGCTCGATCGCATCCGCCAGGAACTCGCCGACAGTTTCGACGAGGAACTGGAGATGGAGATCGACGAGAGCCGCCTCGAATCCCTGCTCGCCGACATGGAGGAGCATCCCGAGCGCGAGCAGCTGGAGCGGCGCGCCTATTTCCGCGAGCTGTTCCGCCTCCAGCACGAACTCGTCCGGCTGCAGGACTGGGTGGTGCACAAGGGGCTGAAGATCGTGGTGATCTTCGAGGGGCGCGACAGCGCGGGCAAGGGCGGGGCGATCAAGCGGATCACCCAGCGGCTGAACCCGCGCGTGTGCCGGGTCGCCGCCCTCCCCGCCCCGAACGAGCGCGAGCGCACCCAATGGTATTTCCAGCGCTATGTGCAGCACCTGCCCGGCGCGGGCGAAATGGTGCTGTTCGACCGCAGCTGGTACAACCGCGCCGGCGTGGAGCGGGTGATGGGCTTCTGCAGCGAGGCGGAGGTGGAGGAGTTCTTCCACACCGTGCCCGAGTTCGAGCGGATGCTGGTCCGCTCGGGGATCATCCTGGTCAAATATTGGTTCTCGATCACCGACGAGGAGCAGCAGTTCCGCTTCCAGATGCGGATCCACGACCCGCTGAAGCAGTGGAAGCTCTCCCCCATGGACGTGGAATCGCGCCGCCGCTGGGAGGATTATACCCGCGCCAAGGAAGTGATGCTGAACCGCACCCACATTCCCGAGGCGCCCTGGTGGGTGGTGGAAGCCGTCGACAAGAAACGCGCCCGGCTGAACTGCATCGCCCACCTGCTGGAACAGGTGCCCTATGAGGACGTGCCCAAGAGCCCGGTGATCCTGCCCGAGCGCGTCCGCCACCCCGATTATGAGCGCCACCCGGTGCCGCCCGAGATGTATGTGCCGGAGCGGTATTGAGGCACGCGCGGGGGTGAATTTCCGGGTGCATGGGGTTGTGTGGCGGAATTTTTGTTTTTTGGTGCGCAGGGGGACTTTTGGGCGAGCCGTTCTGGACGGGAATCGCCACGCATATGCCACTGACACACTCGGGCAGGCCAATACGGTTTTCATCGTGCTATCCTTGGCGCTTGCTCCGTCACGAGTGAACTCTAGCAACCCAAAACATACAGCGATAGAACATAAAGTGAACAAATACATGACTGATTTTGCGCCGCTTCCTGCCCTGCCAATGTCAGCGGGAAAGGCGAGGAAGGCTGACATTTTGGGCGGGGCAATTACCGGATCAGCAGCCGTCCCGTATTAACGGCCATAGGGATTTGTCGAAACGCGTCGCGAAAAGCGGCCACCCATGCATTGAGACCAGCGGAGATTGAAGCGATGGTGCCCGACAACTCGTTAGCACAGCGATAAATCGGCAGAGAAACGTTCAGGAAATTAAGAAAACCAAATCCGCTTTATTCACTCCATAATGGTTCTTTTAACTCTCCATTTCCCCAAAAAATCTGGACGACAGCTTCCAGTCGTGCACTGTTGGACACGCTAGGGGGGAGCGCGATGTCGAGCGAAAATCTTGTGCTGTCGGCAACTGAGTCCACGCATGTGTTTCAAGGCGATTTGCCGATCGAAGCAAAGCTGGAGCGGGCGCGGACGGAGCTACTGGACCTTTCGGCGCGCAACCGGCTCCTAAACATCCCCCGGTCGGCTAAAAGCGCCAAGACGCTTGAAATCATCGACGAGCGCGGATCGGAAGTATTCCGGCTACTGGTCCGAGAAAACAAGGCGTTTACGTTTCTGGCTGGAAAAGGCGAAACCGCCGAGGGCGACGATAGCGAGGAAATCGCTGAATTCGTGCAACCTGAAGACGATGGAGTAGATGCGCGCGGGGTTGCCAACCGCCACGCGGATACACGGCTTCAGACGCGCCTGACCGCGACTGGCCTCCAGAAGAAGCTGCTCGACCTCTATTACGACGCCCGCACGCTCGAAGAAGAGCAGGGTGTCAACATCCTATTCCTGGCCGTTGGGACGTTGAAGTGGATCGACCCAAATAATCCCGCCGCGATCCGCTATGCGCCCTTAATACTTATTCCGGTACAACTGGAGCGTGGCAACGCCGCCGAGAAGTTCAGACTGCGGGCGCGTCAGGAAGACGTTGCCGCCAACCTCTCGCTCGAGGCCTTCCTTGATCGCGCCCACGGGCTCAAACTCCCGACCTTCGAGGCTGGCGACGACTTCGATCCAACGGAATATTTCGCCGCGGTTGCCGAGTCTGTCTCAGCGAAACCCGGCTGGATCGTAGACCAGAACGACATCGTTCTCGGATTCTTCTCGTTCGCCAAGTTCCTCATGTACCGGGACCTCGATCCGCTAACTTGGCCAGCGGGTGCCCGCCTGTCGGAACATGCTCTGATCAAGCCGCTGATGACGGATGGGTTTACGGAAGGTGAACCTCTCTTATCGGAAGACGATCCGGTGGACACCCACGTGTCACCCGCACAGATGGTGCACATCGTCGACAGCGACAGTTCGCAGACTCTGGCGATCGAGGAGGTTCGGCGAGGCCGCGACTTGGTGATCCAGGGTCCGCCGGGTACCGGTAAGTCGCAAACTATCGCCAATGTGATCGCCGCGGCCGTAGCCGATGGCAAGACCGTACTGTTCGTCGCCGAGAAGATGGCGGCGCTTGAGGTCGTCAAGCGCCGGCTGGACACGACGGGCGTTGGCGACGCCTGCCTTGAGCTACACAGCAACAAAGCCAACAAGCGCGCCGTCCTCGAAGAATTGCGGCGAACTTGGGACCTTGGGGCGCCCCGCTCAGACGACCTGTCGGTATTGAATGGACGGCTGACCGACGCGCGCGATGAACTCAATGCCCATGCCGACCGCCTCCATCGTCCACTCGGCCAAGCCGGCTATTCGCCCTACGACGTCATAGGTCACCTCGTCCGCCTGCGCCATGCCGGCGTCCGCCCGGCCTATCTCAGGCTGGAGGACCCACAGAACTGGTCCAAGGAAGACTTCGAGCAGCGTGGCCGCCTAGTCACCGAGTTGGCGGAACGCGTGCTCGATATCGGAGCACCTGGCGAGCATCTTTGGCGAGGCATCGAGCGAGACCGCGCCCTGCCTCCTGAAATCTCGCGTATAGGTGTGAAGCTGGCAAGCTTGGCGAAGATATTCGACGATATCCGAAACGACCAAGCGGCTCTGGCCGCCTTGTTAGAACGTGCGAATGCAGACACGCTCAGAGACCTCACTGAGCTACAGGTCATGTCGGCGAGGCTCGCTGGCACACCCTGCCTCGCGGCCGATGCGCTTGCCGCCGAGATCTGGCAGCGTCCTGGCGAAGTTCGGGCTCTGCTCCAAGCCGGAGCGCAACTGAGCCACTGGCGCAGCACGCTTTCGGCAAGCTTGACCGATGCTGCCTGGGATACCGATGTAGGCGCGATCATCGCAGTACTCGAACCGCTTAATAGCGGTACGCCAGTCTCAGCTTTTGAGCGCGCCCGCGAACTGACCGAGCATGTTCACGCCGCCCGCAATCTCGCAGAGCGCCTAGCCAAGGCGATCGGCCGCGATGCGCCACCGAACGTGTTGACGGAACTCGACACGATGGCCGAGATCGGCGAACGGGTTGCGGCGGCACCCGAAGCGGACCCGTCGGCCTTCGTCCAGGATCTTTGGAACCATGGGATCGAGCGGGCGGCCGATCTCGCTGGCGCGGTCGAGGCGCTTGAACAAGCCCGCGCCGAGGTCGGCGGCGCGCTCAGCGACGCGGCCTGGAGCGCAGACCTTGCCGAGGCCCGGCGCAACCTCGCGCAGCACGGAACCTCACTGTTCCGCTTATTCAAATCAGACTGGCGCGCGGCGAATAGCCTAGTCCGCTCTTATCAATCGGATCCCAAAGCACCACTCCAGAGCCGCCTCGTCTGGCTCGATGCTCTTGCCCGCGGCCAGGCCGCCCAGGCGCTCATTCGAAATGACGATTCATTCGGCCGCTCCGCCTTCGGCAGCGACTGGCGCGGCGAACGTTCTGTTTCGGCGCCGCTCTTGGCGCTGGTCGACTGGATGCGTAGCCTCAAGAACCTTGGTGCCGAACCTCGACTGATCATGAGCCGCAAACCCGATCGCTCGCGCGTGGGCGATCTTGCCAAAAGCCTCGGCGTTTTAGCAAAGACGATACAGTCACTGGCCGCCGACCTCTGGGAAGACCTGAGTGACGCGCGGACCATCGCTTTCGGAGATGTTGAGCGCCCCGATATCGTCGACGTTTGGGCACTCGGCACTGTCTGCATCACGCTCGCCGATGCCCATGCCGGCTACCTGGCCATCTCGGCTCGGGATGAGCCGTCGCTCGATGCGCGGCGCGACAACCTTTCGAGTCTCACAGAGGGTAAAGCTGCGAGAGCGGCACTTCTGGCTCAAGAGTTCACCGGCCGCGAAGCCTTTGGGTCTCTATGGAGCAGTGATACCTCGGATTGGAAAATGCTGTCGGGTATCGCGGACTGGATAGAAGCCAACGCAGATATCCGGCTTCTCGCTACGCGAGTGCCGGACAAGGAAACCCTGCCTGACCGCAGCGAAGGCCTCATCGCGCGAAGTGAAGAATGGCTTCAAGCGCTCAACGACCTGCTCGCAGATCTCAAAGCCACGCCCGAGGCGCTGCTGACGATTGGCAACGTCTCGACACTTGGCGCCGCCGAACTGGCAACATCGCTCGCTGCCTGGCGCGATGGCGGCGAACTGCTGACGACCTGGATCGGCTACCGCGCTCGTGCGCACGAAGGTAATGCCCTCGGGCTTTCAGATCTTGTCCGCCGGCTTCACAACGGGAGCCTCGCTCCCACGGACACCCTGCCAGATTTCGAACAGGCCTATTTTGAGGCGGTGCTCGAAAACCAAGTCGATGCAGAGCCGATCCTCGCTGATTTTGACGGCGAACTCCACGGCCGCAAGGTCCGCGACTTTGTCGATCTCGATTACCAGCGCATCAAGGCCGCCGCCGCCCAGGTCGCGCTCGCGCATCACCGGCGCGTACCCCCCAAGACCAGCGGTGCGGTAGGCCCGCTCGGCGTCCTCAAGGGCGAGATGGCCCGCAAGCGCGGCCACATGCCAATTCGCCAGCTCATGCAGAAAGCCGCGCCGGCGATACAGGCGCTGAAACCAGTCTTCATGATGAGCCCACTCTCGGTTGCGCAGTTCCTGTCGCCAGGCTCACTAAACTTCGACCTGCTGGTGATGGACGAAGCGAGCCAGATTCAGCCGGTCGACGCGCTCGGTGCGATCGCCCGGTGCAAGCAGGTTGTAGTCGTCGGCGATCCGCAACAGCTGCCACCCACGGCCTTCTTTTCAAAGATGACCGGCCAGAGCGACAACGACGAGGAAGAGGGCTCTGCACGCGTCGCCGACATCGAAAGTATTCTTGGCCTGTTCACGGCGCGCGGCCTGCCAATGCGGATGCTGCGCTGGCACTATCGCAGTCGGCACGAATCACTGATCGCGATTTCGAACCGGCAGTTCTACGAAAATAAACTGGTCATTATCCCGAGCCCATACACGGCTCAGTCGGGTCTTGGCCTGCGTTTTCATCACGTGACTCAAGGCGTGTTCGAGACGGGAACAACTCGCACTAATCCGGTCGAAGCCAAAGTGGTGGCCGAAGCTATTATCCATCATGCCAAGACTACAGCCAATCAATCGCTCGGCGTCGTCGCGTTTTCGTCGGCCCAGCGCAAAGCGATCATGGAGCAGCTGGAAATTCTGCGCCGCCACCTGTCGCCGGATGACGAGGCATTTTTCCAAGCTCACCCGTCCGAGCCGTTCTTTGTCAAGAATCTCGAAAATGTCCAAGGCGACGAACGCGACGTCATCTTCATCTCGATCGGCTACGGCCCTACAACGCCGGGCGGCAAGCCCCCGATGCGGTTCGGTCCGGTTGGTCAGGATGGTGGCGAACGTCGGCTGAACGTACTGATCAGTCGCGCCAAACGCCGGTGCGAGGTCTTCTCCTCGATGACTGACGAGGACATCGATCAGGACTTCGCCTCGATACGCAAAGGGGTCTTCGCGCTCAAACTTTTCATGCATTTCGCGCGGACCGGGCGGATGTCGCTTGCGGAGACCGTGGGACGTGACACAGACGGCGTTTTCGAGGCCCAAGTTGCACAAGCACTGCACGAACGCGGCTATCAGGTTCACCGCGACATCGGTGTTTCAGGCCTGTTCATCGATATTGCCGTGGCCGATCCCAACCAGCCCGATCGCTATCTTCTCGCGATAGAATGCGACGGACCATCCTACAAAGCAGCCAGGTCGGCACGCGATCGCGACCGCCTGCGTCGCAGCGTGCTGGAAGGCCAAGGTTGGCATGTTCATCGGATTTGGAGCGGCGACTGGTTCAAGCGCCCTCAGGAGCAACTTGAGCGCGTGGTTGCCGCCATCGAGGCGGCAAAGATCGACCTCGCCCGCGAAGGGCAAGCGGTTGAGCGTTTGCCGGCTTACGAGATCGTCTCGGTCGAACGCGAGACCTTTACCGAAATGGGCGTTGCCGAGATCGACGATCTCCAGGCGCTGTCCACACCCTACGTCGAGGTAGAACTCACAAAGCCCGCCCACCTCGCCGGCGAGATTCACGAGGCGCCCACCGGCGCCCTATCACAGCTGGCCGAGCAGGTCGTCGCGATCGAGGGCCCTATTCATTTCGACGAGATTGTAGCGCGCATTCGCGATGCTTGGGGTCGTGGGCGCGCGGGCGTCAGAATCCGCGACGCCGTTAGACGCGCTCTCGAAGTATCCGTCAGGCAGGGCCGAATTTTAGACGAGCAGGATTTCTATACCATGCCCGGCGCCCCAGTTCCGGTCAGAGATCGTAGCGCCGCAGCGTCGCCGACCCTACGCCGTCCCGAAACGCTGCCACCGGCAGAGATCGAAACGGCCCTCCTCCACGTGGTGTCCCGCAACTTTGGTGCCACGGAAGATCAAGCGGTCCAGGCTGTATCACGCGCTTTCGGCGTAAAGGCGACTTCAGCCCAGCTCAAAGAGGCAATCACTGCGATATTGGAAGCAGCGCTCGATCGCGGCGTCCTAGTCCACCGAGACACGCTGATCGAGCCCGGGCCCAACGCGCCTAAACTGCAGCGCGAGCCGCAGAAGGCCTTGATAGAACTGCTGATCGCCCAAGGTGAAGGCGAACTGCTTGAGTTCAAGGAGACCATCCGTTGGGACCTGCGGCAGGAGCAGGTTCACAGGCGGATCGAGGATTCGTCGCTCAAGGCTATCGCCGCCTTTGCTAACTACAAGGGTGGGACCCTGCTAATTGGCGTGCGCGATGATGGTAGCGTCACCGGACTGGGGCCGGATCTCAACACTTTCGCCGGCAGCCGGGACAAGTTCGACCTCCACCTGACCAACCTTATAAAGGACAGGTTTTCAGAAAGCTTTCGCGCCGGGTGCGTGTCGGTTTCCTATCCGGTGGTCGAGGACAGGATAATTTGTCGGGTGGATGTCAAGCGATCGCGCATGCCAGTCTACCTCAACATAGCCGACGGCGGCGGCGCGGCCACACCCCGCCTCATCGTGCGCGCCGGCGCGTCGTCTCCGGAAATTCCTCTCAGTCAGGTCGCGACCTACGTTCGCGAGCATTTCGATAAATAGGGCACCCCCTACCGCCGCATAAACCCCATCCACCGCAGGAACAGATAGGTCGCCCCCGCCGTCCCGAAGGCCAGCATCGCCGCCAGCAGCGTCCCGTGCGGCGCGCCGGCCCACGGCATCCCCCCGGTGTTCATCCCGAACAGGCCGGTGACGAAGGTGGCCGGCAGCATCAGCGCGGTCATGATCGAGAGGACGTAGAGGTTCTGGTTGGTGCGCTGGTCGACCGAGATGTCGAGTTCCTCGCGCAGCTGGAGGATCTGGCGCTGGACGCCCAGCGCGTCGGCGCCGAGGGCCTGGATGCGCTGGGTGAGGCGTTCGACGGTGCCCACCATGGCGTCGGGCAGGTCCTCGTCGTCCTCCAGGCGGCGGAAGACGGCGCGCAGGCCATCGAGCATGCGGTTCACCATCGCGAGGCGGCGGCGCATGCCGATCAGGCCGCGCGTGGTGGGCGGGTCCCGCCCGTCGAGGAAGGCGTCCTCGGCGCGCTGCACGTCGAGGCCGAGCTGGCGCACCGCCACCGCGATCCCCTCCGCCACCGTGCCGACCAGGATGTCGAGCGCCTCGCCGGGCTCGTCGATGCCGTGGCTGCGCGCCAGCTTCTGGCGGACGAGGTCGGCCGAGCGGATCGGGTGGAGCCGCGCGGTGATCATCATCGTCGGGGTCAGCGCGAAGCGGAGCACGCCCACCTGCGAGCTGTCGTTGCGTTCGAAGTCGCGTTCGAAATCATGGATCACGCAGCCGACCACGTCGCCATCCACCAGCGCGCGCTGGTGGGTGTCGGACGCGACCATCATCTCGCGCACATCCTCGGGCAGCGCCTCCAGCCGGTTGATCCAGCTGGCCGAGCCCTGATGCGCGAGGCTCAAGTGGAGCCAGCGGAAGCCGCTGGTCTCGGCGTCGCAGGCCTCGATCGGGCGGGCGGCGCCATTGCCAAGGTCGAAGGCCCAAACGAGCCCCGGTCCGGCCGCGGCATATGCCGGCCGTATCCCCTTGCCCACGCCTTCATCGCGGTCGGCCGACGTAACAGGATCCTCAGAAGATCGACGAGAAGATCATGTATAGCACAGCCGAAAGCGCGATCGATACGGGAAGGGTGAGGACCCAGGCCATCGCCAGGTTGCGCACGGTGGACATCTGCAGGCCCGATTTGTTGGCCGCCATCGTGCCCGCCACGCCCGAGGAGAGGACATGGGTGGTCGACACCGGCAGGCCCAGCGCATCGGCGCCGAAGATGGTGCCCATCGCCACCAGCTCGGCCGAGGCGCCCTGGGCATAGGTGAGGTGCGACTTGCCGATCTTCTCGCCCACCGTCACCACGATCCGCTTCCAGCCGACCATGGTGCCGAGGCCCAGCGCGAAGGCCACCGCCACCTTCACCCAATTGGGGATGAAGCGGGTCGCGGCGTCGAGGCTCTTCTTGTAGCTGTTGAGCGCTTCCAGCTGGGGCTCGGCGAGCCCCGCCTTCTCCTGGTCCTTGCCCAGCCGCTTGATCGCTTCCGACGTCAGATACATGTCGTTGCGGACATTGTTGACCGCGGCGGCAGGCACCTTGGCGAGCGAGCCATAGCCCTGGATCTGGTCGTCGATGTCGGCGATCAGCACCGCCAGCGCGGGGCGGGTGGCGGCTTCGTATTTCTTCTCGGAGATATAATGGGTGACGGCCTTGCGCGCGTCGGTGGGCGTGATCGCGGGAGCGGGGGCAGCGCCCGGCGTGGGGACCAGCGCCTGCGCCGCCATCACCGATCCGGTGTGGAACTCGCTGACATATTTGGCGGGCACGGCGCGGTTCAGCGCATAGGCGGTGGGCACGGTGCCGATCAGGATCAGCATGATCAGGCCCATGCCCTTCTGCCCGTCGTTCGAGCCATGGGCGAAGCTGACCCCGGTGCAGGTGAAGATCAGCAGGCCGCGGATCCACAGCGGCGGGGGCAGCCCGTCCTTGGGCTCGCGATAGAGCGCCTCGTTGCGGATCAGGACCTTCATCGCCAGGAAGAGGAGCGCGGCGACGCCGAAGCCGATCATCGGCGAGATGAGCAGCGCCTGGCCGATCTCGGTGGCCTTGGTCCAGTCGACGCCCGAGGTGCCGCTCTTGCCGTGGAGCATCGCATTGGCGACGCCGACGCCGATGATCGAGCCGATCAGCGTGTGCGAGCTGGACGAGGGGATGCCGAGATACCAGGTGCCCAGGTTCCAGACGATCGCGGCGATCAGCAGCGCGAACACCATCGCGAAGCCGGCGTTCGAGCCGACCTGGAGGATCAGCTCCACCGGCAGCAGCGAGATGATGCCGAAGGCGACCGCGCCGGTCGACAGCAGCACCCCCAGGAAATTGAAGAAGCCCGACCAGACCACCGCGACATTGGCGGGCAGAGCGTTGGTGTAGATCACCGTCGCCACCGCATTGGCGGTGTCGTGGAAGCCGTTCACGAACTCGAAGCCCAGCGCGATCAGCAGCGCCACGAACAGCAGCAGAAAGGGCATGACCGCGGTGGTGGAGACGCCCGCCGCCGCCGCATCGCTGAGCACGCTCCACGCGACATAGCCGAGCGCCGCCAGGATCGCCGCGCCGAAGCCGACGACGCCGGCGAGACCGAGGCCTTTATCGAGGTCGGGGCCCTTGCCGAGATCGGGGCCGCTGGCGGGGGCTGGGGTGGCGACGGTGGCGTTCATGAAGGTCTCCTCACTGCCCGGCCTAGGAGCGCTCGGTGACAAGCCCATGACTGGGGGCGAATGACTTTTGGGGCCATGGCTGGCGCCGTCATCAAGAGACGGTAGAAGGGGCCGATATCATGCCCGATCCGCTCCCCCAGCCTGTAGCCACTTCCCGCCCCCTGTGGCCGCTGATCCTGGCACTGACCCTGCTCGGCCTGGTGCTGCGGGTGGCCGCGGCGCAGGGCGACTATTGGCTCGACGAGGCCTGGTCGGCGGTGTTCGCGCGCGAGGCGGCGACGGTGGGCGACGTGCTGTTCGCGGTGAACCACGACAATAATCATTATCTGAACACCTTGTGGCTGCGGATCGTGGGCTGGGGCGGATCGCCGCTGCTGGGGCGGTCGCTGTCGATCCTGTGCGGGACGCTCGCAATTCCGGTGGCGGGGGCGATCGGGCTGCGGCGCGGGCGCGCGGTGGCGATCGCCACCGCCGCGCTGTTCGCGGTGTCGCCGATGCTCGTCACCTATGGATCGGAAGCGCGCGGCTATGCGCCGATGCTGCTGTGCCTGCTGATCAGCTTCGCGGTGGTCGACCGGGCGGTGGCGGGCGATCCGCCGCGCCGCGCGGGCGAGGCGCTGGGGCTGGCCGCGCTGATCGGCACTTTCGCGCACGTCTCGATGCTGTTCGGGGTAGCGGCGCTCACCGGCTGGGTGGCGATCGCCATGGGGCGCGAGAGGAAAAAGGCGTGGCCGGCGCTCCTCGCCACCTTCAAGCTGATGGGCCGCGCGATCGCCGGGGTGGGCGCGGTGCTGGCGATGATCGCGGCGGGCGCGATCGCCAGCCCGATCGGCTTGCGCATGGGCAGCCTGACGCCGTTCGAGCCGGTCGCCTTCGTCGACTCGCTCGATCATATGATCGGCTTCGGCCTGGGCCTGCCCTGGCTGATCAGCCCCTTCCTGCCGCTGATCCTGCTGCTGCCCTTCGCGCTGCGCCGGGTGCCGGCCTTGCGCGATCGGATGCCCTTCCACCTGATCGCGATTCTGGGCCTGCCGCTGCTGGTGCTGATCTTCGAGCCCGACAACAGCGCCTTCCCGCGCTATTATCTGCTGAGCGCGACCGGGCTGCTGCTGCTGATCCCCGAATTGCTGAAGCTGTGGCCGCGGCTGGCGGCGGTGGGGATCGCGATCCTGTTCCTGGGATCGCTCGCCGCCGACGTCCACCTGGCCGACAACCAGCGCGCCGACCCCGGCATCGCGGTGGACCTGATCGCCGCGCGCTCGCCCGGCGGGGCGGTGGTGCTGCTGGAGACGATGCGCGACGGCGCGGTGCTGGAGGCGGCGGCGGCGCGGCGGGCCTATGGGCTGCTCACCTCCCCGCAATGCGTGCGCGCCGATTATTATTTCGTGCAGGCGAATATCGGCGGGCCGCTGCCGATCGCGGGCCTGCGCTGCGGCGCGGCCTTCCGCCCGCTCGCGCTGGGCCGGGTCTATGGCCTGTCGGGGATGGACTGGCAGCTGTACGAGCGGGTGCGGTGAACGGGGCCGGCGGCGAACCGCTGCCCTGGTGGCAGCACCGGGCGACGATCGCGGCGTTGCTGCTGGTCGCGGTCGCGCCGCTGCTGCTGACGCCGGGGCTGCCCGCACTCACCGACCTGCCCGGCCATGTCGCGCGCTGGCACATCGCCATCGCCGCCCCGGGATCGCCGCTCAACGCCTATTACCGGATCGACTGGGCGTGGGTCGGCAATCTCGGCACCGACCTGCCCGGCGTGCCGCTGAGCCGGCTGGTGGGCGCGCTGTGGGCGGGCAAGCTGATCGTCCTGGCGATCGCGCTCGCCACTCCGGCGGCGATGCTGTGGCTGTCGCGCGAGGCGCATGGCCGGATCGCGCCGGCCGCCCTGTTCGCGCTGCCCTTCGCCTTTGCCTGGCCCTTCCAGCTCGGCTTCCTGAACTTCGCGCTGGCACAGGCGCTCGCTTTCGCCGCGCTGGCGCTGTCGATCCGGCTGGGGCGGCAGGGGCGCACCGGCCTGCGCGCGGCGCTCCACGCCCCGATCGGGCTGATCCTGTGGACCGCGCACAGCGCCGGCTGGGGGATGTTCGGACTGATGGCCTTCGGCGCCGAGCTGGCGCGGCTGCGTGGCGATGGGAGCAACCGGGGGCGCAGCTGGGCGCGGGCGATCGGCGGCGCGGTGCTCGCCTGCCTGCCGCTGGCGCTGCCCGTCCTGGTGATGCTCGCGCAGCGCGGCGGCGGCCAGGGCGCGGGGGCGGGCGACTGGTTCGACCCGGCGGTGAAGCTCGTCTGGCTGCTCTCCTCGCTGCGCGACCGCTGGCAGTGGTTCGACCTCGTCTCGCTGGGGCTCGCCATCGTGCTGCTCTACACCGGCCTGCGCGACCGGCGGCTGGGCCTCGTCCCGCTGCTCGGCTGGCCGGCGCTGCTGTGCCTGGCCGCCTTCCTGCTGCTGCCGCGCCTGCTGATGGGGGGCGCCTATGTCGACATGCGGATGCTGCCGGCGGCCTGGGCGCTCGCCCTGCTCGCGATCCGCCCGCCCGCCGATCCGAAGCTGGCCGGGCGGCTCGCGCTCGCCGGGCTCGCCTTCTTCGCGGTGCGGAGCGCGGCGATGACCGCCAGCCTGCTGCTGCGCGGGGCCGAGCAGCGCGCCGAACTGGCCGCGCTCGACCATGTCCCGCAAGGGTCCGCCGTGCTGTCGCTGGTCGCCCGCCCCTGCCTCACCCCCTGGTCGGACATGCGGCCCGAGCATCTGCCGGCCTATGCGATCCTGCAGCGCGACGCCTTCACCAACGAGCAATGGGCGATCGCCGGGCAACAATATCTGCACGTGCGCTACAAGGCGGCGGGCGCCTTCCGATCCGACCCCAGCCAGCTCGCCTATCCCGCCGGATGCGAAGTGGGCGGCGGCAAATTGCCCGATGTTCTGGCCCATTTTCCGCGCACGGCCTTCCGCCATCTCTGGCTGATCGGGGCGCGGCTGCCGGCCCCCGAACGGTACGGATTACGGCCAATCTGGTCGTCGGAAAGCTCGGCGCTGTATGAAGTGATTGGCACAGTCCCCCCGCGCCGTGTAGAGCGCCGTCCCTGATTCCCTACCGGAGGGAAGGATTTCCTTCGGTGAGATCGTCCTGAACGGAACGAGAGAGAGGCAAGCGAGCGGGGTCATGAGCAGCACCGGCCTGGAGGCCGTCTTCCTGTCCAACCGGGACCGGCTGCTCGCCTTCCTGCGCTCGCACGGCGCGGGCGAAGCGGCCGAGGACCTGTTGCAGGAACTATGGTTCAGGGTGTCGTCGGCGCCGTCGGGGCCGGTGGCGCAGCCCTTGTCCTATCTGTATCGCGCGGCGAACAACCTGATGCTCGATCGCTACCGGTCGCAGCAGCAGGCGACGAAGCGCGACCAGGAGTGGACCGAGGCGGCCACCACCCTGCCCGGACGGTCGGACGATCCGTCGAGCGAGCGGACGCTGATCGCGCGCGAACAGCTGCGCCTGGCGCAGGAGGCGTTGGAGCAGCTGGGCGAGCGCCCCGCCGCGATCTTCCGCCGCTACCGCATCGACGGCATAGGACAGCGCGAGATCGCGGCCGAATTCGGGGTCAGCATCAGCACGGTCGAAAGCGACCTGCGCCGCGCCTATGCCGCCATGATCGCGCTCAGGAGACGTCTCGATGAGGAATGAGCCGAACGACTCCGTCGTGATTTCGGGGAACCGGAATGATGGCTGAGGACAGGCAGGTTATGGAAGAAGCGGCACTCGACTGGGTGATCCGCCAGCGCGATCCCGGCTTTGACGGCTGGGAGGATTTCGAGGCGTGGCTGTCGGCGGACCCGGCGCATGCCGAGGCCTATCATCGCATGGCGATCGCCGACCAGGACATGGCCGAGCTGGTGAAGGCCGTGCCGGCAGCCCCCAAGCTGCCGCCGCTGCGCGCCGTGCCCGAACCGCGCCACATCACCCGCCGCGCCTGGATGGGCGGGGCGATCGCCGCCTCGGTGGCGGCGCTGGTCGGCGTGGCGATGATCGAGCGCGGCCCCTCGACCTATCCGATCGAGACCGCCCCCGGCGCGCGCCGCACGGTGGACCTGGCCGACGGCAGCTCGATCACCTTGAACGGCGGCACCCGCGTGATCCTGGACCACAAGGATCCGCGCCACGCGACGCTGGAGCGCGGCGAGGCGCTGTTCGACGTGGTCCATGACGATGCCGCCCCGTTCAAGGTCGATGTCGGCGGCGCCCGGCTGGTCGACGTCGGCACGCGCTTCAACGTGCTGCGCGAGGGCAAGACCACCGCGGTCCAGGTGGCCGAAGGCGCGGTGATCTACAATCCCGACAGCGAGGCCGTCCGCCTCGACGCCGGCCGCGCGCTGAAGGCGGTGGACGGCGACACCCATCTCCAGCTCGCCGCGGTCAGCCCCGCCTCGGTCGCCACCTGGCGCGAGGGCCGGCTGATCTATGACGGCCAGACCATGGCCGACGTCGCCGCCGACCTGGCGCGCTGGTCGGGCCAGCCGGTGCGCGCCGATCCGGCGGTGGCCGGGCAGCGCTTCCGCGGCGTGCTGAGCCTGGGCGCCCAGGACGACATCGTCCGGCTCGCGCCGCTGCTGCAGGTGGACGTGCGCCGCGACGCATCGGGATGGATCCTGGCGCCCCGCAATCCGTGAACCGCTTCCTCGCCCTCGCCGGCCTTTCGACGGTCATCCTGGCCGCGCCGCTGCACGCGGCGCCAACGGCGGCGATCGACCTGCCCGCGGGCACCCTGCGCAACGCGGTGGCGGCGCTCGCCGCGCAGACCGGGGCGAGCGTGGGCGCGAGCAGCGAGGCGATCTGGCAGATGCGGGTCGCCCCGCTGAAGGGCCGGATGACCGCCGAGGAGGCGCTGCGCCGGCTGCTGCGCGGCAGCCGCGGCCGGCTGAGCGTGGTGGGCGAGAATATCTTCCATATCGGGCCGACCCTGGCGCAGCCCGCACGCCGCGCCCCGGCCGTCTCGCCCCCGGCGCTGGTCGACGACAGCGGCGAGCCGCCGATCGTCGTCACCGCCTCGAAGCGCGACACGCGGCTGCGCGATTTCGCCGGCGCGGTGACGATGCTCGAGGGGTCGGACCTGAGCTTCGGCGGCGAGCAGGGCATGGAATCGGTGCTGGCGCGGGTCGCCAGCCTGTCGTCCACCCATCTGGGCGCCGGGCGCAACAAGCTGTTCATCCGCGGCATCGCCGATTCGAGCTTCACCGGGCCGACCCAGGCGACGGTGGGCCAATATCTGGGCGACATGCGGCTGACCTACAACGCCCCCGACCCCGACCTGCGGATGTACGACATCCGCTCGGTGGAGGTGCTGGAAGGCCCGCAGGGCACGCTCTACGGCGCCGGATCGCTGGGCGGCATCATCCGCATCGTCCGCAACTCCCCCGAGCTGGGAACGACCGCCGCCGCCCTGTCGGCGGGCCTGTCGGCGACCCAGCATGGCGATCCGTCGGGCGACATCGGCGGCATGGTGAACCTGCCCGTCTGGGGCGATCGGGTCGCCCTGCGCGCGGTGGGCTATGCGATCCGCGAGGGCGGCTATATCGACGACATCCTGCGGCGGAAGCAGGACATCAACCGCAACCGCATCGCCGGCGGGCGCCTGTCGCTCAGGGTCGATGCCGGCGACGGCTGGACCGTCGATGTCGGCGGCGTCTACCAGGACAATCATGGCGACGACGGCCAATATGCCGATCGGTCGCTGGGCGGGCTCGACCGCGCGGCGCGCAGCCCCGGCGGGTTCAACGCCGATTATGCGCTGGGCGAGCTGGTCGTCTCCAAGAGCTGGGACGATATTTCTTTCCTGTCGTCGACCGGCCTCGTCCGCCAGCATCTCGATGAGCGCTACGACGCCAGCAACGAGGTGGTCGACCGGCGCTTCACCCAGACCAACCGCACCCATATGTTCGTCAGCGAGAACCGGCTGTGGCGGCCGACCCGCGACGGCTTCGGCTGGGTGCTGGGCGCCAGCTACACCCGCAACCGCACCGACCTGGGCCGCTCCTTCGGCGTGATCGGGATCGCCGCGCCCACCACCGGCGTCGCCAACCGCATCCGCGAGTTCACCGCCTATGGCGAGGCGAGCCTCGAGCCGCTGCCCGGGCTGACGGTGACCGGCGGCGCGCGCTACACCCACACGCGGCTGGGCGGCGGCGCCGACAATCCGATGCCCACCTTCTCGCCGGTGATCGAGGCCGCGCGCGCGGCGATCGTCGCGTCGCGCAACGAGAAGCGGGTGCTGCCCTCGGCCAGCGTCTCGGCGAGCCTGCTGCCGCACCTGCTGGTCTATGCGCGCTACCAGCAGGGCTTCCGCCCCGGCGGGCTGGCGATCGAGGGCGGCTATGTCCGCCGCTTCCAGAACGACCAGGTGTCGACGATGGAGACCGGCCTGCGCTTCGGGCAGCGCGGGCGCGACCCGATCGATGCCTCGCTGAGCCTGTCCTACACGCGCTGGCGCGACATCCAGGCCGACTTCATCGACAGCTTCGGTCTGCCGAGCACCGACAATATCGGCGACGGCCGCATCTATTCGCTGAGCGCGGCGCTGGGCTGGCGGCCGCTGCCCGGCCTGCTGTTCGACGCGGCGGCGACCTATAACAGCAGCCGGGTGACCGACCCGTCGGAATCGCTGCTGCTCACCCTCGCCTCGTCCGCGGTCAGCGACCTGACCGGCGCGCGCACCGGCGGCCAGAGCCGCATCCCCAATGTCGCGCGCTTCAGCACGCGGGTGGGCGCCGATTATCGCATGGCGATCAGCGACGCGCTCGATTTCCGGATCAACGGCTGGATCCGCTATATCGGCAAGTCGCGGCTGGGCATCGGCCCGATCCTGGGCGACCTGCAGGGCGACTATATCGACACCGCGCTGACCGCGCGGATCGGCCGGCCCGACCTGGGGGTGAGCCTGACCCTGACCAACCTGACCGACGCGATCGGCAACCGCTTCGCGCTGGGCACCCCCTTCGCGGCGATGAACGGCGGCCAGATCACCCCGCTGCGCCCGCGCACCATCCGCATCGGCATCGACCGGAGTTTCTGAGGGCGGGCTGCGGCCCTACCCCCTTAGACGTCACCCCAGCCCTTCGACTGCCTGCAAGGCAGGCGCTCAGGATAAACTTCGGCCTCTGGCCGAAGGCTGGGGTCCATGCCTCTCTCCTCCCCGGTGACCATCGCAAGCGGAGACAGACATGGATTCCAGCCTTCGCTGGAATGACGTGTTATGGATGTTTTCTCCTAGCCCACCTCGTCATGCTGAACTTGTTTCAGCATCCACCAGGCCGTTCAGGCTGGTGACGAGATGGCCCGAGGCGCCCCCGGCAGGAGCCTCCGCGACAGGACCAAGGCTCCCGGTGGATGCTGAAACAAGTTCAGCATGACGGGTGGGGAGAGGTCCCCCCCGCCCCATCGGAACGTCACCCCAGCGAAGGCTGGGGTCCATGTCTCTCTTCTCCCAGGTGACCATCGCAAGCGGAGACAGACATGGATTCCAGCCTTCGCTGGAATGACAAGGGAAGAGGTTGGGCTCTCTAACCTCCTCCGATTTCAGCCTTTCTTCGATTGTCGCGAAAAATCTTCAAGGCTCCGTCCGATCGGCCCCGTCTTCCAGGACATGCGGGAGGCACACCTCCCCCACCGACTAAGGGAAGACGATCTTGATACGCACTCTGCTCGCCTCCACCTGCCTTGCCGCGCTCGCGACCGCCGCGCAGGCGGAGACCACCGTCGCCGACAAGCGCACCGCCGCGATCCGCACCTCCACGATCAAGTCGGGCGCCGCCGACGACATCAAGATCACCTCGGCCGGCTCGGTCGTGCCGACGGTGACGGGGGCTGCGGTCATCCTCGACAGCAACAACAAGATCACCAATGAAGGCACGATCCAGACCACCAACCTGGACAACAGCACCGGCATCCTGGCCGAGGCCGGCCGCACCGGCGGCATCGTCAACGCCGCCAACGCCAAGATCGTCCTGGACGAGACCTACACCCCCGAGGACACCGACAAGGACGGCGACCTCGACGGCCCGTTCGCGGTGGGCACCGGCCGGGTCGGCATCCGCACCGCGGGCGCCTTCACCGGCGACATCACCAACAGCGGCACGATCGCGATCGAGGGCCGGGACTCGGCGGGCATCCAGCTGGGCGGCACGCTCGACGGCAAGCTGATCACCGACGGCAGCATCGCCGTGGTCGGCGACCGTTCGGTGGGCGTGCGCATCGGCGACGTCACCGGCGGCGTCCAGCCCCCGGTGGTGGGCCAGTACTCGACCGCCGTGCGCATCGCCGGCTCGGTCACCGCGGTCGGCCAGAATGCGGTCGGCGTCTCGGTGGAGGGCAATATCGGCGGCGCGATGGTGGTGCAGGGCACCGTCACCTCGACCGGCTATCGCAGCACCACCCCGCCCACCGACACCTCCAAGCTCGACGCCGACGACCTGCTGCAGGGCGGCCCGGCCGTCCGCATCGCCGGCAATGTCGCGGGCGGCGTGATCTTCGCGGTTCCGCCGAAGGACAACAGCCCCACCGACAATGACGAGGACAAGGACGGCATCGACGATTCGAAGGAGGGCACCGCGAACGTGATCTCCTACGGCTCGGCCGCCGCGGTCGAGATCGGCTCGGCGACCCGCGCCGTCACCATCGGCAAGGTCAGCGGCAATGCCGACGGCCATGGCCTGGTGGTCGAGGGCACCATTTCGGGCCAGGGCACCTATGCCGGCGTCAACGGCAACGGCCTGGTGATCGGCGGGCTCGGCCAGGCGGTGACCGTGGAAGGCGGCCTGAGCGTGCGCGGCACGGTGGGCGCGAGCGGTGCCAGCGCCACCGCGGTGCGCGTCGGCAGCGGCGCGCAGGTGGGCCAGATCAAGGTTTCGGGCATCGTCCAGGCGAGCGGCACCAACGCCGCCAATGCCCAGGCGGTGGCGATCCAGATCGACCAGGGCGGCTTCACCAGCGAGATCAGCAACAGCGGCTCGATCCGCGCGGTGGCGACCGGCACCTCCTCGGCCAATGGCGCCCGCGCCGTGGCGATCCTCGACAAGTCGGGCGAGGTGGACCTGATCAACAACAGCGGCAAGATCGAGGCGGCCGGCGCCGCCGCCGGCAACAACATCGCGATCGACCTGACCGCCAACACCACCGGCGCCCGGGTGAACCAGACCGTGGTGGCGAGCGGCGTCGCCGCCCCCGTCATCACCGGTGACGTCCGCTTCGGCACCGGCAACGACGTGCTCGACCTGGCCGACGGCACGATGACCGGCGACGCCAGCTTCGGCAACGGCGCCAACCAGCTGCTGATCTCGGGCGATGCGATCCACACCGGCAAGGCGACCTTCGGCACCGGCAACGACATCATGACCCTGGCCGGCACCGCCGTGCACAGCGGCGATGTCGACTTCGGCGGCGGCAGCGACAAGCTGACCCTGGGCGGCACTTCGGTGTTCCGGGGCAACCTGACCAACGCCCAGGGCCTGGCGCTGGCGGTCAACGGCGGCACGCTCGACGTGGGCAACCGCACCGTCTCGATCGGCTCGCTCGACGTCGCCGGCGGCACCCTGATCGTCAACGTCGACACCGCGGCGCGCACCAACACGCTCTACCAGGTGGCCGGTCAGGCCAAGCTGGACGGCGGCGCCAAGGTGGCGGTGAACCTGAGCAGCGTCACCGGCGCCGAGGGCAATTATGTCTTCGTCCGCGCCGCTTCAGTGAACGTACCGCAGACCTTCGCCGCCAACGCCGCGACCCTGCCCTTCATGTACAAGGGCACCATCTCGGCGGTCTCGGCCACCGAGCTGGCGGTGGACGTGAAGCGCAAGACCACCACCGAACTGGGCCTGAACCGCAGCCAGGCGTCGATCTACGACGCCGCCTATGCGGCGATGGGCAAGGACGCCAAGATCGGCAACGTCTTCCTGGCCAAGACCGACGGCGACACCTTCCGCCGCCAGCTGCGCCAGATGCTGCCCGACCATGCCGGCGGCGCCTTCGAGAACGTCACCATGGCGTCGCGCGCCACCGCGACCTTCCTGGCCGATCCCAATGCGCCGATCGCGAACATGGGCAAGTGGGGCTACTGGATCCAGCAGGTCGGCTGGGGCACCTCGAAGAGCCTGGGCGACACCGCGTCCTACGACGTGAGCGGCTGGGGCATCTCCTCGGGCGCCGAGATCGACACCAATCTGGGCAGCTTCGGCCTGTCGCTCGCCTATCTCTACGGCAAGGACGCCGATGGCGGCACCGACAACAAGGTCGACGCCGCGCAATATGAGATCGGCGCCTATTGGCACGGCTATTGGGGCCCGGTGCAGGGCTGGACCCGCGTCTCCTGGGCGCATGTCGACTTCAAGGGCAAGCGCAGCTTCGACGGCGCGCTGGGCACCGACAAGGTGGAGCGCCGCACCAAGGGCAACTGGAGCGGCCGGCTGCTCTCGGCCGCCGGTGGCGCCGCCTACACGCTGCAGATGGGCTCGTTCAGCGTCCGTCCCAAGGCCGCGGTCGACTATTACAAGCTCAAGGAGAAGGCCTATACCGAAACCGGCGGCGGCGACGGCTTCAACCTGATCGTCAACGGCCGCAACTCGGATGAGCTGGCGCTCACCGGCAGCGTCGCCGCGGGCTTCGACTTCGGCGGCCAGAACGAGGACAGCGGCTGGTTCCGCATCGAGGCGGAAGGCGGCCGGCGCGAGCTGGTCGGCGGCTCGCTCGGTTCGACCACCGCCAAGTTCACCGGCGGCCAGAGCTTCACCCTCGATCCCGAGCAGCGCACCAGCGGCTGGATCGGCAAGATCCGCGCCGTCGGCGGCGGCAACGGCTTCCGCATCGGCGGCGAGGCCGGCGCCGAGGAACAGCAGGGCCGCGCCGCCCTGTCGCTCCGCGCCAGCCTGATCGTGGGTTTGTAAGCTACCACCAGATCCCCCCTTTCAGGGGGGTGGGGGCGGACACTAACTCCCCCATCGCGAGGCGGTTCAAGGCCCCCCACCGCCGTTCGCCCCCGAAACGGAACCCACCCTCGCCACGGCCGAGGGTGGGTTCTTTTTTTGTTTGCTTCAGGCGCCAGCGGTCGCATTCGCGACCTCGGCTATCCTCGCATAAGCTCGGGCGCGCGTTCGCGCTTGCGGAGCCTTGGCAGGCTCCGACGATCAGCTCTGCGTCGGGACACGTCAGTGTCCCGCAAGGCCGAACGGCCGCCCGAGCGTATGCGAGGATAGCCAAGCGAGGCGGATGCCTCGCGCCCGGCGCCTGAGGCCAAACAAACCAACGTCACCCCAGCGAAGGCTGGGGTCCATGTCTCTCTTCTCCCCGGTGGCCATCGCAAGCGGAGACAGACATGGATTCCAGCCTTCGCTGGAATGACGAGAGAAGATGGTCCGCCACCCTAACGAGCGATTCACCACAGGATGTGGTCGGCCACTGTGTCACGCAAGCGACACACAAAATCTGCGATTCCGAAATTTCATCCACAGATTCTTTTGTTGCGCCTTCGTTCACCCCCTGGGCTCAAGTGGCTGAACCGACTCAGTATTCCACCGCGTCAAGGCCCCCGGACTCAATTCGTCGATGCGACGAACCGAGTCCTCAAAGCGTCATTTTGACTCTTGTGCTGGGACTCAGTTGAGGCACTATAGGTGGTGTAACGCAACAGGGGCGGCGCTAGCACTGGTGGCTATCGTCCGGAGGCCAAGCTTCCGGCGACGGGCCCTCTGCGGCGCCGTAAACGTGGGAATAGGGTGGAATCCGGGCTGGAAACAGGCCGTTTCAGCACTATCTTTACCGTGACTCCTGAGCCGAACGGATGTAGAACATTTGGCCGGTTCCCACCGGCCCGTGAACAGGGTGGCGGAGACGGGCGATGGACCTATCTGGCAGCAGCGAAGTGAGCTCGAACGACGTGGCAACGATGATTGATTCCCCGGCCAAAGAGGCCAAAGCCACGACCCAGATGGCGGTCGAGGAGCAGCTCGACATGATGGCCCCGGCGACGGCGCCGGTGGCTCCCAAGGCCGCCGAACCGAAGGCCGAGACTCCGGAGGCCAAGGCTCCCGAAGCCAAGGCCCCCGAAGCGAAGGCCAAGGTCTCGACCGG
Source organism: uncultured Sphingomonadaceae bacterium (assembly GCA_963540925.1). Classification (GTDB taxonomy): domain Bacteria; phylum Pseudomonadota; class Alphaproteobacteria; order Sphingomonadales; family Sphingomonadaceae; genus Rhizorhabdus. Next base: position 96,478 of record CAUTRN010000016.1, read on the forward strand.
CAGCACCGAGATTCGCCCGCAGCTGTTCGACATCACCGTCGACCATAGCCGCGACGCGCTGCTCACCGACTTCGGCAAGGAAACCCTGACCGACCGCTATCTGCTGCCCGGCGAGAGCTATCAGGACCTGTTCGTCCGTGTCGCCTCGGCCTATGCCGACGACCAGCCGCACGCCCAGCGCATCTACGACTATATCTCGAAGCTGTGGTTCATGCCGTCGACCCCCGTTCTGTCGAACGGCGGCACCGGTCGCGGCCTGCCGATCAGCTGCTATCTCAACTCGGTCGACGACAGCCTGGAAGGCATCGTCAACACCTGGAACGAGAATGTCTGGCTCGCCTCGCGCGGCGGCGGCATCGGCACCTATTGGGGCTCGGTGCGCGGCATCGGCGAGCCGGTGGGCCTGAACGGCAAGACCAGCGGCATCATTCCCTTCGTCCGCGTGATGGACTCGCTGACCCTCGCGATCAGCCAGGGTTCGCTGCGCCGTGGCTCGGCCGCGGTCTATCTCGACGTCTCGCACCCCGAGATCGAGGAATTCCTCGAGATCCGGAAGCCCTCGGGCGACTTCAACCGCAAGGCGCTGAACCTGCACCATGGCGTGCTGCTGACCGACGCCTTCATGGAAGCGGTGCGCGACGGCGCCGAATGGGAGCTGGTGAGCCCCAAGGACCAGTCGAAGCGCGGCTCGGTCGACGCCCGCGCGCTGTTCCAGAAGCTGGTCGAGACCCGTCTGGCGACCGGTGAGCCCTATATCGTGTTCAACGACACGGTAAACCGCACGATGCCCAAGCATCACCGCGACGTGGGCCTGAAGGTGTCGACCTCGAACCTCTGCTCCGAGATCACCCTGCCCACCGGCCGCGACCAGCATGGCATGGATCGCACCGCGGTGTGCTGCCTCAGCTCGCTCAACCTGGAAACCTGGGACGAGTGGAACGGCGACAAGCGCTTCATCGAGGACGTGATGCGCTTCCTCGACAATGTGCTGCAGGACTATATCGACCGCGCCCCCGACGAGATGGCGCGCGCCAAGTACAGCGCCGGCCGCGAGCGTTCGGTGGGCCTGGGCGTGATGGGCTTCCACACCTTCCTCCAGGCGCGCGGCATCCCCTTCGAGGGGGCGATGGCCAAGAGCTGGAACCTGCGCATCTTCAAGCATATCGCCGCCGGCGCGCAGGAAGCCTCGATGCTGCTGGCCAGCGAGCGCGGGCCGTGCCCCGACGCCGCCGACCAGGGCGTGATGGAGCGCTTCAGCTGCAAGATGGCGATCGCGCCGACCGCGTCGATCTCGATCATCTGCGGCGGCACCAGCGCCTGCATCGAGCCGATCCCGGCGAACATCTACACCCACAAGACGCTGTCGGGCAGCTTCTCGATCAAGAATCCCTATCTGGAAAAGCTGCTCGCCGAGAAATCGAAGAACAGCGACATGGTGTGGAACTCGATCCTCGAGAAGGGCGGCTCGGTCCAGCATCTCGACTTCCTGACCCCGGAAGAGAAGGACGTGTACAAGACCAGCTTCGAGATCGACCAGCGCTGGCTGATCGAACTGGCGGCCGATCGCACCCCCTTCATCGACCAGGCGCAGTCGCTGAACCTGTTCATCCCGGCCGACGTGGACAAGTGGGACCTGCTGATGCTCCACTTCCGCGCCTGGGAACTCGGCATCAAGTCGCTCTACTATCTCCGCTCCAAGTCGGTGCAGCGCGCCGGTTTCGCCGGCGGCGTGGAGGCGGACAACACCCCCGACCTCAAGCAGATCGAGCTTGAGACGAAGGATTATGACGAGTGCCTGGCCTGCCAGTAAGGCAGGCTGGCTAGACTGAAGCCCTCCCCTTATCTCACCCCTCCCTGCAAGGGAGGGGCAAGGGGTAGGTGACGGAGCCAAGGGGCTCGATGCCCCTTGGCGGAGTTCTCCGGAACGAGCGAGGATGCTCGCTGCGCTCGCAACCCACCCCCAGCCCCTCCCTGGAAGGGAGGGGAGCACAGGTGGTGTATCCAGCCACAACCACCCACTACCGCTTGTAAATTCCTGTGCAAAACTCACGAAAACATTTGTGGCCGATTCCGGCTTGGCATAAGATGGCCGAACCGCTTCGCGCCGGTGGGGACTGGGGCTTCGCAGCGGTTGAATCCAGGGGTGCGAATCCCGATCTGGCAGGGTGGTGCGACGGCATGGTTCAGGCGCTCGCGAAGAGCAATCGGGGCTGATCGATGGAGATTTCGGTTTCCTTGATCATCGCCGCGGTCACCGTGCTGGTCGGCCTGCTCTGCCTCTGGCTGATGGTCGTGGCGCTGCTGCGGCTGGGCAAGGTGAAGAAAGGCAAGGGCGCCCCCGGGGAGACGTCCGCCGATCTCAAGAGTTTCGCGCTCAAACAGGGTTTGAGCGCCATCGTCATGTTCGCGCTCGCCGCGATTATTTTTGTCTTTAGTTGAGAAAGGTCGACCGATGCCGCTTCTTCAGGCCAGCCGCACCTACAAGCCCTTCGAATATCCCTGGGCCTTCGAATATTGGAAGCGCCAGCAGCAGCTGCACTGGCTGCCGGAAGAGGTGCCGCTGGGCGAGGATTGCCGCGACTGGGCGCAGAAGCTGACCGACCATGAGCGCAACCTGCTGACGCAGATCTTCCGCTTCTTCACCCAGGCCGACGTCGAGGTGCAGGATTGCTACCACGACAAGTACGGTCGCGTGTTCAAGCCGACCGAAGTGAAGATGATGCTCACCGCCTTCTCCAACATGGAGACGGTGCATATCGCGGCGTACAGCCACCTGCTCGACACGATCGGCATGCCCGAGACCGAATATTCGGCCTTCCTCCAATATAAGGAGATGAAGGACAAGCATGACTATCTGTCGACCTTCGGCGTCGACAGCGACGAGGATATCGCCCGCACCCTGGCGATGTTCGGCGGCTTCACCGAGGGGCTGCAGCTCTTCGCAAGCTTCGCGATGCTGATGAACTTCCCGCGCTTCAACAAGATGAAGGGCATGGGCCAGATCGTCACCTGGTCGATCCGCGACGAGACGCTCCACTGCGAGGGTATCGTCCGCCTGTTCCACGCCTTCGTGAAGGAGCGCGGCTGCCTCACCAACGCGGTGAAGGAAGACATTCTCGACATGTGCCAGAAGACGGTGCGGATCGAGGACGCCTTCATCGACCTGGTGTTCGAGATGGGCCCGGTGAACGGGATGACCCCGAAGGACATCAAGAAATATGTCCGCTACATCGCCGACTGGCGGCTGGGGCAGCTCGGCCTGAAGCCGATCTACATGATCGACGACCACCCCCTGCCCTGGCTGGCCCCGCTGCTCAACGGCGTGGAGCACGCCAACTTCTTCGAAACCCGGGCGACCGAATATTCGAAGGCCGCGACCAAGGGCCAGTGGACCGACGTGTGGGACCAGTTCGACCGCCGCATGGAGGTCAAGAAGGCCGCCGTGGCGAACGAGGACGGTGCCGAGGGGAATCTGTTCGGGACCACGGGGGTTGCGGCGGAGTAAGAGACAAGACAGGCGGGATCACAAGAAATGACCGATTGGTTGTTTGATCCCACCTATTCAGCTATAATTGGCGGCTGGAGCTTTATACTGTCAGTTTTGGGCACTCCTCTGACCATATGGGGACTTTGGCTTACATATAGGCAGGCGAGAGATGCGAGGAAGGCCGCTGCAGAAGCTCAGCTTGCCGTCTCAGATTTCAAATTTCGAAATGCTCGTTACGACGCATTTCGAGATTTGTCTCAAGCAAGCTACGCGCTAGACATGACTAGGCGCCATGTAAATAATACCTCTTGGAGAGATGCTGCCGAGAGTTATGAGGATGCGCGTCGCGCCCTTATACGCGTCCAAACGACCGTTGAAGATCTACCCAATGAGACCAAGCGCATGCTTGAGTTAATATGCTCCCACCTTTCAGCGTTTTGCAAAAAAGTAGATGCTGCTCTTGCTGGGAAGGGGGATTTCCCTGACGCCGTCAAGGTACTCCAAGCGATAAGAAAGCATCACGAAAAAATCGCCGTTTTGCAAAATCATCTTCAAAAGGACGTAGATTGATGTCTTCTGTTATACAGAAATATCGAGATCTAGTCGAGAATTTATTTCAATCCACACAAACAGGAAAAATTGTGTGGGCCATGGATGAGTACGAAGATTGTCCATACTGCCAGATAAATACGTTTAAAATTCTAATATCTTCTTCGCAAGACGCAGAAGGAGAGCCAATTGTTATAATTCGTATAGTTGATAAAGAAGATAACGAAATCGACAGCTTTAACGATAATTTCTTGCGTGATGAATCTCCATCCATAGAAGGATTTTCAGGATATTGGAGCCTTATGGAAACCTTACATAATATGGCTCGGCGCAAAGCTAGCGGCGCCGATGAAGCGCTCGACAACATCTTATCCTTTTTAAACAAGCAAAAGCTCTGAGAACAGACCTGAGAGGATGCCCATGGACCCGCTATCCCGCCTCGTCGCGATCGAGGAGATCAAGCAGCTCAAGGCGCGCTATTTCCGGTTCATGGACACCCGCGACTGGGACGGTCTGGCGACGGTGTTCACGGGCGACGCGGTGTTCGATTGCTCGGTGGGGTTCCAGCATACGCCTCTGGGTGGCGAGCCGATCGGGGTGGTGGGGCCGGTGACCACGGGCAACATCGTCATCGTCGAGTGGATCAAGGATGCCTTCGTCCGCCAGACCTCGGTCCATCACGGCCATGGCCATGAGATCAGCATCGACAGCGATACCGAGGCGCGCGGGATCATCGCCATGGAGGATTATATCTTCGCGGGCGACCGGGTGACCAAGCTGCTCCAGGCGGCGGGCCATTATCATGAGCGCTATCGCTATGAGGACGGCCAGTGGCGCATCGCGCACAGCCGGCTGACCCGGCTGGTCAATCTGGTCCAGCCCGATTTCTATACGGCGGGGGTGGACGAACCGCAGCCGGCCTGACCTCCCCTCTCCTTCCCGTCATCCCGGGCCTGACCCGGGATCCCGCTGCCTTTTCCAACCTCATCGCCTGCGGGACGAAGACAAAGCGGGATCCCGGATCAAGCCCGGGATGACGAAGAAATGATAGGCCGACGGCCATGGACCCGATCTCCCGGCTCGCCGCCATCGAGGATATCCGCCAGCTCAAGGCGCGCTATTTCCGGTTGATGGACGAGCGCGACTGGGCGGGGATGGCGGAGGTCTTCGCGCGCGATGCGCTGTTCGAGGCGCGCGACTGTATGCGGGTGACGCCGATCGGGGGCAAGCCGTCCGGGCCCGACGGGCCGGTGGTGCGCGGGCGCGCGGCGATCATGGAGTTCGTGCGCGAGGTGCTGGCCGAGGTGGCGTCGGTCCATCATGGCCATGGACATGAGGTGGAGCTGCTGGGGCCCGCCGAGGCGCGCGGTGTGATCGCGATGGAGGACTGGCTCTACGCGGCCGACCGGACCACGCTGATCGTCCATGGCGCGGGGCATTATGCGGAGCGCTATGTGGTCGAGGACGGGGCGTGGCGGATCGCGGAAATTCGGTTGACGCGGTTGGTGTATGGGGTGGTGGACGGGGTCTAATTCCTCCCCGGTACGGGGAGGGGGACCGCTCGAAGAGCGGTGGAGGGGGCGACGGCGCAGCCGGCGCTGACGCGCCGCCCCTCCACCATGCTGCGCATGGTCCCCCTCCCCGTACCGGGGAGGAATTAAGAAAACCGGGCGGACCTTTCGATCCGCCCGGTCATCCTCTCCTCGGATATCGTCAGCCCCGGCCTCAGCCCGGGCGGTTGTCGTCGTCCATGCGGTCGGCGCGGATCTCGGTCGAGAGGCGGTCGAGGCGCTGGTGGATCAGCGACTGTTCGTTGGCGGTGAAGCGGCCGCCCGAGGCGCGCAGGCGATCATCCTCGCGGCGGATGCTGGCAAGTTCGGTGCGCGCCGACTGAGCCTCGCTCTTGCTGATCACGCCGCGCTCGCGCTGGCGGTCGATGCGCTGCCCGATCCGATCCGCGCGGGTCCGGGTGTCGAGGTTGCGCTGGGCCATGCGATCGCTGCCGCCGGCGGTGGCGCCGGTCGAAACCCAGCGGCCGCGCGCGTCATAATAGCCGGTGGTCGAGCCACGCACCCAGCGGCCATTCTGGTCGTAATAGCCGCTGGCATTATAGGCTTCCCAGCTGCCCACCGGAGCGCCGCCCGAGGCGCTGCGCGGGATCCAGACGCCATTCGCGTCATAGCTGCCATAGGCAGGCCCCGCGACCCAGCGGCCGCCGCGATCATAATAGCCCGGCGCGCTCGACTGCACCCACTGGCCGTCGGCGGCATAATAGCCCGAGACGCCCACCGGCACCCAGCGGCCGTCGCGATCGCGATAGCCGGCATATTGGCTGTCGCCGTCGAAGCTCACCCAGCGGTTGCCGCGGTCATAATAGCCATTGGGCGGGCCTTCGACCCAGCGATTGTCGCGGTCATAATAGCCCCGCGCCGAGCTGGCGGCGATGCGGTTGGCGTGCCAGCGGCCGCTCTCGTCATAATAGCCATAGGCTTCGTCGCACCGGGGGCGATCGTCCTTGGCGAGCTGGTTGCCGGCGAGGCCGCCCGCCAGCGCGCCGCCGATCGTGCCGACCTCCTTGTGGCGGCCGCCGTCGATCACACGGCCGAGGATGGCGCCGATGCCGGCGCCCGCGATCGTGGCCACCGTGCGGCCCGTATTGTCCTGCTTGCAGACGCTGGCGGCCTGGGCCGGGGCGCTGACCGCCCCACTCATCGCCAGAGCCGCGACCCCGGCGGCGAAGATGAACTTACGCATGATACTCTCCTAGGGGTTTCTCACCATGTGCCCGCCAAAGCGCGTTCGACCGCCATTTGGTTCCGGTGCGGTGCCGCTACCGCCCCTCGTCGCGTCACCGAAATTCATGATCACCGCGCTTGACCGCGATCCGTTACGGCAGGAAAATGGCTGGATCGGTTACCGCGATGTCCGGACCGGCGGATTCGTCCGTCCACCCGGACGCCGCCCTGAACGTCGCTTTGAAGGAGAAGGCCGATGCGTTCCTCCGTCCCGACTGCCCTGGCCGCGGCGCTGCTGCTCGCCGCCATGCCCGCGCCGGCGGTCCAGCTGCCGGCCGACCCCGCCAAGCCCGCGCCGAAGGCCGCTGCCAGGACCAGCGCGAAACCGACCGCCGCCAAACCGGGCATGACCAAGCTGCCCGAGGACTGGCTGGACGACGACCCCGCCGGGGCGCCCGCCGACGGCGAGGCGCGGGCCGAAACGCAGGAAGCGTCGATCGACGGCAGCGCGCCGGGCTCCGCCGGGCGCCCGGTGCCCGGCGTCGACTGCTCCAAGCCCAGCGGCACCACCGGCGCGATCCTGGGCGCGGTGGCGGGCGGCCTTCTGGGCAATGTCATCGACGGTGGCCGGCATCGCGCTGCGGGCACCCTGCTCGGCGCCGGTGGCGGCGCGCTGCTCGGCCGCGAGGTCGAGCGCAATGGCGGCAAGTGCAAATAGCGGAAAACCGGACTTTTTCCTAACCGCCCTCCTCCGGAAAAACCCTGACCGGCAGATGAACGTGCTGTAGTTCACGGTTCACGCAACCTATGCCAAGACGCACCGTTGTTGGGGTGCATCGAAGGAGATTTGGAATGCGTAAGTTGATCCTGGCCATGGCCCTTGCGGCGACGGTTGCCCCCACCGCGATGGTGCAGGCCGACCCGCCCCGCCATCATGACGACCGCCGCGACGACCATCGCAACAACGGCCGCTATGGCAAGGACGATTGGCGCGACGGCAAGCGCTGGGACTATAACCGCCCCGATCCGCGCTATGGCAACAGATATGACGCCGCCCGCTATTATCGCGGCGGCAACTACAAGGAGCGCCGCCTGGGCCGCAACGACCGCGTCTATCGCGGCAATGACGGCCGCTATTATTGCCGCCGTTCGGACGGCACCACCGGCCTGGTGATCGGCGCGGTCGCCGGCGGCGTGCTGGGCAACGTCATCTCGAACGGCAATTCGTCGACTCTCGCGACGATCCTCGGCGCCGGCGCCGGCGGCCTGCTCGGCCGGTCGGTCGACCGCGGCGACGTGAAGTGCAAGTGAGGTGACCCATAAGCCCCTCCCTTGAAGGGAGCGGTTTTTAGTTTCTTGACCCATCCCCTCTCGCGCGCCAATCGGGGCGAAGCGAGAGGGGACTTCATGGCCACCACCACCCAGCAACCATCGACGCGCCGCGTGCTGATCGCCAGCCTGGTCGGCACCTCGGTCGAATTCTACGATTTCTACATCTATGCGACCGCCGCCTCGCTGGTGTTCGGGCCGCTGTTCTTCCCGGCGGAATCGCCCTCGGCCCAGCTCCTCTCGGCCTATGCGAGTCTCGGCCTCGCCTTCCTCGCCCGCCCGCTCGGCGCCTGGCTGTTCGGCCATTATGGCGACCGGATCGGCCGCAAATCGACCCTCGTCGCCTCGCTGATGCTGATGGGCGGATCGACCACCTTGATCGCTTTCCTGCCGACCTATCAGATGATCGGCTGGGTCGCGCCGCTCCTGCTGTGCATCCTGCGCTTCGGCCAGGGCATCGGCCTGGGCGGCGAATGGGGTGGTGCCGCCCTTCTCGCGGTGGAGAATGCGCCGCCGCACATGCGCGGCCGCTTCGGCATGTTCCCGCAGCTGGGCGCCCCGGTCGGCTTCATCGCCGCCAATGGCCTGTTCTTGGTCCTCGGCCTGTCGATGACCAGCGACCAGTTCATGGCTTGGGGCTGGCGCCTGCCCTTCATCGGTTCCGCCGTGCTGGTGGGCCTGGGCCTGTGGGTGCGCCTCAAGCTCACCGAGACCCCCGCCTTCAAGGCCGCGATGGAGCAGGCCGAGCCGCCCAAGGTGCCGATCGCCGAGCTGTTCCGCGAGCATTTCACCCCCACGCTCGCCGGCACCTTCGCCGCGGTCGCCTGCTTCGCCACCTATTATCTCGCGACCGCCTTCGCGCTGGGCTACGCCACCAAGACGCTGGGCGTGCCCAAGGAGACCTTCCTGTCGATCCAGATCGTCGCGATCCTGTTCATGGCAGGCGGGATCATGCTGGCGGGCTGGTGGTCCGACATGAAGACGCCGCGCTATGTGCTGATCGCCGGCTGCATCGGCACGATCGCCACCGGCCTGCTGCTCGGCCCGCTGTTCGGCAGCGGCACGCTGGCGCTGATCGCCGCCTGGCTGGGCCTGTCGCTGTTCATGATGGGTTTCGTCTATGGCCCGCTGGGCGCCTTTCTGCCCTCGCTGTTCCCGCCCCGCGTCCGCTACACCGGCGCGTCGATGACCTTCAACATCGCCGGCATCCTGGGCGCAGCGCCGGTGCCGCTGGTCGCGCAGTGGCTGGCCGATCGCGGCGGGCTCGCCTTCGTCGGCTATTATCTCAGCCTGTCGGCGGTGGTCAGCCTCGTCGCGCTCTGGTGGTCGCGTCACCACGATAATCGCGCTATGGTCGACTGATGTTCCTCGACTTCCTCGACGAGCTGCGCGCCGCCGGCATCCCGGCCAGCCTCAAGGAGCATCTGGTGCTGCTCGAGGCGCTGGACAGCGACGTGATCGGCTGGTCGCCCGAGGAATTCTATTATCTCGCCCGTGCCACCTATGTGAAGGACGAGGGGCTGCTCGACCGGTTCGACCGGGTCTTCGCCAAGGTGTTCAAGGGCGCGCTCGACACCGCCGCCGAGGGCCAGGAAATCCCCGAGGAGTGGCTGAAGGCGGTCGCCAAGAAATTCCTCTCCGAGGAGGAGATGGCGAAGATCGAGGCGCTCGGCTCGTGGGACGAGATCATGGAGACGCTCAAGAAGCGGCTCGACGAGCAGAAGGGCCAGCACCACGGCGGCAGCAAGTGGATCGGCACCGGCGGCACCTCCCCCTATGGCAATTCGGGCTATAACCCCGAGGGCATCCGCATCGGCGGCGAGAGCACCCACAAGCGCGCGATCAAGGTGTGGGACAAGCGCGAGTTCAAGAATCTCGACAATGACGTCGAGCTGGGCACCCGCAACATCAAGGTGGCGCTGCGCCGGCTGCGCCGCTTCGCGCGCGAGGGCGCGGCCGACGAGCTGGACCTGGAAGGCACGATCGACGGCACCGCGCGGCGCGGTTTCCTCGACATCCACATGCGCGCTGAGCGGCGCAATGCGGTAAAGCTGCTGCTGTTCCTCGACATCGGCGGATCGATGGACCCGCACATCAAGCTCTGCGAGGAGCTGTTCTCGGCCGCGACCGCCGAGTTCAAGCATCTGGAGTTCTTCTACTTCCACAACTGCGTCTACGAAGGCCTGTGGAAGGACAATCGCCGCCGCTTCCAGGAGCGCACCCCGACCTGGGACGTGCTCCACAAATATGGCCATGACTATAAGCTGGTGATCGTCGGTGACGCCTCGATGAGCCCTTATGAGATCGCGCAGCCGGGCGGATCGGTCGAGCATTTCAACGAGGAATCGGGCGAGGTGTGGATGAAGCGCCTGCTCAACGTCTATTCGTCGGCGGTGTGGCTGAACCCCACGCCCGAATCCTACTGGATGCACACCCAGTCGACCCGCATGATCCGCGAGATCATGGACAACCGCATGTATGCGCTGACCTTGTCCGGGCTGGAGGATGCGATGCGGAGTCTGGCGAGGAAGAAGTGAGGCGGTAAGGGCTGCCGAGGCAGCCCTTAGGTCATGCCGGGGGCATGACCGGCCGGTGAGCTCCCACTTCAGCCGGAGGCGGAAGTGGGCGGATGGCCACGGGAACCGCCTTCCTCCCTCTCCCGCAAGCGGGAGAGGGCTAAGAAGGAGAAGGGAAAAATCAGGGCTCGTGCCTGACCCCACCGGTCATCGCCTCGGCCACCCCGGTCGTCCCCGGAAAGCTGATCGCCTCCCCCTTGAGCGATCTGACCGCCATATAGGCGAAGCCTTCCGCCTCGGTGGCGTCGCCGTTCCAGCCCAGCGCCTCGATCGGCTCGGCCATAATTTTTGTAGCGATCGCTATCATATTCATGAGGGTCGGATTGTGTCGCCCGCCGCCAGCCACGATCAGCCGCTTCGGGGCCTCGGGCAGGTGGCGCAGCGCCAGCGCCACCGTCTCGGCGGTGAAGGCGGTGAGGGTGGCGGCGCCGTCGGCGGCGGAAAGGCCGCGCGCGGGCTGGATGGTGAAATCGGCGCGGTCGAGCGACTTGGGCGGGGCGGCGTCGAACCAGGGATTGTCGAGCATCGCGCCGAGCACCGTGGCATCGACCGTGCCGCGTGCCGCGAAGGCACCGCCGGCGTCATAGGGCGACCCGGTCTCGGCCAGCATCCAGTCGTCGATCAGGCCGTTGGCGGGGCCGGTGTCGAAGGCGATCAGGTCGTGCGCGCCCGCGCCCAGCCAGGTGATGTTGCCCACCCCGCCGAGGTTGAGCACCGCGACCGGCCCGTCCATCCCCGCGGTCAGCGCGCGGTGATAGACCGGGAGCAGCGGCGCGCCCTGCCCGCCCGCCGCCACATCGGCGCTGCGCAGGTCGTTGACCACACGGATGCCCAGCGCCTGCGCCATCACGGCGCCGTCGCCGATCTGCCAGGTCCAGCCGCGATCGGGGCGGTGGGCGATGGTCTGGCCGTGGAAGCCGATCACGTCGACGGCGTCGGCTGTCACATTGGCTTCCGAGAGGAGCTGGCGCACCGCGAGGATATGGCGGTTGGTGAGCATCGCCTCGGCCTTGACGATGTCGGGGCTCTGGCGCGGCTGCTCGAAGCTCAGCGCCAGCGCCGCCGCCTCGCGCAGCTGCTCGCGCGCCTGGGCGCTATAGGGGTCGGAGCGGAAGGCGATCGGGCGGATATGCCCGGCACCATCGGTTTCGATCAGCGCGGCATCGATCCCGTCGAGCGAGGTGCCCGACATCAGCCCCACGGCCAGCATCTTCGTCATTGCGGCTATTTCGGCGGGATCGGCCTCGGGCGCAAGGGGCGCTGATAGCTGACGTCGTTGCGGTCGCGCGTGGCGGGATGCTCGCCTGGTTGATAGGGCGAGGGCAGCGCGGCGGCGGCATGATCGTCGAGCGCATAGGTACCGTCGACCACGGTGACCCGGTTGGCGATCCGCCATTCGCCGTCGCGCTTCCGGAAATGATCGACATAGCGGCCGGTGGACATCAGGTGCGGCGCCTTCTCCGCGACGCCGACGAACATATAATAGGTCTCGGCATGCGCCTCGTCGCCATCGAGATCGCACCAGTGATTCATCACATTATGGGTGGTCGACTGGAAGGCGAGGGTCACCTGGTCGGCCCAGGGGATGAACGCTTCGGGCGTGCCGACGAAGCGGCCATGGTCCTCGATCGCATCGGGCCAGTAGCAGGAGCGCGCCATGGCGTTGTCGACCCGGTCGAGCCCACGCCCATAGCGGACCAGCACGTTCCAGATCGCCTGCCGGTCGAGCAGCTCGCGCAGCTGCCGTTCGAGATCGCCGTCCATCGGTCCGCTCCCTTTTTTGATGTGGGAGGGAGGATAGCGGGCAGCGTGTCAGGCGGGGAGACGGGACGGCGAGATATCGCCCGTGCGCGGCTCGCCGACAGCGTCGCTCCGGCGGAGGCCGGAGCCGCCATCGATCATGTATCGACATGGCGCAAGAGCCGGTGGCGGCCCCGGCCTCCGCCGGGCCGACGCATGCGAACAGCGTGACGTGGCTTGGATGGCGTGACAGAGAGCGACGCCCCATGCTAACGGCCCGGCCGTCATGACCGAATATCGCTCCGAACTGCTGCGCCTGCTCGATGCGCGAGGCTATATCCACCAGATCACCGATGCGGAGGGGCTGGACAAGCTCGCCGCGGCCGGCGTGATGCCCGGCTATATCGGCTTCGATCCGACCGCGCCCTCGCTGCACGTCGGCAGCCTCGTCCAGATCATGCTGCTCCGCCGGATGCAGCAGGCCGGGCACAAGCCGATCGTGCTGATGGGCGGCGGAACCGGCAAGATCGGCGATCCGAGCTTCAAGGACGAGGCGCGCAAGCTGATGACCGACGAGGTGATCGCGTCCAACGTCGCCTCGATCAAGCGCGTGTTCGAACGCTTCCTGACCTTCGGGGACGGCCCCACCGACGCGGTGATGGTCGACAATGCCGACTGGCTCGACAAGCTCGAGTACATCCCCTTCCTGCGCGAGGTTGGCCAGCATTTCTCGATCAACCGGATGCTGAGCTTCGACTCGGTGAAGCTGCGCCTCGACCGCGAGCAGTCGCTGAGCTTCCTCGAGTTCAACTACATGATCCTCCAGGCCTATGACTTCATGGAGCTGGCCAAGCGCCGCGGCTGCCGGCTGCAGATGGGCGGATCGGACCAGTGGGGCAACATCGTCAACGGCATCGAGCTGAGCCGCCGCATGCTGGGCACCGAGGTCTATGGCGTGACCACGCCGCTGATCACCACCGCCGATGGCGGCAAGATGGGCAAGACGATGTCGGGCGCGGTGTGGCTCAACGAGGAGTCGCTGCCGGGCTATGATTACTGGCAGTTCTGGCGGAACACCCACGACAAGGATGTCGGCCGCTTCCTGCGCCTGTTCACCGACCTGCCGCTCGACGAGATCGCGCCGCTCGAAGCGCTCGAAGGCCAGGAGATCAACCAGGCCAAGATCGTCCTCGCCAACGAAGCGACCGCGATGTGCCGGGGCGCCGAGGCGGCCGTCGCGGCGGCCGAGACCGCACGCCGGACCTTCGAGGAAGGCCAGGCGGGCGGCGACCTGCCGACCCTGGCGGTGGCCGATGGCCGCATCTCGCTGGTCGACGCTCTGGTCGGGCTGGGCTTCGCCGCGTCGAAGGGCGAGGCCCGGCGCAAGCTGGCCGAAGGCGCCGTCCGCATCGACGGCGAGCCCGAGAAGGACGACCGGTCCGTCGAGGTGGGCGCGACCGCGATCAAGATCAGCCTGGGCAAGAAGAAGCACGGGCTGCTGACGAACTGAGCGGGAGCTCCTGCATTTTACTCGTACGATAGACTACGAAGAGACTGATCTTAGCCGGCCTTACAGTCTCGAAAGATGCCGATGCCCTGAATTTGCTCGGAAGTCAGCACACGCTTTGGGATAAAATTCATTAAATTATCAGATTGATAAAGAACAATCATATCGCGATCTTCTACAATTCTCACAAAATCAGACCAAAAATATTTGGTTGAGCCACGTTCGGATTTGAAATTTAATTCACTTTCCGACCAACTTACTTCCGTTTTGTCGTGAAGAGATTTTTGTTGAAGAAAAATTCGACGAGCCTTCCGGGAAAGGCCAAGATACATAACGCACCAAGCAATGCCTATGGCGATAAATCCAAAAACGATATACGCTAGGCTTGAAGAAATTAGAGATATCGCTCCATTGTCTTGCGCTGTAATCATACCAACGATTGCGAAAAACAGAAAACATGATAGAAGCGTTACACGCATCTTTCTTGTCTTGAATGAAGCCTTGAAATGAAGCCGATACACTGCGTGCAAATCCGCCTCAGACAGCCAGAATGATATTATTTCCATGATGTCATTTATGGCCTTAGACACTAAGGCTCGCAACGCCCTCTATCCAGACCGGACCAAATGATCCGCCCCCTCCTCCTCGCCGCCGCCCTGTTCCTCGCCATCGGCGCCAAGCGCGCGCCCTCGCCGCTCGACGGGATCGCCGAGGACTATGTCCATCTCTCGCTAGAGGCCGGCGAGCGCGAGGACGGCTATGTCGATGCCTATTATGGCCCGAAGGAATGGGCCGCGGCGGCCAAGGCCAAGCCGCGCGACGTGCCCGCGCTGCGCAAGGACGCCCGCGCGCTAGCGCAGCGGCTCAACGCCGTTCAACCCGCCACCCTGACCGCCGACGACAAGCTGCGCCGCCGCTTCCTCGCCGCACAGATCAAGGCCGCCGAGACCCGGCTGGCGATGATGGCGGGCGCCAAGTTCGGCTTCGCGGACGAGGCCGAGGGGCTGTTCGCCGTCCGCCCGCGGCTGAAGCCGCTCGCCTCCTATGACCCTATCCTGGCCGAGATCGACGCGATGCTGCCCGGCGACGGGCCGCTGTGGCAGCGGGTCGATGCCTATCAGAACCGCTTCGTCATCCCGACCGACAAGCTGGATCCGGTGATGCGCGCGGCGATCGCCGAATGCCGCGCGCGCAGCGCCGCGCATATCGGCATGCCGCAGCAGGAGCGGTTCGAACTGGAGTTCGTCACCGGCAAGAGCTGGTCGGGCTATAATTGGTACAAGGGCGACGCGCACAGCCTGATCCAGGTGAACACCGACCTGCCGGTGCGGGTCGATCGCGCGGTCGACCTGGGCTGTCACGAGGGCTATCCCGGCCATCATCTGCTCAACATGCTGCTCGAACGCAACCTGGCCCGCGCCAAGGGCTGGGTGGAGTTCACCGTCTACCCGCTGTTCAGCCCGCAGAGCTTCATCGCCGAAGGATCGGCCAATGCCGGGATCGAGCTGGCCTTCCCCGGCGCCGAGCGCGCGCGTTTCGAGGCGGGCAAGCTCTACCCGATCGCCGGCCTCGATCCGTCGAAGGCGGCCGCCTATGACAAGCTGCTCGACCTGCTCCACCAGCTCGCCGGCGCGCGCACGACGATCGCCGCGACCTATCTGGACGGCAAGGTGAACCGCGACGAGGCGCTGGACCTGATCCAGAAATATCAGCTGATCAGCCGCCCGCGCGCCGAGCAGTCGCTGCGCTTCACCGAAAATTATCGTAGCTATGTCATCAACTATGGGCTGGGCCAGGACATGGTGACCGCCGATCTTCACCGGGCCGGCAAGACCCCGGCGGCGCGCTGGAAGCGGATGGAGGCGATCATTTCGCAGCCCATCCTGCCCGCGGACCTTCGCCCGTAACGAAATCTTCACCCGCCCGGGGCCAAAGGTCGCAACCTCGGTGCGGGATTCGCGCTTAACCCTTCGCTAACCCGATCCGGTAAGCTGCTGGCAAAGCCCGTAGACGATCCTGATGCTCTCACAAGGACATGAGAGCATGAGCAACAGCGCGGAACAGTTGACATCGCAGGCCGACGAGGACGCGAAATATGCCGAGCAGCGCCGCGCCCCGCGCGACGACGTTGCCCTGCCCACCCGGATGTACCTGACCGACAATCGCGCGAGCGACGTGCTGCTGGTCAACATCTCGCCGCTGGGCTTCATGGCCCGCGAATATGGCACCACGCCGAAGGAGACGATCGTGCGGATCGCGCTTCCCCGGCTGGGCCAGGTCTCGGCCAGGGTCGCTTGGTCGCTGGGCGGCCGGATCGGCGCCGAGTTCATCAAACCGATCGACGAGCTCGCCTACAAGGCGATGCTCGGCGCAGCGCGCCAGAAGCGGCAGCGCTGGCCAATGGGGTGACAGCCCCCGGGGACGGCGCGCTTCCTCCGCTAGCGCCGTCCCCAACTGTCCTGCCTGATCCCTCTCCCTTCCTTACATTCCCCTCCCTGAAAGGGAGGGGTCAGGGGTGGGTTTACGGAGCCAAGGGGGTCGATCCCCCTTGGCGGAGTTCTACGCGGATAGAGAGTGGGCTCGCTGCGCTCGCGACCCACCCCCAGCCCCTCCCTTTCAGGGAGGGGAGATTGAGGGGTTACCCCGCCCTGAGCAACCCCACCGCCGCGTCGCGCTCGAACAGGTAGAGCGCGATCCGGGCCGCCTGGCCGCGCTCGCTGTCGAGGCCGCCGTCGCGGTCGACGAGCAGGCGGGCGTCCTGGGTGGCGCTTTCGAGCAGCGCCGCGGTGCGCTCGGGCCCGGCGAGGCGGAATTCGAGTTCGCCCGACTGGCGGGTGCCCAATATCTCGCCCGCGCCGCGCAGCCGCAGATCCTCCTCGGCGATGCGGAAGCCGTCGGTGGTCTCGCGCATCAGCGCGAGGCGCGCGCGCGAGGTTTCCGACAGGGCGTTGCCGCGCAGCAGCAGGCAGTTGGACAATTTGTCCCCGCGCCCCACGCGCCCGCGCAGCTGGTGGAGCTGGGCGAGGCCGAAGCGGTCGGCGCCCTCGATGATCATCAAGGTGGCGTTGGGCACGTCGACCCCCACCTCGATCACCGTGGTGGCGACGAGCACGCCGAGGCGCCCGGCCGAGAAATCGGCCATCACCGCATCCTTCTCGGGCCCCTTCATCCGGCCGTGGACGACGCCGACCTTGTCTCCGAAATAATGGCGCAGGCTCTCGGCGCGGCTCTCGGCGGCGGCGAGGTCGGACACTTCGCTTTCCTCGACCAGCGGGCAGACCCAATAGGCCTGCTCGCCCTTGGCGAGATGCCGACCGAGCGCCTCGGCGATCTCCTCCAGCCGCTCGCCCGACATCACCGAGGTCTTGATCGGCTGGCGGCCCGGCGGCATCTCGTCGAGCCGGCTGACGTCCATCTCGCCATAATGGCTAAGCGTCAGCGTGCGCGGGATCGGGGTGGCTGTCATCACCAGCAGGTGCGGCGGCCGCTCGGCCTTGGCCTGGAGCATCATCCGCTGGGCGACGCCGAAGCGATGCTGCTCGTCGACCACGGCAAGACCGAGCTGCTTGTAGGCGACCTTCTCCTGGAAGATCGCATGGGTGCCGACGAGGATGTCGATCGAGCCGTCGGCGAGCCCCATCAGGGTCGCCTCGCGGACCTTGCCCTTCTCGCGTCCGGTGAGGATCGCGACGTTGACGGGCAGGCCGGCGAGGGTGCGGCTGAGCGTCTCATAATGCTGGCGGGCGAGGATTTCGGTGGGCGCGAGCATCGCCCCCTGCGCGCCGGCCTCGACCGCCACCAGCAGCGCCATCGTCGCCACCAGCGTCTTGCCCGCGCCGACATCGCCCTGGAGCAGCCGGGTCATCGGGGTCGGCTGGACGAGGTCGCCCTCGATCTCGGCGATGGTGCGGCTCTGCGCGCCGGTGGGGGCATAGGGCAGCTTGAGCTGGTCGCGCAGCCGGCCGTCGCCATGGAGCGGCAGGCCCCGGCGCCGGCGCGAAGAAGCCCGCACCAGCATCAGCGCGAGCTGGTTGGCGAACAGCTCGTCATAGGCGAGGCGGGCGCGGGCGGCCTCGTCCTGCCAGTCGGCGTGGATGCGGACGATCGCCTCGCGCCAGGCGGGCCAGCCGCGACTCTGCAGCAGGCTGGGCTCGATCCATTCGGGGAGTTCGGGCGAGCGGGCGATCCCCTGCTCGACAAGCTGGCCGAGCCGACGCGAGGTGAGCCCTTCGGACAGCGGATAGACGCTCTCGCGCGCCGTCAGGTCGGTCGCCTCCTCGGGCGGCAGGACATGATCGGGGTGCACGATCTGGAGATCCTGCCCGTAGAGATCGAGACGGCCCGAGACGATGCGCGGCTCGCCGATCGGCAGCAGCTTCTTCGCCCAGCCGGGATTGCCGCCGAAATAGAGCAGCTGGACGACATTGCCGGCCTGGTCGACCGCCCCCACCCGGAAGGGCCCGCGCCAGCCCGAGGCGCGGTAGCTGGTGGGGGTGAGCCGCACGATGATGATCCGGCCGACATCCTCGGCCTCGACCGTGTCGACCGGCTTGCGCTCGACCGCACCGGTGGGAAGGTGGAAAAGCAGGTCGACGACGCGCTCCAGCTTCAGCTTGCGCAGCGGCTTGGCCATGGTGGGGCCGACGCCTTTCAGCGCCTCCACCTCGGCGAACAATGGATTGAGAATGTCCGGACGCATGATTATCTGGTCTCTTATCGTGATGCCGACGGGCTTGCCAATCGCCCGCCGGCCTTTTTGCCATTGGAAGCGCATGAACCGTGACGATCGCCTGAAACGCCTGCGCTTCCGCGCCTGGCACCGCGGCACCCGCGAGGCCGACTATATGATCGGCGGTTATTTCGACCGGCTCCACGCCGGCTGGGACGAAGAATCGCTCGACTGGTTCGAAGCGCTGCTCAACCAGGAAGACGCCGATATCCTGGGCTGGGTGATGAAGACCATCCCGGTGCCCGCCGAATGGGAAGGCGCGATGATGGAGCGGATGCAGCGCATCGACTATGTCGAGATTCCGCGGTGAATCTCGCCAACCCGTCATCCCGGACTTGATCCGGGATCCAGAAACGCAACCTTCCGGCTCGATTCCGATCGTAGCGGCAATGGATCCTGACTTTCGTCAGGATGACGAGCAGTTAGACAGACCATGACCGACCTCACCACGATCCTGAAGGCCTCCGAGCCGCTCACCCTGGCGCGCGCCGCCACCGGCTTCCAGCCCTGGCTGGCGGCCGATCTGGCGCGCGCCGCCATGGTGAAGGGCGGGCGGCTGATCTTCGTCGCGGCCGACGACCAGGCGATGCAGGGGCTGGCCGATGCGGCGAAGTTCTTCGCGCCCGAGCTGGAGATATTGCTGTTCCCGGCCTGGGACTGCCTGCCCTATGACCGCGCGAGCCCGCAGCTGCGCTCGACCAGCGAGCGGCTGGCGACGCTCCACGCGCTCCAGGCGAAGCCCAAGGCCCCCACCCTGATCGCGACCACGGTGAACGCGATCACCCAGCGGGTGCTCACCCCCTTCCGCATCCGCCAGCTGGTGGCGCGGCTGGCGCCCGGCGAGCGGGTCGACCTCGCCAAGCTCACGGCGCTGCTCCAGGCAAATGGCTATGTCCGCACCGACACCGTCACCGATCCCGGCGAATATGCGGTGCGCGGCGGCCTGGTGGACCTGTTCCCGGCGGGCGAGCCGCATGCGCTTCGGCTCGACTTCTTCGGCGACGAGATCGAAAGCGTCCGCCAGTTCGACGCCGTCGACCAGCGAACGATCGGCCCGATCCCGGGCTTCACCCTGCTCCCCGCCGCCGAGGCGCTGCTCGACGAGGACACGATCAAGCGCTTCCGTGGCCGCTACCGCGAGCGCTTCGGCGCCACCGCGACCGGCGACCCGCTCTACCAGGCGGTGTCCGAAGGGCGGCGGCTGGCCGGCATGGACCATTGGCTGCCGCTGTTCGAGGACCGGCTGTCCACCCTGTTCGACCATCTGGGCGAAGACGACCTGGTGGTCCGCGAGGCGGGCAGCGCCAAGGCAGCCGAAGCCCGTTTCGAGGCGATCACCGACTATCACGCCAATCGCGAGCGCGCGCGCACCAGCGATCCGGGGAGCTATCGCCCGCTCGAGCCCGCCGAACTCTATCTGACCGCCAAGGAGTGGCAGACGGCGATCGCCGACCGGCCGGTCCATATGGTCACCCCCTTCGCCGAGCCCGAAAGCGCGCGGGTGATCGACTTGGGCGTCGACTCCGCGCGCGACTTCGCGCCCGAACGGACCCAGGGCGTCAACATCTATGACGCGGTGATCGAGCATGCCGAGGCGCTGGGCAAGACTGGCAAGCATGTCGTGCTCGCCAGCTACTCGACCGGCTCGCGTGAGCGCTTCGCGGGGCTGCTGAAGGAACATGGCCTCGACCGGCTCGACCTGGTCGACAGCTGGCAGGAGGCGATCGCCCTCTCCCCCCAGGCACCCAAGGGCAAGTCGCTGGGGAGCGGGATCGCCAGGGTCGCGCTCGCGGTGCTGCCGCTCGACCATGGCTTCACCAGCGGCGACATCGCGCTGCTCACCGAGCAGGACATGCTGGGCGACCGGCTGGTCCGCCGCCAGAAGCGCAAGAAATCGGCCGACGCCTTCCTCGCCGAACTGGCGACGCTCAGCCCCGGCGATCTCGTCGTCCATATGGACCATGGCATCGGCCGCTATGAGGGGCTGACCTCGATCCCGGTCGCCAAGGCGCCGCACGACTGCGTCGCGCTCACCTATGCGGGCGGCGACAAGCTCTATGTGCCCGTCGAGAATATCGACGTGCTGAGCCGCTATGGCGCCGAGAGCGAGGGCGTGGCGCTCGACAAGCTGGGCGGCGTCGCCTGGCAGGCGCGCAAGGCGCGGATGAAGGAGCGCATCCGCGAGATCGCGGGTGAGCTGATCAAGACCGCCGCCGAACGCGCGCTGCGCCCCGCCGAGACGGTGGAGCCCGACAGCGGCTATCAGGAGTTCGTCGACCGCTTCCCCTATCAGGAGACCGAGGACCAGGAGCGCGCGATCGCCGACGTGGTCGAGGACCTCGGCGCGGGCAAGCCGATGGACCGGCTGGTGTGCGGCGACGTGGGCTTCGGCAAGACCGAGGTGGCGCTGCGCGCGGCCTTCGTCGCGGCGATGGGCGGCATGCAGGTGGCGCTGGTCTGCCCCACCACCCTGCTCGCCCGCCAGCATTACAAGAATTTCGTCGAGCGCTTCCACGGCATGCCGGTGAACATCGGCCACCTCTCCCGCCTGGTCACCGCCGGCGAGGCGAAGAAGGTGAAGGACGGGCTGGCCGCGGGCACGATCGACATCGTCATCGGCACCCATGCACTGCTCGCCAAGGGGATCGAGTTCAAGCGGCTCGGCCTCGTCATCGTCGACGAGGAACAGCGCTTCGGCGTGACCCACAAGGAGCGGCTGAAGGCGCTGAAGACCGACGTCCACATGCTGACGCTGACCGCGACGCCGATCCCGCGCACCCTGCAGATGGCGATGTCGGGCCTGCGCGAGCTGAGCGTGATCCAGACCCCGCCGATCGACCGGCTGGCGGTGCGCACCTATGTGGCGCCGTGGGACGGGGTGGTGATGCGCGAGGCGCTGCTGCGCGAACATTATCGCGGCGGGCAGAGCTTCCTGGTCACCCCGCGCATCAAGGACCTGCCCGACATCGAGGACTATCTGCGCAAGGAGGTGCCCGAGATCAGCTACGTCATCGCGCATGGCCAGATGGTGCCGAGCGAGGTGGAGGAGCGGATGTCGGCCTTCTACGACAAGAAGTTCGACCTGCTCGTCTCGACCACGATCATCGAGAGCGGGCTCGACATCCCGTCGGCCAACACGCTGATCGTCAACCGCGCCGACCGCTTCGGCCTGGCCCAGCTCTACCAGATCCGCGGCCGGGTGGGCCGCTCGAAGACCCGCGCCTATGCCTATCTGACGACGGGTGATGGGCGGATGACCGAGACCGCCGAGAAGCGGCTCCACATCCTCCAGAATCTCGACAATCTGGGCGCCGGCTTCCAGATCGCCAGCCATGATCTCGACATTCGCGGCGCCGGCAATCTGCTGGGCGACGAGCAGTCGGGGCACATCAAGGAAGTCGGCTTCGAACTCTACCAGTCGATGCTGGAGGAGGCGATCCTCGACGCCAAGGCGGGCGGGCTGGCGACGACCAAGCGCGAGAGCTTCTCGCCGCAGATCAACATCGACGCGCCGATCCTGATCCCCGACGATTATGTGCCCGACCTCGACCTGCGCATGGGCCTCTATCGCCGGATGAACGAGGTAGAGACCCGCGCCGAGATCGAGAGCTTCGCCGCCGAACTGATCGACCGCTTCGGCAAGCTGCCGGCGCCGACCCAGAATCTGCTGACGGTGATGGAGATCAAGCTCAACTGCAAGAAGGCCTGCATCGCCAAGATCGATACCGGCCCGCGCGGCGCGCTGGTGAGCTTCCACAACGACAATTTCCCCGATCTGCCGGGGCTGCTCGCCTATGTCGACCGGCTGAAGGACAGCGCCCGGCTGCGCCCGGACAGCAAGATGGTGATCACCCGCCACTGGCCCGAACCGCCGCAGCGGCTGAACGGCGCACTGCAATTGTCGCGAGGGCTGGCGAAGATCGTGGGGTGAGTGGGCGATTGCTCCCGTAACAAGACCCTCAACGGGCGGTGATAGTCACCGTTGAACCGGGTCTGAGCGTTGCCCGCAAACGTTCAACCTCGACCTCCGATACCTTGATCTCCAAACCCGAATGATCGGACAGTGGAGCCAGATCGCTCACCTGCGTGCCCATAAGGTTAAGGCTCTTCAGCGCGGTCAGATTCGTCAGTGCTCCTATGTCGCTCACCGGCGTG
>CAUTRN010000017.1:0-115554 GCA_963540925.1 uncultured Sphingomonadaceae bacterium
CTACACGCGTAAGATCGTCGGCAGCGTCAGATGTGTATAAGAGACAGGAACGGGGAGGGGGACCGCGCGAAGCGTGGTGGAGGGGAAGGCGGCGGAGCCGCCGCTGGCGCGGCGCCCCTCCACCAGCCTGCGGCTGGTCCCCCTCCCCGTTCCGGGGAGGAATGTAAGCAAAGCCCTCACTGGCTCACCCCCACCCGCTGAATCTCCCATTCCAACGTCACGCCGCTCTTCGCTTTCACTTTCTCGCGCACCTCTTCGCCCAGCCCCTCGATGTCGGCCGAGCTGGCCGCGCCGAGGTTGAGCAGGAAATTGCAATGCTTCTCGCTGACCTGCGCGTCGCCGCGGGTCAGGCCGCGGCAGCCGGCTTCGTCGACGAGCTGCCAGGCCTTGTGCCCTTCCGGATTCTTGAAGGTCGATCCGCCGGTCTTGCTGCGCAGCGGCTGGCTCGCCTCGCGCTCGGCGGCGATGCGGTCCATCTCGGCCTGGATCGTCTCGGCTTGCTCGGGATGGCCACGGAAGGTGGCGCCCACCACGATCGCGCCGTCGGGCAGCGTGCTGTGGCGATAGGTATAGCCGAGGTCGGCGAGCGCGAGCGTCCGGCGCTCGCCCGAGCGGAGCACCACCTCCGCCTCGACCAGCACGTCCTTCACCTCGCGGCCATAGGCGCCGCCGTTCATCCGCACGAAGCCGCCGACCGTGCCGGGGATCGAGCGCAGGAATTCGACCCCGCCGATCCCGGCGTCGCGCGCCGAGGAGGAGACGAGGATGCCGCTCGCACCGCCGCCGCAGCGCAGGGTGACGTCGTCGAGCCGCTCGACCTTGGCGAAGGGCTTGCCGAGCCGGACGACCACGCCCGGCACGCCGCCGTCGCGGACGATCAGGTTGGAGCCGAGCCCCAGGCCCATCACCGGCACCGCCGGGTCGAGCTGGCTCAGGAAATCGCAAAGGTCATCGTTGTCGGCGGGCTCGAACAGCCATTCGGCCGCACCGCCGCTCTTGAACCAGACCAACGGCGCCAGCGGCGCGCCAGCCGTCAGCCGGCCGCGAACGGCCGGCAGGAACGGGGATGACGTGCTGCTGGCGGCATGGTTCACTTCTTGTCGATGCCCCACATCGCCATCCAGCGCTCCCACGCCTGGGCCTGCATGTCGGCAAGGTCCTTCGCGGCCTTGGCCGCGTTATCGAACTGCTCGCCGCTGCCCATCGCCTTGAAGGCCGCGTCGATCGCGGTCTTCTGCATGTGGAGCGTCTGCTCCTGCATCATTTTCCAGGGTCCGAAAAAATCGGTCATGCTGCCTTCTCCTTGGCAATCGCCTCCGAAAGCCCCGCCGCCCATTTCGTAATATCACCCGCGCCCAGACAGATCACCATGTCGTCGGCGGCAAGCGTGCCGGCCAGGGTCTTGGCGAGCGCCTCGGGGCCCGCGATCACCTGCGCCGAGCGGTGGCCGCGCTGCTTGAGGCCGGCGACCAGCGCCTCGGCGTCGACATCCTCGATCGGCGCCTCGCCGGCCGCATAGACCGGGGCGACATAGACGGTGTCGGCATCGTTGAACGCGGTCTGGAACTCGACCATCAGGTCGCGTAGGCGGGTGTAGCGGTGCGGCTGCACCACCGCGATCACCTTGGCGCGGGCGCCTTCGCGCGCGGCCGCCAGCACCGCGCGGATCTCGACCGGATGATGGCCATAATCGTCGATGATCGTCGCGACGCCGTCGCCGCTCGGCACCTCGCCCACCTTGGTGAAGCGGCGCTTGACCCCGCCGAACTTGGCGAAGCCGTTGGCGATGATCTCGTCGGAGATGTTCATCTCCAGCGCCACGCCGATCGCGGCCAGCGCGTTCTGGACATTGTGGCGGCCCGGCATCGGCAGGGTCACGCCCTCGATCCGGCGCAGGTCGCCGTCGCGGTTGCGGATCACCACGTCGAAGCGGTTGCCGCCGGGGACGGGGGTGACATTGTCGCCGCGCACGTCGGCCTGGGCCGAAAAGCCATAGGTCACGACCTTGCGGTCGCGCACGCGGGGGATGATCGCCTGGACCTCGGGATGGTCGATGCAGAGCAGCGCCGCGCCGTAGAAGGGGACGTTCTCGACGAACTCGACGAAGCAGTCCTTCACCTTGTCGAACGAGCCGTAGTGGTCGAGATGCTCGGGATCGATGTTGGTGACGACCGCGATCGTCCCGTCGAGGCGCAGGAAGCTGCCGTCGCTCTCGTCGGCCTCGACCACCATCCAGTCCGACGCGCCGAGGCGGGCGTTCGAGCCATAGCTGTTGATGATGCCGCCGTTGATCACGGTGGGGTCGACGCCGCCGGCGTCGAGGATCGCGGCGACCATCGAGGTGGTGGTGGTCTTGCCATGGGTGCCGGCGATCGCGACGGTCGATTTCAGCCGCATCAGTTCGGCCAGCATCTCGGCGCGGCGGACGACGGGCACGCGCTTCTCCAGCGCCAGCTCGACTTCCGGGTTGCCGCGCTTGATCGCGGTGGAGGTGACGACCACGGCGGCATCGCCCAGATTCTCGGCCTTGTGGCCGATCATCACCTTGATGCCGCGCTGGCGCAGGCCCTCGACGACATAGCCTTCGGCCACGTCCGAACCCTGCACCTTATACCCCAGATTGTGCATCACCTCGGCGATACCGGACATGCCGATGCCGCCGATGCCGATGAAATGGATGGTGCCGATGTCGGTTGCGACACCCTTCATGCGAATGCGCCTTTCAGAGGACGGAGTTCCAGTTTTTCCACGGGGATCGGCTCGACGATCGGATCGGGGCCGATCCGCTCGACGAGGTCGGCGAGTTCCTCCGCGGCGTTGGGGCGGCCGACGCTGTGCGCGCGCCGGGCCGCGTTGATCAGCGCCTTGGGATCGAGCGCCAGCTTCTGCATCTGCTTGGCGAGTTCCTGGGGCGTGAAATTGCTCTGCCTGATCGCGCGCGCGCCGCCCACCTGCGCCAGCTCGCGGGCATTGGCGGTCTGGTGGTCGTCGGCGGCCGAGGGCAGCGGGATCAGGATGGCGGGGCGGCCGGCGACGCTGATGTCGGCGATCGTCGAGGCGCCCGCGCGGGCGATGACGAGGTGCGACCAGGCCAGCCGCTCGGGCAGGTCGGTGAAATAGGTGCCGAGGTCGGCGGGGATGCCCAGCACCTTATATTTGCTGCGCACCGTCTCGATGTCCTCGGGGCGGCACTGCTGGGTCACCTGCAGGCGGCGGCGGAAGCCATGCGGTAGCAGCGCGAGGCCATCGGGGACCACGTCGGACAGGATCGAGGCGCCCTGGCTGCCGCCGGTGACGAGCACGCGGAAGATGCTGTCGGGCCCCAGGTCGGGGAAGGGCTGGTCGCGGATGTCGCGGACCACGTCGCGCACCGGATTGCCGACCAGCGCCACCTTGCGCTGGTGGCGCGGCTTCAGCCGCTCGACCACCGGATAGGCGGTGGCGATCGCGTCGACCTTGCCGGCGACGAAGCGGTTCACCCGGCCCAGCACGGCGTTCTGCTCGTGGATCACGGTCGGGATGCCGCGCTTGAAGGCGGCGCGTAGCGCGGGGAGGGCGGGATAGCCGCCAAAGCCGATCACCGCCGACGGATCGAAGGTCTCGTAGAGCATCCCCGCCATCGCGGTGCCGGCGCGGATGTCGCGGATCGCCTTCAGCCATTCGCGCGGGCCGCCCCCCAGCCGCCCGGCCGGGATGATATGGGTCTGCACCCCGTCGAACAGGCCGGGGATGCGCGCGCCGCGCTCGTCGGTCACCAGCGCGACATGGTGGCCGCGGCGCATCAGCTCGGCCGCCAGCGCGTGCGCGGGGACCATATGGCCCCCGGTGCCGCCCGCCGCGAGAACGAAATGCCGCGTGACGCTCATCGCCCGTTCCACCGCACCGTGTAGCTCGATTCCTTCAGATGGGGATTCTCGCGGGTGAAGGCCAGCAGCAACCCCATGCCGATCGACAGCGCGATCATCGATGAGCCGCCATAGCTGATGAAGGGCAGGGTCATGCCTTTCGACGGGGCGAGGCCGACATTGACCATCATGTTGATCAGCGCCTGCAGGCCGAACTGCGAGACCAGGCCCGCCGAGGCGAGCAGGAGGAAATCATCCTCCTCGCGCAGCAGCCGCAGGCAGACGCGGGCGACGATCGCCATGTAGAGGCAGGCGATCGCGATGCAGGCGATCAGCCCGAACTCCTCGCCGATCACCGAGAAGATATAGTCGGTGTGCGGCTCGGGCAGGCGGAACTTGGCGGTGCCGGCGCCGGGCCCGGTGCCCAACAGGCCGCCATTGGTGATCGTGTCGTGGGCGCGATCCATCTGATAGGTGTCGCCCTGCTTGAACAGGAACTTGTTGATGCGCTCGGTGGCGACCGAATAGAAGAAATAGGCCGAGACCACGGCGCCCATCGCGCCGCCGATCAGCGAGCCGATCAGCTTCATCGAGGCGCCGCTGAGGATCAGCAGCACCAGCCACACCGCGCCGAAGATCACCGTCTGGCCGAAATCGGGCTGCTTCATCAGCAGGAAGGCGATCAGCCCCATCGGGATCACCGAGATCGCGCCGAAGGGGAGGCCGGGGTTGCGCGCGCGCAGCGACAGCAGCCAGGCCATGCCCACCGCGAACATCGGCTTCAGGAATTCGGACGGCTGGATGCGCGCCGCGCCGAAGCCGATCCAGCGGGTGGCGCCGTTGGTCTCGCTGCCGATGATCGGCACCAGCGCGAGCAGCACGAGGAAGCCGATGCCGCCGATCAGCGCCAGCCGGCGCGCGGCGAGTTGCGGCAGCGCCGACACCGCCAGCATCACCGGCACCGCGATCAGCGTCCAGGCGAGCTGCATGAAGAAATAATGGCGGGCGGCGACGACATGGCCGTTGCCCGAATAGCGCACGCCCGCGGCGGGCGAGGCGGCGGCCACCGCGATCAGGCCGATGCCGATCAATATGGTGACGAACAGCAGCAGGACCCGGTCGATCTCCCAGAACCAGCGCGCGATCGGCGTGCGCTTGCCGCGGCCGAAGCGCGAGCGGCGCATCGGCAAAGGCTGCTGCGGAACGGGGACCATGGAGTCGAACGACACTGTGGTGACATTCATAGCGAAAGCCCCTCCACCGCGCGACGGAAAGCGTCGCCGCGTGCCTCGTAATCGCTGAATTGATCGAAGGATGCGCAGGCCGGCGACAGCATCACCACCTCGCCCGGCTTTGCCGCAGCGGCAGCGTCCTTCACCGCCTGGTCGAGCGTGACGCTCTCGGTGACGGGCTTGCCCGCCTCGCGCAGGATCTTCGCGTACATCGGCCCCGCCTGGCCGATCGTATAGGCGGCGACGACATGGCCGAACTGCGGCGCGCAATCGTCGAGATCGTCGGTCTTGGGCAGGCCGCCGAGGATCCAGTGGATCTTGGGATAGGCGCCCAGCGCGGGCGCCGTCGCGGTGGCGTTGGTCGCCTTGCTGTCGTTGACGAACAGCACGCCGGCCTTCTCGGCGATCCGCTCCATGCGGTGCGGCAGGCCGGGGTAGCTGCGCAGGCCCTGTTCGATGTCGGCGTCGGCGATGCCCAGCGCGCGGGCGACATGGATCGCGATCACCGCATTCTGTGCGTTGTGCGGGCCCTGCAGCGCCGGCCAATGCTCCTGGCCCGACACGTCGGCCGACTTGACGGCGACGGTGCGATGGCGCGCGGCGATCGCGCGGCTGGGCTCGTCCTCGGTCGCGACGATCGCGACATGGCCGGCCGACTGCATCGCGAACAGCCGCTCCTTCGAGGCGGCATAGCCCGCGAAGCCGTCATAGCGGTCGAGATGGTCGGGGGTGATGTTGGTCAGCACCGCGACGTCGCAGTCGAGGCTGAAGGTCAGGTCGATCTGGTAGCTCGACAGCTCAAGCACATAGACGCCGCCCTCGACGAGAGGATCGCGGCCCAGGATCGGCAGGCCGATATTGCCGCCCATCAGCGTGGGGAGGCCCGCCGTCTCGACGATATGCTTGATCAGCGCGGTCGTGGTCGACTTGCCGTTGGTGCCGGTGATGCCGACCACCTTGTGCGCGGGCAGCGCGGCGCGCGCCTGGGCGAACAGCTCGATGTCGCCGATCACGGGCACGCCATATTTCGCAGCATGGCCGGCGATCGGGTGCCTGTTGAGCGGCACGCCCGGCGACACGACGACCCCGGCATAGCCGGTCAGGTCGGTCTCCAGCGGATCGGCGAAGGTCACGCCGCTCAGCTTGGCGCGCGCCTCCTCCTTGCCGTCCCAGGCGACGACCGTCGCGCCGCTCGCGAGCAGCGCCTCGACGGTGGCCACGCCCGAGCGCGCCAGTCCGAGGACGGCGTAGGTCTTCCCTGCAAAGGCGTCGCTGGTGATCACCGCAGCTTGAGCGTCGCGAGGCCGGCGAGGGCGAGGACGAAGGAGATGATCCAGAAGCGGATCACCACGGTCGGCTCGCTCCAGCCGAGCTGCTCGAAATGATGGTGGATCGGCGCCATGCGGAAGATGCGGCGCCCGGTGCGCTTGTAGAAGAACACCTGCAGGATGACCGAGATCGTCTCCATCACGAACAGGCCGCCGACGATGGCGAGGACGATCTCGTGATGGGTGACGACCGAGATGACGCCGAGCGCACCGCCCAGCGCGAGGCTGCCGGTGTCGCCCATGAACACCGCCGCCGGGGGCGCATTGAACCACAGGAAGGCCAGGCCGCCGCCGATGATCGCCGCGGTCAGGATCGTCAGGTCGCCGGCGCCCGGCACATGCGGGATGCCCAGATAATTGGCGAACTTCGCGTTGCCGACCAGATAGGCGATCACGAAGAAGGCCAGGCTGGCGATCACCACCGGCATGATCGCGAGGCCGTCGAGCCCGTCGGTCAGGTTCACGGCATTGCCGAAGGCGACGATCACGAAGGCCGCGAAGAAGATGTAGAAGGGCCCCAGGTCGATCACCGGGCCATTGTAGAAGGGCACGTAGAGCTCGGTGCCGTTGCCCGACACGATCAGCCAGCTGGCGAGACCCGCGATCAGGAACTCGCCCGCCAGGCGCACCTTGCCCGACACGCCATGGTGGCTGCGCTTCTTGACCTTGTCATAGTCGTCCATGAACCCGATCAGGCCGAAGCCCAGGGTCACGCCCAGACAGGCCCAGACATAGCGGTTGTTCAGGTCCATCCACAGCAGCAGCGAGACGAGCACCGCGATCAGGATCATCAGCCCGCCCATGGTGGGGGTGCCGACCTTCGACAGGTGGGTCTGCGGGCCGTCGGCGCGGATCGGCTGGCCCTTGCCCTGGCGGACGCGGAGCCATCCGATGAAGCGCGGGCCGATGATCAGGCCGATGAACAGCGCGGTCAGTGCCGCCGCCCCCGCGCGGAAGGTAAGGTAGCGGATGAGGTTCAGCGCGCCCGGAAATCCGAGCTGTTCGGCTAGCAGGTAGAGCATGGCGTTCCTTCGCCGGCGTCCGCCCGTGAGCGAAGCTGCTCGACGAGGCGCGACAGGCCGATCGCGTTCGATCCCTTGACCAATATGGCGTCGCCCGGCGCGAGAAGCGTCCCGATCGAATCGAGCGCCGCGCCGGCGTCGGGCACATGCGCGAAATCCATCCGCCCCTCAAGGGCGTTTGCGAGCGCGGCCATCTCGGGGCCGACGAGCAGCGCGAAATCCACGTTGGCGTCGCGCAGCGGCCCGGCCAGCCCGGCGTGGAAGCCCGGCGACCCGGCGCCCAGCTCGCGCATCTCGCCCAGGATGGCGATGCGGCGCTCGGCCTTCTCCTCGCCCAGCATCTTCAAGGTGGCGGCCATCGATCCGGGATTGGCGTTGTAGCTCTCGTCGATCAGCAGCGCGGCGCCCTGCTGCGCGCCCTGGCCGACGAGGATGCGGCTGCGCTGGCCACGGCCCGGCAGGCCTTCCATCTCGGCGAAAGCCAGGCCGGCGGAGGCGAGGTCGCCGCCCACCGCCCAGACGGCGGCGATCACCGCCATCGCGTTCGACACCCAATGGTCGCCCGGATTGGCGATGGTGAAGGTCAGCTCGGCGTCGGGCAGGATCAGCGAGACCAGCGATCCCTTGTCGAGCGGGATCACGTCCTGCGCATGGACGTCGGCCTCGGGGGCCATGCCGAAGGTCAGGATGCGCGAGGCATAGGGCTGGGCGGCGGCGATCAGCCGGTCGCGATGCGGGCTGTCATGCGGGATGATCGCGATGCCGCCGGGCTCCAGCCCGCGGAAGATCTCGCCCTTCGCATCGGCGATCTCGGCCTCGCCCGAGAAATAGGCGCTGTGGGCGGGGGCGATCGCGGTGACGATCGCGACATGCGGGCGGACGAGGCGGGTGAGCGCGGCGAGTTCGCCGGCATGGTTCATCCCCATTTCGAGGATGCCCACCCGCGCGTCGGCCGGCATCCGCGCCAGGCTCAGCGGCACGCCGGTATGGTTGTTGTAGCTCTTCACCGAGCGGTGGACCCGGCCCGGCATCGAGCGGTCGAGGCAGGCGAACAGCGCTTCCTTGGTGCCGGTCTTGCCGACCGAACCGGTGACGCCGATCACCTTGCCCGTCATCCGCGCGCGGGCGGCGCGGCCGAGCGCGTTGAGCGCGGCCATGGTGTCGCCCACCTTGACGTGCGGGCCGGCGCAGGCCTCCGACACGATCGCCCCGGCGGCGCCGGACGCAAAGGCCTTGTCGAGGAAGCGATGCCCGTCGGTGCTCTCGCCCGACAGCGCGATGAACAGGTCGCCGGGGCCGATCTCGCGGCTGTCGAAGGCGACGCCGGTCGCGTCGAAATCGCCATGGACGTCACCATCGGTGGCGGCGGCGATGTCGAAGGCGGTCCAGAGGGGGGCGGTCATGCCGCGCACTCCCGCGCCACGGTGACGTCGTCGAACGGCAGCACCCGGTCTCCGATGATCTGGCCCTGCTCATGGCCCTTGCCGGCGACGAGCACGATGTCGCCCTCGGCGGCCTCGGCGATCGCGGCGGCGATCGCCTCGCGGCGGCCGCCGATCTCGGTGGCGCCGGGGGCGCCCGCCATCACGTCGCGGCGGATCGCAGCGGGGTCCTCGCTGCGGGGATTGTCGTCGGTGACGATGGTGCGGTCCGACAAGCGGGTGGCGACTTCGCCCATCAGCGGGCGCTTGCCGGTGTCGCGGTCGCCGCCCGCGCCGAACACGGTGATCAGCCGGCCCACGGTGTGCGGGCGCAGCGCGGCGATCGCGGCCTCCAGCCCGTCGGGGGTGTGGGCATAATCGACATAGACGGGTGCCCCCGTCTTGGTGATCGCGGCGCGCTCGAGCCGGCCGCGCACGGGTGCGACCCGGGCGAGGTTGGCGAAGGTCGTCTCGATCGCGCCGCCCGTGGCGATGACGAGGCCGGCCGAGACCAGCGCATTGGCGGCCTGATAGGCGCCGATCAGCGGCAGCTTCAGCTCGCGGGCTTTCCCATCGATCTCCAGCTTCAGCGTCTGGCCCAGTGCGGTGGGCGTGCGGTCGAGCAGGCGGATCGTCTCGCCCTTGGCGCCGACGCTGACCAGCTTCACCCCGCGCGCGCGGACGGCAGCGATCACCTTGTCGGACCAGGCGTCGTCGGCCCAGACGACGGCGGCGCCGTCCTGGTCCGCCACCTCGGTGAACAGGCGCAGCTTGGCCGCGAAATAGTCGTCCATCGTGCCGTGATAATCGAGATGGTCGCGGCTCAGATTGGTGAAGGCGGCGGCGCGGACCGGCAAGCCCTCGGTGCGGTACTGCGACAGGCCGTGGCTCGATGCCTCGAAGGCGGCATGGCTCACGCCCTCCTTCCGCAGCCCGGCCATGTTCGACAGGAAGGTGACGATGTCGGGGGTGGTGAGCCCGGTCGAGACCTGGTCGTCGGCGGTGGTGACGCCGAGCGTGCCGATCGAGGCGGCATGGAAGCCCGCCATCCGCCAGAGCTGGCGGGTCAGTTCGACGGTCGAGGTCTTGCCGTTGGTGCCGGTGACGGCGACGGTGGTGTCGGGGAAGGGCGCGAAGAAGCGCGCGGCGAGCTGTGCGAACAGCCGGCGCGGATCCTCGTCGGTCAGGTGCAGCGCACCGTCGACCGCGACGCCGGGGGCCGAGACGATGGCGATCGCGCCGTCGGCGATCGCCTGGTCGATGAAGTCCTCCCCGTTGAACCGCGCGCCGCGGAAGGCGCCGAACACGGTCCCCGGCGCCACCTTGCGATGGTCGATGGCGAAGCCGGTGATGCGCGCGTCGCCCGTGGCGGCGGGGGCGTCGGGAAGGAGGTCAGTCAATCGCATGGATCTGACTCTCCTTGGCGGCCCGCTCCTTCGCGGCGAGCTGCTCCTCATAGATATAAGGCTTCAGGTCGGACACGTCGATGTCGCGGCTGGTGTCGGGGATCACGCCCAGCATCGGCCCGATCCGGGCGATGATGTTCTTCACCGCGGGCAGGGCGGTCCAGGCGGCGGTGCGGAAGCCGTAGGTTTCCTTGATGCCCTGCGGCTCGTCCATCGTCACCACCACCACATAGCGCGGATCGTCCATCGGGAAGGCGCCGGCGAAGGTGGTGACCAGGCTGTTGTGGATGTAGCGGCCGTTCAGATTCTTCTCCGCGGTGCCGGTCTTGCCGCCGATGCGGAGACCCGGGACATTACCCTGCTTGCCGGTGCCCTGGGTGACGACCAGCCGCATCAGCTGGCGGATGCGGTGGCTGGTTTCGGGCGAAATGACGCGATGGCCGGCGGGCACGTCGCCCGGCGCGCGCTTCAGCATCGTCGCGGGGCGCATGATCCCGCCATTGACCAGCGCGGCATAGGCATTGGCCAGATGGAGCTGGCTGACGGCGATGCCATGGCCATAGGCCGCGGTCATCGTGGTGGTGCGCGCCCAGAAGCCCGGCCACAGCGGCTTGCCGCGCGCGCCCAGCTCCAGGTCGACCGGCTTGTCGAAGCCCAGCTTGCGGAAGAAGGCGGCGGTGCGCGCCTCGCCCAGTTCGTCGGCGATGCGGGCGGTGCCGATGTTGCTGGAATGGATCATGATGTCGGGGATCGACATCCAGCGATTCTCGGGGTGATCGTCCTTGATCCGGAAGCGGCCGACCTGCAGTGGCGCGGTCGCGTCATAGCGCTTGCCGAAGTCGGTGATCACGCCATTCTCGATCGCATTGGCGAAGGTGATCATCTTGAAGGTCGAGCCCAGCTCGTAGACTGAGCTGATCGCGCGGTTGTAGCGGGCGTCGGGGCGCAGCGGATCGGTGCCGACGGGCACCAGGCCCGGCGCGTTCGAATTGAACACCGGCAACGACGCCATCGCCAGGATCTCGCCGGTGTGGACGTCCAGAACGACGCCGGCGCCGCCGACCGCGCTATGCTTGATCACCTGGGCGCGCAGCGCGCTTTCCACCGCCGCCTGCACCCGGCTGTCGATCGACAGCGGCACCGAGCGGCCGCCATTGGCGCCGCTCACCAGCCGGTCGGCCAGATAGGCCTCCATGCCGCTGACCGGCTTGCCCTCGATGTCCATATAGCCGATCACCTGCGAGGCCATGGTGCCCTGCGGGTAGAAGCGCTTCGGCTCGGGCACTTCCTCGATCGCGGGCTCGCCCAGCAGACGGACGGCGTGGATCTTCGCGGGGGTGGCGCCGCGCTCCAGATAGAAGAAACGGCGCTTGCCGGTGAGCAGGGCGCGATACTGGTCGACGGTGCGGCCGGGGAAGAGGCGCGCCAGCTCGACCGCCAGCTTGTCCTTGTCGCCGATCACGCGCGGCGGGCGCACCGCGAGGCTGACGCCGCGGATCGTGGCGGCCAGGACGATGCCGTTGCGGTCGGTGATGTCGGCGCGCAGCGTGCGCGGGGCGCTGACCGGCCCCTCCGGGCCGTCGAACACGGCCAGGTAGAGCAGCCGCGTCGCGATCACGCCGATCAGCAGGCCGAACAGCAGCATCAGCACCATCAGGCGCTGATGTGCCACCTGCACATTCGCATTGATCTTGGCGATGGCGCGTTCGCGCGGCGGGGCCAGGCCCTCGTGCGCGTTCATCGGCGGGCTTTGCGGGCGGTCGCCGGGGCCTCTTCGGTCAGCCCGTCGATGAAATCGTCACCCAATGCCGGAACCGCGGGCTTGCGGACCGCGACGGTGCGTACCGGCGAGTCCTGCGGTGCCAGCGCCGACGGGCTCGGGCGGACATAATTGGCCTGGCGCAGCGCCGGCTGGGCGATCGGCTCCGCGGCGGGGGCAGGGCGGCTCGCCACGGACTTGACCGTGCTGGTCTGGCCCGTCGCGCCATCCTCGATGCGGTTATAGGCGACCTGGCTGAGCGCGCCATGGCTGGCGACGATGCCCGGATCCAGCGGCAGCGGGGCCGCCGGGGTGGGCGAGGTCAGCGCCGCGAGGCGCACCGAGCTGGTCACGAACTGCTCGGCGCCCGGGGCCTGCAGGCCATAGACGCTCTGGTTCCACTTCTCGATCTGGGCCAGGCCGCCGCGCGTGTCGATCTCGGTCTTCAGCTGGCGGATTTCCTGCTGCGCCTTGACGATGCTGCGCTCGACCGAGGCGACCTCGGCGCGCTTGGCCGCCACCGACTGCGAGATCATGTAGAAGGATAGCGTGGCAATGCAGGCGCCGCTCGCCCAGACCACATCCTTGAACCGGGTCGTGATCATCCCTGACTTCCTTCTTTTTTCGTGCGGAGGCCCCATGGCGAGGCCTCGGTGCGGTGGGCGACACGCAGGGTCGCCGACCTTGACCGGGGGTTTCGGGCGATCTCGGCCTCACCCGCGCGCACGGGTTTGGCGACAGCCTCGAAGCTTGGGCGCGGCCCCCCGGCGCGCACGTCTGGAAGATGGCGCGAGCCGGCGGGATTGGCCCCGCTGCGCTCGCGCAGGAAACGCTTCACGATACGATCCTCGATCGAGTGGAAGGAGACGACGGCCAGC
This sequence comes from uncultured Sphingomonadaceae bacterium, assembly GCA_963540925.1. Classification (GTDB taxonomy): domain Bacteria; phylum Pseudomonadota; class Alphaproteobacteria; order Sphingomonadales; family Sphingomonadaceae; genus Rhizorhabdus. The sequence goes on from CAUTRN010000017.1 coordinate 12,892, forward strand.
CGGCCGCCGGGACGCAGCACCTTCTCGGCCGCTGCCAGCCCCTGTTCGAGCTCGTCGAGCTCGGCGTTCAGGTGGATGCGGATCGCCTGGAAGGTGCGGGTCGCCGGGTCCTTCTTCTCGTGCGGCTTGTGGCCCAGCGCGCGGCGGACGATTTCCGCCAGCTCGCCGGTGCGGGTGATCGGCCGGGCCTGGACGATCGCGCGGGCCACGCGGCGGGCGCGGGGTTCCTCGCCCAGGTCGTGGATCACGTCGGCGATCTCGGCCTCGTCGGCCTCGTTGACGAACTCGGCGGCGCTCATGCCGCTCTGCTCCATCCGCATGTCGAGCGGCCCGTCGGCCTGGAAGGAGAAGCCGCGCTCGGCGCGGTCGAGCTGCATCGACGAGACGCCGATGTCGAGGGTGACGCCGTCGACCTGCTCGACGCCGCGCTCGGCCAGCGCCTCGGCGAGGCGCGAGAAACGCTCGGGCACCAGCACCAGTGCGCCGCCCTGCTCGTCTTCCAGGGCACGGCCCTCGGCGATCGCGTCGGGGTCGCGGTCGAACGCGTAGACGCGTGCGCCCGCGTGCAGCAGGGCGCGCGTATAGCCGCCGGCGCCGAAGGTGCCGTCGACATGGGTCTCGCCGGCGCTGGGGTCGAGGCCGGCGATCACTTCGTCGAGCAGCACGGGGATGTGCGGGGCCGCGGGGGTCATTCGGCCCCCTTCTTTTTCTTGGCGAGCAGGTCCTTCAGCTCGTCGATCACGTCCTCGGATTCGCCGTCGGGGGTGTCGAGCAGCGTCTCGGGCGACCAGATGCGGAAACGCCGGCCGCGGCCGACGAAGAAGGCGTCTCCCTTGATCCCCGCCTTGCCGCGCAGCCTGTCGGGCAGGACCATGCGGCCCGCGCCGTCATAATTGACGTCCTTCATCAGCGGGAAGGTCTTGGCCTCCAGCTCGTCGAGGATGTCGCCCACCAGCTGCCCGGTTTCCTCGGACTTGCGGGTGGCGAAGGCGGTCATCTGCTCTTCGGTCTCGGCGATGTTCAGGCCGTCGCTCACCTCGATGCAGGGCAGCGAGGGATGCATCGTCATGCGCAGGGTCTTGCTGAGGCCGGTCGCTACCTTGCCGGTGCCGCAGCGGATCTCGATCGTCTGACGGAAGGCAGCCGGCAGCGACACGCGCCCCTTCGGGTCCACGCCGTTCAAAAGAACGTCATTAAAGACCGCACCACCCGCCGCCACCGCACAGACCCCATTCACAAGGGGGAGGATCGCTGCGGCCGTGCCTTCCGATCCGGAAAGCCCGAGGCGTCAATGCGCCAGGCGATACTCCCCACCCCATTTCACCATTTGGGTGTACTTGGATCGCCATGGTTTCACAATGCATTTTTCTACCATTTCATACCACTCCATGGTTTTTGGCTGTGGATTCATGGTTTCGGGTGGTGGAGTCATCCACCGGTGAAAAGGCCGCGAAACGCGGGATTCCAGCCCCAGGCGCGTGAGGACGCATCTGTGGATAAGTCTGTGAGAAGCCCGCGCGGACAGGCTCCGCGAGGCGGTGAATGGTGGGGATCAAATGAGGCTGGAGAGCGCCCAGCCGTTGAATGATGGCGGCATCATGGCCGCGACCGGGCGAGGGTGCCCGACTCGGAGTCGCCGACTCAGGGCTTGCTGTTGCCCGGTTCCTCGGTCGTGCTGGTGGTGGAGCTGGCGGTTCCGCCCGGGGCGACGCCCAGTTCGGCCAGCGGATCGGCCGGCGCGGCTTCGGCCGCGTTGGCGGCTTCGGCCGTGTTGGCGGCCGGTGCGCTTCTGTCCTTGGCGTGGAAACCCACGACCGCGGCTGCAAGCAGCACGATCAGGAAGACCACCGCCAGGCCGGTTATGCCAATTCGAACGCGCTGCATCAGGCCGTCGTCCCCATAGCGACCACTGTCGATCAGCCCTTAACGCAGGTCAATCGCCAATCTTTCCCGTACCGGGACGGGATCGAAACGATTGCGGGCGTCGATTTATTCCGGATATCGGCCGGAAAAGGCGATCATCGGTGGCGCGCCGGGGCGATCCTTATCGCCGCAGCAGTTCGGGAACGGGGAAGCCCTTGGCCTCCAGCCACACCGGATTGAACAGCGACGAGAGGTAGCGCATCCCGGAATCGGCCAGGATGGTGACGATCGTCTTGCCGGGGCCCATCTCCTTGGCCAGCGCGATCGCGCCCGCCACGTTGATGCCCGACGACAGGCCCACGCACAGGCCTTCCTGTTCGAGCAGCGCCATCACCTGGGCCAGCCCCTCCTCGTCGGAGATGCGGAACTGGGTGTCGATCGGGGCGCCGTCCAGATTGGCGGTGATGCGGCTCTGGCCGATGCCTTCGGCGACGCTGCTGCCCTCGGCCTTCAGCTCGCCATGCGCGAAATAGTTGAACAGTGCGGCGCCGTGCGGGTCGGTCAGCCCCACCACGATGTCGTCGCGGAACTCCTTCAGGCCCAGGCCAACGCCGGCCAGCGTGCCGCCGGTGCCCACCGCGCAGGTGAAGCCGTCCACCTTGCCGCCGGTCTGCGCCCAGATTTCGGGGGCGGTCCAGCGGATGTGCGCCATCCGGTTGGCGGTGTTGTCGAACTGGTTCGCCCACAGCGCGCCCTCGGTGTCCTCGGCGATGCGGCGCGAGGTGTGGACGTAATGGGCGGGGTTCGAATAGGCGGTCGGCGCCACCAGCACCAGCTCGGCGCCCAGCGCGCGCAGGGTGGCCTGCTTCTCCTGGCTCTGGGTGTCGGTCATCACGATGATGGTGCGATAGCCGCGCGCATTGCCGACCAGCGCCAGGCCGATGCCGGTGTTGCCGGCGGTGCCCTCGACGATCGTCCCGCCCGGCGCGATCAGCCCGCGCTCCTCGGCGTCGAGGATGATCGACAGCGCGGCGCGGTCCTTCACCGAGGCGCCGGGGTTCATGAATTCGCATTTGGCGAGGATGTTGCAACCCGTCGCCTCGCTGGGGCCCTTGAGGCGGACGAGGGGGGTGTTTCCGATCAGCGCCGTAAGGTCGGCGGCGGGGGTGTCATGTGCCATGCGCGCATGCCTAGCCGAGGCGGCGCGCGCTTGCCAACATAGCTTCTCTTTGATCGCGTTCCGTGCTGCTTGTGGCCGCCATGACCGCACCCACCCCGCGCAAGGCCAGCTTCGCGCCGATCGTCCATCCCGATACGCGGCTGCTGCTGCTCGGCAGCCTGCCCGGCGAGGCGTCGCTGCGCGCCGAGCGCTATTATGCGCATCCCCAGAACCAGTTCTGGCGGCTGACCGGCGCGCTGATCGGGCGCGAGGACCTGCACGACCTGGACTATGAGGCGCGGCTGGTGGTGCTGGCGGGTGCCGGCGTCGGCCTGTGGGACGTGGTCGCCGATGCGCGGCGCGACGGCAGTCTCGACGGCGCGATCCGCGATCACCGGCCCAACGACCTCGCCGCGCTGGTCGCCAGCCTGCCGATGCTGCGCGTGATCGGGTTCAATGGCGGAACCGCCGCGCGACTCGGCCGCCGGATGATCGGGGCGCCGGCCGGAATCGACCTGGTCGACCTGCCGTCGAGCAGCCCCGCTTACACCCTCGCATTTGCAGAAAAACGGCTCCATTGGCTGGAAATCCGCAAAAAACTCGCGCCGGCCCTCCATTCGTCGGACAAATGAGACAAAAACTTCATTCATCGCACCTTCAGCGGCCCGGTCTACTTGACGCAGTGCACACAAGCCCTTCAAGAGATCAGCGCTATGCAAATCCACTCCCGCCTCATCACCGCCGCCGTTCTCGGTTCCGCGCTTCTGCTGACCGCCTGTGGCAAGCCCGAAACCATCACCGCCAGCGATAACGATCCCGACGCCAAGTCGCTGAACGCCGCCCAGGCGGTCGAGCTGCCGCCGATGGTGACCGCGAGCCGCACCTATCGCTGCGCCGACGGAAACCTCGTCTATGTCGATTTCTTCAGCAACAACACGGCGCTGTACAAGCTCGCCAAGGAAGGCGCCGGCACCACGCTGACCGCCGCCGAGCCGGGCAAGCCCTACACCGCCGAGGGCTATTCGATCAGTGGCGACGGCCCGCAGGTCGACATCGCGGCCCCGGGCAAGCCGAGCCAGAGCTGCAAGGCCTGAGCCTTCCCGCCTCGAAACATTATGGCCGGCGCGAGCATTGCTCCGCCGGCCTTTTCTTTACGTTTTTCGTCGCGCTGCAACAAAGCGCTGAGGCATGATCAGCCGGCGGATGGCTCGGCCGGTGGCTGGCAGACATCGACCCAGCTTGCCCCGGTCAGCGTGGCCAGCCGGTCGGGCGTAAGGCAGACCGAGGCGGTGCGCGAACCGGCCGCCGGATAGACCAGCTCGAAATCGCGCAGCGACAGGTCGCAATAGATCGGCAGCGGCCGGGGCAGGCCGAACGGGCAAACCCCACCGACCGGATGGCTGGTCAGCGCCTCCACTTCCTCGGCACCCAGCATGCGCGGTCGGCCACCCAGCGCGTCCTTGGTCTTGCGGTTGTCGAGCCGCGCGTCGCCGCGCGCGACCACCAGCATCACCACCTCGCCCACCCGGATCGACAGCGTCTTGGCGATCTGGCCGGGCAGCACGCCCAGCGTCTCGGCCGCCTCGGCGACGGTCGCGGTGCTGGCGCCCTGGTCGATGATGGCGAGGTCGGGGGCCTGTTCGGCCAGGAAGGCGCGGACCGAGTCGAGGCTCATCGCTGCTCGCTCAATCCTTGCGGACGATCAGGCCGAAGGGAAGGATGCGACGTGGCCCGTCCCCCTCGAAATTGAGCTGCACGACCGAAAAACCGCGCGCGATCAGGGTGACCGCCAGCCGCTCGGTCTCGGCGCGCTGCAGGCAGGCATCGCTGTCGTCGCGATTGTCGAGGTCGACGTCGAAGACATGGACCGCGAAGCCGCCGGGACGGAGCACCGCCATCATCTCGATCAGGCTGCTCGCGCCGGTCGCCGCCGCATAGCTGCGCTCGACCATGCCGATCGACCACAGGAAATCGAAGCCGCGCCGGTCGGCCGGTTCTTCGCCCAGCGCCACCGCGATCACCGGCAGCTTGCCATCGGGGTCGGGCTCGCCGGCAAGTTGCCGACCCTCATGCGGGATCCAGGCGAAGCCCTCGTCCGAAGGGGCGGGGGCTGGGGCGAGCAGCGCATCGCAGCCGGCCGTCGCGAGCAGCCGGCTGAGCGCCAGGCTTTCCTCGCCCCAGCCGATGCCGCGCGCGCCGGGGCGCAGCATCCCATAGCCGTCGAGCGCCTTGGCCACGAAGGCCAGGCGCCAGGCGGCAACGGGGTCGCCGGGGCGCGGGGCGAGCTTCGCTGCCCAATGCGCGAAATCGGGCTCGGCAAGCTGGGCATCGGTAACGACCTGCGACACCGGCACCGCGAAGGACGGCGGCGTCTCGACGACGAGCCGGGACGGCATCTCCAGCGGGATGCTCGCGATCGTCGTGGGCAGCAGCGCCGGCACGGCGGCGTCCGCGCTTTCGATCAGTTCGGCACGGATCGTGATGCCGCTGGCCTGGGCATCGGTGCCGTCGGTGACATAGCCATAGGCGGCATAGGTGGCGCCGGCGACCGTCATGAACGGGATCGAGATACCGCGTTCGACCGCCACCTTGTCGTCGAGGTGGAGGCGCGCCGAGGTGACGAAGATGGCGTCGCGGCCGCTGCCCGGGATGAAGGCGTTGATGTTCACCCGCAGCTCGCCGAAGCTGGCGCGAAGCTGGTCGAAATGGATGGTGATCAGCGCCCGGCCGGGATCGAAATCGACATAGAGCGTGTGGAAGGCGTAGCGCGGGTCGGGGCTGCGGTCCTTGCCGCCGAGCGGACGGATCGCGCTGCCATGCCCCTCCATGAATCCGAACGGATCGAGATCGCGGGTCTGATCCTGGGGTTCGGCGGTCATCGGCGATCCCTTAAGATTGAAAGCGGCCGGCTGCAATGGCCGCGAGCGTGATGCCGCTCATTCGTCGCCGGGGCGCTTGCGGCCGGCCTTGGCCCAGGGCTGGCCGATCCAGCGGCGATAGATGTCGTGGGTCAGCCACAGCAGCGGGATGCGGCGCTGGGCGATCCCCGGCAGGCTCCAGGCATCAAGCCCGGTGAAGGGCAGGAAGGGATTGCGGCGGCTATAGCCGAACAGCTCGATGCGGGTGGTCGGCCGGTTGCTGGCGGCGCGCGCGTGGAAGCCGAACATGTCCGCCACGATCAGCGTGTTGGCGGGCACCGCGAAGGGGGTAGGCTCGGGCAGGCCCAGCGCCGCCAGTTCGTCGCGGCCGATCCGGAACGAGCCGCGCGCGGCGAGGAAGTCGCCGCCCTCGCGCACGGTCAGGCTGCGCTCGCGCTCCCAGGCGAGCCGCTCGGGGGTCAGCCGGTGCGATCCGCGGACATAGGTCAGCGGTCCGTCCTCGGGGCCGACATCCTCCAGGAACAGCCAGGCCTTCATCGTCGGGTGGAAGGTGTCGGCGTGCAGCCGGGTCTGGGGATCGGCGGCGGCGGCGTGGCGCTGGCTGAGGATCGACTGGACGTAGAGCAGCGGTTCGACGTCGAAGCTGGAGATGTAGCGGGCAAGGCCGCGCCAGCGCTTGTCGCGGGTGAAGGCGGCCATGGCGGGCACCGCGGCCAGCAGCTCGGGGTCGACCGCATAGCGGCGGGTGATGGTGTCGCCCTGCACCATCTCGCGCGCCGGGCCGGCCCAGCCGAACAGCTGGTCGCGCAGCGCGGCGAAGGCTTCGGGCGGCAGGAAATCGCGGATCTCGACATAGCCGTCGCGGGCGAGGGCGGCGCGATGGGCGGGCTCGACCAGCCCGGCCAGCCGCGCGCGGCGGCGATCGGCCATGCGCTGCGCCAGCCCCACCCGCCAGGCGTGCAGGCCGCGCCGGTTGAGCCGGTCGGAACCGATCAGCGGATTGTCGAGGAAGGATTTGGCGCCGGTCAGCAACTGGGCCGCCCACCAGGGGGTCAGCAGGGACCGCAGAATCGTGCCGCTCATGGGTGCGTCTTATTCGATCCCGCGCGCTTTGAGGATGGCTTCTATCGGCGCCACGTCGGTGGGATTGTTCAGCTCGATCGCATCCCAGCCGATCGGGTCGAAACGGACCACGCCAACCGGAACGCCGCCCGCCAGGAAGCGCAGCTGCTCCAGTCCTTCCAGCTGCTCCAGCTCGGAGGCGCCGAGCGCCACATAGCGGCGCAACGCCTCGGGCCGATAGGCATAGACGCCCAGGTGGAGATGGACCGGCGGGAAGGGGAGGGCGGCCGCCTCGGGCGGCAAATGCGGGATGACCCGCTTCGAGAAATAGAGCGCGCGCTCGCCCGCGCCGATCACCACGGTGGTGCCGCCGACCCGCCCTTGCGCCTGATCCTCGACCAGATGGGCATAGGTGCTCTGCGCGCAGCGGATGGCCGGGGTGGTCATCGCCACATCGGGCTGGGCGCGCAGCGCCGTCACCAGATCGATGACGACATAAGACGGGGTGAGCGGCGCGTCGCCCTGCAGGTTGACGACGATCTCGGGCGATATGCCCAGCCGCTCGATCGCGTCGGCGCAGCGTTCGGTGCCGTTGGCGCAGGCCTCGGCGGTCATCACCACCTGGCCGCCGAAGCCGCGCACCGCGTCGGCGATGCGATCGTCGTCGGTCGCCACCCAGATCGCAGCCGGGTCGACGATCGTCGCGGCGCATTCCCAGCTGCGCTGGATCAACGGCTTGGCCTGGCCGCCCGCGCCCATAAGCGGGGCGAGCGGCTTGGCCGGATAGCGCGAAGATTTGTAGCGCGCGGGAATGACGACCGCGACGTCGCTCATGTCAGGGATGACGTCAGCTCAGGCCGTAGCGGACGAAATCATGGATGTGGACGATACCCGCCGGATGTTCGGGCCGTTCGGCATCCATCACGAAGACCGTGGTGATCTTGCAGTCGTTCATGATCATCAGCGCGTCTTCCGCCAGCGTGTCGAGCGGAACCGTCTTCGGATTGGGCGTCATCACGTCGACGGCGGTGCCGTCGCCGAGATCGCCGACATGGCGGCGAAGATCGCCGTCGGTGATCACGCCGATCAGCCGGCCATCATCCTCGACGACGCCGGCCGCGCCGAAGCCCATCGACGTCATCGTCATGATCACGTCGCGCATCGGCGTGTCGCGGCTGACCAGCGGCAGGCTGGTGCCGCCGTGCATCATCTCGCTCACTGCCATCAGCCGCAGGCCGATCGCGCCGCCGGGATGGAGCGCCTTCAGGCTGTCGCGCTTCATGCCGCGCAGGTCGCTCAGCGCCATCGCCAGCGAGTCGCCCAGCGCCAGCATCAGCGCGGTCGAGCTGGTCGGTGCGATGTTGCTGGGGCAGGCCTCGCGGACCTGCGGGATCAGCAGCTTGACGTCGGCGGCCTGCATGACCGGGGAATCGAGCCGCGAGGCGATGCCGATGATGCGGATGCGCAGCCCGCGGCAATGCTGCATCACGGGAGAGAGCTCGGGGGTGGAACCCGAGTTCGACAGCACGATCAGCGTGTCGCCATGCTGGACCATGCCGAGGTCGCCATGCGCCGCTTCCGCCGGGTGGAGGAAGATGGCGGGCGATCCGGTGGCCGAGAAGGTGGCCGCGATCTTGCGGGCCATATGGCCCGACTTGCCCATGCCGGTGACGACGATGCGGCCCTGGGTCGCTTCGAGCAACCGGACGGCCGTAACGAAATTGTCGTCTAGAAATGCTTCAAGCTGGATCAGCGCGTCGATCTCGGCCTTGATGACCTGTCGGCCGCGTTCCAGAATATCTTGCCTGTCCGCATCGGACCGGATGTCGTGTGTTATCACGCTCGTCTCCCTGGCCCCGTCGCGCGTTCGGGAAAATATACGGGCTTGCAATTGTTGCAAGAGTCAAGTTGCGGCAACGCACCAATCGTCCTGCCCGCGTCGTCGAAACGACAGATTTGCGCGGTAGTTTCCTGAAATTAGTTCCGTTTCCGGACGATCATGCCGAACGAGGTCGACACCCAGCGCATCAGCTGCAGCTTGAGATGCGGGTCGCTGGTGTACGGCGGAAGGTCGATCACGCGATCGAGATCGGTATCGCCGCTGTCGAAGGTGATCGGCATCACCTCATGCCCCGCCTCGGTCAGGCGCTGGGCCAGCGCTTCGAAGTCGCGGCGACGGAACAGCACGGTGCCGCCCTTGTCGAGCGTCGAGTTGTTCGAGCTCAGGTTCAGCTCGGTGGTGTGGACCGCGATGCCGCCCGGCTTCAGGCACTTCACCGAATTCTCGAAGAAGGCGAGCCCCGCCTCGATCGAGCCGAGATGCTCATAGGCGCAGGACGACCAGGTGAAGTCGAAATCGGTCAGGTCCGCCGGGATCGCGTTCATGTCGACCGGGCGATATTGCACCCGCTCGAAGAAGCTCGCCTCGTCGCACAGTCCGGGCACCAGGATCTGGCGAAGATTGGTGCCGAGCTGGTCGGTGTCGTTCCACACCTGGGCGCGGTCGTCGTCGGCGGCCAGGTCGGTCGCCACCACGCCGCAGCCGGCGGCGGCGAAGATCGACGACAGCGGCTCGATGCCCACGCCGAAGCCCAGGCCCCGCGAGCCCGGCCGCAGCGCGCCATAATATTCGAGCGCGCGCAGGATATAGACGAATTCCCACTGCTTGCGGTGCCGGGTGGGGGCGTCCCCCATGCGGCGGCACCATTCGGCATAGACGGGCTCGGCCATCTGCGAGGCGGTGCACATCTGCGAGATCGGGTGCGACAGGCTCGCCCGGCGCTTGACGATGATCTTCTTGAGCACGCCCGTGCCGGGCGCGGCCAGGAATTCGCGGCGGGCCGCCTCCAGCCGGGCGCGCAGCGCCTCGTCGCTGTCGCCGCCGGTCAGGCGAATCTCGATCTGGTCGGCGCGGGCGTCCGAATCCGTGCTCAGCGTGCCGATGATCGCATAGCTGTGATGCGGCGCGCCGAGCTTCGACACTTCTACTTCGCCGCCATCGGCCACGAGCTTCTCGATCGACAGCGGGATCACCTTGGGCGCGATCGATTCGCCCTGAGCGTTGAGCCCGTTGATGCTGATCACCAGCTGGCCGCGCGTGCCGGTCAGCCCCTTCAGGCTGATCCGGTAGTTCAGCCGGCCGCCGGTCGACAGCACATAATGGGAATGAAAGGCGTAGCCGGGCAGGATCGGCGGTTCGCCGCCGCCCTCGCCGCTCAGGAAGCTGCGCTGGCCGGGCCAGAAGGAGAAGGGCTGAAGCGCCACCGCCACCTCGTCACGGCGGCTTCCCGAGCGCTTGTCCTGCCACCAGCGGTACGCCCGTACCACAAGAGTGCGAAGGGAAGAACTGGGCGGGGAGGGGGCGACGCCAGACGGAATGGGTGCGTTGATTGTCATGGTCTAAGGGCTGCTCTATGGCGGCACATAGGCGGTGTTTCAACCGTGTAGATTCACCCCTTTGCCGTTCGGCGCCGATATCGGTCGAATAAGCTGAACCGATGATGGACGACGGGCCACCCTCACATTGCCAATCCGGTGCACGAGCGCCATATCTCGGGGCTCGGAGGTCTCACGTTGAACGAACCCGCAGACGATCAGATTGGTGACCGGCAGATTGGCGACCGCGGCTGGCGCCAGCGCATGAACACGCTGACCCAGCGGCGCGCCGACGCGCCCCGGCCGCAGATACCGGCGGGCCAGCGCGTCTATGCGATCGGCGACGTCCATGGCCGGCTGGACCTGCTGCTGCCGCTGCTCGCCCATATCCGCGACGACATCGCCGCGCGGGCACCGTCCGACAATCATGTCGTGCTGCTCGGCGACCTTGTCGATCGCGGGCCCTATTCGGCCGAGACGGTCGAATATGCGATCAGCGGCTTTCCGGGTTTCGCCACCTTCCATGTCCTGATGGGCAATCATGAGGAGGCGATGGTCCGCGCGCTCGATCCGGTGGAGGATCGCAGCGAGAATCTCTGGCTGAAATTCGGCGGATACGAAACGCTCGCCAGCTACGGCGTGCCGGTCGCGACCCTGGGCGACGACCTGCCGCCGATCGAGACGCTGCGCCGCTTCATCCCGGAGCGGCACCGCGCCTTCCTCGACAATCTGCCCGATGCGATTCGCTTCGGCGACTATGTGTTCGTGCACGCTGGGGTCCGGCCGGGCATCCCGCTGGAACAGCAGGATCCCACCGACATGCGCTGGATCCGTAACGACTTCCTCGACCACAAGGGCGACCATGGCGCCTTCATCGTCCATGGCCATTCGATCTCGACCGAGCCCGACATCCAGCCCAACCGGCTGGGGATCGACACCGGCGCCTATCGCAGCGGCACGCTGACCGCGCTGGGGCTCGAGGGCGACCAGCGCTGGCTGATCCGGTCGAGCGTTATCGATGGCGAGGTTCAAACGAAATTAAGCACCTTGGGCTAAGCCCGAATCGGGCATCGGACAGGCCCGCGCCATGGCGGCGCACCTGTCCCGCCCGGATCGAGGAGAATCTCCAGGGTGCGGCGGGTACGCGGAAGATCGGCGCTGGCGATCGAGACCAGGAACGAGGGCGAGTCGCGCCGCGTGCTGTTCGCGCGCGGCCTGTTCCCGCGCAGCGATTCGCATGACGGCCAGGCCGTCGCCAACCGGGTCCGGATGGCCAGCGATGCGCTGCCGCTGCTGTTGCTGGCGAACGCCGCCACCGCCATCGGCCTCTGGCTGATCCGCGGCAGCGCGATCGGCTCCTCGTCTTTCTGGATGGTGTTCGGCCCGCTGCTCGGCCTGGCCGCGCTCGGGGGCATGCTGCGCTTCTGCGCCTGGCGCGTGCGCCGGCACGCGGCGGCCTCGGGCCGCTCCGGATCGCCCCAGAAGATGCACGGCATGCTGGCCCTGTTCGGGCTGGGCCAGGGTCTGTGCTGGTCGGCCTGGCTGATCGGCCTGCCGGGCGACATCGCCTCGCCCTATGCGATGGTCGCGATGGTCGGCCATGCGGCGCTGCTCGTCATCACCACCCTCGTCTTCGCGCCGGTGCCCACCGCGGCGCTGGCCTTGTGGCTCAGCCTGTCGATCGCGGTGGTGGCGGTGTTCGGCCGGCCGATGGCGCTCGCCATGCTGGTGCCGCAGCTCGCCATCGCGACGGTCATGCTCGGCGAGATTTCCGAGCGCAGCTATCAGGCGTCGCGCCGCTGGCTGCGCAGCGCGGCCACCGCGCTCAAGGCCTCGGTGCTGCTCAGCGAGTTCGAGGAGACCCGCCGTGGCTGGTTCTGGGAAACCGACGATCGCGGCTTCATCACCTATCTTTCGCCGCAGATCACCGCCGCGCTCGGCCTGAACGCCGCCAACCTGATCGGCACCCCGATGACCGAGCTGGTCCAGCCCGAACAGGGCGAAGCCGATTCGGCGGTGGGCGAGCGGACCCTGGGCTTCCATCTGTCGACCCGGCTGGCCTTCTCCGAAATCTCGGTGCGCGCCGCGGTGGGGCAGGATGTGCGCTGGTGGTCGCTGTCGGGCCGCCCCGCTTATGACGAATATGATCGCTTCATCGGCTTCCGTGGCAACGGCACCGACCTGACCGAGATGCGCCGCTCGGAGGCCGAGGTGAAGCGGCTGGCCAGCTACGACCCGCTCACCGGCCTGCCCAACCGCATCCTGATGCGCCGGACCCTCGACGAATCGATGCGCGACATCGCCGGCCGGCCCAAGCGCACGACCCTGTTCATGCTCGACCTCGACCGCTTCAAGATGGTCAACGACACGCTCGGCCACCCGGTCGGCGACGCGCTGCTGCGCCAGGTGGCGGAGCGGCTGCAACGGGTGGTGCAGAATGACGGCCAGGTCGGCCGGCTCGGCGGCGACGAGTTCAACGTCGTGCTGCCCGGCATCGTCGATCGCCAGCACCTCGCGCATCTCGCCAATGCGATCATCAACGATGTGTCGCAGCCTTATCTGATCGAAGGGTCGCACGTCTCGATCGGCGCCTCGGTGGGCATCGCGATCGCTCCCGACGACGGCGCCACCGCCGATGCGCTGGTCCGCAACGCCGACCTCGCCCTCTATGCGGCCAAGGCCGACGGCAAGGGCGTGCACCGCTTCTACGAGCCCGAGATGCACGCCAGCGCCAAGGACCGGCGCCTGCTCGAGATGGACCTGCGCAAGGTGATGAACGAGAGTGGGCTGCACCTCGTCTACCAGCCGGTGGTCGATGCCGACAGCGAGGCGATCGTCTGTTTCGAGGCGCTGGTGCGCTGGGATCACCCGACGCGCGGGCCGATCTCGCCGGCCGACTTCATCCCCGTCGCCGAGGAGATCGGGCTGATCCCGCAGATCGGCGAATGGGTGCTGCGCACCGCCTGTCTGGAGGCCGCCAACTGGCCCGATCCGGTGCGGGTCGCGGTGAACATCTCGCCGATCCAGTTCGCCAATCCCTCGCTGCCCGGCATCGTCCTGTCGGCGCTGGCGGCGTCGCAGCTGCCGCCGCACCGGCTGGAGCTGGAGATCACCGAGGGCGTGTTCCTCAACGACGATGCCGCGACCGATGCGATGTTCGCGCGGCTGAAGGGGATCGGGGTGCGCTTCGCGCTCGATGATTTCGGCACCGGCTATTCGTCGCTCGGCTATCTGAAGAAGGCGCCGTTCAACAAGATCAAGATCGACCAGAGCTTCGTGCGCGGCGCCGCCGTACCCGGCAACCGCAACGCCGCGATCATCCGCGCGATCGTCGCGCTCGCCGAGAGCCTGGAGATGGAGACCACCGCCGAGGGCGCCGAGACCCCTGACGAACTGGCGCTTATCCGCTCGCTCGGCTGCAGCCACATCCAGGGCTTCATCTTCGGCCGGCCGATGGCGTCGGACGAGGCGCGGGCGCGGGTGATGGGCTCGTGCAAGCTCGCCATGCCGGGGCTGCTGGTGACCCGCGATCCGCGCGTCGCGGTGTTGCGATCGGCGATGGTCCGCTGCGGCCGGACCCTCGAACCCGCCCGCGTGCGCAACCTGTCACGCACCGGCGCGATGCTCGAATGCGGAGTGGCCTTCCGCCCCGGCGACGAGGTGACGATCGACTTCGGCGACGGCGAACCGATCGCCTCGGTGGTCCGCTGGGCCGACGAGGAACGCTTCGGCGTCGCCTTCGACGAACCGATCGAACGCGAGCAACTGGCCCCGCAACGGCAACTGCGGAGTGCGGCGGGGTAGGGTCCAAGGGTCCGAAAGATCCTCCCTACCCGAAGGGTGGGGAGGGGGACCATCCGCAGGATGGTGGAGGGGTCATCCGCACTCTCCGCAGAGAAGCCGGATAGAATCGGCGACGGCGGCTGGATTCTTGAGAATGTCCGATGCTGGAAAGCGTCGAACGGTGAAGCCCTGTTCGACGAGCCAGGCGTCTCGCGCTTCGTCGCGCTCGGGGCGATCACCCATATCATGGGCGATGCCGTCGATCTCGATGACGAGCCGGGCTTCAGCGCAGTAGAAGTCGAGGATATAGAGGCCGATCGGATGCTGGCGCCGGAAACGAACGCCGGACGCCTGTTTCCGCAGCTCTCGCCATAGCAGCACTTCCGGCAGGCTCATCGCCTTGCGGAGAGATCTCGCCTGCTTTCGAACATCCGCGCCTGTGGCCAACGTGGATACCCCTCCACCATCCGCTACGCGGACGGTCCCCCTCCCCGCCCTTCGGGCAGGGAGGATCTTAATCACCCCATCAGACTCGGGAAGAACCCCTCATGCGCCGAGCGCAGCTTGGCCAGGCCGACGCCCGCGACGCTGTCGCCGCCGGTGGTGCCCAGGCGGCGTGCGGTGACGCCGGCGGTCAGTGCGGCGGCCAGGATCGCGTCGGCGTTCTTCGTGGTCACGACGTAGCGGGCCTGGTCCTCGCCGAAGGCGCGGGCATGGTCGAGTTCGTCGAGATGGGCGCCGATGCCGCTCGCCAGCGCCATTTCCGCGATCGCGACGAGCAGGCCGCCGTCGGCGACGTCGTGGACCGCGCTCACCTGGCCGGTCTGGATCAGGTCGCGGACGAAGTCGCCATTGCGCTTCTCCAGCTCCAGGTCGACCGGCGGCGGCGCGCCCTCTTCCTTGCCGGCGATGTAGCGCAGCCACAGCGACTGGCCGAGATGGCCGTCCTCGTCGCCGATCAGGACGATGTGTTCGCCGTTGCCCTTGAACGCGATCGTCGCCATCGTGTCGACGTCGGCGAGCAGGCCGATGCCGCCGATCGCGGGGGTGGGCAGGATCGCGCTGCCGGTACCGTCGTCGTTCTTGGTCTCGTTGTAGAGGCTGACATTGCCCGACACGATCGGGAAGTCGAGCGCGGCGCAGGCCTTGGCCATGCCCTCGATCGCGCCCACGAACTGGCCCATGATCTCGGGCCGCTGCGGGTTGCCGAAGTTCATGCAGTCGGTGGTGGCGAGCGGCGTCGCGCCCACCGCGGTGATGTTGCGCCAGCACTCGGCGATCGCCTGCGCGCCGCCCTCGAACGGGTCGGCGAACACATAGCGCGGGGTGCAGTCGGTGCTGATCGCGATGCCCTTCTTCGTCCCGTGGACGCGCACCACGGCGGCGTCGCCGCCCGGACGCTGGAGCGTGTCGGCGCCGACCATGTGGTCATATTGCTCCCAGATCCAGCGGCGGCTGGCGAGATCGGGCGTGCCCAGCAGCGCCAGCAGATTGTCCGGCACGCTGCCCTTGGCCGGCACCGGGCCCAGCGCGGCGCGCTTCGGGGTGGGCACCCAGGGGCGGTCATAGGCGGGCGCCTCGTCGGCCAGCGGGCCGAGCGGGATGTCGCACACCGTCTCGCCGTTGAACTTCAGGATCATGTGGCCGGTGTCGGTGACATGGCCGATCACCGCGAAGTCGAGCTCCCACTTGCGGAAGATCGCCTCGGCCTCGGCCTCGCGGCCGGGCTTCAACACCATCAGCATCCGCTCCTGCGATTCCGACAGCATCATCTCATAGGGGGTCATGCCGGTCTCGCGACAGGGGACCGCGTTCATGTCCAGCTCGATGCCGACGCCGCCCTTCGACGCCATCTCGACCGAGGAGGAGGTGAGGCCAGCGGCGCCCATGTCCTGGATCGCGACGATCGCGTCCGACGACATCAGCTCCAGGCAGGCTTCGATCAGCAGCTTCTCGGTGAAGGGGTCGCCCACCTGCACGGTCGGGCGCTTCTCCTCCGAATCCTCGGAGAAGTCGGCCGAGGCCATGGTGGCGCCATGGATGCCGTCGCGGCCGGTCTTCGAGCCGACATAGACGATCGGATTGCCGACGCCCGAGGCGGCCGAATAGAAGATCTTGTTGGTCTCGGCGACGCCCACGGTCATCGCGTTGACCAGGATGTTGCCGTCATAGGCGCCGTGGAAGTTCACTTCGCCGCCGACGGTGGGCACGCCCACGCAATTGCCATAGCCGCCGATGCCGTGGACGACGCCCGAGATCAGGTGGCGCATCTTGGGGTGGTCGGGCCGGCCGAAGCGCAGCGCGTTCATGTTGGCGACGGGGCGGGCGCCCATGGTGAACACGTCGCGCAGGATGCCGCCGACGCCGGTGGCAGCACCCTGATAGGGCTCGATATAAGAGGGGTGGTTGTGGCTCTCCATCTTGAAGATGGCGGCTTGGCCGTCGCCGATGTCGACCACGCCGGCATTCTCGCCGGGGCCGCAGATCACCTGCGGGCCGGTGGTCGGCAGTTTCTTCAGGTGGATGCGGCTCGACTTGTAGCTGCAATGCTCGGACCACATGACCGAGAAGATGCCCAGCTCGGTGAGATTCGGCACTCGCCCCATCGCATGCAGGATGCGCTCATATTCCTCGGGGGACAGGCCGTGCTCGGCGACGATTTGCGGGGTGATCTCTGACATGGCGCGCCCGATAGCGATTCCTGCGGCGCGCGCCTAGCCCCCACACCTCTTCCGATCTGCGGCGGTGGTCGGAAGATGGGCTGCGAAACGATGGGAACGCCAGGCCCGCCCTCTTGTTGAGCCAGCGAGGAGAGCGACGATGCCGCGTGGAGACAAGAGCGCCTATACCGACAAGCAGAAGCGCAAGGCCGAGCATATCGAGCAAGGCTATGAGGATCGCGGCGTGAGCCATGAGGAGGCCGAGCGCCGTGCCTGGGCCACCGTGAACAAGGAATCGGGCGGCGGCAACAAGTCGGGTTCGGGCCGCGGCAAGCCGGACAACCACGCGTCCTCCCGGAAGGGTGGCCGCATCGGCGGCTCCGGCCAGAGCCAGGAGAAGCGCTCGGCCGCCGCGAAGAAGGGCTGGGAAACCCGCCGCAAGCGCGCGGCCTGATCGGGGGATGCGATGAAACCGGACATGATCGGCCGCGCCGTGGGCGCGGTGAGCCTGACCCTGGGAATCACCGACATGATCCTCGGGCGAACCTTCGCTCGGGGCGTCGGCGTCGCGGGGGAAAAGGGCACATGGCTGTTCCGCGTCGCCGCCGCGCGTGAGATCGCGACCGGGGTGGCGGGTCTGATCGCGCCGGCGAGCGCCGCGCCGCTGCGCTGGCGGCTGGCCGGCGACGCGTTCGATCTCGCGGCGCTCGGCAGCATCGCCGCCCGCGACAACCCCCGCCGGAAGATGGCGCTGTTCGGTCTGGGCCTGGTCGTTGCCGTCACGATCATGGATGTTCTGGTCCAGCGCCGATTAGCCAATCGTCGCATGGAATAAAAACTACGGCCCCGCGTATGTTGGGTCATGAACCGCTGGACCACAGCCGATATCGAACGGGAGCTGCCGAAGCTGCGCGCTTTTGCACGGGCCCTGGCACGCGACCCGGTCGCCGCCGACGATCTCGTCCAGGAAGCTCTGCTGCGCGCCTATGAGCGCGCCGGGACCTTCCGGCCCGATCTGTCGCTGCGCTCCTGGCTGCTGACCATCCTCCACAATATCTTCATCGACGCCAAGCGCCGCGAAGCCAGCGAGCAGCGCCGCAACGCGCGGCTCGGCGAGCTTTACGAGGGGCTGGTCTCGCCGCCGGGGCAGGAACATGCCGTCCAGCTGCGCGAGATCGGTGCCCGGCTCGACGCCATGCCCGAGGAGCATCGCGCCGTGCTGAGCCTGATCAGCGTCCAGGGTTTGAGCTATCAGGAGGCCGCGACGGTGCTGTGTGTCCCCGTGGGCACCATCATGTCGCGCCTCCATCGCGCTCGCGCCGCGCTGCGCGAACCCCGCAATGCCGACGGCATGCGGCTCCATATCGTGGGAGGCAAGGATGCATCCTGAACTCATCACCGAAGCCGAGATCCAGGCCTATCTGGATGACGAGCTCGATCTCCAACGCCGCCTCGCGGTCGAGGAGCATCTGGCCGGCAATGCCGACGCCGCGCAGCTCGTGATGGAGCATCTGCGCCTGCGCACCGCGCTCCGCCTGCTCGCCGGCGATCTCGACGAGCCGCCGGCCGCGATGCGCGAGGCCGCCGCCCGGCTGTCGGCGCGGCTCGGCGAGGGCCATCCGCGCGGTCTGCGCCACCTGTTCGCCACCCGGCTCGTATCGGGTCTGGCCGCGGCGGCTCTGCTGGCGGTGATCGTGCTGCCGTCGCGCGACGTGGTGGCCAGCCCGCCCAGCTATGTCGGCGATGCGGTGAAGGCCTATCGCACCGGCCTGCTGCGCGCGGCGATGGTCTCGCAGGTCGAAACGCCGCGCTTCAACGAGAAGGATGCGCAGGAGGTACGGCGTCAGACCCGCATCCGCCTGCCGCGCCTGCCCGCGCAGTGGACCGTCACCGACGCCCAGCTCTTCCCCTCTCCGGAGGGGCCGGCGCTGCAGATCATGGTGCGGACGCCCGACGCCCAGAACCTCTCGATCTTCGCGGTGCGCGCCGAAAGCAGCGCGCCCGACCAGCCGATGACGGTGCGCCATGACGGCGCATCGGTCTCCTATTGGCGCGAAGGCGACATGTCCTACGCGATCACCGGCGGCGAGGCGCCCGAGGCGCTCGACACCGTGGCCGAGAATCTGGCGGATGTACCGACCGAACTATGACGATGCACACGGTGCCGATGCCGCGCCCGGGCCTGCGGCCGGGGGACGTGGCACCCTGGTTCATCGCGCCGACCCTCGGCCAGCCGAATTTCCGGTTCGAGACGCTCGCCGGTCGCTATGTGCTGCTGCTGTTCGTGGCGAGCGCCGGCGACGAGGCGAGCGCCGCGGCGCTGCGCATGCTGGCCGCGCATCGTGCCCTGCTCGACGACGAGCGGGCGCTGTTCTTCGGCGTCACCCGCGATCCCGAGGATAGCCCGCGCGGGCGGATCGCGCATATGCTGCCCGGCATCCGCTGGTTCCTCGATTTCCAGGGGAATGTCGCCCGCCAATATGGCGCGCTCGACGCCGAAGGCGTCTCCCGGCCGCATTGGGTGCTGCTCGATCCGATGCTGCGCGTCGTGGTGACGGCCGACGTTTCGGAGGGCGAGCACATCTTCTCGGTGCTGCGGGCGCTCTCCGCCGCGCCGCTCGATCCTGGTCATGCGCCGGTGCTGATCGTGCCGCGCGTGTTCGAGCCCAGCTTCTGCCGCCACCTGATCCAGCTCTACGAGAATCGCGGCGGCGAGCCTTCGGGTTTCATGCGCGAGATCGACGGCAAGACCACCGGCGTGCTCGACCACCAGTTCAAGCGTCGCAGCGACCTGTCGATCATGGAGGAGGAGCTGCGTCACCAGATCCGGCTGCGCATCCTCAGTCGTCTCGTGCCGATGATCCATCGCGCCTTCGCGTTCCGCGCCACCCGCATCGAGCGCTATATCGTCGCCTGCTATGACGGCGATGGCGATGGCGGCTTCTTCCGTGCGCATCGCGACAACACCAGCGCGGGCACTGCGCATCGCCGCTTCGCCTGCACGATCAACCTGAACGCCGACGAATATGACGGTGGCGACCTGACCTTCCCCGAATTCGGCATGCGCCGCTATCGCGCGCCGACCGGCGGAGCGGTGGTGTTTGCCTGCGGCCTGCTGCACGAGGCGCATCCGGTGACGCGCGGCAAGCGCTATGCCTGCCTGCCCTTCCTCTATGACGAGGCGGCCGCGAAACAGCGTGAGGAGATCGCGCAGTCGGGCCGGGTCTCCGAGGAACTGGCCAGCTATCGGGCGACCTGACGCCGGGACTTTCAGGAACCCTCGGGCGTCGATAACGTCTATGGCTCGATGAGCCATTGGATCGAAGCTTCCCCCCGCGGAATCTATGTGCGCCCGGCCGACGCCTGGATCGATCCCTCGATCCCGGTTGATCGCGCGCTCGTCACCCATGGCCATAGCGATCATGCCCGCGGCGGCCATGGCAGCAGCTGGGCGACGCCCGCCACCCTGGCGATCATGGCGCTGCGTTATGGCACCGTCGACGGCATCCCGGTGGACTATGGCGAGACGATCCGGCTGGGCGGGGTCGATATCAGCTATGTGCCCGCCGGCCATGTCCTCGGCTCGGCGCAGATCCTGCTGGAGCATGCCGGCGAGCGGGTGGTCGTCACCGGCGATTACAAGCGGCGCGCCGATCCGACCTGTCGGCCGTTCGAGCCGGTCCCCTGCGACATCTTCATCACCGAGGCGACCTTCGGCCTGCCGGTCTTCCGCCACCCGCCGATCGGGCAGGAGATGGACCGGCTGCTGGCCGCGCTCCACGCCGCGCCCGATCGCTGCGTGCTGGTCGGCGCCTATGCCCTCGGCAAGGCCCAGCGGGTCATCGCCGAGCTGCGCGCCCATGGCCATGACGCGCCGATCTATATCCATGGCGCGCTGGAGCGGATGTGTGACCTCTATCGCGCCTTCGGCGTCGATCTGGGCGACATCCGCCCGGCGACCGGCGCAAAGGCCGACGAGATGCGCGGCGCGGTGGTGGTGGCGCCACCCTCGGCGCTCAACGATCGCTGGTCGCGGCGGCTGCCCGATCCGATCACGGCGATGGCCTCGGGCTGGATGCGGGTGCGCCAGCGCGCGCGCCAGAAGAATGTCGAGCTGCCGCTGGTCATCTCCGACCATGCCGACTGGGACGAGCTGACCGCGACGATCGCCGAGGTGGCCCCCGGCGAAGTGTGGGTCACCCATGGCCGCGAGGAGGCGCTGGTCCATTGGTGCGCCCTCCACCAGACCCGCGCCCGCGCGCTCGCGCTGGTGGGCTATGAGGATGAGGACGAGGGGTGATGGAGTTGCGCACGCCCATTCCTCCCCGGAACGGGGAGGGGGACCGCCGTAGGCGGTGGAGGGGCGGCGCGTCAGCGCCGGCTGCGCCGTCGCCCCCTCCACCATGCTGCGCATGGTCCCGCTCCCCGTTCCGGGGAGGAATTAGTTAACATGCGCGCCTTCTCCCAGCTCCTCGAACGGCTCGTCTACACCCGTTCGCGCAACGCCAAGCTGGCGCTGATCGCGGACCATATGCGCAGCGCGCCCGACCCGGATCGCGGCTGGGCGCTCGCGGTGCTGACCGGCGATCTCAGCCTGTCGGCGGTCAAGGCCTCGGCGATCCACGCGGCGGTGTCCGACCGGGTCGACCCGACGCTGTTCGAGATGAGCCGCGACTATGTCGGCGACCTGGCGGAGACTGCCGCGCTGATCTGGCCCAAGCGGATCGAGCAGCCCGGCGAGATCGACGACGGCTCGCTCAGCCTGTCGGCGGTGGTCGATCGGCTCTCCCGCCTCGGCCGGGCCGAGGCCCCGGCGGTGCTCGCCGAGATGCTCGATCATCTCGACGCCAGCGGCCGCTTCGCGCTGTTGAAGCTCGCCACCGGCGGCCTGCGGGTCGGCATCTCGGCGCGGCTCGCCAAGACCGGCTTCGCGCAGGCGTTCGGGCTTGATGTCGATGCGGTCGAGGAGGTGTGGCACGCGCTGAAGCCGCCTTATGCCGAACTGTTCGCCTGGGGGCAGGGCGGCGAGCGCCCCGATCCGCGCGGCACGCCCTTCTTCCGCCCCTTCATGCTCGCCCATCCGCTGGAGGCGGACTTGGTGGACCTCACCGAGCATGCCGCCGAATGGAAATGGGACGGCATCCGCGTCCAGATCGTCGGCACCGGCGGCGAGGTGCGGCTCTACAGCCGCGCGGGCGACGACATCACCGCCACCTTCCCCGACATCGCCGAGGCGGCGGCCGGGCTGAACGCGGTGCTCGACGGCGAACTGCTCGTCCAGGGCGAGGCGCAGGGCGGGGCGGAGCATGGCGGTGCCGCCGCGTCGTTCAACGCGCTCCAGCAGCGCCTCGGCCGCAAGACGGTGTCGACGAAGATGCTGTCCGACTATCCCGCTTTCGTCCGCCTCTATGACTTGTTGATCGAGGGTGAGGAGGATCTGCGCGAACAGCCCTGGGAGGCGCGCCGCGCCCGGCTCGAGCGCTTCGCCGCCGAGCTGGACCCGACCCGCTTCGACGTCTCGGTGCTCATCGAAGCCAGCGATTTCGACGAGCTGGCTGAGATCCGCGCGGGGGCCCGCGACGCGGCGATCGAGGGGGTGATGCTCAAGCGCCGCAACAGCCCCTATGTCGCGGGGCGCCGTACCGGCCTGTGGTACAAATGGAAACGCGATCCGCTGACCGTCGACTGCGTGATGATGTACGCCCAGCGCGGCCATGGGAAGCGGTCGAGCTTCTACTCCGACTACACCTTCGGCTGCTGGTCCGGCGATCCGGCCCTTGGGGGCGAACTGCTCCCCGTCGCAAAAGCCTATTCGGGCTTCACCGACGAGGAGCTGAAATGGCTCGACGGCTTCGTCCGCAACCATACGGTCAACCGCTTCGGCCCGGTCCGCGAGGTCGAGAAGACCCTGGTGATCGAGCTCGCCTTCGACAGCATCCATGAGAGTAAGCGCCACAAGTCCGGCGTCGCGATGCGCTTTCCCCGCATCGCCCGCATCCGCAAGGACAAGCCCGCGGCGGAGGCCGATACGATCGCGGCGCTGAAGAAGCTGATCAGTTGAACCAACGCTCTGGCCACAGCCTCGTCCATTAATTATACTGCGTTACAAATAATCGACGGAGAGGAGAGCTCTGTATGGCGAGCGCGGTTGCCGAGGCGCCGAGGCCGGCGCATATTCCCGAAAGCCTGGTGTTCGATTTCGACTATACCGGACTGGCCGCCGGCGGGGACATCCACGCCGCCTATGTCGCGGTGCAGGCGTCGATGCCCGACATCTTCTGGACCCCGCGCAACGGCGGCCATTGGGTGGTCACCGATGCCGAGGACATCGTCGCCATCCTGCGCGACGCGCAGCGCTTCTCGAACCGGCACATCACCCTGCCGCCGATGCCTGAGGGGCGGCCCCGGCTGATCCCCACCGAGCTCGATCCGCCGGTGCATGCCCATTATCGCAAGCCGCTGGTCGAGGCGCTGCTGCCGCGCACGATCCACCGCATCGAGGGCGAGATGCGCGCGGTGGCGATCGAGGCGATCGAGCGGCTGCGCCCGCTGGGCGGGTGCGAGTTCATCGACGACTTCGCCCGTATCCTGCCGATCCACGTCTATTTCCGGCTGGTCGACCTGCCGCTCGACGACAAGGCCTATCTGCTGAAACTGTCCGAGGAGACGGTGCGCGGCCGCACCGGCGAGGAGCGGCTGGCCGGGGTGCAGAAGATGGGCGCCTATATCGCCGACTGGGTGACGAAGCGCCGCGCCGCGCCCGGCGACGACCTGCTCAGCCAGGTGATCGGCCATGACGTGGGCGGCAAGACGCTGACCGACGAGGAAGCGGTCAACTATGCCGCGGTGATGCTGTTCGGCGGGCTGGAGACGGTGGCGACGATGATGGGCTTCTTCGCCCGCTTCCTCGCCGAGCATCCCGATCATCGCCGTGAGCTCGCCGAACGGATCGACGATCTGCCCTTCGTCCAGGGCGCGGTCGAGGAGCTGTTGCGCCGCCACGGCATCGCCAATGTCTCTCGCGAGATCGCGGGCGACTTCGCATATAAGGGGGTCGATTTCCGCAGCGGCGACCTGATCCTGCCGGCCAGCGTCTTCGTCGGCCTCGACGAACGCGCCAACCCCGATCCGCTCGCGGTCGACTTCCAGCGCAAGGGCGCCCAGTCGATCCCCTTCGGCGTCGGCCGTCACGCCTGTCCGGGCTCGAACCTCGCCCGGCGCGAACTGCAGGTCTTCCTCCAGGAATGGCTGCGGCGCATTCCGGAGTTCCGGCTGAAGTCGGGCAGCACGCCCGAGGTCGAGGTAGCCCCGGTCAACGCGATGCTGCGGCTGGAGCTGGAGTGGGATTAGCCCTCTAGCCTTCTCCCGCAGGCGGGACTGCTGCGAAAGTCATCCACCGTCGTCATCCCCGCGAAGGCGGGGATCCATATCCTCTGAAGCAGGAGACTCTCGCGGTTCGGAGGTTATGGATTCCCGCCTTCGCGGGAATGACGATGGGTTTTGCAGTGATCCCGCTTGCGGGAGAGGGAAATAGGCGACCCGCCTCAGGCCACCGCCCGCACCTCGATCCGGAACTGGCTCGCATGGAAATGCGCCTCGAACAGCTCGGGCGCCGGGCCGGTCTCGCTCAGCCAGGCGACCACCGCTTCGCGATGCTCGGGCGGCATGCGGGCGCCGAAGATCAGCCCGGTCAGCGCCGCCGCCGGGAAGCGGTAATAGCCGGGCGGGCGATCGGGGCTGAGCAGCCGCCACTCGCGCTCATAGGCCCAGAAGTCGGCCTTGGTGAGCAGCGCGGGCGCCAGGATCGCCTCGGGGTCGCGATAGGGCAGGGCGATCACCGGGCGGTCGCGGGTGTAGCTGACCGACTGGGCATGCTCAAAATAGCCGTCGCCGGGCGCGGGCGCGAAGACCAGCGCGAAACCGCGATGCGAGTCGGCATAATGCGACCACATCAGCACTTCGTCCTTGACCTCGGAGAGGCTGCACACCCCGATCCCCGCCAGCCGTTCGGCATGGCCGTCGATCAGCGCCTGCTCATAGACTTTCCGCGAGACCTTGGCGCCCTGGGTCACCATTGTCTGCCGCTCCGCGCGCGGCAGCCCCTCGCCGCGCTCGCGCACCACCGATTTCAGATAGGCGCGGAAGGCCTCGCGGTCGGCCGAGACGCGGAACAGCGGGGCGCAGTCATAGGGATCGTTGAACACCGCCGGGCACGGCCAGTGCAGGCTGCGCTGGCGCAGGACCTGCCGGCACTGCTCATAGCCCTCGGCGGCGAGCGAGCGGAATTTGTAGAAGCGATCGGGCAGGGGTCGCGTGGCCATCGGTCAGCCCTTGCGGCTGGCCAGTTCGCGCAGCGCCGCGACCAGCCGGTCGCTGTCGGCGGCGCTGTTGATGAAGCTTGGCGACACACGGATGCAGGCGCCCTTCGCTGGACCAAGCCGCTCGACCGTGAAGATGCGATAGCGCTCGAACAGCGTCTGGCGCAGCGCGCGATTCGCGTCGGCGCCGGTGATCCCGCGCAGGCGGAAGGAGGTGATGCCGCCATGCATCGCCGGATCGTTCGGGGTCAGGATGTCGAAGCGCGGGTCGCCGCGCAGCGCCTCGGCCCAGCGGTCGCGCAGATGGCGCAGCCGCGCCGCCTTGGCCGGCAGCCCGATCGACTGGTGGACGGCGATCGCGTCGGGCACGGTGAGCAGCGCGGCATAGTTGACCGTGCCGGTGTGGACCCGCGCGTCGATCCGCTCGCTCGGGCCCTCCAGCAGGCACGGATCGATGTCGGGGATGCGGTCCTTCGCCACATAGACCAGCCCGACGCCGAGCGGGCTCGCGATCCATTTGTGGAGGTTGATCCCGGCGAACTCGACGCCCAGGTCGCGCAGCGAGAATTCCAGCTGGCCCAGCGCATGGCCGACGTCGAGCAGCACATCGACATTGCGGGCGCGGGCGAGCGCGACGATCTCCTTCACCGGCGGCACCAGCCCGGTGCGATGGCTGAGCTGAGTGAGCAGCATCATCCGTATCTTGGGGTTGTCGCGCAGCGCCCGGTCATAGGCGTCGATGATCGCCTGGCGGGTCGCGGGCTCGGGCAGATCGATCTTCACCACGGTCACGCCGCGCAGCCGCGCGAGAGACTCCATGCCCGTCTGCATCGAGTCATAGTCGAGGTCGGCATGGAGGACGGCATCGCCGGGCTTCAGCTTGTTGTAGCCGCCGATCAGCGTGGCCATCGACTCGCTGCCGCCACGGGTGAAGGCGATCTCGTCGCGGTCGACCCCGAGCAGCGCCGCCGCCGCGTCGCGGACTTTGGCGAGGTCGTCGTTCAAGGTGGTGCGCGTGTAGAGCGTGGTCTCGCGGTTGATCCGGTCGGTGCGCTGTTCATAGGCCAGCCGCACGCTGGTCGGCATCGATCCGAACTGGCCCGATTCGAGCTGGATGCTGCCCGGCGGCGGCGCATCGTAGAGCTTCGCCACCTTCGCCCACCAGGCCTCGTCCCGCGCGAGCGCTTCCGGGTCGCCGGTGGGGGCTACGGGCGCCAGCGCCTGTGCCATTACCGGCATCGCCGCGGCGCCGGCGATCAGGGTGCGTCGGGTGAGGTCCATCGCCGCACTATGGCGGGGCTATGTTGCGAAACCTAGGGGGCGTGGCCCGCCAAAATCGTCGCTCCGGCGGAGGCCGGAGCCGCCACGACGGGTATGATCATTTCGCCGCAGAAACCCTTGGGGGCCCCGGCCTCCGCCGGGGCGACGCGAGACGCGTCAATCCAGGTAAGCGAATTCCAGATTGCCCCAGCGCTTGCCGCGGATGCGCAGCGGCACGCTGATGCTCTTCACCGGGCGATAGCGGCCGCCGCCCAGGTCCTGGCGATAGGTCTCCAGGATGAAGGGGGCGTCGCTGATCAGGTTCGCCGCCGTGCCCTCGTCGAGGAAGAAGCGGCGGTTGCGGCAATGTTCGGCGTTCCACAGCGGGTCGTCGCCCTGCGGCAGCGAGCGGCTGCTGATATGGGTGGGCAGATAGCCCTTGGCGTCGATGATCGCGGTGGCGAGCACCCGGTCGTCGGCGGCGACGGCGGCGTCGATCAGCGGCCGGATCTGCGCGTCGGCGAAGGTGACGAAGCGGGTCATGAACTGTTCGGGGCGGGTGCCCGGGATCGGCACATAGCGGCTGTCGAACAGCGCCTCCATCGCGAGCCGGCCTTCGTCGAGCGCGCGTTCGATCAGCTGCTGGATCATGTGGCAGAGCTGGAGCGAGGTCTCGATGAAGGGGGTGTCGGCGGTCGGCACCCCGGTCTGGCTGACCAGGCCGAGCAGCCCGTTCGACATCTGCTCGAGCGATCCCAGCCGGTCCTTCGCCGTCGCGAGCGCGGCGCTGTTCTCCTGCGCCTCGGCCGACAGGCTGGCGAGGCCGCTCTTCAGCGCCTCGACATTGCGGCGGATGGTGAGCGATCCGGTGGCGATGTTGGCCGATCGGGAATCGAGCGCGTCGACATGGTCGAGCGTCTCGTGGATCACCAGCGCCAGATCGGCGGTGCGCGCCCGCGCCTCGGCGCCGCGCGCCACCCCGTCGACGATCTCCTGGCCGATGCCCAGCGCTTCCTTGTTGAGCCGGGCGATCGTGCCCGCGATCTGCTCGATCGCGTGGCGGCTGTCCTGCGACAGCTTCTTCACCTCGCCCGCGACCACCGCGAAGCCGCGCCCGGCATCGCCCGCGCGGGCAGCCTCCAGCGTGGCGTTGATCGCGAGCAGGTTGGTCTGGCGGCCGATCTGGTCGATCGCCTGGGCGACCGTCTGCATCTGGCCCAGCGCTTCCTCCAGATTGGCCATGCGCTGGCCGAGGCGGACGACCAGGTCGGTGAGCCCGCCAAAGGTTTCGATCGCGCCGTCGACGACGGGCTTGGAGGCTTCGAGATGGCCGCGCGCCTGGCCCGCATATTCGCGCGCGTCGGTGGCGGCGGCGGTGACATGCTCCTGCTCCGCCAGCAACTCGGTTGCGGCGCTGCTCAGCCGCCCGAGCAGCTGGGTCTGGGCATCGATCTGGGTGCCGACGTCGACGACCTTGCCGCCCACGTCGCTGCATTCGATAGCGAACCGCCCGCAACTGCGGGCAATCTCGCCGATCGCACCTTCAAGCTCGCCCTGCTTTCGGTTGACCGGGGTCATCTCCATCCGATCCGGTCTAACCCAACAGGGTAAACAGATTCTTTCTGCGAGGAACGAAGGCTGGGCTTGGGGTTTGAATCCGGCGAAGTTTTCGCAGGAGAAATCGCCATGGCCGCGCGCGCCTATTGGCAGGGGCAGATCCGCCTCGCGCTCGTCTCGATCCCGGTCGAGATCTACAGCGCGACGAGCAGCGGCGCCCAGGTCGCCTTCCATCAGGTCCACGAGCCGTCGGGCAAGCGCATCCGCTATGAGAAGGTCGTGCCCGGCATCGGCGCGGTCGACCCCGACGAGATCGTGAAGGGCTATGAGGTGTCGAAGGGCAGCTATGTGCTGCTGGAGCAGGACGAGATCGACTCGGTGAAGCTGGAGAGCAAGCGCACCCTGGAGCTGTCCGAGTTCGTCGACGCCGATGCGATCGACGTGATCTATTTCGACAAGCCCTATTATGTCGTCCCCGCCGACGAGCTGGCCGAGGAGGCCTTCGTGGTGCTGCGCGAGGCGCTGCGGCGGACGAAGAAGGTCGGGCTCGGCCAGCTGGCGATGCGCGGGCGCGAATATGTGGTGAGCCTGAAGCCGTGCGGGCGCGGCATGGTGCTGGAGACCCTGCGCTATGCCGACGAGGTGAAGAAGGCGCAGGGCTATTTCCGCGACATCCCCGACAGCAAGCCCGATCCCGACCTGCTCGACCTGGCCGAAACCCTGATCCGCAAAAAGGCGTCGGACTTCGACGCGGGCGAATATCATGATCGCTATGTCGATGCGCTCAAGGAACTGATCGAGAAGAAGCGCAAGGCCAAGGGCAAGAAGATCATCGAGGAGGAGGAGGCCGAGGCCCCGGCACGGAAGGGCAATGTCATCGACCTGATGGCGGCGCTCAAGAAGTCGGTGGACGGCGGCAGTGGCGGCACGGCGGCGAAGAAGCCCGCTACGCGCAAGGCGCCTGCCAAGAAGGCCACGGCTGCGAAGAGCGCACCGGCCAAGGCGCCCGCGCGCAAGCGGGCCTGAGCCGATGGCCGGCCTCGCCGACTATAATCGCAAGCGCGACTTCAAGAAGACGCGCGAGCCGGCGGGCAAGCTCGACCGCTCGAACCGCCACCGCTTCATCGTCCAGAAGCATGACGCGACCCGGCTCCATTATGATTTCCGGCTGGAGATGGACGGCGTGCTGAAGAGCTGGGCGGTGACGCGCGGCCCCAGCCTCGACCCCGAGGACAAGCGCCTCGCCGTCCGCACCGAGGATCACCCCATCTCCTATGCCGAGTTCGAGGGGACGATTCCCGAGCGCGAATATGGCGGCGGCACGGTGATGCTGTGGGACAAGGGCACATGGGCGCCGATCGAGGGCAAGAGCGAGAAGGACCTGGAGAAGGGCCATCTCCACTTCACCCTCGATGGCGAGCGGATGAAGGGCGAATGGCTGCTCGTCCGCATGAAGGGCAGGCCGGGCGAGCGCCGCGAGAACTGGCTGCTCCGCAAGATCGACGACCAGCAGGCCGGCGGCAGCGACGACCTGGTCGCGCGCGAGCTGACCAGCGTGAAGACCGGGCGGACGATGGCCGAGATCGCCGGGGACAAGGCCGGCGAGACCAGCCTGAAGGGCAAGCGCGGTAAGGCGTTCGATGCGGCGATGAAGAGGGCCGAGGCGCATGTCTCTACAGTCAATCGTCGCTCCGGCGGAGGCCGGAGCCGCCAGAGTTCGAGCGTGGCCAAGGAGAGTGACGGCTCCGGCCTCCGCCGGAGCGACGGCAAGCTGCCGAAGTTCCGCAAACCCCAGCTCGCCACCCTCGTCGACAGCGTCCCCACCGGCAGCGCCTGGATCCACGAGATCAAGTTCGACGGCTATCGCACGCTGATCGCGGTCGCGGGCGGCAAGGTGACGATCCACACCCGCACCGGTCTCGACTGGACCGAGAAGTTCCAGCCGGTCGCCGACGCGATCGCCGCGCTCGACCTGCCGCCCGCGCTGATCGATGGCGAGATCGTCAGCCTCGGCGCCGACGGCAATCCCAGTTTCTCGGCGCTGCAGAAGGCGATCAAGGACGGCGAGGGCGGTGATTTCCACCTCTTCGCCTTCGACCTGCTGTCGCTCGATGGGCAGGACCTGACGAAGCTCGGCACCGTCGAGCGCAAGACCCGGCTCGCCGGGCTGCTGCCCGACGACGACCCCATCGTCCATGTCGCCGACCATGTCGTCGGCGCGGGCGAGAAGCTGTTCGATGCGATGTGCAAGGCGGGGCAGGAGGGGATCATCTCCAAGCGCGCCGATGCCCCCTATCGCGGTGACCGCACCACCAACTGGCTCAAGGTCAAATGCACGCGGCGGCAGGAGTTCGTGATCGTCGGCTGGAGCCCGAGCAGCGCGCGCGGCCGTCCCTTTCGGTCCTTGCTGCTCGCCCAGCATCGCGACGGCCAGCTCGTCTATGCCGGCAAGGTCGGCACCGGTTTCGACCAGGCGACCATGGCGATGTTGTGGGAGAAGCTCGGGTCCCGCGAGCGCAAGACCGCGCCGGTGGAGGTGCCCCGCAGCGAGGCGCGCGGTGCGCATTGGGTGAAGCCCGATCTTGTCGCCGAGATCGCCTTCGCCGAATTCACCGCCGACGATGTGCTGCGCCATGCGAGCTTCCTGGGCCTGCGTTCCGACAAGAAGGCTGCCGAGGTGAAGCGGGAGGATGTAATGCCGGTCGAAGACGCCGCCCCGGCCGAGGACATGCCGGTCGAGATCAGCAATGCCGATCGGGTGATCTTCCCCGAGGCGAAGGCGACCAAGGGCGATCTTGCGGCCTATTATCGGGCGGTGGGCCCGCTGATCCTGCCCTGGCTGGCGCATCGCCCGGTCAGTCTGGTCCGCTGTCCGCAGGGGCGCGCGAAGCAATGCTTCTTCCAGAAGCATGACTCGGGCAGCTTCGGCGACCATGTCCATCATATCCCGATCACCGAGAAGGACGGCGGCCAGGAGGATTATCTCTATGTCGAAGACGTCGCCGGCATTCTCGCCTGCGTGCAGATGGGGACGATCGAGTTCCACATCTGGGGTTCGCGGGTCGAGGATGTCGAAAAGCCCGACCGGATGATCTTCGATCTCGATCCCGACACGGATACGGGGACTGGGCTCGACTTCGCCGATGTGAAGAAAGCGGCGAAGGATATCCGCACGATGCTGGCGGACATCGGGCTGGTCAGCTTCCCGATGCTGTCGGGCGGCAAGGGCATCCATGTCGTGGTGCCGCTGCGCCCCGAGGCCGAGTGGCCCGCGGTGAAGGACTTCGCCCACCGCTTCGCCGAGGCGCTGGCCCAGGCCGAACCCGATCGCTTCGTCGCTACCATGGCGAAGGCGAAGCGGGTCGGCCGCATCTTCATCGATTATCTGCGCAACCAGCGCGGCTCGACCGCCGTCGTCCCCTACAGCGTCCGCGCGCGCGAACAGGCGCCGGTCGCGGTGCCGATTTCATGGGACGAGCTGGACGGCACCGACAAGGCCGGCGCCTTCACGATCAAGGACGCGAAGGCGCTGCTCAAGCGGGCGTCGTCAAAGGCGCTGAAGGGCTGGGGGGCGGCCGACCAGGCACTGCCGGATGTCTGACCGGTTTATTTTATAGCGACCACTATAACCCGTCATGCCAGCTTCCGCAGGGGCGACGCCGAGAAAGAGGAGAGCGAATGTTCGTCGCGGTCTATTGGTGGCGGGTCCATCCCGGCAAGGAAGAACAGTTCATCCGTGCCTGGACGCGTGGCACCGAGCTGATCCGGGAAATCTATGGCAGCTATGGCTCGCGGCTGCATCGCGACGCCGACGGGCGGTTCGTCGGCTATGCCGAATGGCCCGACGAGGAGACCTGGCGTTACGCCTTCGATCGCAAGATGGTCTATGACGAGCCGGAGACCCGCGACGCCTTCACCGAGGCCGTCTGCGAGGTGCCGCCCGATGCCGATCCGCTCTTTACCATGACGGTGGTCAGCGACCGGCTGAGTTTGCGGGTCGAGCCCGCGGCAGATTGAAACGAAGCCGACAGGCGTCGCAAGCGCGAACGCGCACCCGCTAGCCAAGGTCACGCATGTGACCGCCGGCGCCTGAGGCTAAACAAAGACTCTCCCAAAAAGAAATGGGCGCCCCGAAGGGACGCCCACCTCTCTTCCGGAGAGATTGTCGGCTCCCGAAGGAGCCGGAAATCACTTCTTCGCAGCTTCGGCGTCGGCAGCGTTCTGCACGGCGTCGGCGGCGTTCTCGAGAGCGCTCTCGGTCGCTTCGTTGGTCGTGGCGTCGGCGGCGTTCTCCAGCGCGTCGGCCTCGTTCTCCAGAGCGGCGACATTGTTGTCGATAGCGTTCTCAGCCGGCGTCTGCTTGCTGCAAGCCGCAACGGCCATCAGACCGGCGGCGACGAAAACGATGCTCAGCTTCTTCATTCGAGCGGCTCCCATAGCATTTTATCGGCCCGGCTCGGACGCCGTTCCTCGCCTTCACATAACGTGGGCCAGAGGGTCGTCAACGGAAAATCGACATGAAATGAAGGGGTAAGACGGAGCCGGAACGACTTTCCGTGCCGCTTTTGCGGGGAGCGGAGGGAACAAAATGCCGCTACAAAGCTGGATCGTTTCGGATCGATCGGATGGCCCGAAAACCCGAAAACGCTAGAGCGCGAGCTCTTCCGCGAGCGACAGGCGATCGAGAATATTGGCGGTCTCGTCGCGCACCGACAGCATCACCGCGCGCAGCCGGCACTCGGCTTCGTCGACGCAATGATCGCAGGGCTGATAGGCGAGGCGGGCCGCGCAGGGCACCAGCGCCAGCGATCCGCGGGTCGCGCGGACGATGTCGCCATAGGTGATCTCGCTCGGCGGACGCGACAGCCAGTAGCCGCCTTCCTTGCCGCGCATCGTCTCGACGAAACCGGCGCGCTTCATCTCGGACAGGATCACGGTCAGGAACTTGCCGGGGATATTCTGCCGCTCGGCGATCTCGGCCAGCTGGATCGGGCCCTTGCCATAATGGTCGCCCAGGTGAAGCAGGGCGCGGATCGCATAGCGGGTACGTTGGGACAGCACGGATAAGCCCTTCTCGGCGCGCCCTTCGATGGCGAGCTACCGATGTAGGCTAACCGTACCATAATGGAAGAGTAGAGTTAAAAGAGAGGCGGGCGATGCATCATGCCCGCTTGCGTCTGCCTTATGCTTTCCCTATGGAGCGCCAACCCGACGCCAAGCGGCGTCTGTGGCGGTCGTAGCTCAATTGGTTAGAGCGCCGGTTTGTGGTACCGGAGGTTGCGGGTTCAATCCCCGTCGATCGCCCCATTTCCTTCCAGCGATATCCCCCGCGATAACGGGCTGGCATATGCTGTCGAAAAATATTATTACGCGGCCGGGTAATCAAATTACGCGCCATTCCATCGCATGAGGCCGCCATGACCGCTCCCTGGACCTATCCCGATTTCGACGATCATGAGGGCGTGCACCTGTTCCGCGACGCCGCTTCGGGGCTCACCGCGGTGATCGCGCTCCACTCGACGCATCTCGGGCCGGGCGCGGGTGGGACGCGTTTCTGGCATTATGCCGATCCGTCGGACGCGATCACCGATGCGCTGCGCCTGTCGCGTGGCATGAGCTTCAAGAATGCGATGGCGGGCCTGCCGATGGGCGGCGGCAAGGGCGTGATCCTCGCCGATTCGCTGCGCACCAAGACGCCCGAGATGCTCGCCGCCTTCGGTCGCGCGGTCGATTCGCTCGGCGGCCGCTATGTGACCGCCGAGGATGTCGGCATGTCCGATGCCGACATGGTCGCGATCTCGAAGACCACCCGCCACGTTTCGGGCCTGCCGGTCGCGGCGGGCAGCGCGGGCGGCGATCCGGGGCCGACCACGGCCAAGGGCGTCTATCTGGGCGTCCGCGCCGCGATCGAGCGCGCGCTGGGCAAGAGCGACCCCCGGGGCGTGCATGTCGCGATCCAGGGCGTCGGCAGCGTCGGCGGCGGGCTCGCCCGCCTGCTCGCGGCTGACGGCGCGAAGCTGACCCTGGCCGATGTCGACGCCAAGCGCGCCCGCGCGCTGGCCGAGGAACTCGGGGCCGAGGCGGTGGCGTCGAGCGAGATCATGACCATCGAGGCCGATGTCCTCAGCCCCTGCGCACTCGGCGCGATCCTCGACGCGCGGTCGATCGACCAGCTCCAGGTCGGCGTGGTCGCGGGCGGCGCCAACAACCAGCTGGCGACCCCGGCCGATGCCGACCGCATCCATGCGCGCGGCATCCTCTATGCGCCCGACTATGTGATCAACGCGGGCGGCATCATCAACGTCGCGCTCGAATATCTCGGCCAGGGCGACCGCGCCGAGGTCGAGGCGCGGGTCGCCAAGATCCCCGAGCGGCTGGAGTCGATCTGGTCCGAAAGCGCGTCGAGCGGCGTGCCGGCGGCGGTGGTCGCCGACCGCATGGCGATGCGTCTGATCGGGCGGGGGTGAACCTTAAATCCTCCCTATCGCTACGCGATAGGGAGGATTTAAGAGGGGCTATTCCACCGGTACAGGCGCCGTCGCCGCCTTGTGCAGGCGGTGCTCGCGCCACGCCGTGTAGAGCCCGCTCGCGGCGATCAGCAGCGCGCCGAGCAGGGTGTTGAGGCCGGGCAGGGTGGCCCAGAGCAGCCAGCCGAACAGCGCCGCCCAGACGATCTGCAAATAGTCGAACGGCACCACCACCGAGACCGGGGCGACATAGAGCGAACGGGTGAGCAGCAGTTGCGCGCCGGCCCCGGCGATGCTGCCGATCACCAGCGCGGCCCAGGTCGCCGGCTCATGCGCGCGCGCTACCCAGAGCATGCCGATCCCGCCCACCAGCATCGCGAAGACCAGGAACCAGAAGGCGATCGCCGCCGGATTCTCGCGGCTGCCCATCTGGCGGATCGTCACCGTCGCGGCGCCGTTGCCGAGCGCGCCGAAGATCGCGAACAATATGCCCGCCAGCGGCAGCGCGGCCCCGCCCGGACGGGTGACGATCGCCACGCCGACGAAGCCCAGTGCGACGGCCGTCCAGCGGTGCGGGCCCACCTTCTCGCCGAGCAGCAGCACCGACAGGATCGTCGCGAAGGCGGGGGCGGAGAAGCCGATCGTCACCGCGTCGGCCATCGGCAGGCGGATCAGCGCCTGGTAGATCAGCGACAGCGAGGCGACCCCCAGCACCGCCCGGAACAGATGCGCGCCATAGCGGGAGGTGTGCACCGCTGCGGTCCCTTCCCCGGCCGCCAGCCAGGCGAGGATCACCGGCACCCCGATCACGCCCCGGAAGAACAGCATCTCCAGCACGCCGGCGCCGTCCTCGCTCGCCCATTTGAAGGCGGCGGCCATCACCGCGAAGCAGACGACCGCGCCGCAGCGGATCAGGATGCCGCGCAGATTCTGGTGGATGGGGGCCGTAGCGGAGGACATGGGATGCCCTCCGCCATGGGCCGGATCGGTGCGGCGCACAACCCTTTCGTCCCGCCGCCGCCCCAGCGCTGGCGCGATGGGCACATTGCGGGCCATTGCGGTCGGCGCGATTGCCGCTTATTCCCCCAATCCGCCGTGCATATCTTCGCGAACCCCGCCCGTTTCCTCTCGATCGCACGTCCGCTGACCCCCTGGTTCGGCTGGACGGGCGGGCTGATGATCGTGGTCGCGCTGGTCGCGGGCCTCTTCCTCACCCCGCCCGACTATCTGCAGGGCGAGAGCGTGCGGATCATGTATGTTCACGTCCCCGCCGCCTGGCTGGCGATGGCGGGGTGGAGCGGGATCGCGGTGTCGAGCCTGATGCAGCTGATCTGGCGCCACCCGCTCGCTTCGGTGGCGGCGCGCGCGATCGCGGTGCCGGGCGCGCTGTTCGCGGCGATCTGCCTGGTCAGCGGCTCGGTCTGGGGCCGCCCGACCTGGGGCACCTGGTGGGAATGGGACGGACGGCTCACCTCGATGCTCGTCCTCTTCTTCCTCTATATCGCCTATATCGCGCTGTCCTCGGCGGGCGCCGAGCGCGGCAGCAACGATCGCATCTCGGCGATCTTCGGCGTGGTCGGCGCCGCCAATATCCCGATCATCCATTATTCGGTCGAATGGTGGCGCACCCTGCATCAGGGCCAGAGCATCGGTCTGGGCGGATCGAAGATCGATCCCTCGCTGCTGTGGCCGCTGCTGCTGTCGACGCTGGGTTTCTCGCTGCTGTTCGGCGCGATCGTGCTGATGCGGATGCGCGCGATGCTGGCCGAGGCGAAGGTCGAGGCCCGGCTGAAGCGGATGAGCGCCGAATGAACCACTGGCCCTTCATCATCGCCGCCTATGCGGTGACCATCATCGGCACGCTCGGCGTGCTGGTCGCCAGTATCGTCCGCATGCGCCGCGCCGAGCGGCAGGCCGATGCCCTGACCAGACGGGATTGAGGGCACGACGGAGATGGGGCGTAATGGAGATGGGGCAAAACTGACATGGCGGTGAAGGC
The DNA here is from genome assembly GCA_963540925.1 of uncultured Sphingomonadaceae bacterium. Lineage (GTDB taxonomy): Bacteria > Pseudomonadota > Alphaproteobacteria > Sphingomonadales > Sphingomonadaceae > Rhizorhabdus. The sequence goes on from CAUTRN010000017.1 coordinate 49,274, forward strand.
GAAGAACCAGCGGCTGATCCTGGCGCTGCTCGCGCTCGTCGCGATCGTCGGCGCGGCGCTGCTCGCCATGTCGGCGCTCAAGGACCAGGCCGCCTATTTCTACACGCCGTCCGACGCGAAGAAGGATCATGTCGAGGTGGGCCGCGCGGTGCGGCTGGGCGGCATGGTGCAGGGCGGCTCGATCAAGCGCCTGCCCGATGGCGTGACGATCAACTTCATCGTCACCGACAATGCCCAGACGGTGCCGGTCACCTTCAAGGGGATCGTGCCCGACCTGTTCAAGGAGAATTCGGGCGTCGTGGCCGAGGGCAGCTTCCAGCCCGACGGCAGCTTCGAGGCGACCAATATCCTCGCCAAGCATGACGAGCGCTACATGCCGCCGCAGGTGGCCGGCGAGATGCACAAGACAGAAAGTCTGGAGCCGGCTGGCGACCAGAAGAAGGGGATGAAGTGATCGCCGAAGCGGGATTGGCCGCCCTCTGGCTGGCGGCGGCGCTCGCCGCGCTGCAGCTGGTGCTGGGCGCGATGGGAGTGGCGAGCCAGCGGGCCGATCTGCTGGCGGCGGTGCGGCCGGTGGCGATCGTCCAGGCGGTGCTCACCGGCTTCGCCTTCCTGGCGCTGATCTGGCTGTTCGTGACGGTGGACCTGTCGGTGGCGCTGGTCGCCGCCAACAACGCCTCGACCAAGCCGCTGCTCTACAAATTCGCCGGCACCTGGGGGAACCACGAAGGCTCGATGCTGATGTGGGTGACGATCCTCGCGGTGGCGGGCGGCGCGGTCGCGATCTTCGAGCGGCGGCTGAACGAGCGCACGCTGATCGCCACCCTCGCCGCGCAGGCGGCGATCGGCCTCGGCTTCTACGCATTCCTGCTGTTTGCCTCGAATCCGTTCGCGCGGCTCAATCCGGCGCCGGCCGAAGGGCAGGGGCTCAACCCGCTGCTGCAGGACCCCGGCCTCGCCTTCCATCCGCCCACCCTCTATCTCGGCTATGTCGGCCTGTCGGTGGCCTTCTCCTTCGCGGTCGGCGCGCTCATCACCCGCGATGTCGGCGCCGCTTTCGCCCGCGCGATGCGCCCCTGGGTGCTCGGCGCCTGGATCCTGCTGACCCTGGGCATCACCGCGGGCAGCTACTGGGCCTATTATGAGCTGGGCTGGGGCGGCTGGTGGTTCTGGGACCCGGTCGAGAACGCGTCGCTGATGCCCTGGCTCGCCGCCACCGCCTTGCTCCATTCGGTGACCGTGCTCGCCACCCGCGAGGGGCTGCGCGCCTGGACGGTGATGCTGGCGGTCGTCGCCTTCTCGATGTCGATGGTCGGCACCTTCCTGGTCCGCTCGGGCATCCTCACCTCGGTCCACGCCTTCGCGGTCGACCCCAAGCGCGGCACCTTCATCCTGGTTCTGCTCGCCCTCTATATCGGTGGCGCACTCACCCTGTTCGGCCTCAGGGTCGGCACCGTGAAGGAAGGCTCGCGCTTCGACCTGGTCAGCCGCGAGGGCTCGCTCGTCATCAACAACCTGCTGCTGTCGGCGATCCTCGGCATCGTCCTGGTCGGCACGCTCTACCCGCTGATCGCCGAGGCGGTGACGGGCGAGAAGCTGTCGGTCGGCCCGCCCTATTTCAACACCGCCGCGGGGCCGCTCGCGCTGCTGCTCGTCGCGCTGATGGCGGCCGGGCCGATCATGCGCTGGCGCCGCGACGACTGGAAGGCAACCCTGACCCGCATGGCGCTGCCGCTGCTGGTGGCGGCGATCGTGCTGCTGCTCGTGGTGTTGCTGGCGCCGGGCATCCATGTCCTGCCGCTGCTCGGCCTGGTCGCCGCCGGCGGCGTCGGCCTCGGCAGCCTCGCCCCGCTCTGGGGCCGCAACCTGCGCCGCACCCCGCTCTACATCTGGGGCATGGTGGTGGCGCATCTCGGCATCGCCGTCAGCCTGGGCGGCATGGCCGCCGAGAGCGCCTTCACCAAGGAGACCCTGGTCGCGGCGACGATGGGCCAGCCCTATCGGGTCGGCCCCTACACGATCCGGCTCGACGACGTGCAGCCGGTCGCGGGCCCCAATTACACCGCGATCGAGGGCACGATCACCGCGCAGCGCGGCACCAACGCGCCCTTCACGCTGCATCCCGAGACCCGCACCTTCCCGTCACCGCCGACCGAGACCAACGAGGCGGCGATCACCACGGTGCTCGACGGCCAGCTCTATGTCGTCGTCGGCAAGCCCGACGAGCAGGGCCGCTGGCAGCTGCGCCTGTGGTGGAAGCCCTTCGTCACCCTGATCTGGCTGGGCGGCGCGCTGGTCGCGCTGGGCGGGCTGCTGTCGCTGGTCGGCCGGGTCCGCCGCGAGATGCGCCACACGCCGGCAAAGGACGTGTTCTGATGCGCAAGCTCCTCATCTGGCTGCCGCTGGCGCTGTTCGTCATCATCGTGATCTTCGCCGGCGGGAAGCTGGTGAACCCCGGCACCACGACGATCTCGTCCAAACTGGTGGGCAAGCCGATGCCGGCCTTCACCCTGCCGTCGGCGATCCCCGGCAAGCCGGGCCTGTCGAGCGCCGACCTGGCCAATGGCGAACCGCATCTCGTCAACGTGTTCGCCAGCTGGTGCATCCCGTGCATCACCGAGGCCGGGCAACTTCGCCAGCTCGCCGAGGCCGGCGCGCCGATCTACGGCATCGCGATCCGCGACCGGCCGGAAGACCTGGCCCGCTTCCTCGCCCGCAACGGCGACCCCTTCCGCGCGATCGGCGGCGACGCCAACAGCAGCGTCCAGATCGCGCTCGGTTCGTCGGGCGTGCCCGAGACCTTCCTGGTCGACGGCAAGGGCATCATCCGCGCGCAGCATATCGGGGCGATCAATCCCGAGGACGTGCCCGGCATCATGTCGGCGCTGGCGGAGGCGAAGTGATGGGCGGACCGTTCTCATTCCTCCCCGGAACGGGGAGGGGGACCATCCGCAGGATGGTGGAGGGGCGGCGCGAAGCGCCGTTTCACGGCGCCCCCTCCACCGCTTCGCGGTCCCCCTCCCCGTTCCGGGGAGGAATTATGGCCGCGCTCCTGCTCGCCATCGCCACCCCCGCTCTCGCCGACTCGCTGATGCCGGCCGCGCGCTACGCCAATGAGCAGCTTGCCGATCCGGCCAAGGAGAAGCAGGCCAAGGCGCTGATGGAGACGATCCGCTGCCTGGTGTGCCAGGGCCAGTCGATCGCCGATTCCGATGCCGAGCTGGCGGGCGACATGCGCGCGCTGATCCGCAGCCGGATCGAGGCGGGCGAGAAGCCCGATGCGATCCGCAAATGGCTGATCGAACGCTATGGCGACTGGGTGAGCTTCGCGCCGCCGCTCGATGCGCTGACCTGGCCGCTCTACACCGTGCCGGTCGTCTTCCTGCTGTTCGGCATCTGGATCGTGAGCGGCCGCCTCAAGCGGCGGAGGAAGGCATGATGGGCTGGCTGATCTTTGCAGGCATGGCGCTGGTGATTGCCGGCGTGCTGTGGCGCTGGGGCCGGATGCCCAAGGGCGGGCTCGAACTGGTGGGCGCGGCGCTGCTGCTCGCCATCGCGGGCTATGCCTGGCAGGGCAATCCTGGCCTGGCGGGCAAGCCCACCCCCGCGCCCGAGACGGTGAAGCTGCCCGATAATGAGTTCGCGGTGCAGCGGCAGAAGCTGTTCAGCAAGATCGGCAGCGATTCCGACGTGCTGCGCGCCGCCGATGGGCTGCAGAGCCAGGGTCTCAACCTCTACGCGATCGCGATCATCAAGACCGGGATCGAGAAGCATCCGAACAGCGCCGACCTGTGGGTGGGTCTCGGCAATGTGCTGGTCGTCCATGGCGGCGGCATGATGTCGCCCGCCGCCGAACTGGCGTTCAACCGCGCCGAGGCGATCAACCCGAACCATCCGGGCCCGCTCTTCTTCCGCGGCCTCGCCTTCGCCCAGGCCGGCCAGTTCGACCGCGCCGAGGCGATCTGGCGCGAACTGCTCGACCGCTCGCCGCCCACCGCCTCGTGGCGCCCCGAGCTGGAGCAGCGGCTGGTGGAGATGGAACAGCTCAAGCAGCAGATGGGGCAGTAAGACCGGCTCAAACTTCCCTCTCCCGCCTGCGGGACCATTGCCAAACCCACCGTCATTCCCGCGGATGCGGGAATCCATAATCTCCGGACCGAGAGAGTCTCCTGCTTCAGAGAATATGGATCCTCGCTTTCGCGGGGATGACGCTGGTAGATGGGCTCCGCAGCAATTCCGCAAGCGGGAGAAGGAGAAAAGGACGGGAGAGGGGAATGCGCGGTGGGGGGAAACCGCGCATCGGGCCTGGAACAACGGGGGGTTGGAAGACCGTCGCCCCTCTCCCTTCCTCCCCCCAGGGGAGAGGGGAGGAAATCGATCAGATCGCGATCAGGGCTCGAACGGCAGGTCGAGCGCTTCGGCCACCGCCTGGTGGCGAATCTTGCCGGCGGAGACGTTGAGCCCCGCCGCCAGGTGCGGATCGGCCGCCATCGCCGCCTCGGCGCCTAGGGTCGCCAGCTTCTGGACGAAGGGCAGGGTGGCGTTGTTGAGCGCGAAGGCCGAGGTGCGGGCGACCGCGCCGGGCATGTTCGCCACGCAATAATGGATCACGCCCTCGACCTCGAACACGGGGTCGTCATGGGTGGTGGCGTGGCTGGTCTCGAAGCAGCCGCCCTGGTCGATCGCGATGTCGACCAGCACCGAGCCGCGCTTCATCGTCTTCAGCATCTCGCGGGTGACGAGCTTGGGCGCGGCCGCGCCCGGCACCAGCACCGCGCCGATCACCAGATGCGCGCGCGCCACGGCGGCGGCGATCGCCGCCTTCGAGGCATAGGCGGTCTTGATCTGGCTGCCGAAATGCATGTCCAGCTCGGCCAGCCGGTCGTTGCTGATGTCGTAGATGGTCACGTCGGCGCGCAGGCCCACCGCCATCTGCGCGGCGTTGACGCCGGCGACGCCGCCGCCGAGGATCGCCACCCGCGCCGGCGCCACGCCGGGCACGCCGCCCAGCAGCACGCCGCGACCGCCCTGTTCCTTCTCCAGATAATGGGCGCCGACCTGCACCGACATGCGGCCCGCCACTTCGGACATCGGCTTGAGCAGCGGCAGCGCGCCCGAGCGCGAGGTGACCGTCTCATAGGCGATGCAGGTGGCGCCCGACGCCATCAGCCCCAGTGCCTGCGGCTTGTCGGCGGCGAGGTGGAGATAGGTGAACAGCGTGTGGCGGGCTTCCAGCAGCGCGATCTCGGACGGCTGCGGCTCCTTCACCTTCACGATCATGTCGGAACCGGCGAACACCGCGGGCGCATCGGCGACGATGGTGGCGCCGACGGCGGTGTAATCCCCATCCTCGAAGTCGATGCCCTGGCCCGCGCCGGTCTGCACCAGCACCTGGTGGCCGGCCGCGACCAGCTCGGCCACCGAGGCCGGGGTCAGGCCAACGCGATATTCGTGATTCTTGATTTCCTTGGGAACGCCGATCCGCATCGCTTCGATCCTCTTCTGTGCTGACCGTTCATAACGCGCCTGAATCGGGAAAAGGTGGCGAAGGCGGCGGCGATGCGCATCGTTACGGGGTAATCATTGCGCAGACTCGGCCAGTCGTGCGAAAATCTCGCGCATGGACCGGATCGACCGCAAGATCCTCGACCAGCTGGCCGTGGATGCGAGCCTGACGGGTGAACAGCTGGGCGAGAAGGTCGGGCTGTCGCCGTCGGCGGCGCACCGTCGCGTCAAGGCGCTGGAGGCCGCGGGCGCGATTCGCGGCTATCGCGCGCGTCTGTCGCGCACCGCGCGCGGCAATCCCACCGCCTTCTTCGTCCAGGTGACGCTGACCGACCAGCGCCAGGCGACGATGACGAAGTTCGAACAGACGCTGGAGCGGACCCCGCAGATCGTCGAGGCCTATCTGCTCAGCGGCGAGTCGGATTATCTGCTCAAGGTCGAGGTGCCCGAGGACGACAGCTATGAGCGGGTCCACCGCACGATCCTGTCGGCGCTGCCCGGCGTGCAGCGGCTGGTGACCCAGGTGACGCTGAGGACCGTCGTGACGGGGGACTAAAAAAATAAGCCCCTCCCTATCAAGGGAGGGGGAAGGGGTGGGTGTGTCGAGACGGGGGCTCGATGCCCCCGGCTCGGCTTCCTGGGGCTCGCTTCGCTCGCTACCCACCCCCAACCCCTCCCTTTCAGGGAGGGGAGCGAGAGAAGGTCTATCCCGCCCCGGGACGCCCCGAAATCCGCCGGCCATTGCGGGTCCAGGGAACAAATGCTAGGTGCCCGCCGCTTGAGCGCCTGTCGGGGAACGAACGGCGTCTTGGTGGGCGAATGTCAGGCATGAAGTCCATTTTCGCATGACGAGCGGCACCGCCACGGGTGGCGAGACGGCGCAGGACGCCTCCGCCGCGCATCGCCCAGGATCGGTCCACGCATCGGGCCACGCATCGGGTCACGGCGGCCACGGCCATGGCGGCATGGGCGCGATGGTCGTCGGCGCGATCGGCGTCGTCTTCGGCGACATCGGCACCAGCCCGCTCTACGCCTTCCGCGAGACCTTCGCCGGCCATCATCCGCTGCCGCCCGACGAACTGCACATCCTGGGCGTGCTCAGCCTGATCTTCTGGTCGATGATGCTGGTGGTGACGTTCAAATATGTCGCCATCATCATGCGCGCCGACAACAAGGGCGAGGGCGGCAGCCTGGCGCTGCTGGCGCTGATCAACCGGATGACCGAGGGCAAGCGCTGGAGCAAGGGGATCATCCTGCTCGGCGTGTTCGCCACCGCGCTGTTCTACGGCGACTCGATGATCACCCCGGCGATCTCGGTGCTGTCGGCGGTGGAGGGCCTCACCACGGTGCAGGCCGGGTTCAGCGCCTGGGTGCTGCCGATCGCGGTGGGCATCATGATCGGCCTGTTCATGATCCAGTCGCGCGGCACCGCCAAGGTGGGGCTGTTGTTCGGCCCGATCATGATGATCTATTTCACCGTGCTCGCGGTGCTCGGCATCTGGCACATATTGGGCAATCCCCATGTGCTGATCGCGCTCAACCCCTGGTATGCGATCCGCTTCTTCATCGAGGAGGGGCATTTCGCCTTCCTGGCGATGGGTTCGGTGGTGCTGGCGGTGACCGGCGCCGAGGCGCTCTATGCCGATATGGGCCATTTCGGGCGCAAGCCGATCGGCATTTCCTGGCTGGTGTTCGTGCTGCCGGCGCTGATGCTCAACTATCTGGGCCAGGGCGCGATGATCTTGGGCCAGGACATGGCCACCGCGCTGCGCACCATCCACAACCCCTTCTTCCTGCTCGCGCCCGAGATGCTGCGCCTGCCGCTCGTCATCCTCGCCACCATGGCGACGGTGATCGCCAGCCAGGCGGTGATCACGGGCGCCTTCTCGGTCACCCAGCAGGCGATCCAGCTCGGTTTCATCCCGCGCCTGCGCATCACCCACACCAGCGCCGGATCGATCGGCCAGATCTATATCCCGGCGATCAACTGGGGCCTGATGGTGATGGTGATCCTGCTGATCATGTCGTTCCAGACCTCGTCGAACCTCGCCGCCGCCTATGGCATCGCGGTGACGGGCGCGATGGCGATCGACACCTGCCTGATCGCGGTGGTGCTGATCCACCTGTGGGGCTGGCGCAAGCGGCTGGCGATCCCGATCGTGGCGGTGTTCGCGCTGGTCGACCTCGCCTATTTCGGCGCGAACCTCACCAAGGTGCCCGATGGCGGCTGGTTCCCGCTGCTGATCGGCTTCATCGCCTTCACCCTGCTCACCACCTGGGCGCGCGGCCGATCGCTGATGATCAACCGGCTGCGCGAGGCGGCGATGCCGGTGAAGGTGTTCGTCAGCTCGGCGGTCAATTCGGCGGTGCGGGTGCCCGGCACCGCGGTGTTCATGACCTCGCAGGCGCAGGGCGTGCCGCACGCGCTGCTCCACAATCTCAAGCACAACAAGGTGCTGCACGAGCGGGTGATCCTGCTCACCGTCAAGATCGCCGACGTGCCCTTCGTGCCGGCCGAGCAGCGCCGCGACTATGTCGACCTCGGCCAGGGCTTCTACCGCATCGTCATCAACTACGGCTTCATGGAGGACCCCGACGTCCCCGCCGTGCTCTCCGAGACGACGAGCTGCGGCCCGGCCTTCAAGATGATGGACACCAGCTTCTTTCTGGCGCGGCAGACCTTGCTGCCCTCGGAGAAGCCCGGCATGGCGATCTGGCGCGAGAAGCTGTTCTCCTGGATGCTCCGCAACGCCGAAAGCGCGATGGAGTTCTTCAAGCTGCCCACCAACCGCGTCGTCGAACTGGGCAGCCAGGTCGAGATCTGAGCCGGCGCGTGCGCGCCGTCACGGCGCGCCGGGGCAAGGGCGCCTATCAGGGGCGCATGATGAGCAAGCTCCGCGACCATCCGCCGCTGCACCCGCAAGCCTGTCGCCGGTCGATACCGGTCGGCGGTTCGTCGCTCCATCGGTCGTTCGCAACCGCGCCGCGTCGCTCCGTCGAAGCCGCGCTGAGCGCGCCGCCGCGCCCCGCTAGACGCATCCCATCGAACGATATGGGGGCGGGTGTGACGGAGATTATCGATCTCGACCAGATGGCGATCCGGCTCGCCGCCGAACAGGGCGAGGTCTGGCACGATCTGGGCGATTATCCCGGCTATTCGCGCAATCGCTGGCGCGAGGAGGCGCGGCTGGAGCTGCTGAAGCTGATGCCCGAGGCGCTGGTGGAGGCGCTGCCCTCGCTCTGCGACGGGCGCGAGGCCGGCTATATCGTTCGCCTTCCCGCCAAGGATCTATGATAGCGCGGGCCCATGCCCGCTTCGCTACCCGCGCCGATCATCGTCACCGCCCTTTTGGGGGCCGAGGACCTCGCCTGGGCCGACGGCCTGCGCCGCGCCCATTTCCCGCCCGAGCGCAACCAGCTGCCCGCGCACCTCACCCTGTTCCACCATCTGCCACCCTCGGCGCTAGACTCGCTCAAGCGGTTGCTGTCGGCGGAAGCGCGCGGCGCGATCCGGCCGGCGGCGCGGGTGTCGCGGCTGATCGGGCTGGGGCAAGGGGTGGCGCTCGGCGTCGAGAGCCCCGGCCTCGTCGCGATCCGCGGCCGGATCGCCGAGGCGATGGAGGGACTGCTGGTGCCGCAGGATCGCGCCGGCTGGCGCCCGCACATCACCATCCAGAACAAGGTGACCCCCACCGAGGCCCGCGCGCTGCTCACGGCGCTGAAGCCAGAATTCAAACCACGCCCCATCGCGATCGCGGGGCTGGCGGCCTGGTGGTATCGCGGCGGGCCGTGGGAGCCGATCGCCGAGTGGCGCTTCGGCGCCGCCGGCGTCAGTCGATCTGCCCGATCCCGTCGCAGCTGAGGTCGAAGGCGGCGAGGCCGGCCTCCAGATAGCCCGACAGCATCGGCATATCGAGCAGCTGCTCGACCACCTCTTCATTGTCGTCCTCGGCGGCGGCCTCCAGCGCCTCGTCCCACTCGCTCGCGTCGAACGTGCCGCGCCCGACCAGCGCGAGCGCGAGCAGATCGGCCTGCTCGTCCTCGGCCAGATCCTCGATCAGGGTGCGGACTTCGTCCTCCACCGCCTCATTGGCCTCGTCCTCGAGCACCGCGAAGGGATCGTCGCTGTCGGTGGGATCCTCGTCGTCGTCCTCGGTCTCGTTACCGGGGACCTGCGCTTCCAGCTCGCGCGCCCGCACGATCAGGCGGCACACCGTATCCAGCGAAACCCTCAGTTCCATCGCCACCCTCTTCCATCTGGCTGATCGGCCCTTCAAACGTGGCCGTCATCATCCGGTTCCAGCGAGGGGAATCGGCTGGTCGCAAGTGCGAACGGATATCGATGCGCCGGCTGGCCCCCCGCCGACGATAGTGCATCGGGCGGCGAGGGGTGAAAAGGGATCAGGCCGTCGGCAACAGGCTCTTCAGCGGGGTCTCGGGATTGGCGAGGGCGGCCTTGTCGGGCGAATGCCCGCCCACCACCAGCGCCTTGCCCTGGACATAGTCCTTGACCGCGTTGACGCAGTCGAGCGCGAGCACCTTGCCGTTCTTCAGGTAGACGACCGAGAAGCTGCGATTGGCGGGGTCGCCGCGCAGCACCGTCTCGTCATAGCCCAGCGACAAGCCCATCGTCTGCAGGCGCAGGTCATATTGGTTCGACCAGAACCACGGCACCGCATGATAGGGTTCGGCGATGCCGAGGATGTCCTTGGCGGCGACATTGGCCTGGTCATTGGCGTTCTGCACCGACTCGAGGCGGATGCGCGCGCCGTCGGCGAAGTTGTTGGTGTGCATCGCGCAGTCGCCGATCGCATAGATGTCGGGCAGGCTGGTGCGGCAATATTCGTCGACGTCGACGCCGTTGCCGCCCACGGCGCCGGCTTCGATCAGCGGCTCGACCGCCGGGATGATGCCGATGCCGACGATCACCATGTCGGCGGGCAGGACGCTGCCGTCGGCCATGCGCACGCCGGTGACGCGGCCCTCGCCGACGATGCAGTCGACCTTGGCGTTGAGCTGGACGTCGACGCCGTGCGCGCGATGCTCGGCCTCGTAGAAGCGCGACAGCGCCTCGCCGGCGACGCGGGCGAGGACCCTGTCGAGCGCTTCCAGCACGGTCACCTTCTTGCCGAACTTCGACAGGACGGCGGCGGCCTCCAGGCCGATATAGCCGCCGCCGATGACGACGACATTGGTGGTGCGGTCGAGCTCGGACAGCATCCGGTCCGCGTCCTCGCGGGTGCGGACGCCATGGACGCCGACCAGGTCATGGCCGCCGCAGCTCAGCCGGCGCGGCGCGCCGCCGGTGGCCCAGATCATCTTGCCATAGCCGATGGTCGAGCCGTCGGTCAGGGTCACCTGGTGCGCGGCGGGATCGACCGAGGCGACCCGCTTGCCCAGCAGCATGTCCACCTTGCGCTCTTCCCAGAAGGTGGCGGGGCGGATCAGGATGCGGTCGAAGGTCTTCTCGCCCGAGAAATATTCCTTGGAGAGGGGCGGGCGCTCATAGGGCAGCTCGGGCTCGTCGCCGACCACGGCGATGCTGCCTTCGAACTTGTTCTGGCGAAGCGCCACCGCGGCCTGAGCACCGCCATGGCCGGCCCCGACGACCAGCACGTCATAATGCGCCAATTCCGAATCTCCCGGTATCGAACTGTCAGGGGCTCTCTATCGCGCGTCACGCCAAAGTCCAGTTGACCGGAATCAACGTGCTGCTTATAGGGCCGCTCCACCGCATCTGCGGACGCCCTGGGGCGGAGTAGCTCAGTTGGTTAGAGCAGCGGAATCATAATCCGCGTGTCGGGGGTTCAAGTCCCTCCTCCGCTACCATGGAAAATCATCAAAAATCAGACGCTTCGATAGGGCGGGTCGTTCGTGGGAGCGGCTGTCGCGCCCTTCTGTCGATCGTCGCGGAAAACCGCAGTCTGGCGGCAATTTCCTTTTTGGTCATGCGGCAACCGCGCTGGCGATGGCCAACGCGCATGAAGCCTTTTCGCAAGACGCTCCTTCGCAAGACGCTCCGCAGCAACGTCGTTTGGCATAGGCGAGTGACCTATCCCGTCACGCCTACGGAACAACGATCCGCTGTGGCTGTTGCTCAGGCAAAGGAGATTGAGATGATCAAGGCGGTGGTGTGGATTATAGGGATATTGGCGCTGATCGGCCTGCTGGTCGTTGCCGGATGTTTCAAGATGGTGTTCTGAAGCGCCTGCTATCCCGCAGGGCAAGCGGCTTGCGGGGCGATGCAGACCACCCTTCCGCTCTTCCCTATCGCCCCCGCATGACCTACGCCGTTGGCATGTCGATCGCGCCCGCGCCCAAGGCCATCCGTCCGAAGAAGTCCCCGGCGGCCGCGCCGCGCCCCCGGGTGCGGCGGGAGGATCCCGAGGTGCGGCGGCAGGAGCTGCTGCGGGCCACCGTCACCTGCCTCGCCCGGCTGGGCCCCAACGGCACCACGGGGCGCGAAATCTGTCGCCAGGCCGGGGTCTCGCACAGCTTGCTCCGCCATTATTTCGGCAATCCGCAGACCCTTCTGCTCGAAGCCTATGGCCAGCTGTGCGACGGGTTCATCGGCCGGCTGGAGGCCGATCTGGCCGACGAGCAGGATCCGTGGCGCTCGCTCGACACGCTGTTCCGCCTGCATTTTTCCGAGGAATGGGCGGGCCCCGACATATTGGGCGCCTGGATCGCCTTCTGGACCCTGGTCCGGGCCCGCGCCGATTTCGCCGAGGTCCGCAACAGCTTCAGCGAGCGGCTGTCGCGGATCATCACCGCGATCCTCGCCCGCCTGCCCGAGCGTGCGGGAAGCCCCACCACCGCCAATGCCGCCTCGATCATCGGCGGCGTGATGGACGGCATCTGGCTCGAATATGGCCTGTCGCCCAACCCGATGACGCGCGAGCAGGCGGTGGAGCTGTGCAACGATACCGCGCGGCGCGTGCTGGCGGGCAAGGCGGTCTGACCTGAAACGACCCCTGAGCTGAAACGACCCCTGACCTGAAACGACCGACGTGAAACGATCCTTGGGTTCGAGCGCTTGACCCATATCCGCCGTCTCGCGTTAGAAGGCATCATGGCTTCGTTGCGTTCCCCGTCCCGTTCCCTCCGCGCCCTCGCGGCAGCGCTCGCGCTGGCGGCCGCCGCCTCGACACCGGTCCGCGCCGCCGATCCCGCGCCGTTCGACCTGACCGGCCCGGCGCTCCGGATCGACGTCTCGCGCGGCGACGTCACCCTGCCGATCGCGCGGGTGCCGAGCCTGGCGGAGGGGGACAAGCTCTCGATCCGCGCCGATTTTCCGAGCGACCAGCGTGCCCGCTTCCTGATCGTCTCGGCCTTCCTCCAGGGCGTCACCAACCCGCCGTCGAAGGACTGGATCCAGGTCGCCGAGCCCTGGAAGAAGAAGGAGAAGGAGCGCCAGCTCGACCTCGTCGTGCCCAAGGGCGCGCGCCAGCTGGTCCTGTTCCTGGTGCCCGATACCGGCGGAGCAGGGGGCGCGATCGCCGATGCGGTGCGCGGCCGGCCGGGCGAGTTCGTCCGCGCCAGCCAGGAGCTCAACCAGGCCTCGCTCGATCGCGCCCGGCTCGACGGCTTCATGGCCGCGATCCGCGCGCAGGAGAACAGCCACCCCGAATATCTGCGCCGCGTCGCGCCCACCCTGGCGCACAGCCTGGGGATGAAGCTCAACGAGGAATGCCTGAACAAGGTGATCGAGCTGCAGGCAGCCTGCCTGCTCGAAAATCGCGACACCCTCGTCCTCGCCGACGTCCACACCTCCTCGCTCACCGAGACTTTGTCGGGCGCGCCGGTCGATCTGGCGATGCAGCTCAGCTCCACCCGCGAGGCGGGGATGGGCTATTACAGCCCCTATATCGGCGTGGTGCGCGACATCGCCCGCGTGTTCGGCGCGTTCAGCAATCCGCAGCTCGATTATCTGCCCAGCCTCAGCGTGCGGCGCGACAACCAGGTCTCGATGCTGCTCAACTCGGCGCCCTCGTTCGACAAGCCCCGCTCGGTGCTGGTGACGGCGCTGCCGGCGATCGAGGCGGACAGCCCGCCCCGGCTGCGCGCCGCCACCGACGATCCCTTGTGCGGCGTCTATGCGGGGCTGGGCCTGCCGATCGACGGCGCTCCGTTGATCTACGCCACCGACTATCTGCACGACATGGTGCTGCGCGTGACCCTGGGCGGTCAGACGATCGAGCTGCCGGCCGTCATCCGTGCCGATCGTGGCGGCTATGTGCTGAACGGGCCGATCCCCGCCGGGCTGAAGGGCAATGCGACGGCGCAGCTCGTCGGCCGCTGGGGTTTCGACCGGTTCGAAGGGCCGCGCTTCACGCTGCAATTTCCGGGGGAGGGCAGCTGGTCGGTCGCCGACAATGCCAGCCTCGTCACCGGCCGAGACAATATGATCATGTTCAGCGGGCCTGCTCCCGCCTGCGTCACCCGTGCGACGATGCGGCGCGGCTCGGGCGCGCCGCAGACCCTGGAGAAGAGCCTGACCGACGACGGCCAGCTCGCGCTCACCGTGCCGCTGAAGGACGCGCGGCCCGGCGAGGTGGTGATCGAGCTCTACCAGCCCGGCGCCGCCGAGCCCGCGACCCTCACCATGCGCGCGCGGCCGCAGGCGAGCCGGCTCGACAAGCTGGCGACCCATGTCGGCGATCGTTCCGGCCTGCTCTCGGGCCAGCGGCTCGACCAGGTTGCCAAGGTCGAGCTGGCGGGGATCGAACTGCTGCCCGCCGGCCTCACCCGTGAAGGAGACATCGACCGGCTCCAGCTCGCCGCGCAGGGCGAGGGGGCGGGCATCGCCGGCGAGCCGGGCAGCGCCAAGGTCACCCTGTCCGATGGGCGCGTGCTCAATGTCGGGGTCACGGTCGCGCCGCCGCGCCCGAAGATCAGCCTGATCGAGCGCAGCACCGTGGCGAAGGAAACGCCCTCGGGCCTCTCGATCACGCTGGGCGGCGATACGCTGCTGCCCGACAGCAGCCGGATGATCTTCTCGCTGCGCGCGCCCGAGGGCGGGCGTTTCGAGGCGAGCGACCGGATCGAGATCGGCACCGCTGATGGCGAGGCGAGCACCCGGCTCGCGGCTGGCCCCGACCTGCGCCTCCAGGGCCGTGACATCGCGGTGGCCAGCTTCGACCCCGCCTCGCTCGGCCCCTCCGCCTTCGGGCCGCTGCGCTTCCGCCTGCTCCATGGCGAGGATGCGAGCGACTGGCAGCCGCTGACCACCCTGGTCCGCCTGCCGAAGATCACCGCGCTCGACTGCCCGGCCAAGCCGGCCTCCACCTGCACTCTGCGCGGCGAAGGGCTGTTCCTGCTCGACAGCGTCGGCGGGACGAATGGGGTGAAGATCGCCGAAGGCTTCACCGGCCTGTCGATCAAGGTGCCGGCGCCGTCGGGCGCGCGCCTGTCGCTGCGCCTGCGCGATGCGCCCGACCAGATAGTGGCCCTGGCGATACCCGGGCGGCGCTAGCGGCTGATTCACTCTCTTCTCAGAGAGTTGTGGCGGACCTGATTGGCTTCTCCTTCGTTTGCCAACGCAAAGGAGAAGGATCATGGCCCTCACCCAGGCCCGCCGCGAGCTCGTGTCGCGTCCCCTGTTTTCGATCGTCGGCGGCGCGATGCCGCAGCTGTCGCCCACCGAGAGCGAGGCGATTGACGCTGGGGATGCCTGGCTCGACGCGACCCTGTTCACCGGCGATCCCGACTGGTCCGAACTGCTCGACGTGCCGAAGGCCGAGCTGACCGAGGAGGAGCAGGCCTTTCTCGATGGCCCGGTGGAGCGCTTCTGCGCGATGGTCGACGACTGGCGGGTGACCTGGGAGGATCGCGATCTCCCGTCCGAGGCGTGGGACTATCTGAAGCGCGAGCGCTTCTTCGGCATGATCATCCCGAAACGCTATGGCGGGCGCGGCTTCTCGGCCTTCGCGCATAGCGAGGTGGTGCGGAAGATCTCGTCGCGCTCGGCGGCGGCGGCGGTGACCGCGATGGTCCCCAACTCGCTGGGGCCCGGCGAACTGCTGGTCGCCTTCGGTACCGAGGCGCAGCGCGAGCATTGGCTGCCGCGTCTCGCCGACGGCCGCGAAATCCCCTGTTTCGGTCTCACCAGCGCCGATGCCGGCTCCGACGCCGCGGCGATGACCGATGTCGGCATCGTCTGCCGCAGCCAATGGCAGGGGCAGGAGGTGCTCGGCATCCGGCTGAACTGGTCGAAGCGCTACATTACCCTGGCCCCGGTCGCGACGGTGCTGGGCCTCGCCTTCAAGCTGCGCGATCCCGACCATCTGCTCGGCGAGCAGGAGGAGATCGGCATCACCGTGGCGCTGATCCCCACCGACCTGCCGGGCGTCACCACCGGTCGGCGCCATCTCCCCTCGATGCAGCCCTTCCAGAATGGCCCGACCAGCGGAAAGGACGTGTTCATCCCGCTCGACCTCGTCGTCGGCGGCGCCGAGCGGGTGGGGCAGGGCTGGAAGATGCTGATGAGCGCGCTCGCCGCCGGGCGCGGCATCTCGCTGCCCTCGCTGTCGGCGGCCGCCGCCGCCTTCGCCGCGCACACCACCGGCGCCTATGCGCGGGTGCGCGCGCAATTCGGCCTGCCGATCGGCCGGTTCGAGGGCATCCAGGAACGGCTCGCCCGCATCGCGGGCAACGCCTATGTGCTGGATGGCGCGCGCCGGCTCACCTGCGCCGGGCTCGACCAGGGCCATCATCCCGCGGTGATCGCCTCGATCATGAAGCTCCACGCGACCGAGCGGATGCGCACCGTGGTCAACGACGCGATGGACGTCCATGGCGGCAAGGCGATCATGGAGGGGCCGTCCAATTATCTGGCGGGCCAATATCGCGCGGTGCCGGTGGCGATCACCGTCGAGGGCGCCAACATCCTCACCCGCAGCCTGATGGTGTTCGGCCAGGGCGCTATCCGCGCGCACCCCTATCTGCTCGACGAGATCAGGGCGGTGGCCGATCCCGATCCCGAGCGCGGGCTGGTGCAGTTCGACGCCAAGCTGTGGCGCCATGTCGGCCATTTCCTGCGCACCGCGTTGCGCGCGACGATGCGCAGCTGGACCGGCGGGCTGTTCGCCCCCGCGCCGGCGAAGGCGGGCAAGGCGCGCCGCTTCTACCGCCAGCTCTCGCGCTATTCGGCGGCCTTCGCCTTCCTCTCCGACATCGCCTTCCTCACTTTGGGCGGCGAGCTGAAGCGGCGCGAATTGCTGTCGGCGCGGTTCGGCGACATCCTCTCCGAACTTTATCTGGCCTCGGCCGCGCTCAAGCGCTGGCATGACGAAGGCCAGCAAAAGGCCGATTTCCCGCTGCTCCATTATGCGATGGAGACGGGCTTCGCGACGATCGAACAGCGCTTCGACGAGATCCTCGCCAACCTGCCTTTTGCCCCGCTGCGCGCGACCTTGCGCTTCTTCATCATGCCCTTCGGCCGCCGTCGCCGGGGGCCGAGCGACCGGCTGATCCGCCAGGTGGCCGACCTGCTGCTGACCCCCTCGGCCACCCGCGACCGGCTGACCTCGGGCCTCTATTTCGGTAGCGAGGACGAGGCGGTGGGCCAGCTCGGCCGGGCCTTCGCGCTGGTCGACGAGACCCAGCCGATCCGCGACCGGCTCCGCAAGGCCGGCCATAAGGACTGGCACGCGGCCAAGACCAAGGGCCTGGTCAGCGACGAGGAGGCGACCCGGCTGGAGGCCGCCGACGCGGCGGTGGCGAAGGTGATCGCGGTCGACGACTTCGCGGCCGAGGAGCTGACCCAGCATGACGCGGCCTATCGCGAGGCGGCGGAGTAGGCTGCCTCCCGCCGACCTCGCTTCGTGCGACCCTTCAGAAATCGGTGCTGAGCGTCACCGCTTCCCACGCGTCGATCTCGTCGATGACTGCGCCCAGTTTCTCACGGGCGCGTCGCAGGGCATCCGAGCCAAGCAACAGGTGCAGCGGGGGATGGTCGGCATCGACGACGTTCAGCAGGGCCTGCGCCGCCTGGCGGGGATCGCCGAGTTGCTGTCCATCGGCGGCTGCGAACGCGGCGGACGCGCGACCGACCGAAGGGGAATAAGCGGCATCCTCGGCGTCGCTCTTGCGGATAGAGTGCGCCGACAGAAAATCGGTCCGGAAGGCGCCCGGCGCGACCGCCGTCACCTTGATGCCGAGCGGCGCCACTTCATGGATGAGCGCGGCGGACAGGCCCTCGAGCGCATATTTGGCGGCGGAATAGAGCGCACAGCCCGGGCCGGGCGCGCGCCCGGCGATCGAGGTGATGTTGACGATGTGGCCGCTTCGCTGCGCCCGCAGATAGGGCATCGCCGCGCGGATGAGCCGGAACGGACCGAACACGTCCACGTCGAACAGGCGCGCGACCTCCTCGTCGGTGGCCGTCTCGACGGCCCCGAGTAATCCGTATCCCGCATTATTGACGATGACGTCGATCCGCCCGCCGATCGCGAAGGCTTGCCTGACTTGCTCCTCGATCGCGGCACCGTCCGCCATATCGAGGGTGAGCACATGGTAGGTGCCGGGGCCCGCATCCAGGGCAGGGCGCTCGCCGCGCGTCGTCCCGATGACGACATCGCCGCGCGCCAGCGCCGCCTCCGCAAGCGCCAGCCCAAGTCCTCGCGAGATGCCGGTGATGAACCATGTCTTCATATGCGTTCTCCTCGGCCGCCGTCATGCCCGCGACAGAGGTGGTTTATAATAGGCCATATTCTGACAGGGCTTGTAACCTCAGCTAAGGAATGCATGCTGCCCGCATGGACATGCCCCTTTCCGGCAGCGACTATAACCAGTTGCGCGCCTTCGTAGCCGTCGGTGAAATGCTCAGCTTCAGCCGGGCGGCCGAGGCGCTGGGCGTGTCGCCTTCCGCGCTGAGCCAGATGGTGCGCGGCTTCGAGGATCGTGTCGGCGTGCAGTTGTTGGTGCGAACGACGCGCAGCGTGGCCTTGACCGAAGCTGGCGACATCCTTCTCCGGCGCGTGCGTCCGGCGGTGTCCGAACTCGGCAGCGCTTTGGGGCAGGTGCGGCGGACGCGCGACCGCCCAGCCGGCACGGTACGAGTCCATGCCTTCCGCTCGGCCGCCGAGCGCTACATCGCACCGATCCTCGGCGCCTTCGCGATCGCCTATCCGGACGTGGTGGTGGACCTCACCTTGGACGATGCGGTCGTCGACGTCGTGGCCGGCGGCTATGACGCGGCGCTGCGCATCGGCGAGGTCATCGAGCGCGACCTGATCGCCGTGCGACTAGGGCCGGAACTGCGCCAGATCGCGGTCGCTGCGCCGGCCTATATCGAACGATATGGCGCTCCGGCCCATCCGCGCGACCTGATCGACCACCGCTGCATCCGGTGGCGATGGCCAGGCAGGGCGCTGCCCTATTCCTGGGAGTTTTTCGAAAATGATGCCTGGTTCGAAGTCACGGTCGATGGGCCCCTCATCGTGAACGACAAGGAAATGAGCATCCGTGCCGCCGTCGATGGCGCGGGGATCGCCTTTCCGGTGGAATATATGGTCAGCGAGCTGATCGCGGCGGGCCGCCTCGTGGCGCTTCTGGAGCCATGGTCGGTGCCGTTTCCGGGCCATTTCCTATGCTATCCGCAGCAGCGGCAGATGGCGCCGGCCTTGCGCGCCTTCATCGATGCGGTGCGGGCGCCAGGGGATATTCCGGCAGCGCACGCCGCTGAAGGGACCGCCCGGCCCGGACATCGCTCGCCCGCTCAATAATCCTTCGAATAGCGCAGGCTCACATTGGATCCACCGAACGATCCGGTCTGGCTCAGGATGCTCAGCGCCTTGGATAGCGCCACCTCGATCTGCGTCGCGGTGAAGCCGCGCGTGTCGGTGATCACCTCCACATAGATGTCGTTGGAGATATACTGCCCAGCGGCGAGTGCGGTTCCGCGCCCGGCGGTCTTGTCGGCGCCCAGCACGCGGAGCCGGTCGATGCCGGAGGCCGAGCGCAGCTTGCCGAGCGGGTTGAGCCCGCCGCCCCCGCCGCGCAGCGAATTGAGCGCGGCGGCGAGCTGGATCGCCTGGGTCGGCGACAGCGAGCTCATCGAGGCGCCGAACAGCAGCCGCGACAATATCTCGTCCTGCGGCAAGGTGGGGGTGGAGGTGAAGGTCACCTGCGGGTTCATCGCCCGCCCGCCGATGCGGATCGTCGCGGTGACGCCCTGGACCGTGGTGTTCGCCGCCAGGTCGAGCTGCGGATCGGTGAGCGCGCCGCCTTCGAAGCGCACCTCGCCATCCTCGTCGAGGTCGAAGCGGCGGCCCGCGAAGCTGTAGGTGCCGCGCACCACCGACAGGGTGCCGGTCACGCGCGGATCGGCCGCCGAGCCGCCGACCCGCAGGTCGGTCGCCCATTCGGCCTCCAGTCCCATGCCGCTGACGAACAGCTTGTTGTCGGCGCGGACGCGGATGTCGAGCTTCCAGTTGGTCAGTCCCATGCCCGCCGGCTTCTCCCCGGGCTTGGCCGGCTGGTCGGTGCGGCGGCGCACGCCGGTCAGCTCGGGCACCTCGGCGGCGCCCTGGCGGATGATCTGGTAGCGCGCCTCGGGGATGGTCAGCTCGCCCTTGATGAGCCCGCCCGCTGCCTGGCTGTTGGTGATCGCGATGGTGCCCGAGACGGTGGCGCCGAGCGCGTCGCTGCGCGCCAGCTGGGCGCGGCGCAGCGTGGCCTTCAGGTCGATCGGGAAACCGCTCGCCGCATCGAGCCCGATCGTGCCGCTCGCGCTCAGCGTGCCGGTGCCGGCATTGCCGGTGAGCGAGGCGATCTGGAGCGAGGACTGGGTGAAGCGACCGTCGAGTTTGATCGCACTGATCACCGTTCCATAGGTCTCGTTCTCATAGCGCAGCGCATTGGCGCGGATGACGCCTTTCAGGGTTGGCGCATCGAGCCGCCCGCCGAAATCGGCGCCCAGCGCGATCGGGCCCGACAGCGTCTGGCCGGCGATCCCGGTCATCGTCCACAGCACGTCGGCCGGGCCGTTATAGCGGATGCCGCCCGACAGCGGGGCGGCGAACAGCCGCTCCGACAGGGTGGCGCCCGCGCCGAGCGGGGCGAGCTTCGCCTGCATCCGGCCAATCAGCCCGCCGCCGCGCCGGATCAGCGCGCGCATGTCGCCACCGCTCGCATCGAGCGTGGCGAGCAGGGCGATGTCGACCGGCGCCGAGACGACATAGGCGGCGGTGCGGGTAAAGCGGGCGATGTCCATCCGTGCGCGGACGGTGGGCACCTCGGCGCCGGCGGCCTGGCTATAGTCGAGCGTGCCGGTCGCGCGGCCGCCCAGGCCTAGGCCCGGCATTGCCGCCTGGACGATCGACATGTCCATGTTCGAAAGCTTCGCCTTCAGGCTCGTCGCCGCGCCATAGCGGCCGCTGAGCTCGACCTTGCCCTGCGGCACCACCAGGGTGGCGGGCTGGAGCACCCAATCGGCGCCGCTCTTGGTCACCACGGCGGGGGCGGCCAGCGAGAAGGCGACCGCGTTGACGCTGCCTTTGGCGTTGGCGACGATCCGGTCGGGGGCCAGCGCCGCCTGCAGGCTGACGTCGAAGGGCACGCCGCTGCGTCCCTTGGCGACGAGCGCGACATTGCCGCGACCATCGGCATAGGTCAGCCGGCCCTGCGCGCGGCTCAGCATGGTCTCGCCCTGGCGGACGTCCTGAAGCGAGAAGCGGCCGGTGGCGTTCGGGCCCTTGGGGGTAAGCGTCACGGTCGCGACGATCTTGCCCGCGCCGATCGCGATCGGCATGTCGCCCGGGATGCGTGCGGCGTTGGCGGTGATGTCGACATCGGCGCGCTGGTCGGCGCCCGCAGCCGCCAGCTTCACCTGGCCGTTGAGACCGGAGCCAGCGAGGGTCAGCGTGCCGGCGAAGGGGCCGTAGCGGGTCTGGACGAGCGTGCCGGCCACCTCGATCCCGGCGAGGGTCGCCTTGCGGATGTCGAGCGCCATCGGCCCCCGGCCCATGCGCACCAGCAGGTCGGCGGCGAGCGGCCCATAGGCGGTCTGGCCGGTCGCCTTCACCGCATAGCCGGCGGGCACGCCGCGCAGCTCGGCGACCAGGTCGCGCAGCTCGATGCCCAGCCCCGGACGCGCCGCCTTCAGGCGGACCAGCGGGCGCTCCAGCGTGCCGGTGGCGATCACCTCCAGCGGGCCATAGAGTTTCGACTGGGCGCGCGCGGACAGGCTGATCCGGCCCGTATCGATATTATAGCTGCCCCGGCCGCCGTTGATCGTGAAGGCGGGCGCGCGGAGGGTGAGGCCGGTGATCGTGGCATTGCCATTCTCGTCGAAGCCGAAGCGTCCCGTCGTCACCGCATTGCCGCCCAGCGTGTCGCGCAGGGTGGCGTTGTCGAGGCTGCGGGTGGCCATGCGGAACACGCCCTGGATGCCGAAGCCGCCCTTGGGGCCGGGCACCAGCTTGGCGTCGGTGGTCAGGCTGATCCGGCCGAGTCCGTCGATCCGGTAATCATTGACCCGGCCCTTGATCGCGCCGGTGTAGCGGCCGGTGGCGGGATCGGCGACGACGATCGCGGTCGCGTCGATCTGCGAGGAACGCAGGCGCAGATTGTCGGAGAGCAGACGCCCGTTCGACCAGGCGAGGTCGCCGTCCACCTTCAGGTTGGTCAGCAGCCCGCCGGCGGCGGCGTTGAGCCCGGTCACGCGGCGCGCGCTGGCCTTCAGCGGGATCAGGATGCGGTTGGCGTCGATCGTCGCGCGACCTTCGGCGGTCAGCCCTTCCACCGCCATCGACCCGAAACCGATCATCCCGGCCGACAGCTTGTAGGCGATGCTCGGCGTGGCGAAGGGGCCGTCGATCGTCGCGTTCACGGCCACGTCGCGGCCGCGCACATTGTCGGCGATCGCGCCGGGGGTGAGCAGCTGGGCGGCGAGGGTGAGGTTGCCGAAGCGGTTCTGGCCGAGATCGACCAGCCCCTTGCCCTCGACCGCGAGCGCCGAGGAGCGCGCGGTGAAGGCGATATCGGCACGCCGCTCGCCCAGGGTTGCGCTGGCGTCGATCGCCAGGCTCGGCTGGGTCAGCCGCGCGGCCGGGCCCTCGAGCACCGCGCCGGGGCTGGCGTTACCCTTGAGCTGGAAGCGGCCATCGCGCGCGGTGAGCGCCAGGTCGGCGAGCGAGGCGGCACCGGCGCGGCCGGTCAGCTTGCCGTTCCAGGCGCGCCAGTCGCCGCGTCCGTCGAGCTGCAGCGCCAGCGGCTTGCCGAAGCCGGCATAGCTGTCGACCAGCCCGCCCACCGGGGCATTCAGCGCGGCGGCGATCTCCAGCGTGTTGGCCGAGGGTTGGGCGTCGAGGCGCAGGGTCAGCAGGTCGCCGCCCGCGACGCCGGCGGCCTTCACGGTGCGGGCGTCGGCGTTCAGCCGCGCGCGGCCGTCGGCGATGTCGGCCGAGCCGGTGAAGCGGGCGATGTGGCGCTGGCCGGTGACCGGCGGTTCGATGACGATCCGGTCGATCGCCACCCGGCCCAGCGCGATGTCGATGTCGGGCAGGATCGGGGCGTTGGGATCGGCGGGCACCGGCTTCAGCGCGGGCATGCGGAGCAGCCGGACCTCGGGCGAGAGCAGCTCGCGGACATCGACCTTGCTGTGGGTCAGATAGGCGAAGGGGCGCCAGTTGAGCGTGATCCGGTCCGAGCGCGCGAAGGCGCCCTGGCCGTCGCGGATCTCGACCCCGCGCAGGATCATCCGGCCATAGAGCGAGCCCTCGATCCGGGCGACCGCGAAGCGCATGCCGGACTCGGTCTCGAAACCGGCGAGCCGGTCGACCAGGAAGCGGCGGCCGGCGCCGGTGTCGAGCCCGAAAACCAGCGCGGCGATCAGCAGCAGCAGGCCGCCGATCGCGATGCCGATGCCGCGTGCGATCGTCATCCAGAGCGGGCGGGCGGAGGCGGGCGTGGGGCTGTCGTCGACCATCAGAAGGCCTGCCCGATCGAGATGTAGAGCGCGATCTTGGATTCACCCGGCTGGCGGTTGATCGGGGTCGCCAGGTCGAGCCGGAAAGGCCCGAAATTGGTGTAGTAGCGCACGCCGATGCCGGCGCCGTAGCGCATGTTCTTGAGCGACGGGGTGGAGCTTTCGCCCACCCGGCCGGCATCGAAGAAGGGCACGATGCCATAGTCGCCGAAGCGGTAGCGCGCCTCCAGCGCGAACTCGGTGAGCGATCGGCCGCCGATCGGCTTGTCGTCGATGTCCTTGGGCCCCAGCTCCTGATAGCCGAAGCCGCGCACCGATCCGCCGCCGCCCGAATAGAGCCGCCGCGACGGGGCGATGCTGTCGCGGCTCGCGCCGACGATCGAGCCCACCCGCGCGCGGCCCGCCAGCACCAGCGAGTCCATCACCGGATAATAGACGCTGCCCTCGCCCAGCAGGCGGGCATAGCCGTCGAAGCCGCCGCCCGACTGCTTCTGCGCCTCGGGGCTCACCCGCGCGCTCAGGCGGAAGCCCTTGGTCGGGTCGAGCTGGCTGTTCGACCGGTCATAGCCCAGCTGCAGCGGGATCGCGGCGATGAAATAGGTGCTGCGGTCGCGGTCGAGCGTGCTCGTCTCGAACGGGGTTTCGCGGGTGGCGATCAGCTCGCCGCCGATGCTCCACGTCCAGCGCTTCTGGAAGATCGGCGTGCTCTGGCGCGACAGGCTGCCCGACAGGGTCAGCGTCTGCGCGTTATAGGCGTCGAAATCCTGCCGCGCGACCGACGCGCCCAGCGCGAAGCTGCGGTCGCGCTGCCCCGCGTTGGAGCGGCGGAAGGTGGTGCCCAGGCTCTGCTGCAGGGTGCCGGCGACAGCCTCCACGGTCAGCGCGCCTTCGGGCGGGAACATGTTGCGATGGGTCCAGGAGCCGGTGAGCTTGATGCCCTCGCCGGTGCCATAGCCCGCCGAGCCCGCCAGCTGGCGGGCAGGCCCCTTGGTCTGGTGGACGAGGATGTCGACCGTCTCGGTGCCGTCGGGGTTCGCCTGTCCGGTCTTCACCGGCTCGATCGCGTTGTTCGACAGCAGGCTGGTCGCGATCAGCGCCTGGCGCAGGTCGTCGACCTGGCGGCTGTCATAGAGTTCGCCCCGGTCGAAGCGGCTGATCACGGTCAGATGCTCGGGGGTGAACACCGGGTCGCCCTCGGTGCGGATCTGGCCGAAGCGCGCCTTGGGCCCGGCGTCGACCGGCAGGCTATAGTCGCCATGATGGTCGCGCTCGTCGAGCAGGATGTCGCGCTGGCCTACCTTCACGAAGGGATAGCCGGCCTCGGGCAGCTTCAGCGCGATGCGCGCCTCGGCGCTCTCGATCTCGGCGGCGTCGATCGGGTCGCCACGCTTCAGCGCCAGCGCGTCGAGCGACAAGGTCGTCGGTTCGGGGGCGGCGCCGATCACCTTGATGTCGCCGAGCAGATAGCGCGGCCCCGGCGTCGCGCTGAGCGTGACCGTCAGGCTGTTGGTGGCGTTGGGCAGCGTGTCGATCGCGACGGTGGCGATGCCGTCATAATAGCCGCGCGAGCGCAGCAGCCGCTCGGTCAGGCGGATGTCCTCGTCGGCGCGGGCCGAGACCTGCGCGGCGTTGGCGGCGTCGCGGCCATCCTCCAGCAGCGCGGAAAGATCACGGAACTCGTCCTCCAGCCCCACCGGCTTCAGGCCCTCGATGACGAGGCGATATCTGATCTTCTCGGCCTTCTCCTCGTCTTCGGCGGTGCTGGTCGCCGGGGGCGGGGTGGTATCGAAGGCGCTCAGCGCGGGCAGCGGCGCGGTCAGTTCGGTATCCTCGGCCGGCTCGCTCGTCGCCTCTGCCTTGGGTGCGGGCTGGGGCTCGGGAGCGGCCTCGGGCGCTGCCTCCAGCGGCGGCAGGCTCTTCTCGAAGGCGGGATCGTCGAGGATCGCATCGTCGGTCTTGTTCTGCGCATGCCCTTCGGTCGCGAGCACGAGACCCGCGATGGACAGGATGAGCATGGACCGTGAACGCAAGACATTCCCCCTTACCGCGCAGCGGCCGGCTTTTACCGGTCCAGACAGCGCCACGTGATGCTCAAGCCGCGAATCCCGTTCTGGTTCCTTGGCCGAATATATTTCTTCGGACTTTCAGGGCGTTCGGGCGTTGGACGGTTGGGAGCACAGCATGAATTTCAATCAGCAGCAGATCGATCTCGGTGCCGCCGCCGACAGCCCCTATGCGTTTCGCTGGCCGGCGTGGAAAGCCATTCTCGGCAGGGTGTGGGTCAATAGCGGCCGCCATAATGTCGGGCTGATGGCGGCCGGGGTCGCCTTCTACAGCTTCCTGTCCTTCGTGCCGCTGCTGGGGGCGATGGTGATGACCTATGGTCTGATCGCCGATCCCGCCATCGTCGCCCGGCACATGCGGATGATCATCGATCTGGTGCCCGCCGAAGCCGCACGGCTGATCTACGAGCAGCTGATCACGCTCACCACCACGGCCGCCAGCAAGAAGGGGCTCGGCCTCGCGCTCGCGCTCGGCGTGTCGATCTATGGCGCCAGCCGCGCCTCGGGCGGGATGATGAGCGCGCTCAACGTGATCTATGAGGAGGAGGATCGGCGCGGCTTCCTGCGCAGCACCGGGCTCGCCGCGCTGCTGATCGTCGGCGCGGTGCTGGTCGGGGTCGCGGGCGTGCTCGCCGCCTCGGTGCTCGGCTATGTGCAGGACATGATCGCCGGCATCGGCCCGATCGCCGCCACCCTCGTGCGGATGGTCACCTGGGTGGTGGCGGGGCTGCTCGCCAGCCTCACGATCGGCGCGATGTACCGCTTCGCGCCCGATCGCGCCGATCCGCGCGGGTCATGGCTGGCGCTGGGTGCGGTGGTCGCCACCCTCTTGTGGCTGCTCGCGACGGTGGGCTTCGGCGTCTATGCCGCGAACTTCGGCGGCTATGACGCCACCTATGGCTCGCTCAGCGCGATCGTGGTGCTGATGATGTGGCTCTATCTCTCGGCCTATGCGGTGCTGCTCGGCGCCCTGATCAACGCCGAGACCGAGCGCCAGACCGCGCTCGACAGCACGACGGGCACGCCCCGGCCGATGGGGCAGCGGGGCGCCGCGATGGCCGATATGAGCGCCGCCATCGCGGTGGAGAAACCGGTCCGCGACAAGGCCTGAGCGGGGCCTCTCTCCCTCCACGGACAGCGATCGGCCGGCTCGCCGCGCATCGCCGCGCCGACTCCGCGCGGGCACTTTGATCCGCTCCGGGTCTCCGTCCTCGAGAAATTCCGACCTTATATCAGTTGGTTGTTTGCGCGCCCGAGGTGGAATCCGGGGCGCTGCAAAGCCGCTTGACAGCCCCACTTCCAAGATTACTATTCGAAGAATAATTCGAATATCGAAATAAACTACGATAAGTTGGCAGGGAAACGGATTTCCATCGTCAGTCGGAACAAGGCGGCATCACCGCGTGACCGGCGACGGGGTTAGGCTAGAACCGGAAGGGGGATTTATGGGTATGTTGACGCGGACGATCTGGATCGCGGCGTCGGGGATCGCGCTGGCCAGCGCAGGGGCCGGCTGGGCCCAGGACGCGGCACCGGCCGAGGACGGTGCGCTCGACGACATCGTCGTTACCGCCGAGCGGGTCGAGAGCAGCACGCAGAAGTCCGCGCTCACCATCACCGCCGTCCAGGGCGACGCGCTCGACCGGGCCGGCGTCACCAAGGTCACCGACCTCGTCAAGCTCGTCCCGGGCCTCGAGATCGCCTCGGCCGGCACGCTCACCCAGGTCTATATCCGCGGCGTCGGCGCCAACGCCGCCAGCTCCTATGCCGAGGGCGCCGTCGCGGTGAACCTCGACCAGGCCTATATCGCCCGCCCCACCGCGATCGGCGGCAGCTTCTTCGACCTGGAGCGGGTCGAGGTGGTGAAGGGCCCGCAGGGCACGCTGTATGGCCGCAACGCCACTGGCGGCGCGATGAACATCGTCACCAAGAAGCCGAAGCTGGGCGAGGTCTCGGCCGAGGGGCTGCTCGAAGTCGGCAATTATGACTCGTTCAAGCTCAACGCCGCGCTCAACGTGCCGTTGTCGGAGACCGTCGCCGCCCGCGTCGCCGGTCAATATGTGAAGCATGACGGCTATCTGTCGGACGGCTATAATGACGACGACAGCCTGTCGCTGCGCGGCCACCTGCTGTTCGAGCCGTCGGACGATTTCAGCCTGCTGCTGTCGAGCGACTATTACCAGCAGAAGGGCATGGGCCAGAGCTGGGTGATCGCCTCGCAGAAGGGCGACTGGATCGGGCCGAGCGATCCGCGCTCGCAGGCGCTGTTCCGCGCCGGCGCGGTCGCCCGCTACGGCGCCGCCCTGGGCAACCAGATCCCGCTGCCGCAGGGCAACGGCTTCGTCGACAACGACACGATCGACATCCGCGCGACCCTCACCTGGAACCTCGGCTTCGCCGACCTGACGATCGTGCCCGACTATCGCCGCTCGAAGGTCGACACGATCTTCTATCCGAACGGCGTGCTCGGCGCGATCAAGGACGTCGCCAAGCAGCGCTCGCTGGAGACCCGGCTGTCGAACAAGAGCGATCTGCTCACCTGGGTGGTCGGCGCCTATTATTTCCACGAGACGCAGGACACCTTCTATTCCTACACGCAGGGCCTGTTCAATCAGGAGGTCTATGGCGACCTGGACAGCAAGAATTACGCGCTGTTCGGCCAGGCGAGCTACAGCGTGACCCCCGAGTTCCGGGTGACCGGCGGCGCGCGCTACACCAAGGAGGACAAGGGCCAGACCGGCACCGTCTTCTGCTCGTCGCTGTTCTGCCCGCTGCCCAATGTGCGCGTGCCCTTCGACGGTGATCTGTCGTTCGACAACATCTCGTGGAAGGTCGGCGCCGAGTTCGATCTGGCGCCGCGCTCGATGGCCTATGCGAACATCTCGCGCGGCTACAAGGGCGGCGGCTTCAGCCCGATCGTCGCGCCGAACACCTTCGGCACCGAGAAGCTCACCGCTTACACGGTCGGCATCAAGAACCGCTTCTTCGGCAACAAGCTGCAGGTGAACCTCGAAGGCTTCTGGTGGGATTATATCGGCCAGCAGGTCGGCTTCCTGTCCTCGGGCCAGGTGGCGCCGGGCGTCACCGGCAGCGTCTTCGTGACCGAGAATATCGGCAAGTCGACGATCAAGGGTCTCGACCTCGACGTCGCCTATCAGGTGACGAGCGGCGTCCGGCTGGGCGCGCGGATCGGCTATCTCGACGCCAAGGCGAACGACTTCGTCTACACCCCCGCCTCGGTGCCGTTCAGCGCCTGCGCGATTTCGGGGGCGGCGCCCAGGGTCAACGTCAACTGCAGCGGCCGCGATCTGCCGCGCTCGCCGAAATGGTCGGGCACGCTCACCTATGACCAGACGGTCGACCTGCCGAACGACGGCGCGATCCTGCTCAGCGCCTCGTCGCGCTTCTCGACCAGCTATTCGGGCTCGATCTTCTACCTGCCCGAGCATCAGCAGGACGGCTACACCCGCACCGATGCGTCGGTCACCTATCAGGCGCCCGGCAAGACCTGGTCGCTCGGCGCCTTCGTCAACAATATCGAGGACAAGGCCGTACTGACCATGGCCGGCACCTTCTCGCTGATGCGGGTGGACTATGTGAACCTGCAGCCGCCGCGTACCTATGGCGTGCGGGCGACGGTCAACTTCTGATCGGCCGGCGGGCAGGGCCTTCGGGTCCCGCCCGCCGCCACTATATGGGACGGGCGTGATGGGTGACGATCATATCCATGTGGCGGGTGGCGGTTGCGCGATCTGCCAGGCGGCGGCACCCCATGTCCCTGACGAACCCCGCGACGACGGCATCGGCCGCCGCGCAATCCTGGCGGCGCTGGCCGGCGGATCGGCGGCGGCGATGCTGCCTGGGCCCGCCATCGCCCGCACCGCCAAGCCGGCGGCGCAGCGCCGTGGCCCGCTGATCCTCGAGCCGAGCTGGACGCTCGTGTGGCGCGACGGCAAGGCCGAGATGCTGCGCGACCATTCGGTGGTGATCGAGGGCGACAGCATCGCCCGCATCGTCGAGGGCCGGGTCGCCGGCAACGACCAGCGGATCGCGATGCCGGGCCAGATGCTCGTCCCTGGCCTGATCTCCGCCCACACCCACACCGCCTGCGGATCGCCGACCCGAGGGCTGATCGAGAGCGGCGGGCGCTCCTATGGCCGGCCGCTCCAGATCATGGAGACGCTCGACGACGCCGATCTCGACGCGATCACCGCCTATAATCTCGCCGAACTGCTGCGCGGCGGCTGCACCGCCCAGGTCGAGCAGTCGGTCTCGCTCAAGCAGGCGCAATCCTATGTCCGGGTCGCGCGGCGCTGGGGCGTGCGCGGCTTTCCCGGTGGCATGGTGCCGGGCTGGGCGCGGCTGATGCCGATCTGGCTGCGCAAGGACGACAAGGTC
This sequence comes from uncultured Sphingomonadaceae bacterium, assembly GCA_963540925.1. Taxonomy (GTDB): domain Bacteria; phylum Pseudomonadota; class Alphaproteobacteria; order Sphingomonadales; family Sphingomonadaceae; genus Rhizorhabdus. The sequence goes on from CAUTRN010000017.1 coordinate 79,172, forward strand.
CTGTTCGATTCCGTCCCCGAGACGCTGGCCGAGATCGACGCGAACCTGGCCTTCGCGCTCTCGGTCAACGGCGCCGAGGACGGCCTGATCCGGCCGATGCTCACCCCGCACGGCCCCGAAACCCATACGCCTGAGACCCTGCGCGCGGTGGCGGCGGCGGCGGCGAAGCTGGGCAACGGCATCCACACCCATCTCGCCACCAACGCGCTCGATTCCGCGCGCATCCAGAAATTGTGGGGCAAGGGCCCGGTCCGCTGGATCGAGGAGTTCGGCTTCTACGACCAGCGCCTGTTCGGCGCGCACATGACCGGCTGGGACGCGGGCACCGACGCCGCCTTCCTCGCGGGCAAGCCGCTCTTCACCTATGCCCATTGCCCGTCGGGCGCGGGCGCGGGATCGGGCCAGGCCAACCAGCCCTATATCGAGGCGCTGGGCGCGGGGCTCAACGTCGCGGTCGGGGTCGACACCCATTCGAACGACATGGTCGAGAACATCAAGCTCGCGCTGCTCTATGGCCGCGCGCGCCACGGCCTGATCGCCAAGAGTTCGCCGGTGCCGGTGAAGCGGCCGACCGTGACCGACATGATCGCCGCCGCGACGATCAACCCCGCCAACGGCCTCGGCCGCCCCGATCTCGGCCGCATCGCGGTGGGGGCCAAGGCCGATCTCACCTCGATCGACCTGTCGGGCTTCCTCACCGGCCCCGGCTTCGCGCCGCCCGAGCCGCTCAACAACCTGCTCTACGCCAATGGCCTGTCGGTGCGGAACGTGATGACCGGCGGCCGGCTCCAGGTCCGCGACGGCCGGCTGGTGGTCGACGATGAGGCGCAGGTGATCGCGCGCGGCGGCGCCGTCGTGCAGAAGATCTGGCGCCAGCTGCTCGACGAGGGCTGGTTCGGCTGATTGCGGCCAGAGCGATTTCTAGGCGGATGGCAACATCTGCCGGCTCGGAAATCGCGGCAAAAACAAAAGCCTGGAGCGTCCGATACGATGCAATCGGATCGTGAACCGCTCCAGGCCTTCGTCCAAACGACATCCCTAAAACCCACGGAGGCCTTCATGGCGAAAGTGCTTGTGCTCTATTATTCCAGCTATGGTCATATCGAGACCATGGCGGGTGCCGTCGCCGAGGGCGCCCGCGCCGCCGGGGCCGAGGTCGACATCAAGCGCGTGCCCGAGACCGTGCCGGAGGAGGTCGCCAAGGCCGCCTATTTCAAGCTCGACCAGGCCGCGCCGATCGCCGCGATCGACGATCTGGCCAATTACGACGCGATCATCATCGGCACCGGCACCCGCTTCGGCCGCATCTCCAGCCAGATGGCGGCCTTCCTCGATCAGGGCGGCGGCCTGTGGGCGCGCGGCGCGCTCAACGGCAAGGTCGGCGGCGCCTTCACCGCCACCGCCGCGCAGCATGGCGGGCAGGAAGTGACCCTCTTCTCGCTGATCACCAACCTGCTGCACTTCGGCATGACGGTGGTGGGCCTGCCCTATAGCCACACCGGCCAGATGCGGCTCGACGAGGTGGTCGGCGGTTCGCCCTATGGCGCCACCACGATCACCGGCAGCGACGGCAGCCGCCTGCCGAGCGAGACCGAACTCGGCGGCGCCCGCCACCAGGGCGAACTCATCGCCAAAACCGCGATCAAGCTGTTCGGCTGAGGATATAGGAGGGGTGGGCCGCCCGGTGGGGCCCCGCCCTTTTCCTGTCCCGACCCCGTGCATCGGCATGGGAGATTGGCTGTTCCGCCCGGTCGCGCTAGCATCGGGGCGATGTGGACCTTCTGGCTCTGGGACATGGCCGCGCTCGCGGCGGCGATCTATTGCCTGACGAAGGCGGTCATGGACCTGCGGTCACGCCGCTATGGCTGGGGCCTGCTCGGCCTGATCAGCGTGGCGGTGTTCCTGCTGACGCCGATCCAGACCCATGTGGTCACATTGGATTTACCCGCGGCGATGCCTTGACCGGCCGGGATCGGCCGCCTCAGGCGATCGCCCGGATCATCAGCACCGAGCCGACGACCAGCAGCATCCCGGTGATCAGCCTGTAGAGCCGCTCCACCGGCAGCCGCCGCGTCACCTGAATGCCGATCCAGTTGCTGACGACCGCCAGCGGGATGATCGTGGCGGAGACGATCAGCTCGGCGGGGCGAAGCTGGCCGAGCGCCAGGAAGGCGGGGATCTTGGCGAGGTCGAGGCTGGTGAAGAAGATCGCCGCCGTGCCCAGGAACATCTCGGTCGGCAGCCGCCGCTGGAGGAGGTACATCTGGAAGGGCGGCCCTCCGGCATGGGCGATCTGCGCAGTGAAGCCCGAGGCGAGGCCGGCCAGGCAGCCCATCATCGGCCGCGCCCGATCGCCATCGCCCGCCGATCCCGGCCTTATGATCCGCAGCAGTGCGAACAGGGTGGTGATCGCGCCGACGGTCAGCTCGACCGAGCTCGACGTGACCGATGCCGAGATCAGATAGCCGATCAATACGCCGGCGAACCCGCCCGGGATCGCCCAGCGCAGGCTGGTCCGGTCCCAGGTCTTCCGGAAGGCCGACACGGTCAGCGCGTCCTGCACCAGCAGCACCGGCAGCAGGACCGCTCCCGCCTGGAGCGGCGGCATCACCAGCGTCATCAACGGCATCGCCAGCAGCGCGGCCCCCACCAGCCCGCCCTTGGACAGGCCGATGAGCATGACGGCTCCTGCCGCTGCCAGATAGATGCCCGGATCGTGGATCACGCTTCGGTGGTAAGCCGCAGGCGGACGCGCTCAACGCCTGCGGCAAGGTTGTTCGCCAGCCGGAACGGGAGGGGGAGTTACGGGGCCTGGTAGCCACCATCTCGTCATCCCGGGCTTGACCCGGGATCCCGCTTCTTCTCACCTCTCCGGATTGGAAAAGGCAGCGGGACCCCGGGTCAAGCCCGGGGTGACGAAGCTGTTTGCGTTAAGCCTGCAACGATCCCACAAACGCCCCCAGCAGCCCGTTGAAAGCCCCCGGCGCATCGGCGTTACATAGATGCCCCGCCGCCGGGATTCCCGCCCGTTCCGCGTGGGGCAGCGCATAGGCCATCGCGTCGCCCGCCAGCCGTCGCCACGCCATGTCCTGGTCGCCCGTCACCACCAGCGCCGGTGCGTCGATCGCGCCAAGTTCGGCGATGTCGGGGCCGGGCAGGGGGAGCGGGGCGAGCAGGTCGCGGCCGTCATAGTCGCGCAGGATCTCGGTGGTGAGCGCGGGGTCGGTCTGGCCGGCGGTGATCAGTGGGTGGGCGGCCCAGCGCCGCTTGAGCTCGTCGATCCGCCCGTCCGCCACCAGCGCGCGGAACTGCGCGACGGGCACGTCTTCTTCGGGACGGGGGAGGGGCAGGAAACCGCCCACTGGCGAGCCGACCAGCACCAGCCCGACGGTGCGGTCGCCATGCTCCAGCGCGAAGCGCAGCGCGGTGCGCCCACCCTGCGACTGGCCGACCACGACGGCGCGGTCGATCGCCAGCCGGTCCATCAGCGCGACGATGTCGGCGGGCTCGCGGCTCAGGTCGAAGGGGGCGGTGGCGGTGCCGAAGCCGCGCCGGTCGATCGCGACCATATGGCAGCGCGCCGCCAGCGCCGCATCGTCGAGCTGCGGCCGCCAGATGCGATGGTCGAGCGACCAGCCGTGGAGGAAGATCAGCGCCGGCCCGCCCACGCCGGCCGTCCAGGCGGGAACGACACCGCCGTCCACCTCGACGGATATCGGCGGCGAGGCGGGCAGCGCGTTCAAGGCCGGTCAGTCGCGGAACATGTTGGTGGAGTCATGCTGCCCCGCCAGCCAGTTGCGCAAGGTCTCATGTGCGCTGTCGCGCAGCGCCGGGGCCATCGCGATCGCCTCGGGCGCGTCATGGGTGAACTCCAGGATCATGCCGTTGGGATCGGTGACATAGACCGAGCGGCAATAGCCATGTTCCAGCACATAGGTGGCCGGCGCTTCGATCCCCGCCTTGGCGATCCGTGCCTCCAGCTCCTGCTGGGTCTCCTGGTCGACGTTGAGCGCGATGTGGCGGAAGGGCGAGGGGGCCAGCTCGGGGCCGAACTCGGCCTGGTCGTCGGGATCGACGAACTGGAAGAAGGCGAGTGCGCTGCCGTCGGCCAGGCCGAAGAAGCAATGGCAGTAGATCCGCTCCTTGCCGAACAGCACGTCGCGCTCGGCCCAGGTCTGGACCAGCGGGAAGCCCAGCACATCCTCATAGAAGGCGCGGGTCGCCTCCATGTCGCGGGTCACGAATGCGGTGTGGTGCAGTCTGCTCGGAATCTTGGCGGCCATTGTCACTCCCCTTCTGCGTGGAGAGGTGGGTATCAGTTTCAAAGCCTATGATATACGAAAATATTTTCGCATATCGAAAATCAGCTGGCCTTCAGTGCGTGCAGCAGGGTGGGATAGCGCTGCAGCGACGCTTCCACTTCGCGCGCCGCTTGTTCGAGCAGCGGGCGGCGCGTCTCGATCAGTTCGTCCTGCGCGATGCGGCTGGTCGAGGTCGAGCAGTTGATCGCCGCCACCACGCTGCGATCAGGCCCGAACACCGGGGTCGCGATCGAGACGATGCCATAATCGAGCTCGTTGAGCGCCGAGTCATAGCCTTGCGCGCGGATCGCCTTCAGGCGCGCCAGGAAGGCGTCGCGGTCGACGATCGTCTGGTCGGTGAAGGCCTGCATCTTGGCCTCGTCCAGATAGCGGTCGATCGCCTCATTGGGCTGGAACGCCATCAGCACCTTGCCCATCGAGGTGGCGTGGATCGGGAAGCGCACGCCCACATGCGCGCCGATGCGGATGCGCCGGTCGGTGGAGGCATGGGCGACGTAGAGCACGTCATGCCCGGCCTGCACGCCCATCGAGGAACTGTCGCCGGTCTGGTCGCGCAGCCGCTGCAGGAACGGGTCGATGACCTGGTCCATCCGCATCGACGACAGGAAGGCGTTGCCGAACTCCAGCACCTTGGGGCGCAGCAGGAAACGCCGGCCATTCTTGGCGATATAGCCCAGCTGGACCAGCGTGTTCAGGCAGCGCCGCGCCACCGCGGGGTTGAGTCCGCTGGCGGCGGCGACCTCGCTCAGCTGCATTTCCGGATAGCGCTCGTCGAACACCCGGAGAACGGTCAGCCCGCGTTCCAGGGTCGAGAGATATTCAGGATCCTTCCTGCTCGATTCGTCTTCGTTCGACATGGCGAAGCTGTGCAATGCTTTGGTGGGTCGCGCAAATCGAAACGATCGGCCGCTACGGCCAGGGCAGGAATCAGGCGTCGCGGCCCAGGATCGCCTTGTTGTCGGCGCCCAGCAGCGGCGGCGCGGTGACGCTCGACGCGGCCTGGCCGTCGAAGCTGAGCGGCGAGCGGATGGTGCGGAAACGGCCGCCCATCGGGTGCGGTGCTTCCACCTCCAGCCCGAGATGCCGCGCCTGTTCCGAGGTGACGATGTCGGGCGGGGAGGCCAGGCGCGAATGCGGCACTTCGCCCTTGCGCAGCCGCTCTTCCCAGGTCGCCAGCGGCGCCTCGCGGAAGCGCGCGGTCAGATGGGTGACGACCTTGTCGTAATTGGCGATGCGCGCGTCGCGGTCGCGATATTCGGGGCGCTCCATCATCTCGGGCTCGCCCACCGCCGCCGCCAGATTCTCCCAGAATTTGGTGGGGGAGGACATGTGCAGCGCGATCCACTGCCCGTCCTGGCATTCGAACACATAGGATTGCGACACGCTCGGCCGGCTGAACGGCGTCATCAGCAGGTCGGCCGAGAAATAATGGGTGAAGTCGTCGAGGTTGAAGTGCGACATCGCCTCGAACATCGACGTCTCGACCAGATGGCCATGGCCTGAGCTGCTGCGCTCCTGCAGCGCCGCGAGCACGCCCAGCGCGCCATAGAAGCCGGTCACCGCATCGGCGATCGCCGGGCCCACCACCCGCGGTGCGGCCGGGTTCACCAGCAGCCGCAGGAAGCCGCTGGCGGCCTGGGCGACGGTGTCGAAGGCGGGGCGGTCGCGCTCGGGCCCCGACGAGCCGAAGCCCGAGATCGAGCAATAGACCAGGCGCGGGTTCAGCGCGCGCAGCCGCTCGGCGCCGACGTTCAGCTTGTCGGCCACGCCGGGGCGGAAATTCTGGATGAACACGTCGGCGGTGGCGAGCAGCCGGTCGAACTCGGCCAGGTCGGCCGGGTCGCGCGTGTCGAGGGTGATGCTGCGCTTGTTGCGGTTATAGGTCTGGAAATGGGGCGAATAGAGCTCGCCCTGATAGGCCCGGAACGGGTCGCCGCCGTCGGGCCGCTCGATCTTGATCACGTCGGCGCCCAGATCGGCGAGCAGCATGCCGCAGGCCGGGCCGGTGATGAAGGTTCCCATTTCCAGGACGACAAGGCCTTCGAGCATTCAAATCCTCTTGGGTGGAGCGCTGTTCCGGCGACCGCCGGCGGCTGCAATCTGTTGGGCGTTTGTTCGCATATCGAAGTTATATTCGTCAAACGAATTATCTTGCGCCTCCGATGGGGGCTTTGTACCCCGGAGCCAAGGAGACCAAAGCCCATGCGAATTGGAAAACAGGACGCGCCCTTCAGCGCCATCTGCGGCTCGGACGCGCACAGCATCACCGTGCGCGGGCTCGACCTGTGCGAGGAGATCATCGGCAAGGTCGACTTCACCAGCTATTTCTGGCTGCTCGTCACCGGCACCATGCCGAACGAGGACCAGCTCTTCCTCGCCAATGCCGTGCTCGCGGCGATCACCGAACATGGGCTGGTGCCCAGCGTGGTCGCCACGCGGATGACCTATGCGGCGGCGCCCGAGGCGTTCCAGGGCGCGGTGGCGGCCGGTCTGCTCGGCTGCGGATCGGTGGTGCTGGGCAGCGCCGAGACCGCCGGGCGTTTCTATGCGGGCGTGCTGGCCGATATCGAGGCAGGCACCGCGACGCGCGACGCCACGATCACGGAAGCGCTGCGCGCGCTCCGCGCGGTGAAGCAGGCGATCCCGGGCTTCGGCCATCCCCAGCACAGCGCGGGCGACCCGCGCGCGCTCAAGCTGATCGAGCTCGCGCGCGAGCGTGGCGTCGCAGGGGCGCATATCGGCCTGCTTGACGATATTTCGCGGCTGCTGCCCGATGCGATCGGGCGGGCGTTGCCGGTCAACGTCAATGGCGCGATCCCGGCGGTGATGCTCGACGCCGGCTTCCCGCTCGCGGCGCTCAAGGGCATCTCGCTGCTTGCGCGCACGGCGGGCCTGATCGGCCATCTCCAGGAGGAATCGGAGCGGCCGATCGGCTTCATCCTCTCGGGCAACGCGGCTGCAGCGATCAGCTATGATGGGCCAGGGGCCGGGACATTGAAGGAATGAGTTCAAGGTAGCGAACTGCTTTCAGCCTGCGATATTTCCCCGAACTGCCGAGCATGGCGGTAATGGCTAGGATCGGCCCAAAGATCGTGATCGGCGGCCGGTCACCGGAAGGGGTATGATGAGGCGACGACAGCCTGGAGATTTCCGCAGTTATGGGCGGCGCCGACGGCGATCTTTCACGTCTTCAGACCGATGGGGATGGAAGATTGTCCTCGCCGCTGTGCTGCTAGTCGTCTTGGCGATTGTTGAGGGTTGGTTCGGAACGAGCCGCACTTTGCAAGATCAGGTCGTCGCTTGTGCGGTGACCGACGGTGACACCATGCGGTGCGGAAGCGAGCGTATCCGGTTGTTGGGAATCGATGCGCCGGAAATGCCAGGCCATTGCCGGCCCGGCCGTCGATGCGTGACCGGCGACCCGTTCGCATCCAGGGACAGTCTGGCTCATGCAATTGGCTATTCGATGAATATCTCGCGGGTGGGGGCTGATGCCTATGGCCGTACGCTGGCCATCGTTCACGGACCGCGGGGCGATCTGTCTTGCTGGCAGCTGTCGCACAAGCACGCTCAATATAGGATGGATTGGGACGACGGCTATCGGGTTGCCCGGATTTGTCCTGGCGCTCTGCGGTAGATTATCCTCATCTCGTAATGAAACTCGGTAGGGCAGGCTCGATGTTTGGCTGATAGCAGTCTCAAGGGGAGGGGAGCGACCTGCCATGATCACTGCCCCGGCCAACTCAACTCTCCCGAGGATGGGGCACTTCTGTGCCTGTTCTTCCTTTCTTTGGGGTCGGCTTGCCGGTGACCGGGCCCCTGAGGGTTGCCCTGCTGAGAGCTCGAGGAGAATTTGCTCGGGTTGACACAAAGTTCCTCGAGCGAGGCCGGCACCCGCCTAATAGCTGAAGCGGCGATTTCGAGGGAAAGGTTGGGTGTTGGAAAGATATTGTTTCCGCAACGGAAAAGGACCGGGCGCACTTCACTGAATGTCGGTTTGCCTGTACTGACCTCCGTACATGCTGGTAGTGATGAGGGGGACCATGATCATCATAGATGAGCCGGTCGACCGCGCTTTCCACGAAAAACGGCTGGCGGAAGAAACGGCGGCGGCAGATCGCCTGCCGAGGTCGCTTGAGCGCTCATTGCACCTTGAACTGGCAGCGCTTCACCGGCTCGCTTTGGTGCGATCGGTCTCTGCAAGCAGCCAACGTTGAAAATGTTCCTGGGGATTCAGGCTTCCCTCCGCTTAGCGGCTGCTGTTCCAACCCCTGCCCGAACGGAGCGTCCTGACGCTGCGCTACCCGTAGAGGTGGCCGGACTAAGTCGCTGACGATCAGGCTAAAAGTCGATCGATCGTAGCCATGCGTCTCGCAGCCAGCGGGAATGCCGCCGCAGGCTATCGATCTTCTGCAGCAGCGCGGTGGCGCAGCAGATCGGCGATCTGGCCGGCGAACAGGTCGGATGGCGGATCATAGCCGTCAAACCGTTCGTAGAGTGGTCGCAGTGCGCCCTCGACCACCGCCGCCAGCCGGTCTTCGATATCGCCGACGCGTGCGACCGCGCCGAGATCGACCTGATCGGTGCGTGCGCGGTGCCGTTCCTCGAGTGCGAGCCGAAGCAGAGGTTTTGCCCAGGAGAAGAGTTCGCGGCCGGCTAGCCCGGTATAGCGCCCATCGAAGCGGATCGAGCTATTCGCATCGCCGCCGAGTTGGCGCGCCAGCCAGGCCGCATGGAGCAGAACCTCGCTGGTCCGCCAGATCGGCAGCGTCAGGTCGAAGATCGTCGATGGCTCGAAGTCGGACCCGTCCTCCTGATAGCCCCGTTGCAGGTAAGCGGATGCGTCGCGCGAAACCTGCCAGAAATCGCTGTGTGCGGCATCGGTGAAGATCCGATCGGACTCGGGTCTGCCAAGCCAGCACTCAATAAGTCCGTTCCTGATCGTTGGCTTGATCGAGTCCTTGGTCGGCACCCAGAAAGGCGGCCAGCCCGACGCCTTGGGGGCGGTGGCGAGTAATTCGCGCAGCTTGGACAGTGTCGGCGCCTTGTCGATGCCGTCGATCGCATAGGCCTGTTCGCTAAACCCCTCGGGATGCCGCGAAGCGCTGGTCTCGGGGAGGTCGGCGACGAGGTCCTGCCAGCGTGTCCGGGCGGCATAGACAAAGGATTGCAGGCCGTCCGAACGCCCCGGCTGGACGAACAGGCCGAGCGCGTCGAGGATGGCAACGATTCGCTCGAAGCGCAGCGTGATCTCACCCTGCTCGAAGGCGTTGACCGTGGGCAGACTGACGCCGGCAAGCGCCGCCAGGCTGCGCTGGGTCAGTCCCTCGTCCTTGCGGCGACGGATCGCCTCGTCGACGACCTTGCGCCAGTCGATCGGAAAGTCGGTCATGCCAGGATCCTTTGGGCATTGTCGCGCACGATCTCGCGGTAGCGGATTCGAAAATCGTCTGGCTGGACGTTGGGGGGGAAGGCGAGCGTCTTGGCGCCGGCAAAGGCCTTGCCCAGGCGATCGAGCGCCCCCTGCACAGCGCGGAGCGGCAGGCCGATATCGGTGCCGAGACGCTCGACGAGCGCACGGTCGAGCGCCTCGAACTCGCGTCTGGCGCCGCCGATCTCAAGTGCAGCCAGACGTTCATATTCGGGATAGACGAGGGTGTTGACGAGATCATAGGCCGGGCTCAGCCGAAGGCCTTCCGCCTGCTCGAGCAACGAGAAATTCTTCAGGTGCGCGTCGGCGTTGCCGATCACCAGATTGAACAGCACCAGTTCAAAATAGCGCGCCAGATCGATGCGCGCGCGCGCGGAATGTTGTCCGACGACCGTTGCGGCCTCCTCATAGGAGGAGTGATATTTGCCGTCGAACTCGCGTCCGCGCGGTTTCCCGAGGATCTGGGCGAAATCCTCCAATCGCAGACGTTCCCCATCCCGCCGATCAAATCGCTCGACCAGCAGGGCCATACCCTCGATGCCGCGCAGCTGCGCGCGGGTGGCCACGGTGATGCGCTCCTCGCCGAGGATCTCTCGCGCGAGACGCAGGGACAGATCCTCGTTCTGGACGAGGGTTGGCAGATCGGCGCGGTTGAACTTGGCGATATGCGTCGCAGGCTCGGCCTCGTGCAGGCAGGGGCGGAAGCCCTCGGCATCCTGCCAGGCGAGCAGCTTCTTCTGCACGCCCGACAGCGTCTTGCCGGGAACAGTTGCAGCCTCGTCGACGATATTCTCGGCCGGATGGATGGGTTCAGGAAAAATGCCGTCGCGGCGAATCCCCACCGCGCCGATACAATCGGCACCATATTGAAGCAGCAGCCCGAAATCATCCTGTTCGGCGGTGCCGCCGGCACGCGCCTGGCGTCCGCGCAACCAGCCTTCCGGTCCCAGATGTTCAAAGAACGGGATGAGCCCACCACGCCAGTAATGATCGCGGGTCGCTATTGGCAGCGCACAGGCAATCGTTTCCTGCCACCCCTCATGATAGAGGAATCGCGTGTCACGACCGACTTCGCTCAGCGTCCCCGCTGGCCGGCCCTTGAACATAACGATGGCATGACGGCCTAGGATGATGAAACTCCGATCAATCTTTGATAGATCCAATAGAAAATGGTAGCAAGGGATCAGCAAAGATTTATCATTTCCGCTCCATTCTTTCAAGGATTAAGAAATATTGACCTAAGGTTCCATTGTCTTGCACGATAAAGTGTGGGAAATTTACAAGAAAGTTCAGCCTAAAGAAATTTACATTGAACATGAGAAAATTCAGCGTTTCGTCACAGCACTAGATTGAACAAATATCACCCTGCCAGCGTGGACAATTTGAGCCAGCATGCCGATCAGTTTTTGCGCTGCATACCCCCGAATGAGTCAATGGCTGCTCGTAGCTCCGAGAGTGTGAACGGCTTGAACAGCCGCGGCGCCATCTGGAAATGGGGTGGCTCCTCCTTCTTTGCCGCACCGCTCACGATCACGAAGGGGATGCCGCGGGCTAGGAGGAGATCACCGATGGCAAAGGATGGGGTCTGTCCCAGCCAGACGTCGAGGAGCGCCAGTTCAAAATCGTCGCGCGATGCGGCGATTATGGCCTCCTTGAATGTCGTGATCGGTCCGATCGGAATGGCGGGAAGTTCGCGAAGCGCGTCGGCTATCGCCAGTCCGATAATCGGCTGATCCTCCACGATCAGGACGCGGGCTTGGCCGGAGCGGGAGGGCTGCGTCATGTCCGACAAGAGCCAGATGGATCAGGCCGGTCAGATGGATAACCGCCCTGCGCAAGAGCCCGTTGGACGTCTAGGCGCGACAGGCTGATACGGCCGCACCCTATCCAGTGGTTGATCGTGTCGCTGGCCGCGTCCAGGCTGTGGCCGGAGAGATGCCAGGCCGCGAGGAGCGCGGCCTCCTCTGCTGTCAGGCCTCCGTCAACACCGTAGCGAAGGCGTTCCTGGAAGAAGTCTGGTGCCAGATGACGGGGGGAGAGCCCGAGTTGCCTCAGCGCATGCCGGACGGCTCGTCGGTAGAAGAGGTATCTCATCGGTACGAGATCCCACCGCGCCCCATCACATTGTCCCAACAGAGTCTGACGCAATATGAAGCGGCTGGAGTGCGGTCTCCCCGGCAGATGGCCGGAAGATCAGAATCTCGGTCAGGGCTTGGATTTGGAGCGCCATTCGAACGAGGATGCCGTTCGAAGGCCGATGGGTCATACCCCATCTGGGGTATGCGCTACCATAGGCGATGCGTGACACGGTGCCGGCATGCTCGAACTACGACTGGGGGGATCGGCGCTCTACGGGATCAGCGCCGGCTGATCAGCTCGATCTGACCTGTCGTGCCGAGCTTGGAATAGATGGTTTTGACCTGCGTGCGGACGGTATGGCGCGAGACGCCTCGCTGTGCCGCGATGGCATCGGATCTCAGTCCGGCCCGCAGCAAAGCCAATATCTCCATTTCCGCCGCCGTCAGGCCCTGCTCCGGCGAAACATCCTCGAGAAGGAGGATGACCTTCGCATTAAAGCCCAGATCAAGTTCGCCAGCCAATCGGAACAGGCTGACCCGCAATGCCTCGCCTTTCCCGCGCAAAATGACCGTACCCGCACGTCCCTCGCCAATGCCACGGTCGACGATATCGTCGAAAGCTTTGCGCTCGGCCTGATCATGGCAGACCAGATAGCGGCCCGATTGCCCGAGACACCGGCTATTCGAGATCAGTGCCTCAGCACGCGCGGTGGTGCCCACGACCAGTCCAAAGCCGTTGAGCGCGATAGCGGCGACATTCATTGAGTCCATCGCGCTTGTCACAAGCTCTCCAGCTTCGTCTCCGAAACTCTTGGCAAAGGACGCTATGTCGGCAGCTTCCTCGGCACCTCTTTCGAACATTCGCAAGCCCTCCCCGGTCAGTGGTCCCTGATCACGCGACCGCAGCACGCCGAGAACGAGGTGGGTACCATCGAAGCGCTGCAGCAATATCGACCCGAGATGGGGGATATCAAAGGGATCGAAGACCTCATTCCATAAGAGGCTGCGACGTCGAGCGTCCCGATCGATCAGATCGATATCCAGCATCGTCTCGAGAGGGCGAGCTCTGCGGCCATAGTTGATCATGGGATTGATGTCGGGTTTCTGGCCACCGATCTCGTTCCATATTCCGATCATCTTTTTGTCGTCGATACGCTCCTGGGTGATGAGCCGGAACGGCTTGCGATCTGGCCCCATCCATCCGGCCAGTTCCCCCAGTCGGCTGCCCGTGGCTTCGGCCAGTCGGTCGATCGCATTCTGCCAGCCATCAGGATGAAATCCGGCCGAGCGAATGGCCAGTAGCGCGCGATCAAAGGCGTCGACGGTCATCGCCCATCGCCCTTGTATCCGTTGCGAGACATCGAGGCATGAACAGACGTCAACCTCGCTTCAGCGCTCAAGTTGAGAAGGCAGGGCGCCATGGCGTCCTCCAAACATCTGAGAATTGATCAGATCACCAAAGCTTCGGCAGGTCAATCCGCGACCTGGTCCACTATGAAAGTCGTAAAAACTACCAGAAAATGCCGACAAGAAGCCTCCAAGGAACACCGCTAATCTCTGCGATGTCCGTCGCATGCGCAAAGGCTCTCATAGCGATGCCAGTCTGCTGGTTTTCTGAAAGGTTATTCCGGAATAGTTCAATATATCATGGAATTGTGGGCTAGGTTCACATCTGCTTGCTCACCCTTTCGATGACCCGGTCGATAGGGGGATCGAAAATCAGTCGGTCCGAAAACGAGCCTCCCGCCTTCGCCGACACCAGGCGACCCTCCACCGCGCCGAACGCACTGACGCGCCGGTCGAGGAGGATATATGGACGAGGATCCGATCGCACGCGCCGAGCGGGCACGACACAGCCATCCCTTTCTCAACACCGCCCAGACAGCCCATTATCTTGGGCTGTCCGCCCGCCATCTGGAACGGTTGAGGGGGCGCGGAGAGGGACCCGGTTATCGCCGGCATGGGCGCTATGTCCTCTACCATATCGATGAGATCGAGGCCTGGTCGCGTCGCAGTGGCACCGGATCGGGCGGATGAGGTGCGCCGTTTCAGGGCAGGGCTTCGAGCGCGTGGCGATCCTGTGCTCGATGGGGCTTGCGATCGCGATGCTCTCAGCCTCCGTGGTCACCCCGCCATGTCCACGGCTTGTCTGGAATGCGACGGCAAGTGTCCCCCGAGGCCTTTATGCGGTCGAGGCCGATGGGCCGCTGGTCCGTGGCGACTATGTGGTTGCGCAAGTGCCCAGATCCTTTCGCCGCCTCGCCGCTGCGCGCGGCTATCTGCCTGCCCGCATCCCGCTCGTGAAGCCGGTGTCCGCTGTGACTGGCGACAGCGTATGCGCGCTGGGTCAGGAAATCCTGATCAATGGACGGCAGGTCGGTGACCGATTGGCACAAGATTCGAAAGGTCGACCAATGCCAGGTTGGTCGGGCTGCGTGCGGCTTAAGGTCGGCGAGGTCTTCCTTTTCCGTGCCGGCATGCCCAAATCCTTTGATGGCCGCTATTTCGGGATAACGCCCCGATCGGCGATCCTCGGCAAGGCAGATCCGCTATGGCTGCGCTGATCAGGGTGTTGCTGTCGGCATCGCTGCTTGCCGCGGCGCCTGGAGAGGCAGGGCCCGTCGACCGCTGGCATGCCGTGATCGAGGAAGCAGCGATCCGATCCGGCATCCCGGCTGCCTGGATCGCTCAGGTGATCCGGGCAGAAAGTGGAGGACAAACTACACTCCACGGGCGACCGATCCGCAGCAGCAAGGGCGCGATGGGGCTGATGCAACTGATGCCCGCCACCTGGGTGGCCATGCGCACCCGCTTCGCACTCGACGATGATCCGGACGACCCGCGCGACAATATCCTGGCGGGCTCTTTCTATCTCAGGCGCCTCTATGATCGCTTCGGCTATCCTGGCTTGTTCGCTGCCTATCATGCGGGACCGGAACGCTATCGGCGCTATCTTGCCCGTAAGGTTCGGTTGCCCGCCGAGACGCGGATCTACCTCGCCCGCGTTACGGGCCTGCCGCTCCCGCCAGCCTCCTCGCCCGCGCCGGATCAGAGGGAGAGCACAGCAGCACCGATCTTCGCGCTAGGCGGCGATCCCTCACGCGCCGGGCAAGATCCTGGGTCGACCTGGCGCGTGATGATCGTCACGACCACCGGGTCGGAGCGTTGAATGGGTCGTTGGCACATGTGCGTCATCGCCTGCCTCCATCTTCTGCAGAGCCGCTTCTTTTCCCGCTGGATCATCAGCGGAGTCGGTGAAAAGCGAGCTCCCGACGGCGGCGAGGCGCTGATCCTTCCCAGGCACCCATGCGATCGTCGGGCGATCAACAGTCTCCCCTGGAGATCGACCCGATGTCGCCGACCCGCCTGTTAATTGGCCAGATTCTGATCGTTTTCGCGATCGTCATTCTGGGCGTCTGGGCAGCGACGCAATGGGCGGCCGCCATGCTCGGCTATCAGCCGCAACTGGGACCCGCCGACCTCTCGCTCCTTGGTCGTCCCGTCTATCGCCCCTGGGCGCTGCTCCTGTGGTGGTATCATTTCGAGGCCTATGCGCCGGAGGTCTTCGACAAGGCCGGGGCGCTTGCGGCAGCGAGCGGCTTTGCCGGATGCGCGGCGGCCATCGGCGGTTCCTTATGGCGCGCGCGCCAGACCGGCCAAGTCACCACCTATGGATCAGCGCGCTGGGCGACGGCCAGCGAGATAGCGCGCGCGCGCCTGATGGGCGCCGACGGCGTCTTTCTCGGCCAATATCAGGGACGATATCTGCGCCACGCCGGCCCTGAACATGTCATGGCCTTTGCGCCGACCCGGTCCGGCAAGGGTGTGGGTCTTGTCATTCCCACCCTTCTCAGCTGGACGGGCAGCGCCGTCATCCATGACATCAAGGGTGAGAATTGGCGGGTGACCGCCGGCTGGCGGCAGCGCTTTTCCCATGTCCTGCTTTTCGATCCGACCGATTCCCGCTCAGCCCGATACAACCCGCTGCTCGAAGTCCGTCGCGGTGCCAATGAGGTGCGCGACGTTCAGAATATCGCCGACATCCTGGTCGACCCCGAAGGGGCGCTGGAACGGCGCGACCATTGGGAGAAGACCAGCCACGCGCTGCTGGTGGGCGCGATCCTCCACATTCTCTATGCGGAAGAAGACAAGACATTGGCGCGGGTCGCGACCTTGCTGGCCGATCCTGATCGCAGCTTTGCCGCCACCCTCGAGGTGATGAGGACCACCAATCATCTGGGCACGGCAGAAGCGCCACTGGTCCATCCGGTGGTGGCGTCGGCTGCGCGCGAGCTCCTCAACAAGAGTGAGAATGAACGCTCCGGCGTGCTTTCGACCGCCTTGTCCTTTCTCGGGCTCTATCGGGATCCGACCATCGCCAAGGTCACCAGCACCTCGGATTGGCGGATTGCCGATCTGATGGAGGCCGAGCATCCCGTCTCGCTCTATCTGGTGGTCCCGCCTTCCGACATCAGCCGCACCAAGCCGCTCGTCCGGGTGATCCTCAACCAGATCGGACGTCGGCTGACCGAGACGCTCGTTGGCGATGCAGAGCATGGGCAACGGCGCCTGCTTTTGATGCTCGACGAGTTTCCGGCGCTGGGGCGGCTCGACTTTTTCGAGACCAGTCTCGCCTTCCTCGCCGGCTATGGGGTGCGGGCCTTCCTGATCGCACAAAGCCTAAACCAGATCGAGAAGGCCTATGGCGCCCATAATGCCATCCTCGACAATTGCCATGTCCGCATCGCCTTCGCGACCAATGATGAGCGGACCGCGCGACGGATTTCGGATGCGCTGGGGACCGCCACCGAAGAACGCGCCATGCGCAACTATGCCGGTCATCGGCTGGCGCCCTGGCTGGCGAATGTCATGGTCAGCCGCCAGGAAACCGCGCGGCCGCTCCTGACCCAGGGCGAGGTCATGCAGTTGCCCGCCGACGAGGCGATCATCCTGCTCGCCGGCACCGCGCCGATCCGGGCTCAAAAGCTGCGCTATTTCACCGATCCTCGCTTTTGCGCACGGCTGCTGCCCGCGCCTGCGCTCAAGATGGGGGGCTATGCCGATGCACCGCGGCCCCGCATCCACGGCTGGGAGGGGCAAGTAGCGCCCGCTATTTCGGCGGCGGCAGCAGCCGGCCCATCGCCGATCCACGTTACGATCGCCGACGGACGCGACAAGGCGCCCGAGCCTCAGCGATCGGAAAAACTGGTGGCCGACCGGCCGAACCCCCGGCAGCTCGACATGCTGGGCTTCGACAGGGATGACGCGGACCCCGCCGCCGAGCGGCGCGCGATCGAGCGGTCGCGGGCCAGAATCCGTCCGAACGCGCTCACCAAGGCCCATGGCCTGAACCGGGGCGACGATCATGATCGTCTGCCGGGGATCTGATGATGGCGGTCGCACCCTATGGAGGGCCTGCGGGCTCGCAATCACCGGGCATAAGATCGGGCGATCTGCTCGCCGACACCTTGTCAGTCCGTGGCTGCAGCTCAATCGAAGGCGTCGTCTGCCAGACGAGGAGGGCGGCCCCATGACCGGCACCACCGACGAGCGCAAACGCGCGATGCTGAAAAGCGCGATGGGAAGCGCGATTGCGGCGGCCCTCGGCGATCCGATCGTCATCGAGATCATGGTCAATCCCGACGGGGCACTCAGGCTCGACCGGCTCGGCGAGGGGCGGATCGATACGGGCGTACGGTTCGAGACCGCCCAGGTGGAGCGCATCATAAGGCTGGTGGCAGCCCATGTGCGGACTGAGGTTCATGCCGGGTCGCCGATCGTCTCTGCCGAGCTTCCACCCCATGACGGGCTCGCCGGCGAGCGCTTTGAGGGCCTCCTGCCGCCGGTGTCGCTCGCACCCTGTTTTGCGATCCGAAAGCCCGCGGCCCGGATTTTCACCCTGGCCGATTATGTCGAACGGGAGGTCATGCCGGCGGCCATGGCGCGACTGCTGTCGCAGGCGGTCGTCGACCGGCAGAACATCCTGATTGCTGGCGGCACTAGTTCGGGCAAGACCACGCTTGCCAATGCGCTGCTCGCCGAGATGGCGGATCTCGATGAACGGATCCTCCTGATCGAGGATACCCGCGAGCTGCAATGCGCTGCAAGCGACAGGGTGGCGCTTCGGACCCAGGCGGCTCCGGGAGCCGCCGGGCAGGGCGTGTCGATGGCCGATCTTGTCCGCTCGACGCTGCGGCTGCGCCCCGATCGCATCATCGTCGGCGAAGTCCGTGGCCGCGAGGCGCTCGACATGCTCAAGGCCTGGAACACGGGCCATCCCGGCGGGATCGCGACGGTGCACGCCAATTCGGCTCAGAGCGCGCTCTACCGGCTCGAGCAGCTTGTCGAGGAGGCGGTGGCCACCGTGCCCCGGCGGCTGATCGCCGAGGCGATCGACCTCATCGTGTTCATCGCCGGCCGCGGTCTTGCACGGCGCGTCGAGCAGGTGGTGCGCGTCGCCGGGATCGAGGCCGACGGAAGCTACGCCATCATCGACCTCATGTCCCCACGGGAAGGAGAGCTGCCATGTTGCATTGCTGTCGCGTGAAAGATGTGGCGCGGATGGCCGCGTTCCTCGTCAGCCTTCTGGGCTCGAGTGCGCGGGCGGCGGGGTCGGGCATGCCGTGGGAGGAACCACTCGAGCAGGTGCTGGAATCGGTCCAGGGGCCCGTCGCCAAGATCATCGCCGTCATGATCATCATCACGACCGGGCTTACCCTGGCCTTTGGCGAGACCGCCGGCGGGTTTCGCCGGCTCATCCAGATCATCTTCGGTCTGTCGATCTCCTTTGCCGCATCGAGCTTCTTCCTCAGCTTCTTCAGCTTTGGCGGAGGCGCTCTGCTATGACGGCCTCCGGCATCGACGGCTATGAAGCGCCGCTTCACTTGGCTCTGGTCAGCCCGGTGCTGCTGGCGGGCGCGCCCCGGGGACTGACGATCCTTATCGGAACGCTCGCGGCGGCGCTGGGTCTCGGGCTCCAGCAATGGTTGCCGGGTCTTGGTCTTTGGATAGCAGGCCAGAGCCTTGCCGTCATCGCGACTCGGCGCGATCCCGATTTCGCCGCGGTGCTGCTGCGCCATCTGCGCCTGCCGGGCCATCTCGCATGCTGATGCTCCACGAATATCGCCGCCGCGCCGACCGGCTCGCCGATCATCTGCCCTGGGCCGCGCTGGTTGCTCCCGGGATCATCCTCAACAAGGATGGCAGTTTCCTGCGGGTGATCGCCTTTCGCGGACCCGACCTCGAATCCGCGACCGAAGCCGAGCTTGTCGCGGCATCGGCGCGGCTCAACAATCTTCTGAAGCGCTTCGGATCGGGCTGGGCGCTCCACATCGAGGCAGAACGGCGCGAGGCGCTCGATTATCCCGATGGGGCCTTTTCCGAGCCTGTCTCCTGGCTCGTCGACGAGGAGCGTCGTGCCGGGTTCGCCGCGGTCGGGGCGCATTATGAGAGCCGCTATTTCCTCACCCTTACCTTTCTTCCGCCGGCGGATCCGACCGACAGCCTGACCCGCTCGCTGATCGAGCGCAGCGAGCCGTCAAAAGGGCGCGACTGGCGGGAAGGCCTCCAGCGCTTTGTCACAGAAACCGAGCGCGCGATCGATCTGCTGGGAACGGTGATGGCCGAGGTTCAGCCGCTCGATGACGCCGCGACGCTCACCTATCTGCACGGCACGATGTCGGATCGAGCTCATCCGGTCGCGGTTCCCGAAACGCCTTTCCATCTCGACGGGCTGCTGTGCGACACGCCGCTCACAGGCGGGCTCGAGCCGCGGCTCGGGGATCTCCACCTGCGCACGATCACCATATTGGGCTTTCCTCCTTTGTCGCGGCCCGCGATCCTCGATGCGCTCAACCATCTGGGTTTTGCCTATCGCTGGGTCACCCGCTTCGTCCCGCTCGACCGGAGCGACGCCGATCGGGCGCTGAGACGCCTGCGCCGGCTCTGGTTCAACAAGCGCAAATCGATCGTAGCGCTCCTGCGCGAAGTCCTCACCAACCAGCCCGTGACGCTCCTCGACAGCGATGCCGACAACAAGATGGCGGATGCGGATCTGGCGCTCCAGGCCTTGGGTGGCGACCATGTCGCCTTCGGCTATCTGACCGTGACGGTCACCGTCAGCGACCGGGATCTTGACCGGATCGAGGAAAAGCGCCGCGCGATCGAGCGGACGATCCATGGCCTGGGGTTCACGGTGATCGACGAGACGGTCAACGCGGTCGAGGCCTGGCTCGGTTCCCTGCCGGGGCATGTCTATGCCAATATCCGCCAGCCGCTCGTCCACAGTCTGAACCTGGCCCATCTGATGCCGCTGTCCTCGGTCTGGGCGGGCCCCGAGCGCGACGATCATCTGGGCGCGCCGGCCCTTCTCCAGGCCGAAACCCGCGGCTCGACGCCGTTCCGGCTCTCGGTCCATATCGGCGATGTCGGCCATATGATGATCGTCGGTCCGACCGGTGCTGGAAAGTCGGTGCTGCTGGCGCTCATCGCCCTCCAGTTCCGCCGCTATCGGGATGCCCGCATCATCATCTTCGACAAGGGGTTTTCGGCGCGGGCCGCGGTGCTGGCGATGGGTGGGAGCCACCACCAGCTCGGAACGAGCGCAGAGGGAGCGGGCGAACTCGCCTTTCAGCCCCTGCGCCATATCGACCGCATCGAGGAACGGACCTGGGCGGCGGGCTGGGTCGTGAATCTCCTCGAGCAGGAAGGCGTGCTCGTCACCCCCGATGCCAAGGCTATGATCTGGTCGGCGCTCGAGAATCTGGCGACGGCGCCGGCTCCCGAACGCAGCCTGACGGGGCTCTCGCTGCTGCTCCAGTCGCAGTTGCTCCGCCAGGCCCTGGCCCCCTTCACGCTCGAGGGCCCGCATGGCCGTCTGCTCGATGCGGCGGAGGACGATCTGGCGGTCAGCGACATCCATGGTTTCGAGACCGAGGCGCTGATGGCCGACAAGGGGGCGGTGGCCCCCGTCCTTACCTATTTGTTCCATCGGATCGAAGCCCGCTTCACCGGCGAGCCCACTTTGCTGATCCTCGACGAAGCCTGGTCGTTCCTCGACCATCCGCTTTTCGCCGCCAGGATCCGCGAATGGTTGAAGGTGCTGCGCAAGAAGAATGTCGCCGTCATCTTCGCGACCCAGAGCCTGGCGGATATTGCCGGGAGCAGCATCGCGCCCGCCATCATCGAAAGCTGCCCGCAGCGCATCTTCCTGCCGAACGACCGGGCGGCGGAGCCCGAGGTGCGGGAGGCCTATGCCGGCTTTGGCCTGAACGCGCGCCAGCTGGAGCTGATCGCGCGAGCCACGCCCAAGCGGGATTATTATCTCCAGTCGAGCCGCGGCAACCGGCTGTTCGAGTTGGGGCTCGGACCGGTCGCGCTGGCGCTGTGCGTCGCCTCCGATCCGGCCAGCCAGCGGCAGATCGACGCGCTGCTCGAAGCTCATGGCCGGGACGGTTTCGCCTGCGCCTTTTTTGCCGCCGCCGGGCTCGGCTGGGCCGCGGATCTGCTCGCGTCCAGGATGGAGGATCGATCATGATTAAATCTCAGTTCGCACTGCGATGGCTGGCGCTTTTTTCGGCGGCATCGGCCCCGATGCTCGTGCCGACCAACCCGGTTCTGGCGATCCCGGTTTTCGACAGCGCCAACTATGCCCAGAATCTGGTCATCGCCGCGCGCACGCTGGCGCAGATCGACAACCAGATCCGCTCGCTCCAGAATGAGGCGTCGATGCTCATCAACATGGGCAAGAACCTCCAGCGGATCGATTTTCCCGAGCTGCCCGAGATCGAGCGGCGCCTGCGCCAGATCGACGGCCTGATCGGCCGCGCTCAGGGCATCGACTTTCGGGTCGAGGATTTCGAGCGTCAATATCTCAGCCAATTTCCCGATGCGGGGAGAGCTCCGAGCCGGGACGAGCGGCTGGTGGCTGCGCGGGGGCGACTGGAGACGGCGATGGCTGCCTTTCGCCAGACCATGGGTCTGCAAGGCGAGATCGTCGACAATGTGCGGCAGGATATTCTGTCGCTGAAGGGCGCGCTCGAGCGCAGCCAGGGGGCGGAGGGCGGCCTCCAGGCGACGCAAGCGACCAACCAGCTGCTGGCGCTGACGACCAAGCAGCAATTCCAAATCCAGCAGCTGCTGGCGGCGCAATTTCGGGCCGACGCGATCGAACAGGCCCAGCGCGGCCAGGTGGCGCGCGAAGCGGCGCAGACCACCCGCCGTTTCCTGGGCGATGGCCGGGCCTACACGCCCCGCCCATGAGCTGAGCGCGACCGGTCCGCCCGCTCCCCCTCGGACGGGTCGCATGCTCCCTGCGGGTCCGGTGCCGGCTGGTGAAGGAGTGCCGGGCCCGCAGGTCTCCAAGAGGAAGAATCCGACGTGAATGATCTGAACGTCATCGACCGGTTCCTCGCGGCCTTTGTCGCCTATATCGACAGCGGCTTCGGCTTGCTGGGCGGCGATGTCGGTTTTCTGACCTCGGCGCTGATCGGGATCGATGTGACCCTGGCGGGGCTGTTATGGGCGCTGGGCGGCGCCAATGACATCCTCGCCCGCTTCCTGCGCAAGATCCTCTATATCGGCACCTTCGCCTTCCTCCTCAACAGCTTCTCGACCCTGTCGGACATCATCTTCCGGTCGTTCGCCCAGGCCGGGCTGACGGCGGGCGGGGGGACACTCTCCGCCGATGATCTGCTGCGGCCGGGGCGTCTGGCGGGCACCGGCTTCGAGGCGGCAGCCCCATTGCTCGACCAGGTCTCGGACATGGTGGGGCCGGTCGCCTTCTTCGAGAATTTCGTGCCGATCCTGGTGCTCGTGATCGCCTGGGCGGTGGTGATCACGGCCTTCTTCATCCTGGCGGTCCAGCTGTTCGTCACGATCCTCGAGTTCAAGCTGACGAGCCTTGCGGGATTCATCCTGGTGCCCTTCGCTTTGTGGAACCGGACGAGTTTCCTCGCCGAGCGTGTGCTCGGATCGGTGATCACCTCTGGGATCAAGGTGATGGTGCTGGCGGTGATCGTCGGGATCGGTTCCAATTATTTTGCCGAGTTCACCGCCGCGATCGGGACGGCGGAGGCCGATATCGACCAGGCGGTCTCGCTGATGCTCGCCAGCCTCGCCTTGTTCGGGCTCGGCATCTTCGGGCCAAGCGTCGCCTCGGGCCTGGTAGCTGGCGCTCCGCAGCTGGGAGCGGGATCGGCGGTCGCGACGACCGCGCTTGCAGCTGGCGGTGTCGCGGCCGTGGCAGGCGGCGGCGCTGCCGCTGCCCGGGGTATCGCGCAAGGCGGATTGGGGGCGATCCAGGCGGGCACGGCGATGGGCGTTGCGGGTTCGGCGGCTTGGCAGCTCGGCCAGGAAAGCGCCGGCCAGACGTCGGTGGGCGCCGGAATGCGGGGGCTCGCCAGCGCCGCGCGCGGTGCGATCGCCGGGCGCGCAGATGCCGTTCTGGGCCTGCGCGCGGCCGCCGAGCGGGGCCGGGCCAGTGTGATGGAGGAAGGGGTTTCGTCACAGGCTGGTGCGCCCGGAGCGACCCCCGACTGGGCGCGACGATTGCGCGCCGAGCAGGCCGCTCGTCACCACCGCCAACTTGCTGTCCACACGCTGCGCGACGGCGACCGGGGTGGCGCCTCCGCCACCCCCGACATCAAGGAAAGGGACTGATATGTGGTTCAGACGCCCCGTTCAGCGCTATGGTCGGACCCCCGAGCCCGAAACCCCCTATCAACGCGCCGGCCAGCTCTGGGATGAGCGGATCGGCAGCGCCCGTGTCCAGGCGCGCAACTGGCGGATGATGGCGCTAGGAGGGCTGGCGCTCTCTGCGGGACTTTCGGTGGCCCTGGTCTGGCAGGGCCAGCAGAGCCGGATCGTGCCTTATGTGGTCGAGGTCGACCGGCTTGGCGAAGCGCGTGCCGTGGCGCCCGCGCAGGCCGGCTATCGGCCGACCGATCCACAGGTGGCCTGGCATCTGGGGCGCTTCATTGCGGCTGTTCGCGGACGGTCGCTCGATCCGGTGCTGATGCGCCGCCAATGGCTCGAAGCCTTTGATTTTGCGACGGGGCAGGCAGCGTTGTTCCTTGGCGCCTATGCGCGCGAGGCTCGGCCCTTCGACAAGATCGGCGAGCCCGTTGTCTCGGTCGAGGTCACCAGCGTCGTCCGAGCGTCGGAGCGCAGCTTTCAGGTCAAATGGATCGAGCAAAGCTATGAGCGCGGCTCGCTCATCAACCGATCGCGCTGGACCGCGATCTTGGGCATTCGGTTGAAGCCGCCAGCCTCGGTCGAGACATTGCGCAAAAATCCGCTCGGTCTCTACGTCGATGCGATCGACTGGAACCGCGAACTCGAGCCTGCGGGCGACAGCGGCGCGGCGGTCGCGCCCGTTATGGAGGCGCCTGACCCCGCCGCCCCGCCATCCAGGCCTGTTGCGCCTGATCCGTCCTCTTTCAGCGAAGGCATTGTCCGATGATCGATATGCTTCTTTTCGCAGCGCTGGCGACCGCGCACATGCCCGCGCCGGCCCAACCGCTCGCGCGCGTCGACCGCGCTAATCGCGCGGCTTTGCGCGAACCGTCGGCAGCTGGTTATCTCCATGCGCTTCAGCAGTATAGCTATGTCGATGGCATGACCTATCGGCTCTATGCCGCACCCGAGCGGGTGACCGACATCGCGCTCGAACCCGGCGAGGCGATCACATCGGTCGCCGCCGGCGATACGGCGCGATGGACCATCGCCGACACGTCAAGCGGGACGGGGGCTACCAGGCGAGTCCACATCCTGGTCAAGCCGTTCGCCGAGGGGCTCCAGACCAATTTGTTCATCGCCACCGACCGTCGGGTCTATCGCCTGCAATTGGCCAGCACGACATCGACCGCGATGGCGGCGGTGGCATGGACCTATCCTGAGCGGGACCTCGTCACGATCCGGGGGAGCCAGGTTGGGCCGGCAGCCATCGATAGCGCGTCCAAGCCGTTCGACCCCGAAGCGCTTAACTTCAATTATCGCTTAAGCGGCGGCAAACCGGCATGGCGCCCGCTCCGCGCATTCGATGATGGCGTGAAGATCTATATCGAGTTTCCGGCGGCGATCTCCACCATCGAGGCACCTCCCTTGTTCGTGTTGGGGAAGGATGGGGCCGCCGAACTCGTCAATTATCGGATGGCGGGCCGCTTCTATGTCGTTGATCGGCTGTTCGAGGCCGCCGAACTTCGTTTGGGGGGCAAGCGCCAGGAGATCGTCCGGATCACCCGAGTGCCTATAGCGCCGGTACCGAAAGGGCCGGGCGCATGAGCGATAGCCCACCGATCGGAGAGCTAGTGTCTCCACCCCCCAAGGTTCCGCCCGAGACGCTCGTCTTGCGGGGACAGCCAGCGCGGATCACGCGTTTTCGTCGGGACCTTATCATCGCGATTGCGGCTGGTGGATCCTTGGCGATCGCGGGCGTTGCCTGGTTTGCGCTGACGCCCGGTAATATGCATCTGGGCAAAGCCGCCGAGAGCGCGTCGGAGACGGTGCACCCATCGAGCGAGGTGCTGGCAGGGGCACCGTCGGGTTATGGCGACGTGCCCCAGCTCGGGCCGCCCTTGCCGGGAGATCTTGGCCGACCGATCCTGCGCCACCGTCGGAGCATCGAAGACGATCCCGCGGCTTCTGTCGCAGCGGACAGTCCTGCGGACGCGCGGGTCGAAGAACTGCGGCGCCTCGCGACCGACCGCCAGGCGGCACGCACCTCGGGGGTCATGATGGCTGTGACGGGGAGCCGCCCGGCCGGCCACACAGCCCAGGTCGCTGGGATGGAGGTCGTGGCCGTTCCCGAGGCTGGAAGCGCAGTCGCTGAACCAGCTTCGCCGCGAATGGGGCCTGTTGCTGGCGCGGGGCAGGGCGGGCGTGCCGGCATCAATCCGCACGACCTGGAGGATGCTATGTCGCCCTGGACCCTGCATGCGGGGACGGTGATTTCTGCCAGCCTGATCACGGGTTTTGAGTCTGATCTCGTCGGCATCGTGACGGCGCAGGTGACCGAACATGTCTATGATACGGTGACCGGCAAGACCGTGCTCATCCCGCAGGGATCGCGACTGGTTGGTCGCTCGGGCAGCGCGACGAGCTTTGGTCAGAGCCGGGCGTTGATCCTCTGGCAGCGGATCATCCTGCCCGACGGCTCGTCGATCCGGATCGATGACGTCCCCGTCGCTGATGCTGAAGGAAGGCCAGGGCTTGTCGACAGGGTCGACCGCCATGTTGGCCAATTGCTGAAGGGCGTGGCCCTGGCCACCCTGCTCGGGCTCGGCGCCGAACTCGGCCAGGACGACGATGAGAGCGATCTTGCCGAGGCCATTCGCGAGGCAGGGCAGCAAAGCCTCAGTCGCGCCGGCGACCAATATGTCTCACGCGCGATCGACATCCGGCCGACCTTGCGGGTCAGGCCGGGATGGCCGTTGCGCGTGATCGTTCGTGAGGATCTGGTGCTCCGGCCCTGGAAGGAGGTGAGCCATGGTTGAACTTCGTTTGCCGCAGCTGCCCGATCGGGTGCCTGTCAAGCTGACGATCGCATTGCCGGCGGATCTGCATCAGCGGCTCAAGGGCTATGCCACGCTTTATCGGGAGGCTTATGGGGTGGAGGAACCGGTCGTCGAACTCATCCCGGCGATGCTGTCGGCTTTCCTCGACAGCGACCGGCAATCCGGTCGGGGGAGGAAGGCCAAATGACTGCCCGTTCGATCCCGCCGGTCCTTCTCACGGTCGAGGAGTTTGCGGAGCTCGCCCGGTTGTCGCGCCGTCAGATCGATCGGCTGCGCAAGATCCGGCCGGCCGGTTTTCCTCATGAGCTTGAGATGGGGTCCGGTCGGAGCAAGCACCGCCGCTGTCCCCGCTTTCGACGATCGGAGGTGGAAAGCTGGATCGATAGCCGCGCGCTTTGGTAGCCTTGGCTTGGCTATTTTGAGCTGAAGAACAGCTGATACGTAAGCGCTGCCGACCGGACAGCCTTTGCTGCTGACGAGATAGTTGTCGGTCCGTCTGAGAAAACTGTACCCCTAGCCCCGAAAGAAGATCAGGGGCGAGGGTGGATACGGGCCGGCTGCAGCGCGGGTTCGGGACGCATCGCCATCGATGCCAGCTCGATGCCGGGGGCCCAGCGGCGCTCGCGTATCGTGGCGAAACCCCACAGGAAACCCAGCCCCCAGGCATAATGCATGCAGATCACCGCCGGCGCGGCGAGGATGCCGTACCAGGAGCGCCGCTTGATCGCGATCTCGATCGAGGAATATGCGACGACGAGCAGGTAGAAGGCCGGCCACATCACGAGGCGCCAGTCGACCGCCGTCAGCAGCAGGCTGAGCAGGGTGAGCACGACATGGAGCGGAATGGCCAGCTGGCGCGCGCGCAGCGACTCGGGGTGGCGGCGCACGGTGCGCGAGCGGCCTTTGCCGTAGAAGAAATATTGGCGCGCCAGGCTGCTGATCGTCGCGCGCGGCGAATAGCGCAGGCGGATTTCGGCATCGAGGAAGATGCGCGATCCCATCGCGCGCTGGCGGCAATCCAGCTCGGCGTCCTCATTATGGCTGAAGCTGGCGTCATAGCCGCCGGCCTTGCGGAAGGATTCGGTGCGGAACAGCGCGTGATGGCCATGATCGACGAAGCCGCTCACCTTGCCGCCGCGATGCGCCGAGCCGCCCGAGCCGATCCGGCTGTCGGACACCCAGGCCACCGCGCGCTGGAAGCGGGTCTCGCCTTCCGAATCCATCGGCACCACCACCGCATCGGCACCATTGGCCTCCATCGAGCGGACGAGACGGGCGATGAAACCGGCCGGATAATGGGCATGGGCGTCGCAGCGGACGATCAACTCATACCGATCTTCTGCCCAGGCCACCGCAATGTTCATCGCAGCGGATTGCAATCGCTGGGGATTGTCGAGCAGGGTCACGTCAGGCCAGGTTTCGGCCAGCGAGCGGACGATATCGGTTGTGCCGTCAGAGCTTCCGCCGTCGACCACGACGAAATCGACGAGATAGTCGTCCCTGCGTTCATCTCGCAGCTCGGAGAGAATCCGCTCGATGTTGCGGGCCTCGTTGAGCGTCGGAATGATGACGAGAATATTTTGTACGCGGGACACGGCACACGCCCCCAAAAATGCGTACCGATCGACTCGGACGCCCCCAGGGCCTTATTTTACGCAAGTGCAGCAAAAAAACAATCGGCCTCGATAGCTCTTTGCCCCTGGCCAGTTGCCGGGCCTTCAGCCCTTTGAAGATCCTGGGCGCATGTACCAGGCGGGTATCGCGAAATTGGCCATCGCCGTCTGCGGAATGACCGGAAAACCGCCGAGCTTCCTCGACCATGCAGGCTGGAATGACGCAGAGGGTACGCCGGAGCGTTGGGCCGATCCCCTGACCTGTTGCGGTCGCAAGCGCCGTGGAAAACGGCGGTTTTGCGCCTCAGGCCTGGGGGCTGGCGATGGTAGCGGAGGAGGGACTTGAACCCCCGACACGCGGATTATGATATCGCCGACCGAGGCCCTGTGGCGCGGTTATCCGATGGAAAAACCATCGGAAAATCCGATACGCCTTTTCCTGGGTTCGAGCAAGTTCACAAAATCGTTCACAATATAATTCGGTAATTGTCGGTAAACGTCGTTTCGGAGATTGCGTCTATGGTCACGCCGGATGATCGGAGCGCGAGGCGATGAATGAGAGGAGTAGCCTCCTTTGGCAAATATTCTTCTCCAAAGAGGGATTGAACATCTGATTTGCAAAACGAGTTTCCGTCAGGCGACGGCCTAAGATTGACGGATATATGGCTCAGCTCACTCAATTAACACCTCTGGAAAAGTGGGCTAAAAAGGCGAATGGAACCTCGTTAGCCCGCTTTCCAGATGTATAGGGCCGTATGCGGTGGCTGTGCGCCGCCTAGCAGATCTAGCGACCGGTGTAGTTTCGATACCAATCGACCCAGAGCGGAATGCCCTTGGAAATGGGGGTGGTCGGCTTGAATCCCAGATCTTTGCTTATGGCAGAGAGGTCCGCAAAGGTTGCCGTCACGTCGCCCGGTTGCATCGGCTGATAGTTACGAATGGCTTCTCGTCCGCAAGCTTGTTCGATCGTCGAAATCAGAGTTTCGAGTTCCTCAGGATTGTTGTTGCCGATATTATAAACGGCGTGCGGAGAACGGCTTCCGCCCGGCTTCTCAAGATCGTTATCCTGCGGAGCGGAGTCTAGGCAAGATAGAACACCTGAAACGATATCATCGATATAAGTGAAGTCCCGTTGCATCTTCCCCTGGTTGAAAATGGTGATTGGTTTGCCGGCAAGGATCGCGTCCGTGAACTTCCAAACGGCCATGTCGGGGCGGCCCCAAGGGCCATAGACTGTGAAGAAGCGCAGGCCCGTTTGCGGAATGCGAAACAGGTGGGAATAGGTTTCGCTCAATAGCTCATCGGCACGCTTGGTGGCGGCGTAAAGAGAGATCGGCCAATCGGCGCGATCTTCGACGCGAAATGGGAGTGTAGAGCGTTGGCCGTAAACCGAGGAAGAGGACGCATAGACTAGGTGCCGAACGGCTCTTGCACGTGCCAGCTCAAGCATATTCACATGTCCGGCCAAGTTCGATTGAACATAGGCTCCAGGATTTTCGAGCGAATATCTGACGCCCGCCTGCGCACCAAGATGTACAATCCGATCAATCTCCGTGCCGTCAACGCATTTCAAAAGAGCGGCTTGATCGGAAAAGTCGACTTCAAAAAATCGAAAATCGGATTTTTCGGGCAGGCTATTTTTGATGTCTGTGATGCGATCATGCTTGAGTTTGACCTGATAGTAATCATTGACATTGTCGATACCGATAACGCTTTCGCCACGAGAGAGCAGTTTTTTGCAGGTGTGGTAGCCAATAAAACCTGCTGCGCCGGTGACTAAAATCGCCATGCTTGCTCCTATTACATTAATGTGACGGGGTGTGAGGAGGATTTATTATGATCGCTAAGCATTTTGGGGGGCGGAGACAAGTTATATGAGTGCGCCCTCCGCGCGTGCCCATTCGTCCTCCCCTAGGAGAAATCGCTGCTCGCTTCTAACGCGTTGAACGGGCAGGCGGAGCTGCAGCTGGGAAGGGTGCGTTTGGCTATCTCTTCGGTGCAATTGCGACCCAATGTTGACCTGTTTTGTCCTGTCGCCGGTCCCATCGGTAGCCAAGGCGCGTGAGCGTCGACCAAGTTTCCACATGGCTGAACCGGTTATCAAGGACATATGTCTGGCGAACCCCCTTCTTGGTCAAGCCGTCGACAGTCAGGACAACATGATAATCCCCCTGCTCGGTCCAAGCCACGGCGATGCGCAATTCTTCTGGGCGCCAGCCTAGCGCCATCAGGCGCTGGCGTGCGGCGAGAGCGTGGTCCTCGCAGTCTCCACCCGTTCTCGGATCTGCGACGCGCCATATTTCGAGTTTACCGAACTGCTCTACGTCGGTCCTATTGGGGATTGCGTATATATCCCGCTGAACGGCTTCCAACTGCTTAAGGGGCCCTGCGTGGAACGGCTTCTCGGATAGGGCCACAGCCTGTTGGGCATTCAAAAATAACCCGGCAAGCATATAGATGGGCGAGCGAGAATATTTCATAATACCACCTGCATGGTTCTGAAAAATTCCCTTTTCGTCGATAATTTTCTGACAATCGACATGTGGATGGGTGGAATGGTCTTCAAGTTTCTCTATATTTGATTGAGGTAATTGGTCGCTGTTTTGGGGCAGTAGGCCGGTCGGATTTGCTCGGTGTCGTCATGCCGCTTGGGTCGTTGGCGAACTGGAACAAGTCATTTGCGATAAGCGTACAAAAACTGTCTGCAGAGCGTTGAGGCTTTGCTCGAGCCGATGAGGCCTTCGCTCCATCTCACCTGTTTGGTCCGTCGCTCAATCTAGCGACGGGGTGGCAGCTCGGCTCCGCCGATGCGTTTCCGCTGGCTGTGGTCGTCCCGCTGTCGCGGGCCGGTGTTGGTGTGCAGTCGCCGGCCTGGCGGGGTGGGCGTCGGCTTTCTCTGGGCCCGTGCCGGCGGGCCGCAAGCCGGCTCTGCCGGCTCCTTCTCTGGCGTTTCGGCCCTGCGGGTGCAGCCCGCCTCGCTTGCCCGGGCCCGACGCCAGCCTCCTGCCGCCCACCCCGCCTTTCCGGCGGCCGGTGCTGGTCAGGCAGGAGATTGGAGATGTCGACCACCTCAAAGCCCCGCCAGAGCCTCTATGCCGAGGTGACAAACCGGATCGTCGGCGAGTTGAAGAGAGGCTGCGTGCCCTGGGTGCAACCATGGGATTCGGCCAAAAGCGGGCGGGGCCTGCCACGCAATGGCGGTACCGATCGCCGCTATTCGGGCATCAATATCCTGATCCTCTGGAGCCGCTATTTCGACGGCGGATTTTCGTCACAGCGCTGGCTGACCTACCGACAGGCCGAAGCGCTGGGCGGCCATGTCCGCAAGGGCGAACAGGGCACGACCGTCTGTTATGCTGATCACTTCACCCCCAAGGATCAGCGCTCGGACGAGGGCGGCGAGGGGAGCGAACCGCCCCGACAGCTGGCCTTCCTGAAGCGCTTCACGGTCTTCAATGTCGACCAGTGCGAGGGGCTTCCCGAGCGGCTCGCCGAGCCCGACGCTCTTTCCCCTGATCCCGTTCATCCGATCCCGGAAGCTGAAGCCCTCATCCAGGCGACGGGCGCCACGATCCGGATCGGGGGCGGTGATGCCTTCTACAATATGGTCGAGGACTATATCCGCGTTCCAGCCCAGCAGGCCTTTTATGATCCCGTCGATTGGTATCGGACCAAGCTCCATGAGCTCGGCCATTGGAGCGGCCACCAATCGCGGCTCGACCGGTTCGGCAAGATCGAGGATCGTACCGCCTATGCCCGCGAGGAGCTGGTCGCGGAGATGGCCTGCGCCTTTCTCTGCGCGGAGCTCGGTATTCCACCGACCGTCTGTCACGCCGACTATCTCAACGCTTGGCTCGCGGTCCTGCGGCAGGACGAGCGCGCGATCTTCCGCGCAGCGAGCCAGGCGAGCAAGGCGTGCGATTATCTTCTCGCCTTCCGCCCAGCCGATGGGGAGCAGGGGGCATGAGCGCCCGGCCGATGCTTCGCCGCCCGGCATGGAGCTATTGGCTCGCGCAGATCCGCTTCCATATCGCCGCCAATGCCGAGCTGCGGCGACTTGCCCGCGCCATCGACAGCTTGCCAGCCGAGCCCTTCGAAGTGTTCCGGCTGAGCCGGTTCCACGGCATGGACAATGAACAGATCGCCGAGGTGCTGGACATCGATGTGGCGCAGGTGGAGGCCCGTCTCGCCGAGGCCATGCTAGCAATTGGACGATCGCTCGAAGCGCAGAAGCGCGCCGCTGCACAACGAAGGTGCTTCTGGCATCGCCCCTTTCGCCAGGATCACTGACCATGAAAAACCGAGCCGGATTGCTCCGGCCCGGTTATCTTTCGGCCATGATTCTAACACCAGATCGGAGCTATCCGCGCGTCGATTTTTCTTGGCTTTCCGGTGGGTTCAAGCGAGTCTGTTACGATGAGGCCGATCACCGCCAAGGATTTTGAACTGCCCGAGGCGAAGCGCCGCGAACTGGAGTTCGTGGTGGAGATTTTGCGCGACGGCTTCGTCGTCGCGACTGAGAAAAAGAGCCATGCGAAATATCGCGAGGCCAGGATCCTCAAGATCATCTTGTTCGGCAGCTATGCGCGCGGCGACTGGGTCGAGGATCCGGTTGGACGCTATTTCTCGGACTATGACATCCTCGTCGTGGTCGACCGCGAGGAGGCCACAGACGGCGCCGAGTTCTGGGCGAAGACCGAAGCCCGGTTGCTCGAGGAGGTCGGTGAGGGCAAGCGGCTGCGCACCCTCGTCAGCCCGATCTATCACAGCATCGACGACATTAATGCCCAGCTACGGCTTGGCCGCTACTTCTTCATGGACATCCTGCGCGACGGCATCGTGCTGTTTTCCGATGGTGGATATCCGTTTGAAAAGCCGCAGCCGCTCACGCCCGAGCAGGCGCTAAAAGAGACGCAGGAATATTACGAAGAGTGGTTTGAAAGCGCGCAGCGATTCTATCAGAACGCCAACGATAATATTGAAAGAGGGTGGTCAAAGGAGGCGGCGTTTCTACTGCACCAGGCGACCGAACGCTTCTACCATTGCCTGTTTCTGGTCCGGACGTTGTACAGCCCCAAGACCCATAATCTGAACCGGCTGCGGTCGCAGACCGAGCAGATCGAACCCCGCCTTGCGGCTGTCTGGCCAGCGGAAACCAAGTTCGAACGGCGCTGCTATGAGCTGCTCCGCGCGGCCTATGTGAAGGCTCGCTATTCGCCCCAATATGTCATCACAGCCGAGCAACTGGCCTGGTTGAGCGAGCGTGTTTCGGTCCTCCAAAGCCTAATTCGCGAGTTGTGCATCGAGCGTATCGAGGACCTCGCCAAGGCCGCCTGAGCGCCAAAGTTTCGCTCGGTTCGCCAACCCGAAATCGTCGATCGTGAAGCGCGTCCGGCATGCCGGGCGCCGTTTGCCGACTGCATTTTGCTGCGGAATTCCCTCAGAAAATTGACGGGAAGTCCGCAGATTCTGGCGGGACGTAGGGAGATTGCCGCGAGCGGCCGACGGGGATGAAATCGGCGACAATCCGGGAGGGCTGGCGAGGGAGAATAGGGAGATAGCGGGACGGCAAGATGAAAGCCCTGCCTCCAAAGAGGCCGGAAAAGAGCGTCTGCACATGGGCTCTGATGGAGGCATGCCGGGGGCAATGCCTCCATGCTGCCGAGAAATGGCAGCGTTCCGGGCCTCTCTATGGAGGCCCTTGAATACCGGTTTTGAGGCTCCCCATCCTCCTGGATTTCCCAATTTCCGGAGGACCGCCCATGCCCGGCGATGATGACTTCGAGCCCTGGCTCGGCCGTATCGGGAAGGACGATCGCAGCGTGGGGAGCACCCTCGCACGGGTTCGTCGAGCGGGCGGTCGCGCGACTGCCAGAGGGCGCCGCTTCACCGGCGCACGTCTCGGCCGTGGCTCGGGTGTGGGGCGCGTCCTCGGCGCCTCGGATCGCTTCTCAGGGAAGCGCGCGCGGCGCGTCGTGGTGAAGGCGCGGATCGTGAAGCTCGGCGGCAAGTCGATGGCGGCCGCGGCACACCTTCGCTACCTGCAGCGCGACGGCACGACCCGCGAGGGCGAGCGCGGGGCGCTTTATGGGCCAGGTGATGATATCGTCGACGGCAAGGCCTTCCTCGAACGCGGTGGCGGCGACCGGCACCAGTTCCGCTTAATCCTCGCACCCGAGGATGGCGCGGAATATGACGATCTGAAGCCCCTGGTCCGACGACTGATGGAGCAGGCCGAGCGGGATCTGGGGACGAAGCTCGATTGGGTCGCGGTCGACCATTTCAACATCGGTCACTCCCACAGCCACATCATGCTGCGCGGCGTCGATGAGCGGGGCAAGGACCTCATCATCGCGCGGGACTATCTCACCCAAGGCCTTCGCATGCGCACGGCGGAACTGGTGAACCTTGACCTCGGACCGCGCACCGATCGTGAGATCCAGGCATCGCAGCTCCGCGAGACGACGCTCGAACGCTTCACCAGCATCGATCGCCGGCTGCTGCGTGATGCTGGTGATGACCACCAACTGCACGTCACCGCGGCCAACCCGCAGGAACATGCACTGCGGATGGGGCGGCTGCGGACATTGGAAAAGCTCGGTCTCGCCCACGAAGGCAGGGCGGGGCAGTGGGGGCTCGACCCCGAGCTTGAACCGACGCTGCGACGGATGGGGGAGCGCGGCGACATCATTCGTACCATAAACCGCGAATTGCGCGAGGCGGGCATCCAGCGCCTGCCACAGGACCATGCTGTCTTCGATCCGAAGCAAGATACCGACCGATCAATAGTGGGGAAAGTTGTCGCCATCGGTCTGTCCGACGAGCATCCCGACCGGCGCTACATGATCGTCGACGGCCTCGACGGTTGCAGCCATTATGCCAATATCGGTGAGACGACCGATGCGCACGTAACGGGTTCGATCGTGCGGCTGTCAGTGCAGCCGGCAGAAATCCATGCAGTTGACGTGACCGCCGCCCAGGTCGCGGCCACTTATGGCGGTCGCTACAGCGCTGATCTCCACGGGGCCTACGATCCGGAGATCCACGAGGAGCGCGCCCAGGCGCATATCCGGGGGCTGGAGGCGATGCGACGTGCCATCGGAAAGCCCGAGCGTGATGCCAATGGAAGCTGGACGATCGGCTCTGATCATCTGGTCAATGCGCAAGCCTATGAGCGGCGTCAGTCGCAGCGAACGCCCATCCAGATCAAAACGCTGTCCCGCAAGCCGCTTGAGCAGCTGCCCGCCCATGATGGCGAGACCTGGCTCGATCGGGAGCTGCTCGCCAAGCGCCCCGAGGCGCTGGGGCGAGGCTTTGGGGCCGACGTCCGCGATGCTCTCCAGCGGCGCCAGAAATGGCTCACCGAGCAGCAGCTGATCGAGACCGAGGACGGCGTTCGCTATTACAGGGGAAACTTGCTCGCCCTGCTGCGCCAACGCGAGCTGCAGCGCATCATCAGCAGCCTCGAACAGGAGATGGGTCTCCCGCATGCCGCTCCGGTGAGGGGCGAGCGGATCGAGGGCATCGTCCGGCGCCCGGTTCAGGTGGGCGACCACCGCTATGCGCTGATCGAGAAGTCTCGCGAGTTCAGCCTGGTGCCATGGCGCCAGGTGCTTGAGCGGACCATCGGCAAGGAGGTCAGCGGGATCATGCGGGAGGAGGGAATCAGCTGGATGATTGGGCGCTCGCGAGGGCTAGGGCGCTGAATGTCCGTCAAGGCGCATCTCCTGGCACCAGGGAGGCCCTGTTCGGCGCAGCGCACATGCTCGATCCTTCCAACGGAGGTGCGGCATGAAGACGACCAAGACTCGTCACCAATTCTATTTGCCCGACGCGCTCTCGGCGAAGCTTGAGGCGCTCACCATGGTGCCCGGTGCGTCGAAGACATCGGTCCTCACCGATGCGCTGTCCGCCTGGCTGGAGCGCAAGGCCGGCCATGAACTCGATCAGCGCTTCGGGCCGCGGCTCGACCGCCAGAGCCGCACTGCGGATCGCCTCGAGCGCAAGGTCGAGATATTGTCCGAGATGCTGGCGCTGTTCATCCAGCACCAACTGACCATCGTCGCTCACCAGCCAGCGTTTGAACCCGAGACCGCGAGGTTGGGGCGGCAGCGCTATCTTGCATTCATGGAAATGGTTGAACGACGGCTCGACAGATCGCCTACATGATCGAGTTTTGAGGGAAGTCCGTTGCGGATAAAGTGATAGGAGATGTAGATTTCGAAACCCAAATGATGCGATGCAAAATTCGAAGCGTTATCTAACGGTCTTGGGGTATTGGTTATCAGCTCGTGAAAATCTGATCCGCAACCAGCTGGGGCGCTTACGGTGTGAGGTGTTCACAGGCGGTCAATCAGTACAAGGGATGGATAATGCGGTTAGCGATCATCGGCACGGGCTATGTCGGACTGGTTTCGGGGGCCTGC
>CAUTRN010000018.1:0-115480 GCA_963540925.1 uncultured Sphingomonadaceae bacterium
CACCCTCCCACCGCTGCGCGGCGGGCCCCTCCCTCTCCCGCAGGCGGGAGAGGGGCTAGCAGGGTTAAAGCTTATATCCCCCGCTCGCCTCGACGATTTGCCCCGTCACCCAGCGGCAGGCGGGGGAGGCGAGGGCATGGACGACGTCGGCGATATCGGCGGGCTGGCCGACCCGGCCGAGCAGCGTGTTGCCGATGATCTCCTCGACCACCGCCGGGTTCTGCAGCGCCTCGAAATTGGTGTCGACATTGCTCATGCCGGGATTGACCGCGTTGACGGTGATGCCGCGCGGGCCGAGCTGCTTGGCGAGCGCCTTGGTGAAGGTGTCGACTGCCGCCTTCGCCATCGAATAGGCGATGATGCCGGGATCGGCGAGGCGCGCCGGCCGAGGAAATGTTGACCACCCGGCCGCCATCGGCGAGCCGCGGCAGCACCGCGCGGGTGATGAAGAAGGGGACCCGGACGTTGAGGTCGAAGGTCCAGTCGAACAGCGCGATGTCGGTGTCCTCGATCAGGCTGTACTGACCGCCGCCGAGATTGTTGACGAGGATGTCGATGCCGCTGCCCGCGCCGATCACCCCATCGAACTGGGCGAGCATCGCGTCGATCCCGTCGGGCGGCGCGATCTTCGCCCGGATCGCGAAGGCCTGACCGCCGCTGGCCTCGATCGCGGCGACGGCGGCATCGGCGGGTTCGGCATCGAGCAGCCCTACCCGCGCCCCAGCCGCCGCCAGCCGCTCGGCGATTCCCCGGCCCATGCCGCGCCCGCCGCCCGTCACCAGGGCAATCTTCCCCTCCAGATCGCGTTCCATCCGCTCCGCCTTCTTTTTGTGTCCGGACTGGGCATATAAAAGTCGAACGACTTAAGAAAGATGGGAGAGGGCGGATGGACGTGGCGAACCGGGTGGCGGTGATCACCGGAGGGGCGACCGGCATGGGCTATGCGGCGGCGGAGCTGTTGGCGGCGCGCGGCACGAAGGTGGCACTGCTCGCCCGGCGCGGGGCGATGGCAGCCGAGAAGGCGGCCGGGCTCGGCGGGATAGGAATCGGCTGCGACGTCGGCGACGAGGCCAGCGTCGAGGCCGCCTTTGAAGCGGTGATCGAACGGCTCGGCGTTCCGACCATATTGATCAACTCAGCCGCCGATGGCCGGCTGCTCAACCTCGTCTCGCCGGCCGGCGTGCCGGTGAGTGGCGATTATATCCGCGAGATCCTGGCGACCAACGTCGCGGGGCCGCTCTATCTGGCGCGGGGTTTCGCGACGCGGCTGGCGAAGACGCCGGAGCCGGCCGATGGCCTGCGCGGGGTGATCATCAACGTCTCGTCGATCTCGGCGGCCGATGGCGGCATGGGGTCGGGCTATCCGATCTCCAAGGGGGCGGTCGACGCGGCGGCGTTGACCCTGGCGCGCGAGTTCAGTCCCTGGGGCATCCGGGTCAACACGATCGCGCCGGGCGGGATCGACACCGAACTCTATCGCGCGGGCGCGACCGAGGGGACGCATGCGATGATGAAGGCGCTGGTGCCCTCGCTGCGCCGCGCCGGCCGGCCCGACGAGTTCGCCCGGCTGGCGCTCCACATCTGCGAGAACGACTATATCAACGGCACGGTGATCCGGCTGGACGGCGGCCTGCGCACGCCTTTCTCGGCCGATATCGGTGGCGGGGTTGAGGCCGTCTGACGGCCTATTTGCGCAGCTTGCCGGCGAGATGGACCAGCGGGACGATCGCGCCGCCGACGATCAGGCCGACGATGCCCGATCCGATCGCGGTGACGAGCCAGGCGAAGAAGCCGCTCGCGACAGGCGCGGCGTGTCCGGCGATCTCCGCGAGATGGTGGATCGTGCCAGCAGGCTCGTGAATCCCGAAGGTCTCAAGGCCGTGGACGATGATGCCGCCTCCAACCCAGATCATCGCGGCGGTGCCGATGATCGCGAGCCAGCGCATCACCACCGGCATCGCATTGACCAGCGCGCAGCCGATGGTGCGCGTGGCAGGCTTCTGGGCGAGGTGGAGGCCGATATCGTCCATCTTCACGATCAACCCGACGACGCCATAAACGCCGATGGTGATCGCGACGCCGACCGCGGCGAGAACCCCGGCCTGGGTGACGATCGGCAGGGTCGCGACCTCGGCGAGCGCGATCGCCATGATCTCGGCCGACAGGATCAGGTCGGTGCGGATCGCGCCCGAGACCTGCTGCTTTTCGAGCGTCGCGGCATCGGTGGTGGCGACATGCTCCTCGCCATGGCTCTGCCCGCTCACCGCCTCGATCACCTTCTCGGCGCCTTCGAAGCAGAGATAGGCGCCGCCCAGCATCAGGATCGGCGTGACCGCCCAGGGCGCGAAGGCGCTGAGCAGTAGCGCGGCGGGCAGCAGGATGAGCAGCTTGTTGCGGAGCGAGCCGATCGCGATGCGGCCGATGATCGGCAGTTCGCGATCGGGGGTGAGGCCGGTGACGTAGCGCGGCGTGACCGCGGCGTCGTCGACCACCACGCCCACCGCCTTGCTGCCCGCCTTGCTCGCCGCGGCGCCGACATCGTCGAGCGAGGCGGCCGCCAGTTTGGCGATCCCCGCAATGTCGTCCAGCAGTGCAACCAGTCCCGATGCCATCGAATCCCCCGTTCTGTCCGCGCCTCTGTAGAGAGCGGCGACAACGGATCAAAGGCCCCCTGTTTCCGTTGTTACGGCAACAGGGTAGATACGCATCGTGTTCAGACTGCCATCCGGACAGAAAAAACAGCCGACCCTGCGCCGCAGGAGCGGAACGCCGGTGTGGCTGTCGCTGCTGTGGCGGGTGCTGCTGGCCTTCGCGCTCATCGCGGTAGCGCTGGCTGGCCACTGGTTCGACCGGGGCGGGCTCAAG
This sequence comes from uncultured Sphingomonadaceae bacterium, assembly GCA_963540925.1. GTDB lineage: Bacteria > Pseudomonadota > Alphaproteobacteria > Sphingomonadales > Sphingomonadaceae > Rhizorhabdus. The sequence continues at coordinate 2,866 of CAUTRN010000018.1, forward strand.
GACAATATCGACGGCGTGATCAGCTTCGTCGACGTGCTCTACTTCACGATGATCACGGTGACGACGGTGGGCTATGGCGACATCGTGCCGGTAACCGATCGGGCACGGATGTTCGACACCTTCGTGGTGACGCCGGTGCGGCTGTTCGTGTGGCTGATCTTTCTGGGAACGGCCTATGACTTCCTGCTCAAACATGTCTGGGAAAGGTGGCGGATGAGCGTGATCCAGAGCAAGCTGCGCGGCCATGTGATCGTCGCCGGCCATGGCACGAGCGGGGCCGAAGCGGTGAGCGAACTGATCCGGCGCGGCACCGATGCCGCCGATATCGTCGTGATCGACGAGAATGAGCGACATCTGGCCGCGGCCGAGGCGTGCGGTACCAATGTGCTGCAGGGCGACGCGACCCGCAACTCCACCTTGGAAGCGGTGCAGGTGGCCCGCGCCCGTGCGATCCTGGTGTCGGCGGGGCGAGACGACACGTCGATCCTGATCGTCCTCACCGCGCGCCGGCTGGCCCCCGACGTGCCGATCAGTGCGGTGATCCGCTCCGAGGACAATGAGGCGCTGGCGCGACAGGCGGGCGCCGACACGGTGATCAACCCCGCGAGCTTCGCCGGCATGCTGCTCGCCGGCTCGACACATGGCGCGCATATCGCCGACTATATGGCGGACCTCGCGAATGCCGGCGGCCACGTCACCCTGCGCGAGCGCCCGGTGCAGGTTGAGGAGATCGGCCGGCCGCTGGCCAGCATTGCGACGGGCCTGGGGCTGCGCATCTATCGGGGCAGCGACTATCATGGCTTCTGGGAGCCGCAGGCGACCGCGCTGGAAGCGGGCGACATGATCGTCGAGGCGGTTCCGCGGAAGGAAGGTTCGCCGGCGAATGGCTGAGCCTCTTATCGCACCATGCTGAGTGCCACAGCCTCGGCCACCTTGATCCCGTCGACCGCGGCCGAGAGGATGCCGCCCGCATAGCCGGCGCCTTCGCCCGCCGGGAACAGGCCCGCGACGTTGAGGCTCTGGAAATCCTTCCCGCGGGTGATGCGGACGGGGGAAGAGGTGCGGGTCTCGACCCCGGTCATGATCGCGTCGGGATCGTCATAGCGAGCGATCTGGCGGCCGAAGACAGGCAGCGCCTCGCGCAGCGCTTCGATCGCGAAATCGGGCAGGCATAGCGACAGGTCGGTCAGGTGGACGCCCGGCTTGTAGGAGGGGACCACTTCGCCCAGCGCGGTCGACGGGCGCCTGGCCAGGAAATCGCCGACGAGCTGGCCGGGCGCTTCATAGGTCGATCCGCCGGCGACATAGGCGCGCTCTTCCAGCTGGCGCTGGAGAGCGACGCCGGCGAGCGGGTGGCCGGGATAGTCGCGCTCGGGATCGATGCCGACGACGAGGCCGGAGTTGGCGTTGAACTCCTTGCGCGAATATTGGCTCATGCCGTTGGTGACGACCCGGCCGACCTCCGAGGTGGCGGCGACCACGCGGCCGCCGGGGCACATGCAGAAGCTGTAGACCGAACGGCCATTCTGGCAGTGGTGCGAGAGCGCATAGGCAGCGGCGCCCAGATCGGGATGGCCCGCGCAGGGGCCGAAGCGGGCGCGGTCGATCCAGCTTTGCGGATGCTCGATGCGCACGCCGATCGAGAAGGGCTTGGCCTCGATATGGACACCGCGCTCATGCAGCGCCTCGAAGGTGTCGCGCGAGCTGTGACCGACGGCGAGGACGACATGGCTCGCCTCGATATAACCGCCATCGTGGAGGTGGAGGCCACGCAGCTTGCCGCCCTCGATGTGGAAATCGGAGACGCGCGTCTCCCAGCGATATTCGCCGCCCAGCTCCTCAATGGTCTTGCGCATATTCTCGACCATCGAGACGAGGCGGAAGGTGCCGATATGCGGATGGGCCTCGGTCAGGATCTCTGGCGGCGCGCCGGCTTTCACGAACTCGGTGAGCACCTTGCGGCCCAGGAAGCGCGGATCCTTGATCTGGCTGTAGAGCTTGCCGTCGGAGAAGGTGCCCGCGCCGCCCTCGCCGAACTGGACGTTGGATTCGGGGTTGAGCACGTTGCGGCGCCACAGGCCCCAGGTGTCCTTGGTCCGCTCGCGCACCACCTTGCCGCGATCGAGGATGATAGGGCGGAAACCCATCTGCGCCAGGATCAGCCCGGCGAACAGGCCGCAGGGGCCCGCGCCGATCACGACCGGGCGGGGGCCGTCCTTTGGGGCCTGGGCGACGAAGCGATAGGCGGTGTCGGGGGTGGGGCGGACATGGTTGTCACCCGCGAAGCGCGCGAGGATGGCGGCCTCGTCGTCCAGCGTGACGTCGACCGAATAGACCATCAGGATCGCCGACCTGCGGCGCGCGTCATTGGCGCGGCGGGCGACCTCCCACGACAGCAGGTCGGCAGGCGCGATGCCGAGCCGCTCGATGATGGCGGCGGGTAGCGCCTCGGCTGGGTGGTCGAGCGGAAGCTTCAGGTCGGAGATGCGGAGCATGGGCGCGCTTTACGAGGACCAGCGCTTCCGGGCAAATTTTAGAGGACGTCCCAGAACATGAAGTAGAGCATCGCGAACCAGGCGATCAGGCCGAAGACGCCCATGATCGACCCTCGGTGGCGGCGGAACCATTCAGCCATCGGCCCTCCCGGCATAGAGAAGGCGGCCCTTGCCGAGGCGCGCCAGGACCGTTGCGATATCCTGTTCCCCAAAGGCAAAGCAACCGTCGCTGCGGCCGAGCCTGCCCTGTTTCGGTATCATGTCGGGATTGGCGTACCAGGCCGAGTGGATCACGATCGCACGTTCCTGGGCATGGGCGTTGGTGGGATCGAGGCCGAGCAGGCGGCGCGAGGGGCCGTGAATGCCGTCATAGGCGTCGCCGGTGAGATAGGCGCCTTCAGAGGTCGCGCCCGAGCCGACGACATCGGAGAAGCTCTGCAGCACGCCGCTATGATCGGGATCGGAGCCCTTGCCATGCGCGACGAGCAGGGCGGTGCAGCTGCCGTGCAGCATGTCGACCAGGAAGAAGCGGGGCGTGGAGGAGGGGAGGGTGAAGTCGGCGATCGCGATCATGTCGCGCGACCAGAGGGCGGCATGGTGGCGGAACAGCGCATCGAGCGCGCGCTGGACGAGGCGGGGATCGACGCCCGTGGCGATGCTGGCGAGCCCCGGAGGTGTGGCGAGCGCCGGGGCTGCACAGGCGGCGAGCGCCGCGCCGATCGCCTCGCGGCGGGTCAGCAAGGCCAAGTCAGTCGCGCCAGTAGCGCTTGCAGTCGATCAGCGCGTCGAAACAATCCTCGGCGTCCTCCAGAAGGCGCTTACGCTCCTTCTTCGTCATCTCCGGCAGGGCGATGTCGAGGCCCAGCCGTGCGAACAGCTCGGGCGCCGTGGCCAGGTCGTTGAGCCGGCCCAGCTTGTCCTGCAGCGCTTCGAGCCGATCGAGGAAACGGTCCATCCGGCGCCGAGGTTTCCGCCCCGGGAAGAGCGAGACGAAGAATTCGGTCGCATAGCGCAGCTTCTTGGCGTCCTTGCGAACCTCGTGGCGATGCTCGTCGTCGAGATCGGCGAGGCCCTTGCCTTCCTTCTTGATCCGCTTGCGCAGGCGGTCGAGCCGGTCGCTCGCGAAGCCGCGCGCCTCGCGGGCGTTGCGGCGCGGTTCGGCGGGTTCGGAGCGCCAGCGGCCGCCCGACAGCCATTCGACCAGCTCGATCGGGAGCAGCCGGACTCGGTCGCTGTTGAGCTGGGCGCAGAGATGGTTGCAACGGCTCTCGCGTTCCGCCGCCAGCGCCAGGCGATGGCTTTCGTCCAGGCTGGGAATGAGCACGTCGACGTCGCGGACAGCGCCCAGCTCGGCCGCCAGCCAGCGCAGTTCGGCGGCGAACATCTCGCCGCGCTCGTCCCCCTCGAACAGCGGTTTGAACAGCCAGAAGGCGGTGCGCAGGCGGCGGAGGCCGACCCGGGCCTGGTGAACCGCCTCGGCGCTGCCGGAGCGGAGCAATATGTCTTCGTTGAGCCGATATTGCCGGATGCAAGAGGCGGCGATCGCGGCGAAAGCCTCGGCCGCGTTCATCTCCAGGCCGAGGCGGATTGGCTCGGCCTTGCAGGCGGTGGCGATCTGCTGACGCGCGAGCGCATAGCCGCGCTCGGATTTGGTGAGCACCCCCAGGCGAAGCGGGACCTCCGCGTTAAGGGTGCGGGCCAGATCGAACAGGGCGCCGGGCAGGCCCTGCTTCAACTCCAGTTCGATCTCGTTGAGCAGGGTGTGGCGCGCGCCGGTGCGGACCTCGCCCTGGTCGATCGCATATTCTATGATCGCGCCGCTGCTGTGCTCGACCGGGCCGACCAGCCGCTCGACATCGGTGGTGAAGAGCGGCGCGATCTGGCCCAGCGTCATCTCGTCGAACAGCTGGTTGAGCGGGCCGGCGCTCTCGTCGAACACGGGCTTGTCGCCGCGCACCCGCTTTTCCCATTCGCCGCGCACGAACAGTCCCGCGGCTTGGGCGGAGGCGGCCTTGACGGTTTGGGTTCGCTTCTCGCCATCCTTGCGGATGCGTAGCGCGTAGCCGGCCTTGTCGAGCTTCAGATCGGGGGTATCGTGATAGGTGGCGATCAGTCTTTTGTTTGCTCGCCCTTCGGTGGGCAGCAAGGCGCAGGCGACCAGTCGCTCACGATCGGCGGGATCATATTCGAGCTTGAGCTCGATCTCGACAGGTTCGTCCATATGGCTCCGGCTCTGTGACGCCCTATCGCACCCTATAATGCTGGAACGTCAATGTCATGACGCCTTTTCCGGGATCAGCCGAAGGGTTCGTCGATCGAACTGGGCGGCTGGCTGAACCAGCGCGGGCCCGTGTCGGTCATGTAGAAGCAATCCTCGATCCGGACGCCGAAGGAGCCGGGGATGTAGATGCCCGGCTCGTTCGAGAAGCACATGCCGGCGGCGAGCGGGGTCGTCTCGCCATGGACGAGGTTGACCGGTTCGTGCCCGTCCATGCCGATGCCATGGCCGGTGCGGTGCGGGGTGCCGGGCAGCTTGTAGCCCGGGCCATAGCCGAGCGAGGCGTAATAGGCGCGGACCGCGTCGTCGACCTTGCCGGCCGGCGTGCCGATCCGGGCGGTCTCCATCGCGATGTCCTGGCCGCGGCGGACCTGGCTGAACAGTAGGCGCTGCTTGGCGTCGGCAGGGCGGCCGAACACCATCGTCCGCGAAATGTCGGACGAGTAGCCGTGCACGGTGAAGCCCGCATCGAACAGGATCACCTCGCCATCGGCGACGCGGCGGGGGATGTGCGAGCCGTGCGGATAGGCGCTGGATTCTCCGAGCAGGATCAGCCCGCCATCGGCGCCTTCACCGCCGAGCGCGGTGGTGGCGGCGACCAGCATGACGCGCAGATCGTCCTGGCTCATGCCGCGCTGGATGCGCGGGGCGATGTGGCGGAAGGCGGCGATCTGGATGTCGGCGGCGATCTGCATCAGCGCGAGTTCGGCGGGCGACTTGATCAGCCGGCAGCCGCGCACGACCGGCGCGCCCGAGACGATCGCCGCGTCGGGCAGCGCCTGGCGCAGGCCGTCGACCGCGAAGAAACGCACCGTCTCCTCGATGCCGATCGCCCCCTTGTCGAGCTTCTTGCGCCGGAGGAAGTCGCTGACCAGCGCGATCGGGCTCTCATCCTCCTGCCAGACGCGAACCTCGCCGGGCACGGCCAGGCTCTCGCGGATCGAGGGTTCCTCGAAGGCGGGGGTGACGATCAACACGTCGCCCTCGGCCGGGATGATCGCGGCGGTGAGCCGCTCGCTGCGCCACCAGTCGATGCCGGTGAAATAGAGGAGCGACGATCCCGCCTCGACCAGCAGTGCGCCGATGTTGAGCGAGCGCATCAGCGCCTGCGCCTTGGCGATGCGGCCGAGCCGTTCCTCGGTGGTGATCGGCTTGGCGTTGGTGGCCATCGACTTCAGGCCGGCGGCACTGTCGGCGGCCCAGGCGGGGATGCCGGCGACGAGACCGAGGCTGGCGAGCCCTGCGGTGGCGAGAAATTGCCGTCGGGTGGCGTGCATCGGTCCTCCTGGGGTTCGTTCCGCTATCGATTGATAATCGCTCGGGGCCGTCTGTCCAGCCGACTTGCGATCGAGCTTGAGGCTGCGCACGAGCATGGCTTGCGTCGGCGCGCGTCCTGGTGATGATGACGGCCTGACCTCAAAAAGGGTGAACAGCATGAAGCTCCTGGCCTTGCTCGCCTCGTCGGCGTTGCTTTCGGTGTCCGCAGCGGCGGCCGACCTGCCGGCTCCGCCGGTCGCGGCGAAGAAGCCGCATAAGGTGACCGCCCCCTTCGGTGCGAGCCGCGACGACCCCTATTACTGGCTGCGCGACGACACGCGGAAGAACCCCGAGATGCTCGGCTATCTGGGCGCGGAAAATGCTTATGCGGATGCGGTGCTGGCGCCGACCAAGGCGCTGCAGGACAAGCTGTACGAAGAGATCGTCGGCCGCATCAAGCAGGACGACAGCAGCGTTCCCTACGCCAAGCATGGCTATGTCTATTATACCCGCTTCGAGACCGGCGCGGATTATGCGCTGATCGCGCGCCGCAAGCCTGCGAAGGACGCCCCCGAGGAATTGCTGCTCGACCAGCCGAAGATGGCTACGGGCAAGGATTATTTCGCGGTCAGCGACTGGCAGGTTAGCCCCGACAACAAGCTGCTCGCTTATGCCGAGGACGTGGTCGGCCGCCGCCAATATGTGCTGAAGGTCAAGAATATCGCGACCGGCGAGGTGCTGGCCGACAGCGTCACCAATATCGAGCCCGACATCATCTGGGCCGACGATAACAAGACGATCTTCTATATCGAGAAGGACCCCGTCACCCTGCTGAGCAAGCGGGTGAAGGCGCATGTGCTGGGAACGCCGGCCTCGGCTGACAAGCTGGTCCTCGAGGAAGCCGACGACAGCTACTATCTGAGCCTGAAGCGAACCACCGACGACAAGTTCGTCTGCATCGTCGAGGAAAGCACGGTCAGCATCGAGCAGCGTTGTGCCGCTGCGGCCGCCCCCGTCGACTTCAAGGTGGTGGCGCCGCGCGAGCGGGATTTCCTGTATGAGGCCGATCATATCGGCGGGCGCTGGATCATCCGCACCAACTGGCAGGCGAAGAACTACAAGCTGGTGACCCTGGCCGATGCCGACGTGGCGCAGGGCCGTGCCGGCTGGCGCGATCTGGTGCCCGCCAGCGACAGCGTGTTCATCGAGACCTTCAAGCCCTTCAACGATTTCCTCGTCATCGAGGAGCGGGCCGAGGGCAACAAGCGGCTTCGCTGGCTGGACGCCGCCGGCAAGAGCAGCCTCGTCTCGGCCGACGAGCCTGCCTACACCATGGCGATCGGCGCCAATGAGGAGCCGGGCACCGATTGGGTGCGCTACACCTATGCCTCGCTGACGACGCCGACGACGACCTATGAGGTCAATGTGAAGAGCGGCGAGCGGCGCACGCTGAAGGTCCAGCCGACGCCGGGCTATGCGAAGGAGAATTACGTCACCGAGCGGCTTTGGGCGACGGCGCGCGACGGGGTGAAGGTGCCGGTGTCGCTCTTCTACCGCAAGGGGACGAAGCCCGACGGCAAGGGCGCGCTGCTGCAATATGCCTATGGCAGCTACGGCATTTCCACCGATCCCAACTGGCTGAACTATGCGGTCAGCCTGGCCGATCGCGGGATGGTGGTGGCCCTCGCCCATATCCGCGGCGGGCAGGAGATGGGCCGTAGCTGGTATGACGACGGCCATCTGATGAAGAAGCAGAACAGCTTCAACGACTTCATTGACGTCACCCGCTTTCTTGTCGCCAGTAAATATGCGGCGAAGGATCGGGTCGCCGCGATGGGCGGCAGCGCTGGTGGCCTGCTGATGGGCGGCATCGCGAACATGGCGCCCGAGGATTACAAGATGATCATCGCGCAGGTGCCGTTCGTCGACGTGGTGACGACGATGCTCGACGCCTCGATCCCGCTGACCACCAACGAATATGACGAGTGGGGCAATCCCGAGAAGAAGCCCTTCTACGATTATATGCTGAGCTACTCGCCCTACGACAATGTCGCGGCCAAGGCCTATCCGTCGATCTTCGTGGGCACCGGCCTGTGGGACAGCCAGGTGCAATATTATGAACCGGCCAAATGGGTGGCGAAGCTGCGCGCAACCAAGACCGACAGGAACCCGCTGCTGTTCCGGGTCAACATGGATGCGGGCCATGGCGGCAAGTCGGGCCGCTTCCGCCGCTATCGCGAGCAGTCCGAATATTTCGCCTTCATGCTCGACGAACTGAAGGTGAAGTGATGACCGGACTGCGGACGCTCTACCCGCCGATCGAGCCTTATGAGACGGGAATGCTCGACGTCGGCGATGGTCATTCTATCTATTATGAGCGGGTTGGGACGCCGGGTTCCAAGCCGGCTGTCTTCCTGCACGGCGGCCCCGGTGCGGGCTGCTCGCCCGACCATCGCCGGCTGTTCGATCCGGCGCGCTACGACCTGCTGCTGTTCGACCAGCGCGGCTGCGGCCGATCGATCCCGCACGCCAATCTCGACGCCAACACGACCTGGCATCTCGTCGCCGATATCGAGCGGCTGCGCGAGCTGGCGGGAGCCGAGCAATGGCTGGTGTTCGGGGGGAGCTGGGGGTCGACCCTGGCGCTGGCCTATGCCGAGACCCATCCCGAGCGGACGAGCGAGCTGGTGCTGCGCGGCGTCTACACGGCGACGCGGGCCGAGATCGACTGGTATTATCAGTGGGGCGTGTCGCAGATGTTCCCCGACAAATGGGAGGGCTTCGTCGCCCCGATCCCGGAGGCCGAACGCGGCGCGATGGTGGCGGCCTACAACAAGCGGCTGACCGGGGACGATCCGGTGGCGAAGCTGGAAGCGGCGAAGGCGTGGAGCCTGTGGGAGGGCGAGACGATCACCCTGCTGCCGAGCCCCGACCTGAGCGACCACCATGCCGAGGATCATTTCGCGATCGCCTTCGCACGGATCGAGAATCATTATTTCCACCATGATTGCTGGCTGGAGCCCGAGCAGTTGCTGCGCGATGCGGGCCGGCTGGCGGACATTCCGGGCGTGATCGTCCATGGCCGCTATGACATGCCCTGTCCGCTCCATTATGCCTGGGCCCTGCACAAGGCCTGGCCCGAGGCCGAGTTCCACCCGATCGAAGGGGCGGGGCATGCCTATTCGGAGCCGGGCATCCTCGACAGATTGATCAGGGCGACCGACGGGTTCGCTTGAGCAAGGTCAAGCGCCGCGCACCCGCGCAAGTCCATCGTGCAGATTGTCGAGGCGAATGCGGACCAGTTCGACGAGGCGAGGGTCGCTTTCCCATAAAGCGACGAAACGAGCATGTTCGCGCACCGCACGGGGGAACGGCCGGATACCGAATGGCAGTGCGGCAGTCCAGTTGAGCGACTTGGCGTCGAGCGCGCGAGCCAGCAGATCGAGCGATCGGTCGACCTGGCCGGCCCAGCCATATTCGAGTGAGGCCAGGAACAGAAGATCGCTGTCGCGCCGGCCCGCAACGGTCGGTCGGCCGTCCCCTATTTCGGCGATTTCGCGATCAAGCATGGCGACGAAGCGCCCCGGCTGGCCGTGGAGGGCGAGGGCTGCGGCCGAGATACGAGCGGCGAGCATCGAAGCTGCCCGGCCACTTGTCTTTCGCGCCAGCCGTTCGAGCCCTGTCGGATTGCGCTCTCCCAAGGCGGTCATATAGAGTTCGCGGGTGATGAAGGGATCGCCGGGGCGAACTCGCAGCAAAGCATCGTACCCCTGCAGGGCTTCGCGGCGCTGGCCGGCGGCATATTGCAGCCGGGGAAGGACATAGCCGCGCCGGGTGGCGTTTTCGGGATCGAGCCGGTGAACCTCGCGGGCATGCTCGACCGCTTCGATCGTGCGGTTCAGGGTGCCGAGCAGTGTCGCATAAGACCAGCGGGCTTCCACGAGGCCGGGATCGTTATCGATGGCGCGTCTGAGCAACGCTTCGGCGTCGCCCCAGCGCCATTCGTAACGACGATAATAGTCGCCAAGAGCGCCAAGCGCCGTGGGATCGTTCGGGTCCGCCAGCAGCGCTCGCCGGATATAGTCCAGTGCGATGGCGGCGCGATCCCGAGCTGGTGGCCAATTGGCGCGGAGGCGTGGGGACCAGTCGTTGCGTGCCAGCCCCCACAGTACCAGCAAGGCCCTGACGTCCTGCGGATCGATCGCGAGCGCCGCCTCAGCGCGTTCATAGGCCCGGTCGCCGGCCTGACCTGCCGCGGTACCCTGCATGAGAAGGTGCAGCCGCCGGCAATCGAGGAAGGCCTGTTCCGCCTCGATCATCGGCAAATAAGCAGCGGGGTTCGATCGGCGACGCGGGGGCAATGCGAGCGGCCGGATCGTCGCCAGACCGACGATGCGCTCCATCAGCGCTCCTGCCAGCTTGTCGCCAAGCGCTTGCGGTTCGCCTGTCGGAGCGGTCGCGACATGTTGCCAGACCTGTTCCTGGGTTACCGTGTCGGTCAGCGCGATCGTGCCGCGCAATATCCCGCTTTCCTGGGTAACGGCACCGGACAGGATGAGATCGGCGGCCAGCCTCCGGCCGATCGCTCGGGCCGAGAGCTTCTCGGTCGCGAGCGGGAAGGATGAGGCATCCGAGATGATACGGATGCCGCCAAACCGCGAGATGCAGCGCAGCATGTCGCGCGCCAGCGCTAGGCCGATCAGATCGGACGGAAGAGAGGAGCCATGTGCTCGAACGGCAGGGCTGCGATTACCGGCGCGGTCCGTGGGGCATTTCGGTAGCGCCACAGGCCGGCGCCTATGCCCGTCGCGATCACCCCGCCTGTCAGGGCCAGACCCCCGATCAGGAGCGTTCGGCGCGTGTTCCCGGCCGGTTCGGCGGCAGGAGCCTGGACTGGCGTGTCGGCCGCGACCAGGCGGTAGCCGACACGATTCATGGTATCGATCGAAAAGCTGCCCTTGCCGATCCCGCCAGACAGCGCGCGAAGGCGTGAGATCACGCGATTGAGCGCGTCCGCCGAGACTAATCGGCCACCCCAGCAACGTGTGGAAAGGTCCTGGCGGGACAAGGTCGAACCCCTTGTCTGGGCGAGAGCGATCAGCACCTGCATGATACGCGGTTCGAGGGTTTCCTCGCGCCCGTCATCATGGATGAGTCGCCGTCGTGAGGCTTCTACAGTGAGATGTCCGAGGCGAAAGGAGGGCTGGCTGGAGAGCACGACCGGCGAAGTGGCTCTTTCCGTGCCCGACTGCGCGGGATCAACTCCCTCCATATCCGCTCCCCCTGCGGAAATCAGCAAATCATCAGCAAAACGACATGCCGCCTCTCTGTACATAAGGCGACACAAGCGCAGAAAACAAGCCGTCGACCGGGGCCCCCCAATGACTGAACGGTCGGCACTGTTTTATCCAACGCGCTCGGGGCCGCGCGTCTGGCATTTGGGGGAGACATCATGATCCGCAATATCTTCAAGACCGCAGCGCCCTTGATAGCGGCGGCTGGGCTATGCCTTGCGGTGCCCGCACCCGTCCTGGCTCAGGCCTCTTCCTACACGCCTGGCGATTATTGGGACGTGTCGATGGTCGAGGTCACGTCGGGTCAGTTCGAAACCTACACCGATTGGCTGGCCGGCGAATGGAAGAAGAACCAGGAATTCGCGAAGTCCAAGGGCTGGATCAGCGATTATCACGTTCTCTACAACACCTATAAACGTGCCGGCGAAGCCGACATCTATATCCTGACCCGCTACAAGCAGGTCTATTCCCCCGCCGAGCAAATCGCGCAGCAGAAGGAGTATGAGGCCTTCGTGAAGAAGGACTCGCGCCGGATCGAACAGGAGTCCGGCGCACGGGGCAGCTTCCGCAAGCTGGTGGGTTCGACCCAGTTTCAGGAGGTCGTCCTGAAGTGACTTGCTGATCCTCCGAGGGCGTTCGACCATAGCGCCGCATCCTCCCTTATGTGCGGCGCCTGGGAGGCGTCCCGGAGAGTTGCCATTCCAATCCGCTCGCGGTCCGCCTAGTCTGGCGCGAACGTTTAATAGGGGATCGCGGAATGGCGAATTTGCTGCGGCGCAAGCCGATCGAGACGGCGGTCAGGCAAGAGGGGCGGCTGGCACCGACCCTGTCCTGGCCGCATCTGATGGCATTGGGCGTGGGGGCGATCGTCGGCACCGGCATCCTGACCCTGATCGGCGTGGGCGCCGATCGCGCGGGGCCCTCGGTGCTGCTGTCCTTCGCGATCGCGGGTGCGATCTGCGCCTGCGCGGCGCTGGCCTATGCCGAATTGGCGGCCATGCTGCCGGCGTCGGGCAGCGCCTATAGCTATGCCTATTCGGCGTTGGGCGAGATCTTCGCCTGGGTGGTCGGCTGGAGCCTGATCCTCGAATATTCGCTGGTGGTGTCGACCGTCGCGGTCGGCTGGTCGGGCTATGCCTCGCCGCTGCTGATGGGGATAGGCTTTCCCGAAGCACTGACGCAGGGCCCCGAGCTGGGCGGCCTGATCAACCTGCCGGCGGTGCTGATCATCGGCGTGGTGACGGGGCTGTTGCTGCTGGGCACGCATGAGAGCGCGCGGATCAATACCGTGCTCGTCGTGGTCAAGATCGCTACCCTGTCGCTGTTTGTCGCGGTCGCGCTGCCGAGCTTCGATGCGAGCCATCTCCACCCGTTCATGCCCTATGGCTTCGCCTCGGTGGCGGGCCCCGACGGGGTGTCGCGCGGCGTGATGGCAGCGGCGGCGATCATCTTCTTCGCCTTCTATGGCTTCGACGCGATCTCGACCGCGGCCGAAGAAACCAAGCGGCCCGAACGCGACCTGGCGATCGGCATCGTCGGATCGATGGTGGTCTGCACCTTGATCTACGTCCTGGTCGCGGCGGCGGCGATCGGCGCGGTGCCCTTCACCGGCTTTGCCGACAGCCCCGAGCCGCTGGCGCTGATCCTGCGCGATCTGGGCCGGCCGGGCGTCGCCAAGGTGGTGGCGACGGCGGCGGTGATCGCGCTGCCGACGGTGCTGCTCGCCTTCCTCTATGGGCAGAGCCGCATCTTCCTGGCGATGGCGCGCGACGGCTTCCTGCCGCGCTCGCTGGCGGCGATCTCGAAGCGGGGCACGCCGGCGCGGATCACCACCGCGACCGCGATCCTCGTCGCGGTCCTGGCCGGGCTGCTGCCGATCGGCGAGATCGCGGCGCTGGCCAATGCCGGCACGCTGATCGCCTTCATGGCGGTGGGCGCCTGCCTGATCGTGCTGCGCCGTACCCGGCCTGACCTGCGGCGGCCCTTCAAGGCGCCGCTGGGTCTGCTCGTCGGCGCGGGGGCGATCGCGGGTTGCCTCTATCTGTTCATCAGCCTGCCATTGCAGACCCTGCTGTGGTGCCTGCTGTGGAATGGGATCGGGGTCGTGATCTATTTCGGCTATGCGCGGCGGCAGAGCCTGCTCAAGGATTGATCGCAAGGAACGGGAAGCACGGATCGGCGCGCTGGATCAGGAGAGGGTGATGACGACGATCGACACCCTCGACTGGACCAGTGCCGCCGCCGACCTCGACGCGCGGGGCTGGACCGTGCTGCCCGGCCTGCTCGACCCCACCCAATGCGGGGAAACAGCGGCGCTCTACGACCGCGAGCAGGGGTTCCGCAAACAGGTGGTGATGGAGCGGCATGGCTATGGGCAGGGCGAATATCGCTATTTCGCCTATCCGCTGCCGCCGCTCATCGGGATGCTGCGCGAGACGCTCTATCCGCGCCTCGCGCCGATCGCCAATCGCTGGCACGAGCGGATGGGGTTCGATGTCCGCTTTCCGGGCGAGCATGGCGATTTCCTCGATCGCTGCCATCGGGCGGGGCAGTTGAAGCCCACACCGCTGGTGCTCCGCTATGGGCCGAGCGACTATAATTGCCTGCATCAGGACCTGTATGGCGAGCATGTCTTCCCGCTGCAGGTGGCGGTTTTGCTCTCCGAACCTGGCAAGGACTTCACTGGCGGCGAGTTCGTCCTGACCGAGCAGCGCCCGCGCATGCAGTCGCGCGCGGAGGTGGTGCCGCTGGGGCTGGGCGATGCAGTGGTGTTCGCGGTGTCGCAGCGCCCGCGCGCCGGATCACGCGGCGATCATCGGGTCAATATGCGCCACGGCGTGGCGACGATCCGGTCGGGCCGCCGCCACGTGCTGGGCATCATCTTCCACGACGCGGCCTGAGCAGGCTTACTTCCCGCCCTTCAGATATGTGTCGAACCAGTCGACGGTGCGCTGCAGGCTGTCGGCCTGGTTCTCGCGCTTCATGAAGCCATGGCCCTCGGCCGGATAGAAGACCGTCTCGGTGGGGACGTTTTTGGCCTTGAGTAGGTCGGCCACTTCCTGCGCCTGGCCACGCGGGACGCGGATGTCATTCTCACCCTGGAGCGAGAGCAGTGGCGCTTTCGCGGCGGCAAGATAGGTCATCGGCGACTGCGCCTTGTAGAGCGCGGGATCCTTGTCGGGATCGCCGACCAGATCGCGCTGATATTCGCGCAGGCTGGCGTCGCCGGCGGTCCACATCGTCTTCCAGTTGATGATGCCGAACAGCTGAACGCCGGCCGCAAAGGCGTCGGGCGCCTTGCCCAGCGCCATCAAGGTCATGAAGCCGCCATAGGAGCCGCCGGTGATGCCGACCTTCTTGGGATCGACATAGCCGCTGGCGACGAGGAAATCCTTGGCCGCCAGCACGTCCTTCAGGTCGCCGCCGCCCAAATCCTTGATATTGGCTTCCTGGAACGCCTTGCCATAGCCGGTCGAGCCCCGGAAATTGGGCTGGATCACGACATAGCCGCGCGAGGCGAGGGCGGCTGCGGTCTTGCTGAAGCTGTCGACCGCCTGGCCGGTGGGGCCGCCATGCGGGATGACGACCGCGGGATTGGAGCCATCGCGTTTCAGGTTGAACGGCATGGTGACGATCGCGCTGACGGGTGTCTGGTCAAAGCTGCGATAGGTGACGATCTGCGACTTGGGCAGGCGTGCGGGGTCGAGGCTGGCCATCGCGAAGCGGGTGAGGCGGCGATTGTCGCCGCTGGCACTGTCCGCGACATAGATTTCGCCCGCTGTGTCGGCGGCGGCGTGGTAGATCAGCAGGCGGCGGCTGTCGGGGGCGAAGGAGCGGGTGGCCATTGCCGGTTCGAAGTCGAGGCCGGGCGGGAAGGCGAGGGCACGCTCAGCGGCGCTGGTGACGTCGACGAGGCTGAGGATGGTGCGGCCGTCGATGCCGGTCGACACGATCATGGTCTTGCCGTCGGGCGACATGCTGCCCGAATTCTGCTCCCACGGCGTGGGCTTGAGCCAGCGGATCTTGCCCGTCGCCACGTCGAGCAGGCCGGCATGGAGCTGGCCGGTGCCCGCATTGGAGGTGAGGCCGATCGTCTGGCCGTCGGCGCTGATGTCGGTGGCGAAGGTGAGGTCCTCGGCCTTGGGAGTGAGCTGTTCGGCCTTGCCGCTCGCGACGTCGATGCGCCAGGCGCTCGCCCGCGTGCTCATGATGTTCATGCGGTTGGCGATGATCGAGCGTCCGTCGGGTGACCAGCGGACGAGCTGCCAGTTATATTCGGGCGAGGCCTCGGCCGTCAGCGCGCGGACCGCGCCGGTTTCCGGATCGAGCAATGCGACATTCTGGTTGGTCGAGGATTTGGGACGGACGAGCACCGCGACCTGCTTGCCGTCGGGCGACCACATCGGGCGGCTCTCGGTGACGTCGGGCGTCCTGGTGATCTGGCGAACCTGGCCGCCGGCGGCGGGCACCGCGTAGATGTCGTAATATTCGTTGCCGCCCTTGTCCTGCGCGTAGAGCAGCGTCTTGCCGTCGGGCGAGGGGGCGAGGTCCTGTTGGCCGTCCTCGCTCTGGACGAGCTGGACCGGCCAGCTGCCATCGGCATCGGTGCGCCAGATATTGTAGCGGCCGGTGAGGTTGGTGACGACGAAGACCTGCTTGCCGTCGGCACTCCAGGCGGCATCGCCGAAGCCGCGGGTGAAGCCGAGGTCGCCGATCGGCACCGGGGCCGCATCGGGGTTCTCGGGCGAGGCGAGGCTCTTCGGGTCGGTGACTGGCCGCTTGGGCGTGGGCACCGCGGCGATCGCCGGCATGGCGGCGCCAACCAGCAGCGCGACGAGAACGGACAGGCGGATCGGCTTCGACGGCTTACGCACCGGATGGTCTCCCCCAATTTCGTAGCGACAGCCTAAGCGGCGGCCATCGCTACGTCGAGGGGGCGGATCAGTTGTTCGCGCTGAGCGCGCGGCGACCTTCCGAGACCAGCGTCTTCAGCCGTTCGGCGGGCAGGCCGGCATCGAAGGCAAGGCCGAAGCGATTGCCCTTCACCCAGGCGGTGCGGCCGAGCAGTTCGTTGCCGCGACAGACGACCCAGACGATTTCGCCCGGCTGGGGCGGCTCGTCGGCATGGGCCAGCGCGCCCTTGCGCGAGAGATCGAGCAGATGGACGGGCATCGGCCGGCCGTTGGCCAGTAGCGTGGCCTTCAGGAAGACCCGACTGCGCGCATCCTGGCGCGCGTCGTTCCGACCCCCGAAACCCAGGGCAGAGGCAAGAGACATGATACGCAATCCTCACATGCCGCCATTCCACTCGGCGACAGGAGCAGCTCTACCCGAAGAGGGCATACGGCGATCTTATGGGAATTGGTGAACGCCGCGATAAGCGTGATTTGGCAATGCGACGACATCGCCCCACCGAAATCCGATAGGCTCGACCGGGGGCGAGTGGCCGCCAAGGCTTGGCATGGCGCGCTGCCTCCTGCATGGGGAAGGCATGACGTCCGATGCCTCTTCGTCCGCGCCGGCACCGATCGAGTCACCGCTGCGGGTGCCGATCTTCCGGGCGATGTGGGTCGCGACGCTGGTGTCGAACTTCGGATCGCTGATCCAGTCGGTGGGCGCGGCCTGGATGATGACCTCGCTGACCGGATCGCCCCGGATGGTGGCGCTGGTCCAGTCGTCGACGGTGCTGCCGTTCATGCTGTTGTCGCTGTTCGCCGGCGCGGTGGCCGACAATCTGGATCGGCGGCGGATATTGCTGGCGACGCAGGGCTTCATGCTGGCGATGTCGGGGCTGCTGTCGCTCTGTGCCTGGCAGGGCTGGCTGAGTCCCTGGCTGCTGCTGGCGTTCACCTTCCTGATCGGCTGCGGCACGGCGATGAACGCGCCCGCCTGGCAGGCATCGGTGGGCGATCTCGTCCGTCGCGACCAGATTTCGCGCGCGGTGGGCCTCAATTCGATGGCGTTCAACCTGGCGCGGACGGTGGGGCCGGCGATCGGCGGTGCGATCGTCGCGGCGGCAGGGGCAGCCGCGGCCTTCACGCTCAACACCCTGACCTATTTCCCGCTGATCGGCGTGCTGTTCCGCTGGCGCCATGAAGAGGCCGAGCGGAAGCTGCCGCCCGAAGGCTTGCTGCACGCGATGGGGGCGGGGCTGCGCTATGTCTCGATGTCGCCCAATCTGCGGATCGTGGTGGTTCGGGCGACGGCGTTCGGCGTTTCGGCCAATGCGATCTCGGCGCTGATGCCGCTGGTCGCGAGGAATCTGATGGCAGGCGGCGCGCTGACCTACGGTCTGCTGCTCGGGGCCTTCGGTATCGGGGCGGTGCTGGGCGGGCTCGCCTCCAGCCGGTTGCGCAGCCGCTATTCGACCGAGACGATCATCCGCGGCGCATCGCTGGTCCTGGCGGCCGGCACCGCGACCACCGCCTTCAGTCCCTTCCTGCCGCTGACCCTGCTCGCGCTGACGGCGGCCGGAGCCAGCTGGGTGCTGGCGCTGTCGACCTTCAACATCACGATCCAGCTGGCGTCGCCGCGCTGGGTGGTCGCGCGGGCGCTGTCGGTCTACCAGATGACCGCCTTTGGCGGGATGGCGGTGGGCGCCTGGTTGCTCGGCTGGGTGGCCGAGCATCATGGCGTGTCGACCGGCCTGTTGGTGGGGGCAGTGGCCCAGACCTGTGTCGTGCTGATCGGGTTGGCGGTGAAGCTGCCGCAGGTCGACGACCTCAACCTCGATCCGCTGACCCAGTGGCGGGAGCCCGAAGTGGCGGTGCAGATCGAGCCGCGCAGCGGGCCGATCGTCGTCACGATCGAATATCGCATCCTGGAGAGCAACATCCGCCCCTTCCTGGCGGCGATGACCGAACGCCGCCGCATCCGCCGGCGCGATGGGGCGATGGGCTGGACGCTGCTGCGCGACCTGAACGCGACCGAGCTATGGGTCGAGCGCTACCATGTCGCGACCTGGCAGGATTATATCCGCCACAACCAGCGCCGCACCCAGGCCGATGCCGAGAACAGCGCCACGTTGCGCGCGCTGCTGAAGGACGACACGCGGCTCGTGGTCCACCGCATGATCGAACGCCAGACGGGCTCGCTGCCCGATGCGCGGCGCAGCGAGCCGGTGATGACGGATGCGATGATGAGTGGAACGCCCGGAGCCGCTTAGGCTGTCGGTAAAGACCGATCCGGACTTTGGCGGTTGCCGTTACGCAATTACTGGAAAATGTACAGTTACGTAACCGAACTCAATGCTTCGAGCGGATGGCGTCCAGCTCACGCTCGTACATCTGCGCGATCCGCAAATGAAGTTCGCGCACGGTTTCGCTGGTCGCTTCGGCCGCAGCCCTGCGTGCTCTTTCTATGCGCTGCGCGTAATGCGACAGCATCGCATCGTTGATTTCGATCATGCCCCAAATCCGTCTCAGTGCTCCATGGTCGCTATTAACAGCGATGTTCCGGAAGCCTGCGTAAACAATGGTAATATCCCCCCATTTGGTCACCACTCATTCATGTAAGATATTGCAAATTACGGAAATCGCAGCGTTAATTGCGTCACAACAAGTAGAGTGTGAGACGGTGTCCGAAGGCGGTGGTGCAGAGCAATTGCGGCGCGAGGCGGCGAAGGCCCGCAAGCTGGCCGACAATTCCTTCAACGAGACGGAGCATGATCGGCTGCTCGACGTGGCCGCGAGTCTCGAACGCGAGGCGACGGCGATCGACGTCGCGATGGCATCCAAAGTGGCCCAGCGGAACGTATTGTTCCGCAATCATCCGGCCGTTCGAGAGACGGCGCGGGAGCAACAGGGCTGATGCCGTAACGGCGGTGAATCAATTTCTCGGTAGGAAAATTATTTCATTGACCGAGTGAATGAGCGCTCCTTACGCAAGTGCAGCATAAGGAGTGCAGCCGCATGTCGATTCCCGGTCTTCCGACGCCCAGCCGCCGCCAGCTTCTGACGATGATCGGGCGAACCGCCGGGACGGCCGCCCTCTACCAGGCGATGACGAGCCTGGGCCATGCTTCGGAGACCCAATTCCACGGGCCGCCCCAGTTGACGGGAGCCAAGAAAGGCGCGTCCGTCATCGTGCTGGGCGCGGGCCTGGCGGGCATGCTGGCGGCCTATGAGCTGCGCAAGGCGGGCTATTCGGTCCGCATCCTCGAATATCAGGCGCGGGCGGGCGGCCGGAACTGGTCGCTGCGCGGCGGCGACAGCTATGCTGAACTGGGTGGTGCGACGCAGCAAGTGGCCTTCCAGAAAGGCAATTATCTGAACCCCGGGCCCTGGCGGATTCCGCACCATCACCGCACCCTGCTGCACTATTGCAAGGCGTTCGGGGTGGCGCTGGAGCCGTTCATCCAGCTCAACCACAACACCTATGTCCATTCGCCCGATGCGTTCGGCGGCAAGCCGGTGCGCTACAAGGAGGTCGCCGCCGACTTCGACGGCCATGTCGCCGAGCTGCTCGCCAAGTCGATCAACCAGAAGGGGCTCGATCAGGCCGTCACCAAGGAGGACCAGGCGATCCTGCTGGAGGCGATGCGGACCTGGGGCGGGCTCGACAATGATTTCACCTATGCGGCGAGCCTGGCCTCGTCGAACCATCGCGGGTTCGAGCGGCCGGGCGGCGGTGGCGTCGACGGGGCGCCGATCGCGTCGAAGCCCTTTGGGCTGAAGGAAGTGCTCGACCCGCAGGTGTGGCGGTCGATGAGCTTCTTCATGAATTACGAGATGCAGACGACGATGTTCCAGCCGACCGGCGGCATGGACATGATCGGCAAGGGTTTCCAGAAGCAGGTCAAGGAGCTGATCACCTACAATGCCAAGGTGACCAGGATCGCGCAGGACGGCGCGGGCGTGACGATCAGCTATCAGGATATCGGCTCGGGAGCGGCGAAGGAGGCGAAGGCCGACTGGTGCGTCTGCACCATTCCGCTGTCGGTGCTGAGCCAGATCGAGACCCAGGTGTCGCCCGGGATGCAGGCGGCGATCAAGGCGGTGCCCTATGGCAATCAGGTGAAGATCGGCCTCGAGATGAAGCGGCGCTTCTGGGAGGAGGACGATTATATCTATGGCGGGCACAGCTTCACCGCGCAGGACATCAACCTGATCTCCTACCCCAATTACAACTTCTTCCAGGATGGGCCGGCGGTGCTGCTGGGTGCTTTCGCCAATGGCATCGGCGCCTATCGGCTGGCCGGCATGACGCCGCAGCAACGGATCGAGGCGGCGCTGGAGCAAGGCGCGGTCCTGCACCCGGCCAGCTATCGCAAGGAATATATGACCGGCGCCTCGGTGGCGTGGAGCCGGGTGCCCTGGACGCTCGGCTGCTGCGCGCGCTGGAACGAGGATACCCGCAAGAAACATTACCAGACCCTGGTCGGGCTCGACGGGCGGATCGCGCTCGCGGGCGAGCATGCCTCCTATATCGGCTGCTGGATGGAGGGGGCGCTGCTCTCTTCGATCGACGCGATCACCCAACTCCATAAGCGCGCTTCGGAGGCCTGACGATGACCCGTTCCTATCTGCTTTCCGCCGCCGCTCTCGCCGTGTGGGCCGCCAGCCCGGCGCAGGCCCAGGACGCCCCCGGCGGCGCCGGCACCAAGACCCCGCCGCCGGTGACCGGCGAACAGGTCTACAAGCAGGTCTGCCAGGGCTGTCACATGGCCGATGGCAAGGGCGATACCGGTGCGGCGACGATCGCCTCGCTCGCCGGCAATCCGAAGCTGAAATTCGCCGCTTATCCGATCACCATCGTGGCGAAAGGCAAGGGCGCGATGCCCTGGCTGACCGACCTGCTGAGCAATGAACAGATCGCCGCGGTGGTGGGCTATGTGCGCACCCATTTCGGCAACAGCTATGCCGATCCGGTGACCGCCGAGCAGGTGGGCAAGCTGGCCGGGCCACCGCCCAAGAGCACTCACTGAGCCTCGGTTAGCCGCCCGTCGCGAATCCGCAGCGTGCGCGCCGCGAGGCGCGCCGCTTCGCCATGGTCGTGGGTGACGTAGAAGACCGGGATCGCGATCTCGGCGAGCAGGCTCTGCAACCAGTCGAGCAGGTCGCCGCGCGCGTCGGTGTCGAGCGCCGAGAGCGGTTCGTCCATCAGCAGCAGGCGGGGTTGGCCGAGCAGGGCACGGGCGATGCTGGCGCGCTGCGCCTCGCCGCCTGACAGGCGCGCGGGCAGGCGATCGAGCAGATGGGCGATACCGGCCCGTTCGACGATCGTGGCGCGATCGAAGGGGCCTGGCGGCGCGCGACGCTCGGCATAGGCCAGGTTGGCGGCGACGCTGAGATGGGGGAGGAGCCCCGCGCCCTGGAAGACATAGCCGGTGCGGCGCAACTCGGGCGGCACGAAACTCGTCGCATCCTGCCAGACCTGGCCGTCGACGATGATCGTGCCGGCGATCCGATCGAGCCCCGCAAGCGCGCGCAGCACGCTGGTCTTGCCCGAGCCCGAGGGGCCGAGCAACGCGGTGACACCCGAGGAGGGGACCTCGAAGGCGAGCCGGAGTGCGAAGCTGCCGCCGACCTTTCCATCGAGCGCGACCGCGATCGTCATGGCTGGGGCGTGCCGATGCGCCGCTCGACGAGGAGCAGGCCAAGGAGGGCCGTGAAGGCGAAGGCGACGAGCGCGGCGGCGATGCGGTGCGCCTCGCCGAACTGGAGGCTTTCGACGAGCTGGTAGATGCGGGTCGACAGCACTTCGGTCTTGCCGGGAATATTGCCGCCGATCATCAGCACCACGCCGAACTCGCCCACCGTATGCGCGAAGACCAGGATCGCGGCCGACAGGAAGCCGCGGCGCGAGAGGGGCAGGGCGACGGTGAGGAAGCGATCGAGCGGCTTCGCGCCCATCGTCGCGGCGATCTCCAACGGCCGATTGCCGATCGCCTCGAAGGCGGTGCGCAGCGGCTGCACCGCGAAGGGCAGCGAATAGAAGAGCGAGCCTATGACGAGGCCGGTGAAGGTGAAAGCGAGGGTGCGGATGCCGAAGGGCTGGAGCAGTGCCATCAGCGGGCTTTCCGGCCCCAGTGCGATCAGCACGTAGAAGCCGATCACGGTGGGCGGCAGGACGAGCGGCAGGGCCGAGATGGCGCCGACGACCTCTTTCCACGCGCTGCGCGAGCGGGCGAGCCACCAGGCGAGCGGAGTGGCGAGCAGGATCAGCAATATGGTCGTGACGAGCGCCAGTTCGGCGGTCGTCGCGAGGACCAGTCCCATCAGCTGTTCGCGTCCGTCATCTATTTCACCGCATAGCCATAGCGCTTGATGATGGCGAGCGCGGTGCGGCCCTTCAGATATTTGACGAAGGCGATGGCGGCGGGGTTCTTCGCACCGGTCTTGAGCAGAACGGCCTGCTGGTCGATCGGGGTGTGGAGCCTGGCGGGCACCACCCAGCGCGAGCCGCCGGGCACGGTGATCACCTGGCTGAGCGCGACGAAGCCGAGCTGCGCGGCGCCGGTGGAGGCGAACTGATAGGCCTGCGCGATCGAGCTGCCGGTGACGATCCTGGGCTTGAGCGCGTCATAGAGGCCGAGCTTGCGCATCGTCTCGATCGCGGCGGCGCCATAGGGGGCGGCGGCGGGATCGGCGATGGCGAGCTTCTCGAAGCGATTGCTTTTCAGCACCGCGCCCTTCGGGTCGACGAGGCCCGGGGTCGACGACCAGAGGACAAGCTGGCCGATGGCATAGGTGAAGCGGGTGCCGGGGACCGACAGCCCTTCCTGGTCGGCCTTGGTGGGGCGCTCGGCATCGGCCGACAGGAAGACCTCGAACGGGGCGCCATGGCTGATCTGGGTGTAGAAGCCACCTGAGGGACCGAAGGCGAGCACGGCCTTGTGGCCGGTGGCCTTCTCGAACGCGGCGGCGATCTCCTTCGCCGGCTCGGTGAAATTGGCGGCGACCGCGACCTGGGTTTCGGCAGCGAGCGCGGGCGCCGCGACGAGGGCGGTGAGCGCGATCAGCCAGCGCAGTGCAGTGTTGAGCAGGGCCATGATGGATCTCTTCGGCGGCAATCGATGCCGTCGGGCATGCTATATCCAACGATATACCGCAAGTCCGCTCAGGGCGGCGGCAGGGGCTCGTCGCGCAACAGGGTGGTGAGAACGGCCAGTTCGGCGCTGTCGGCGGCGGCGAGCATGTTTTTTTCGAGCGCGCGATAGGCTGCGAGAATCTGATGGCCGAAGGGCGTGACGCGCGCACCCTTCTCACGCCCGCCGCCCGGCGTGGTGTCGACCAGCCGTTCGGTCCAGCAGCGATTGAGGCTGTCGACGAGGAGCCAGGTACGACGATAGCTCATGCCGAGCGCGCGGCCGGCGGCCGAGATCGAACCTT
Source organism: uncultured Sphingomonadaceae bacterium (assembly GCA_963540925.1). GTDB lineage: Bacteria > Pseudomonadota > Alphaproteobacteria > Sphingomonadales > Sphingomonadaceae > Rhizorhabdus. The sequence continues at coordinate 26,522 of CAUTRN010000018.1, forward strand.
CGCGGTCGATCGCCTCCAGTAGGTCGGCCTTGCCCGGACCGATGGCGGGTTCGTCCGCACAGAAGATCTGGGCCTTGAGTTTGAGCGCGCCGAGCCGTGGAACCATGGAGGCTGTGTAGCAGCGCATGACGCGTTTGTCCGCTGCTCTATGCGGTGCAATCCGGGGGAAATCCGGGGTCCAATATATTTCCTATCAAATTGATAGAGAAAAGTTGCTTTCCCCTCGCCGACGGGTGGCTAAGTCAATGTCATGCTTTCAAATGAGGGGTCCATGACCGAAGCCATTGACGACCCGATCGAGGCCCCGCCGGGCGAATATTGGGACATCGACCGGATCACGTCCGAGTTGCGCGATGCGCGCGACGAGTGGCGCAACGCGCATCGCCGCCATGCCGAACATGGTGCGGTGGGCTTTCCGTCGCGCCATGTGATCGAGAAGATCATGGCGGCGCTGTGCGGCGCGCTGTTCCCGCTGCGGCTGGGGCCGAGCTTCGTGCGGATGCACAATGAGGAGGCGTTCGTCGCCGAGACGCTGCAGACCGCGCTCAGCCGGCTCTATGGGCAGATCCGGCTCGAACTGGCCTATGCGGCGGGGATCGACGCGCCGCAGCTGATCGATGTCGACGCGGGGCGGATCATCGGCCATTTCGCGCATGAACTGCCGCGACTGCGGCGGCTGCTCGATACCGATGTCGAGGCGGCTTATGCCGGCGATCCGGCGGCGCGCAGCGTGGACGAGATCCTGACCTGCTATCCGGGCGCGCTGGCGATCATCCATCATCGGCTGGCGCATCTGCTGCATGGCCTGGGCGCACCGCTGGTGGCGCGGATCATCTCCGAGATCGCCAATTCGAAGACCGGGATCGACATCCATCCGGGGGCCAAGATCGGCCAGGCCTTCTTCATCGATCATGGCACCGGCGTGGTGATCGGCGAGACCGCGATCATCGGCGACCGGGTGCGGCTCTATCAGGCCGTGACCCTGGGCGCGCGCGGCTTCCCGGCCGATGCCGAAGGCGCGCTGCGCCGCGGGTTGGCGCGCCATCCGATCGTCGAGGACGACGTCGTCATCTACGCCGGGGCGACGATCCTGGGACGGGTGACGATCGGCGCGGGATCGGTGATCGGTGGCAATGTGTGGCTCACCACCAGCGTGCCGGCCGGCAGCTTCATCACCCAGGCGCGCGCCGACCGAGACGGGGCCGCACCGGCGCCGGAAAAGATCGGAGGCGGATATGCCGCTTGAGCCGAAGCCGCTGTGCCTGGTCGTGCCGGGCCTCGACAATTCGGGGCCCGAGCATTGGCAGAGCCTGTGGGAAGACAAGCGCGGCGATTGCCGTCGGGTCGACCTGGGCTGCTGGTCCGAGCCCGAGCGGCGCATATGGACCGAGCGGCTCGACGCCGCGCTGGCGATGACCGATGGGCCGATCGTGCTGGTGGCGCACAGCCTGGGCTGCCTGACGATCGCCTGGTGGGCGCTCGGCGCCAGCCCTGAGCGGCTGGCGCGGATCAAGGGCGCGCTGCTGGTGGCGCCGCCCGATGTGGACGCCTCGGATGCGCATCCCTTCGTTCGTCGTTTCGCGCCCGCGCCGAGCGCGCCGTTGCCCTTTCCCTCGATCCTCGTCGCCAGCCGCAACGACCGTTATGCGACGTTCGACCGGCTGGAGGCCTTGGCGCGCGCCTGGGGCAGCCGTTTCGTCGACGCCGGCCATGTGGGGCATATCAACGCCAAGTCAGGGCTGGGGGACTGGTCCGACGGCGAGGTGCTGCTGGAGGAACTGATCGAAACGGACAGGCGGCTGCAGCCGGGTCATGAGATTCGTGGTCGGAAGAGACTCTAGGAGTATATCCCCTCGCCTGGCTTTATCCTGCAAAAATGCGATTTCATAAAATGCAGGATAAATATAAAAAACTCGCATATCTGGCATATCTGGCATATAACAAGCCTGATGATGTGATATTATCCTGCATATTTCCTAATTCGGATTTTGCAGGATAATGGCGACCATCGTTTATCCGTTCAGTGATGAGCAGGCGCGGCTGCTGATCAATCTCCAGCAGCAATATGAGGTGTGGATGGAGGCGGAGCAGGCGCTCGCCGATATGCCCTACAATCTCGTCCGCAAGGAGGTGAACGGCTACAGCTATCTCTACGAAGTGAAGGACCGCGCCAATAATGCGCGGAGCCTGGGGCCGTGGTCCGACGAACAGGCGGCACGGCTGGAGGCCTATCGGGAGAGCAAGACGGCCTGGCAGGATCGCCGCGCGCTGGCCCGCGAACGGCTCGACGAGAGCTGCCGTCTCTATCGGGCGCTGCGTCTGCCGCTTTTGGCGAGTGCGGCCGGGGCGATATTGCGCGAGGCCGACCGCCGCCGCCTGCTCGGCGAAAAACTGCTGGTCGTCGGCACCAACGCGATGCCGGCCTATCATGTCGAGGCGGCGGGCATGATCCGGGACATCCCCGACGAGACACAGGACTGCGATCTCGCCTGGACCGGAACCGAGATCGAGGAGGGGCGCCAGCCGATCTGGGAGATGCTCAAGGCGGTCGACAGCACGTTCACGATCAATACCGAGCGCAGCTTCCAGGCGCGCAATGCCAAGGCCTATGAGGTGGAGATATTGGCGGCACCGTCACGGATCGGCACGATCTTCCGAACCGACCGGCCGATGCCGATCCCACTGCCCGAGCAGGAGTGGCTGCTGAACGGCCGGCGGGTCGATCATGTCGTCGTCTGCCGTGATGGCCAGCCTGCCCGCATCGTCGCGCCCGACCCCAGATGGTACGCCTTGCAGAAGCTCTGGATGAACCGGCAGGCGAAGCGCAATCCGCTGAAACGCCCCAAGGATCTCAAGCAGGGCAATCTGCTGCTGGACGCGGTTCGTCAGGCGATGCCGCAATATCCGCTGGATGCGGCCTTCGAGACCCAGCTACCGGGCGAACTCGCTCCCCTTTTCGACGAATGGGCGAAGGCCGCCTGTTGAGCAGGCGAGAGGGGGCTTATTCGATAATGTCATCGTGACAATCTCGTTTCGCCCCGCCATCCTCGGCCGATGACCGAAAGCTTCAATCGCGTCGTCGACGCGCTCACCGGTGCGGTGTTCTTCAAGGTGCCGTTGTTCGGTGTCGAGATCGAACTGATCGTGCTCTACCTGGCCGTGCCGATGCTGTTCTTCACGCTGTGGCTGGGTTTTCCCAATGTCCGCTGCGTGGGCCACGCCTTTCGGATCCTGCGCAACCAGCCGCGCGAGGGCGAGGCGAAGGGCGATGTCAGCCAGTTCGCGGCGCTGACGACCGCGCTCGCGGGGACGATCGGGCTGGGCAATATCGCCGGGGTCGCGGTGGCGCTGACGATGGGCGGGCCGGGCGCGATCCTGTGGATGTTCATCATCGGCTGGTTCGCGATGACGGTGAAGATGGCCGAGGTGACCCTGGGCCTCAAATATCGCGTCACCGACGCCGAGGGCCATGTCCATGGCGGGCCGATGTATGTGCTGAAGGCGGTGCTGGCGCGGCGCGGCCTGCCGGGGCTCGGCGTGGCGCTGGGCGGTTTCTATGCCTTCTTCGCGCTGTTCGGGGCGATCCCGATGGTCCAGGTCAACCAGAGCTTCGCGCAGGTGAGCGTGGTGACGGGGCTCGACAATGGCTGGGCCTATGGCATCGGCCTCGCGGTCGCGGTGTCGCTGGTGACCTTGGGCGGGGCGCACTGGCTGGGCGAGGTCTCGAAGCGGCTGACCCCGCTCAAGGTGGCGGTCTATCTGTTGGGCGTGGTGGCGATCCTGCTGCTCAACGCGGGCGAGGTGCCGGCGGCGCTGGCGCGGATCTGGCATGGCGCCTGGGGTGCCGATGCGGCGATGGGCGGCGCGGTGGGCGCCTTCGTCGCGGGCATGCGGCGTGCGGTGTTCGCCAGCGAGGCGGGCGTGGGATCGGCGGTGATGGCGCACAGCCTGGCGCGCACCGAGGAGCCGGTGTCCGAAGGCATGGTGGCACTGCTCGAGCCGCTGCTCGGCACGATGATCGTCTGCGCCTTTGGTGGGCTCGCGCTGGTGGTGGCGGGGACGTGGGACGATGCGGGGCTGAAAGGCATCCAGATCACCAGCGCGGCCTTTGCGCAGGTCTCGCCCTGGTTCCCCTGGCTGCTTGCGATCGTCGTGGTGCTGTTCGCCTATTCGACCCTGGTCGCCTGGGGCTTCTATGGGCTGCAGGCCTGGGGCTATTTGTTCGGCCATGGGCCGAGGGCGCAGTGGAGCTACAAGGTGCTCTATGTGGTGGCGCTTCCGCCGGCCGCTGTGATCGACCTGGGTCGGGTGATCGACATCATCGACAGCAGTTTCTTCCTGATGGCGGTTCCGAACGTGATCGCGCTGTTCCTGTGCGCGGGGGAATTGCGGCGGGATGTGCGTGGCTATTGGGCGCGTGCGCGCGGGGCAATGCAAAAGGCGCTTGCAAAGTAGGATTTCACATGTTCACTTTATGTTCTGATTTGGAGCATGGGGTGCTGAATGGCCTACAATCGATATGAGAATATAGTTTCGCTACCGGGTCCGGATGGCAAGAAGCGGCGGCCTTTCAGGGTCGATGAGCGGGGGAATGTCATTTACGAGGACGAGGAACTGCAGAATATCGCCCGAAGGTTGAAGGATGAGCCGATCCAATTGGCCGAAACGGGCAATCCGAAATGGAACGGGCACGATGTTCTGCGGATGCAGGGACAGCGCGATGGTAAGGCTCTGAGAGAGTATGTCGCGCCTGGCGAGCAAGGAGCCATTGTCGGTGGCGTTTCCCGCACGGCCAGGGTGCTCGACAAAAGCGCCGATGTACGAGATCGATATGTTTCGGACGTCGCCAAACTGGACGGTTCGATAATGACGGTCGGGCTGCATTGAAGGAATATTGGCGGAAGCCAATGCCACCAGAGACCCGGGAAATCCTCGAAAAAGTCCGTCCAGATAAAGGCCCTGGAGAAGGTTCGCACGGAAGGGCGAATGTCACCAACCCTAAGGTAAACGAGCAAATACGGGTGATGAGACGCCTGGGCAGGGGAGCCGGTGTAGTGGGAGCCGGTCTCGCTGCGGCCGATATGGTAACCTCCGATGATCCCTGGAAAGCCGGCGTTGCAAACGCGGGCGCCATCGTCGGTGGAGTGTTGGGCGGCGCAGGCGGAGCATTTCTTGGCGGCCTTGCGGGTCCCGGCGCTTTTGTTGCCGCGCCCACTCTTGGGGTGGCTGGTTCCGTGGCGGGAGGAGGTCTGGGATATGATGTGGGTGAGGAAGTGTATGACCGTCTTCGCGCGCATTTCGGACGCCGTTGAGCGATTCAGGAGAAGGCACCACTCAACCTCGGAGATCCGGATCGAGAATGACGGCTTTTGTATCTTCCATGCAAAAATGCCCGAAGATCGCGTCAAATTCGATGAGGTCAGCGAGGTCACAGGTTACAAGGTCGACCAGATCGCGGTCGACCTGATCTGTTGCGATATTGTAACCGGTTCAGGTGGTGCCGAGATGATCCGGACCATAGATGAGGAAATGACTGGGTTTCATCTTGCAATGACTTGCCTGGAAAACCTGCCAGGATTTTATGTGAGATGGCGCGAAGCGGTAATTCTTCCGCCGTTCGACGTAAATTACACGCTCCTCTACAGGCGTGGAATTGACCTGTCGCTAGCTGCCGAGCCGGTGCGTCTGGAGCTTCCGACACGCGAACCATGGCCACTCAAACAGAAAATCCGCATCCTCGCGATCCTCGTTGCGCTACTCGTTGTCGTGATCCTCTTTCACAAGGCCAAGGACTTTCTGGCTGTCGATCACTGTCTCGACGCGGGAGGGGCGTGGAACGAGCAGGGCAAGAGATGCGAAGGCGCTCGCTACTGATGATGTTTGATCAATAGGCTAGCGCACACCCATCCGCCCGCATCTCGCTCGCCGCCGCATAAACCCGGTCGGCGCCGTCCATGCGGTGCTCGATACACTCGTAGCGGCCGAAAGCGGCGTCCGAGGGGCCGATCGACCAGCCCATGTCGGCGAGCTTGCGGCCGACCACTTCGGGCACGCCGGTTTCCAGGCGGAGCAGGCCATTGGCGGGGAGGCCCGGGGAGTCCTCGCCCATCGACTGGGACGAGCCTTCATGATGCCAGCGCGGGCTGTCGCCGGCGGCCTGAATCTCCAGCCCATAGTCGCGGCGGTTGACGATGATCTGGGTCTGGCCCTGCGGCTGCATGTCGCCGCCCATCACGCCGAAGCTCATCCAGGGCTGGTCGCCCCTGGTCGCGAAGCCGGGGATGATCGTCTGGAAGGGGCGCTTGCCGGGGGCATAGATGTTGGGGTGGCCATCCTGCAGCGAGAAGAGCTGGCCGCGATCCTGGAACATGAAGCCGAGGCCATCGGCGACGAGGCCCGAGCCCATGCCGCGGAAGTTGGACTGGATCATCGACACCATCATCCCGTCCTTGTCGGCGCAGGTGAAATAGGTGGTGTCGCCCTTCGACGGGGCATTGCCGGGGCGGACATTGTCGTTGACGCGATCGGGGCGGATCAGCTTGGCGCGCTCGGCGGCATATTCCTTCGACAGCAGCCATTCGACCGGCACCTTCGAGAAATGCGGATCGGCGTAATAACGGGCGCGATCCTCATAGGCGAGGCGCTTGGCCTCGGCCTGGAGGTGGATCGAGAGGGCGGACTGGAAGCCCGCGCCCTCCAGATCGAAATGCTCGAGGATGTTGAGCATCTGGAGGGTGGCGATGCCCTGGGTGTTGGCGCCCAGCGCATGGACGCCCACGCCGCGATAGTCGGTCTTGTGGGGCTCGATCCACTCGCCCTTGTGGGCGGCCAGATCCTCCGCGCGCAGCCAGCCGCCGATGCGGCGGAAATAGGCGTCGATCGTCCTGGCGATGTCGCCCTTATAATAGGCGTCGCGGCCGCCCTGGGCGATCAGGCGATAGGTGCGGGCGAGATCGGGATTACGGAAGACGCCGCCGGCCTGGGGGCCATCGCCCTTGATGCCATAGGTCTTGAGCGCGTTCTGAACCTCCTCGATCCCGCTGCCGGGCTTGCGGAAGTTCGCAAGGCTGCGGCGGATGAAATAGGCGATGATATCGGGCACCGGCGCGCCATGCTCGGCCAGGTCGATCGCCGGCTCGAACAGCTCCGACCATTTGAGGCGGCCATAGCGCTGGTGGAGCATGCCCCAGGCATCGACCGTGCCCGGCACCGACACAGAGATCGCGCCGAGCGGGGGCAGGGCACCATTTTTTGCGCGCGAGCGGGCCGTCTTCAGGCTGAGGCCGCGTGGCGAGGCGCCCGAGCCGGCGAGGCCGATGACCTTCTTCAGCTTGGGATCCCACAGCATGACATAGCAGTCGCCGCCGATGCCGCAGGCGGTGGGTTCAAGGAAGCCGAGGCAGGCGTTGATCGCGATCGCGGCATCGATCGCCGAGCCGCCCTTCTTGAGTATCTCGATGCCGGCCATGGTGGCGAGGGGGTGCGCAGTACCCGCGGCGCCCGAGAGCCCGTAGGCGGCGGTGCGTGAGGCGAAGCTGGCACCGGCGGGGCGATCACCCGCGTGCACGTCGGAGCGCAGGAAGCGATCCTCGCCCGAGGGCCAGCGCGTGGGCAGGGCGACGCTCTCGGCCAAAGCGGGCGCGGAGATCGCGGCGGCGGGGACGGCGGCGAGGAAGGTGCGACGATCCATGGGGCGGGGCTTTCCTAGAGGAGGTCGAAGTCGATGGGCTTGGTGCGGTCGAGCCACTGCGGGGCTTCGGGCATCGGATATTTGAGGCCGGTCGAGCAGTTGAACAGGATGACCTGGTCGCTGTCGCTGACGAGGCCCTGGGCGAGCGCGTTGCGATAGGCAGCAAGGGTAGCTCCGCCCTCGGGGCACATCAGCAGCCCGTCCTGTTTGGCGGTGTCGTCGACGGCGCGGAGGATGTCGTCATCCTCCACGGCGAGCGCGCGGCCGCCGCTTTCGCGCACCGCGCGCAGGATCAGGAAATCGCCGACCGCGCGGGGCACGCGGATGCCGGCGGCGACGGTGTGGGCATTCTCCCAGCGTTCGGCATGTTCGACGCCGTCCTCGAACGCCTTGACCATCGGCGCGCAGCCGGCGGCCTGGACGGCGAACATCTTCGGGCGCTTCGACCCAATCCAGCCGAGCGCTTCCAGCTCTGCGAAGGCCTTCCACATGCCGATCAGGCCGGTGCCGCCGCCGGTGGGATAGAAGATCGCGTCGGGCAGCTGCCAGCCGAGCTGGGCGGCCAGCTCCAGCCCCATCGTCTTCTTGCCCTCGATCCGATAGGGCTCCTTGAGGGTGGAGAAGTCGAACCAGCGGCCCTGCTTGGCGCCTTCGCCGACGATCGCGCCGCAATCGTCGATCAGGCCGTTGACCCGCCACACGCGCGCGCCCTGCAAGGCGATCTCGCGCACGTTGATCTCGGGCGTGTCGTCGGGACAGAGGATGATCGTCTCGATCCCGCAGCGGCTGGCATAGGCGGCGAGCGCCGCGCCGGCATTGCCGTTGGTGGGCATGGCGATGCGGGTGATGCCGAGCGCCTTCGCCATCGCCACCGCCATGACGAGGCCGCGCGCCTTGAACGAGCCGGTGGGCAGGCGCCCCTCATCCTTGACCAGGACATTGGCGCCGCCGGATTTCACGATGGGGACGAGCGGGGTCTCGATCTCGCCAAGGCTGACGATGTCGCGATGATGGCGGACGGGCAGCAATTCGCGCCAGCGCCACAGATCGGTGGGGCGGGCTTCGAGCGTCGGGCGGGGAAGGGCGGCGCGGATCGCGTCGAGATCATAGCGCACCAGCAGCGGGCGCCCCGCGCGCGACAGGCCATGGATCTGATCGGCTTCGTACCGCTCGCCGGTCAGCGAGCATTCGAGATGGGTGACGAAGGTGGGGCGATCGGCGGAGAGATTGGGATTGGGGTCCATGGCCCCAACTCTATCGGCCGATTTTCACTTTTGAAAGCGGCCGTCCGTTGCGGAAAATGGTAGATAGGAGCCGGTTGATCGGTCGGCCCGGCTTCCTGTAGGCTGGGGCCCAAGGAGAGTTTCGATGCAGAATATGGGTGACGGGAGCTGCCCGTTCGAGTTCAATTTCGATCCGGCGACCTTCAAGGCCGGCGATTCGGTGAGCTATCGGGTGACCGGGAGCCTGGCAGGCTTCCCTTTCGTCGGCACGCTCGTCGAGGTGCATGAGGATCATGTGATCCTGCTGTCCGAACCCGATAAGCCCGAGAGTGCGGTGCGCGGTACCCGCGAGAGCCGCCCCGTGGTCGAGGAAGCCGACGTCCTCTGAAAGCCGTCTAGGCTTAGCCGGATGAACGCATCCGGCTTGTCCCGATCAATGGGCCGTCATCACCACGCCGCGATCCGAAAGCCAGGTGCGCGCGGCGCGCTGGGCTTCGGCGATCTCCTGCCGGCTCATCTGCTCGGCAATGTCGGCGCGGCAATATTGCGCCTCTTCCGAGCCGCCGAGGGCAGCAAGGTTGAACCATTTGTGGGCGACGACGAGGTCGACAGGATTGCCCTGCGAACCGGTCGAATAGGCGAAGCCGAGGTCGAGCAGCGCATCGGTATCGATGCTGTTGATCGCGGCGTTGGCGAGGTGGCTCATCATGATCGTCTTAACTCCTTCCGTGGAGCCAGATTGGCGATCAGGTACCAAAAAAATGGTTAACGGCCGGTTGGACTATGGTCGATAAGTAGAAGCCCGAAGTATCTGGGATCATGACATCCGGTGTCGGTTTCATCCCCGAAGTCGAATTGGGTTAATTATCAAAGGACTGGGGATCGCGGATATCATCGCGCCCGACGATCCGCGCGACCGCCAGATCGGCTGTGACGTTGCCGAGCGTCCGGAATAGATCCGGAATGGATTCGACTGCCATCAATAAAGGCAGCGCCACGATCGGCACGTCGAGCGCGACGCACATCGGTGCGATCGTCGCGATGAAGGACACCTGAGCGGCGACGCCGACCGCGGCGAGACTGACCGGGACCGCGAGAAGGATCGCGAGGACCAGCATCGGGGCGTCGATCTCGACGCCGTAGAGCCTGGCGAGATAGACGGTGACCGCCATGTTCGCGGCGACACTGGCGGCGCGGAACAGCGAGACCGCGAGCGGGAGGACGACGCCAGCGGCTTCGGGCCTTGCCCCGACCGCAGGCGCGCTGTCGATCATCACCGGAAGCGTGGCGAGCGAGGACTGGGTGCCGAGCGCCACCGCCTGGGCCGGGATGGCGGCGCGGGCGAAGCGCAACGGAGACAGTCCGCCGGCCAGGGTCGCGGCGGCATAGGCCATGACGGTGGCCGACAGGCAGGCAGCCGAGGCGATGACGATATATTGGCCGAGCGCGCCCGCCGCGGCGGCGCCCATATTGGCGCCGGCCACGAAGGCGAGCGCGGCGATGCCGAGCGGCGACAGCCAGAGAATCCAGTGGACGATGACGAGCATCGTCTGAACCAGCGCCTCGGTGAGGGTGAGCATCGCGGCGGACAGGCGCTGTTCGATCCGGGTGAGCGCGAAACCGAAGAGCAGCGCGAAGACGACGAGGGGGACCATCGCGGTCTCGGCCGCAGCACGGATCGGATTGTCGGGAACGATGCCGTCATACCAGGCGCTGCCGGCCGGGACAGCGATAGCGGGCGGGACAACGCCACGGATCGCGGCAGCGCTGTCCGGGATCGGCCAGAGCTGCAGCAGGGCGAGGGTGACGAGGGCGCCGAGCGCGCTGGCGATCGTCAGCAATATGGCGAACCAGATGGTGGAGCGCAGTGCGATCTGGCTGGCGGAGGCCTCACGCGCGGCGGCGGCGAGGCCGTTGACGATCAGGCCAAAGACGAGCGGGACGATCGTCATCGTGAGCCCGTCTAACCATAGACCGCCCAGCGGATGGGCGATGGCGAGGCCGATGTCGAGGCCGGGGCGATCGGCCATGAAGATGCCGCCGCCGATGCCGATGGCGAGCGCCAGGAACATGCGAAGAGGCAGGATCATTGGGCCTGCCTCGTCAGATCAGCCTTTATGCCAGAGGGCTTCGCGCCAAAGAGCTTCGCGATAGCGTTCGAAGCAGCGTGCGCCGCAGCGCAGGCGCATGAGGGCGCCTTCGGCGATGGCATGGGCGCGGCCGGGGTCTTCCTCGACGAGCGGGGTGAGGGCTTCGCGGTTCCAGTCGGCGCTATGCTTGATGTCGAGCGCGGCATGAAGGTCGAAATAGCGGCGTTCCCTGTCCGACAGGCCGATCCGGCGCAGCCCCTTTGCCACCATCGCGGAGCGGCCGGGTGCGGTCAACTCGATCACCCCGAGCGCACCGACCGAATGCCAGGCATAGTCGCGGCTGGTGGCCATCGCGGTCATCGCATTGGCAAGGGCGAGGCTCTGCCAGACGGTCGTCTCGATCAGGGGTGAGACGGCGAGCGTTTCGACGAGCGCGTCGAGCATCGGCCCATGCATGCCGGCGCGGGTGCCGCGCCCCATCTCGTCCCAATAGTTGCGGGCGAGTTCGAGCTTGGCGGGGACGGGCAGCTTGACCTGGGTATAGGCGACGAGATCGTCGAAGCCGGCCTCGCCGGCCGCTTCCTGTTCGAAGAACCAGCGCAGCTCGTCTCGGGTCGCCCGTTCGGCGAGCCACGGAAAGAGCGTATCGCCCTGGCCGGGGCCGACCTGCTTCAGATCCTCGAACCAAGCCACGAAGCCGGCGGCGTCGGTTGGCGCCTGGGCGGCTTCGTCGATGACCTCGGCGCGAAGCTCTTCGATGAAGCCCCGTTCGAGCCGGAGCATGCGGGTGTCGCGCTCCAACCGCTGGTGCCAGTCGGCATCGGGCAGGCGAGGTTCCAGCCGTTCGCGGTTCCAATGGGCGAGGCCGCGCTGGAAGCTGTCGGTGAGGAATTGCGAGCGCGAACCGGGGGTCGCGAAATCATGACGGGTCGCCATTATTCGTCCTGCACTAGTTGAGGTCGGGATATGGAAGCAGAACGAAGTCGATGGGCGCGAAGTTCCTTGGGTGATCTTGCGCGGTGCTAATCTAATCTGTGTTAAGCTGTTCAATATGCGCCATAGTTTGGCTTTTCAGTGGAGCCGATGTGGTCGCTTCCAATCTTTCCGCAGTTGGGGCAGACTGATCGTCCCGGGGGCGGGGAGAAGCATATGTCGTGCGTTCGTAACGGCTTCCTGTTCGCTGCCATCGTCACCTTTCCGGCCCTTGCCCAGGCGCAGGTAACGCCCGGACAGTGGGAGACGACCGTCACCATCACCTCGATCGACATGCCGGGCGCGCCGCCGCAGATGGCGCAGATGATGAAGAAGCGGCCGCCAACCAAGGTAACCTATTGCGTGACGCCCGAGCAGGCGGCGAAGGGGCCGCAGGAGATGCTGAAGCAGAATCCGTCCTGCCGGCTGACCAGCTATTCGATGAAAGCAGGGAAGGTCACATCCGAGATGAGCTGTTCGCAGGACGGCGGGACGATGGTGGCGCGATCAAGCGGCAGCTACACGCCGACATCGTTCAATGTCACCTCCACCGCGACGATGACCGGGCGGATGGCGATGAAGATGAGCTCGATCAACAGCGGCCGGCGGATCGGGCCGTGTACCGGCAAGAACGGCGTGGTCAGGCCGTGATCTGGTCGCGCGCGGCGGCGATGCTGGCGCGCAGATGGTTCTGCCGGAAGGGCTTGGAAAGGCGGACGATGTCGGGGGCGATCAGGTCGATCCCCTGATAGCCGGACACGATCATCACCGCGACGCCAGGGTGATCGACGCGGAGCCGCAAGGCGAGCTCGGCGCCGGTCATCCCGGGCATGATATGGTCTGTGACCACGATCGAGGGCTCGAGGCCGTCGTCGATCAGGCCGAGCCCGGCAAGGGCATTGTCGACCTCGACGATGTCATAGCCGAGACCGGAGAGCATGTGAGCGGTGGCGTGGCGCACGATCGGTTCGTCGTCGATGACGAGCGCGGTTTCGGCAACGGGATCGTGCGAGGTTTCGGGTTCGACCGGTTCCGGAGCGACGCGCCGCTCGGGAGCGACGGGAAGCCAGAGGCCGATGGTGGTGCCGGCGCCGGGGGCACTGGCGATCTGCAGCGTGCCGCCGAGCTGGGCGACGAGACCGTCGACCATCGACAGGCCGAGGCCGGTGCCGTGCAGTGCGTCCTTGGTGCTGAAAAAGGGTTCGACCGCCTTGCGCAGCGTGGCTTCGTCCATGCCGCAGCCGGTGTCGCGCACAGAGATGTGGATATAGTCGCCGGCGCCCAGCCCTGCGGGGCATTCATCGGCCGACGCGCGGCGCGCGGCGATGGCGAGGATGCCTTCGCCCTTCATCGCATCGCGGCCGTTCACCGCAAGGTTGAGGAGCGCCATTTCGAGCTGGTGGCGATCCGCGCGCGCAGGCGGCAGATCGGGATCGATATCGATCGACAGCGCCACCCGGACGCCGAGTGAGCTGACGAGCAGATCGCGCATGCCGGTGACGAGATCGGCGATGTCGACCGGGCTGGGTGCCAGCGGCTGGCGGCGCGCGAAGGCGAGCAGGCGCTGAACGAGGAGCTTGGCGCGCTCGGCCGCATCCATCGCGAGGGCGAGGCTGCGCAGCATGCGATCGTCGATCTGCCTGCGGCTGAGCACCAGATCGAGGCTGCCCATGATCGGGGTCAGCAGATTGTTGAAATCGTGCGCGACATTGCCGGTGAGTTGGCCGATCGTCTCCATCTTCTGGGACTGGCGAGCGATTTCCTGCGCGCGTTCGAGTTCGGCGGTGCGCTCGATCACGCGGGCGTCGAGCGCGGCGTTCAGTTCGGTGAGCGAGGCGAAGAGGCGGCCATTTTCCAGCGCGGTGGTGGCGGCGCGGCTGAGCGCCTCGAGCATCGACACGGCGGCCGGGCTGGGCGTGGCGGCTTCGGACCAATAGGCGCCGACCGCGGCGACCGGCGACGGCGAGCCGACCGGGACCATCGCCATGCTGCGGACGAAAGTGGGTTCATAGGCGGCGTGGGGGACGCGGGGATCGGCCATGACATCGGGGATGACGATCGTCATCTGGTCGCGCATCGCGATGCCCGAGATGCAGCTGGCCTGCGGGAAGCGCATGCCGGCCCAGAGCGGGGCCTTCGCATCCTCGGTGATATAGTGGCACATGCCGTCGTCGTTCAGGATGACGGCGATACCGTCTGCGCCAGCGATGCGGCGCGCGGTGGAGCGCAATATGTGGGTGACGGCGTCCAGCGTACGCGCGCTGCCAAGCTGCTCGATTGCGCTGCCGAGCAAGGACCAGCGCTCTGCCAGTGCCGCTTGTGAGCTGGTGTCGTCCATGGACTCGGACGGCTCCATTTGATTAACCCCCTTACGCAACCCTCACCCGCAGAATTCATCGCACAAAATGATGAACGATTCCCTTTAAGGGTTTCTACAGATGATCCTACACTGATGCAGATTAGCGCATTTTAAGGGAGTGGGCGAGTCCGGCTTCATAGGAATATTGGCTGGCGAACCATCGGCATGCGGCCGTTTGTCGGATAGCGCGCCGCATCTTGCTTCGGTACGGAAAAGAGCCCCAGATTTCCTCCTGGCTTTCCGACTTTGGTGTCGCTTGTGGTTGCGGAACGGGCAATTCCATATATTGAGACTCCTCATAAATGACCGAACTCGACAAGCTCTCCACCGATCTTTCGCAGGTGTTCCTGCGAGTGCACCGACTGCTCGACCGGCGGATGACCGCCGAGGGAGCCAGTCTCGCGCGGACCAAGCTGCTGCTTTATTTGGAGCAGCAGGTGGGCGAGGCGCGGGCGGCCGACATTGCCGAATTCTTCGGGCTGGCGCCGCGCACCGTGACCGACGCGCTGGACGCGCTGGAGCGCGACGGGATGGTGCGGCGGGAAATGGACCCCAATGACCGCCGGGTGAAGCGCCTGTCGATCACCGAGACCGGCCGTTGCGCGACGGCGGCGACCGAACCGCTGCGCCGGGCGATGACCGAGCAGATCTATGGCGTGCTCGACCCCGACGAGCGCGAACAGCTGCGCATGATTCTCGACAAGCTGTCGGCGGCGGTCGGCGCGCAGGAGGGTGGCAAGGCGGGCTGACGATGCGCCAGGCCTCCACCATCATCGAGATCGAGACGCGGGGGCAGGGGCTGGTCGAGATCAGCCCTGCCGTGACGCGCTGGGTGCAGGCGCAGGATATGGACCAGGGATTGCTGACCCTGTTCTGCCGGCACACATCGGCCTCCCTGCTGATCCAGGAAAATGCGGCCCCCGAAGTGCGGGGCGACATCGAGCGCTATTTCGCGCGGATCGCGCCCGAAGACCCAGTGGCCTATGCGCATGACGCCGAAGGCCCTGACGACATGCCCGCCCATCTGCGCGCGGCGCTGACCCAGGTGCAGCTATCGATCCCGCTGATCGGCGGCCAGCTGGCGCTGGGCACCTGGCAGGGCATCTACCTGTTCGAGCATCGCCGACGGCCGCATCTGCGGACCTTGGCGCTGCACCTGCTCGGCGAATGACAGCGCCGAGGCCTATTCGGCGAGGGCGAGAGAGATGGCTGCGGTGAGCGATTCCGCGCCATAGGGTTTCTGGAGGATGTGGAAGCCCGCCGCCTGGCCGCCCGCGACCTCGCGGCTGTAGCCGGTGGCGAGCAGGACCCTCTGGGCGGGGTCGCTGAGCCGCAGCAAGCGAGCGAGATCGAGTCCGCTCATCCCCGGCATGACGATGTCCGAAAAGACCAGATCGAAATGGCGGCTGCCGAGCAGGTCGAGCGCGGCTTCGGCGCTGCTGACTTCGGTGACTTCGGCACGCAGATCCTTGAGCATGGTGTGGGCGAAATGGCGGACATTGTCATTGTCCTCGACCAGCAGGACATCGAGCCGTTCCCAGTTCGCGATCGCCGATCGGGAGGCGGTGGTGCGATCCGGAATCTTGTCGGTGCGCGGCAGGATCAGGCTTACGGTGGTGCCGCGCCCGCGCTGCGAGCCGATTTCGGCACGCCCGCCGGTCTGGGCGGCGAAGCCGTGGATCTGGCTGAGACCGAGGCCGGTGCCCTTGCCGACGGGCTTGGTGGTGAAGAAGGGTTCGAAGACCCTTTCCAGCAGGTCGGGCGCGATGCCCTCGCCGGTGTCGACCAGGTCGATGCGGACCGCTTCCTCATCCGGCAGGTTGCGCGCCGCTATGGTGATGCGGCCGCCATCGGGCATCGCATCGCGCGCATTGAAAGCGGCGTTGAGCAGCGCGGTTTCCAGCTCGGCGGCGTCGACCTCGATCGGGCTTAGGTCGGGCTGCAGGTCGAGGCGCACGTCGATCTTGCTGCCGAGCGTGCGAGACAGGACCTCGCCGAAAGCGTCCAGGCGCGAGCCGAGGTCGAGAACTTCCGGCTTGAGCGCCTGGCGGCGGCCGAAGGCGAGCAGCTTCGCGGTGAGCGCGGTGGCTTTGTCGGCCGTCTCGATAATCGCCTCGACATAGCGATCGCGCTTGACGGGAGTGAGGTCGCCGCGCTGGAGCAGTTCGGCCGAGCCGCGGATCACCGTCATCAAATTGTTGAAGTCGTGGGCGATGCCGCCGGTCAGCTCGCCGAGCGCCTGCATCTTCTGCGACTGGAATATGGCGGCGCGAGCGGTTTCCAGTTCCTCTTGGGCGCGGCGTTTTTCGGTAATGTCGCGGGTGATCTTCGCAAAGCCGATCAGCGTTGCGTTCTCGTCGCGGATCGGATCGATGACGACATGCGCCCAGAAGCGTGAGCCGTCCTTGCGGAGCCGCTCGGCCTCGCGCTCGTATCGGCCTTCGCGCAGCGCGGTTTCCAGCGCCATGGCAGGCTCGCCGCGGAGCCGATCCTCCTCGGTATAGAAGCGCGAGAAATGTTGGCCGATGATCTCGTCGGCGCTGTAGCCCTTGATCGTCTGGGCGCCGGCATTCCAGTTGGTGACCCGGCCTTCGAGGTCGAGCATGTAGATGGCATAGTCGTGCACGCCCTCCACCAGCAGGCGGAAGCGCTGTTCGGCGGAGAAGAGGGCGCGGTCGGCCTCGCGGCGCTCGGTGACGTCGCGCGTGATCTTGGCATAGCCGAGCAGCGAGCCGTCGGGCGCAATGATGGGATCGACGACGACATGGACCCAGATCGGGGTGCCATCCTTGCGGATGCGGGTGCCCTCGTCCTCGAAGCGGCCTTCCTCGCGCGCGGTGCGCAGAATCTGGCCGGGCTTGTCGGCCTGTCGATCCTCGGGCGTGAAGAAGCGTGAGAAATGCTGGCCGATGATCTCGTCCGCTTCATACCCCTTGAAGCGACGGGCGCCGGCGTTCCAGGTGAGGATGTGCCCGGTGGGATCGAGCATATAGATGGCATAATCACTGACAGCGTCGACGAGCAACTGATAGCGGAGCTCGGTGGCTTGGGGGTCGAACGTCAGTGAATCAGTCATCTCGCCCCGGGAATAGAACAGGCCCCAACCGCGCCATTACGCGCGGCGAGCCGGGTGGTTCCATCGATAATCGAAAGGGACGGGCACAGGCTTGATCCAGATCAGGACAGTCGGCGGCCCGATCATGGTTAACGGGATCGAAAGGTCCATCGGCGATAGCGGGAAAAATTTCCGCCGGATGGACCGACCCGCCATGAAGATCAGCGTTTCCGCGCAGCAGATTTCCAGCCTTCTCGACCAGGTGCCCGCCGGTGTCGAATGGCTGTCGCTCGACTGTTTCGACACGCTGCTGTGGCGCAATGCGCAGGCGCCCTCCGACGTGTTCGCGGACCTGCCGATCGAGGGCGGGGCAATCGAGCCGCGGGCGATGGCCGAGCGTCAGGCCCGCAAGCGCGAGGCGCATCGTAGCGGTCGCAACGAGGTGTCGATCGAGACGATCCACGCGCGGCTGCTGCCGGGCGCGAGCGCGGACGAGATCGCGGCATCGGTGGCGCGCGAGATCGATGCCGAGGCGCGCCATTGCTATGGTTTCGCGCCGGTGGTGGCGCTGATCCGCGAGGCCAAGGCGCGCGGGCTGAAGGTGATGATCGTCAGCGATACCTATTTCGATCCCGCGCAGCTGCGCGGCCTGATCGCGCGGGCGGCGGGAGATGAGGTGGCCGAGGCGATCGACCGGGTGTTCACTTCGTCAGAGCATGGCCGCAGCAAGGTGGAGGGGCTGTTCGAGCCGGTGTTGGCCGCGCTGGGCGTGGCGCCTTCGACGATCCTGCATCTGGGCGACAATCTGCACGCCGACCAGACCGCGCCGATCGCGCTGGGCATCCACGGCGTGCATTTCGAACAGTTCGAGGAGCGGGTGGAGACCCGGCTGCGCCATGAGGCGATGGCGACGGTGATCCTGGCGCCGGAGACGCGGCAGACCGTGCCGGCGATGCAGCCGCATCGACCGCTGCTGTCGCTGCGCAGCGAACAGGAGCCGGCGCATGTGCTGGGCCATGACGTGATCGGGCCGCTTCTGCACGGCTTTGCCGAGTGGGTGCGTGACGAGGCCGAGGCGCTGGCGGCGAACTGCGGCCGGCCGGTGAAGATATTGTTCGTGATGCGCGACGGCTATCTGCCGATGAAGCTGTTCGAGACGCTCGGCTCGGGGCTGGCGGCGCAGGAGGTGTCGATCAGCCGGCTGACGGCGGGGCGCTCCTCGTTGATCGATGTCGAGGCGGTGCGGGCCTTCGTGGCGCGCGAGACCGGCAAGCATGGCATGGACCTGCTGCCGGGCATGCTGCAGCTGGAACCGCATGAGGCGCGCAAGATCGCCGCGACCCGGGGCGGCGGCGTGGCCGGGTTCGAGGCTGCGGTGTGCGAGGGCGAGGCGGCCGAGAAGGTGATCCGCCGTTCGGCCCGCTATGCCGACCGGATGATCGAGCATGTACGGCGCGCCGGGCTCGAGGATGGCGACATGGCGATGCTGGTCGATCTGGGCTATCACGGCACCGTGCAGGATCGCATCGTGCCGCTGCTGAAGGCGCGGATGAACGTTGCGGTAGCGGGACGCTATCTGTTGCTGCGCGAGACCGAGCCGACCGGGCTGGACAAGAAGGGCTGGTTCGACAAGCGCCATTATGGGCGCGAGGCGCTGACCGCGCTGGGCTCCTCGATCGCGGTGATCGAGCAGATCTGCACCCAGCCGAAGGGATCGGTGGTCGACTATCATTCGAACGGCAAGTCCGTGCACGAGAAGGCTGGCGACAAGGGCCAGCAGAGCGAGACCCGCGATCGCATCCAGGCCGGCGCCATCGCCTATGGCGAAGCGGCGACGGCGATGGGACGCACCGCGCTTTCCGACGACGGCGAGTGCCGGCGCCGCGCCGCGACCGGCGTGATGGCGCGCTTCATGTATTTCCCGTCCGCCGAGGAAGTGGCGACAGTGGGCGACTTCACCCATGACAATAATCTGGGTTCGTCGAGCCATATGAAGATGTTGGACGCATCGAGCTCGACCCGCGGGCTGCGTCGACGTGGCCTTCACTATTTGCAGAGCGCGGCCCGCATGTTCCTGCCGGGCGAACTGCAGGACCAGGGTATGGCGCTCAACATGGCGCTGTTCGGGATCGTGCGGGGCGCGCTGGACGTGCGCGAGGGCGATTTCCTGGCGGGCGGGGCGCCGGTGACGGTGTTGCTGGCCAATGCCCGCGAGGACTGCATGGTGGAGATCGAGGCCTATCCCACCCATGACGGCTATTATCGCCTGACCACCCCGGCGCGCGGCGACCTGACCGTGGGCGTGCTGCTGGGCGCCCAATATGAGGCGATCCAGATCGAGGATGTGAGCTTCCAGCCGATCAGCCCGCCCACCATCGAGGCCCGTCGCGAGAAGCGCCCCGATATCGAGGCGCCCTATGTGCAGGAGGGCATGGAGCCGATCGCCGGCGACCTGTTCCGCTGCGCGCCGGGCGCGGTGCTGCTGGTGCCGCCGCTGCCTTCGGTGAGCGAGGGCGATTACAAGCTGTGCGTGACGTTCCGACCCGTGGTGCGGCGGGATGCGGCCGAGGAGGCGCGCAAGGCGGCGTAAAAGCCGGCAAGTCTATGTTCCATTTTTGTTCTTGACATTTTCGACTCCACTGGCTATCAGAAATCAACGATGGAAATTGCGCAGTGATCCACGTGTCGTGGTTCACGAGCAGACCAATGCTCGCCACTTGACGAGCGAGCACATTCCCGAGCCGATCGACATGGTGGTGTGCGATGCCAGCTTCATCTCCTTGTCCAAGGTCCTTCCTGCGGCGCTGGGGTTCGCTCGGGAAGGCGCGCGGTTGGTTGCGTTGATCAAGCCGCAGTTCGAGGCCGGGCGCGATGAGGTGGGCAAGGGAGGCGTGGTTCGCGATCCCGATGTCCATCAGCGTGTTTGCGCCGAGGTCGCCGATTGGCTCGAGAGCTGCGGCTGGCGGGTGGAGGGGGTTACCGCTAGCCCGATCACCGGGCCTGAAGGCAATGTCGAGTTCCTGATTGGCGCCGTTTTGGAGGAAGGCGACGGTCAATGAACGAAGTCGCCGATCCTTCGCCACGCCGTGCCCGCAACGCCTATGTGCGCTGGTCGCTGTTGACGGTTCCGACCGTACTGCTCGCCGGGATAGCGTCGGGAAAATTGTCCGATTCCGGCTATGGAAATCGATGGTTCGACCTGCTCGCGAAGCCCGCGATCATGCCGCCAAGCTGGGTCTTTCCTTTTGCCTGGACGATTCTGTACATCATCACCGCTCTCGCACTGGCTTTCATTCTCAATGCCCCCAACGGCAAGGCGCGTAGCGTGGCGATTACGCTGTTTCTGGTGCAACTGGGTCTGAACCTCGCCTGGTCACCGGTGTTTTTCGGCATGCATCGCATCATGCTGGCTTTCGGGATATTGCTGGCGATCATCTTCTGGGCCGGCGCGACGACGCTGATTTTCTGGCGAATTCGACGGGCGGCAGGACTATTGATGCTACCCTATCTGGCGTGGCTCCTGTTCGCTGCGGTATTGAACTGGCAGGTCCACGAGCTCAATCCGCATGGCCTGACCCTTGTGCCGGACAGCGGGGGAACCCAGATTATAGTTCAGTGACCGCCCGGGGCGGAAAGAGAAGGAATGGTTGAATGCAGTCCGAAAATCGCCTGTTCGACGATTTCGTGAAGCTGATGAACGGTGCGGCAGGAACGCTGGCCGGGGTCGGGCGCGAAGCCGAGGCGAACTTCAAGGAGCGCGTCAAGGAGTGGGTTGGCGGTCTCGACATGGTCAGCCGTGAGGAATTCGAAGCCGTAAAGGCGATGGCGGTAGCGGCTCGCGACGAGGTGGATGCGCTCAAGGCGCGGCTGGACGCACTGGCGCCCGAAGCACCCAAGGGTGGCGATTGACGCTCAGCTATCCACAGGAAATGTGGTCTTTACGGGTTGAACTGGCTACTGTTCCGCGCCACGGAAGGGCTGTGGAGCGGTGCGCGATGCTGTCGCGCCAGGGCAACGGAGCTAGTCCCTGATGGATGTCGACGACTTTGAATCGGCGCGTGATGCCAGCGCTCCCATCGATATGCTCGAGCATTATTTCGCGGCGCGCGGGTGGGAATATCAGCGCGGCGGTGATGAGGAGATCGTCGCCCAGTTCCAGGGGAGTTGGGCGCAATATGAGCTGCGTGCCGTATGGCGGGAAGAGGATCGCGTCCTCCAGTTCCTGGCGCTGCCCGATATTCGGGTGACCGCCGACAAGCGGTTGGCGATGTACGAGACGATGGGGCTAATCAACGAGCAGCTCTGGCTGGGCCACTTCGAGATGTGGACCAGTTCTTCGATGGTGCTGTTCCGCCACGCGGCTCTGCTGGAGAGCCAGGCAGGCGACGCGGTGTTGACGCTCGACCAAGCCGAAACGCTGATCGAAACCGGCATCGACGAGTGCGAGCGCTTTTACCCGGTCTTCCAGTTCGTGCTCTGGAGCGACAAGACGCCGCAGGAGGCGATTGCCGCGGCTATGATCGACACCCAGGGCGAGGCCTGAAACGATGACGGCTGAGGCGCTGTGGCTGGTTGGCGCCGGCAACATGGGTGGTGCCATGCTGCGCGGCTGGCTGGGCGCGGGACTTGCCAAGTCGATTGTGGTGATCGATCCCTTCATCGCAGAGGTGCCGGACGGAGTGATCCTCCTGCGTGAAATCCCTGAGGGGCCAGATCAGCCCGATATTCTGGTGCTAGCGGTCAAGCCGCAGCAACTTGATGCGGTCAGGCAAATCTTCGCGGGCAAAGCGGGCGGGCCTCGTCTGCTGTTGTCGATCCTGGCAGGTGTCGAAATATCGACCTTGCAGGATGCCTTCGGTGCCAACACCACGGTTCGGGCCATGCCCAATCTGCCGGTTTCGATCGGCGAAGGCGTTACGGCGCTCTATTCGCGGGACGCGAATGATGTGGCGCGCGACGAAGCGGCTGGCCTCGTCGCGCCACTCGGGCTGGTCGAGTGGATCGCCGAGGAAGAACTTTTCGATGCAGTGACGGCCTTGTCCGGTTGTGGGCCGGGTTTCCTGTTTCGTTTTATCGACGCTATGGCCGCCGCCGGCGAGGCGCTTGGCCTGCCGGGCGATCAGGCGCTTCGGCTGGCGACGGCTACAGTCAAGGGATCGGGATCGCTGGCGGCGGCCTCCGACGAAAGCCCGGCTGTGCTGGCGGACCGAGTGGCCTCCCCCGGCGGAAGCACGCGCGAAGGGCTGAACGTGCTTGATCGGGATGGTCAGCTAAAAGCGTTGCTGCGTGAGACGTTGGCGGCGTCGGCGAAGCGTAACGGCGAATTGGCGGCAGCCGCGCGGCAAAAAGCCTAAATCCAATCGAGCGGCTGCTCGCGGACCACCGTCTTGAAGGTGGTGCAATTCAGCTCGGTACCGAGCAGCCTGCCGAGCTTGGCTAGGTCTTCGTCGAAAATATCGCTGACCTGCGACAGAGCGGCGTTACCTAATCGGGGACGCTCTCTCATCTGCCAGAAACGCTTGATGCGGTTCCGGACAGTTCGCGGGACGAGATGGCGCCGGACAGCCGAGACGACAGGATGATAGACCAGCCGATCGCGTGAGGGGCTGTCCCTCAATCGCTCGCCGGAGACATTTTCCGTATCTCGCTCGGATTGCCATAGCGGTTCGCCGGCATAGCCTATGAATTTCATCACCCGTTCGAGCTCGGCTTGCGGTTCTGCTGCCAGTCGCTCCGAAAAAACGGGAAGGATGGCGTCGGCGCCGAAGCTTTCGAGCCAGGGCCGTATCTGCATCGCGTATCGGCCATAGTCGACGAGCTCGGGATGACGTTGCACTGCATCGTCGATCGGGCCTTCGATCGTTCGTTCGAGCCAGCCGTGACTGTAGTGCGATATCAGCCGGTCGACGGGATGACGCATCATGTAGATCAGGCGGACATCGACGAGGCTAGCGCGGAGGCGGGGCAGGGCATCGGGCAGAAGAGGCAATTTCGTATAATGGGTGCTGGCTTCGCCGCAGATATCCCCGGGTGAAGCTGACGCGAACAATCCTCGGTACCAGTCGAGCCCAAGCGACCAGCGGTCATCGTCCGAGAAGAAGTTCGGTTCCTTGGGCGTTGTCATGAAGATACCGGGTTGTGCGGCGATCTGCATGTGGAGCGTGCTGGTCGCCGCCTTCATCGCGCCGATGATGATGAAGTCGGGAAAGCGTGCGCCCTTCATCCGGCTATCTCACCCGGCCGGTACATCAGGCCCATCGGGCCATAATAATGGCGAAGAAAATCCCACCACAGATGGGGCGGATCACGGCGCGGCCGGCCACGCAGCCGTGCCATCAGCGAGCCGATGGGGGCGGCCAGCAGCCATAGCAGGTTGGCGAGGTGAGTCTTCGCCATACCGTGCCGGTGCAGCAGGAAGCGCGCGCGCGATGCGAACCAGTAGCGGGGACGGCGATCGCGGGCGCGCTGTTCAGTAACACCCGTCGACTGGCCGCCGATATGGACGATGCGGCTCGCTGGAACATGCCAGGCTTCGAAGCCGGCATCGGCAGCGCGGGCACAGAAGTCCGTCTCTTCAAAATAGAGGAAATAGCCGGGATCGAACGCTCCGATATGTTCGAGTACGGAGCCCCGGATCATCAGATGCGACCCCGAGAGCCAGTCGGCGCGGATCGGTTGTTCGCTTAGAGGCAGCACCACGTCATGCTGCGACATCCACCGGCGCACAGGGCCGACATCCAAAGCCGTGACAAATTCGGTCAGCGGCGAATGGAAGCGGAAGGCGCTGTGGCGGATCGTTCCATCGACCCGGAAGCAGCGACCGCCTGCCAGTCCAGCTGTCGGATGGTCGGCCAGGAAGTCGACCATCGCGCCCAAGGCGTGTGGTAGCGCCTCGGTATCGGGATTAAGCAGCCACACAAATTCTGGCCAACGCCCATCATGGGCGCTGCGATAGGCGTCGATACCGGCATTGTTGCCGGCACCGAAACCATGATTATCCTCGACCGCCAGCAGCGAGCAGCAATCGGCTGCATTCAGGTGGTCGATCCCCGCCGTGATCGCTTCGGCTGAGCCGTCAGCCGAGCCATTGTCGACGATGAGGATCCAGGCGTCGCCCCGCGCACGAACCTCAGGCAAGATCGTCTCGACCGCGCGCATCGTGAGCGCGGCGGTACGATAATTGACGATCAGCACCAGGATCGGCGCGGGGTTCATGCCGAACAGATGCCCGGCATTCCCCATCCTGGCAATCAGCCGAAGACGCGGTTGAAGATCGTGTCGACGTGCTTCAGGTGATAATCGAGGTCGAACTTCTCCTCGAGCTCGGTCGGGCTCAGCGCAGCGGTGACCTGCTCGTCGCCCTTGAGCAGTTCGAGCAGCGAGAGTTGGCCGTCCGATTCCCATACTTTCATCGCGTTGCGCTGAACGATGCGATAGGCATCCTCGCGGCTGATCCCAGCCTGCGTGAGCGCCAACAGCACGCGCTGCGAATGGACGAGCCCGCCCATCTTATCGAGATTCTTCTGCATGCGCTCGGGATAGACGAGCAGCTTGTCGATCACGCCGGTGAGGCGGGCGAGGGCGAAGTCGAGGGTCACCGTCGCATCGGGGCCGATCATCCGCTCGACCGAGCTGTGGCTGATATCGCGCTCGTGCCACAGCGCCACATTCTCCAGCGCCGGGGTCACAAAGCCGCGGACAAGGCGGGCGAGGCCGGTCAGATTCTCGGTCAACACCGGGTTGCGCTTGTGCGGCATCGCTGACGAGCCCTTCTGGCCGGGCGAGAAATATTCCTCCGCCTCCAGCACTTCGGTGCGCTGCAGGTGGCGCACTTCGGTGGCCAGGCGCTCGACCGACGAGGCAATCACGCCCAGCGTGGCGAAGAACATCGCATGGCGGTCGCGCGGGATCACCTGCGTCGAGACCGGCTCGACGCTCAGTCCCATCTTCTCGGCGACATATTCCTCGACCTGCGGATCGATGTTCGCGAAGGTGCCGACCGCGCCTGAGATCGCGCAGGTCGCGACATCCGCGCGCGCCGCGATGAGCCGCTCGCGATTGCGTGCGAACTCGGCATAGGCCTGGGCGAGCTTGAGGCCGAAGGTGACCGGCTCGGCATGGATGCCGTGGCTGCGGCCGATCGTCGGCGTCATCTTGTGCTCATAAGCGCGGCGCTTGATCACCTCGAGCAGCTTGTCGAGATCGGCGATCAGGATGTCCGAAGCGCGCGCGAGCTGAACCGCGAGGCAGGTATCGAGCACGTCGGATGAGGTCATGCCCTGATGCATGAAGCGCGCCGGCTCGCCGACATGCTCGGCAACGCTGGTGAGGAAAGCGATCACGTCATGCTTCACCTCGGCTTCGATCTCGTCGATGCGAGCAACGTCGAAGGCGCCCTTTTCCCAGATTGCCTTGGCAGCTTCCTTCGGCACCACGCCGAGATCGGCGAGCGCGTCGGTCGCATGGGCCTCGATCTCGAACCATATCTGGAAGCGCGTTTCCGGTTCCCAGATCTTCACCATCTCGGGCCGGGAATAGCGGGGGATCATAGCCTGTCCTTGCGATTGGGGAGCGTTGCGACGGGCGCCTAGCAGAGGGGATCGAGGGCGGCAATCGGCCTCCGGCACCTACGTCGTCCAACGCCACCCCTGCACAGCTCATCTGTCTGCCCGGCAAAAGCGGCGCTTCGTCGAGGATTCGTCGGCCGGTACCTCGGCCACAAAACATTACGGAACCCACTCTCTTTCTGGCGGGTTTGTGCGGGGTCGGAACGATCCGGCCCAGTCACGCTTCGGCTTGATGACAGGAGAGAGGATATGAACAAGTTCATGCTTTTGGGTGGCGCAGCGCTGCTCGCCATTTCAGGTGCCGCATGGGCGCAGAGCGAAGGTGCCGCACCGGCGCCCGACGCCGCGGCCGCTGCTCCGGCCCCGGTTGCTCCGGAAGCCCCGGCTGTAGCGAGCCCTGCGCCGACCGACGCCGCGCCTCCGACAACGGCGGCCGCGACTGACCCGGCGCCCGCTCCTGGTGCGCCCGCGCCGGCTGCAGAAGCCGCTGCGACTGTCCCCACGACGCCGGCAACGCCGGCCGCCCCGGCCACTGCCAGTGCGGATATCACCGCCAAAGTGAATGCCGAATGGGCCAAATATGACGAGGGCAACAAGGGTAAGCTGACCGCTCTGGAGTTCGGCACCTGGGTGATGGCCGTTCAGGGCCAGGATGTGACCACGCAGGTCGAGCAGACCAAGGCCAGCAAGAAAGACAATCTTCCTGCGGTGAAGGTGCTCAATGCGACGGCATCGGCCTTCTCGAAGGCGGATACCGACAAGGATCGCATGATTTCGCCCACTGAGCTGGCAGCCTTCCTGTCAGCCTGACGCTTTTCGGTTTGGAGAGGGAAGGGGGCGGCATTGACCGCCCCCTCTTTTCATATCAGGCCAAGCGACCGCAGGCTGGCCTGGCCGTTGGTGCCCACCACCACATGATCATGGACGGTGATGCCGAGTGGTTTCACCGCGGCGATGAGGTCGCGGGTCAGGGCGATGTCCTGCCGGCTGGGCTCGGGATCGCCCGATGGGTGGTTATGGACCAGGATCAAGGCGGCCGACCCCAGTTCGAGCGCGCGGCGCACGATCTCGCGGATATGGACGGCCGCCTGATCGACCGAACCTTTTGAAATCAGCTCGTCGCGGATCAGCCGGTTCTTGCTGTTGAGGTGGAGGACGCGCACTCGCTCGATAAGGTGATGCGCCATGTCGGCGCGCAGATAGTCCGTCAGCGCCTGCCAGTTAGACAAGAGGTCTCTGTCCTCGGTGCGGCTGCGCAAAAGACGCAGCGCCGCGGCTTCAGCGATCTTCAGCGCACCGATGGCGACGTCGCTGATCTCCGCCCGCTGGAGCGATTCCGGGTCGGACGACAATAACGGACCCAGCCCGCCAAATTCCTTCAGCAGCCGGCGCGCCAGCGGCTTGGTGTCGCGGCGCGGTATGGCCAGCGCGAGCAGATATTCGACCAGCTCATGGTCCTGCAGCGCTTCCGGCCCGCCCTCGATCAGGCGACGGCGCAGCCGCGCGCGATGGCCGCTGGCGTCCAGGCCGGGGTCAACGGGGGCGTCGCTCATGGAGGCGCACGCTAGCCGATTTTTCGGCTGCCGCCAGTGGCTGGGTTCAGTTCATGCCCAGCCGGTTGAAATCATGGATATGGACGACGCCGATCGGCTTTTCCGGGTCGTCATGGTCCATCACGAACAGCGCGGTGATCTTGTTGGCGGTCAGGATCGCCATCGCGTCCTCGGCATAGGTGCCGTCCGAAATCACCTTGGGATGGCGGGTCATCACGTCGACCGCGCGGCTGATGAGCAGCCGGTCGACATTCCGCCGCAGGTCGCCATCGGTGATCGTGCCGATCAATCGGCCTGCCGGGTCGACGACCCCCGCAATGCCCAGACTCTTCTCGGTCATCGTTACAAGCACTTCGCGCATCGGCGAATCTTCGCCGACCAGCGGCAGGCGATCCCCCGCATGCATGACGTCGTTCACCGGCAGCAATCGCAGGCCGATATTGCCGCCGGGGTGCAGCCGCTCGAGCTGCTGGCGGGTGATACCGCGCATGCTCATCGTCGCGACCGCCAGGGCATCGCCCAGCGCCAGCATCAGGGTCGTCGAGGTGGTCGGCGAGATGTTGGCCGGGCAGGCCTCGCTCACGCGGGGAAGGATGATCGCCGCGCTGGCCATCTGGGCCATCGGCGAATGGCGCTGTGCACTGATGCCGACGATCGGGCAGTCGAGGCTGCGCGCATAATGGATGATCGGCCACAGCTCCGGCGTGGCCCCCGAATTCGAGAGCACGATCAGCAGGTCGCCCGACAGCAGCATCCCCAGATCGCCATGCGCGGCTTCGCCGGGATGGACGAAGATCGCCGGGGTGCCGGTGGACGCAAAGGTCGCGGCCATCTTGCGGGCGATATGGCCCGATTTCCCCATGCCGCTGACGACCACTCGCCCGCGCGTGGCGAGGATCAGTTCCACCGCATGGGCGAAATCCTCGTCGAGCGCGTCGCGCATCTGGAGCAGGGCCGAGGCCTCGACATCGAGGACCGCACGGCCATGGTCGAGGATGTCGGCGCGCGCCGGACCCGGCTGGGCGATGGAGCGATGATACATGGCGTTCAGGGCTTCAACTTGCAGCCGGGAATGTCGAAACCGTCGATCGGGGCATTCATCGTCTCAGTCTCCGACAGGTTCAGGCGGCGCGCAGCTGTGCATTTTCGCGTTCGAGATCGCGGGCCCATGAGGCCAGGCCAAAGCGGCGGACGTCCACCTGGCGCCAGAACAGGCCCGGGTCGCGCTGCCACAGCGGAAAATGGGCCAGCGCGTTGGCGCATTGCGAACCCATGTCGATCACCTCGGCCAGTTCCTGCAGGTAGAAGGGCAGCGGCTGTCCATCGGGACCCATCTGGGTCTCGTGCGGGAAAGCGGCGGCCTTCAGCGCGGTGTCCGCGCCGTGGCGGAAGCAGGCGAGGGCGGTCTGCGGATCGCCATCGGCCAGATGAATGCGCGCCTCGTAAAAGGCGGCGGCGATGCTCTTGGTGGCGAGCAGCGGCGAGAAATCCGCCCAATCGGCGTCGGCCGCCGAGCGATACCAACGTTTCGCGGTGGCGCGCTCGCCGATCAGTTCGTTCAGGCGCCCGGCCAGAAAGGCGAGCGAGATCCGCCAGCGACGGACGTGCACAGGCGTGTCCTTTGATAGCGGACTACCGGCATAGGCCTCGACCAGCGGCAGCACTGCCTGCGCCAGATCGGCGCGCCGCATCTCCAGCACCCGATAGCCGAGCACCGCGAGCGCAGCACCGCGATCGGCCGAATCCTCACGCGAATCCTCGATCACGCATTCGGCCAGCCGGGCCAGCTTCATTTCATGGCCCAGCCGCTCGCCCATCTGCACCATCGTCCGGTACAGCCAGGGATTGTCATAGGCGCCGCCGAAGTCGACCAGCGCGGGCAGCTTGCCCTGGCTGCGCGAATAGGCGGGGTGGTCGTAGCGATCGGCCGCAGCTTCTCCGAGCAGCGGATTGGCCGAGGCGATTATGATCATCCAGTCGGTCGGCGCGCTGTGCTCGACCGGGATCGCGACCAACGCGTGCGGCCCCTGAAGATCGGGGCTCACCGGAATCTGCACGAAGCGAGCCTCGGGCAGGAAAGCATCGTCCACGGCGGCCTCGAAAGCCGGCCAGCGGGCGGGATCGACCGCGGCGCCATGGCCCTGTCGCCAGCCCAGGATCAGCCGGCCGTCATGCTTGAGGACGCGCGCATAATCGCCGAGCCGCGCAGGCCAGTCGGCCGGAGCGTCGGACTGGAAAGAGACGATCAGGTCGACCGAAGCTTCGGGAAGATGCCGCCAGTCGCCATCGACGACCGAGCCCGCCCGCGACAGCGCTTCGAGGATTGCCGCGCCATCCTTCGCATGCGGGCCATCGATCAGAACCCGGTCGCCTGGGCGCACATGGTTCGCGGCCAGCGCGTAGCGAGCGATCACGGGATCGGCGGAAACGCCTTCGGTGAAGCAGCCCGTCGCAGCCGCGCCCGCGCGACGCCAATAGCTGATCGGCGGCAGCACGCGTGCGGTAAAGGCGCCATATTCGCCCAGTGGCATGCCGGCCGGATGGCGCTGCCAGCCGGATGCGAACAAGGTCTTTTCCAGGGCTGTGCGATCCTGCCCGTCGGAATGCAGCGCCAACACATTGCAGCCGGCAAAGCGATGCAAGGCGGCAGCGAAGGCTGGGCCGGTGTCGGCCTGGTCCCAGGTCAGAAGGCCGGCGGTGTTGATATGCGGAGGCGGCGAGGGGGGCAGGCTGTCGACATCCACGGCTTCGCAGCCCATCAGCGCCAGTTCGACGGCAAGGTCGCCATGCACGGCCGGGTCGAGCGCAAAGCGGCAGGGCCCGAGCCGCTGGAGGATGGCACTCGCATTCTGAATGGTCACACGACTCTCCACGACCCGAGCGGTTCGCGCGGGCGTCCTGCCGAGCCCGCCGGAACCCGGTTGCTCAGGCAGATGTTTCGATCCTGATGCCGGAATAGGCGCAAAGCGTTGAGGGTTGGTTAACCATGTTTGGAGCGACGGTTTCGGCTCTGTCATCGCCGGTTTCGGACGGTCGTTTCGCCGGGGTGACGCGCGGCTTTGGAGCGGCTAAGCCCTGAGCGATGGAGGATGCGTCCACCCGTTTGTCCAGGCCGCTGATCGCCTCCGGCGCCGGAGCCCTGCTGCTCGTCGGCGGGCTCGGCTGGCTGTGGATCGAGCGGACGCCGATCGCCACATCCTATATCGATGACGCCCTGAAAGCGCGGAATGTCCCCGCCAGCTATCGGCTCACCGAGGTCGGTTTCAGGACCCAGCGGATCGAAGGCATCAGGATCGGCGATCCCCGCAAGCCTAATCTCACCGCTGACTGGGCCGAAGTGGAGCTGGCGGTCGGCCTTGGCGGGGTGAGCGTGAAGGCGATCGATGCCGGCGGCGTTCGGCTACACGGCCGGCTCGTCGACGGCAAAGTGTCGCTCGGGACGATCGACCGCTTGCTGCCCAAGAGTGACAGCTCCAAACCCTCCAAGCCTTTCGAATTGCCCGACATCGGGCTCACCGCCCGCGCCATGCGTTTCGATGTCGAAACCCCGCAGGGGCTTGTCCGAGGGCAGCTCGATGGCGCCGGCAATCTGCGGGACGGTTTCAAGGGCACGCTCGGTCTCGCCGCCGATCGGATCGAGGCGGGCGAGTGCCGTGCAGAAGCCCTCTCGGCCCGGCTCGGTGTCAAGATGGATGGCGCGCGTCCGACGATCCGTGGGCCGCTCCAGGCCGCCCGGATATTATGTCCGCAGGCCAGTCTGACCGCGCCGCTGCTCGCGATCGATGCGACGGGCGACCGCGACCTGATGCGTTGGCGGGGCAATGTCGCGCCAGCGCGTGGGCGCCTGGTTGCGGGAGCGTTGAGCGTCGATCGCTTCGGTGGCCAGTTCGGCTTCGATGCCTCGCCGGATCGCGTTTCAGGGCGTGCCCGCCTGACTACGGGAGCCGTGCATCAGGCGGGGTCGTCGATCCGCAATGCCGCGTTCGACGCCGATTATCGTTTCGACCCCAAGACCGGGGTCGCCTCGGCCGAGGGTAAGGTCCGGCTGGTCGGGGCCAGGCTCGATCCGGCCCAGGCCGATGCGATGGTCGCCTCGCTGGCATCGGCGGACGCGACCCCGGTGGGCCCGGTGCTGACCGCCTGGGGAGAGGCGCTGCGTCGCGCGTCGCGCTCGGTCGACGCCAGTGCCGGCCTCATCGTGAACCACGGGCCGCAGGGCGGCGGGCTGCGTGTCGGCTCGATCGATGCGCGGGCGATTGGTGGCGGACACCTGCTCATCCGATCCGAACAGGCTGAGGGGATCGGCTGGCGCTGGCCGCGTGGCGGGCTCGTCGCCAATGGCAGCGCGGAGCTGTCGGGCGGGGGCCTTCCGCGCGTGCTGATGAGCCTGCGCCAGGCGGTGCCGGGCGCGCCACTTAGTGGCTCGGCGACGATCGCGCCCTATCAGGCCGGCGGCGCCCGCTTCGCTTTGTCTCCGATCCAGTTCGGCCCCGGTCCGCGCGGCAGTACGCTCATTTCCACCCGTGTGACGATGGACGGCCCGCTCGCCGATGGCCGGGTCGAAGGGCTCGACATGCCGGTCTCGGCCATGCTGCGCGGCAAGGCGCTGGTGGTGAACCCCGATTGCGCGCCGCTGGAGATTGACCGGCTGGCGATCGCGGGGACGGTGATCGGGAAGTCGCGACTGCGGCTATGCCCGATCGAGGGCGCGATGTTCGGCCTCAACGACAAGGGCATCGTCTACGGTGGCGCCGGTGTCGCCGATCTTCGACTGCGCGGCCGGGTCGGCGATCAGCCGCTGACAATGACGGCACGCTCGCTCGCGGTTCAGGTCGGGCGGCCCGGTTTCGCGGTCGATGCGCTGGCCGTGCGGCTGGGCGATCCCGCCGAGCCGACACGGCTCGACATCGTCCGCCTCGACGGCCGGCTCGGCTCGGCGGGCATGGCGGGAAGTTTTACGGGCGCCGATGGCAAGATCGGCGTGGTGCCGCTGCTGCTGTCGGGCGGGGAGGGGCGGTGGACGCTCACGGGCGGCGTGCTCAAGCTTGATGGCGCGCTCGATGTCGATGATGCCCAGACCACGGCGCCTCGCTTCAACCGTCTGCGGGTGCCCGATGTCGCGCTGGCCCTCAACGGCGGCTACATCACCACCACGGGCACCCTGACCGAACCCACCACCGGCACGCCCGTCTCAAAGCTGCGAATCGCCCACTCGCTGCAGGGCGGTCGCGGTGATGCGACGCTCGACGTCCCCGGCCTCCGCTTCACCAAGGGGCTTCAGCCCGAAACGCTGACCCCGCTGACCTTGGGCATCGTCGCCAATGTCGAGGGCGAGGTTGCGGGGCAGGGCAAGATCGTCTGGGCGGGCGGCAACGTCACCAGCACGGGCGCCTTCCGCACCGAGGGGCTCAATCTGGCGGCGGCTTTCGGCCCGGTCACGGGCCTCAAGGGCACCATCAACTTCACCGACCTCCTCGCGATGGAAACCGCGCCCGACCAGGTCGTGACGGTCGAGGAGATCAATCCCGGCATCGCGGTGACCAAGGGCGTGATTCGCTATCGCCTGCTGTCCGGCCAGCGGCTGGACGTCACCAGCGCGATCTGGCCGCTGGCGGGCGGCACCTTGAGCCTCGATCCCACCCTGCTCGATTTCGGCCAGCCGGTCGAACGGCGCATGTTGTTCCGGATCGACGGGCTCGATGCGGGCAGCTTCATCCAGCAGCTCGAATTCAAGAATATTGCCGTCACGGGCAAGTTCGATGGCCTGCTGCCGATCATCTTCGATGCGCGCGGCGGCCGGATCGAGGGCGGCGTGCTGCGCGTGCGGCCGGGCGGAGGGACGCTCTCCTATGTCGGCGACGTCACCAACGCGAATCTCGGCACCATGGCGCGAATCGCCTTCGATGCGCTCAAGTCGATGCGCTACAGCCAGCTGGTGATCGACCTGAACGGTTCGCTCGATGGCGAGATCGTCAGTCGGGTCAACTTCGACGGCACCAACAATGCGCCGAAGGAAGAGCGCAAGAACAAGGGTTTGCTGGCCCGTTTCATCGCGCCCATCACCCGCCTGCCGTTCCGCTTCAACATCACCATCCGGGCCCCGTTCCGCGGGCTGGTGGCTTCGGCGCAGACCTTCGTCGACCCGTCGATCGTGCTGCGCAACGTGCCGGTCCAGCCGCAGGCGGCCCAGCCGGCCAATCCGTTGCCGGATCCCGTTCCGGCCCCCATTCAGCCCCGGTAAAGCGAGAAGCTGCGATGAAAGACCCGAGATTGACGATGAAGCGTGACAGTGCGAGCGTCCGGACATGAACAGGCTGATCCTCGTCCTGCCCGCCGCGGCCACGCTGGCCGGTTGTATCCAGGTGTCGGCACCCGACAAGCCGATCGAGATCAACCTCAACGTCAATGTGAAGCAGGAGGTGGTCGTTCGGCTCCAGAAGGATGCCGACGATTTCATCGCCAACAATCCGGAGCTGTTTCCGCAATGATGAGCATGTCCAGGACCGTCATGATCGCCGCCGCGATGCTCGCGGCTACGCCCGTGCTCGCCGCCGAGCCGATCGTCGAGCAGGCTCTGAGCGCCGGCACGATCGGCGAGCAGTGGGACGGCTATATCGGCTTCGTTTCGGCGCCGTCGAGCGACCTGAAGGCCGCCGTCGATGCGATCAACATCAAGCGCCGCGCGGGCTATACCCAGATTGCGGCCTCGCGGAACGTCACGGTCGACCAGTTCGCCCAGACCACGGCCTGCTCGACGCTTCGCGCCGTGAAGTCCGGCCAGGCCTATAAGCTCAAGGATGGTGGCTGGCAGAAGCGCAACGGGTCGGAATCGATCACCCCTGATTATTGCGGGTAAGGGAATATTGTAATGGTGACTGGGCTATAGTGGCCCTCACCGTTGTTGACTCCATGGAACCCCCTTCCTAAAGGGGCCTCGCCTTGGCGGGGTCGCTCGTCGGCATGACGCCACCATCCAGGCAATGGGAGGGTGTGCAGCATGGCGGAGAATGGTCCCGGGCAAGACCCGGAAAGTGTGGGGGATCATCGTCTTACGTCGCTCGATGAGCGGTTGCAGGCGATCCAGCATGCCGAAAAGGTCAGGACGGCAAGCACGCACAAAAAGCCCGAGAAGGGATATTCCCAGGGTAATCGCGTGCTGGCCGAGCTGATCGCGGGACTTGTCGGTGGCGGTTTGATGGGCTGGTGCTTCGACACCTGGCTCGGAACCAAGCCCTGGCTCCTTTTGGTGATGCTGTTCCTCGGGATCGGTGTCGCCTTCAGGAACATCATACGAATTTCTCAGGAGCGCCCGGAATAGCTTCCGGACGCTTTTGGCATAAGCAGGGGTAAGGCAAGCGTGGCAGCCGAATCGGGCAAAATCGATCCGATGCACCAGTTCCTGATCGAACCGCTGTTCGGTCAGAATTGGGCGATTGCAGGCCATAACATCGCTTTCACCAATTCGGCGATGTGGATGGTGGTGACGCTCGCGGCGCTGTTGATCTTCATGGTCGGCGGCATGAAGCGCGAGCTGGTTCCCGGCCGCTGGCAGGCGGCGGTGGAAAGCTTCACTGGCTTCATCTCCAGCATGATGGCGGCGAACATCGGGCCCGAGGGCAAGAAGTTCACCCCTTATGTCTTCTCGCTGTTCATGTTCATCCTGATCTCGAACATCATGGGCATGATGCCCACCGGTGTGGTCGGGGTTCATCCCTTCACCGTGACGAGCCACCTCACGGTCACCGGCGTCCTCGCCGTGATCAGCTTCGCGATCGTCCTGATCGTCGGCTTCTGGCGCCACGGCTTCCACTTCTTCTCGCTGTTCATTCCGCACGGCACCCCGGGCTACATGGTGCCGCTGATCTTCCTGATCGAGCTGTTCTCCTTCCTCATCCGCCCCTTCTCGCTGGGTCTGCGACTGTTCGTCGCGATGACCGCGGGGCACATCCTGATGAAGGTGCTCGCCGGCTTCGTGATCAACGGCATCAACGCCGGCGCGCTGACCGTGGCGATCGTCTCGATCCCCAGCTTCATCCTGATGATCGGCATCACCCTGCTCGAACTGCTGGTGTGCGCCATTCAGGCCTATGTGTTCGCGCTGCTGACGTCGCTGTACCTCAACGACGCGATCAACCTGCACTGAGTTTCACTGCAAAAACTACCAACAACCTGTTCAACGCTAAGGAGTTTATCATGGACGCAGAAGCCGCAAAGCTGATCGGTGCCGGTCTGGCCGCCATCGGCGTGGGCATGGCCGCGCTGGGCGTGGGCAACGTCTTCGGCTCGTTCCTCGAGTCCGCGCTGCGCAACCCGGCCGCCGCTGACGGCCAGCAGGGCCGCCTGTTCATCGGCTTCGCCGCCGCCGAGCTTCTCGGTCTGCTGGCGTTCGTCGTGGCGATGATCCTGCTGTTCGTCGCCTAACAGTCGGTTGCGGGGGCCGGTTCGCGCCGGCCCTCAGGACCTGCTCTAACGACCACAGGAAACACCGATGCCTCAGATCGCCCAGATCGCCGCGACCTACGCTTCGCAGATCTTCTGGCTCCTGATCATCTTCGGCCTGATCTATTTCGTGATCGGGAAGGGGATGTTGCCGAAGATCGAAGCGACCGTCGACGCGCGTGACCAGAAGATCGCCTCTGATCTTGCCGCTGCCGAAGCCGCTCGTGCCAAGGCCGACGAGACCGAAGCCTCTTACCGGGCCGCGATCGAGGAAGCCCGTGCCGCCTCGCAGAAGGCGACGCTGGACGCCAAGTCCGTAGCGACCGCCGAAGCCGAGAAGCGGGTGAAGGCGGCTGACGCCGAACTCGCCGCCAAGGCTGCCGAAGCCGACGCGTCGCTGAAGGCCGCCCAGGCCAAGGCGCTCGCCGAGATCGAGGGCGTTGCCGCCGAGGCCGCGCAGGAGATCGTCGCCAAGGTGTCGGGCATCACCGTCGAGAAGGCGGCTGCCGATAGCGCGGTTAAGGCCGCGCTGGCCGCCTGAAGGGAGACGCGCAATGTCTGTTAACGCCTCCCAGAGCGTCGCCGAGAACCTGGCGGATGCCGCCATGCTCGAAGGCATGCCCGAGAATGTCAGCGCCGGCCATGCCGCCGCGGGCACCGAAGAGCACCATGTCGATCCCACCGCGCTTGGCATGACCGCCACCGCCTGGGTGTCGGTGGCGATGCTCATCGTCATCCTCCTCCTGCTGTGGAAGAAGGTGCCGGCGATCATCGGTTCGTCGCTCGACAAGAAGATCGCCTCGATCCGCGCCAATCTCGACGAAGCCGCCGCGCTGCGCGCCGATGCCGAGAAGATCAAGGCCGAGTATGAGGCCAAGGCGAAGGCCGCCGCCAAGGAAGCCGAAGAGATGCTGGCGAATGCCCGCTCCGAGGCCGACGCGATCGTGGCCCAGGCCCGCATCGATGCCACCGCGCTGATCGAGCGCCGCGGCAAGATGGCCGAGGACAAGATCGCCGCCGCCGAGCGCACCGCGGTGGCCGAGGTCCGCGCCAAGGCCGCGTCGGCCGCGTCCGCCGCCGCCGCCTCGCTGATCTCGCAGCATCACAATGCGAAGGCCGACAAGGCGCTCATCGACGAAGCGATCACCGGGCTGGGCACTGTCCGCCTCTGATCCTTCGGGTCGCTGAAAAGACAAGAGAGGCCCGCCGAGCGATCGGCGGGCCTTTTCTTTTGGACCGAAGACCTCACGTCATTCCCGCGAAGGCGGGAATCCATATTCGCCGAACCGCGAGAGTCTCATGCTCCAGAGGTTATGGATCCCCGCCTTCTCGGGGATGACGTTGGTGGATTACTTCCGTAACTGGCTTGGGGGAGGTCCCATTTACCCTTTCCTCACATCACCACGCTAAAGCGCCGATCATGGGCGCGATCGGCTGGATCTGGGCGTGGTTGATGTTGCTGGGTGGCGTGCGTGCGCAGATTACCCAGTCGCTCCCGCCTGCGCTGGTCGCCGCGCTTCTGGTCTCGGGCCTGGTCGCCCTTCCGCTGATCTGGAACCGCACAAACGGGCTGGTCGGCGAATGGGCGCCCTCGGGTCTCGTCCGTGCCGGGCTGGCGGTGCTGATCCTCGTCGTCGCAGGCATTTCGCAGCCCGACGCGACGATGGGCCTGATAGGGGCCTGACCGCATTGCGGCGATCGCATGCGGCGCTTAGATCAGGCGCGTGAGCAACCCTACCCAAGACCGTTTCAACGAAGAGAAGAGCACCTACACGGTGCGCGGTGCCGACACGCCCGATATCGAGGCTGGCATCGCCGCGATCCGCAACGTGCTGAAGACCCTCCCGACCCGTCCCGGCGTCTACCGGATGCAGGATGCGCGCGGCGACGTCCTCTATGTCGGCAAAGCGCGCGCGCTGAAGAACCGCGTGGCCAACTATGTGCAGGTGTCGCGCCTGCCCAAGCGGCTCAGCCGCATGGTCGCGCAGACCCGGTCGATGACGATCGTCACCACCAACAGCGAGGCCGAGGCGCTGTTGCTCGAGGCGCAGCTGATCAAGCGCTATCGTCCGCCCTACAACGTCCTGCTGCGCGACGACAAAAGCTTCCCCTTCATCCTGCTGCGCGAAGACCATGATTTTCCGCGCATCCAGAAGCATCGCGGCGCGCGGCGTGCCAAGGGCCAATATTTCGGCCCCTTTGCCAGCGCTGGTTCGGTCACGCGCACGCTCAACGCGCTGCAGAAGCTGTTCCTGCTGCGCTCCTGCACCGACAGCTTCTTCGCCAATCGCGACCGGCCCTGCCTGCTCTACCAGATCAAGCGCTGCTCGGCGCCCTGCGTCGGCCGGATCGAGGAGGATGCCTATGGCGAGCTGGTCGGCGACGCCAAGGCCTTCCTGTCGGGCAAGTCCACCCAAGTGCAGAAGAAGCTGGGCGAGGCGATGACCGTCGCCGCCGAGGCGATGGATTATGAGCTGGCCGCCGTCTATCGCGACCGCCTCCGCGCGCTCACCTTCATCCAGGGCAGCCAGGCAATCAACGCCGAGGGCGTCGCCGATGCCGATGTCTTCGCGCTCGACACCAAGGCGGGCACCGTCTGCATCCAGGCCTTCTTCATCCGTGGCGGGCAGAATTGGGGCCACCGCGCCTTCTTCCCCGCGCACACCGCCGAGGTGCCCGATGAGGAGGTGCTGGCGAGCTTCCTGATGCAGTTCTACGAGGAGGTGCCGCCGCCACGCCTCGTCCTCGTCGGTGCCGAACCCGCCGAGAGCGACCTGCTCGCGGAGGCACTGTCCGAGCGCGCCGGCCGCAAGGTGGCGATCAAGGTTCCCCAGCGCGGCGAGCAGCGCAAGCTGATGGAACAGGCCCGGCGCAACGCGCGCGAGGCGCTCGACCGTCGCATGGCCGAGTCCACCACCCAGGGCCGCATCTTCCAGGAGATGGCCGACCTGTTCGAGCTGGAAGGCCCGCCCGACCGGATCGAGGTTTACGACAACAGCCATATCATGGGCACCAACGCGATCGGCGCGATGATCGTCGCGGGGCCGGAGGGCTTCCGCAAGGGCAGCTACCGCAAGTTCAACATCAAGCGCGCCGAGACCACCCCAGGCGACGATTTCGCGATGATGCGCGAAGTGCTCGAACGCCGCTTCGCGCGGCTGGAGAAGGAGGACCCCGAGCGCCGCAGCGGCGAATGGCCGGACCTGTTGCTGATCGACGGCGGCAAGGGCCAGCTCAACGCGGTGTGCGAGGTACTGGAGGAGATGGGCGTGCAGGACGTGCCCGTCGTCGGCATCTCCAAGGGCCCCGATCGCAACGCCGGGCGCGAGCATTTCCACCTGCCCGGTGGGCGCGAGGCGATGCTGCCGCTCAACTCCCCGCTGCTGTTCCACCTGCAGCGGTTGCGCGACGAGGCACACCGGTTCGCGATCGGCGCTCACCGTACCCGTCGTGCCGCCAACTTCACGAAAAGCCCGCTGGATGACGTTCCCGGCATCGGCCCCGCGCGCAAGAAAGCGCTGTTGATGCATTTCGGGACAGCCCGAGCCGTTCGGGCCGCATCTTTGGAGGACCTAGAACGCGCGCCGGGCGTTTCGAGTGCCATGGCACGCGCAATTCACGATCATTTCCACGCCTCGGAATGATGATCGAACAGACCCCAGCCCTCGAACCCCGCGAAGCCGCCACGGCTCCGCGGGTGCTTTTGACGATCGATACCGAGCTAACCTGGCGACCGGACGACACCAGCTCCGGCTGGCGCGCCGCCTATGAACGATCGTTCGAGGCGGCCGGGGTCGGCATCGCCTATCAGCTCAAGACCCTGGCGCGCCACGCGTTGAAGGCCTGCTTCTTCATCGATCCGATGCCGGCCGAACTGTACGGGCTCGATCCGATCCGCCGCATGGTCGAACCGATCCTGGAGGCGGGGCAGGAAATCCAGCTCCATCTCCATCCGCTGTGGGTCGGCACCCCGCATGGGAAGATCGGCGATCCCGAGCTGGCAAGCTACACCATCGCCGCGCAGCGTTCGCTGATCAGCCGGGCCCGCGCATTGCTGGTCGAGGCCGGGGTGCCCGAGCCGATGGCGTTTCGCGGCGGCAATTTCTCCGCCAATGACGATACGCTGCAGGTGCTGGCCGAACTGGGCTTCGTCTTTGACAGCAGCCATAACGGCCAGATGCATCCCTGGCCCAGCGCGATCGCCCTGCCGGCCGACCAGATCACCCCCGTCCGCCATCAGGGCATGATCGAGGTGCCTATCACCGTTATCGACGATCGCCGCAGCCTGCGCCACCTTCAGGTCTGCGCGGTCTCGCTTGCCGAGTTCAAGGCGGCGATCACCCATGCCGAGGCGGCGGGCATGCCCATCGTCACCATCGTCAGCCACAGTTTCGAGCTGGCCAATCGCGCCGGTACCGCGCCGAACAAGGTCCATGTCCGCCGCTTCGAGGAATTGTGTACCTTCCTCTCCGACAATCGCCGGCGCTTTCCGACCAGCCATTTCTCCGATCTCGACGAGCTTCCCCTCGGCCGTCCCTCGGCGATATTGCCCGCCGCGCCGCTGCGCCGGCTCGGCCGGCTGATCGAGCAGGTCTGGTCGAACCAGGTCGAGGAACGCCGCTCCTGATCGGTTGCCTGGGCTTGCGGTATCGCCTGATCCGGGGTTGAACCGCTCCCATGCAGGTCCGCACCCCCGCGATCATCTGTGCGATGCGCACCCATGGCGAACATGGCGCCATCGTCCGCGCGCTCACGCCCGATCATGGCCTGTTTCCCGGCTATGTGCGCGGCGGCCGTTCGCGCCGGCTGCGGCCGGTGCTGCTGCCCGGCAACCTCGTCGAGGCCGAATATCGCGCCCGCACCGAAGAGCAGCTTGCCGGCCTCACCGTCGAACTGACCCATAGCCGTGCCGCCCTGCTCGCCGAGCCGCTCGCCACTGCCGCGATCGATTGGCTCACCAGCCTCACCGCCACCGCCCTGCCCGAGGGGCAGCCCTATCCGCGCCTCTATGAGGCGCTCGAAGGCGTGCTGGCGGCGATCGAATATGCCCCCTCGGCCCGGGGTTGGGCGGCGGCGGCGGTGCGCTACGAACTGCTTCTGCTCGCCGAACTGGGCTATGCGCTCGACCTGTCGGCCTGCGTCGCCACCGGGGTGCTGGAGGACCTCGGCTGGGTCAGCCCGAAGAGCGGCGGCGCGGTGTCGCGCGCGGCGGGCGACCCCTATGCCGACCGGCTGCTCGCGCTGCCCGCCTTCCTTGTCGATCCCGCCGCCGAGACCGACTGGGCGGATATCGTCGCCGGCATGCGGCTGACCGGCCATTTCCTTGCCCGCGACATCCTGGTCGAGCGGCGCGCCGATGTGCTCGACGCGCGTGAGCGGCTGCTCGCCCGCATCGGAAGGCTGGCTTGACCTAAAACGGATTGCACCCAC
Organism: uncultured Sphingomonadaceae bacterium; assembly: GCA_963540925.1. Lineage (GTDB taxonomy): Bacteria > Pseudomonadota > Alphaproteobacteria > Sphingomonadales > Sphingomonadaceae > Rhizorhabdus. The sequence goes on from CAUTRN010000018.1 coordinate 67,900, forward strand.
GCGCAGGGCAGGGCAGGGGGCGGCGGACATTTCTGCTTTGAGGGGAACGCCATGTTGATTGCCTTGCTGCCCGGAGACGGCATCGGTCCCGAAGTCACCGCCGAAGCCGAGCGCGTGCTCAAGGCCGTCGTCGGCGACACGCTCAGCTATGAGACCGGCCTGGTCGGTGGCGCGGCCTATAAGGCGACCGGCCATCCGCTCCCCCCGGAGACGCTCGACCTGGCGAAGCGCGCCAAGGCGATCCTGTTCGGCGCGGTCGGCGATCCCGATTGCGACAGCCTGGAGCGCCATCTGCGCCCCGAACAGGCGATCCTGGGCCTGCGCAAGGAACTCACCCTGTTCGCCAATCTGCGCCCGGCGACCCTTTTCAAGGAATTGGCCGACGCCTCTGCGCTCCGCCCCGAAGTCGCCGGCGCGATCGACATGGTCATCGTCCGCGAGCTGAATGGCGACGTCTATTTCGGCGAGAAGGGCATGCGCAAGACCGCCTCGGGCCGCCGCGAGGGCTATGACATCATGTCCTATAACGAGGACGAGGTCGCCCGCATCGCCCGCGTCGGCTTCGAGACCGCGCGCGCCCGCAAGGGCAAGCTCTGCTCGGTCGACAAGGCCAATGTGCTCGAAACCTCGCAGCTGTGGCGCGACGTGGTGATCGAGATTTCGGCCGAATATCCCGATATCGCGCTGAGCCACATGTATGTCGACAACGCGGCGATGCAGCTGGTGCGCAACCCGGGCCAGTTCGACGTGATCGTCACCGGCAATCTGTTCGGCGATATCCTGTCGGACCAGGCCTCGATGTGCGCGGGCTCGATCGGCATGCTGCCCTCGGCCTCGCTCGATGCCAACCAGAAGGGCCTCTACGAGCCGATCCACGGCTCGGCCCCCGACATCGCCGGCCAGGGCAAGGCCAATCCGCTCGCGACGATCCTGTCGGCGGCGATGATGCTGCGCTACTCGCTCGGCCTCGCCGAGGAAGCCGACAAGATCGAGGCGGCGGTCGCCAAGGCGCTGGAGAACGGCGCCCGCAGCCCCGATCTCGGCGGCAAGCTCACCACCACCCAGATGGGCGACGCGGTCCTTGGAGCGCTCTAACCCCTAAGATCCTCCCCGCCCTTCGGGCAGGGAGGATCAGGGGCACTACCGCCCCATCAGTGCCCTGGCGGCGGGCAGATAGGTCCGTCCGATCCGGATCCGCTCCTCGTCGGTCAGCACCGCATGCCACACGCCCATGCCGTCATGGCTCAGGCGCGAGATGCGGTCGCGCCGTACGATCGTCGATCGGTGCAGGCGGACGAACTGGTCGGGGTCCAGCCGGCGCTCCAGTTCGGTGATCGTTTGGTGCAGCAGGAAGCTGCGCTGGCCCACATGCAGCCGCATATAGTCGCGCTCGGCCTCGATCCGGTCGATGTCCTGCGTTGCGATACGGATCATCTCCGAACGGTGCGGCACCCAGAATTCCTGGGCATGCTCCGATGTCGGCTCGGTCTCGGCCGGGGTCTTGCGACGCTCGATCACCCGCGCGACCGCGCGGCCCAGCCGCTCCTGCGCCACCGGTTTCAGCAGATAATCGGTCGCCGACAGGTCGAAGGCGGTCACCGCATATTGGTCGAACGCGGTGCAGAAGATGATCGCCGGCTTCTTGTCGAGCTTCTCCACCGCGCGGGCCACGCCGATCCCGTCCAGCCCCGGCATCGCGATGTCGAGCAGCAGCATCTCGGGTTCCAGCGCCTCGATCAGCCGCAGCGCCGCCTCGCCGTCCGAGGCCGTGCCGACCAGGTCGATCAGCGGCTCGCGCGCGCAGAGGATCTGCAGGCGTTCGATCGCAAGGGGTTCATCGTCGACGACGAGGGTCCGTATCGGTGAATCAGAGGCCATTCCGAATCAATGGCATGAAAATCGTCACGCCAAAACCACCATTGGCAAGTGGCCCGTAGCGGCACGCCGCTTCCTCGCCGAACCGCGCTTTCAGCCGGTCGCTGACATTCTTCAGGCCCACGCCGGCGCCGTGCAGCTTGGCGTCATCGCCCAGTGGTTCGCCGTCATCCTCCACGCTCAGCACCAGCCCGTGCGAATCCTCGCGCGCGGTGATCCGCACCGTCACCGGGCGCTTCGCGCGCGATACGCCATATTTGATCGCGTTCTCGACCAGCGGCTGCAGGATCAGGCAGGGCACGCAGGCGTTCGACAGCGTCTGCGGCACGTTGAACTCGACGATCAGCCGCTCGGGGAAACGGATCGCCTCGATGTCCAGATAGAGCCGCTGCAGGCGGATCTCCTCGGCCAGCTGGACATCCTCGGTCGGGTCGGCGGTCAGGCTGGTGCGGAAGAAGGTGGAGAGGTTGAGGATCATCTTCTCCGCTTCCTCGCGATTGTCCTTCAGGATCAGCGTGGAGAGCGAGTTGAGCGTGTTGAACAGGAAGTGCGGGTTCACCTGGTAGCGCAGCGCGCGCAGCTCGGCGTCGCGCGCGGCGGCGCGATAGCCGGCGGCCTCGCGCTCGGCGGCGCGCACCGCGGCGGCATAGGACAGCGCCAGGAACAGCGCGCCCCAGGCGGCGAAGAAGAAATAGCCGTTGAGCGCCTGGTCGGCGATCTGGCCGATCACGCTCAGGTCTTTCTCCTTGTGCGGATCGGCAGGGCGGCCGACCTGGATCATCACCGTGCCGGGGGTCGGCTCGGAGATCACCGGCAGCGGAATGTCGATCGGCTCGGGCTCCTCCACCTTGGCGGGGGCCGGCGGTGCCGAAGCCGCGGGCGTCGCCGCCGGCGCGGCCGGGGTAGCCGGCTTGTCCTTGGCGTCAGCCTTGGCGGACGATGTCGGCGCCGGTGGGGCAGGGGGTGCCGGCGGCGCGGGGATGTTGGCCAGGATCTGGTCGACGTCGATATCGACGCCGTGGCGCTTGGCCTCTTCCACCGCGCGGCGCGCCTCGCGCAGATTCTCCTGATAGGTCTGATAGGCTTCGCGATAGGCGTCGCGCTGGTTGCGATAGGCTTCGCGCCGCGCCGTATCGGCTTCGCGCAGCGCCTCGCGGCGGGCGCTGTCGGCCTCGCGCTGGGCCTCGCGCCGGTTCATGTCGGCCTCGCGCGCGGTGTCGGCCGCGACCTTGTTGAGCTCTTTCTGCGCGTCGATCAGCTGGCGCTGGATCTCGGCATTGCGCCTGGCCGCCTCGCGCTGCGCCTCGGCCTTTTCCTGGGCGGCTTCCTTGGCCTGGTCGGTCGCCTCCTGGATCGCCTCGCGGGCGGCGTTGATCGCGGCCCTGGCCTGTTCGCGGGCGGCCGAGATGGCGGCTTTGTCGACGCCATATTTCTCGCTGTAGACGCGGATCTTCTCGGCTTCGATCTGCTTGTCGACCTGGCGGAACGCCATCCAGTTCATCGAGCTGTAGGCCACCGCCGCGGGGATCGCGAGCAGCGCCACCGCGGTCATGTTCACCATCAGCGATTTGCCCGCCAGCGGGCGCATCGCCAGATAGACGATATAGGTCGCCACCATCGATCCGATCGTCACGAAGGCCCGGGCCGCCAGCATCTCGGTCTGGTGGCCCCAGTCGATCATGAAGGATCGGATCGTCGCGATCGCGAAATAGACGAGCCAGAAGCACAGTATCGACAGCAGCGCCACGCGCGGGCTGACGGTGGCCCCCCGCGGGCTATCCTTGTTCAATGTCATCCAGCCTATATATATTCACGCCTGTCAGGATGCCCTATCCGCTCGTGGTGTTGGTCGAACACCCCATGCCGTTCATCGAAAGTTCAGCTTACGAAACGGTTTCCGTCTACGGAACAGCGATCTTCGCCAGTCGTTGAATCTTCCCGATAATGGCAGAGGATGCCCGCCATGACTATCGATACGCCGACCAAGGCGGATAGTGGCACGCCGCATATCCGAACGGCCCATGATGCGACCGATTCGAAGAAACTCGCCCGCAACCCCAGCGATGAGGATGCGAAGCTGGACGTCGCGCTCGACGAGTCGTTCCCGACGTCGGATGCACCGTCCAACACCCAGCCCGGCAAGGGGAAGGACCCTGCGCCTTCGTCCGGCTATGACGAGAAGGCCGAAAAGGAACGGGCCGAGAAGGACCGGATGGACGGTAAGGAATGACGCTACGGGCGCGACGACATTGCCCTGCACCATTTCTGACAAGTGCAAGAGCTACGGCAAATTTATCCACAGATTAGTCGGCCTCGGGAACTCCCGGGGCCGATTGCTTGTTGCAACGCAGCAAGAAACATGGTCGATTTATGAACAGGAGCCTTAAGTGGGCTTAAGCGTCCGTAAACCATGATGGGCGCATGATCCCGGCAGGCTTCCAACATAGGGGCTTTTGCATGGGTACACATATGAGACCTGCGGACGGCGCTCTTACCCTGGCGGAAATGAAAGAATTCGCCAGCTTCCCCGCCGCCACCCAACGCTATATCCGTCGTTCCCTCGATGTCGGGCTTTGCCGCGAAGATGCGCTGGCGCGCTGGTCGCGCGACGTGATCGAGTCCGCCAGCATCATGGCGCAGGCGCGCATCTACACCCGCCTCGACCATATCCGTGAGATGGTTCCCGATGACAGCGGCCTCGACGCGGTCGAGCCCTTCCTCTCGCCGCTGATCACCATCTCGGCCTTCGATCTGGGCCAGGATCGCCTCAACTGCTTCGGCGCCTATCGCTTCCTCTATGAGCGGCTGATTGGCGCGCATGTCCGGCCCTGGCTGCCGGGTGCCTTCTGCGCGGCGGCGGCTCTGCCGCACCTGCATCCGCAGAAGCGTCGGGTGCTGCTCCAGTCGATCAGCGAAGCCGCGGCCACCGCGCCGGGCTGGTCGAACCGCGAGCCGGCCTTTTACCCGGAGTGGGTCGACAAGGTTGAGGCTCGCCTGCCGAACTGAGGTTCGAAACGCAGGTGGGTTAGGTGTGAGCGTGTGCGTGGGGGTCGGGGCCGTAAGCGCCGCAAGGCCGAACGGCCGCCCGAGCTTATGCGAGGAAAGCCAAGCGAGGCGGATGCCTCGCGCCGGCGCCTGAGGCAGAAACAGAAACGCAACGAAAGCTCCGCTCTTGCGGAACACTTATCCTGCTTTAGCTTTGGGGGCAGCTAACAGGAGAATCGCATTGGCGGCGACGCCTCTCACCATCCATCGCGTCGAAAAGCCCTGGGGACGGCACGATCTGGCGCCCTTGTTCGCCGATCAGCCGGCCGGCGAGCCGGCCGTGGGCGAAATCTGGTATGACGACCCCGCCGGCGTGCCGCGCGAGCTGCTCGTCAAATATCTCTTCACCAGCGAGCGTCTTTCGGTCCAGGTCCACCCCGACGACACCGCGGCCCAGGCGCGCGGCTATGCGCGCGGCAAGGACGAGGCCTGGATCATCCTCTCGGCCGAACCGGATTCGACGATTGCGCTCGGCCTCAAGACGCCGATGGACGCCGCCACGGTGCGCGCCGCGGCGCTCGACGGCTCGATCGAGGACATGCTCTACTGGAAGCCCGTCGTGGCGGGCGAGGTGATCTATTCGCCGGCCGGCACGATCCACGCGATCGGCAAGGGGCTCCGCGTCGTCGAGGTGCAGCAGAATCTCGACCTCACCTATCGCTTCTACGACTATGGCTCGGCCCGCGAGCTTCATCTCGACGATGCGATGGAGGTTTCCGAGTTCGGCCCGTTCGAAGGCAACCCGCCGCCGCGCGACCTGGGCGGCGGGCGCGAGATCATGGCCGAAGGCCAGAAGTTCGTGCTCGAGCGCTGGACGATGGACGGACGCCGCGACATCGATGGCGGAGAGCTGCCGGTGTGGGTGCTCCCGGTCGAAGGCGGGGTGACGGTGGACGGCAAGCCGGCCGAGCTGGGCGACGCGATCATCGTCGAGGGCAAGGCGGCGATCGAGATCGCGCCCGGCAGCGTCATCTACATCGCCTATCCGGGCGGCAGCGTCATGGATCCGCTGGTCCGGGCCTGATCGTTGGAGGTGGAGGCGATTTACGCCTTCACCGAAAGCGTGAATCAGGCTCGCTCCGGCCTGCCGCCTTCCGACGGCGCATTGCCGCGCTGCACTTCGGTCAATCGCTGCGACGTCACCGGATAGCCCAGATTGTCGGGGATCGAGAGCCAGCGCTCGCCGTCGCGATCCTCGAATTGCGGGCTGATCACGTCGATCGGATAGCGGCCGGAAAAGGCCACCGCCTCGTCGAAGTTGGGTGACAGCGCGATCCGCTCCAGGTTGCGGATCGTCGGGAAGATCAGCGATCCGGTCGCCAGATGCTCCTCGGCGCTCGCCCACAGGCAATGGCTGCTCTCGGTGCCGTCCGCCACGGCCTCGCCCAGTTCGGGTGCCCGGGCGATGTAGAAGCGGGTGTCGAAGCGGCGCACCATCTCGTGGTCGGGCCGCCAGCGCGAAAAGGCGTGCAGGCCGTGCGGGTCCAGGCGCAGGGCAAGCCGCCGCATGATTGCGCTGAACGGCTCGCCGTCATGCAGCGCCGCGCGCATCTCGTCGATCGTCGCGGCGTTGCCGATTCCGTCGATCCCCGGCGCCAGCCCGATCTCCTCGATCGATTCCCGTATCGCGGCCACCCGATGCGCCAGGTCGTCCGCGTCGACGGCGGGCCCTTCCACCAGCAGATCGGCCCGCGCCGCCAGCACGTGGTCGTCGTCGTCGACCCGCCCGCCGGGAAACACCAGCCGTCCCCCCGCGAATTTCAGGTGTGCGCCACGCCCCACCATCAGGATTTCGGGCGCCGATGCCGCGCGATCGCGCATCAGGATCAGCGTCGCGGCGGGAATGGCCGAATGCATAGTCTCTCCCATCAGGCTCTCCCGGCCAATATCGCCAGCGGCCAGCGGATCGTCCGGATAGCCTCCGGATCGCCCCATGTCTTGGTCAGTTCGGCCACCACCGCATCGAACGGCGCGCGGCCCACCGCCTTCTCCATCGCCCGCACCGCCGACCAGGTGTCGAGATAGCCGATCATCGCCGCAAGCGACCAGTGCACCTCGACGAAGAAGGGCGGCGCCGCGACTGGTGCAAAGGGCAGGGCGATGTCGCGATAGTCATTCTCGACCAGCGCGCGTTCGGGCGGCCAATAGGGTTCCAGCGTCTCCAGCCGGAAGCGCGCGGCGATCGCCTCGACATCGCCCTCGGGTTCCATCCGTGCATAGCTGATCAGCGCGATCGCCCCACCGGGCCGCAGCACGCGGCGCGCTTCGGCGAAGAAAGCGGGCAGGTCGAACCAGTGCGCCGCCTGCGCGGCCGTGAGCAGGTCCACCGACTGGTCGGGCAGTCCGCTCGCCTCAGCCCGCGCCACCCGATAGTTGACCCTGGGGTGCGGGGTTGCACTTTCGATCTGCTGCGCGCTCGGATCGGTCGCCACCACCTTCTCGAAATGCTCGGCGAGCAGCAGCGAGAGCTGGCCCGAACCGCAGCCGGTATCGAGCGCGATTTTTGTAGTGGGCGCTATAGAGGCCAGCCACGCCGCCAGCTCGGGCGGGTAGGTTGGTCGGAAGGCCGCATAGGCGGCGGCGTGCGAGGAGAAATGATCCTTGAAGCCGCTCACCGGATCGCGGTCAGCAGATAATCGAGCGAGAGATTGTCGCTGAGGTGGAAGCCGGTCGCCGGGGAGAAGCTCAGCCCCTTGCGCTCGATCACCGTCAGCCCCGCCGCCTCGACATGCGCGGTCAGCTCGTCGGGGGTCAGGAAGCGCTGCCAGTCATGCGTGCCCTTCGGCACCAGCCCGAAGCCCTCGGCGATCCCGATCATCGCCAGCTTCGAGAGCGGGGTGCGATTTGGGGTCGACAGGATCAGCAGCCCGCCCGGCGCCACCAGCGCCGCCAGCGCCGCGACGAACTCGGCCGGATCGGCGACATGCTCGATCACCTCCATCGAGGTGACGAGATCGAAGCTCTGGCCCGCCAGCGCCTCGACGCCGCCTTGGCGATAGTCGATCGACAGGCCCTGTTTCTCGGCATGGTGCTGCGCGACCCCGATATTCTCGGGCGCGGCATCGACCGCGGTCATGGTCGCGCCCATCCGCGCCAGCGGTTCGGCGAGCAGCCCCGCGCCGCAGCCCACATCGGCCGCGCGCCGTCCGCTCAGCGGGCGCATCTCCTCGGGCGCTATCCCCCAATGCGCCTCGATCGCCGCGCGGATATGGCGCAGCCGGGGCGGATTGAGCTTGTGGAGCATCGCGGAGGAACCCTTCGGATCCCACCAGTCGGCGGCCAGTTTTCCGAAATGGGCGGCCTCGGCGGGCCGGATCGAGCCGTGCTGTTGTGCGCTTGCGTTCATTGCGCCCCCTCTCTATCAGGGCCGCGCCCTTGGTCCATAGGGCTTTTCCCGGCGTTTGGCCTCATTAGGATCGACTATACGATATGGCTCGCATCGTCATGAAATTCGGTGGAACCTCGATGGCCGGGATCGAGCGAATTCGTAACGTCGCCAATCGTGTGAAGCATGAGGTCGAACTGGGCAACGAGGTCGCGGTCGTGGTTTCGGCGATGTCGGGCGAAACCGACCGTCTCGTGAACTTCTGCCGCGAGGCTTCGCCGCTCTACGATCCCAAGGAATATGACGTGGTCGTCGCCTCGGGTGAGCAGGTCACCAGCGGCCTGCTGGCGATCACGCTCCAGTCGATGGGCGTGAAGGCGCGCAGCTGGATGGGCTGGCAGCTGCCGATCCGCACCAGCGACGCCCATGCCTCGGCGCGCATCGAGACGATCAATTCGGACGCGATCGGCGCCGCGATGGCCGCCGGCGAAGTCGCCGTCATCCCCGGTTTCCAGGGCATGACCGCCGAAGATCGCATCACCACCCTCGGCCGCGGTGGCTCGGACACCTCGGCGGTCGCGGTCGCGGCGGCGATGAAGGCCGATCGCTGCGACATCTATACCGACGTCGACGGCGTCTACACCACCGATCCCCGCATCGTGCCCAAGGCGCGCAAGCTCGCCAAGGTCACCTATGAGGAGATGCTGGAGCTCGCCTCGGTCGGCGCGAAGGTCCTGCAGACCCGCTCGGTCGGTCTCGCCATGAAGGAGAAGGTCCGCGTCCAGGTCCTGTCCTCCTTCGACCAGCCCACGGATAATCCCACCCCCGGCACGATGATCGTCGGCGAGGAAGAAATCGAAGGAAGCGCCATGGAACGCCAGCTCATCACCGGCATCGCCTATGACAAGAACGAGACCAAGGTCACCCTCGTCGCGGTGCCCGATCGCCCCGGCGCGGTCGCCTCGATCTTCGCGCCGCTGGCCGATGCGAACATCAACGTCGACATGATCGTGCAGAATGTCGCGCACGACACCGGCTCGACCGACGTCACCTTTACCGTCCCCTCGGCCGAGCTGGCCCGCTCGCTCGACGTGCTGGAGCGCGAGCGCGGCTCGATCGGCTATGAGAAGCTGGTCCACGACACCAAGGTCGCCAAGATCTCGGTCGTCGGCGTCGGCATGCGCAGCCACGCCGGCGTCGCTTCGAAGATGTTCGAGGCGCTGGCCGCGCGCGGCATCAACGTGCTCGCCATCACCACCTCGGAGATCAAGGTCTCGGTGCTGATCGACGAGGACTTCACCGAACTCGCCGTCCGCGTGCTCCACACCGCCTATGGCCTCGACGCGGAGGATGCCGCTTGATCCTTTTCGATCGTCATTCCAGCGAAAGCTGGAATCTCTCGTTTCTCTGCTACGTAAAAGGCAGTGAGATCCCGGTGTCCGCCGGGATGACGATTGGGGGTCGATGATGTCGGGTAAGCAGCGTCTAAACGAGCTGATGGCACGCGGCACCGCCCTGCTGGGCAGTGACTATGCGATCCTCGGCGGAGCGATGAGCTGGGTCTCGGAGCGCAACCTCGTCGCCGCCATGTCGAACGCGGGCTGCTTCGGCGTCATCGCGTGCGGCGCGATGACGCCGGCGCTGCTCGATGCCGAGATCGCGGGGACCAAGGCGCTCACCTCGAAGCCGTTCGGCGTCAACCTGATCACGATGCACCCCGATCTGTTCGAACTGATCGACGTGTGCGCGAAGCATCAGGTCGGCCATGTCGTGCTCGCCGGCGGCCTGCCGCCGGCCGGCGCGATCGATCGGATCAAGGCCTCGGGCGCGAAGGTGATCTGCTTCGCCCCCGCGCTCGCACTCGCCAAGAAGCTGATGCGCTCGGGCATCGACGCGCTGGTGATCGAGGGCATGGAAGCCGGTGGCCATATTGGCCCGGTCTCCACCTCGGTGCTCGCGCAGGAGATCCTGCCCGTCGTCGCCGCCGACCTGCCGGTGTTCGTCGCCGGCGGCATCGGCCGGGGCGAGGCGATCGCCGGCTATCTGGAGATGGGCGCGGCGGGCGTGCAGCTCGGCACCCGGTTCGTCTGCGCGACCGAGTCGATCGCCCACGCCAATTTCAAAAAGGCCTTCATCCGCGCGTCGGCGCGCGATGCGGTCACCAGCGTCCAGATCGATCCGCGCCTGCCGGTCATCCCGGTCCGCGCGCTGCGCAACGCCTCGTCGGAGCTGTTCACCGCCAAGCAGCGCGAAGTCGCCCAGCTCCTCGACGAGGGCAAGGTCGAGATGGGCGAGGCCCAGCTCCAGATCGAGCATTATTGGGCCGGCGCGCTGCGCCGTGCGGTGATCGACGGCGATATCGAGCATGGCTCGGTGATGGCGGGCCAGTCGGTCGGCATGGTCTCGAAGGAAGAACCGCTCGCCGACATCGTCGCCACCCTGATCGACGAGGCCGCCGCCGCCCTGGAGCGCCGCGCGGCCTGATCCTGCTCCCGCTCCCGTACAGGGGGCGGGGCCGGTCACAGATGCTCGCGATACCAGGCGATCGCTTCGTTCGCCGATGTCTCGACCCAGTCGGGCGCGTAGATGTCGTAATGGCCGAGCGGGTAGCTCACCCATTTCTTCGGCCCGGTCAGCCGGTCATAGACCGCGCGATAGCCGTCGGGCAGGCACAGATCGTCCTGCTCGGCCGCGATCAGCAGCATCGCGCGCGGGCCGATGCGGTGGGCCACGTCGATCGGCCGGTAATGGAGCGCCGCCTCGGCCGACTGCATCGTGATATAGGAGATGATCGACGGATCGGTCTTCGCCGCCTCCAGCACGAAGGCGCGGGTCGTCGGCGTCGTGATCAGGTCGATCACCCGCATCGTCTCGCTCTTGCCGGTCAGTGCGCGGCGGGCGCTGTCAGCCGCCAGGTCGGCGAGCAGATGGGTATAGTCGTCGGGGGTCTTGTGGTCGCGGATCAGCCGCTCGCCGTCGCCATAGCCGACCTGGCCGACCGCGCAGCGCACGCGCTCGTCGATCCCCGCGACATATACGGCATGCGCGCCGCCGCCCGACGTGCCCCATAGCCCCAGCCGATCGGGATCGACCTCGGGCTGGAGCGCCAGCCAGCTCAGCCCGGCGCGGATATCCTCGGCTTGTTCGCGGCCGATCAGCCGGGTCGGATCACCCTCGCTGCCACCGAAGCCGCGATAGTCGATCGACAGCACCGCATAGCCGGCGGCCACGAAATGCGCGGCATAGTCGGGCTGGATGACGAAGCGGTTGGCGCCGAAGCCGGGCAGCAGCATGATCGCGGGCAGCTTCGTGCCGGACACCGTGCCCTCCGGCAGAAGATAGTCGGCCTCCAGCCTGAAGCCGTCGCTGAAGAAATGAACGACTCGCTCGGTCATCGCCGGGCTCCTCTCCGCTGTTTTGCGGACAGGCTAATCCCCCTCCCATGGGAAGGGCAATGATCGGAGATGTCAGCCCTGCGGGCGCAGGCTCCCATGCAGGAACAGCGCGACCCGCTGGCCGGTCAGCCGCTCGATCTCGGCGCGATCGGGCACGAAGCCCCAGGCAGCCATGCGCGCCGGGCCGATGACGAGGTTGAGGAAGGCGACCGCCAGTTCCTCCAGTTCGTCCCGGTCGGCGCCGGGGCGCAGCCGTCGCCCGAACATGTCGGCCAGATAATGGATCGTCGGCCGGGTGCCCTCGCTGAAGGTGTAGACCCCGATTTCGGGCATCCGGTAGGATTCGGTGTTGGTGATCTGGATCAGTCGCATGCCGGCGGGGCTCAGGATGTTGTCGACCAGGATCAGCGCGATACGGCGCAGGCTGGCCTCGACATCCTCGTCCTCGGCTGCCTCCAGCTCGCTGACCGGGACGATCCAGTCCTCGATCGCACGGCGCAGCGCTGCCTTGAACAAGGTCAGCTTGTCACCATACTGGACGTAGATGGTGCGCTTGGCCATGCCGAGCGAGGCGGCGACGCCGCGGATCGTCGTTCCCTCGAAACCTCGCTCCAGGAAATGCTCCAGCGCGCGCTCCAGCAAGTCGCGGTTGCGCTGCTCGACCTCGGAGCGCTTCGGCCGCCCCGGACTGCGCCGGCGCGGCGCAGGAATGGCGGAAGACTGGGATTTTTCGGCAAGGGCCATCGCTTGGGCATAAGCAGACGGTCGCAGCTGTGCAACGGCCGTTTGATCCACGCGACCGTCGCCCCGAACCGCTCGGCGCTCAAGGCCGGAGGATGACAGGCTCGTCCTATCCGGTATATAAGTCGAACGAATTAGATTCGGTATCTTGATTGAGCCGTATAGGAGGGATTTGTCGATGCAGCTCACCGAAACCCAGGATGCCGACGCGATCGGCTGCCCGTTCAGCGGCAGCTTCGTCGAGCAGGGGGCCTCGCTCAGCATGGCAGCGGTGCGCGCGCAGCGTTATCCCTTCTACCGCGAGCTGCGCACCACGCGGCCGGTCTATTTCGACCCCCAGCTCAACATGTATCTCGTCACCCGTTACGACGACGTGCAGGCGGTGTTCCGCGATCCGCTGACCTTTTCGATGAAGAAAGGCTATGAGAAGACCTATGCCAGCGGCCACCAGGAGGAATTCCAGGCGATCCTGAAGGCCGAGGGCGGCGGCTTCTTCCGCGACGGCATCATGTCCGATCCGCCCGAGCACACCCGCCTGCGCAAGCTTTACGAGAAGGCGTTCACCGCGCATCGCGTGAAGGGACTGGAAGAGCGCATTCGCACGATCATCGCCGGGATCATCGAAGGCGTGGCGCAGAAGGCCACCCACGGCCGGGGACAGGCAGAGGTCGTCGCCGAGATCGCCGGCCCGATCACCGCGCAGGTGATCTGCGAGCAGCTCGGCCTGGGCGACCTGCCGACCGAGACGGTGCAGCGCTGGTCCTTCGCGGTGGTGGCACAGCTCGGCTTCCTGCAGGACCGAGAGCAGATGATCGCCAATGCGAAGACGATGTGCGAGCTGCAGAATTACCTGATCGCCAAGATCCGCGAGCGCGAGGCCGAACCGCGCGAGGACCTGATCTCCGACCTCGTCCATGCCCGCACCGAGGATGACGAGAACCCGACCCTCAGCTTCGAGGAGAAGGTGTCCTCGGTGCGCGCGATGCTGATCGCCGGCAACGAGACCACCGCCTCGGCGATCGCCAACATGTTCTACGTGCTGGCGACCGAGCCCGAGACCGCCGCGAAGATGCGCGTAGCGGTGGAGGACGACCGGCTGATCAGCCGCTTCGTCGAGGAATTGCTACGCCGCAATCCGCCCGTCCACGGCCTGACGCGCATGGCCGCGCGCGACGTGGAGCTGGGTGGGGTGCTGATCCCCGAGGGGTCGCACATGATGGTGATGTTCGCGTCGGCCAATGACGACGAGAAGGAATTCGCCTGCCCGCGCGCGTTCGACATCGAGCGGCCCAATCTGGGCAAGCAGGTCGGCTTCGGCGGCGGCGCGCACCGCTGCGTCGGCGCCGCGCTGGCGCGCTCGGAACTGAAGGTGGTGGCGCAGGAGATCGTGCGGCGGCTCGACGACATCCGGCTCGAGATCGACCCTGACGAACTGACCTTCGTGCCCAGCGCGTCGAACCACATGATCCAATATCTGCCGATCAGCTTCACGGCGCGGTGAGCCGCTTCCTTCCCCTCCCTGGAAGGGAGGGGAAGGGGGCTCCTTATTGCGCCTTTGGCTGCGCCTTCATCTCCTGCCGCTTCTGCGTGAACAGCAGTTCGCGCACATAGGCGGGCGGGATCGCGCCCACCTCCAGCAGCCGGTCGTAGAAGTCGCTGGGCGGGGAGGGCTCGCCGAACTCGGCGACATAGTCCGCCCGCATCTTGGCGATCTCCTGCATCCCGATCAGATAGCCGAGCACATAGGTCGGCCGGTGGGTGTACATGGTCACGTCGAGGGTCGCGGTGCGGCGGTCGAAATGGACCTTGTCGACCATGAAGTCGACGGCCTGGTCGAACGTCATCTGGCCGGTGTGCAGCTTCACGTCGAGGATGACGCGGGCGGCGCGCCAGAGCCGATTGCGGAGCTGGGCCAGGCGAACGTCGTCGCCATGCAGGAAGCCCTGCTCGAACATCATCTGTTCGGTGAAAAGGCCCCAGCCTTCGGACATGATCGGCTCGCGGACCATCTTGCGCAGCAGTCGCGCATTGGCCTTGCGCTTGAGGCCGTCGACATGGTGGCCGGGATAGGCCTCATGCGCGGCGATGATCGGGATCCAGGCGCGATGATGCGCGCGCAGCCTCTCCTCGCGCTCGGTGGGCGGCAGCCATTCCTCGATCGGGGTGAGCACCAGCCGCCCTTGCAGCGACGTGCCGAACGGGTCGACCGACTGGAAGGTGCCGAAGGGCGTCGATCCGCGCAGCGCGGGCGGCGTGTCGATGGTGATCACATTCTCGCCCGCCGGCAGGGTGACGATCTTGTGCGCGATCACGAAGGCGCGTGCCGCGTCGATCTGCGCCTGATATTCCTTCTTGATGTCCGCCGCTGCCGGGTGGTCGGCCTTCAGCCGCTCATAGACATCGGCCCAGTTTTTCGCGGCGGGGTCGATGCGACGCGCCACGTCCTCCATCTGCGCCTCGGTCTCGGCAAAGGCCTTCTGGCCACGCGCGAGGATCTCGTCGGTCGTGGAGTCCATCCGCCAGCGGTGGCGGAGCGAATATTCATAATTGGCCTTGCCCAGCACCCAGCTGCCGTTGGCCGACGGAAGCACCGTCTCGCGGAGCCAGGTGACATAATCCTTCATGGCCGCCAGCCCGTCACGATAGGCCGGCACCTCGGCATTGGCCTTGTTCGCTTCGAGCAGCTTGATCGTGCCCTCGGTCTTGAAGATCGCTTCCTCGGTGAAGGATCGCGAAGGGTTGGTCAGGTTGCGGCGGGCTTCGGCGAGGCGGGCGGGGATTTGCGCCAGCAGGTTGTTCAACGCCGTCCTCTTCTCGGCGGGCGTGCCGGGGCTGGTCGGCTCCAATATGCGCCCGACCTCTGCGGCGGGAAGATAGATGGCGGGATCGAGCGTCCACATGCGCTGCGCTTCGGCCATGTGCGACGACGCCTCGAGCAGGCCGATCAGCAGCCGGCGATCCACCTGCCCGTCGAAGGTCAGGCTGGAGGGGGCGAGGGCGTTCACTTCGCGCAGCAACGCGCGCCGGGATGTGATGTCCTGCTCGAAGGCCTGGGTGCTCACATCGGCCAGGCGGCCATCCTGTGAGGCCGAGGCCCGCCGACCGAAGGCGCGCGCGCTGCGGTCGTCATCCTCCAGCTCCAGCACCACATATTTCTGCACCAGCGCTTCCAGCCGGGCTTCGCCCTGCGAGGTCGGTGACACGGCGTCGACCGGATCGGCAGCCTGCGCGCTCCCGAGGGCCATAGCCATCCCCGCCAGCAGGACGGTCGACATCATGATGCTGGTTTTGCGCCGCCTGGAAGCCATCCGAATTCCCTCAAAAACGGCCGCGTCAGTCGCTAGACCGGGAGCCCCGATCATTTCCGGACGACGGCGCCATATCAAGATTTCGGACGTGCAGCCGGCCGGCCTTGTCGTTGCGTTGCATGCATCGTTGGGCATCAGGCAGGCAAGACGTCGAGCAGGCGGGGCGGTCGACAGCGTCTAGCACCACCGTTCGTGCCGGGCGAAGTCGAGGTACGTCGGCAGGCGCTGGTGAAGGTGCCTCGACTAGGCTCGGCACCAACGGGGCAGGGGAGGCAAGCTCGTTCTTATCGACGGGGCCCGCCCTCAGGGATCGGGCGCCGCCAGCTCCGCGCACAATTCCTCGAAACTGCGTTCGACCAGGGTGACATGGTGGAGCATCGCCGCATGGGCGGCGGGGGCGTCGCCGCGGATGATCGCGCCGATCACGATCTCATGCTCGGCATGCGAGCGAAACAGGCGCCCCTCGACATGGAACTGGGCGCGGCGGAAGGGGGAGAGGCGCCGTCGGATCGCCGAGGCGTTCTCGGCCAGGATCGCGTTGTGCGCGCCCTTGTAGACCATCGAATGGAGCAGATGGTTGGCGTCGGCGAAGGCGAAGGGGTCGCCGCGCTCGGCGATCAGCCGCATCTCGTCGTGCAGGGTCTGCAGCGCGCGCCGCTCGGACAGGGTCATCGACATCGCCGCCAGCCGGGCGCAGCCCGCCTCGAGCTCGCCCATCGCGACGAACAGTTCCTCGAGCTGGGCCGGGCTGACCTTCGCGACGATCGCGCTGCGCCGCGGGCGGATTTCGATCAGGCCGGTCGTCGCCAGCTGGCGCAGCGCCTCGCGCACCGGCGTGCGCGACACCGAATAGCGCTGGGCCAGCGCCTGTTCGTCGAGCCGATAGCCAGGCGCGAACTCGCCGGACAGGATAGTCTCCGCCAGATCCTCGGCGAGCTTATCCACCGTCGTCACGCCACATCTCCTCACGCCCCAGGGATCATTTCGTCCCTCATATCGCGGCGGCATCTTGCATACAATTCGTACAATGACGTGACGATCATGTCGCGTGACGATCATGTCGAACGCATGGCGACCGTCGCCATTCAGGCCTCGACGGCTTGTCCCATCCAGTCCTTCAGCGCCTCGCCCGCGCGTTCGGACATCATCACCTTGCGATCGCCCTTGCGCTTGCGGCCGCCGCGCGCGCCCTCCAACGGCGGGAACAGGCCGAAATTGACGTTCATCGGCTGGTAGCTGTCGGCATCGGCGCCGCCGGTGATATGGCCCAGCAGCGCGCCCAGCGCGGTCGTGCCCGGCGGCGGGGCGATCGGGCGGCCGAGCAGTTCGGCGGCGGCGAAGCGGCCCGCCAGCAGGCCGATCGCGGCGGATTCGACATAGCCTTCGCAGCCGGTGATCTGCCCGGCGAAGCGGATGTGCGGGCGCGCCTTCAGCCGCAGTTCGCCGTCCAGCAGCTTGGGGCTCTGGATGAAGGTGTTGCGGTGCAGCCCGCCCAGCCGCGCGAACTCGGCCTTCTCCAGCCCGGGGATGGTGCGGAACAGGCGCACCTGCTCGGCATGCTTGAGCTTGGTCTGGAAGCCGACGATGTTCCACAGTGTGCCCAGGGCATTGTCCTGCCGCAGCTGGACGACGGCATAGGGCCAGCGCCCGGTGCGTGGATTGTCGAGCCCCACCGGCTTCATCGGGCCGTAGCGCAGCGTGTCGATGCCGCGCTCGGCCATCACCTCGATCGGCATGCAGCCGTCGAAATAGGGGGTGTCCTTCTCCCAGTCCTTGAACTCACCCTTCTCGCCGTCGATCAGGCCCTGGTGGAAGGCCAGATATTGCTCCTTGTCCATCGGGCAGTTGACGTAGTCCTTGGTTTCGCCCTTGTCCCAGCGCGAGGCCATCCAGGCGACGTCCATGTCGATGCTGTGATGGTGGACGATCGGTGCGATCGCGTCGAAGAAAGCGAGGGCGTCGGCACCGGTCGCCTCGCCGATCGCCTCGGCCAGGCTGGCGCCGGTCAGCGGGCCGGTGGCGACGATGGTGGTGCCGCTGTCGGGCAGCCGGTCGACCCGCTCGCGCACCAGTTCGATATTGGGGTGGCTCTCGATCGCCTGGGTCACACCCTCGGCATAGCCCTCGCGGTCCACCGCCAGGGCCGATCCGGCGGGCACGCGATGCGCATCGGCGGTCTTCATGATCAGCGAGCCCAGCGCGCGCATCTCGGCATGGAGCAGGCCCACCGCATTGTGCGGATCGTCCGAGCGGAAGCTGTTCGAGCAGACCAGTTCGGCCAGGCTGTCGGTCTGGTGGGCGGGGGTCTCCTCCACGCCGCGCATTTCCGAGAGCTTCACCTTGATGCCCGCCTCGGCGAGCTGCCACGCGGCTTCCGATCCGGCGAGCCCGCCGCCGATGATATGTACCTGATGCGTCATCGGAGCCCTTTAAAGCATCGCGCGGAAAAGTGGGAACCGGTTTTCCGCTCCAGCGATGCGACAGCGAATGAAAGCATCGCGCGGAAAAGTGGGGACCGGTTTTCGGCACAAATCACGGCATCGGGACGGCGGGAGAACAATAGTTGAACATTTTGCCCGATCGCCATATATTGTGGGCGCTTCGGCCCGGCAGGGGCCCCCCAATCAGCATTGGAAAAGACGACGCGATGCACGCGCGGCACCTCGGCCATGCCATGGCCGATCAAGACGGTATCATAACCCATGTCGATCCGGCTTTCTGCCGGATTCTCGGCAGGCCTCGTGGTGACCTGGTCGGGAGGCACGTGCTCGATATCACCCATCCGGCCGATCGCGACGACAACCGGGCGGCGATTGCCAGCCTCCTTTCGGAACGGCGTCCTTACTGGATGGATAAGCGCTACCTGCGGGGCGACGGCTCGGCCGTCCAGGTCCGCAACCATGTCTCCTATTTCCATGGCGCCGACGGCGCGCTGCACCTGATTGCGACCGTCTTCGAGACCGGCAGCTCCCAGGCGGCGGCCGACGAGCGGCAGGAGAGGGCGATCTTCGACGCGCTCGACAAGATGGCGAAAGTCACGCGGCAATAGGGCCGGCCGTCGCGATGGCCGCAATTTCGCGACAGTCGCCACAATCGCCGAAAAGCGGCTGAACCGTCCCAGGGATATCTCCGGCTTCGCAATCACGCAGCGAAGAAGGAGTTCCCCTCATGAAGACCTGGTTCATCACTGGCGCGTCCCGCGGTTTCGGCCTGCGCATCGCCCGCCTCGCGCTCGATCGTGGCGACAATGTCGTCGCCACCGCGCGCCGCGCATCCGCCGTCGTCGAGGCGATCGGCGACCATCCCAACCTGCTGGCGCTGCCGCTGGACGTGACCGACGAGGCCTCGGCTCGCCAGGCCGCCGCCGATGCCATCGCCCGCTTCGGCCGGATCGACATCCTGCTCAACAATGCCGGCTTCGGCCTGCTCGGCGCGGTCGAGGAAGCGAGCGCGGAGGATGTCGAGCGGGTCTATCGCACCAATGTGTTCGGTCTGCTCGCGGTCACCCGCGCGGTGCTGCCGACGATGCGGGCGCAGCGCTCGGGCCATATCCTCAATATCTCGTCGATCGGCGGCTATCGCTCTGGCCCTGGCTTCGGCGTCTATTGCTCGACCAAGTTCGCGGTCGAAGGCCTGTCGGAAGCGCTCCATGCCGAACTGGCGCCGCTCGGCGTCCATGTCACCGTGGTCGAGCCCGGTTATTTCCGCACCGACTTCCTCGATGCCACCTCGCTGTCGGTCAGCGGCACCCATATCGACGATTATAGCGCCACCGCCGGCGCGGTCCGCTCGCGCGCGGCCGACCTCAACCATGCCCAGCCCGGCGATCCGGACAAGCTGGCGCAGGTGCTGGTCGCCTTCGTCGACATGCCCAACCCGCCGGTCCGTTTGCCGCTGGGCAGCGATACCGTCGCCGCGATCGAGGCCAAGCACGCCTCCGACGCCGCGATCCTGGGCGAGTGGCGCGCGCTGTCGGTGTCGACCGACTTCGAAGCCCCCCTCGCGGCCTGACCCCTCCAGGCTTTTGTTTTGCCGCGATTTCCGAGCCGGCGGATGTTTCCATCCGCCTAGAAATCGCTCTAGCCGAAAGGAACCGGCCATGTTCGCATCCCTGCTCCGCCGCACCGAGATCGCCACCGCGCGTCGCGTGGCGGAGCTGGGGTGCTGCCACGCCCGCCACGCGAGGGTGATCGCCTATCAGAGGGTAGCGATCTGGCTCACCATGATGGCGATGGTCGGCATTGTCGGCCTCGCCATCGCGATCGGCCTCCATGGCCTGCGGTCGCTCGCGCCCCTGCTGTCGATCCGCCATTAGGCGGTTTCCGCAGGGGCGGTGGCGCTCCCGAACATCTTCGGTTAGTTTCACCCCCGGATGGCAACGCACCCGGGGGTTCCCGCATGAGCAGCAGGGGAGGAGAGCTCGGGAGCGCGCCCGACGCCCTTGCGCGCATCCTCGACCAGGCCCCGCCCGTCATCGACGATCCGCTGAAGGGCCAGACCCGCCTTACCGGCCGCTGGGGCCATGGCGAACTGCACGATCATCTCGACGCGATGCAGGGCCATGTCATCATCACCTATTATGGCGATGCGCAGGACATCGTCTGGCGGCGCGGCGGCGAGCGGCTGGCCGGCACCACCCGATCGGGCACGATCACGATCATTCCCGAGGGGCATGAGGGGCGGTGGGACATCGCCGGTCCGATCGGCGTCAGCCATGTCTTCCTCTCGCAGGAACGGCTGCGGCTCTGTGCCGAGCAGTTGGCCGATGGCCGATCGGTCGACCTGCTTCCCCGGGTCGGCTTCGAGGATCCCGCCGCCGCCCGGATCATGGAATTGCTGGGGCGCGAGGCGGCGATGGCCGATCCCTCGGCGCGGCTGTTCGTCGAACAGGCGACCGACCTGCTCGTCACCCAGCTGATGCGCGGCCACAGCTCCTTCGCCGCGCTGGAACCGCCGGCGCCGCGCCGGGGCCTGCCCGACTGGCAGGTGCGCAAGGTGACCGACTATATGCGCGAACATCTCGACGAGCCGATCGGTCTCGACCTGCTCGCCGGGCTCGTCGGCCTCAGCCGCTTCCACTTCTGCACCGCCTTCCGCCAGGCCACCGGCCGCACCCCGCACGAGCATCTGGTGGGGCTCAGGATCGAGCGCGCACGCCAGCTCCTCTCGCACCCCGAGCTGAAGATCACCGATGTCGCGCTGGCGGTGGGCTATGAGACGCCGTCCTCCTTCGCGGCCAGCTTTCGCAAGCTGACCGGCATCACCCCCACCGCCTTCCGCCTGGCGCTGTAGAAAAAATGCGCTTCGGGTTGCTCGTCGCAATCCCGCGATAGTCGCCGCAAGCTGCGAACGGCGGGCGATCGGCCCTCCGGCTACTCCCAATCCATCGGACGCGAACCCCGCACCGAACGGAAACAGGAGAAGTGATCATGACCAGCAAGACCATCCTCATCACCGGTGCCGGCTCGGGCTTCGGCAAAGGCGCCGCCATCGGCATGGCCCGCAACGGCCACAGCATCATCGCCACCGTCCATGTCTCGTCGCAGGTGACCCCGCTGCGCGAGGAAGTCGCCGCGCTCGGCCTGTCGGACCGCATCCGCGTCGAGCGGCTGGACCTCACCGACCAATATGACATCCGCCAGGCGCTGAAGTGGGACTTCGACATCCTCTGGAACAATGCCGGCATGGGCGAAGCGGGCCCGGTGTGGGAAATCCCGGTCGACCTCGTCCGCAAGAATTATGAGGTCAACGTCTTCCTGCCGCTGATCCTGACCCAGGGCGTGGTCCAGAAATGGGTGCGCCAGGGCAAGCAGGGCAAGGTGGTGTTCACCTCGTCGATGGGCGGGCTGTTCACGCCGGCCAACTGGGGCACCTATGTCTCGACCAAGCATGCGCTGGAATCGATCGCCGAGGCGCTGCAGCAGGAACTGGCTGCCTGTGGGATCAAGATCCAGACGATCAATCCGGGCGCCTATTACACCGGCTATAACGAGACGATGGCGGATAATCCGTTCCGCTGGCTCGATGACGAGGTGAACTTCACCAAGCGGGCCGATCTGCGCAAGGGTTTCGACGACTTCTTCGTCACCCCCGAGGGCAAGATGGACCCGACCGAGATGATCGATCGCATGATCGAGATCGTGCCGGCCGACGAGGGCAAGTTCCGCAACGTCGTGCCGCAGGTGATCGAGGACATGCTGAAGGATCACCAGCTCCAGGCCTGGGAGAACCGGATCTGACCGGCCTCCCGCTCCGGCCGCGGCCTGCTCCTTCTCAGCCCCGCCGCGGCCGGACCTTCCCGTCTTCCGAAAGGATATCCGACCCATGACCATCACCCAGAGCCAGGCCGATGCGGTGATCGCCGCCGCCTGCCGGGCCGCCGAGACGATCGGCGTGCCGATGAACATCGCGGTGCTCGACGCCGCCGCCCATATCAAAGGCTTTGTCCGCATGGACGGCGCGCTGCTCGGCTCGATCGACATCGCGATGGGCAAGGCGCGCACCGCCGCGCTGTTCGGCCTGCCCACCGAAGTGATCGGCGAGTTTTGCAAGCCCGGCGGCACTTCGCCGGGCCTCGAGAACAGCAATGGCGGCCTCGTCGTCTTCGCGGGCGGCCTGCCGATCGCCGACACCGACGGCCACGTCATCGGCGCGGTCGGTATCTCGGGCGGTGCGGTCGCCCAGGATTATCAGGTCGCGAGCGCTGCTGCGGCGGCGCTGCAATCAGCGGTGGCTATTTGAACACCACCCCGTCCAGCCCCAGCCAGCCGGCCATCGCCGCCAGTTCTTCGCCCAGTTCGGCCTCGGTTTCGGGCGGGGCGCCAGGCTCCAGATGCCGAGACTGGACCCGCAGCACCGAGGCCTGCCGGTCGGCCTTCAAATCGACCCGCGCGACCAGCCGGTCGCCGAGCAGCAGCGGCAGGACATAATAGCCATGTTGGCGCTTCTCGGCTGGGGTGTAGATCTCGATCCGGTAGCGGAAATCGAACAGCCGCTCGGTCCGCGCGCGTTCCCAGATCAGCGGGTCGAACGGCACCAGCAATGCGCGGGCCGAAACCTTGCGGGGCTGCGCGGCGTCGCGATGGAGCCAGGCCGGCTGGCGCCAGCCTTCCACCGTTACCGGCTGCAGCAGCCCTTCCTCGGCCAGTTCGGCGATCGCCACTTTGGTCTCGGAGACGCCGGTGCGGAAATAGTCGCGCAGGTCGGTTTCGGTCGCGATCCCCAGCGCGCGGGCGGCGCGTTCGACCAGCGCGCGATGCGCGTCGGGCTTGGGCGGGACGGGCAGGGCTAGGATATCGGCAGGGATCACCCGCTCGGCCAGGTCATAGACCCGCTCGAAGCCGCCGCGCCGGGTGGCGGTGGTGATGTGGCCGGCCCAGAACAGCCATTCCAGCTTGCGCTTGCTGTCGCCCCATTCCCACCAGCCGCTGCGGCTCTTGCCGTCGTCGAAGTCGGAGACGGCGAGGGGCCCTTCGGCGCGGATGCGATCGAGCACCGCCTGCGCCTCGGCGCGGCGTTCGTGGGCGAAGGGGCGCAGGCCGGTCCAGCCGCGTTCGCCGCGATCGGCCTCGTCCATCCGCCAGCGCAGCAAAGGGTAGAGGTCTAGCGGCAGCAGCGAGGCTTCATGCGCCCAATATTCGAACATCCGCCGGCTGCGCTTCGGGCCCCAGGCGGCACGGTCCATCAGTGCGCGGTCATAGCCGCCGAGCCGCGAAAAGGCGGGAAGATAATGGGCGCGCGACAGCACGTTGACGCTGTCGATCTGGTGAAGCGCCAGCCGGTCGAGCGTGCGCGCGAGTTGCGCCGGGCCGACGTTTGCGGGCCGTTTCGCCGCGAAGCCCTGCGCCGCCAGCGCGATGCGGCGCGCCTGCTTCAGGGAGAGCCTGTCGCTCAATCGCGCCCGATCCGCCGCGCCGCCCAGGCATAGTCCTCGGCGGCCTTGCGGTCCTTCGGGTCCTTGAACGCCTTTTCGGGATCGGGCGCGGCGCCCAGCGCCTCCAGCACGATCCACAGCGCGAAACGGCGGCCCTGGTCGGCCTCGGTGCCAAAGGCGATCGCCACCTTCTCATGGCCGGTGGCAAGAGCTTCGTCGTCGAGCGTGTCGAGCTCGGTGGTGCCGAAATAGTGGAGGAGGAGTGCGTCGAGATCCATGGCCGAGCGATGCCGTTCCCAAGGGCTCAACGCAAGCGGCAAGGCCGGGTTTGATCCAGCGCATGGCGAAGACCGCGATTTTCGCGTCTCGCCGATGACGAGCGCCCTTGTCGCCTTCGGGCGCATCGGTCATTTTCGGCGGAGGGATCGCCCGCGTCCCTCGCGCATTGTGGATGGGTGAAGGAGAATATCTAGATGCTGGAACATCTTCCCCGCTGGCTTGGTGCGATGCTGCGCAATGTGCGGGCGGGCCATTCCCAATTGGCCATCGTCCAGCCCGAGCTGAGCGTGGGCGAGACCGTGATCGACCTGACCAGCCCCGCCTTCGCTTATGGCGCGCGGCTGCCGGTGCGGTTCACTAATGACGGCGAGGGGGTCTCGCCGCCGCTGCTGTGGGGCGATGTTCCGGCGGGCACGACCAGCCTGGCGCTGATCGTCGAGGATCCCGACGCGCCCGCGCTGCACCCGGTGGTGCACGCGCTGGTGTGGAACATCCCCGTCGACGAGCGGCGGCTGGCCGAAGGCGCGATCCATGCCGATGGAGTCGGCGAGAAGGACGGGCGCGACGTGGGCCGCAACAGCTTCCTGGGGGAAGGCTGGCTGCCGCCCGATCCGCCGAGCGGCCATGGCTCGCACGACTATGTCTTCCAGCTCTTCGCGCTCAGCGAGACGATCGACATCGGTGCCAACCCCAGCCGCACCGCGCTGATGCGCGCGATCGAAGGCCGGGTGCTCGGCGCCGGCATGCTCGTCGGCACCTATTCCCGCGGCGAGGAGAAGCCGCTCTCGTCGAGCCAGGGCATCGCGGGCGCCTCGCCGGCTTAGGAGGGGCGCCATCTCCTGATTGCGTCATCCCGGGCTTGACCCGGGATCCCGCTTCTTATCCAGCGCGCTTCTCATTCTGAGCGTCGAAAGCAGCGGGACCCCGGGTCAAGCCCGGGGTGACGAGGATGATGGAGGGCGTCCGCCAATTGCCCTCACCCTCCCGTTGCTGCGCAACGGGCCCCTCCCTCTCCCCAAGAGGGAGAGGGGAAGAAGCCTTACGCCGCCTTGGGCGGGTCGCGGTGCAGGTGCACGCGGTCGCGGGTCGCGTAATAGAGTTCGAGTTTCTCCCACGCCTCTTCGGCCGTCTCGACGAAGCGGAACAGGTTGAGGTCGTTCTCGCCGATCACGCCTTCCTCGACGAGCGCGTCGAAGTCGACGACCCGTTCCCAGAATTCGCGGCCGAACAGGAAGATCGGCAGCTGCGCCATCTTGCCGGTCTGCACCAGGGTCAGCAGCTCGAACAGTTCGTCGAAGGTGCCGAAGCCGCCGGGGAAAGCCGCCACCGCGCGGGCGCGCAGCAGGAAGTGCATCTTACGCAGCGCGAAATAGTGGAACTGGAAGCTGAGATGCGGGGTGACATAGGGGTTGGGCGTCTGCTCGAACGGCAGCACGATGTTGAGCCCGATCGATTCCGCGCCCACATCCTGCGCGCCGCGATTGGCCGCTTCCATGATCGAGGGGCCGCCGCCCGAGCAGACGACGAACTGGCGCTTGCCCTCGGCGTCGAGCGGGCACTGGCTGGCGATCTGCGCCAGCTTGCGGGCCTCGTCATAATAATGGCTCTTGGCGCGCAGCCGCTCGGCGACGAGCCGCTGCTTGGGCGACACCGCGGCCTTGACCAGCGCATCGGCCTTTTCCGCCTCGGGGATGCGGGCGGAGCCGTACATCACGAAGGTGGAGCCGATATTGGCCTCCTCCAGCAGCAGTTCGGGCTTGAGCAGCTCGAGCTGGAAGCGGATCGGGCGCAGGTCGTCGCGCAGCAGGAACTCGGTGTCCTGGAAGGCGAGCATGTAGCTGTTGTTGACGGTCTGCGGCGTTTCGGTCGCGGTCTTGGCGACCGCCGCGTCTTCCTTGGCGCGGGCGAAAACCCGCTTCGGTACTTTTCTATGTGCCATAATCGTCTTCTACATGTCGTTAGCTTTCGCGCCGATTACAAGGCGCGCGAAAAAGCCGCCCTTTTAGCGGCAATAGGGTCCGCTGCCCATATCGAAGTGGAAATGGTCGTGGTGCAGGGCGTTGGCGTCGGGGCCCAGCACGACGCCGAACCGCGTGCAGGCGGCCTTGTGCAGCGCGCGCAGGAATTGGCGCACATCGGCGTCCTGGCCGTTCCATCCGTCCTTCACGCTCACCCGCCGGCCGTCGCGCAGGCGGAAGGCGGCGATGTCGATCGCATTGGCGCGGCCATGTTCGGACAGGCGATTGCCCGCCTGATTGTTGACCGGGCGGCAGGCGAAGGAGCCGAAGCTCTCGATCCGCACCACCTCGCCCCCCAGCCAGCGGCGCGCGAGCGCGGGCACGTCGTCGCGCACCCAGCGCGCGAAGGGGGCGGCGAGGGTGCATTTGACCGCGCCGAGATTGGTGACCGGGATGCCGATCGCCACCAGCTTGACCGCCGAGGTGGCCGAGCAGCCATTGTCGAACCGGCGATCGGGCAGCGCCTCCACCTTCGATCCCTCGGCGCGCATCATCGCCACGCATTTGGCGAAACGCTCGGGGCTTTCGGGCGGCGGCTGCCAGCCACGCCGGCCGCTGGGGGAGGGGATGCACGCGCACAAGGACAGCAACGCAAGCAGGGCGACGACATTTCTCATTCCCACGCTCAACAGCCTTCATATTTCCAGTTGAGCCGCTTGCCCTCCTCGAGCTGGGCGATCGTCGTCGCCAGCCTTTTGGCGCGGGTCTCCTCGCGCTTCGCGCCGGTGATCCACTCGACATATTCGCGGCGCTGGCCGGGCGGGAAGCTGTCGAAGGTCGCCCTGGCGGCGGGCGAGCGGGCCAGCGCCCCGGCCAAATCCTCGGGCGTTTCGGCAGGGGGCTTGGGGTGCTTGAGCGGGCGTGGCGCCTTTTCTCCGCTGTCGATCAGCGCCACCGCGCGGGCGATCATCTCGCGCAACTGATCGGGTGCGGGCAGGTCATCGATGCTGGAGAGCCGGCCGAACTGGCCCATCGCGGTCTTCTCCGCCTCGGGCATGTCGTCGCCGGTGACGCGCTTGTTCTGCCAGAAACCGAAGGTCGCATGCGCCTTGAACGCCGCCATGCCGCACAGGATGCGGCCCTGGTGGAGGAAATGCGGCGCCCCCCATTTCAGCGTCTCCTCGCGGTCGGGGTGCGCCTCGGCAACCAGGGCGCGGATGTGGTGGAGGATCGGCTGGGCGAAGGGGGCGGCGCGATCGATATAGGCGTCGATGCGAGGGTCGCTTTGCATAAGGGAATGCTGGCCTGCCTCCGTCTCAAGTCAAGGCAAAACGGGCGGAAGGCGCGATATAGTTTACTTTTAAACCCTTTCCCTAAGAACCGGTATCGATCACTATTGGACAGTGGAGATGCCTGAGGCATCCGATCGGGGTGGCACATGACTGGATTTATCGACAGGCCCGGCTTCATGGTGGGGACTGTGGCTTTGCTTATGTCGGCGCCGGTATCGGCGGCCGATCCTGTTTCGCGCGAACGGGCGATCGCGGCGGCCGATGCCGCGGCGGGCCTGCCCGTCAAGCCGATGGATCCGGGCGCGCCCGTCTGCGCGACGCCGCCCGAGGCTGGCAAGAAGCTGGCCGGCGACATGAAGTTTGCCGAGGAAGGCCATAGCATCGAATTGCATAATGGCGGCGGCGGCGATGCGCTGGTCAAGATCCGCCACTCGGACAGCGGCAAACTGGCTGCCAGTTATTTCCTTCGTTCCACCGAACAGCTGGTGATCGAAGGCGTGCCCGACGGTACCTACATGATCCAATATGCGTTCGGCCCCGCTCTGGCGGTCGATTGCAAGTCGTTTACCCGTATCATCAAGGCGAACCAGATGCCGTCGGCCGACGAACTGACCACCGAAGTGATCGACGACGACGAGCATACCGAAGTGAAGCGCGCCAGCATCTCCTATGGCCTGTCGGTCAGCGAAACCGCCAATGTGAAGCCGGTGTCGATCGACGCCGCAGCCTTCAACGCGGAATGAAGATGGAGGGTCCGATCGGCTATCCGCCGCCTACGCTGGTGCGTCGGCGGCCCGGTCCTGCCCGGAAGCGCTTCTTCGTCCTGCTGTTCGTAGTGGCGGGGGCGCTGGCCGCCTATACCGTCAGCTTCACCCCCGATCAGCCGCCGGCGCCCGCGCCCGCGCCGCAGCCCCGGGCAGTGGTGGCTCCGCCGCCCGCGCCCAAGCCGGTCGAGGCTCCGCCCGCGCCGGCGATCGCGGTGGAGGATCTTGCCGCCAAGGCCGGGGCAGCGGAGCAGCCGTCGGTCGATGGCCGTCAGGCCAATCGCTGGCATTATGTCCGCCGGCTCGGCGACGGCCCGGGCGTGATCTACAGCCGCACCGGCGGCGGGTGGGATTTCGCCTTCGCCTGCACCCCGGCGACCGGGATGATCGAGTTCATCTCCACGGGCACCGGTTCGCCCGGCGATTTCGACCAGCAGACGATGGCGGTGGGCAATGTCCGTCTGCCGATGGACGCCACCTATTCCAAGGATGGCGGCGGGATGATCAGCACCAAGTTGCCGGCCACCCACGCCTTCTTCAACGCGCTCGACGGATCGCAGCCGATGGAGGTCCAGCTCCTCGCCACGCGCAAGACGATCCTGCCGATCGGGCCCGAAGTCGTCCGCCTGATCCGGACGTGTCGCGGGCGCGGCTGATCGCGCATCCGGGGAATCCACGGTTTCAGGGGTTTTCATCGCGCGGCTGATCGGCCATGGACAGGGCATGCACGTCCGATCGATCCATGGCGGCCTGCCTGCCGCGCTGCTGTTGCTTACCCTGGCCGGTTGTGGGCCCGAGCCGGCTCCCTTGCCGCCGCCGCCGCCCAAGCCGGTCGAGGCGCCTGCTCCGGTGGTGGCGCTGAGTTCCGACTGGCGGGACTGGCCGCTGGCTCCTGGTGCGTGGCGCTACCTGCCGGGGAGCCCGATCTCCTCGGCGCGTTACGGCACTGCGCAGGCGGCCGAGCTGGTGGTGCAGTGCGACGCGGCGTCGAAGCGCATCACGATCATGCGCAGCGGCACCACCACCGAGCTGAAGATCATCACCTCGTCGCAGACCAGCGTCTTTCCTGCCGGGCACATCGATGCGGGGGGCGTGGCGATGAGCGGCGTCATCCTCAACGCCCACAACAATTTCCTGGATGCGATGGCGTTCAGCCGCGGGCGGATCGCGATCGTCTCACCGGGCCTGCCGAGCGTCACCTTCCCGACCTGGGCCGAGCCGGCGCGAGCCATCGAGGATTGCCGAAAATAGATTGCATTACAAGGCTTGTTCGCACGCGTGGTATCTCCCATGTTCGAGTCCTCGGCAACAAGCGAAAGGAGGTGATCCGATGTCTCATGGTTCAGCATGGAGGTCGGTTCTGTCCGTTCGGGGGACGCGCTTCTAAGAAGCGCCGTTGGTCTCCCGGGCCGGCACTCCGGCCGCTGACCATGTTTGGAGTTGCCGGGGCGAGAGCCTCGGCAACTCTTCTCATTTCTGGGGATGGTGATCCGAGGAGCGGCTAGTCTGCCTGCCCGGTTCAGCCCCTGCCAGCCCGCCGCGCCACCCGCGCCTGCCACAGCATCAGCAGCGGCACGACGACCAGTTCCATGCCCAGCCCCAGCCGATGCCCCAGGCTGGGCGCGCCGACCGCGGCCCAGCTGAGCGCGCGGGCGATGCCGCCCATCACCACCATCGCGCCGAGCAGGCGGAAGCGCGGGCCGCTGCGCTCGATCGTCGGGATCGTCGAGGCGAAGGCGAGCCCCAGCATCAGGAAGATGCCCGAGAGATAGCGGAAGTGGCTGTCGAGATCGGGGGAGGGGGCTGCGACCTTCAGCATTGCCGCCCCGCGCAGCACGCCGTCGAGGCCGGTAAGGATCGGCACGAGGCAGGCGACGGTGACCACCGCCTGCAGCAGGCGCCGCTCGCCGTTCATTCGCGTTCGAGCAGTTCGTCCTGGATGCGGGTCGCGAGCACCGCGGTCCGCACCTCGAACAGGAACAGGCCCAGGCCGATGATCAGCAACAGCATCGCGACAATGAAGGCGGCCGACATCAGATGGCCGAGCGACCAGCCGAGCAGCGCGGCGGTGAAGATGCCGCCGATCACCACGCAGATCAGCACCGCGCTGATGGTGCACAGCACCAAAGCGGTGTTGGCATAAGCCATCCGCCGCTCGATCAGGCGAAGCTGTTCGACCTGGGCGTCATGCTTGGGATGGCCCTTGGGAGCATAGTTCTCCTCGATCCATCGGGCGCGATCGACCGCGCGGCTGAGACGACTCGTCAGCAAGGTGAGAATCGCGCTGATTGCGGTGAGCAGGAAGGACGGCGCCAGCGATAGCTGAATCGTGTGGGCGATGTCGTTGAGCAGGATCGGATCCATGCGCGCTGAATGAGCCAAGCCGCGCGGCGTTGCAATTACCGTTGCGGTAAATGCGATAAATGCACTGATTGCAAAAAATGCATTTATGATGACGATCTAATCAATTGCTCTTCGCACCTGCAAAAGGGATTGTTGCAACGCACAACAAAGAGGACCTGCTGGCACCTTTTTGGACAGGAGATTTTGAGATGAAGTCGTTCGTTGCATTCGCAGTTCTGGCCTCGGTCGCAGTGGCGCCGGCGATGGCGGAGAGCTTTACCCGCGACGGCGTGACCTACAGCTACAACGTCAAGACCCTCGGCGAGACCACGCTGGTCGCCGGCACGGTCACCAACAGCGGCGAAGATTTCCGCCTGCGCGTTCAGGGTGGCCGCGTGTCGGGTCGCTTCGGCAACCGTCCGGTCAGCTTCCGCCTGGGTGACGCGACCGTCGCCTCGCGCGATGTCGCGACCCTGCTTGCCGCCAAGTAAGTCGGTAGCGCTGGCTTCAGTGTATCGCGATTTTCGATCCGGCAGATGATGGCATCTGCCTCGAAATCGCCAAGGCTTTCGGAAAGGGGAGGTGGGTTTCCGCCTCCCTTTTTCTTTCGTGTCGCGTCTGGGCCGTCGCGGTTAGCCCGTTGCGTTGATTATCATGCGTAAGGCTGGCGGGGCGGATGGGATCATCCGCCCCGCCTTTCTTTCAGCCCGCGCTCTGCGTGCCGACGTTCACGCCCATCGACTGGAGATAGCGCTTCACGTTGCGCGCCGCCTGGCGGATGCGCTGCTCATTCTCGACCATCGCGATGCGGACATAGCCTTCGCCGTCCTCGCCATAGCCGACCCCCGGCGCCACCGCGACGCCGGCATGGGTGAGCAGCTGCTTCGAGAATTCGAGACTGCCCAGATGCGCCAGCGCCGGCGGTAGCGGCGCCCAGCAGAACATCGACGCGCGCGACGGGGGAATGTCCCAGCCGGCCCGCGCGAAGCTCTCCACCAGCACGTCGCGGCGCTTCTTGTAGAGCTCGCGATTCTTCTCGACGATGTCCTGCGGCCCGTTGATCGCCGCGACCGCGGCCGCCTGGATCGGGGTGAAGGCGCCATAGTCGAGATAGGACTTCACGCGGGTCAGCGCCGCGATCAGCGTCTTGTTGCCGACCGCGAAGCCCATCCGCCAGCCCGCCATGCTGTAGGTCTTCGACATCGAGGTGAACTCGACCGCGACGTCCTTCGCACCCGGCACCTGCAGGATCGAGGGGGTCGGGTTGCCGTCATAATAGAGCTCGGAATAAGCGAGGTCGGACAGCACCCAGATCTTGTGCTCCTTCGCCCAGGCGACGAGCCGCTCGTAGAAGGCGAGGTCCACCACCTCGGCGGTGGGGTTCGACGGATAGCCGACCACCAGCACCGACGGCTTGGGCACGGTGAACTTCACTGCGCGGTCCAGCGCTTCCCAATAGCGTTCGTCGGGCGTGGTCGGCACCGAGCGGATCGTCGCGCCGGCGATGATGAAGCCGAAGGTGTGGATCGGATAGCTGGGGTTGGGCGCCAGCACCACGTCACCCGGGGCGGTGATCGCCTGGGCGAGGTTGGCCAGACCCTCCTTCGAGCCGAGCGTGACCACCACCTCGCTGTCGGGATCGACGTCGACCCCGAAGCGGCGCTGATAATAGTTGGCCTGCGCCTTGCGGAGGCCGGGGATGCCCTTCGACGCCGAATAGCCGTGCGAGCTGGGGTTGCGCGCGACTTCGCACAGCTTCTCGATCACATGCTCGGGCGGCGGCAGGTCGGGGTTGCCCATGCCCAGGTCGATGATGTCCTCGCCCCGCGCTCGCGCCGCTGCCCGCATCGCGTTCACTTCGGCGATGACATAAGGCGGCAGGCGTTTGATGCGGTAAAATTCCTCGGACATTTCGATTCCTTTGGGTTTCGGACTTGGCGAGCCGGGCTCGATCGCCCATGTTCGCCACTGCGTCCTATACAGATTCTGCGCCGCGATTGCAGGCGCGTCGTGAAAAAAGCTTCAGGAGCGTTGCATGCCGGATAAAGGCGCTGAGATCGGCGAAGGCTGGGGCAAAACCGGCGGCGGCGAGACGGCGGAGCTGCCGTCGCTGGCCGAGGTGCAGCATTGGACCGGCATCGTCGGCCAGGCCCAGCAGATGCTGATGGAACATATGGCCGAGACGATGGCACAGGTGCCGGCGGAGCTGCAGCTTCCGCAGGTGCCGGCGCCGGTGTTCGCAGATCCCGGCAAGCTGGCCGATCAGCAGAGCGAGCTGATCCAGGCGAGCCTGGGCATGTTCGGCCAGCTGCTCGATGGCGAACCCGGCAAGGAGGCCGCGAACGACCGCCGCTTCAAGGCGACGCAATGGCGCGATTCCCCGATCTTCGGGATCATCGCCGACGCCTATCTGCTGATCTGCGAGGCCTGGCTTAAAGGCGTCGATGCGCTGGAGGGGCTGGAGCCCAGGCATCGCGAGCAGCTGAAATTCGTGATCCGCACCGCGCAGGACGCGATGTCGCCCTCGAACTTCCCGCTCACCAACCCGCTGGTGCTCGAACGGATCCTGGAGACGAATGGCGAGAGCCTGCTCAAGGGCATCGAGCATATGATGGCCGATATCGGCAAGGGCCAGCTCACCCATGTCGACCCCGAAGCCTTCCAGCTCGGCCGCAACATCGCCGCCACGCCGGGCAAGGTGGTGCACGAAACGCCGCTCTACCAGCTGATCCATTATGCGCCGACGACGGCGAAGGTGATGGAGGCGCCGGTGGTGATCTTTCCGCCCTGGATCAACCGCTTCTACATTCTCGACCTGAACCCCAAGAACAGCTTCATCCGCTGGGCGGTGGAGCAGGGGCTGTCGGTGTTCGTCGTCTCGTGGAAGTCGGCGGACGAGACCATGGTCGACGTGACGATGGACGACTATGTGGTCCGCGGCGAGATCGATGCGATCGACACGGTGCGCAAGCTGCTCGGGGTCGAGAGCGTGCACACGATCGGCTATTGCGTGGCCGGCACGGCGCTGTCGATGGCGCTGGCCTATCTGGCGGCGACGGGCGAGGCCGCGAAGGTGAAGAGCGCGACCTTCTTCACCGCCCAGGTCGACTTCTCCGAGGCGGGGGACCTGAAGCTGTTCGTCGACGACGAGCAGATCGCGCTGATCGATACGCTGACCCAGGGCTCGGGTGTGCTCGACGGGCGCTATATGGCGGTCACCTTCAATCTGCTGCGCGGCCGCGACCTGATCTGGCATTATGTCGTCCAGAATTATCTGCTGGGCGAGGAATATCCGGCGTTCGATCTGCTCCACTGGAACAGCGACATCACCAACCTGCCGGCCAAATGGCACCGCGCCTATCTGGAAAATCTCTACCGCGACAACAAGCTGGTCCAGCCCGGCACGCTGTCGATCGACGGCGTGCCGATCGACCTCGGCAAGATCCAGACCCCTGCCTATGTCCAGGCGGGACGCGAGGACCATATCGCGCCGCTCCGCAGCGTCTGGAAGCTCACCGAGCATCTGGCGGGGCCGATCCGCTTCATCCTCGCCGGATCGGGCCATATCGCCGGGGTGGTGAACCCGCCCGAGGCGAACAAATATCAATATTGGACCTGCGACACGCCGGTCGCGGGGCTCGCGGAGTTCGAGGCCAACGCCAAGGAGACCAAGGGCAGCTGGTGGCCCGACTGGCAGGCGTGGCTGGCGGCGATGACCCCGGCCGAGGTGGCCGCCAAGGGCGCGCGTATCCCCGGCAAGGGCAAGCTACCCGCGATCGAGGACGCACCGGGGCGCTACGTAAAAACACGTTGATTGCGCGTCTGCAGAAAATTGCGTCCGTAAAGGAACTCGTTTTTCGCGAATGCGTTACGCAAAGCAGCGGGTTTCTGTCATATTTTCAGAGTAAGCCGTAGGGACGCTGGAAGCAGCTATGCTGCGCTGCACAACGAGCCTTGCATTTGCTCAAAAAATGCATATTGTGCATCGCAACATCATGGATGGACGTCGAGTCGATGGCGGATAAAACTTCGAGCAAGGCCAAGCCGGCCGCAGCCCCGAAGGCAGCTGAACCCCAGCCGCAGCCCAAGGTTGTGGCGGCGGAGAAAGTTGCACCGGTCGCGAAGGCAGAGGTGAAGCCGGTAGCGGCCAAGCCTGCGCCGAGCCCGGCCGTGAAGCCCATCGTCTCGGTGGCGCCGGCTCTGCCGGAGCCGGAAGACGTCGTGGCGGCGCCCGCGCCGGCCGCGAAGGTCGAAGCCAAGAAGGTCGAGGCTCCGAAGGTTGCGCCCAAGCCGGTCGCAACCAAGAAGGTCGAAACCAAGCCGGTCGTCGCCAAGGCGGCTCCGGTCAAGCGTTACGCACCGGCAGCGATATCGCCGGAAACGAAGGGAGTGAGCGTCATGGCCACCACCGTTCCAACCAAGCCGAAGGCTGCTGCTGAAAAGGTTAAAGATATGATTTCTGATTTCAACGATCGCGCGAAGGCTGCTTTTGAGAAGTCGGCGAAGGCTGGCGAAGAGCTGACCGAGTTCACCAAGGGCAACATGGAAGCTCTCGCCGTCTCGGCGAAGACCGCTGCCAAGGGCGCCGAGTCGCTCGGTCAGGAGATCGCGGACTACAGCAAGAAGAGCTTCGAGACCGCGACCGCGACGATGAAGAGCATGGCTTCGGTCAAGACCCCGACCGAGCTGTTCCAGCTCCAGAGCGACTATGCCAAGACGTCGTTCGACAGCGCCGTCGCCGAAGCGTCGAAGCTGAGCGAAGCCTGGCTGAAGCTGGCTGGCGACGTGTTCCAGCCGCTGTCGAGCCGCTATGCGATCGCCGCGGAGAAGATCAAGTCGGCCGCGCTCTGATCGCGACCCGATCCTTCTGCTAAAACTGCTGGCCGGCCGTTCCCGATAGGGGGCGGCCGGCTTGCTGTTTGGGCCGCCCGGCGACGATCCGTAACCCTACCTCTTGCCGAAGGGGCGGGCGGTGCCATATTCTCCCTTGGTTTCCGTTAGTGTGAGTCCCAGTCCGACCATGAGTCATCCCGCCCTCCCGATCGCGCCCACCGCCATGGCCACCCGCAAGGATGGCGACGAGGGGACCGGCCTCGGTCTTGCGACGCGGACGCGCACCCGGACCAAGAAGCCTTCGCCCTACAAGGTGCTGATGCTCAACGACGATTATACTCCGATGGAGTTCGTCGTGCTCTGCCTGCAGCGCTTCTTCCGCATGAACCTGGAGGACGCGACCAGGGTCATGCTGCACGTCCACCAGAAGGGCGTCGGGGTGTGCGGCGTGTTCAGCTATGAGGTTGCCGAGACCAAGGTGAGCCAGGTCGTCGACTTCGCCCGCCAGAACCAGCACCCGCTGCAGTGCACGCTTGAGAAAGCCTGACGGCTTTCTCGCGAGTCTTTTGATTTAGCCCTCAGGCGCCGGGCGGCGGGCATCCGCCCGCCTTGGCTTTCCTCGCATTAGCTCGGGCGGCCGTTCGGCCTTGCGGGACGCTGGCGCGTCCCGGCGCCCACTCTTACCCCTCTCCCACTTGGGGAGAGGGAGGGGGCCCGCCGCGGAGCGGTGGGAGGGGCGCAGTGCGTCATCATGCTGGGAGCATGATGAAAGCGCGAAGCCGGCTGCGTAGCAGCCGCTGGGCACGCGCACACAGCGAAAATGCCATGTGCGTCGTGCCCTCAACCGATCAGAAGTTGACCGAGACGCCGCCATAATAGGTGCGGCCATAGCGCTCGTTCTGGCTGATCCAGTCGGTGTTGCCGCCCTGGTACTGGCGGGTCGGCTCGTCGGTCAGGTTCTGCGCCTCGGCATAGACGCGGATATTGTCGGTGATCGACACGCTGAGCTTGGCGTCGAGCCGGCGCAAGTCGTTGTTATACTGGTCCTGATAGGGAACTCCGCCCACCGACAGCAGCGACTTGCCGGTGTTGTGATAGGCGATCGACCCCTCGATCCGGCCCTTCTGATAGAAGAGCTCGGCGCCATAGAGATAGCGCGATTGCTGCGGGAAGCGCGAGCTGCGGCCGTCGGGCAGCTTCAGGCTCGAGTCCACATAGGTGCCGGTCAGGCTGACGCCCAGGCCCGAGAGCAGCCCCGGCAGGAAGCTGAACTGCTGCTGATACTGCGCCTCGATGCCGACGATGTCGCCACGCTCGGCGTTGAGCGGCTGGGTGGTGCGCAGGATCGAATAGGTCCGCCCGTCGAGCGAGACGTTGTTCTGCGTGAAGGTCTGCGAGAAGATCGGGTCCTTGATGAACTTCGCGAACACGCCGACGCTGAGCAGGCCGCCCTTGGCGAAATACCATTCGGCGGTCGCATCCAGATTTTCCGCGCGATAGGGCTTCAGGTCCGGGTTGCCGTAGGAGATCGTTCCTTCGAACGTGCCCGCGGTGCTGCCGCCCTCGTAGCTCAGCGAGCCGCTGGGGGCGAGCTGGTTGTAATTGGCGCGGCCGATGCTGCGCGTATAGGCGAAGCGGAAGACCGTGTTCGATGACGGGTTCATCCGCACGAACAGGCTGGGCAGCCAGTTGCCATAGCTGTTGCGCGCATTGGACGGCACCACGCTGGTGACCCCGGCATTGGTGCTGAGCTGGAAACCGGTGATCCGCAGCTTGGTGCGCTCATAGCGCAGGCCCGGGGTGACGGTGACGTCGCCGAGCACCAGGTTAGCCATCAGATAACCCGCGCTCACATCCTCATCGACGACAAAGTCGTTGACGGTCGCGGCGCTGAGGCTGGCGGCGGCGTCCTTCACGAACAGCGGGCCGGAGAGGTTCGCGGCGGTGAAGGCGCGGATCGCGTCGAGGTCGATCACCGGCGCGACCAGATA
Organism: uncultured Sphingomonadaceae bacterium; assembly: GCA_963540925.1. Classification (GTDB taxonomy): domain Bacteria; phylum Pseudomonadota; class Alphaproteobacteria; order Sphingomonadales; family Sphingomonadaceae; genus Rhizorhabdus. Next base: position 104,922 of record CAUTRN010000018.1, read on the forward strand.
GGGGCGCCCCTTCACCGGATAGGCGGACACCGGATCCCCGGACAGGCCATATTGCGCCATGGTGAAGCGGGTCGCGGCGGTGCCGCCGCGGGTCCAGGTGTCGTTGGCCGAATCGAAATCCTTGTCAGTGGCGCGATATTTGCCGCCGAAGCGCAGGAAACTGCCTTCGCCGAAGCGGTTGCCCAGGTCGTAGGTGGCGTCGATCTTGCCCTGCCAGATATCCTCGTCGCCGCGCTCATTCTGCTCGGTGTACTGGCGGAAGTTCATCTGCGAGGCGCTGCACTCGTTGCGCGGGGTGGCGCTGAACACGGTGTTGCTGAAGTCGAAGTCCACCGTGCCGGGGTTGCAGCGGAACTGCCACAGCTGGTTGGGCTCGCGCACCTCATTGTGCACGCGCGCCAGCACATAATCGACCTTGAGCGCGTCGAAGCTGCTGGAGCCGCCGATCATGCCGGCCAGCACCGACTTCTTCTTATGCTCCTGCCGCAGGTCCTGGCGCCGCTCGGGGCCGGTGCCGTTGCCGACGCCGACATTGGGCGTGCCGGTGACGGTGCCGCTCAGGCCGCCCGGATTGAAGCGGAAGGCGCTGGAGTTGACCAGCGCGTCGGTGGCGAAATCGAGCCGGTAGCGCTGGCGATATTCGTCCTCGGTGAACGAGCTGTAGATGCCGCGCACGTAGAATTGCTGCTCGTCGCTGGGCCGCCAGTCGAGCGATCCGGTGGCGCCGATGCGTTCGCGCTTCAGGCTATAGTCGGTATATTTGATGTTGATCGGCATCCCGCCCTTGGCGGCGCCGGCCACCGGGCGCCAGTCGTCGGGATAGACGCCATAGCTGGTGAAGGTGCGGTTCGAATAGCTGCCGCCCAGCGCGATGCCGAACTGCTCGTCGCTGCCGAAGCGCTTGGCGATCGCCGCGTCGCCGCGGATCGGGCGCTTGTCGTTCAGCTCCTGATAGCCGACCTGCGCATTGGCGGTGAAGGCGAACGGGTTGCGGAAATCGAAGGCGGTCTGGGTGACGAGGTTGATCGTGCCGCCGATCCCCTGGCCGTCCATGTCGGGCGTGCGCGCCTTCGACACCTCCACCCGGTTGAGCAGCTGGCCCGAGATCACGTCGAGCGGCAGCGCACGGGTCTGGCCGTCGGGGTTGCCGATCTCGATGCCGTTGACGGTGTAGCCGTTCAGCTCGCTCGGCACGCCGCGCACCGCGACATAGCGGCCTTCGCCCTGGTCATAGGTGACGCCGACGCCGGGCAGGCGCTCGACCACCTCGGCGACGTTGCGGTCGGGAAGCCGACCGATCTCGTCGCCCGCGGCGATGTCGCTGATCCCGATTGCGACCCGCTTGGCCTCGATCGCGCGTTCCTGCTGCGCACGCTGGCCGGTGACGACGATGTCGTCGCCCGCGTCCTGGGCCCAGGCGGACCCCGAAATGCAGATGGCGGCAACGCCCGCCAATAGGCTCGAACGTTTCATTTTCTGCCCCTTTCCGTAGAGTTTGGGGCGCGGTTATCGGAGCTGTGTGACGATATGGCTCCATCTGGATGACGGATTGGTGTCGGATCATCCTGCCGCTTGAGGCCGGGGCGACTCCCCGATACACGCGGTTCCATGGATCGCATCACCATTCGGGGCGGAAACCGCCTCTCCGGCCGTCTGCAAATCTCCGGCGCCAAGAACGCCGCGCTGACCTTGCTGCCGTGCGCGCTGCTCACCGAAGAGAAGCTCACCCTCACCAATCTGCCGCGGCTCGCCGATGTCGACAGCTTCGGCCATCTGCTCAACGAGCTGGGCGCCTCCACCACGGTCCGCCGCGGCAAGGGCGATCGCATCGGCCGCGACATGACAATGTCGGCGAAGAGCCTGGCCTCGACGGTCGCGCCCTATGACATCGTCCGCAAGATGCGCGCGTCGATCTTGGTGCTGGGCCCTGTGCTGGCGCGCGCCGGTGAGGCGACCGTGTCGCTGCCGGGCGGCTGCGCGATCGGCAATCGCCCGATCGACCTGCACCTGAAGGCGCTGGAAGCGCTGGGCGCGCAGATCGAGCTGGCGGCCGGCTATGTGAAGGCGACCGCGCCGTCGGGCGGCCTGAAGGGCGGGCGGATCAGCTTCCCCGTCGTCTCGGTCGGCGCGACCGAAAATGCGCTGATGGCGGCCGTGCTCGCCGATGGCGAGACGGTGATGGAGAATGCCGCGCGCGAGCCCGAGATCGTCGATCTCTGCCGTTGCCTCGTCGCGATGGGCGCCGAGATCGAAGGGATCGGCAGCGACCGGCTCGTGATCAAGGGCAAGACCAGCCTGCATGGCGCCGAATATGAGGTGATGCCCGATCGCATCGAGGCGGGCAGCTACGCCTGCGCGGCGGCGATCACCGGCGGCGAAGTGGAACTGTCCGGCGCCCGCGCCGAGGATATGGAAGCGATCCTCGTCGGCCTGCGCCAGGCCGGCGTCACGATCGAGAAGCTGCCCGACGGCGTCAGGGTGAAGGCCGATGGCCGGCTGGCGCCGCTGACCCTGTCGACCGCACCCTTTCCGGCTTTCCCGACCGACATGCAGGCGCAGTTCATGGCGATGCTCGCGCTCGCCCAGGGCACCAGCGTTCTGACCGAGACGATCTTCGAGAACCGCTACATGCATGTGCCCGAACTGGCGCGCATGGGCGCCGACATCCAGGTCCATGGCCGCGTCGCGGTGGTGAAGGGTGTCGATGGGCTGATCGGTGCCGATGTGATGGCGACCGACCTGCGCGCCTCGATGAGCCTGGTTCTCGCGGGGCTGGCGGCCAATGGCGAGACCCGCGTCCACCGCGTCTATCATCTCGACCGCGGCTATGAGCGGCTCGAGGAGAAGCTGTCCGCGCTCGGCGCCGATATCGAGCGCGAAGGCGACGCCTGAACCCATGGGTTTCGTGCCCTCCGACTCCATCCGCGCGCTTTTCTCGGCGGCGATGTCGGACATGTACCGGGCCGAAGTCCCGCAATATGGCACGCTGCTGGCGCTGGTCGAACAGGTCAACGCCGATGTCCTGGCGCGCGATCCCGCCTTGGCCGAAGCGATGCGCCGCAATGGCGAGCTCGACCGGCTGGCCGGCGAACGCCATGGCGCGATCCGGCTGGGCACCGCCGCCGAACTGGCGCTGATCCGCCGCGCCTTCGCGGTGATGGGGATGGCGGCGGTCGGCTATTATGACCTCGCCGCGGCGGGCGTGCCGGTCCATTCCACCGCCTTCCGCCCGGTCGACCAGGCGGCGCTCAACGCCAATCCCTTCCGGGTCTTCACCTCGCTGCTGCGGCTGGAGCTGATCGAGGACGAGCGGCTGCGCGCCGAGGCGGCGGCGATCCTCGCGGCGCGCCGGATCGTCACCCCCGGCGCGCTGGCGCTGATCGAGCTGGCCGAGCGCGACGGCGGGCTCGACGAGGCTGCGGCGACCGATTTCGTCGCCGAATTGCTCGAGACCTTCCGCTGGCATGCGACCGCGACGGTCGATGTCGACACCTATGGCGAGTTGCTCGACGCCCACCGGCTGATCGCCGATGTGGTGAGCTTCCGCGGTCCCCACATCAACCACCTTACCCCGCGCACCCTGGACATCGACGCGATCCAGGCGGCGATGCCGGCCGCCGGCATCACCCCCAAGGAGGTGATCGAGGGGCCGCCGCGCCGCGCCTGCCCGGTGCTGCTGCGCCAGACCAGCTTCAAGGCGCTCGACGAGCCGATCGACTTCCCCTCGGCCGTGGGCGGGAGCGTGGCCGGCCGCCACACCGCGCGCTTCGGTGAGATCGAGCAGCGCGGCATCGCGCTGACCCGCAAGGGCCGGGCGCTCTATGATGAGCTGCTCGCCGCTGGCCGCGGCGGCGCGGATCGCTTCGCCGAGCTGCCTGATGACTGGACTGCGCTTCGCCGTCAGGGGCTGGGCTATTTTCGCTATGCGGGCGCGCCGGTGCCCGCCGACCGGCTCGACGCGGCAATCGCCACGGGAGACGTCACCGCCGATCCGATCATCTACGAGGATTTCCTGCCGGTCAGCGCCGCGGGCATCTTCCAATCGAACCTGGGCGACGAGGCGCGCGGCGCCTATCGCGCCGAGGCCAACCGCGCCCAGTTCGAAGCCGCGCTGGGCGGGCCGGTGCGCGACGAGTTCGCGCTCTACGAGGCGGTCGAGGCGCGTTCGCTGGTGGCGATCACCGGCTGATTGCCACGGGCCGATTGGTCCGTAACGAACCAAGAGGCTTGTGCCTTCGCGCTCTGTCCCTGAATATCCTTTTCAGACAGCGGGAGAGGGAATGATGCCGACAGTGGCTTCGATCGTCAGCGGAAGCTTTGCTTTCGTTAGGGCTCATATCCCACTCGTTCTCATTTGGAGCGTCGTTTATGCGGTCGGGGCGATCCTCATGTCGGTCGTCGCGCAGCCGCTTTACCAAGCCCAGCTGGCGGCAGCGACCGCTGCCGAACCGCAATTGCCGCCAGGCTTCTTCGTCCGCTTCCTCCTGATATATGTCGTGCTGCTCGCGATGTTGGTGGCCCTGTTCGCGGCCATCTTCCGCGCCGTGCTGCAGCCCGAGGAGAGCCGTGCAGCCTATCTGCGGTTCGGGCCGGGGGAACTCAGACTGTTCGGGCTGGTCGTCTTGCTGGCTGTTGCCGGGTTCGTCGGGATACTGTTGTCGAGCCTCATCTTCGGTATTGTGATCGGTATTGTGATCGCGCTGATGGGGGGGCAGGGGACGTTATTCTGGCTCGCTCTGCTCTATCTGGCGATATTCGGCGCAATTTCCTGGTTCTGGGTTCGGCTCTCGCCAGCTGGCCCGCTCACCATCCTTCGCGGGCGCTTCGTGATCGGGGAAGCGTGGCGGCTCACGCGCGGGCGCTTCTGGACGCTGTTCGGCGGGTATATGCTCGTGATGCTAGCCGTTTTCATCGTGTTCGCGATCTTCTGCGCGATCGCGATGGGTGGCTATTTTGCAGCGGTCGCCCGATCGGTGAACGATCCCGCCGCTGTCGAGGCGCTCGCGGTAGAGCAGATGAAGCTGGTGGCGATCGGTTCACCGCGCTGGTTGCTGATGCTGATATCGGGCAGCCTGCTCGGCGGTGCGGCCATCGCGCTCCAAGGCGCGATGACCGCGATCGCGACGCGCGACCTGCTGGCCGACGCGGACGCCGCCTGAACTTTTTCAGGCCCGCTCGACCTCGTCGGGCTGTGCCTCGCGGGTCTTGCCGGTCTCGCCGGTCTTGATGATCTGGTCATACAATTGCGCCTGGCGTTCGCGCAGTTTTTCGCCGATCGCGTCGAGGTCCAACTTGCCTTTCTCATGGGCGGCCTTGGCGTCCTCAAACATGTCCTCGTCTTCTTCGTCGATATGGTGGACGGTCTCCTCGCCCAGCACATGGACCTTGGAGGCGAACAGCTCCTCGTCGCCGTTCAGCTGTTCCAGCTCGGCGATGATCCGCTTGCCCGACTGGTGCTCGACGATGCCCTCGTTCACCTCGTCGTCGCCCAGGATCGGGCGAACGGCGGGGTAGAGGATCTCTTCTTCGATCGCCATGTGCACGGTCAGCCGCATGCACAATTCGCGCGCGATCTGGACCAGCCGGTCGCGTCTCGCGGTCTCCGCCTCGTCGAATAGCGAGCGGAAGACGTGATGCTCTTCCTTGAGCAGGCGGATCGCTTCGGGCTCGTCCTTGGCGATGGCATGATGGCCTTCACGGTTACGGCGGGCATATTTGTCGGACATTTGAGGCCTCCAGCTAAGGCAAACTACGCATATCCGGAAAAACGAGGGGCCCTTATCGTAGGTTCCCATCTATGTTCTGACCGGTACAAAGTTAGTCCATTCCGGACCAATCCGCTGCTGACAGAGCATTTTCCATCGCTAGTTTTTTTAACAGCGAAGCACGCCGGGGGGCGAGCATGAGGGTGCAATATGCGACGTGCAGGAGGTCGCACGTAATGAGTCTATGGGCCTCGGGTCCCGCCATCCTGATCTTCGGTGATTCGGACGAAGGTGTCGACATCGCCACGGAGCAGGCCGTCGCCAGCGGCGGCCGGATCGCCGCGGTGCTGCCGCTCGATCAGGCGATGGAACGGTTGGATCATCAATTGTCGGTCGATCTCGTGATCCTCGACGTCAGCGTCGATCACGGGCCGATGCTCGATCGATTGCTGCGTCGGGTGGACGAGGGGGCTGCGAACGGCCTCTTCTCGGGCGTCGTCAACGTGACGGCCGATCTGGTCGACGTGGTCAGCGCGCGGATCGGCCATTCCGAGATCAGTCTGGTGGTGGGTCGCGACGGCAAGGCGCTGGAGGCGGCGATCGGCGAAAGGCTGCGGCGGCCGGTGCCCGAACTGCGCGAGAATGACGACGATCAGCGCTCGCCGCTGGGGCCGGGCGGCCCGATGGGCGAGCCTGAGGATGCGCTGCAGGGGGCTGGGCAAGGCTTTGGGCAGGGGGCGGAAGCCGATCCAGCGCCGGTGCTGCCGGCCGCGGCGAGCGGCCAGCCGGTTCCCTCGCTCTATCGCCCCAACCCGGCGATGATCCGCGACATGATCCGCTCGCGGCGCCTGCGTGAGGAACTGCTTGGCTCCGGCCTGTTCGCCGATCCCGCCTGGGACATGTTGCTGGATCTCACCGCGGCGCGGCTGGAGAACCGGCCGGTGGCGGTGTCGAGCCTGTGCATCGCCGCCGCGGTTCCCGCGACGACCGCGCTGCGCTGGATCAAGCAGCTCACCGACGCCGGATTGCTGCGCCGCGTCGCCGATCCCGACGATGGCCGGCGCGTCTTCATCGAGCTGACCGAGCGCGCGGCCGAGGCGATGGACGCCTATTTCGCGTCGCTGCCGCGCGGCATTCTGGAATAGAAGGACAGGAGAGAAGGGGCGGCGGCCAACCGCCGCCCCGATATCTCACTCCGATATCTCAGCGGCCGATGGCGGCGAGCGCCTGGCCGAAATCGGCGATCAGATCGTCCGGATCCTCGATGCCGATCGAGATGCGCACCAGATTGTCGCCGATATCGAGCGCCTTTTTGCGCTCGTCCGAAACCGACAAATGGGTCATCCCCGCCGGATGGCTCGCCAGCGTCTCGGTGCCGCCCAGGCTGACCGCCAGCTTGGCGATGCGCAGCGCGTCGAGGAAGGCGAAGGCCTCGGGCTCGCCGCCCTTCAGATAGAGCGAGAAGGTCGATCCGGCGCCGTCGCAATGGCGGTTGTAGATGTCGGCCTGGCGCGATCCGGGCTCCAGGAAACCGAGATAGCCGACCCGCTCCACCTGCGGCTGGCCGCGCAGGAACTCGCACACTTTCTCGGCATTCTCGCCGGCGCGGCTCATCCGCAGCTCCAGCGTCTCCAGTGATCGCAGCAGCATCCAGGCGGTGTTGGGGTCGGTGATCGTGCCGATCGTGTTGCGCATTGCGCGGATCGGATCGAGCAGCGCCTTCGGCCCGACCACGCCGCCGGCGACGAGATCGCTGTGGCCGCCGGCATATTTGGTGAGCGAATAGACCACCAGATCGGCGCCATGGCGCAGCGGCTTGGACCAGAGCGGGCCCAGGAAGGTGTTGTCGATCGCGATCGGGGGCTTCTCGCTCTCGCCCGCGAACAGCCGGTCGCGCACGTCGCGCACCGCCTCGACGTCGACGAGGGCATTGGTGGGGTTGGCGGGGCTCTCCAGATAGATCAGCGCAACCCGCCCCTGCGCTCTGCCCTTCTCCACCACCGCGGCGATCTCCTCGGGGGTGGCTCCTGCCGGGAAGTCGAGGAAGGTGACGGCGAACTTGCCCAGGATGCGGGCGATCAGCGTCTCGGTCGCGGCATAGAGCGGGCCGGAGTGGATGATCACGTCGCCGGCACGCACGGTGGAAAGCAGCAGGGTGGCGATCGCCGACATGCCGCTGGAGAAGCTCAGCGCGTCCTCGGCATCTTCCCAGATGCTCAGCCGGTCCTCCAGGATTTCCTGGTCGGGGCCGTTGAAGCGCGAATAGACGAGGCCGTCGGCGCCGCCCGGCCGCTTGCCGGTGACGCCCTCGAAATGGCGTTTGCCGGCGGCGGCATTCTCGAAGACGAAGGTGGAGGTCAGGAAGATTGGCGGCTTGAGCGATCCTTCGGACAGCATCGGGTCATAGCCATGGCCCATCATCAGGGTGGAGGGTTTCAGGCGGCGGCCGCCGAGTTCGAGGACCTCGGGTTTCGGGCGCCGCCGCGGCGTGGCGCCGCCCAGCGGGGTGTTCGAATTCTTGGTCATGGGTTTCCTGCGATATGTTCTTGTGATGGCAGGATGATGCGCCCGGCCACGGGGCGTGGCAAGGAAGCGTCAGCCGAGAGACCGTAACAGCTGAACCGTCACCGCGATCCATGGCGCGTCGGGAATGACCTGCTGGCGCGAGCCCTGGCCGGGCGGCAGAAGCTGGAGGCGGTTGCCGTCGCGCCCGATCAGCCGGCCGAAGACGAAGCGGCCGCCGGCGCGCGGCACCAGGATGTCGCGATTGAGCGCAAGGCCGAAGCCACGCGGTTCCAGCCGCTCCAGCCAGATCATGTCGCCGGCCCGATATTCGCCGACGCTGGTGTCCACCAGCATCGTCAGCCCGTCGGAGCCCGGGCGGGGCAGGGGGGCGATCAGCGGCTGGCGCGGTGCGGCGGCGCCTTCGGGGCCGAGCAGCGCGACGATGTCGAGTGTGGCCTGTTCGGGCACCCGCACCAGTTCGGCCGCCTCGACCCCCAGCGCCATGGCGATCCGGTTCAACCAGCCGATCGACACGGTACGCGTGCCGGTTTCGAGCCGGCCGATCGTCTGGGCGGTGGTGGGGGGCACGCAGCGCTCGGCGACGTCCTGCAGGGTGAGCCCCTTGGCGTGGCGTACTTCCCGGATGCAGGTTCTCATTCTTCTCGCCCACGAACCATTTTGGCTAAGCGGCTGCTTAGCCGAGCGCATGCCTGCGGTATAGCCGTTGCGGTACCCGAACGGCCGCAACCGGCTGGCTTTTGACGAGGGGTGGTCCTATTTCCGGGCTTCTGGTGTGGAGTAGGCGATGGCGAAGATCGGTTGGGGCAGGATTTTGGCGGGCGTTGCCACCGTCGCGGCGGCGGGCGCGGCCTATGCCTATTATCGCCAGCGCAACGCCAAGGCGCCGATCTACAAGCTGGTGGCGAGCGAGGGCGGCTGCGAGATCCGCCATTATCCCGCGCTGCCGGTGGTCGAGACGATCCAGCCGGGCTCGCGCGATCGCGCGCTGGGCAATGGCTTCGGCCTGCTGGCCTCGTACATGTTCGGCGAGGGACGCGAGGGCGACGAGATGCCGATCACCATGCCAGTGTTGGCCGAAGCGCTGCCCGACGGGCTGTGGCGGATTCGTTTTCTGTTGCCGCAGGGTACCGATGTGGCCGCGCTGACGCCGCCCGCCGAAGGCATCTCCATCGCGGAGATTCCGGCGCGCGACGTGGCGGCGATCCCGGTTCCCGGCAAGCCGGGGGACCGGCTGTTCGCCAGCAAGACCGCCGAGCTGCGCCGTTGGATCAAGGGGCGCGGGCTTTCGGAGGGCGGTGCGCCGGAACATGCCTATTACAACTCGCCGCTGGAGCCGGGGACGAGCCTGCCGAACGAGATTCTGATCGCGTTACAAAGCGCCGCTACGTGACAGCCGACTGTTGCACAAAAGTCACAAATCGAAACACACGCGGAATTTTTTCGTCACCGAAGCAACCGTTTCACGAAACCGTCGTTGTGCCGCTGTCTGGGTAGTCCTATGCGGTACGGCCTGAGTGCTGCACCGAGAGGATGCACCCCAGAACGGATACGTCTGGCTTTGCTTGCACGTTTCCGGGTGAATGGGTTACTTGTATACAGTTCCAATTGGAACCTGTTGGAAAGGGGATTGATATGCGCAAGCTTGCCATTTTGGCAGCGCTCGCTTCCACGACGCTCGCTGTTCCTGCCTTCGCGAAGGACAACGCCTGGTATGTTGGCGTCGAAGGTGGCGGCCTCCTCACCGAGGACATGAAGTTTGACGTCGGTGGTTCGACCCTCGCGCCGCTGGGTGGCCGCGCGACCGTCGACTCCAAGATGGGCTTCGACGTCGACGGCATCGTCGGCTACGACTTCGGCATGTTCCGCCTCGAGGGTGAGGTTGGTTACAAGCGCGCTCGCGTCAACAGCTTCTCGACCACCGCGGCTCGCACGCCGGCGGCAGCGGTCGCGGGTGCTGCCGGTGCTCCGGCTGGCACCTATCCGGACGCTTCGGGCAAGAACAGCGCGCTCAGCTTCATGGTCAACGGCCTGCTCGACTTCGGCAGCGACGAGGGCTTCTCGGGCTATGTCGGCGCCGGCGCCGGTGTCGCTCGCGTCAAGCTCAGCGGCTACAACGTCTCGGCCGACGACTTCCTGAACGATACCGACTCGCGCTTCGCCTGGCAGGCGATCGCCGGTGTCCGTTATCCGGTGTCGAGCAACGTCGACGTCGGTCTGAAGTATCGCTACTTCAACGTGAAGGACGTCAAGGTCGTCGATCGCGTCGGCGCGCAGTATGAGGGCACCTGGCGCTCGCACAGCGCTCTGATCAGCCTGATCTACAACTTC
>CAUTRN010000019.1:0-108193 GCA_963540925.1 uncultured Sphingomonadaceae bacterium
GCCTCGAGGACATCAACACCGCCTTCGACCTCATGCACCAGGGCAAGTCCATCCGGTCGGTCGTCGTCTACTGAACCTCTTCTTCCCCACAGCCTTATAAAGGAGCCGGAAAATGGGCATCAGCCATGTGAGCCTGGGCAGCAGCGACATCGCCAAGTCGCAGGCCTTCTTCGACAAGACCCTGGAGCCGGTAGGCTTCAAGCTCGCCCGCGAAATCCCGGACGGCCTGCTCTATGCGGGCGACACCGGCATGATCCTGGTCCGCAAGCCGATCAATGGCGAAGCCGCCAGCTTCGGCAACGGCTTCACCCTGGGCCTCTCGGCCGGTAGCCGCGCCGCGGTCGACGCCTTCCATGCGGCGGGCCTGGCCGCCGGCGGCACCTGCGAGGGTGAGCCCGGCCTGCGCGAGCATGTCTCGCCCACCTCTTATGGCGCCTATGTCCGCGATCCGGACGGCAACAAGATCTGCGCCTTCTGCCACGCGCCGGAATAAGGGATCGACGATGAGCCTGACGACGGTCAGCACCAACCGCGCCTTCGGTGGCGTGCAGGGCGTGTACAAGCATGCCTCCGCCGCCACCGGCACTGAGATGACCTTCTCGGTCTATGTGCCGCCGCATGCCGAGGGCGCGAAGCTGCCCGTCGTCTGGTATCTTTCGGGGCTCACCTGCACCCATGCCAATGTCACCGAGAAGGGCGAGTTCCGCCGCGCCTGCGCCGAACTGGGCCTGATCTTCGTCGCGCCCGACACGAGCCCGCGCGGCGACGGCGTTGCCGATGATGCCGAGGGCGCCTGGGACTTCGGCCTCGGCGCGGGCTTCTATGTCGACGCGACGGTCGAGCCCTTCGCGAAACATTACCGCATGTGGAGCTATGTCACCGAGGAACTGCCCGCGCTGATCGCGGAAAGCTTCCCGGCCGACATGGCGCGCCAGTCGATCCTCGGCCATTCGATGGGCGGCCATGGCGCGCTGACGATCGGGCTGACCTTCCCCGATCGCTTCCGCGCGGTTTCGGCCTTCGCGCCGATCGTGGCGCCGGGGCAGGTGCCGTGGGGCCACAAGGCGCTGCCCGGCTATCTGGGCAACGATAAGGCCGCCTGGCGCCGCCACGACGCGGTGGCGCTGATCGAGGATGGCGCGCGGGTGAAGGAGCTGCTGGTCGACCAGGGCGCCGCCGACGGCTTCCTGGCCGAACAGCTTCGCCCCGAGCTGCTGGAAAAGGCCTGCGCCGATGCCGGGATCGGCCTGACCCTGCGCCTCCAGCCGGGCTATGATCACAGCTATTATTTCATCTCCTCCTTCATGGAGGATCATCTGCGCTGGCATGCCGTGCGGCTGGGCTGATCGCCATCGTCCGTTCACATCCGGAAGCTAGGGAGCGGCGATGATCCAGCGTAAAATCCTCGCGATCTCCGTGATCGCGCTTCTCGCCGGCTGTGCCGGTCGTCCGATCGCCCAGCAGCCGGCCGCGCCGGCAAAGCCGATCGAGGTCGGCATCCTCGCGATCAACGATTTCCACGGCAATCTCCAGCCGCCGCGCCTGTCCTGGCAGGCGCGCCAGGCGGACGGGTCGACGGTGGCGGTGCCGGCCGGCGGCGCGGCCTATCTCGCCTCGGCGATCGCGACGCTGCGCAAGGGCCATGCCCATTCGATCACCGTGGGGGCGGGGGACCTGACCAGCGCCAGCCCGCTGATCTCGTCGCTGTTCCTCGACGAGCCCACCGTCACCGCGATGAACGCGATCGGGCTGGACCTGAACGCCGCCGGCAATCATGAATTCGATCGCGGCACCGACGAGCTGAAGCGGCTGCAAAATGGCGGCTGCGACCAGCATGTGATCGCCAAGCCCTGCCAGCTCGAACCCTTTGCGGGCGCCCGCTATCGCTATCTGGCCGGCAACACGATCACCGCGAGCGGCGACAGCCTGCTGCCGGGCACCGCGATCCGCAGCTTCGGCGAGGGCGCGGAGAAGGTGACGATCGGCTTCATCGGGTTGACCACGCGCACCACCGCCACGCTCGTCAGCCCTTCGGGCATCCAGGGCATCCATTTCGCCGACGAGGCCGAGACCGCCAACAAGCTGGTCCCCGGCCTGCGCGCCGCGGGTGCCGACCTGATCGTCCTGCTGATCCACGAGGGCGGCTATCCGAAGCCGGAGACTGACCCCAATGCCTGCGACGGCCTGACCGGCGTGATCCGCGAGATCGCCGACAAGCTGGACCCGGCTATCGGCGTCGTCATCTCTGGCCACACCCACAAGGCCTATATCTGCGAATATCCGCGCCCCGGCGCGCCGCTGCTGCTGACCAGCGCCGGGCGCTATGGCGCGCTCATCACCGACATGACCCTGCGCTTCGATCCCGCCACTCACCGGCTGATCGAGCGGGCGGCGCATAATGTGATCGTGCAGGGCGAGGCCTATACCAACAATGCCGGGGCGGTGGTCGCGCTCAGCGATGCGGCGCCGCGCTTTGCGGCCGATCCCGCGGTCGCCGCGATCGTCGACCGCTATGCCGCCGCCGCCGGGCCGCTGGGCAAGCGCGTGGTGGGCAGCCTGTCGCGCCCGCCCGAGCCGCGCGAGAGCCCGAACCGCAAGCCTTATAACAGCGAGCTCGGCAATCTGATCGCCGATGCCCAGCTGGCGTCGGCCAGAACGGCCGCGACCGGCGGTGCGCAGATCAGCTTCATGAATCCCTTCGGCGTCCGCGCCGACCTGAAGCCCGCCGCCGACGGCACGGTGAGCTTCGGCGACATCTATGCGATGCAGCCCTTTGGCAACACGCTGATGGTGCGCGAATATAGCGGCGCCCAGCTGCGCGCGCTGCTGGAGCAGCAGTTCGATCCGGCCACCAAGGGGCAGATCCTGAATGTTGCGGGCATGCGCTATGCCTTCGATCGCTCACGGCCGGCCGGCCAGCATGTGATCGACCCGATGGTCGGCGGCCGGCCGCTCGACGACAAGGCGCTCTATCGGGTCGCGATCAGCAACTTCCTCGCGGCGGGCGGCGACGGCTTTTCCGCTTTCGGGGCAGGGCGCGACGTGACCGGCGGGATGCTGGATGTCGATGCGATGGAGGCCTATCTGGCCGCGCACCCCCGGCTGGCGCCGCCGGGCGAGCCGCGCATCATCGATCGCACCCCCAAGGACTGGACCGCGCCGGCCAATCCCTGATCGGCAATTGGATCACGCCTTGGAAAGGGCGGTCGTAATATAGCGCAGGGCTTTTCCGGCAGGACCGCGCACGCCCTTGCTCGGGTCGTCGGGCCTGTCTCCCTGGACCATGGGGTTGGCGATAAGCTTGTCGAAAACCATCCTGGCTCGTTCGAGCAGGGCGCGGTCGGGCTGTGGCTCCGCCTGATGCTTGTAGATGGCTACGAGGGTCAGGTGCGCGGCGCTGGCCAGCATCCAGACGGTGTTCAACCGGATCCCATCGAGCGTGGGCGACGAGGCGAGGCTGTCGAGGCGGTCCATCAGCTGCGGCAGCGAGGCGGGATCGGTGCGCTTCCGCGCGACGACGGCCGAGGCGTGTAGCGCGGCCGGATCGGCCCCTGGCTTCAACCCGGCGAGGCCCTGTTCCAGCTCGGCGCCATCGAGATGGGAGGCCTGGGCCTTCAGCGCGCGCGACGCTTCCCTCAGCTCGGCGACGGGGGCGTTGATGTCGAGCCCCTCGATCAGCCGCGCGATGTTCGAATTGGACTCGGCGAGCTGCTGGGTCGCCTCCTTGGTCGCCTGCAGCTCCTTCTGGATATGCTCGAGCTGCACCTCGAAATCACCGATCCTGAGGCGGGTGACGCTCCGCAGGATTTCGGGGTGGCGCCACAGATAGATCAGGGCCGCGAATGGGAAGAGCAGCCAGAGGTGGTCGAGGATGAGTTCGACCCATTTGAACGCCATGTCATCGGCCCCCGCCCGTTGCATCATCGCACTATGCCGCCTTCATTTGGTGGCGGCAAATCGGCGGAAGAAGCTGTCGGGCAGCCAGGCCGGCCGTGCGGGCGCGTTGGCGACGCGCAGCGCGAGGCCGCCGGCGAAATCGTTGAAGCGGATCGAGTCCGCCACCCGGATCGGCTGGTTCATGTCGTCCGATGGCGAATGATAATGCTCGGCGCGCCAGCGCCGGTCGGTCTCGATATCGGCGCTGCCCGGCGTCAGCCCGAACTTCAGGAAGAGCGAGGGCACGCCTTCGCGGATGAAGCTGTACTGGTCGGAGCGGATGAAGGTGTTGCGATCGGGAAAGGGATCGACCGACATCGGCAGGCCCATCGACGCCGCCACCGCGCGGGCATCGGCGCCCAGGCTGCTCTCGGGCTCGCCCAGCGCGAGGATACTGGTGAGCGGCCAGAGGGCGTAGGGCATGTCGTAATTGATGTCGGCGACGATCGACTCCTTCGGCACGCTCGGCCGCCGGGCGAAATAGGAGGAACCGAGCAGGCCTTTCTCCTCGGCGGTCACCACCACGAACAGGATCGAGCGTTTCGGCCGCGCGCGGCTCTTCTTATAGCTAGTGGCGATGTCGATCAGGCTGGCGACCCCGGTCGCATTGTCGATCGCGCCATTGTAGATTTTGTCGCCGGTGAGCGACGGATCGGTGCCGAGCCCGTCGAGATGCGCCGACAGCACAACATTCTCCGCCGCCAGCTTCGGATCGCTGCCCGGCAGCCGTGCGACGATGTTGGCCGACTGGACCGGCTGGATCCTGGTGGCGACCGTCGCGCGCAGGTTCGTGCCCAAGGCGAAGCGGGGCAGCGGCTTCGAGGCGTCGGAGAGCGCGGCGATCTCGGCGAAGCTGTGGCCCGATCCCGTCAGGAAGCGTTCGCCCTGCGCGGGATCGAAGCTGGCGCCGAACCATAGGCCCTGCACCGCGCGCAGCGCCGGATCGGCCAGGTACATGCCGGGCTGGTTCGCGATCACCATCTGCCGCGCCCAGGGGATTTCCACCGACTTGGGCGTGCGCAGCTCGATCCCGCCCACCGCGCCGCGCTCAGCGAGCAGCTTCGCCCGCTCGGCGCGGGCGTGCGACTTGAGCAGGCCCGAGACCTCGGCGGGGCCGCCGCCGGTATAGACCGCGATCTTGCCCTTCAGGTCGATGCCGGCAAAATCGTCATGCCCCGCCTCGGGCATGTGCAGGCCATAGCCGATGAAGACCAGGGGCGCGTCGATCTGTCCCGGCCGCGGCGCGAGGCCGGTGGCGACGATCATGTCGCGGCCCACGACCAGTGGATCGGCTTTGCCATCACGCACCAGCGCGGCCTGGGACTGGGCGGACAGGATATATTGCTGCTCGAAGGCGACGGGTTGCAGGAAACCCTCGGTTCCGGCGGGTTTCAGGCCCAGCGCCTTGAACCGCTCGACGACATAGGCGGCCGCGCGGTCATAGCCCGGCGAGCCGGTCAACCGGCCTTCCATCGCATCGGAGGCGAGGGTGGAGACGGTGTCGAGCCAGGCCTGGCCGCGCTGTTCGGGAGAGGTGGCGCCGATCAGCAGCAGGGCGGCGGCAGGCATCAGACATCGCAGCATCGAAATCCCCTTCGGGACGAGATGCTGCACGGTGCGTGCGAGGCACGCAATCCTTGTTCACGCGGACCTGTTCGTGCGGGGAGGAAGGAGGGAGCCGGCGGCTCCGATGCGTCAGGCGGCCGAGCGGGCCTGGTCGGTCAGCAACGGAGCGGCGGGCGTCGCGTTGGCCTTGCCCGATCGCGTCGAGCAGAAGCGGCGGGTGGGTTCGCCACCCTCGGCGGTCTTGCGGACGCAGAACATCAGCAACCGGCCGAAAAGGCTCCACTGGCAGTTGCCGACATACCGCATTGCACTTCCCACAACTTAAGCAGGCGTTCATATTGCACGGCAGCATGACTCCCGCATGACAGTCTGGCGGGGCGGAACGGAGCAGCGATGCTGATCTTGGCGGGCGCGCTGCTCGGGGCGATCTTCGGCAGTTTCATAGCGGTGATCGTGGTCCGCTGGCCGCAGGAGCGCTCGGCGATGCGCGGCCGATCGCTGTGCGATGGCTGCGGGGCGCCACTGCCCGCGGGGCGGGTGGTGCCGATCCTCAGCTATGTGGTCCAGCGTGGGCGCGCCGCCTGTTGTGGCGCACCGATCGACCCGGTCCACCCTGTCGCGGAATTGCTGGGCGCGGCGATCGGTGCGGCGAGTGTGGCGGTCGCGCCCGATTTGCCGCAGGCGATCGCGGGCGCCGTCTTCGGCTGGCTGCTGCTGACCTTGGCGTTGCTCGACGCGCGCTATTACTGGCTGCCCGACCCGCTGACCGGGGCCCTCGCAGTGGCCGGCCTGGCGGCGGGCGTGGCCGGGATCGAGCCTGGCCTGATCGATCGGCTGATCGGCGGCGCGGCCGGCTTCCTGCTCTTTGCGGCGGTTCGTTTTTCCTATCGCGCACTGCGCGGGCGGGAAGGCATGGGCGGCGGCGACGTCAAGCTGTTCGGGGCGATCGGGCTGTGGCTGGGCTGGCGGATGCTGCCCGGCGTGCTGTTCGGCGCGGCGATGGCGGGGCTCGGCTACAGCCTGGTGCTGCTGGCGGCGGGGCGCGCAATGTCGGGCTCGTCGCGGCTGCCCTTCGGCCTGTTCCTGGCGCTGGCGGGGTGGGGCGGCTGGGCGCTGATCGCCTCGGGCATCACGGCCAATATCCTCGGATAATCAACAAGATCGATTTTGGAGCGGATCGCGCTTGCGGGAAAGCGCGAAGACCGCTGATGAGGGCTCCGGGTACGGGGGAGCTGCTGCATGCGGACAAGACTGATTCTGGCAACGATGGCGCTTGGCCTGCTGGCGGCGCCGGTGATGGGGCAGGCGCCGGCAGCGCCGCAGGACCTCGCCGCCGCCTTTGGCGCGCGGGAGGGGATTCGCGAGGTGCGGCTGTCGCCCGATGGTTCGAAGCTGGCCTATATCGTGCCGACGACGGGCAAGGGCTCGGCGGTGCTTACCGTTGCGCCGGGGCCCGATGCCAAGCCGGCGGTGGCCTTGGTCGTCAGCGGAGACCCGGATCGTCTTACCAATTGCGACTGGGTCGCCAATGACCGCCTGATCTGCACCCTGTGGGGCGTGGTTTCGACGCCCGATGGCGTTCTGCCCTATTCGCGCAAAGTGGCGATCGATGCCAATGGCGCCAATCCGAAGATGCTGAGCCGGCAGAACAACATGAACACGCGCGGCTATAATCTGCGCGGCGGCGAGGTCATCGACCTGCTGCCCGAAGAGGACGGTATGGTGTTGATGACGCGCCTCCAGCTCCCCGATGACCGGCTCGGCACCCGCTTCGGGTCGAGCCAGAGCGGCATGGTGGTCGAAAAGGTGAACACGCGGACGCTGGCGGTTTCGAAGGTCGAGAGCGTTCGCGACGGCCTCTACGAATATCTGAGCGACCGGCGCGGCACGCTTCGCATCATGGGGATCAAGCAGACGGACAGGGATCGGGACACCGGCGTCATCCGCTATTTTTACCGGGCTGTCGGCGGCCGCGACTGGCTGCAGCTGGGCGACTACGCCTATCAGAGCGATAAGGGCTTTCTGCCCGTCGCCGTCGATCATGAGCGCAACGCGGTCTATGGTTTCCGCAAGCTCAACGGGCGCCAGGCGGTCTATCTGAAGGCGCTCGATGGCACAGGAAAAGAGGAACTGGTGTTCGCCCGGCCCGACGTCGACGTGGACGATCTGGTCTATATCGGCCGACGCCAGCGGGTCGTGGGGGCAACCTTTGCCACCGATGTTCGCCAGATCAGCTATTTCGATCCGGATTTCGCCAAGCTGTCGACCTCGCTGGCCAAGGCGCTGCCGAACCAGCCGCTGGTAAGCATCCTCGATTCGAGCCTCGACGAGAAGAAGCTGCTGATCCGGGCCGGCAGCGACAGTGATCCGGGCGTCTATTATGTGCTCGATCGAACGAGCAAGCAGATGGCGACCTTCCAGCCGGTTCGCCCGTTGCTCGAAGGCGTGAAACTCGCCGAGATGAAGCCGGTAACCTATACGGCCACGGATGGCACAACGGTGCCCGCCTATCTGACCCTGCCGCCTTCGGGGGCGGCCAAGGGTCTGCCCGCGATCGTGATGCCGCATGGCGGCCCGGGCGCGCGTGACGAATGGGGTTTCGACTGGCTGGCGCAATATTATGCCGTGCGGGGCTATGCGGTGATCCAGCCCAATTTCCGCGGGTCGGCCGGCTATGGCGACGCTTGGTTCGAGGAGAATGGCTTTCAGTCGTGGAAGCTGGCGATCGGCGACGTCACCGATGCCGGGCACTGGCTGGTGAAGCAGGGGATCGCCGACCCTTCGAAGCTGGCGATCGTTGGATGGTCCTATGGTGGCTACGCAGCTTTGCAGTCGGCCGTGACCGAGCCCGGCTTGTTCAAGGCGGTGGTTGCGGTGGCGCCGGTCACCGATCTGGCGGCGTTGAAGCAGGATTCGCGCTGGTGGTCGAACTATAATCTGGTGAGCGATTTCATCGGCACCGGCCCGCATGTGCGCGAAGGATCCCCGGCGCAGAACGCGGTGCGCATCAAGGCACCGGTGCTGATGTTCCACGGCACGCTCGACCGCAATGTCGACATCGAACAGGCCCGTATCATGGATTCGAAGCTCCAGGCGGTGGGCGTGCCCCACCAGCTCGTCGTCTTCGACGGGCTCGACCATTATCTGGAGGACAGCGCCGCCCGTGCCCGTCTACTGCGCGACAGCGACGCCTTCCTGCGGAAATCTATGGGGATGTAAAGCCAAGCGGGCTTTGGCGATCGGGCGAAGCGCGCTAAAGGCCCGCCATGGCCAAGACCGTTCCGACGCCCGACGAAGGTGACATCGCCACCGGTTCCAACGCGCCGCAGGCGGCCGAGCGCAGCCTGGAGCGCGCGCTGGGACTCCAGATTCGCCAGCTGCGGCGACAGAACGACCTGTCGGTGTCCGACCTCGCCTCGGCCGCCGGCATCTCGAACGGCATGCTCTCGAAGATCGAGAATGGCGGCATCTCCGCCTCGCTCTCGACCCTTCAGAGCATCGCGGGCGCGCTCAACGTGCCGCTGTCATCGCTGTTCGCCTCGTTCGAGGAGCGGCAGGACTGCTCCTTCGTGCCGGCGGGGCAGGGGCTGACGATCGAACGGCGCGGCACCAAGGCGGGCCATGTCTACCAGCTGCTCGGCCATGTGATGCGCGGCGACATGGTGGTCGAACCCTATCTGATCACCTTGCGCGAAAATGCGATCCCGCACACCAGTTTCCGCCATGCCGGCACCGAGTTCATCTATATGCTCGAGGGCGAGGTGACCTATCGCCATGGCGCGGAGCGCTACACCTTGAAGCAGGGCGACTCGCTGCTGTTCGACTCGCGCGCGTTGCACGGGCCCGAGACCTTGGTGAGCTCCACCAGCCGCTACATCTCGATCATCATCTATCCGCGCGGGGAAGGTTGAGGATTTTTCTTCGCCGCCTGTAGGATTTGGCCGACCTGGTGCGTCCTTGGCCAGGTAACCCTGGGAGACGGCGATGCTGTACGCGATCCTCTGCTATGATTCCGAGGAGGTGGTGGGCGCCTGGAGCGCCGAGACCGAGAGCGCGGTGATGGGGCGCCTGATGGGCGTCCAGGAAAAGCTGCAGGCCAAGGGCAAGCTGGGCCCGGTCGCCCGGCTGATGCCGACGACCGCGGCGACCACGGTGCGCAAGGGCGCCGAGCCGCTGGTGCTCGACGGCCCCTTCGCCGAGACCAAGGAGCAGCTGCTCGGCTTCTATGTGGTCGACTGCGAGAGCTTGGAGGAGGCGATCCAGGTCGCGACCGACCTGGGCAAGGCGAGCGGTTCGGCCGGCGCGCATGAGGTGCGGCCGCTGATGCTCTACCGCCCCGGCGACGCGGGTTCGGACGCCGCATAAGGGCGCGATCTCATGACCGATCTCGCCTGGATCGACGCGGCGCTGGCTTCGGCCCGGCCGCGCGCGGTGGCCGCGCTGCTCCGCTATTTCCGCGACATGGATGCCGCCGAGGAAGCCTATCAGGAGGCCTGCCTGCGCGCGCTGGCGCGCTGGCCCGAACAAGGGCCGCCGCGCGATCCGGCCGCCTGGCTGATCCTGGTCGGGCGCAACAGCGGGATCGATGCGGTGCGCAAGGCCGCGCGCGAAACCGAGCTGCCCGATGAGGCGCGGCTGTCCGATCTCGACGATGCCGAGGGCGCGCTCGCCGACCGGCTCGACGAAGGGCAATATCGCGACGACATATTGCGGCTGTTGTTCGTGTGCTGCCATCCCGACTTGCCTGCCACCGGCGCGATCGCGCTGGCGCTGCGGATCGTCTCGGGGTTGACCGTGGCCCAGATCGCGCGCGCCTTCCTGATCGGCGAAAAGGCGATGGAGCAGCGGATCACCCGCGCCAAGGCGCGGATCGCCGAGAGCGGCGTGCCATTCGAGACGCCGGGCCCCATCGAGCGCGCCGAGCGAGTGGGGGCGGTGCTCGCGATGGTCTATCTGATCTTCAACGAAGGCTATTCGGCGAGCGGTGCCGAGGCCGGCGCGCGCGAGCCGCTATGCCGCGAGGCGCTGCGCCTCGGTCGGCTGCTGCTGCGGCTGTTCCCCGGCGAGCCCGAGATCACCGGGCTGATGGCGCTGATGCTGCTCCAGCATGCGCGCAGCCCGGCGCGGCTCGACCCGCATGGCCAGGCGGTGCTGCTGGAGGATCAGGATCGCAGCCGCTGGGACGGCCGCGCGATCGCCGAGGGGCTGGCGCTGCTCGACAAGGCGATGCGCCATCGCCGGCCCGGCGCCTATCAGGTGCAGGCGGCGGTCGCCGCGCTCCATGCGCGGGCGAAGGTGGCGGCGGAGACCGACTGGGCGCAGATCGAACGGCTCTATGCGACCTTGGAGAAGATGCAGCCCTCGCCGGTGGTGACCTTGAATCGCGCGGTGGCGGTGGCGAAGCTGGCGGGCCCCGAGGCGGCGCTCGATCTGCTCGCCCCGCTCGACGACCGGCTCGATGGCTATTTCTATTATCATGGCGCGCGGGGCGCCTTTCTCGATCAACTCGGCCGCGCGGCCGAAGCGCGCGAAGCCTATGGCCGGGCGATCGGGCTGGCCGGATCGGCGACCGAGGCCGCCTATATCCGCCAGCAGCTCGATCGGCTGGCGCAAGCCAAATAAATATCGGGTGATGTAGGATCGCGCGGGGCTCGCGCGTCGTATCGAAGCAAGCCAGACAGGAGACGGACGATGCACGAACTGACCCTCACCCGCCTGATCGACGCCCCGCGCGAGGCGCTGTTCCGCTGCTGGACCGATCCCGAACTGATCCCGATCTGGTTCTGCCCGCCGCCCTGGGGCGTGTCGAAGGCCGAGACCGATGTGCGCCCCGGCGGCGCCTCGCTGATCGTGATGCGCGGGCCGGAGGGACAGGAGTTTCCCAATCGCGGCGTCTATCTGGAGGTGGTGCCCAACGAGAAGCTGGTGTTCACCGACGCCTATGTCAGCAGCGACTGGGAGCCTTCGGAAAAGCCCTTCATGACCGCGACCCTGACCTTCGAGGAAGAGGACGGCCAGACCCGCTACACCGCGGTCATCCGCCACTGGACCGCCGAAGACAAGGAACAGCACGAAGCGATGGGCTTCCATCAGGGCTGGGGGATTGCCACCGATCAACTGGCGGCGCTGGCGAAGACCCTCTGACAGGTCCCTCTCACGTCAAGGGAGAGGGGTTTCGTTGAAATGGTTGGGGGCGGGTGCGATCGGACGGTTGGGGGAGCCGGATCGCGACCATGGGGCTTGGTTCCCGCCCCCGGCCCCGCCGCAGGGATATGGCGGGGCGGCTCGGATATTCCTTAATGCAGCGCGGGCTGAGCCTTGCCGCCGAGCCAGACCAGCAGGCCGCGGGCCTGGCCGGGGGAGTAACCTGCGGCGATGATCTCCCGCACGTCCTGCTCGCCGATCTGGTCGGCATGATGCCGGGCCAGCGAGGCGAAGCGGCGCAGGCTTTCCAGCCGCGGATCGGCGAGCGGGCGCGCGAGCCGGAGCCCGAAAGCCCATTCGGCGAAGCGGCCGAAGCGGGTGCTGGGATCGATTTCCTGCGTTGCGTCGATGCGCTCCGCAAGGCCGATCACCCTGAGTTCGGTGGGCGAAAAGGCGACCGCGTCGGACGCGGTGGCGACCCTGGTTTCCCCATCGAGGGGCGAAAAGCCGAGATAGGCCATGACGGGCGTTCCCCTGATAAGTTGTTACAGATCGGTACGTGACTGAGTGGTACGTACCGTTCGGTCACATCGCCGTCAAGAGTCGCGACGGGAGGGCCGTGAAAGTTCTTCTGTCAGCCCCGAAAGAAGGGCGGGGTGAAGGGTGACGTGGCGGGCCGCTCAGAAATCGAGCTGGCTGCGGAAGACGACGCTGTCGACGCCATAGCCGTGGCGATAACCGGCGGGCAGCAGGGCATTGGTGCCCGAGAAGGCGCGGGCCGAAGGGCCGCCCGAAATGTCGATATGCCCATATTGCAGGGCGAATTTCACATAATCGATCGGCAGCCAGATCAGGCTGGCGAGATAAGCCTTGGACGAGCCGCCGTTGACATAGGTCATGCCGCTGCCGGCCAGCACGGTGCCGGGGCCGCCGACCCGATCGTTGAGATCGGTGACGTCGAGGCGGCCGTTGACCTGGAAGGCGCCCATGCCGCCATCGGTGATCGGGTGCAGCACCTTGGTGCGATCCCATTTGCCGGCCTTGTAGGCGCGGCTCTCGCCGGTCAGGAAATAGCCGAGTTCAACATAGCCCGAGCGGAACACCGGATCGCCGACCAGGAAATTGGTGGTGCCCGCGCCGTTGTTCACCCCGAAGCCATGGCTCTCGTCGATGCTGCGGATCCAGGCTTGCTGAACCTCGCTGGCGAAGTGGAGCGGGCCGTAGATGACGGCGAGTTCGCCACCGAGGATGTCGTCGCCCTTGGCGGCGAGCGGGCCGGTGTCGAGGAAGCGCTCGCCGGTGATCTGGGTGGTGGGCCGCTGGCGATAGCGGACATTCTGCGCATCGGTGGGGGAGACGCGGTGCTGATAATTGAGGCCGACATGGGTCTGGACGTCGCCGAATTTCGGCGAGGCATAGCCGCGCACGGTGGTCTGCCAGCCGGTGCGGGCGGCATTGGTGTTGGCGATGTCCTCCGAATAGATACCGGCGGCGACGCCCCACAATCCGTTCTTGTCGCTATAGGCCAGGGTGGTGCCGAGCCGGCGGGTATAGCCGAAGGCATCGACCGCGCCGTTGCGCTCGGAGAAGCTCAGCACCCGGCTGCTCGACATCAGGTCGAGGCTGGAATTGGGGAACTGGTAGCCGACGATCACGCTCCACGGGCTGCCCGGCTTCTGCCAGGTCAGGATCATGTCCTCATAGGCGACGCTGCCCTGCGACATCTCCAGTTCGAACTTGTAGCCGAAGCCGCCGGGGATGCTGCCTTCAGCGCCGATGATCAGGCGGCGGGCGCGGGTGTTCCAGCCCAGATTGTTGGTGTTGACGCCGGTGCCTGCGCTGGTGCCCGATACCGGGACGAGCCCGGCGATCTTGCGGGGCAGGGAGACATAACCCGCGTCGAGCTGGATCAGCCCCTTGGGCTTGAAGGTCCAGCCGTCGCTGCCCGCCCAGCTGGGGGCGCCCTTCCAGCTCGGTTCGCTCTTCGTGACCTTGGCGGAAAGCTGCTTCACCTGGGCCTGCAGCGCCTCGACCTGCGCGCGCAGCGCTTCGATCTGGGCGGCGGTGTCGTCGGCCTTCGCCGGTGTCGCGGCGGTCGGCGCCGAAGCCTCCTGGGCATGGGCGGCCCTTGTCCCGCAGAGAAGGCTGGTGGCAAGCAGCGCCGAAGACAGATGAGGCTTCACCATATTTCCCTGCTGATCCTCACCGACTCAGACGATCTGATTCGAGCCCTCTCCGCCGGCGGATCAAGCGCCGTGCGACGAGACCCTATACAGGAGCGCCGAACACGATGAAGGCAAATCGAAGACGCGTTTGTTACTAAATGTGTAAATCTTACGATTTTGCTGCATTTGGGTTACAGTGAAATTACCATAGCCGAAGCGCCGTTGCCGCCGCCGCACAGGCCCCTTCAAGGGCGTCGTCGAGGGCCTCCTGTAACATTGCTGTAACAGGGCTCGACTAATCGACGCCACGCGCCGGGGGGACTCCGGCATCGGAGAATCATTCCCATGTTCAAGAGTTTCGCGACGGCGCTGGGCGCTGGCCTGATCCTTGCCAGTGTCGCTGTGTCGGGTGCGCAGGCGGCCGATCTGTCGGGCGCCGGTGCGACCTTTCCGGCGCCGCTCTACGCCAAATGGGCTGAAACCTACAAGGCGACCACCGGCGTGGGCCTGAACTATCAGGCGATCGGTTCGGGCGGCGGCATCAAGCAGATCAAGGCGAAGACCGTCGACTTCGGCGCGTCGGACAAGCCGCTGAAGCCCGAAGAGCTGGCGGCCGCCGGCCTCTACCAGTTCCCCACCGTGATGGGCGGCGTCGTCCCCGTCGTGAACCTGCCGGGCGTCAAGCCGGGCCAGATCAAGCTCACCGGCGCGCTGCTGGCCGACATCTTCATGGGCAAGGTCCTGAAGTGGAACGATCCGCGCATCGCCGGCCTGAACAAGGGCGTGAAGCTGCCGCCGCTGCCGATCACGGTGGTCCACCGGTCGGACGGCTCGGGCACCTCCTTCCTGTTCACCTCCTATCTGACCGCGAAGAACCCGGCCTGGGCCTCGAAGGTCGGCGCCAGCGATGCGGTGTCCTGGCCCACCGGCATCGGTGGCAAGGGCAATGACGGCGTGTCGGCCTTCGTCAAGCAGACGATGGGCTCGATCGGCTATGTCGAATATGCTTATGCCGAGCAGAACAAGGCCACCTTCGTGCTGCTGCAGAACAAGGACGGCCAGTTCGTGTCGCCCGGCGCCGCGAACTTTGCCGCCGCTGCCGCGGGCGCGCAGTGGGCCAAGGCCCCGGGCAATTATATCCTGCTGCTCGACCAGCCGGGCCCGAAGAGCTGGCCGATCACCGGCGCCACCTTCATCCTGGTCTACAAGACCCAGGCGGATGCGGCGAGCGGCGCGGGCGTGCTGAAATTCTTCGATTGGGCCTATAAGGGCGGTGACGCCGCGGCGGTCCAGCTCGATTATGTGCCGTTGCCGGCGGCCGTAAAGGCGCTGGTGCGCAAGCAGTGGGTTGCCAACGTCAAGGCCGGCGGTAAGCCGGTGTACGTGGCGCGCTGATCGCGCATAGAGATAGTGATTGATGGTGGCGGGGGCGTGCTGCGCTCCCGCTGCTTCAGTGAAAGAGGGACATGGCAAGCGCCGCTCCGACCGAAACCGCCAGTTATCGCCCCTCCGGCTCGACCGGGGAGGTGATCTTTCACGCGGCCTGCTTCGGCGCCGCGACCCTGCTGCTCGCGACCCTGGGCGGCGTGGTCATCAGCCTTGCCATCGGCGGCTGGCCGGCCTTCGCCAATTTCGGCCTGGGCTTCCTGACCTCGAGCGAGTGGAACCCGGTCACCGAGGTCTATGGCGCCGCCGGCCCGATCGTCGGCACCCTCGTCACCGCGATCATGTCGCTGGTGATGGCGCTGCCGCTGGCGCTGGGCGTGGCGGTGTTCCTGGTCGAGTTCTGCCCGCGCCCGATCTCGCGGCCGATCGCGATCGCGGTGGAGCTGCTCGCCGGCATTCCTTCGATCGTCTACGGCATGTGGGGCCTGTTCGTGCTGGCCCCCTGGTTCGCCGAACATGTCCAGCTGCCGCTGATCATGGAGGCCGAGCCCGGCTCGTGGCAGGAGACGCTGTTCTCCGGCATTCCCAACGGCGCCAACATCTTCACCGCCTCGATGATCCTGGCGATCATGATCCTGCCCTATATGGCGGCGGTGTTCCGCGAGCTGTTCATGACCGTTCCCGCGCAGCTGCGCGAGGCGGCCTATGGCCTGGGCTGCACCCCCTATGAGGTGATCCGATCGGTCGTGATCCCCTATGTGCGGCGCGGCATGGTCGGCGTCGTGATGCTCGGCCTGGGCCGTGCGCTGGGCGAGACGATGGCGGTGACCTTCATCATCGGCAACGCCCATAATTTCCCGGATTCGCTGTTTGCCTCGGGCTCGACGATCGCCTCGACGATCGCCAATGAGTTCGCCGAAGCCACCAGCGACATGCACAGCGCCGCGCTCGTCGCGCTCGGCCTGGTCCTCTTCCTGATCACCTTCGGCGTGCTGGCGATCGCCCGCGCGCTGCTGGGTGGCCAGAAGCATTGAGGAGCTAGCGATGGAACGCGCCCAACTCCGCCGTATCTACAACATCATCTTCGTGGTGCTCACCACGGCGGCGACGCTCGTCGCGCTCGCCGCGCTGGTGCTGATCCTCTGGTCGCTGGTCAGCAAGGGCCTGGGCGGCATCGACGCGAAGATCTTCACGATGACCCAGCCGGCTCCGGGATCGGAAGGCGGCTTGTCGAACGCGATCATGGGTTCGATCCTGATGTGCGGCGTCGGCCTGATCATCGCGGTCGTGCTCGGCGTGCTCGCCGGCACCTGGCTGTCCGAATATGGCGGCAACACCGCTTATGGCCATGTCGTCCGCTTCCTGAACGACGTGCTGCTTTCGGCGCCGTCGATCCTGATCGGCCTGTTCGTCTACGAGATCCTGGTCCGTCCGTTCCAGGGCTTCTCGGGCTGGGCGGGCGCGGTGGCGCTGGCGATCATCGCGATGCCGATCGTCACCCGCACCACCGAGGACATCCTGGCGCTGCAGTCCAGCGCGCTGCGCGAGGCCGGCATGGCGCTGGGCGCCAGCCGCGCCTTCGTGATCCGCAAGATCGTCTGGAAGTCGGCCAAGGCCGGCCTGCTGACCGGCGCGCTGCTCGCCTTCGCCCGCATCAGCGGCGAGACCGCACCGCTGCTCTTCACCTCGCTCGGCAACCAGTTCTTCTCCATCAACATGACCCAGCCCATGGCGAGCCTGCCGGGCACCATCTTCCAGTTCGCCCTGTCCGCCTATGAGGATTGGCAGCGGCTGGCCTGGGTGGGGGCGCTGCTGATCGCCGTTGCCGTTCTTTCCATCAATATCATCGGGCGCATCGTCGCCCGGGAGGCCCGCCGCTCATGACCGACCTTCCTTCGCACCTGTCCGAAGAGGTCCATCTCGCCTTTCCGTCCGCCGACAATCTGGCGATCG
The DNA here is from genome assembly GCA_963540925.1 of uncultured Sphingomonadaceae bacterium. Taxonomy (GTDB): domain Bacteria; phylum Pseudomonadota; class Alphaproteobacteria; order Sphingomonadales; family Sphingomonadaceae; genus Rhizorhabdus. Next base: position 17,151 of record CAUTRN010000019.1, read on the forward strand.
AGGCGCGCAATCTCGATTTCTTCTACGGCAAGACCCAGGCGCTGCATGGCGTCAACCTGCCCGTGGAGCGGAACAAGATCACCGCGCTGATCGGCCCGTCGGGCTGCGGCAAGTCGACCCTGCTGCGGGCGCTCAACCGCATCTACGATCTCTATCCCAAGCAGCATGCGGTGGGTCGCATCCTGCTCGACGGGCATGACGTGCTGGCCGACCGCAAGAGCCTGACCCGGCTCAAGGAACGCGATGGCGACGACGCGACGATGGTGCGCTCGCCGGTCGACGTGGCGGGCTTGCGCGCGCGGGTGGGCATGGTGTTCCAGAAGCCCACGCCCTTTCCGATGTCGATCTACGACAATGTCGCCTTCGGCGTGCGTCTCTACAAGCGCAAGCCGCGCGCCGAGATGGACCTGATCGTCGAGAAGGCGCTGCGCCGCGCCGCTCTCTGGGACGAGGTGAAGGACAAGCTGCATAGCTCGGGCCTGGGCCTGTCGGGCGGCCAGCAGCAGCGCCTGTGCGTCGCCCGCGGCATTGCCGTGGAGCCCGACGTGCTGCTGCTCGACGAGCCGGCCTCGGCGCTCGATCCGGTCTCGACCGCCAAGCTGGAAGAGACGCTGATCGAGCTGCGCGACGACTTCACCATCGTGATCGTCACGCACAACCTGCAGCAGGCGGCGCGCATCTCCAACTATACCGGCTTCATGTATCTGGGCCGGATGATGGAGTTCCAGCCGACCGAAGAGCTGTTCGCCAATCCGCGCGGCCAGCGCACCCGGGACTATGTCACGGGTAGATTTGGTTGATTTGAGTCTTTTGATTTAGCCCTCAGGCGCCGGGCGCCGGACATCCGTCCGGCTTGGCTTTCCTCGCATAAGCTCGGGCGCGCGTTCGCGCTTGCGGAGCCCTGGCGGGCTCCGACGACCAGCTCATCGTCGGGACACGTCAGTGTCCCGCAAGGCCGAACGGCCGCCCGAGCTTATGCGAGGAAAGCCAAGCGAGGCGGATGCCTCGCGCCCGGCGCCTGAGGGCCCAAACAAACAACAGGGCCCAAACAAACAACCCGCTAAATCAAACCAACGGCACCTTCAACTCGCAGCGCGTGCCGCGATCGGTCGTCGTTGCCTGCTTGATCTCCAGGGTCGCGTCGAGCGAGCTGGCGAGCACCGCGAGCAGCTTCGAGCCGGTGCCGCTATTGTCGATCTGGCTGCCATGGCCGACGCCGTCATCCTCGATCGTCAGCCGGATCTGGCCATCCTCCGGCCGTACCCAGACCGCGACCGCGCCCAGCCCGTCGGGAAAGGCGTGCTTGGCGGCGTTGGTGAGGCATTCGTTGACGATCAGCGCGATCGACACCGCCTTCTGCGCGGGCACCTGGATCGGTTCTGCATCGAAGCTCAGCACCACGCCCGGGGGCAGCATGCCTTCCTGGATGCGCTCGCACACCTCGCGCAGATGATCGTGGAGCAGGACGGTCGACAGGTCGGCGCTGCTCAGCGCCAGGTTCGAATAGACCGAGGCGAGCGACTGGAGCCGGCCGGCGGCGGCCTGCAGCTCCTGGCGGACATTGGGATCGTCCTGGCCGGCAGCGCGCGACAGCAGCAGCGAGGCGGCGATCTGGAAATTGTTGCGGGTGCGGTGGTCGACCTCGCGCAGCGCCAGCGACAGCAGGTCGACATGGCGCTGCTGCTCGTCGCGCAGGCGCAGGCTCATCGCGCGAAAGGCCGAGACCGGGATGATCGTGAGCAGCAGCGAAGCGCTGGCGATGAGCAGGCCGATCGCGTCGGGGGTGCTGATCGCGAAGTCGCGGCGCGGCGGGATCACATAATACCAGATCAGCAGCTGGCAGACCGCGGCCGCGATCAACGCCGCCCTGGTGCCCGCCAGCAGTGCGGCGAAGATCACCGCGGGAAAGACGAAGGCATAGGCGATGACGCCCGGCGTGAAGGCGTCGACCACGAGCCGGCCGGCCGCGGCAAGCCCGACCGCCGACATCGCGACGAGGATGTCAGTCAACAGGTCGGGCTTCCGCCCGGCTAGCCGCAGCGGAAGATCATCGATGGAAGTGATCGCCCAAGCTCCTCATATTCTTGTCCGGAGCGAACCGGATGACGCCGCTGCCCCTGCGGCATTAACCAGTCTATAGTGCAATTGCCGGGGGCGAAAGCCGTTACGGTGGTAGCGCCATCAATCAGCGATGAGCCGCGCGCGGCGCAGATGCTCGATCGCCTTGGCGCGCAGGCCGGCGGCATAGCCGAGCCGCTCGAAATAGCTGTGCGGATCGCGCGCGATCGCCTCGTTGACCTGCTGGAGCTGGCTCCACGCCGCCCGCGCGCGGCCGAGATCGCCGATCATCGCATAGCCCGCCGCGGTGATCAGATAATAGCGGCCGTTATTGCCGATGACGGGAGGGGCCAGGTGCGACAGCGCCTCGCGCGCCATGGCCTGATTGTCCTGGCCGATCGCCAGCAGCAGCAGCGGCCCGTAGAAGCGCCCGTCGGGATCGTCGCCGATCGTGATCGCGCGGCGGATCATCCCTTCGGCGCGATTGTCGTTGCAGGCGAGCAGATAGAGGCCGACGTCGGACAGCAGCGCCGGATCATAGGGTTGGAGCTGGACGGCGCGCATCGCGAAGCTGACGACCTGCGGGCAGACCCCGCGCGCCAGCGCGACCCGCGCCCGGGTGGCATTGGTCCAGGGATCATAGGGATCGACCATCGCCGAGATTTGGGCGTGTCGCTGCGCGGTGGCGAGCAGGGCAGGCCGCTCGCGCGGATCGGTGTTCGAACTCACCATCCGCTCGATCGCCAGCTGCGAGGCCGCGGCCTGCAGGTCGGCATTGTCGGGATCGGCCTTCAGGCTGCGCTCGATGCAGGCCTCGAGATGGGGCAGCTCGACCGTCGACCGCTCCTTGCGATAGCGGTGATAGAGCAGCAGGCAGCTATAGCCGACCGCTTTCTGCCCGCCATATTCCTGCAATTCATGGGTGGCGATCAGGCCGTTGACCCGGCCGATCGCGGCGATGGCGGGGGCGAGGGCGCGATCGATCGCCTCGCCATCGTCGAGGTTGACCCCGGCCAGGCTCACATCGCCCGACCAGATCAGCCGATCGGGGCCGACCTGCGACAGGCGCAGGAACAGGCGCGGCCGCTCGCCGGTGACGAGATCGGCGCCGAGCCGGTAATTGGGCTTGGGCGCGCCGGGCTCGACCGCCGCCGAGCGGCGGAGCGGCTTCAGCATGTAGACATTGCTGCGGGCGAGGCCGTTGATCAGGGTGGCGCGCACGACATTGCCGAGCTTGCTCTCGCGCGCCATCGAGACGGCGCCCAGCTCGAGCACCGGGCGTTCGTGCGGCGCGGTGGGAGCGAGCGAGCGCCAGGGGATGAAGTGGACCGCCAGGACGGTGCCGAGCAGCAGCATGGCGACGAGCAGCAGCGTGTTCCAGCCGAGCAGCAGCGACCGGCTGGACAGCGTATCGTCGACCGAGACGGCGCCCTCGGCCAGATCCTCGTCGCGCTGGTCGGGAACCAGGGCGACCCGGTAGCGGCCGCTGGGAATGGTCAGGCGCAGGCCACGGCTGGGGCGACTCGTCTGATAATGGCTTTCGAGCATCCGGCGCAGCCGGCCGACCTGGACGCGCGGATAGCTGTCCGCGCGGGCATCGTAATCGGGCGCGCGGCCCAGGCCGTCGACCGCCACCGAATAGGCCTTGAGCTGGTCGCCGCGCCCGGCGGCGGTCTCCCCCACCAGAAAGGCGAGGAGGCGCTTCATGATCGGAGCCCGCGAGAAATCGGCGGAGGCGATCACCGAGCGCAATTCCTCGTGCATCAACTCGGCATTGCGGTCCTGATCGGAGAGCGGATGCGCCTCGGGCGCCGGTTTGTCGCGATCGATCGCAACCTGGTCGGTGTCGCTCATCTCGGGGACGGGGATAACCTCTATTTGCCCCCCTGTCACGGACCAATTCTGGTCGCAAATCGGATCTTTGTAACGGTTACAGAGACGGAGAGAGACTGCCCGTAGCGGCCTATCTGCGCTCCAGATTTCCGCAGCAGCGTGAGCTGCGATGCGGCCGATCCGGTTCATCCGTACGGCCGTGTGCCATGGCTTCAAGGTGCCGCCCAAGTCCTACCCCCAACGGGGCGACGGTGGCACTGCCCGGCGAAATTGGCCGATCGTCCGTTTGGCCCCCACCGGCGGACGGTCGGCCTTTTTGTTTCCCGCATATGGGAACCGGCGACCCATAGGGGCCGCTATCGGCAATTCCTATTAGCCAAGCCCCGACCCGCCACTCATCTTCCGCGCATCGGCCGGACCAGAGCCGCGGGGAGGGAGAGGATGATGTCGGGATATCGAAGGGGCGCCTGGGTTGCCACCGCCGTTGCGGGGGCTGCGCTGGTGATGCCGCAGCTGGTGGCGAAGGCGCCGCAGCTTTCGCCCGCCGTCGGACTGCTGGACGGCAATGAGGGTGACGACTGGCCCGGCTATGGCCGTACTTTCGGCGAGCAGCATTACAGCCCGCATGGCGACATCAATGTCGGAAATGTCGGGAAGCTGGGACTCGCCTGGTCCTACGACCTGCCCGCCGGCAATTCGATGAGCGGGCCGATCGCCGTCGGCGGCGTGCTCTACACCGCGACCGGCTACAGCGTGGTGCGCGCGTTCGATGCGACCAGCGGCAAGTTGCTCTGGACCTTCGATCCCAAGGCGCCCGAAGCCTCGGGCCGCAAGCTGCGCGAGGGCTGGGGCATTCGCGGCCTCGCCTGGTGGAACGGCAAGATCTATGTCGGCACCCAGGATGGCCGGCTGATCGCGGTGAACGCGAAGACGGGCGCCGAGGTCTGGAGCGCGATGACCGTCGGCAAGGACGATTACCGCTTCATCAGCGGCCCGCCCCGCGTGTTCGACGGCAAGGTGATCATCGGCCATGGCGGCGCCGATGCCGCCGACACGCGCGGCTATGTGACGACCTATGACGCCGAGACCGGCAAGATGCTGTGGCGTTTCTGGACGGTGCCGGGCAACCCCGCGGTCGACAAGGACGAGACCACCCGGATCGCGGCGAAGAGCTGGGCGGGGGAATGGTGGAAGCATGGCGGCGGCGGCACCGCCTGGAACACCTTTACCTATGATCCCGATACCGACACGATCATGATCGGCACCGGCAATGGCGCGCCGTGGAACCACAAGCTGCGCAGCGACGGGCAGGGCGACAATCTGTTCCTCTGCTCGATCGTCGCGCTCGACGCCAAGACCGGCAAGTATAAGTGGCACTATCAGTTCAATCCCGGCGAGACCTGGGATTACAACGCCGACATGGACATGCAGCTGGCCGATCTGACGATCGACGGTAAGCTGCGCAAGGTGGTGATGGAGGCGCCGAAGAACGGCTTCGTCTACATCATCGACCGGACCAATGGACAGCTGATCTCGGCCGACAAGGTCGCCCATGTCACCTGGGCGAGCGAGATCGACATGAAGACGGGCCGGCCGGTCGAAAATCCGAAGGCACGCTTTCCCGACGACGAGCCCTTCGACCTGTTCCCGGGGCCGATGGGCGCGCACACCTGGGTGCCGTCGGCCTACAGCCCGAAGACGCGGCTGCTCTACCTGCCGGTCACCGAATTCGGGGCGCGCTACGACACCAAGGGCTTCAAGCCGGGCTGGCGTCGTCCGCCCGACAATTCGCTCAACGGCGGCTATAATCTCTCCACCGATATCGAGGGCGTGGAAGGCGCGCCGACGCCGGGATCGCTGCTGATGGCGTGGGACCCGGTGGCGCGGAAGCCCGCCTGGCGGGTGTCGACCGGCGGCGGCTGGAATGGCGGCGTGCTGGCGACGGGGGGCGGTCTGGTGTTCCAGGGGCGCGCCGACGGCAAGTTCCAGGCCTATGACGCGGCGAACGGCAAGCTGCTCTGGCATTTCGACGCGAAGTCGCCGGTGCTGGGGCCGCCGATCACCTATCGGGTCAAGGGGCGCCAATATGTGACCGTGCTGAGCGGGATCGGCACCAGCGCGGGGCTGCTGGGCAAGCTGGCGGCGATGCGCAGCGACTATCGTACCCAGGCGCGCCGCGTGCTGACCTTCGAACTGGGCGCCGGCAAGCCGCTGCCGCCGACCGAGCCCTATAAGGTCGTCATCGCCGACGATCCCGATTTCAAGGCCGACAAGGCCAGCTATGAGCGCGGCTGGGCGAGCTTCGGCAAGAACTGCTTCATCTGCCACGGCATCAACGGCCTGGGCGGCGGCACCGCGCCCGACCTGCGCGGATCGGCGATCAAGCTGGATGCGGGCGCGTTCGAACAGGTCGTGCGCCAGGGCGCGCTGGTGCCCAACGGCATGCCGCGCTTCGAGGAGATGACCGACCAGCAACTGACCGACATGCGCCAATATCTGCGCACGGTGGCGCAGGAGATGAAGGACTGAGCCGAGCGCGCATACTCCGTCCGCCCATGTCCGGGCGGGATGATCAAGCTGGTCCGAAATGGATTCGGTTCGCCGCGGGTGATATAAAAATCCCCTAGGCTCATCGCATTTGTCGAGGGCTTTGAAGGGGGCGTGCAATGCGATTCTGGTGCGGTTTGGCGTGTCTGTTGATGTTCGGCACGCCCGCGCAGGCGGTGCCGCTTCCACCGCCGCCGCCCGCCATCGTCGATGTGGTTTCGAAGCTCTTGATGGCTGTCGAAAAGCGCGATTTCGCTGCCTATTCCGCGCTGATCGGCGAAAACGTCACGGTCTTCCGCAACCGGGATAAAATCGCGGAGGGAAAGCCGGCCTGGCTGGAATTGGAGCGTCACGCTTTCGACGACGCGCGAACCCAGGTGCACAGTATCGCCACCAGCTATAAGGGCGCCATGGTCGCGGAATCCTTGGATACCCGCGTTTTCGGCAAGCCGGGTAACTCCGATTGTTGCCGTTGGGCGCGCACGGTTCTCTACGGAATCAACCATGCGGGATATATCAACAGGATCGATATCCTCGAAGATCCCGCAGCAGACTGGTCTCAGCCGTTCAAATAGAATCGGGTGGTAAGAGGCCCGGTGACACGGCTCGCCTCTGCGAAGCGCGACGGCGCGCTGCACGGGGAAGTTCGGCGTCTGGGAAGCCGGTGACGTCGGCGGCTGGTTAGGTGGAGGCCCGAGCCGGAATCGAACCGGCGTAAACGGATTTGCAGTCCGGTGCGTAACCACTCCGCCATCGGGCCATCGGCGGCGGGCAATGGCCGCAGGGCGTGGCAATGTCAACCGGGATCGGAAATGATCCACGCTTTTGCGCCAGCCGGAGTTCGCGCTTGGCGGGATTGATGCAACGCGATAAAGCCTTGAAGCTGTCCTCACTGTATTGTACCACTAAGACACTTAAAGGCGGAAAACCGGTGACCGAACAGAATTTCGAACAGATGCGGCATGCGATGGTGGTGAGCCAGCTCCGGACCACGGGGGTGAGCGATGCACGGGTCGTGGCCGCGATGGGCGAGCTGGCGCGCGAGCGCTTCGTACCGGCGGACAAGGCGCGCATCGCCTATGCCGACCTGGCCCTGCCGATCGCGCCGGGACGCGCGATCAGCGCGCCGATGGCGACCGGCCGCATGCTGACCGCCGCGCAGGTCGTGTCGGGCGACAAGGTGCTGATCGTCGGCGCCGCGACCGGCTACACGGCGGCGCTGCTGCTCGCGCTGGGCGCGACGGTGGTCGCGGTCGAGGAAGACGAGGCGCTGTTCGCCGAGGGCAAGAAGGCGGTTCCGGGCGCGACCTGGGTGAAGGGCGCTGCGGCGGCCGGCAGCAAGAAGGGCGCGCCTTATTCGCTGATCCTGATCGATGGCGCGGTGGAAGAGATTCCCCAGGCGCTGATCGACCAGCTCGCCGATAACGGCCGCCTGGTCGGTGCGGTGCTCGACAATGGCGTGAGCCGTCTTGTGCTCGGCGTGCGTGCCGGCAGCGGTTTTGGCGTCAATGCCTTCGCCGATGTCGATGTGGCGCCGCTGCCCGGGTTTGCGAAGCCGAAAGCCTTCAGTTTCTAACAGGGATGAAATAAGTGACGATCAAGGTTGGGGGAAGGGCGGCAGGCTGTTGGGGTGGCTCGCTGGCGGTTATCGCGCTGATCGGACTTGGTTCTCCGGCGCAGGCTGACACGCTGCGGGACGCTTTCACCCAGGCCTATAGCTCGAACCCGACCTTGACCGGCGCCCGCGCCGGGTTGCGCGCCACCGACGAGAATGTCGCGATCGCCCGTTCGCAGGGCCTGCCCGACGTGAGCGCCACTGGCTCCTACAACCGCTTCGTCAAGCGCTCGGCGAACAACTTCACCCAGCCCAAGAAGTCGATCGGCGGCTCGGCGACGGTGACCGTGCCGATCTATCAGGGCGGCTTCGTCCGCAATTCGATCGGTGCCGCCAAGGCGCGGGTCGAGCAGGGCCGGGCCGACCTGCAGGCGACCGAGGGCGACGTGTTCACCAGCGTGGTCGCGGCCTATATGGACGTGATCCGCGACACCGCGATCGTCGATCTCAACGCCGGCAACGTGAAGGTGTTGGAGACCAACTTGCAGGCGAGCAAGGATCGTTTCCAGGTCGGCGACCTGACCCGCACCGACGTGGCCCAGTCCGAGGCGCGGCTTTCGGGCGCGCGCGCCAGTCTGCAGAGCGCGCAGGCCGAGCTCGACAACAGCCGGCAGACCTACATGCAGGTCGTCGGCAAATTCCCCGACAATCTGGCGACCCCGCCGGCGCTGCCCGGACTTCCGGCGACATCGGAAGATGCGGTCGACATCGCCGTCGCCAACAATCCCGATCTGGCCGCCGCCAAGCAGGCAGCGCGCGCCGCGCAATATGACATCGGCGTCGCCGAGGCCTCGCGCATGCCGCGCCTCTCGGCCTTCGGCACCGGTGACTATGTCGACTATCAGGGGACGCTGGCCGGCGGCGCCGCCGGCATCCGGCAGGTCGACAAGACCGCGACCATCGGCTTGCAGGCGCAGATCCCGATCTACCAGGGTGGCGAGCCCGCTGCCCGCGTCCGCCAGGCCCAGGCGCGCAAGAGCCAGGCGCTCGAGGCGCAGACCGCCACCGAGCGCGGGGTTATCGCGATGGCCCGGGTCGCCTTCTCGCGCTACCAGGCGGCGCTGGGTGTGATCGATTCCTCGCAGACCGCGGTGTCGGCGAACGAACTGGCGCTGGAAGGGACCCGCGCCGAACAGGGCGTGGGGACGCGCAACCTGCTCGACGTGCTGAACGCCGAGCAGGAATTGCTCAACTCGCGCTCGACCTTGGTGTCGGCCAAGCGCGACGCCTATGTCGCGGGCTTCGCGCTGATCGCGGCGATGGGCCGGGCACAGGCCAAGGATCTGGGCCTCGACGGCGGCTCGCTCTACGACCCCGTCGCCAACTATACGCGGGTCCACAACCGCATCTGGGATTGGGACAGCGACCCCAAGCCCAAGCCGGTCGCGACCTCCACATTGGGCCAGCCGAGCGTGTCGGCGGTTCCTTCGCACAGCCCGGTGGAAAGCCCCGCGAAATAGCCTATAACCGGCGCATGGCCGACCGTTCCGAACCATCGATGGACGATATTCTCGCGTCCATTAAGCGAATCATTGCCGACGATACCGCTCCGCCGCCGCCCCGGCCGGCGCCCGTTTCCGCGCCTGCGCCGGCTCCCGTCGCGGCGCCGGCACCGGTAGCGCCGCGCATCGAGCAGGCGCCGCCGCCGGCCGCCTTCGCGCCTCCGCCGCAGCCGATGGCCGCGCCGGTCCAGCCGGCGGCCTTTCCGTCGGCGCCGCCCTTTCCGTCGGGCAATGTGCAGCAGCCCGCGCCGTTCCCGCCGCCGCCCGGATCGCGGCCGGGCGATCCCGCGCCGCCCTGGCCGACGCGCCGCGCCGAGCCGCCCGAATCGATATTGGAGCTGACCGACCTGGCCCCCGAGGCTTTTTCGCGCGCCGAGCCCGAAGCTTCGCCTTTCCCGCCGGTCGAGCCGCGGCCGATGCAGCGCGCGGCCGACCGTATCCGCCAGGCCGAGGCTGAGACGACGCAGCCCGCGCCCCGGCCGGTGCCGCGCGACCTGCTGCCGCGCACGCCCACGCCGCGCGCGACGGGTGGCGATATCACCCTGGAGGCGCTGGCGCGCGAAATGCTCCAGCCGATGCTGGCCGACTGGATCGAGCGCAACCTGCCCGACATCGTCGAGCGGCTCGTCCAGACAGAAATCCGCCGGATGACCGACCGCGACGGCTGAGGTGCGCCGGAGATAGGCGAGGGGGCTGTACCACTCCGCTGATACAGCGCTTGGCGGCGATGGCGCTTTGGTCTAGTCCTCGCCCATGCAGAAACTCTCGCTTCTGGCCTTCGGCCTCGTCGCGGGTATCGGCGCCTCCGTGCAGGCCCGCCCGCTTACCATTCAGGATGTCGCCTCCTTCTCGCGCATCGGCGGTGCCGATGTCTCCCCCGACGGCCGCTGGCTCGTCTGGGACCAGCGGGAAACCGACCTTGCCGCGAACAAGGGCCGCACCGACCTGTGGCGGCTCGACCTGGCGAAGAAGGGCGCGGTGCCCGAGAAGCTCGCGGCCGATCCGGCGAAGAGCGAGTCGTCGCCCGCCTTCACCCCCGACGGCCAGTGGGTGTTCTTCACCGCCGACAACAACGGCAAGAGCGCGATTTGGCGGATCGCCATCGCCGGCGGTACCCCCGAACTGGTGGCCGACCAGGATGTGAGCGGCTTCAAGATCTCGCCGACCGGCGACAGGCTGCTCGTCTGGGCCGACCGGCCGGTGGGCGCGAAATCGCTCGCCGACACCAAGCCCGAGAACAAGGGCGGCAGCGGCCGCACCTATGACCATTATTTCATCCGCCACTGGGACACGTGGAGCGACGGCCAGCGCTCGCAGGCGTTCGTGCTGCCGCTCAACGGCGGCAAGGCCGAGGGCAATGGCACCGCGCTGGTTGGCGCGCTGGTGGGCGATACGCCGTCCAAGCCCTATGGCGACGGCAGCGAGTTCGCCTGGAGCAAGGACGGCAAGACCGTCTATTTCACCCTGCGCGAGGCCGGGACGACCGAGCCGCTGTCGACTAATCTCGACATCTTCGCGGTGCCGGCCGACGGATCGGCGGCGCCGGTGAACCTGACCGATGCGAATGACGGCATGGACACGCTGCCGGCGGTCTCGCCCGACGGTAAGTGGCTCGCCTATGTCGCGATGAAGCGGCCGACCTATGAAGCCGATCGCCAGGTGCTCCAGCTCCGCAACCTCGCCACCGGCGAGACGAAGGCGCTGACCGAGGGCTGGGACCGCTCGGTGGGCAGCCTCGTCTGGAGCAGGGACGGCAGCAAGCTCTATGTGACGGCGCAAGACACCGGCGACGATCCCGTCTTCGCGGTGGACGTGAAGACCGGCAATCCGACCCGCCTGACCGGCGAGGGCAGCGCCGCCACCCTGCTCGCGACGCCCAAGGGCTATGTCTACACGTTGAACAGTCTGACCGCCCCGGCCGATTTCTATGCGGCTGGCAAGGGCAAGCCGACCCGGCTGACCTGGGTGAACAAGGACAAGCTGGCCGGCATCGACATGCCGAGCGTCGAGCATTTCAGCTTCAAGGGCGCCAATGGCGACACCGTCTGGGCCTATGCGGTGAAGCCCGCCGGGCTGGCGGCGGACGCCAAGGCGCCGATGGCCTTCCTGGTCCATGGCGGCCCGCAGGGCAGCTTCGGCAATGGCTGGTCCTATCGCTGGAACCCGGCGGTGTTCGCGGGCGCCGGCTATGGCGCGGTGATGGTCGATTTCCACGGGTCGACCGGCTACGGCCAGGCTTTCACCGATGCGATCAACCAGGACTGGGGCGGCAAGCCGCTCGAGGATCTGAAGGCTGGCTTCGCGGCCGCGACCGCCAAATATGGCTGGCTCGACGGCAGCCGGGCCTGCGCGGCGGGCGGCTCCTATGGCGGCTATATGATGAACTGGATCGCGGGCAACTGGCCCGACGGGTTCAAGTGCCTCGTCACCCATGCCGGCGTGTTCGACGCGCGCGCCATGGCCTATGAGACCGAGGAGCTGTGGTTCGACGAATGGGAGCATGGCGGCCCCTATTATGAGGTGCCGGCCAACTACGAGAAGTGGAACCCGGTGAACCACGTCACCGCCTGGAAGACGCCGATGCTGGTGCTCCATGGCGAGAAGGACTTCCGCATCCCCTATACCCAGGGGATCGCCGCCTTCACCGCCCTCCAGCGCCGCGGGATCGAGTCCCGGCTGGTGGTCTATCCCGACGAGAACCATTGGATCCTCAAGCCCAAGAACAGCATCCAATGGTATGACGAGGTGCTGGGCTGGATGAACAAATATACGAAGAAGTAGAGGGCTGGCCGCACGCCCCATATCGTCATCCCGGCGGAGGCCGGGATCTCAGGAGTTGAGCGGGCCTCTACTCTCCCGAGATCCCGGCCTCCGCCGGGATGACGCATTTTGCATGAGACGTAAAAACGGGTGGCGCAGGGCCCGGTCTCCCCGCTAAAGCCGGCGCCATCATGACGATCGACAAGACTTTCGACCCCGCCGCCATCGAGGCGCGTTGGTATGGCTATTGGGAAGAGCAGGGGCTGTTCCGCCCCGAGCGGCCCGACGCCGAGCCCTATACCATCGTGATCCCGCCGCCCAACGTGACGGGCAGCCTGCACATCGGCCATGCGCTGGACGACACGCTGCAGGACGTGCTGATCCGCCACGCCCGCCTGAAGGGCAAGGACGCGTTGTGGGTGGTCGGCACCGACCATGCCGGTATCGCGACCCAGATGGTGGTCGAGCGCCAGCTCAACGCCAAGGGCCAGAAGCGCACCGATTTCAGCCGCGACGATTTCATTTCCAAGGTGTGGGAATGGAAGGAAGAGAGCGGCGGCACGATCACCCGCCAGCTCCGCCGCCTGGGCGCCTCGTGTGACTGGGCGAACGAGCGCTTCACCATGGACGAGGGCTTCTCGAAGGCCGTCCTCAAGGTGTTCGTCGATCTTTATAACCAGAAGCTGCTCTATCGCGACAAGCGGCTGGTGAACTGGGATCCGGGCCTGAAGACCGCGATCTCCGACCTTGAGGTCGAGACCAAGGAGATTCAGGGCAAGTTCTGGCACTTCTCCTACCCGCTCGCCGACGGCAGCGGCACGATCTCGGTCGCCACCACGCGGCCCGAGACGATGCTGGCCGACATGGCGGTGGCGGTGAACCCCGAGGACGAGCGCTACAAGGCGCTGATCGGCAAGCAGGTGAAGCTGCCGATCACCGGCCGCCTGATCCCGATCGTCGCCGACGAGCATGCCGATCCGGAGCTGGGCTCGGGCGCGGTGAAGATCACGCCGGGGCATGACTTCAACGACTTCGAAGTGGGCAAGCGCGCGGGCTTCAAGGCCGCCGAGATGCTCAACATGCTCGATGCCGAGGCGAAGCTGATCCAGACCGCCGACGGGCTGATTCCCGAGGAGTATCTGGGCCTCGACCGGTTCGACGCGCGCAAGAAGGTGGTCGAGGCGATCGACGCCGCGGGCCTGCTCGAGAAGATCGAGGATAGGGTGATCCAGACGCCCTATGGCGATCGATCGGGCGCGGTGATCGAGCCCTGGCTGACCGACCAATGGTATGTCGATGCCGAGACGCTGGCGAAGCCTGCGATCGAAGCGGTGCGCTCGGGCGCGATCAAGGTGGTGCCCGAAAGCTGGACCAAGACCTATTATAACTGGCTGGAGAACATCCAGCCCTGGTGCGTCTCGCGCCAGCTGTGGTGGGGCCATCAGATCCCGGCCTGGTTCGACGAGGACGGCCAGGTCTATGTCGCCGAGGACGAGGCCGGCGCGCAGGCGCTGGCCGGCGCGGACAAGACGCTCACCCGCGATCCCGACGTGCTCGACACCTGGTTCTCGTCGGCGCTGTGGCCATTCGGCACGCTCGGCTGGCCCGAGGGCGCCGGCCAGCAGTCGCCCGAGGCCTATCAGGACGGCGAAGCGAAACGCTCGCTGCTTCAGCGTCATTATCCGAACGACGTGCTGATCTCGGGCTTCGACATCCTGTTCTTCTGGGATGCCCGCATGATCATGCAGGGCCTGCATTTCATGGGCGAGGTACCGTTCAAGACCCTGTACCTGCATGGGCTCGTGCGCGCCGCCGACGGCTCGAAGATGTCGAAGTCGAAGGGCAACACGGTCGATCCGCTGGGCCTGATCGACAAGTACGGCGCCGACGCGCTGCGCTTCACCCTCACCGCGATGGAGAGCCAGGGGCGCGACATCAAGCTCGATGAGAAGCGGGTCGAGGGCTATCGCAACTTCGCGACCAAGCTGTGGAACGCCGCGCGCTTCGCGCAGGGCAACGGCATCGGCGCATCGACCGCGATCGAAGCGCCCAAGGCCGAGCTGGCGGTCAATCGCTGGATCATCGGCGAGGTGGTGAAGACGGTGCAGGCGCTCGACCTGGCCATCGCCGACCTGCGTTATGACGAGGCGGCGAACACCATCTACCACTTCACTTGGGCCAGCTTCTGCGACTGGTATATCGAGCTGACCAAGCCGCTGCTCGCCGAAGGCGCCGACGCGGTGCAGGCCGCCGAGACCCGCGCGGTGGCGGGCTGGGCGCTCGACCAGATCCTGGTGATGCTCCACCCGTTCATGCCCTTTATTACCGAAGAGCTGTGGCACGCGCTCGGCGACCGTCCCTATGATCTGATCGTCGCGAAATGGCCGATGGCCGATGCGCAGTCGCTCGACCCGGCGGCGAGCCAGGAGATCGACTGGCTGATCCGCATGGTGAGCGAAATCCGCACCGCCCGCACCGGCCTGAACGTGCCCCCGGGCGCGCGACTGCCGGCGCATGCGCGTGGCGCGAGCGAGCAGACCAAGGCGCGCCTCGCCGCGAACGCGGTCGCCATCGCGCGGCTGGCGCGGATCGATCTGGCCGAGGGCGATGGCCCCTCGGGCGGCGCGGCGCAGGTGGTGGTCGACGAGGCCACCTATGTGCTGCCGCTGGAGGGCGTGATCGACCTCGACGCCGAGCGCGCACGCCTCGCCAAGGGGATCGCCGCGGCCGAGAAGGAGCGCGACAGCCTTGCCGGGCGCCTGGGCAATCCGGCCTTCGTCGAGAAGGCCAAGCCCGAGGCGGTGGAGAAGGCGCGCGCAGACCATGCCGAGAAGAGCCTGGAGGCCGAGCAACTGGCCGCCGCGCTGGCCCGGCTGGGCTAGAGCGGCCGGCCGGGAGGGGGACAGGTCGTGGCAGGGGGCAGGCAGGATCTGACCGAGGGGCCGATCACGCGCACCCTGGCGGTGTTCGCGGTGCCGACCCTGGTGGGCAATATCCTCCAGTCGCTCAACGCCTCGATCAACACGATCTGGATCGGCCGCTTCCTGGGCGAGAAGGCGCTGGCCGCTTCGGCCAATGCGGCGAACATCATCTTCCTCGCCTGGTCGGCGCTGTTCGGCTTCGCGATGGCGGCGATGATCCTTGTCGGCCAGCATATGGGCCGCAAGGATGTCGACAGCGCGCGCAAGGTGATCGGCGCCGCGACCGCGCTGCTGCTGGGCATTTCGGTGCTGGTGGTGGCGGTGGGCGTGGGGTTGACCGACAAGCTGCTCCATGTGCTGGGCACGCCGCCGGACTCGCTGCCGCTCGCCTCGGTCTATCTGAAGGTGATGATGTGGGGCTTTCCGTTCAGCGCGATCATCGTGCTGATGATGATGACCCTGCGCGGCATCGGCGACGCGATGACGCCGCTCTGGTTCATGATCCTGGGGCTGATCCTCGATGCCGGGCTCAACCCCGTGTTCATCGCCGGCTTCGGCCCGATCCCGGCGATGGGGATTGCGGGCTCGGGCGTGGCGACCCTGATCGCCAATGGGGTGGGGGCGATCGGGATGATCGCTATGGTCTATTGGCGTGACATGCCGATCCGGCTGCGCGGGCCCGAGTTCCGCTATCTGATGCCGCCGCCCGCGCTGCTGAACCTGATCCTGAGCAAGGGCACGATCATGGGCCTGCAGATGTTCGTGCTCACCGCCACCGGGCTGGTGATGATCGGGCTGGTCAACCATGCCGGGGTGATCGCGGTGGCGGCCTATGGCGTCGCGGTGCAGCTCTGGAATTATGTGCAGATGCCGTCGATGGCGGTGGGCGCCGCGGTGAGCGCGATGGCCGCGCAGAATATCGGCGCCGGCAAATGGGATCGGGTGGGCGCGATCACCCGTGCCGGGCTGGTGTTCCACATCCTGCTGACGGGTGCGCTGCTGACCTTGCTGACCGTCTTCGATCGATCGGTGCTGGGCCTGTTCCTGGGCGCCGGCAGCCCCGCCATCCCGATCGCCGAGCGCATCCAGCTGATCGCCGGCTGGAGTTTCCTCTTCTCGGGCGCGACGATGGTGTTCTTCGGCACGGTGCGCGCGAACGGCGCGGTGATCGCGCCGCTGGTGATCCTGACGATCGGCCTGGTCGTCTGTCGGCTGGGTTTCGCACTGGCGATGGAGCCGACCATGGGCTTTGATGCGCTGTGGTGGGCCTTCCCCTTCGGGTCGGTGGTGGTCGTCACGCTCTCCTGGGCCTATTATACCTATGGCGGCTGGCGGAAGGGCACGCTGGTCGAGCAGGCCGAAAGGGCCGAGCAGGGCGCCTGAGGCACTTGGGAGGGAAGAAGGACGATGAAGTTTCCCGTCAGCTGTCCCTCCGTTCCCGTCGAGAGCCTGCCCCCGGCGCTGGCCTATTGGCGCGATCGGCTGGGCTTTTCCATTCGCTGGGCCGACGAGGGGCTGGGGTTGGCCGAGCTGTGGCGCGGCGACACGCGCCTGTTCCTGACCGACGCCGCCTATCGCGAGCCGCTGGCGATCAAGGGGCCGATCCTGCTGTGGATCAACCTGGAGAGCCGCGCCGAGGTCGATGCGCTATATGCCGAATGGGCGGCGGCCGGCGTCGAGACCGGTGGGCCGCCCTATGTGAACCCGCCGAAGCTCTATGAGTTCTTCGCGAGCGACCAGGACGGCAATCATCTGCGCGTGTTCCACGACATTGGAGGGGAGGCGGAGGCATGAACCCCGACATCGCCGAGATCGCAGGGGCCTGCCATTGCGGCACGGTGCGCTTCCGCGTGACCCTGAGCGACGGGCTGCGCTCGGCGCGGCGCTGCACCTGCTCCTATTGCCGGATGCGCGGCGCGGTGGCCGTCTCGGCGGGGCTCGACGGCTTCGTGATCGAAGAGGGGGCGGATGCGCTCGCTCTCTATCAGTTCGGCACGATGACGGCGAAGCATTGGTTCTGCTCGCGCTGCGGCATCTACACCCATCATCAGCGCCGCTCGAACCCGAACCAGTTCGGGGTCAACGTCGCCTGTCTCGAGGGGATCAGCCCGTTCGATTTCGATGAGGTGCCGGTGAACGATGGGGTCAACCATCCCTCGGACAAGGGCGCATCGCGGCTGGCCGGGATGCTGCGTTTCGAGCGCTATTCAGACTGAGCCTGTTTCGTGCCGGCGAGGGCCGGCCCGAGATTGCCGAGATAGCCGCGCACATTCCTGGCCAGGACCTCGCCGATCAATGCCGCGATTCGATCGTTCGGATGATCGCCGCAGAAGCCGGACAGCCAGCGCGCCTGTCCGTTCACGCGCCGCTCGGACAGATAGCCGGGGCCATCGGTACAGATGACGAGGTCGTTGCGGTCAGGGGGCGCCGCAGCGGCGGCTTTGTCGAGTGCCGCATCGACCCCGCCCGTCAGGGCATCGAAGGCGGCGACGGTCAGATGCAGGCGCAGCTCGCCCTGCCTGGTCCAGCCGAGATGGGGATGCCCGGCCAGGAACCAGGCGCGGCCCTCCGCATGGGTGGCATCGACGCGGTGGAGTTCGACGACGGTGGCCTGCCCGCCCAGCGCCGGGGCGGTGCTGAAGCGCACGACATCGGCGCCGATCGTGGCGAGGGGAGGAGCGGCCAGCGCCTTCAGGACGTCGCTGCGGGCGCGGCTATAATCGCCCGTCTCGACTTTATCGGAGGCGAGCGCGGGCGATGGGCTGGCCATGGCCAGGCCAAAGGCCAGCAAAGCGATACGGCGCATCGAGCATCCCTCCTGTCTTCTCGAAGGGATGGTCGTTCAAAAAGCGACCGCAGACAACCGCTGCGGACGCTTAGCGGGCGGTGGCCTCGTAATTCTTCACGCCGTCGGCCAGCGCGTCCAGGCCGGGCTGGCGTGCCAGATAATCGTCGAGCGCGGCGGTGACGAGCTGCTGTGACGATCGGCCGGCGGCGGCGGCCGCCAGGCGCAGGCGCAGATGGCGATCGGCGTCGAGGCGGAGGGTGAAGGCGGCCTTGGTCTTGGCGGACGCTTTGGAAATCTC
Organism: uncultured Sphingomonadaceae bacterium; assembly: GCA_963540925.1. GTDB lineage: Bacteria > Pseudomonadota > Alphaproteobacteria > Sphingomonadales > Sphingomonadaceae > Rhizorhabdus. The sequence continues at coordinate 35,473 of CAUTRN010000019.1, forward strand.
CTTCCCGCCGCGCATCTGGGGCGCGGTCGGGAAGGATGTAGCAAGCCTCTCCTGCTGCAATTTCACATCGGGCTGGTTGGGGACGGGAGCCATTTCCTCCGACATGTCCCAGCCGAGATCGTCCTGAAGCGCTTCGCGCGCGGCGCCGAGCGACGCCATCGGCAGATAGGCTCGGCGGATCGCCGGACGCGCATCGCCCTTGCGCGCGAGCAGCGAGGCGGTGAGCGAGGCCATGGGCTTGGGATCGGACATGCTTCCTCTCCCCCTCAGCGCGCGACGCGGCGGCCGAAGCCGCCGCCGGTGACATGCTGGCTCAGCGGCCCCACCGCGCTGTTCGGCATGGTGATGACGGTGCGGCGGAAATTGCGCTCCAGCCGGTCGGCGACATAGGACCAGAGCTGCTCGACCTCAATCGCCGACTTGCCCCCGGGATTGGCCTCCATCACCGTGCGGCCGTCGATCATCGAGGCGGCGAAATCGGTGCGGTGGTGGATCGTGATCGGGGCGACGGTGCCGTGCTGCGACAGCGCGATCGCGGCTTCGGAGGTGATTCGCGCCTTGGGCGTGGCGGCGTTGACCACGAAGATCAGCGGCTTGCCCGCGCGGTCGCACAGCTCGACGGTGGCGCCCACCGCGCGCAGATCATGCGGGCTGGGGCGGGTGGGCACGATGACGAGATCGGCGACCGAGATCACGCTCTGGATCGCCACGGTGATCGCGGGGGGCGTGTCGATCACCGCCATCCTGAAGCCCTGCTGGCGCAGCAGTTCCAGATCGCCGGCGAGACGCGAGATGCTGGTGGTGGCGAAGGCGGGGGCATCGGCCTCGCGCTCGTTCCACCAGTCGGCGAGCGAGCCCTGCGGGTCGATGTCGATCAGCACCACGGGGCCGGCACCGGCGCGCTCCATCTGCACGGCGAGGTGGCCGGAGAGCGTGGTCTTGCCCGAACCACCCTTCTGCGACGCCAGAGCCAATACGCGCATGACAGACTACCCCCTGTGCACCAGGCCGGAGCAAGTGCCCCGCGCCGCGCTAAGGGAGCGTTCCGAAGCGTGGTTAAGCGGCGGTTGTTTCTTCCGGGCGCGGCGCCATGACCAGCACCGCGGCGGGCGCGATCTTTGCGGTGAAGGGGGTCTTTGCCAGCACCTCGCCGTCGATCGACACCTTCTGCGGCGGTATCGTCTCGATCTTCATCGAGTGGCCACGATATTCGATGGTGGTGTCCTTGCGCGCCCGCAGGCGCAACCAGCTGGCGAACCAGCTCCAGCCGAGCTGCGCGGGGGAGCGGCCGACCACCGCCTGGACGACAATCTCGCCGCTTTCGGGATCGGCCTCCTCCACCAGTTCGACCCCGCCATGATAGGGACCGTTGGCGATCCGCACCTCCAGCGCCTCGATCTCCTCGCGCACGCCGTCATGGGTAACGATCAGCTTGAAGGAACGGAACTTCATCGACTGCCAGGCCGCCCAGATCAGATAGCCGAGCCGGCCGAGGCTCTTCTTCAGCAGCGGCGGGATGTGGCCGCCGATCTTGGTCGACAGCCCGATCGCGGCGCAATTGCAGTAATAATCGTCGTCGATCATCCCCAGGTCCATCCGCCGCGGCTCGCCGCCGGCGATCACCCCGACCGCGCCGTCGAGGTCGAGGGGAATGCCGAGCGTGCGGGCGAAGCTGTTGGCGGTGCCGAGCGGCAGGATCGCGAAGATCGTGTCCGTGCCGACCAGTTCGTCGACCGCGCAGGACAGGCTGCCGTCGCCGCCGCCGACGATCAGCATCGGCGGCTTCTTCGCCATCGCCTCGGCCACCTTGTCGGGCAGGGTGCCGGGCTCGTCGATCGCGATCGTGTCGATCAGGTCTACGCCGGCCTCGCGCAGCTTGGAGCAGGCCGCGTCGAACTGCTTCTGGCCCTGGCGGGACAAGGCGTTGACGATGAGGATCGCGGAGCGGGGCTGGGTCATGCGAGGGGCACAACGTGCGACGGATTGTTTCGGGTGCAAGGGGAATTGGAACCCTGCGCTTTAAGATCCTCCCTACGGCACAGCCATGGGGAGGGGGACCATCCGCAGGATGGTGGAGGGGTTATGGCAGGACTTTGTCGGCAAGGTTTGACGAGAGGGCGGAAACCCCTCCACCACGCCTTCGGCGCGGTCCCCCTCCCCATGCTGCGCATAGGGAGGAACTTTGCTGTCGCCCGCCTTTGCACCCTCCGCCGCCACCCGCTAAAGCACCCCGCATGACTCATGCCGCTTTCCCCGCGCTGCGCCTGCGTCGCACGCGCCGTCATGGCTGGAGCCGCGCGCTCTTTGCCGAGAATGTCCTGACCCCGGCCGATCTGATCTGGCCGTTGTTCATCGCCAATGGCGACGAGGTGGAGCCGATCGGCTCGCTGCCCGGCGTGTCGCGCTGGCCGCTGTCGCAGATCGCCGCCAAGGCGAAGGAAGCGCGCGACGCCGGCATTCCCTGCCTGGCGCTGTTCCCCAACACGCCGCGCGATAAGCGCAGCGACGACGGGCGCGAGGCGCTGAACCCCGACAATCTGATGTGCCGCGCGATCAAGACGATCAAGGACGCGGTGCCCGACATCGGCCTGCTGACCGACGTCGCGCTCGACCCCTATACCACCCATGGCCATGACGGGCTGGTCGACGCGAGCGGCCATGTCCTCAACGATCCCACCAAGGAGGTGCTGGTCGGCCAGGCGCTGGTCCAGGCCGAGGCCGGCAGCGACATCATCGCTCCGTCGGACATGATGGACGGCCGGGTGGGCGAGATCCGTACCGCGCTGGAGGCGGGCGGCCATGTCGACGTGCAGATCATGGCCTATGCCGCCAAATATGCCTCGGCCTTCTACGGCCCCTTCCGCGATGCGGTGGACACGCGCGGCCTGCTGAAGGGCGACAAGAAGGGCTATCAGATGAACTATGCCAACGCCGAGGAGGCGTTGCGCGAGGTGGCGTTGGACCTGGCCGAGGGCGCCGACAGCGTGATGGTGAAGCCGGGCCTGCCCTATCTCGACATCGTCCGCCTCGTGAAGGAGCGGTTCGAGGTGCCGGTGTTCGCCTATCAGGTGTCCGGCGAATATGCGATGATCGAGCTGGCCGCCGCCGCGGGCTCGGCCGATCGCGACGCGATCGTGATCGAGACGCTGATGGCGTTCAAGCGCGCGGGCGCCTCGGGCGTGCTGACCTATCACGCGCTGCATGCGGCGCGGCTGCTGGGCGCATGATCGAGAGCGACAGGCTGATCCTGCGGCGCTGGCGCGAGGCCGACGCCGAGCCTTTCCACGTCATGTGCAACGACCCGGCGGTGATGGAGCATCTGGGACCGTCCCAGACCCGTGACGAGGTCGAGGCGGCGATCGCGCGGCAGAATGGCTTTATCGACGCGCATGGCCATTGCTTCTGGGCGGTCGAGCGGCGCGAGGATGGGGCTTTTCTGGGCTTCTGCGGGATCAAACCGGGCGCGCTCGGCACGCCTGTCGAAGGCCGCGCCGAGATCGGCTGGCGGCTGGGGGCGCCTCATTGGGGCAAGGGTTATGCGCGCGAGGCGGCTGAAGCGAGCATCGCTTATGGCTGGTCGACGCTGGGCTTCGACAGCATCTGGGCGATCACCACCGTGGCCAACAGCCGCTCCTGGGGATTGATGGAACGGCTGGGGATGACCCGCCGTCCCGATCTCGATTTCGATCATCCGCAGCCGGGCCTGGAGGAACGGCTGAAGCCGCACATCACCTACAGCATCGGAAGACCGGCATGAGCGACGGCGCGACCATTCTGCCTTATGAGGGCACCTATCCGAAGATCGATCCGGATGCCTTCGTGGCGCCGGGCGCACGGGTGATCGGCGATGTCGAGATCGGGGCCGGGGCGAGCATCTGGTACAATGTCGTGCTGCGCGGCGATGTGGCGCATATCCGGGTGGGCGCGCGCAGCAACATCCAGGACGGCAGCGTCGTCCATGTCTCCAACCAGACCTGGCCGACGATCATCGGCGAGGACGTGCTGATCGGCCATCTGGCGATGGTGCATGGCTGCACCCTGCATGACCGCGCCTTCGTGGGCTTCGGCGCGATCGTGATGGACGGCTGCGTGATCGAATCCGACGGGATGCTGGCGGCCGGGGCGATGCTGACCCCGGGCAAGCGTATCCCCAGCGGCCAGCTCTGGAGCGGCCGGCCGGCCAAATATATGCGCGACCTGTCGCCGGAGGACATGGCGCGCAACCAGATCGGTGTGCAGGGCTATGTCGAGGTGGGGCGCAAGCATAAGGCGGCGGTGGAGGAAGCGGGAGGCTGAGGGCCTCCACCACTTCCTTCTTATTTCGTCATTCCTGCGAAGGCAGGAATCCATGTCTGCTGTCTTCTCAGATGTCATCTCGGGTGAAGAGAGACATGGACCCCAGCCTTCGCTGGGGTGACGGTTTCTGGTGGCCGAGAGGTCCCCGTTGCCGCCCGCCGTCCCGAGGCTTATCTTCCTCCCCATATCCCGAATTGAGGTTTGCAGTCCCATGTCCAGCTATGAAGACCGGTTGAAGGCGCTCCGCGAGGAATTGGCGCGGCGCCGGCTCGACGGCTTCGTCGTTCCGCTGACCGACGAGCATATGAGCGAATATGTCGGCGCCTATGCCCAGCGCCTCGCCTGGCTGACCGGCTTCCAGGGCTCGGCGGGCTCGGCGGTGGTGCTGCCGGCCGAGGCGGCGATCTTCGTCGATGGGCGCTATACCCTGCAGGTGCGCGAGCAGGTGGACGGCACGCATTGGAGCTACCAGTCGGTGCCGCAGACCAGCACCGCGGAGTGGCTGGAGCACCACGCCCCCGACGGCGGCCGGATCGGCTATGATCCGTGGCTGCACACCAAGAGCTGGGTGGCGGCCGCGAAGAAGGCGCTGGCGTCGAAGGGCGCCGAGCTGGTGGCGGTGGAGACCAACCCGGTCGATTCGATCTGGCCCGACCAGCCGGCGCCGTCGGCGGCGCGGCTGGTGGTGCAGCCCGACGAACTGACCGGCAAGAGCTCGGCCGCCAAGCGCGCCGAGGTGGCCGACTGGCTGACCGCCAAGAAGGCGGACTCGGCCGTGCTCTCGGCGCTCGATTCGATCGCCTGGGCGTTCAACATCCGCGGGCAGGACGTCGATCGTACCCCGGTCGCGCTGGCCTATGCGATCGTCCATGACGATGCGACCGCCGACCTCTATGTCGCGTCCGACAAGATCGACGACGCGGTGCGCCAGCATCTGGGCAATGGCGTGCGGCTGCACGACCGTGAGGATTTCGAGCCGGCGCTGAAGACGATGGCGGGCAAGACCGTCGCGGCCGACCCCGAGCGCGCGGTGGCGGCGATCTTCGAGGCGCTCGCGGCCGGCGGCGCCACCCTGATCGAGGAGCGCGACCCGGTCGTGCTGCCCAAGGCGATCAAGAACGGCGTAGAGATGGCCGGGCATCGCGCCGCGCAGGCGCGCGACGGCGCCGCGCTGAGCCGCTTCCTCCACTGGCTGTCGGTCGAGGCGCCGGGCGGTGGGCTCGACGAACTGACCGCGTCGGACAAGCTCCAGGCGTTCCGCGCCGAGGGTGGGCTGCTCAAGGACCTGTCGTTCGACACCATCTCGGGCGCGGGCCCCAATGGCGCGGTCGTCCATTATCGCGCGAGCGAGGAGACCAACCGCCGGCTGGAGCCCAATTCGCTCTATCTGGTCGATTCGGGCGGCCAATATCAGGACGGCACCACCGACGTGACCCGTACCATCGCGGTGGGTACGCCGACCCAGGAGATGCGCGACCGCTATACCCGCGTGCTCAAGGGCCATGTTGCGGTGGCGCGCGCTATCTTCCCCAAGGGGACGCGCGGCGGGCAGCTCGACACCTTGGCGCGCCAATATCTGTGGGCGGCGGGGCTCGATTACGCCCATGGCACCGGCCATGGCGTGGGCGCCTATCTGTCGGTGCACGAGGGCCCGCAGCGGATTGCCACCTTTGGCGGGGGCGACGAGCCGCTGCAGGCGGGCATGATCCTCTCGAACGAGCCCGGCTATTACAAGACCGGCGAATATGGGATCCGAATCGAGAATCTGATCCTCACCGTGCCCCTGGAAATCGAGGGGGCCGAGAAGGAAATGTTCGGTTTCGAGACACTCACCTTCGCCCCCTATGAGCGGGTGCTGATCGACGTCTCGATGCTCGATTCCGGCGAAATCGCGTGGATTGACGCCTATCACGCCCGCGTGCGCGAGATCGTCGGCCCGCAGTTGACCGGCGAGGCGGCGGACTGGTTACAAAAGGCAACAGTCCCGCTGCTTGAATCTGCCTGACCTCAGGAATAAAAATGGCCGATCGTGCGTTGGAGTCGCCACTTCACGCCGATCGGGCCCATTTGGCTCGGTTGCTTTGACTTCTTGGGGGTAGCTGACGCGCGAAAATGCGGCCGTGGCGCAGGATAGCGACCCGTATTCTCTGCGCTCCTGCGGTCTGGCTGGCCGTCAGCGGGGCCGCTCCCTTGTGGACGTCGCAGGACCTGAACCAGCGGCTGCTGGAGGCACATAACCGTGAGCGCCTCCGACTGGGCATTCCGCCGCTGAAGTGGAGCGACAAGCTCGCCCGCCAGTCGCTGGAATGGGCGCAGCAGCTCACCCAGATCGATGGGCTCGAACACAGCGATACCGCCGACTATGTCGATCCGGTGAGCGGCGAGGAGGGCGAGAATCTCTGGCGCGGCACCAAGGGCTATTACACGCCCGAGCAGATGGTGAATCTGTGGGTCGACGAGCGAAAAATCTTCATCAACGGCCCGTTTCCGCGCAACAGCACCACCGGCCAGTGGCGCGACGTGGGCCATTATACCCAGCTGGTGTGGCGGACGACGACCGAAGTGGGGTGCGCGATCGCCAGCAGCCAGGAGGATGAGGTGCTGGTCTGCCGCTATCTGGAAGGCGGCAATGTGATCGGCGAAAAGCCTTTTTAATCAGTATTTTCGGGCTTTTCTGGCTTGTCGTCCAGCGCGCGGGCCTGCGCCTTGCGGCGGTGGAGATTCGCGCGGAGCTGCTGCGCCAGCCGCTCGGCGCGCTCGTCCTTGCCCTTGGAAATGCCGTCCTTCATCGCCGCTTCGTTAGACTTATCGTCAGATAGTCGGCAAGCCGCCTTGACGGGAGCCGATCGATTGTTCATAGGCCCGCGACACCGCCGGGGGATACTCCTCCGGCAGCCCGCGGAACCGCAGGCAGTGCTGCCGTAGCTCAGTGGTAGAGCGCATCCTTGGTAAGGCTGAGGTCGTGAGTTCAATCCTCACCGGCAGCACCATTTTCCCCTAGATAAAGGGTCGACCAGCCCCGCTGGTCCTGCCCGTCGGCCCATCGGGGCGGCGGTGCATCCTGGCCCTTCCGCATCATGAAGCTCGGGACTGTTCATCTCCCATATCATTGCTGATCGGTTATTTTCCGTGGCGGATCGATGGATTGCCACATGCGATCCGTACAGTCGTGGTAAGGCCCGAATCAGGACCGCTTGAGAGGACGTAAGATGGAAGAGCCGGTCGAGGAAGCGGCCTATTTTCTCCTGCGCGCGAAGCAGGAACAGGCGCGGGCTTCCGAAGCGGAAAAGCCCGAGGCGGTGGCAGCGCATCGCGAGCTGGCGATGCGTTATTCGGTCAAGGCGCTGATGGTGCAGGTCGAGGAATCGGAGCAGCCGTCGGACGACAAGAAGGACTGAGCGGCGGAGCCGATCAGGCGAACAGCTCTGCCCGGTCCCCAATGATCTGCGCCGCGGTGCGATCGGCCAGCGCATGGATGGTGAAGGTGGGGTTGGCCCCGCCCTCGGTGGGGAACAGCCCCGATCCGGCGATGTAGAGATTGTCGAGGCCATGGACCCGGCCATGGCCATCGGTGACCGACGTGGCGGGATCGCTGCCCATGATCGTGCCACCGGCCAGATGCGCCGAGGCCATCGACGTGTGCCAGACATCGGTGGCTCCGCCCGCGCGGAAGATTTCCATCCCTTCGTCGCGCATTGCCGCCCAGAGCTTCTTCGCGTCGTCGGAGAAGCCATGGACGATCCGTGCGCCGCGCACGCCCCAGGCGTTGGTCTGGGCGGTCAGCTCGACCCGGTTGTCGCGCTGGGGCTCCTCCTCGCACATGCCGATCATATTGGCGCCGTGGCGCACCGCGCGGCGCAGGAAGGTGTCGAGCGCAGGTCCGTTCAGGTCCATCCGCGCCGCCGCCAGCCCCGCCAGGTCGTTGGGCTTGATCGAGGCGGCGATCAGCCATTGGCGGCTGCCGAAGGCGCCGGGCGTGCTCGTCTTGCAGTAATTGTCATGGCTGATCAGATGGGCGCCGGTGACGCCGCGATGCGGCTCGGTCTCCTCCGGGAACAGGCCCAATATCTGGATCAGCCCATGGGTCATCACATGGCGGCCCACCATGTCATGCGCATTGCCGACGCCGTTCGGATGAAGCGCACTGGCGGAATTGAGCAGCAGCGCCGGATTGCCGACCACCGAGCCGGCCAGGATGATGAGCCGGGCGGGCTGGATGGCGAGCTTGCCCGAGGCATCGCGATATTCGACCCCGTCGATCCGGCCCGCCCGGCCGGCGACGAGCCGGGTCACTGGTGTGTTGCTCAGGATGCGGGCGCCGGCGGCCTCGGCGCGGGGCAGATAGAGGGCGAGCGGATTGGCGAGAGCCAGGATCGGGCAGCCGGCGTCGCACCAGCCGTCATAGATGCAGGCGGGTCGGTTGCCATAGTCGACGCTGTTGATCGCCATGGGGGAGGGGGCGGTGCGCTTGCCCGCCGCGGCGAAGGCGCGGGCGAGCAGCTTGCCCTGCTTCAGCGGATCGAGTGGCGGCATCGGATAGGGATCGCCGGCCGGCCGCCAGATCTCGGCGGCGGCATCGCCCGAAATGCCCACCTCGCGCTGGATGACGTCGTAATGCGGGCGCAGATCGTCATAGCCGATCGGCCAGTCGAGCCCGCGGCCATGGTCGTGGCGCATCGTGAAGTCGGCCGGGTGGAGGCGCGGCCAGGTGGCATAATGGTGGAGCGCTGCGCCGCCCGTGCCCCAGCCGGCGTTGAAGCCGAAGCCGATCGGCTCCTTGCCCGTGGTGGCGACCGGCGGGCCGCCCCAGCGCAAGCGCCGGCTCCAGATGTGCGAGCTGACCAGCGAACTCGCGTCCCACGGCGGCCCAGCCTCGAAGACCATCACCGACCGTCCGGCTTCAGCGAGGCGCGCGGCGAGCAGAGCGCCGGCCGCGCCCGCGCCGACGATCGCGACGTCGACAGGCTTTGTGATGCTCACCAGTCGGTCTCCGGCTCAATATGGGCGAGATAGTCGATGCCGAGCCGGGCGAAGCCCTCGCGGGTGCCATAAGCGATGTCGATCGCGTCGAGGCGGATGGCGAACAGGAAGAAGCCGGCGGGCGGCCCCTGCCAACCGGTGGGATCGGGGCCTGCCAGGCTGGCGAGGATGTCGGCCCAGCGTGCATCGCCGCTGACCGGGGGCAGGGGGCCGTGGAGCCGGGCCAGCGAAGCGAGAGCGGGGCGGTAGAAATCCGCATAGGGCGGCGGCACGTCGAGATAGCGGAGCGCGAGCAGGCTTTCCGCCGAAGGGGCGGCGAGGTGGTGGTCGAGATAATGGGCCAGCCCGGCGGTGCGCGCCGGAGGGGCGATGGCTTCGCCGAGGCCCGCCACCCAGGCGGCTTCGCTGGGGTTCAGCAGCCGGAAGGCCGCGCCCCCTGCCTGCGCCTCGGCGGGCGACATCCAGCCCAGCGTGCCGGCCACGCTCGCCAGCACGAAGCCGGCGGCCGAACGGTTCAGAAGATCGCGACGGTTCAGCCCCATGTCCGTCCCTTTGATGTGCATGCCCCTTGGTCGACCGGCGGCGAGCCGGCGCGGATCGAGAGTGGCATTGCCCTCGATCCGGCGCCAGCCCGCTCTCACGAGATCAGAGCTTCGCCGACAATTCGATGCCGAATTGCTGGCGGCTGCCCGGCGACACGAAGGAGCCGCCCAGCTCGGGAGCAGGCACCACCTCGTTCAGCCACTTCTTGTCGGTGACGTTGTTCGCGAAGGCGGTGAGCGACCAGTGATCGGTGGCGATGCCGGCGCGGATGTTGAGGATGCCGAAGGCGTCGCGGCGGCTCTTCGAATATTCGGCGAGGCCGTTGAGCGAGGGACGGGTCTGAGCCTGGACCGAGTGGAACCAGGTCGGCCCGGTCAGGCGATAATCGACCCGGCCGATCGCGCGCAGTTCGCCGCTGACCGGCATGTCGAGCTGAGTACCGACGTTGACCGTATAGTCCGACGCATAGGGCACCTTGTTGCCCACCGTGTCGGGTCGCGAGCTGTTCTTGCGGATCTTGCTGTCGGTGAGGTTGCCCGAGGCGAACAAGGTCCAGCCGCGCACCGGGCGGTAGCTGACCGACAATTCGCCGCCATAGAGCCGGGCCTTGTCGATGTTCGACACCACCCGCAGCAGGCCGAAGGAGCCGACGAAGAACTCGAAGAACTGCATGTCCTTGATGTCGGTATAGTAGACCGCGCCCTCGACATTGAGCGCGCCGCCCATCAGCGCCGATTTGAAGCCGGCCTCGAAGGCGCTCGACACCTCCTTCTTGTAATCGTCGCGGATCGTGATGTTGGCGTTGAGCGGGGCGGCGTTGAAGGTGTTGACGATCGCCGCGCTGCCGCCGCTGTTGAATCCGCCCGACTTGAAGCCGATGCCCCAGTTGCCGAACAGGGTGATCTGCTCGGACGGCTTGAAGGTGAGGCTGAGCTTCGGTTCGATCTGCTCGAACGCCTTCGATCGCGGCGGCAGCACGCCGCTGGGATTATAGACCGGGTCGAGGCCGGGGTTCAGATAATAGCCGCCCGTCCCGTCGCGCTGCGGATTGACGTAGAGCGTGCGCACGTCAGTGGGGATCTGGTTGCGCACGTCGCGCTCCTCGCGGTCGTAGCGCAGCGCCAGCGAGGCGGTGAACCGGTCCGAGAATTTGTTCTGGATCGATCCGAAGGCCGCATAGACATTGGTCTTGAACTTGTCGTCGCTCAGCGCCTCGGTGCGGCTGCGCGGATCGAGGGTGAAACATTGCCGGATCGGGCCGAGCCCGGTGTCGGTGGCCAGGTTGACGCAGATCCGCCGGTCGATGTGGAGATAGTAGGCGCCCGCCAGCCAGGACAGGTCGCTGCCGGGCAGCGAGGCGATGCGAAACTCGGCGCTGAAGTCGCTCTGGTCGCGCCGGTTGTACTGATAGCCGTCGCAGGTGGTGGGCGAATAGGGACCGAAGAAGGAGCTTTCGGGCGTGCTGCCGATGCCGGTGGGGGGCGGCGTCGGATAGCCGGCCAGCGCGGCCGTGGTCGCCCGGCATTGCGCCTGGGTGAAGAAATAGCCGTTCGAGCCGCTGGTGCCCTCGCCGGTGTAGGAATTGCTGATGTCGCTATAGGCGGCCCAAGCCTGCAGGCTAGCCCAGTCCATGTCATGGCTCAGCTTGACCGAAATCTCCTTGCTGGTCTGGATCTGGCGCGCGCGGACATTGCCCTGGAAGGCATTGGTGAAGTCGTAATCGTTGACGTCCTGATAGACCGCCGGCCCGACGAAGGGCACGAGGCCGGGGATCGCATAGGCCGCGCCGAAGATCACCGTGCCGCCCGAGACACGGCCATATTTGGCCTTGATGTCGATCGAGGTGGCATCGCCGATGTCGGCGGTCAGCCGGCCGTTGATGTTCCAGCGCTCGAAATTGTCGACCGAGTGGCGGCCGAAGCCCGGCACGTCGGCGCCCGGCGTGACCGAGAGGATCGCGTTCCTGTACGCCTGCCAGGCGGCGGTGCCCTGGAAGACATTCTTGTAGAAGCCGTTGCCCTTTTCCCAGTCGCCCGAGACGAGCAGGCCGATGCCATCGGCGAGCGGCCCCGACAGATAGCCGGCGGCGCGCTTGTGATCATATTCGGCATAGCTGGCGGTGATCTGGCCCTCCAGCCGGTCACCGGGCTTGCGCGTGGTGAGGATCACCGCGCCCGAGGCGGCGTTGCGGCCATAGATGGCGCCCTGGGGACCCTTCAGCACCTCGATCTGGCTCAGGGTGCCGGCATTCTGGTTGAGCGCCGCGGTGATGGTCTTCAGGATGCCGTCGACGACCAGCGCGACGTTGCTCTCGGCGTCGCGGGTGCCGTTCAGGCCGCGCACGCTGATCTGCACGTCGCCCGCCTCGACATTGCCGGTGACGATGGTGACGCCGGGGACGAGCTGGACGAAGTCGGTGGCGACGGTGACCCCCGACGCGCGGATCGCGCTTTCGGTGAGCACGCTGATCGTGGCGGGCACGTCGCGGACCTTTTCCTCGACCCGGCGCGCGGTGACCAGGATTTCCCCGTCATCGGTGTTCTTGGCGTCGGTGATGTTGGTTTCGGCGTCCGCATAGGCAGGTGCCGCGATGCCCCAGATCAGGGGCGATAGACAAAGCGAGGCCAGCAGCCTCTTTTTCATATTCATGTCAAATACTCCCCCTTTTGGATTTCGGACGATGTTACTTGACCTCCCCTTGGTAGAAGCTATCGATCATTGCATCGATGTCGCTGACGTCTTTGACTTCCGAGATCAGGATCGCCGGTGGGCCGGCCGTGTAGTTCGAAAAGTCGGCGGATAGGCGTTGGGCGGCCTCTTCATGCTCGAAGAGGGTGGAGAAGCGCTCGACGCTCTCGCGATCGTCGAACAGCACCGCCGCGATCGCGCCGAAGGGCGCGCTGTCGGGCTGCAGGTCGCCGCCCTGGCCGGGGCCGAACAGGATGATCCTGCGCGGACGGATGCCGAGATATTTGTCGGTGAGCCCCAGGCCGAGGGGCAGGTGGACGGTCTTCCAATGGTCGACGTCGAAGCGATGGCCCGGCGCCGAGGGATAGAGAAAGGCGAGCATGTACATGGTCAGGCGCCCTGTTCGGCGGCGAGCAGCCGGTTGAGGATGCGGCGGCCTTCGAGCTGGAGGCGATCGCCGGCGAAGGAGATGGGATCGGCATCGAGCAGGTCGCGCGATCCGAGCACGGCCTGCTGGCCTTCGAGGATCGGCTTGTCCTGGTTGAAGACGAAATTGGCCGCTTCGATGAACATCGCGTCCATCGAGGGGTCCCCATAGTTGCGCACCGAGCGGTAGAAATAATGCGAGCTCGTCTCGCTTTCGGGCACCGCGGCGTGGAGATTGTAGATCTCGACCGGCTGGGCATCGGGCTCGTCGGCCGGGCGGACGCGGATGTGGAAGCTGGTGTAGGCCGGGGCCCACCAGATCACTTCCATCGTGAAGTGCACGGGGTCGGTCCATTCGGCGACGCCGCGGCTCTGCGCGACCATCATCCGCCACAAAGGCCCGCCCTCCAGCCCCAGCCGGGCGGCATGGGTGCGGAAGCGGATCGATGTCTCGCCGACCTCGAAGGTCATGCCTTGGTCGACGAAGTCGGAGCCGGGCCGCGCGTTGCGATAATATTGAACCTCGACCCCGCCGAAGGATTCCGGATGCACGAACTCGGCATGGGTGATGTCGAACAGATTGTCGTTGATCAGGCGATAATCGCTTCTGATCGATTCCATGTGGCCGTAGCCGCCGATCCATGATGGATCGCCGCTGACCCAGAAACCGTCCGGGATCGAGCTTTCGTCGGAAGCCCGCTCCGGATCGCCGAGCCAGATCCAGACATAGCCATGACGTTCGACGACCGGATAGCTGTTCACCCGCGCCCTTGGCGGCACCGCCTTCTGCCCCGGCACGCCGCGGCACTGCCCATCGGGGCCGAACTCGGCGCCATGATAGGCGCATTTGATGCCGTCGCCGACCACCGTGCCCAGCGACAGCGGGGCCAGGCGATGGGGGCAGGCATCGTCGATCGCCACGAGCACGCCCGAGGCGCCGCGATAGACCGCGACCCGCCGGCCCAGCAGCGTGCGGGCGACGATGCGGCCCTCCGCCAGCTCCTGCGGTTCCGCGACGATATACCAGGCATTGAACAGGAACATCGGGCCTCCCAGCAGAGCGAGGTGCCGGGATCGATCATCCCGGCCAGTGGGAGGGATAGTATTTGTTGCGCTGCGGAAGCTTTAGTAGGTTCGGGCTCAACACACTGTTGTGGAGGGAGCAACAATGCGTCGCTGGGAAGCCTATGAAGCCTTCATCGCCGTCGTCGAGTGCGGCAGCTTCACTGCGGCCGGCGAGCGCCTGCGCCTCTCCAAATCGGCGATAAGCCGCTCGATTAGTTCGCTGGAAGCGCGTCTGGGCAGCCAGCTCCTGTTCCGCACCACCCGCCGACTGGCGCCCACTGATCTCGGCCGCTCGGTCTACCGAAGCTGCGTGGACCTGTTCGACGGGCTGGAGTCGATCGACAGCGAGGCGATGGATCATGACGCTACCCTGCGCGGCAAATTGCGCATCGTTGCTTCAGACAGCTTCGGCGAATTCTATATCGCACCGCTCGCGGCCGAGCTGATGCAGATCCACGACCAGCTCGAGATCGAACTGCTGGTGACCGACCGGACAATCGACATCGTCGCCGACGGCTATGACATGGCGGTCCGCTACAGCGCGCTCGTCGACTCCAACCTCAAGGTGCAGAAGCTCTATGAGCTGCCGCATGTCTGCGCGGCATCGCCCGACTATCTGGCGCGCTGGGGCACGCCCGAGACGATCGCCCAGCTTCCGAAGCATAATTGCCTGGTCTCGACCTTCGAGGCCTGCAACGCTTGGCGCTTCGGAACCGGGCGGACCCAGAAGACCCCGAACCTGGCCGGCAACTGGTGCAGCAACAACGGGCCGGCGCTGCTGTCGGCCGGGCTGCAGGGCATCGGCATCATCTGGCTGCCCGAGCTCTATCTGCGCCCCTATATCGAGGCAGGGGTGCTGGTGGAGCTGTTCGGCGACCAGCGCTCCGATCCGATGCCGGTCTGGGCGGTCTATCCCGCACGGCGGCAGAGCGCGAAGGTGCGCGCCTTCATCGATTATGTACGCGCCAAACTGACCGAGCCGGGCGGCAGCCCTTTCCCGGTGGTACCGCTGGCGGGCGTCCCCTCGCGATCGCGGCGGCTGGAGAATTTTCGCCTGATCGGCGAACCTCCGATTGATCCCGGACAAGGCGCGCGGCTCTGATCATGACATGATCGCTCCCTGTGACAAGGTGTGTGACGAAGCATGTCGGGCGGGAACGAAGCCATCGACCTGCCGTTGACTCCTCCGTCACCACGCCACGGCCCATTGGGCCGGGCGGGAGCATAGGAGAAAGACCATGATCCACGAGACAGTCACTCCGGCGAGCACTTCGGAACGCAAGCTGATCCTGGCGAGCCGGGTCAACGGAACCCCGGTGTTCAACAAGGAAGGCGATCGCATCGGCCATGTCGACGATCTCTCGATCGAGAGGGCGACGGGCCGGATCATCTACGCGATCATGTCCTTCGGCGGCTTCCTGGGTATCGGCGAGAAATTCCACCCGATCCCCTGGTCGCTGCTCGATTTCGACGTCGAGCATGACGGCTATGTCGTGTCGCTCGATCGCCGGGTGCTCGAGGAGGCGCCGCATTATGGCCGCGAGGAACTGGTCGAACTGGGCGGTGCGAGCCTGCGCGCCTATGACCAGCGCATCTTCGAATATTATGGGCCGTTCGGACCGCTGCCCTATTTCTGAGGGCGCTAGTCCGAAAGCTGCTGCCAGCTGAGCCCGAAGCGGGCAAGATATTTGCGGAGCCGGTCCGCATCGTTCGCCGAGGCGCGCTGGGTGCGCGACACGGCGAACAGGGTGCGGCCGGCATCCGACAGCGAGCGGCTGGCGCGGCAGGCGGCGACGACATGGCCGAGCTGGACCCGGTCGAACGGGTCCAGCGCCGCGAGCGCCTCGTCTGATAAAAGTGCTGCGAGCCCGTCTTCGACCGCCTCGTCGGTGGAGGACCAGAGCCGCCGCAGCCGAACCATCTCGGCTTCGACCGCGTCGAGATCGATGCGGCCCTTAGGCGACAGGGTGGCCATGCGGGTGACGCTGGCGGCGAGGTCGCGGAAATTGCCGGGCCACTGGGCCTCGCCGCTGATCGCGAAGGCGAGATAGCGGTCGCGGGCTTCCTTGTTGAAGGTGGCGCGCGCGCCCTCGCGCTCCGCGAAGCGATCGAGTTCATAATCGAGATTGGGGGCGATATCCTCGCGGCGCTCGGCGAGGCCGGGCAGCTGGAAGGTCCAGAGGTTGAGCCGGGCGTAGAGATCGTCGCGGAAGCCGCCGGCGGCGACCGCGCGGGCGAGATCGCGGTTGGTGCCGGCGATCAGCTGGAAGTCCGAGTTCACCTCCTTGTCGGAGCCGACCGGCAGGAAGCGCTTGTCCTCGATCGCGCGCAGGATCATCGCCTGTTCGTCGAGCCCGAGTTCGCCGATTTCGTCGAGGAACAGGGTGCCGCCATCGGCGCTGCGCAGCAGCCCCGGCCGATCGGCGATCGCGCCGGTGAAGGCCCCCTTGCGATGGCCGAACAGCGCCGACATCGCGCCGTCGCCGCGCAGGGTGGCGCAGTTCACCTCGACGAAGGGACCGCGCACCTGATGCTTGAGCTTCTTCAGTTCATAGATGCGCCGGGCGAGCTGGCTCTTGCCCGCGCCGGTGGGGCCGGTGAGGAGCAGCGGCGAGCGGGTCCGCACCGCGACCTGCTCGATCTCGTCGATCATCCGGTTGAAGCGCGGATTGCGCGTGTCGATGCCCGATTTGAGGAAGGATGTGCTCTCGACGCTGGCCGCGGCGAAGCGCGTGGCGATGCTGTCGTAGCGCGACAGGTCGAGGTCGATCATCGCCCAGGTGCCGCGCCCGTCGCCACCGTCCCCGCGCATCGGCTGGGTCTGGAGCAGCCGGCCCGGCAGGTAGCGCGCCTCGGTGAGCAGGAAGAGGCAGATCTGGGCGACATGGGTGCCGGTGGTGATATGGACCAGATAATCTTCGGCGTCGGGATCGAACGGCCAGGCGCGGGCGAAGTCGAGCAGCTTGCCGTAGACCTCCTCGAAATCCCACGGATCAGCGAAATCGATGCGATGGAGATCGACCCTGGTCTCGGGCGAGACCGAGCCGATGTCCTCGACGATATAGTCGGCGAGCCGACGATGCTGTTCGCCATGGAGCAGCACGAAACGGTCGACCCGCAGATCGTCATGCATGCACAGCCCCACCGAGGGGCGCCACTTGTTCCAGCGCGACGGCCCGAATTTGCTCGCGTCGAGGGTCGAGCCCAGGAAGCCGATGACGGTGAGTGGCCTCATGGCAGCTTCTCTGCGTCGGCCCTGGTGCTTGGGGCGCAATGTGCGGGAGGAGGGGCTACCGTTCTGTGCGGCTGAACATTCATGATTATCCCATAAGATAAAATCTTATCGAGATCGATATGAAAATGGGGAGCACTTTCGCCGGAAAAATGTTCATCGTTGCGAAAGTGGAAAATATTTCTGTTAAAAATCAATGGGTAGTGAATTTTTCAATTCACCGCCGAGCATTTGGCACGGTCCCTGCGAAAGATATTGGCATCGGGTCGCTGGTATCGAAGGCCCGGTGCAGCGGCAGGGGCGGTCGGAATGGGCCGACCGCCCCCGAAGCCGAGGCGACCCTGATGGCAGGGATGATGGTGATGGCGAACAAGTCTCTCTTCGCATCCGCGATCGCACGGCTCCTGCCGCGCGCCGATGCGCTGAACCGCGAGGGTGCTCCGGCCTATGGCCTGGGTCCCGAGGCGATGCTGGCGCAGCTGGCGGCCACGGGGACGCTCGCGGACAATTTCTACGATGGCGCCGAAGACCAGATGGTCCAGATGCTCGAAGCGGCCAAGGCCTGCGACCCCTTCTATGTGGCGCAGGCGGCGGTCTATGCGCGGCGGGCCGGCGCGATGAAGGATGCCCCGGCCTTGCTGGCGGCCTATCTGACCGTGGCCGATCCGGACCTGGCGGTGCCTGTCTTCGGACGGGTGATCGACACTGGCCGGATGCTGCGCAGCTTCGTCCAGATCATGCGGTCTGGCCAGGTCGGGCGCAGCTCGCTGGGCTCGCGGCCGAAGCGGCTGGTCCAGCGCTGGCTGGAGCAGGCCTCGATGCGCGATCTGATGGCGGCGGCGACGGGCAATGATCCCTCGCTCGCCGACATCGTGAAGATGGTGCACCCGAAGCCGGCCGATGCCGCGCGTCGGGCCTTCTATGGCTGGTTGCTGGGGCGCCCCTATGACGTCGCGGCGCTGCCGGCCGAGATCGCCGCCTTCGAGGCCTGGAAACGGGATCGCTCGTTGCCGCTGCCGCCGGTGCCGTTCGAATGGCTCACCGCCCAGCCGCTCACCGCGGCGCAGTGGGGCGAACTGGCCGGACGGATGGGATGGCAGGCGCTGCGGATGAACCTCAACACCCTGGCGCGTAACGGCGCCTTCGGTGTGGCCGGCGTCACCGACCTGGTGGCCCGCCGGCTGGAGGATCGCGAGGCGGCCGCCCGTGCCCGGCCCATGCCCTATCAGTTGATGGTGGCATTGGATCAGGCGTCGGACGGCGTGCCGCTCAAGGTGCAGGCCGCGCTCGAAGCTGCGCTGGAGCAGTCGCTCCGGGCGGTGCCGGCGCTGCCGGGCCGGGTGGTCGTCTGCCCCGACGTGTCGGGGTCGATGAGCTCGCCGGTGACGGGCTACCGCAAGGGCGCCTCGTCCAAGGTACGGTGCATCGATGTCGCGGCGCTGGTCGCGGCGGCGGTGCTGCGGACCAACCGGCAGGCGCGGGTGTTGCCGTTCGAGGAGCGGGTCGTGGACCTTACGCTCAAAGCCACCGACCGGCTTGCCGTGAACGCGGCGAAGCTGGCGGCGGTGGGCGGCGGCGGGACCTGTGTCTCGGCTCCGCTGGCGCTGCTCAACGCGGAGGCGGCGGCGGTCGATCTGGTCGTGATCGTGTCGGACAACCAGTCCTGGGTGGATGCCACCCGGAGCGGGGCGACTGCGACGATGCGCGAGTGGAAGGCGATCGCCCGGCGCAATCCGGGTGCGAAGCTCGTGTGCATCGATATCCAGCCCTACGGCACCACCCAGGCGTCGGGCCGGCCGGATATCCTCAACGTCGGGGGCTTCTCCGATGCAGTGTTCGATACGGTCGCACGCTTCGTCTCCGGCGGGACGCGCGACTGGGTTGGGCTTGTGAAGGAAACGGAGGTCTAAGAATTGGGTCGTGGCGAATGCAGGTGCGGACTACATCCACCACAAGAAAGCCCGACGAGTAAAACGCCCGGGAAACCGGGAGATGCGGGTTCGAATCCCGTCGCTGGAACGTAGTTTAAGGGCTGCGTCTCACCATTCTCGTCGCCACGACCCATAAGACATGGCGAATGCCTGACGGACTACATGGATAATCACTCCCCAGGTCGCGGGTTCGAGTCCCGCCGGATCGGCCTATCGATCCGTAGCTCAGTCGGTAGAGCAGGAAGAGGTTCGTCAAACACCTCGTCGCCATGAACGATTTCAAGCCGGCGAATGCTGGCGGGACTACAGGTAGAGCACCCGGCATGGTTCGGGGCGTCGGCGGTTCGAATCCGCCTCCGGGCAACCGGATAGCTCAGCAAATGTCTCGTCGACTTTCGTTGCCGGCAGAAGCCAAGGCGCGGCGGATGCCGGCGGGACTACATCGGGACCAAAGGAGGTTCGAACCCTCCCCCCAAGGGCCGAAGGCTCCTGGGAGACGTCTCGCCTCTCTCGCCGCCGCGCCAAGGCAGCAGATAGAAGGATCAAGGAGGTCGCCATGACCGAAGCGAATTACGATGTGCGGCATGTCGAGGGTGGTGTGCCGATCAAGATGTGGACCCGCGGCGTGCCGGTCGACGACAAGGCGCGCGAGCAGCTGACCCGCGCGGCGAAGATGCCGTTCGTGTTCAAGCATGTCGCGGCGATGCCCGACGTGCATGTCGGCATCGGCGCGACCGTGGGCTCGGTGATCCCGACCCAGGGCGCGGTGATCCCGGCGGCGGTGGGCGTGGACATCGGCTGCGGCATGATGGCGGCGCGCACCTCGCTGGTGGCGAACGACCTGCCGGACAATCTGGAGGGCGTGCGCGCGGCGATCGAGAAGGCGGTGCCGCACGGTCGCGATGTCGGCCGGGGCAAGCGCGACAGCGGCAGCTGGGGCGATCCGCCGCCGGCGATCGTCGCCGCGTGGAGCACGCTCGCCGATCGGTTCGACCGGATCACGGAGAAATATCCGCGCCTGAAGAACACGAACAACCTCATCCATATGGGGACGCTCGGCACCGGCAACCACTTCATCGAGCTGTGCCTCGACGAGGGGAACCGGGTGTGGGTGATGCTCCATTCGGGATCGCGCGGCGTGGGTAATGCGATCGGCAGCTTCTTCATCGAGCTGGCGAAGCAGGACATGCGCAAGTGGTTCATCAACCTGCCGGATGAGGACCTGGCCTATTTCCCGGAAGGGACCGACCATTTCGACGACTATGTCGAGGCGGTGGGCTGGGCGCAGGACTATGCCGCGCTGAACCGGCGGATGATGATGGCGAATGTGATCGCGGCGCTGCGCTCCGTGATCGCCAAACCGTTCGATGCCGAGCTGGAGGCGGTGAACTGCCACCACAACTACGTCCAGCGCGAGAACCATTTCGGGCGCAACATCCTCGTCACCCGCAAGGGGGCGGTGCGTGCGGCCGAAGGCGTGATGGGCATCATTCCGGGCTCGATGGGCGCCAAGTCGTTCATCGTGCGCGGGCTGGGCAACAAGGAGGCGTTCGACAGTTGCAGCCATGGCGCGGGGCGGGTGATGTCCCGCAACGAGGCCAAGCGGCAGGTGTCGCTCGCCGAGCATGTCGCCGACACCGAAGGGGTCGAGTGCCGCAAGGACGAGTCCGTGATCGACGAGACGCCGCGCGCGTACAAGCCGATCGAGGCCGTTATGGCGGCGCAGAAGGACCTCGTCGAGGTCGTCCACACTTTGAAGCAGGTGGTGTGCGTGAAGGGGTAAGCCGCTAGTCGGCTTACCCCCGCTCGCCGAAGAGGATATCATGATCATCATCGACGGAGCGGAAGGCGAGGGCGGGGGACAGGTGGTGCGCAACGCGTGCGCGCTGTCGCTCGTCACCGGGCAGCCTTTCCGGATCATCAACGCGCGCGGGGGGCGTGCCAAGCCGGGGCTCATGCGCCAGCATGTGACCGCGGTGGAGGCGGCGTGCGCGATCGGCGGGGCGGAGTGCGCCGGCCTTCAGGTCGGCACGTCCGAGATCGAATTCCGGCCGGGCCGGGTGACCGCCGGGGAGCATCGCTTCGCGGTGGGGACCGCGGGCAGCACCAGCCTCGTTCTGCAGACGATCCTGCCGCCGCTGATGCTGGCGGACGGGCCGTCGCGCATCGTGCTGGAGGGCGGCACCCATAATATGCTGGCGCCGCCGTTCGACTTCATCGAGCGGACCTTCCTGCCGATCGTCAACCGGATGGGGCCGAGCGTATCGGCCCGTATCGTTCGCCATGGCTTCTACCCGCGCGGCGGGGGACGGATCGAGGTGGACATCGTGCCTGCGCCGCTGGTGCCGGTCGATTGCGTCGAGCGCGGCGCGATGCTCGGCTGCGAGGGGCGGGTGCTGATCGCGGCGATCCACGACAGCATCGCCTGGCGCGAGGTGAAGACGGCGAAGGCGGCGCTTGGCTGGCCCGACGACGCCTTTTCGATCCGCGAGCTGCCGGGCGACCAGGGGCCGGGCAATATCCTGCTGCTCGAGGCGCGCTTCGAGCAGGTGACCGAGATCGTCAGCGGCTTCGGCCAGCTCGGTGTCTCGTCGGAGGCGTTGGCTCGCAAGGCGGCGGCGCGGATGGCGGGCTACATCGAGTCCGGGGCCTTCGCCGGCCCCTATCTGGCCGACCAGTTGTTGCTGCCCTTCGCGCTGGCGGGGGGCGGTCGCTTCACCACGGTCAAGCCGAGCCAACATGCGCTGACGGCGGCCGCGGTGATCGAGCGCTTCCTGGGCCGTTCGACCCGGTTCGAGAAGCAGGACGACGGCCGGAACCTGGTGACGATCGCCTGATCGGCGCCGGTCGGCTTGTTTCGGCAGGGCAACGCCGCTATAGGCGCAACCCTGCCGATCCGGAGTCGGCGAACAAGGAGACATGGATTGCTGGATCATTTCGCCATGCGGGCGGTTCTGCCCTGCGGCGTCCAGCCTCTGTCGTAAAGCGCTACCCGTAGCGCCGCGGCAGGGCAGGACCTGCCGCAGCACCCCCAAAGATTTGAACGATGAACGACGGTCGGCGTCTGCCGCTCGCCATCAGCGAGCCGCGCGCTCCGACGGGGACTGCGGGTATTTATGAACGAATGGGATATTGCCCGGAGCATGCTGCTCCGGATCGGGCGCGGCGTCGCGCCCAATGGCGGACTCGGCATGGCGCTGTCCGAATGGGCGGGTGCCCATTGGGAATGGCTGCTCGGCCGGCCGCTCGCCGAGGAAGAGAAGCCCGAATTGCAGCCGCTGCTGCGCCTGCTCGACGACGCGCCTGCGTCGGACGGGGCGATGCCGCACGCGCTGTCGCTGGCGGATGCGCTGGGCGAGATGCTGGGCTTCGAGCCGCTGGATCGTCAGCTGCTGCGGCTGATGATCGCGATAGCGCGCTTTCCGCGCCTGGCCGCCCTGGCCCAGATCGCCGGCCGGCACATCGAACTGGCGACCCTGCTGGGCGAGATGGCCGGTGCCGATCCCGACCGGGCGGCGGGTGCCGTGCGGCAGAGCGCGGTGCAGCGGCTGGGTCTGGCCAGCTTCCAGCAGCGGCGATACGGCCATGAGATCGACGTCCAGCTGCGCTGGGCGATCGAGCAGATGCTGGATTGCGAGCCGCCGGCGGGCGAGGAGATCATCGATGCGCTGGTGGGACCGCGTCAGCCGGCGAGCCTGTCGCTCGACGATTTCGGCGCGGTGGCCGACGCCGACTTCCTGCTGCGGCTGCTGGCCGGTGCGCTGCGCGACCGGGCGGCTGGGGTCAACATCCTGATCCACGGGCCGCCGGGCACCGGCAAGACCGAGCTGGCCCGGACCCTGGCGGCGGCGGTGGGGGCCACGCTCCACGCGATCGGCGAAGCCGATGGCGAGGGCGAGGAGCCCAATCGCTGGGAAAGGCTGTGCAACCTGCGACTGGCGCAGCGGCTGCTGGGCGAGCGTGGCAACACGCTGCTGCTGTTCGACGAGATGGAGGACTTGATCGGAGACGCGCAGCCGGGCTTTGGCGACTGGATGACGAAGCGCGAGGGCAGCAAGGTGTTCGTCAACCGGATGCTGGAGACCAATGGGGTACCGGTGATCTGGACCAGCAACACGATCGGCAATGTCGACCCCGCGATCCTGCGGCGGATGAGCTTCGTGCTGAAGCTCGATACTCCGAGCGCGGGGACCGGGCGCCGCATGCTGGCGCGGATCGCCGCCGACGAGGGCGTTGCGCCTGGCGAAGGCTTCGACCGGCTGCTGTTCCGGGCGCCAGAGGCGGCGACGGTGCTGCGGACGGCGCTTCGTTCGGCGCGCCTGGCCGGCGATGAGCAGGGCGGCGTGCGTCCCGCCGAGGCGCTGGTTCGTGCGTTGCGCGGCGGCGAACTGCCGCTGGAGGGCGAGGGGATGCTCGACCTCGACCTGTTCGAGGCCGATGTCTCGATCGAGGGGCTGATCGGGCGGCTGGCGACGCAGGAGGCGACCGACGTCTCGCTGCTGCTGACCGGCGTGCCCGGCACCGGCAAGACCGCGCTGGCGCATCATCTGGCCCGGGCGCTCGACCGGCCGTTGCTGGTCAAGCGCGCGTCGGACCTGCTGTCGCGCTGGGTGGGCGGTACCGAGGAGGCGATCGCCGAGGCCTTTTGCGAGGCGCGCGCGAGGGGCGGCGTACTGCTGTTCGACGAGGTCGACTCGCTGTTGTTCGATCGCGGCACGGCGCGGACCAACTGGGAGGTGAGCCAGGTCAACGAACTGCTGAGCTGGCTCGATCGCCACCCGCTGCCGGTGGTGGCCGCGACCAACCATGCGTGGAAGCTCGATCCGGCGGTGTTGCGCCGGTTCGTGTTCAAGCTGGAGCTGCGGTCGCTGGGCGGCCAGCGGGCTGCGAGGGCGTTCGAGCGCTTCTTCGGCTGCGCGGCGCCGGCGTCGCTCGCCGAGGTCAACCGGCTGACTCCGGGGGACTTCGCGGTGGTCGCGCGCCAGCTGCGCCACGATCCTGCCGCCCATGCGCGCGAGATCGTAGAGCGGCTGCGGCGCGAGGTGGCGGCGAAGCCGGAAGCGGCGGGCCGGCTGGGTTTCTAGACCCGGCCGGCTCCCAACGCGGCAAGGGGCTGTCACACGACTGTCATCTGACTGTCGGATGGGATCGCCATGGGCAAGGCTTCACGCAACAAGGCACCGGCCGGCGGCGCGGTGATGAACGACGATCTGCGCGAGCGGATCGCGCAGGCGCTGCTGGCGGGGGACGAGCCCGTCGTGGTGGCGCGACGGATCGCGTCTTCGGGGCTGCCGCTGGCGCTGGTCGAGCAGGAGGTCGCGCGGGCGGCGAAGAGCCCCTATCTGCGCGGCGCCAAGCAGTTGCAGTGGCAGCTCGGCAAGTGGGAATGGGTGATGCAGAACCACGCCCGGCTGGCCGCTGCCGATCCGGCGGCCGGCGAGATACCGGTGCTGGAGAGCGTCGATCCCGACCAGTTCTACCGCGACCATTATCGCATCAACCGGCCGGCGGTGCTGCGCGGGCTGATCGATCACTGGCCGGCGCGGCGGCTGTGGTCGCTCGATCATGTCGCGCGGGCGCTGGGGCAGGGCCAGGTGCGCGTCCAGTGGAACCGCGCCTCGAACCGCGACTATGAGCGCAAGACCGACCAGCATGGCGCCTTCCAGCCCTATGCCGAGATCGACCGGCGGTTGCGCGATCCCGAGCCGAGCAACGACTTCTATGTCACCGCCAACAATGCCGACCATAATCGTCAGGTCTTCGCCCCGCTCTATGCCGAGGTGGGCGAGATGCCCGAGTTGCTGGCGCCGGGTGGAGCCACCGCCGGCTTCATCTGGATCGGGCCGCAGGGCACCGTGACCCCGTGGCACCACGACCTGACCAACAATCTGCTGCTCCAGATCGTGGGCCGCAAGCGGGTGCGGATGGTGGCGCCGTACGACACGCCGCTGATGCGCAACGACACCCATTGCTTCAGCCGCTGGGGCAGCGACGACCTGCTCCCCGGCCCGGCGCGCGACGGCAAGCCCGCGGTGCTGGAGTGCGAGATCGGGCCCGGCGACGCGCTGTTCCTGCCGATCGGCTGGTGGCACCATGTCGACGGGCTGGAGCCGCATATCGGCATGTCCTTCACCGTCTTCCGCTGGGACAATGATTTCTTCAGCAGCTATCGCAGCTACCGAGCCGATTGAGGCCGCGTTTCGTTCAACCCGCCCTTGCGCAATCGGGAAAGGCGCCCCTACAGCCAGGCCAGTATAAGCGGGGCTTTGAGGAGGGGTGATGTCGGCGGATCGGCCCAAGCTATTGATGACGCGGCGGTGGTCCGGTCCGGTGGAGGCCGAGCTGCGCAAGCGCTATGCGGTCTCGGTCGATCCCGAGGATCGCAAGCTGAGCGCGGAGCAACTCGTCGAGGCGATGCGCAGCTTTGACGTGCTATGCCCCACCGTGTCCGACCGGATCGATGCGACGATCCTGCAGGTGCCCGACCGGCGGGTGCGGCTGATCGCCAATTATGGCGCGGGGACCGACCATATCGACCTGGCGGCGGCGAAGGCGGCGGGGCTGCCCGTCACCAACACCCCCGACGTGCTGACCGACGCCACCGCGGAGATCGCGGTGCTGCTGATGATGATGGCGGCGCGCCGGGCGAGCGACGGCGAACGTGAACTGCGCGAGGGGCGGTGGAGCGGGTGGCGGCCGACACATCTGGTCGGCCGGAGCCTGGCCGGCAAGACGCTGGGGATCGTCGGCTTCGGCCGGATCGGGCAGGCGACGGCCGAGCGGGCGGCGAAGGCGCTCGACATGACAATCGCCTATCATAGCCGATCGCGCGCGGCGCCCGAGGTCGAGGCGCGGACGGGCGCGGTCCATTACGGCTCGATCGAGGCGCTGGCGGAGGTGTCGGACGTTCTGTCGCTCCATTGCCGGGGCGGGGCGGAGAGTTTCCATCTGGTCGACAAGGCGCTGTTGCGGCGGATGAAGCCGACCGCGATCCTGATCAACACCGCGCGCGGCACCGTGGTCAACGAGGCCGATCTGGCCGAGGCGCTGGCGACGGGAACGATCTGGGCGGCCGGGCTCGACGTCTATGAGCGCGAGCCGACGGTGAACCCGGGGCTGCTCGACCTGCCCAATGTGGTGCTGCTGCCGCATCTGGGCAGCGCGACCCTGGAGACCCGCACCGAGATGGGGATGCGCGTGGTGGCCAATGTCGATCGTTTCTTTGCCGGGGAGGAATTGCTCGACCGTGTCTGCTGAGCAGGCCTCCGCGACGATCGACCTGATCGAGCCGCGCCTGCGCGCCGCGCTGGCGGCGGGTGGGGGGCGTCCGTTCGTGGTGGGGCTGTGCGGGGCGCAGGGCTCGGGCAAGTCGACCGTGAGCGAGGGGCTGAAAGCGCGGCTGGAGGCCGCGGGGCTGAAGGTGGCGTTGCTGTCGATCGACGATCTCTATCTGCCGCGCGAGGATCGCGAGGCGCTGGCGGTCGAGGTCCACCCGCTGTGCCGCACCCGCGGCGTGCCGGGGACGCATGATCCGGCGCTGGGCGAGGCGGTGATCGCGGCCTGCGGCGAGGCGGGGGAGGTGGCGCTGCCGCGCTTCGACAAGGCGGAGGACACGCGGGCGCCCGAGGCCGGCTGGCCCCGCATCGTCGCACCGGTCGACGTGGTGCTGTTCGAGGGCTGGTGTGTGGGCGCGCGGGCGCAGGACGACGCGGCACTGGAGGTGCCGGTGAACGCGCTGGAGCGCGATGAGGATGGCGACGGGGTCTGGCGGCGCTGGGCCAATGACCGGCTGGCCGGCGATTATCAGCGGCTGTTTGCGCGGATCGACTGGCTGGTGCTGCTGAAGGCGCCGGGCTTCGCGGTGGTGGCCGGTTGGCGCCAGGAGCAGGAGCATAAGCTGCGCGCCGCGCTGGCGGCCGAGGGCAAGGGGCTGGCGGCGACGCTCGACGATGCCGGAGTGGAGCGCTTTATCCAGCATTATCAGCGGATCACCGACCATCTGCTGATCGAGATGCCGGGTCGCGCGGACCTGACGGTGTCACTCGACGCCGAACGCCGGCCTGTCAGCGTTCATGAGAAGACGCTGCCAGCCTCGTGATATGACAGGATTTGGAGAGCGAGAGCCTTCGCGCCTTGACCGAGAAGGGCGTTGCCCTCCCCGGCAGGCCGCTCTGCCATCAGAGCCGCTGCATCAGTCGGCCCAGCCGGTCCTTGATCGACTGCTTGAGCGTCTTCAGCCGGGCGAGCTGCACATTGTCGGGGGACGGACGGCGCCGTTCGAAGCGGAGCGCGTCGTCGATCCGCTGGTGCAGTTCGGTCAGGCGGTAAAGCTGCCACGTCATTCGATAATCTCCTCGGATCAAACCTGCGTTTGATCGGAGATCCGAGGCCTGTGGCGGAGATTGGGGTGGCCGCCGTCGTCGCATCGGATCTTCCGATGCGGTCCGACATCACGAGGCGCCTTTGGCTTTCACCAGTGCGCCGCGCCAGAGGGGCCCGGCCCGCACCCTCTATCTGAGGACGAGGGCAGCGCTTTTCAAGGGGCGCTCTTCTCCGTGAGATGCGCGATCAGCAGGCGGGTGGCAGCCGACAATTTTCCGGAGCTGCGCACGCACAGCATCAACGGGCGGCGCGCCCAGCTTTCGGCGAGCGGGCGGGTCTCGATCGCATCGCCCTGCACCGCCAGCGCGGGGATGATTGCGAGACCGAGGCCGGCGGCGACCAGCCGGCAGACGCTGTCGAAGCTTGTCGTATGCGCGCGTTCGTCGAGGCGCTGGCCGAGCGCCTCCATATGCTGGCGGTAGAGCGACAGCAGGGCGCTGTCCTTCTGCAGGCCGATGAAGGGTTCGCCGGCGAGATCGGCGAAGCGCAGCGCTGGTTGGGCGAGCAGGCGGTGGCCGCGTGGCAGGACGACCACCAGCTCGTCCTCATGCCAGGGGATCAGCTCGACATTGGGCAGCGGCAGGGTGCCCGAGACCATGCCGAGATCGGCCATGCCGATTGAAACCGCGCGCGCCACTTCGGCGCTGGTCTGCTCGCCGAGCTGGACGCGGATGTCGGGATGGAGCGCGCGGAAGCTGGCGAGCCTGGCGGGGAGCGGACCGGCGGTGGCCGACATATGCGCCTCCAGCCGGACGAGGCCGCGCGCGCCGCCGCGCGCTGCGTCGAGGTCGAGCGCGACATTGTCGAGCAGGTCGAACATGTCCTGGAGCTGGACGAGCAGGGTCTCGCAGGCGCTGGTGGGGGTGACGCCGCGATCGTGCCGGTCGAACAGCGGAACGCCGGCGCGGGCCTCCAGCTCGGTGATGCGGCGGCTGACCGCCGACAGCGAGAGGTTGGCGCGCTGCGCGGCGGCGGCAAAGCTGCGCTCTTCGGCCGCAGCCACCAGCAATTCGAGCGTGACCAGGTCGAGCCCCAGCGCTTGCCAGCGGCGATGCGCTTCGCTCCGGGGCGCCCGGATGCGCGAGGACAGCGTGGGGTCGGATGTGGCCATGTCGCCTCTTCGCGCTCGGCTCTGCCGCTGGCAAGGCCCGGATCAATTTGATTGATTTCCATCGCCCGGCATGGAAGGCGACAGGGATGACCTCCACCCGCGTCGAACGCTTCCGCACCGCCGATGGCCTCAACATCGTCGCCGACATCGGCGGCCCCGAGGACGCCCCCACCGTCGTGCTGATGCATGGCGGCGGCCAGACCCGCCATAGCTGGGCAGGGACGATGGGGCAGCTGATCGCGCGCGGCTATCATGTGGTGAACGTCGATGCGCGCGGCCATGGCGAGAGCGACTGGGCCGAAAATGGCGACTATCGCATCCCCACCCAGTCGAAGGACCTGCTGACGGTGCTGGCGACGGTGGGGCGACCGGTGGCGCTGGTCGGCGCGTCGATGGGGGGCATGACCTCCTTCTACACGGTGGGCACCACCAACCCGCCGGCGGCCGATGCGCTGATCCTGGTGGATATCGTGCTGCGCCCGGCCGAGGAGGGCGCGCAGCGGATCGCCGACTTCATGACCGCCAATCTCGACGGCTTCGCCTCGGTCGACGAGGCTGCCGATGCGGTGGCGGCTTATTATCCCGAGCGGCCCCGGCCCAAGGATAGCAGCGGCCTGCTGAAGAACCTCCGCCTGCGCGAGGATGGCCGTTATTACTGGCATTGGGACCCGCGCATGCTGGGCCTGAGCGAGCGCGACAGCGCGGAGCCGCCGAAATTCTTCGACGAGCTGGTGGCGGTGGCGAAGAATGTCACCATTCCCACCCTGTTGGTGCGCGGTGGCAAAAGCGACATCGTCGACGATGCCGGGGTCGCGGAGATGCTGGCGCATGTGCCGCAGACCGAGGTTTTCGACGTCGCGGGGGCCGGCCATATGGTGGCGGGCGACAAGAATGACCCGTTCAGCGCGGGTGTGCTCGACTTCCTCGACCGGCATATGCCCGTCGGCTGACGGGCGTTCGCGGCGGTCTTCTTTTCATATTCCCGTCTTTTTTGTCGGATATCAGCGCCTTATTGCGATGGCGCTGGCGATTTCGGTTGCAATTTCTGACAAACTGATAAACAAAATTTCGCTATAAGAAACTTGTTGGGGCGGACGAGGCCATTTGGGCGCACCGACGGGGGCGGGCATGATCGAGGTTTTCGACTCAAGGCTGCATTATCTGGACCGATGCCGTGATCGTGAGCGGCAGGCGGCAGACAAGGCGCAGACCAGCGAGGCCAGGCAGATCCATCAGGAACTGGCGCAGCGCTATGAACGCGAGGCGCGTCGTATCGATCGGTAAAAATAGGCGCTCTCCATTACGTCACCCCAGCGAAGGCTGGGGTCTCGGGAGATGGCCGCACCGCTTCTCTCCTGAGATGCCAGCCTTCGCTGGCATGACGGGTAGGGGGTGCAGGACTGGACCCGTTATCTTGGTGTGAGCTGCCAGCTTTACCGCAGATGGACCCCCGACAACGCGACCGGCGTCGGGCCGCCACTGGCCCAGTCGACCAGTTCCACCACATGGGCCACCGGCGTTTCGGTCCGCATCCCGATCTGCATGGCGCAGCCGACATTGCCCAGCGCGATGACATCGGCCTTCAGCCGATCGATGTTCGCCACCTTGCGATCGCCCAGCTTGCCCGCAATCTCGGGCTGGAGGATGTTGTAGGTGCCGGCCGAGCCGCAGCACAGATGCGCCTCGGCGGGGAGCTTCACCTGATAACCCATCCGCGCGAGCAGCCGCTTCGGCGCCTCGGTGATCTTCTGGCCATGCTGGATCGAGCAGGCTGGGTGATAGGCGATGGTGAGGCCGCGCCCGTCGCCCGCGGGCAGTTCGATGCCGTCGAGGAATTCGCTGACGTCCTTCGCCAGCGCCGACACGCGCGCGGCGCGATCGGCATAGGCGGCGTCGTTGCGGAGCATGAAGCCATAATCCTTGATCGTCGTGCCGCAGCCCGAGGCGGTGATCAGGATCGCGTCGAGCCCCTGGCCGTCGATCTCGCGGGTCCAGGCGTCGACATTGCGGCGAGCGGCCTCGAGCGCGGCCTCCTCGCGGCCCATATGGTGGACCAGCGCGCCGCAGCAGCCTTCGCCGGGCGCGAGCACCGCCTGATAGCCGAGCCGGCCGAGCAGGCGGATGGTGGCGGCGCGGATCTCGGGCTTGAGCACGGGTTCGGCGCAGCCCTGGAGCAGGGCGACACGGCCGGCGGGCTGGGCGGGCGCGGGGGTTTCGAAGGTGGCGTTGGGAAGCGAGCGCCTGGGCGCCATCGCCAGCATCGCGGCGAGTGGCTTCGACCAGGCCATCGCGCCGAGCAGCGGCGCGGCGGGGCGGGTGAGTCGGGCGAGCGACAGCGCGAGGCGGAAACGGTTGGGATAGGGCAGCAGCGCCGCGAGCAGGTTGCGCAGCAGCCGTTCGAACAAGGGGCGCTTGTAGCGCCGCTCGATATAGGCGCGGGCATGGTCGATCAGGTGCATGTAGTTCACGCCCGACGGGCAGGTCTTCATGCAGGACAGGCAGGACAGGCAGCGATCGACATGGCGGACGACCTGCGGGGTCGGCTCGGCCTCCTGCTCGAGCATGTTCTGGATCAGGTAGATGCGGCCGCGTGGGGAATCGAGTTCGTCGCCGAGCAGCACATAGGTGGGGCAGGTGGCCGTGCAGAAGCCGCAATGGACGCATTTGCGGATCACCGCCTCGGCGACCGCGGTGGCCGGATCGGCGAGCTGTTCGGGGCGGAAATCAGTGCGCATCGGGGGTGTCCAGGAAACGGCCGCTTTCGAAGATGCCGGCGGGATCGAAGGCACGGCGGACGCGCGCTTCGAGCGCCATCACGCCGGGCGCGCGGGGATGCTGCATCGGTACGTCGGCCGGCCCCTTGATGAGCATCGCGTGGCCGCCCGCTCGTTCGGCGGCTGTGCGGATCGCTTCGGGGGGCGGGCCGCCGCCGTGCCAGACGAGGCCGCCGGCCCAGTCGAGCAACCAGCCATCGTTGGGCAGGCCCAGCGTTTCGAGAAAGCCGGGGGCGGCCGAGGGGGGCAAGCTGGTGCGCCAGAGCTGATCCAGGCCGGCGAGGGGCGCGAGCGTGCGGATCGCGGCCCAGCCGGCTTCGGCCTCGGCTTCGGACAGTTCGAAGACCGGGCCATGATCGGCGAGCAGCCGTGGCAGCAGGTCGCAGCGCGCGGCGACCGAGGGGCCGAAGCCCTGGATGCGGAACAGGGTGAGGGCGCGGCCGTCCAGCGCGGGGAGGTGCGCGGCGGCGCCGACTTCGGCCGGCCCGCCCATCGCGGCGGCCATCGCGGCCTGGGCGGCGGCGGGCGCGAGCCCTGCGATCGCCATCGTCCGGATCATGCGGGGGCGGGGCAGGACCTTCAGGGTCAGCTCGGTGATGGCGGCAAGGCGGCCCCAGCTACCGGCGATGACCTTGGGCAGGTCATAGCCGGTGACGTTCTTCACGACCTTGCCACCGCCGACGAACGCCTCGCCCCGGCCCGAGACGGCGGCGAAGCCGAGAAGATGGTCGCGGGCGCTGCCCGCCGTCAGCCGGCCGCTGCCGGCGACCCCGGCCGCGACCACGCCGCCGATCGTCGCGGTGCCGGTCGGCTGGCCGAGCAACGGGCCATGATCATAAGGCTCGAAGGCGAGCATCTGGCCCTGTTCGGCGACGAGCGCCTCGATGTCGGCGAGAGGGGTGCCGGGGCGGACGGTGAGGACGAGCTCGGGCGGATCATAGTCGACCACGCCCGCGAAGCCCCTCAGGTCGACGATCTCGGCGGTATCGCGGGCGGCGCCCATCGCGGTCTTGCTGCCGCCGCCGCGCAGTTCGAGCTTGCGGCCATCGGCGGCGGCCGCGGCGAACAGGTCCGACAGCTCGGCCGGGGTGGTGGGCGTATGGACAGTCATCAGAAGCGCGGCAGATCGGGGAAGGGAAGGGCGCCCTTGTGGACATGCACGCGGCCGAGTTCGGCGCAGCGGTGGAGGGTCGGGAAGACCTTGCCGGGATTGAGCAGAAGCTCGGGGTCGAAGGCGCATTTGACCCGCTGCTGATGGGCGAGGTCGGTTTCGGTGAACATCTCGGGCATCAGGTCGCGCTTCTCGACGCCGACGCCATGTTCGCCGGTGAGCACGCCACCCATTTCGACACAGAGCCGCAGAATGTCGTTGCCGAACTCCTCGGCGGCCTCAAGCTGGCCGGGCTTGTGCGCATCGTAGAGGATCAGCGGGTGGAGATTGCCGTCGCCGGCATGGAAGACATTGGCGACACCGAGGCCATGATGCTCGGCCAATTCGGACATGCGGCGCAGCACCTCGGGCAGGCGGCGGCGCGGGATGGTGCCGTCCATGCAATAATAATCGGGAGCGATGCGGCCGACCGCGGGGAAGGCGGCCTTGCGGCCCGACCAGAAGGCCAGCCGCTCGGCCTCGTCGGTGGAGCTGCGCAGCGAGACCGCGCCGTTCGCCTGGGCGATGGCCGTCACCTCGTCGATCAGATGGTCGCACTCGGCGGCGGGGCCGTCGAGTTCGACGATCAGCAGCGCCTCGACATCGAGCGGGTAGCCGACCTTCACGAAGGCCTCGGCGGCGTGGATGGCGGGCTTGTCCATCATCTCCATGCCGGCCGGGATGATGCCGGCGGCGATCACGTCGGCCACGCATTTGCCGGCGCTCTCGACGGTGGGGAAACCCACCAGCACGGCGCGCGCGGTCTCCGGCCGGGGGAGGATGCGGACCGTCACCTCGGTGACGACGCCGAGCAGCCCTTCGGAGCCGACGACGAGGCCGAGCAGGTCGAGCCCGGCGGCATCGAGATGGCGGCCGCCCAGGCGCAGCACCTCACCCTCGATGGTGACGAGCTGGACGCCGAGGACATTGTTGGTCGTCAGGCCATATTTGAGGCAGTGCACCCCGCCCGAATTCTCGGCGACATTGCCGCCGATCGTGCAGGCGATCTGGCTGGAAGGATCGGGGGCGTAGTAGAAGCCGGCTTCCTCGACCGCGCGGGTGATGGCGAGGTTGGTGACGCCGGGCTGCACCACCGCGATGCGATCGCCATAGTCGATGTCGAGCACCCGGTTGAACTTGGCCATGCCCAGCAGCACCGCGTCGGCCAGCGGCAGCGCGCCGCCCGACAGCGAGGTACCGGCGCCGCGCGGGACGACCTTCACGCGATTGGCGTGGCACCAGGCGAGCACGGCCGAGACCTGCTCTACCGTCTCGGGCAGCACCACGACCATCGGCGGCTGGCGATAGGCGGTGAGGCCGTCGCTCTCATAGGGGCGCAGTTCGGCCGGATCGCTGATCACGCCTTCGCCCGGCACGATCGCGCGCAACGCGGCGACAACCTCATCGCGCCGTGCGAGCACGGCGGCATCGGGTTCGGGCATCTTCAAGGTCATCCGGCTCCCCTCTTCCGACCCTCTGGCGAGAGCCGATAGTCGCAAAGTCCGCCCTACGGAAGCGGCCTGAGGGTCGGCTTGATCGCGGAGGCCGTGGATGGGCTATGGTAAACAATCGTAAACCACTCGGGTTTACCCTTCTGCCTGTCACCTATTTCTGCGATTTAGCAGGTGCAGCAAGCCGCTATGGCCGATGCGGGTGCACGGGGGTGCAAATGGGGCGTTTTCGGGGATGGAAGCTGATCGCTAGCTTGGCGGGCCTGGCCGTGCCGGGCGCGGCCTGGTCGGCCTATCAGCTGGGTTTCGATCCGTCGGACAACGGCCTTTCCTCGATCGTCGACCTCGCGCGCTACAGCCTGATCGGTGCGAGCGAGCCGGGCAGCTGGATGACCGTCGTCGGCGGTGCCCTGCTGATCCTCAGCGGCATGCGTCGCCGCAGCAACCTCGTCACCTATCGTCAGGCGGTCTGACGCAGGCTTCGCCACAGGCGCAATGGTAGCCGCGTCGCTAAGCAATGATGACAAGCGATCGTAAAGACCGGGGGGACTAAGGCCCGTCGACCATGCCGCGTGTATTTGCGGCACGGGTGCGTTGGGGGCCTGGTATCATGGTGAGTTTTCGGGGTTCGGTCGCGGGCATGCTGCTCGCGATGGCGGTCGTGCCGACGGCGGCGCAGGCGGCTTACACGTTCGATTCCGCGGTGACCGTGGACAGGAACGACGTGGGCCTCAACTTCATCGTCGACTTTGCGGGGCGCGCCAATGGCGCCAGCACCAGCAAGCTCAGCGCGCTCGGCAATTTCACCTACACCGGCGCCACCAACGGCGGAAAAACCTATAATTTCAACTACACGCTGACCAATGACTCGGTTTACGATTCCCGTATCCGATCGTTCGGTTTCGACACGAGCACGGCCGCTGCGGCGGTGAACGGGCTGACCGGCTTCACCTATGAATATCAGGACGTCGCCTTCATCGAGGGCGTGGGCGAGATGGACGTCTGCTTCGCCGCGGGCTCGGGCTGCACCCAGCATGCCTCGGGCGGCATCAACGACGGCAGCTCGATGAACGGTAGTTTCTCGCTGACCTTCGCCAATGTGATGCAGAGCGTCGACCTGAACCACTTCGCGCTCAAATTCCTGAGCGTCAATCCGAAGGTCAACGGGCAGGATTGGGGCGCCGGCGTCGGCAGTCTGGTGTCGATCACCCATGGCTCCAGCCCGATCACCGCACCCGAGCCCGAGACCTGGGCGATGATGCTGATGGGTTTCGGCCTGGTCGGCTTCGCGCTGCGCGGCCGCCGCCAGCGGCACATGATCGCCCCCCAGGCGCTCTGAGTCCTTCCGTTCACCAGCGCACATTCGCTGGTGGCCCCTCCGGCGGCCTGATATAAGGGGGCAAGGCCGCCTAATGGGGCAGGGGGCCACGGGGTATGCGTGATGATGCGTAAAATGAAGCTTGCCGTAGGGGCGGTGTTGCTGGCGATGTCGGCGGTACCGGGGCAGAGCGCGGTGCTCATCGATTCGAGCAATGTCGGCTATAATTTCGTCATCGACTATGCCGGCAAGGCGGGTGGCGCGAGCACCGACCTGATCAGCGGGCTCGCCAACTTCACCTTCACCGGGGTGAGCAATGGCGGGAAGACCTTCAACTTCAGCTATTCGGTCACCAACGACTCCTCGGTGTCGTCGCGCCTGACGGCCTGGGGTCTCGACGTGACGAACGGGACGGTGACGTCGGGTTCGTCGACGGGTGCCTTCGCCAGCGCGAACCTCAACAATAATTTCCCGGAAGGGATCGGCAAGGTCGAGATCTGCTTCGAGGCGGATTCGAACGGCAATTGCACCGGCGGCAGCGGCGGCCTGACCAAGGGCCAGAACGGCACCGGTACCTTCGCGCTGAACTTCGCCAACTCGATGGCGACGCTCTCGTTCGACAATTTCGCGGCGCGCTTCCAGTCGATCAATCCGACGGTCAACGGCAGCAGTTCGGGCGTGGGCGTCGGCGCGCTGGCGAGCGGCGGTGGCGGCAGCCCGATCACCGCACCCGAGCCCGAGACATGGACGATGATGCTGATCGGTTTCGGCCTGGTCGGCTTCGCGCTGCGCGGCCGCCGCCAGCGGCACAGGATCGCACCCCAGGCCCTCTGAGCCTCTTTCGCCGCGCGCGGCGGGCGTTATGGTCCGGGGCATGACCTTGACCCCGCTATTCCTGCTCGTCGCCTCGAACGTCTTCATGACGATCGCCTGGTATGGCCATCTGAAGTTCACCGACACGCGGCTGTGGATCGTGATCCTCGCCTCCTGGGGGATCGCGCTGGTCGAATATTGCTTCGCGGTGCCGGCCAACCGGATCGGCTATCTGCACGGCTGGACGGCGGGGCAGCTCAAGATCACGCAGGAGATCGTGACCCTGCTGGTGTTCGCGGGCTTCGCGACGCTGGTGCTGGGCGAGCATCTCGGCTGGCGTCACCTGGGCGCCTTTGCCTGCATGGTGGGGGCAGCCTGCTTCATGTTCCTGGGGCGGCACTGATCGGCTGCGAATGTCGATTGGATGACAGGGCGGCGCGCGCGGCAACATAGCGGTCATCGATCTGACGCGGGCTCGACGACGGACAGTGATGGAGGAGTCACCGACAGGGCGCATTGGCTCCCTGTCGGAGTCGGGTTGCGAGTGATTCCGGGCTCCGGCTTTTAGCCCTTCTCGGCTTGTATCAGCGGAGAAACATCATGAACGACCAGATAGCCTTTGTTGCGAATATCGTGACGATCGTGGCCGGCGGCAGCGGTGTGATCTATGCTGTCGTCCGCTTTATCCGGCGTCTTGAAATCAAATTGAAACCTGAAAAATAACGATCATTGCAGGCTTCATCGCCTGCTGTTCCGGGCGATGACGATGCGGGCGGCAGGTATCTCCGCCCGCTTCACGTTTCAGGCGCGGGCCGATCGCGATTGCACTCCCCGGATCACCTCCCCATATCCGCTCCCGCAAAGCATTTCATTGGAGCGCGGTTTCGGTCCCGGCTGATGGTCATCAGCCTCGAAATCGCCAGCAGGAACGATATGAGCGAACTTCCCAAATGGCATGGCACCACGATCCTGTCGGTGCGCAAGGGTGGCAAGGTGGTGGTGGTCGGCGACGGCCAGGTCTCGATGGGCAACACGGTGATGAAGCCCAACGCCCGCAAGGTGCGCCAGCTTGGTGACGGATCGGTGATCGGCGGCTTCGCCGGCGCGACCGCGGACGCCTTCACCCTGTTCGATCGGCTGGAACGCAAGCTGGAGCAATATCGCGGCCAGCTGCTCCGTGCCGCGGTCGAACTCGCCAAGGACTGGCGGACCGACAAATATCTGCGCAACCTGGAGGCGATGATGATCGTCGCCGACAAGGACGTGACCCTGATCCTGACCGGCAATGGCGACGTGCTGGAGCCGGTGGGCGGGGTCGCGGCGATCGGATCGGGCGGCAATTTCGCCCTGTCGGCCGCGCGCGCGCTGGTCGAATATGAGCCCGATGCCGAGACGCTCTGCCGCAAGGCGATGGCGATCGCCGCCGAGCTTTGCGTCTACACCAACGACAATCTGACGATCGAAGCGCTCGACAGCAGCAACTGATCGCGCCAGCCGAAACGAAAGTGCACTCCGAATGAACGACCAGCTTACCCCCAAGGCGATCGTCGCCGCGCTCGACGCGCATATCGTGGGCCAGGCCGACGCCAAGCGCGCGGTGGCCGTGGCGCTGCGCAATCGCTGGCGCCGCCAGCGGCTGCCCGAAAACCTCCGCGACGAGGTGACGCCGAAGAACATCCTGATGATCGGGCCCACCGGCTGCGGCAAGACCGAGATCAGCCGGCGTCTCGCCCGGCTGGCGGACGCCCCTTTCGTGAAGGTCGAGGCGACCAAGTTCACCGAGGTCGGCTATGTCGGTCGTGACGTGGAGCAGATTGCCCGCGACCTGGTCGAGGAAGCGGTGCGCCTGGAGAAGGAGCGCCGCCGCGCCGCGGTGAAGGACAAGGCCGAGGAGGCCGCGCTCGCACGCCTGCTCGACGCGCTGGTCGGCAAGGATGCGAGCGAGGCGACCCGGCTGGCCTTCCGCCAGCGCTTCGAGGAACATCAGCTCGACGACAAGGAGATCGAGATCGAGGTCGAGGATTCGGGCGGCATGCCGTTCGAAGTGCCCGGCATGGGCGGCAATGTCGGCATGATCAACCTGACCGAGATGATGAGCAAGATGGGTGGCAACCGCACCAAGCGGCGCAAGATGACGGTGCGTGCGGCCTGGTCGAAGCTGGTCGACGAGGAAGCCGACAAGCGGCTGGACCAGGACGAGGTGAGCCGGGTCGCGCTGCAGGACGCCGAGCAGAACGGGATCGTCTTCCTCGACGAGATCGACAAGATCGCCGTTTCCGACGTGCGCGGCGGATCGGTGAGCCGCGAGGGCGTGCAGCGCGACCTGTTGCCATTGATCGAGGGGACCACCGTCTCGACCAAATATGGTCCGCTCAAGACCGACCATATCCTGTTCATCGCGTCGGGCGCCTTCCATGTCGCCAAGCCTTCAGACCTGCTGCCCGAACTGCAGGGTCGCCTGCCGATCCGGGTGGAACTGAAGGCGCTGACCGAGGAGGACTTCGTCCGCATCCTCTCCGACACGCGGGCGAGCCTGACCGAGCAATATCGCGCGCTGATCAGCACCGAGGGCGTCGAGATCGGCTTCACCGAGGACGGCATCGCCGCGATCGCGAAGATCGCCGCCGAGGTGAACGGCCAGATCGAGAATATCGGTGCCCGCCGTCTGTCGACGGTGATGGAGAAGCTGCTCGAGGAGATCAGCTTCAACGCCGAGGACCGCAAGGGCACGACGTTGACGGTGGACGCGGCTTATGTGAACGGCCAGCTCAGCGAAGTGGCGCGCGACACCGACCTGTCGAAATACGTCCTCTGACCTTCTTGCTCCGTCATCCCAACTTTCGCTGGGATGACGGGAAGGCCGTTGCCGCGCCTGCAACGACGGTTGCACGGCCCTCGCTTGACCCCCTCACGCCCCAAGTTTAAGCCAAACGCATTAAACGGACTCGGCCTTCAACCGGGTTGGGGCAGAGGAGGCGGGAGTGGACCAGGGCAATTTGCCGGCCGGATTCGAGGCGCTGGAGCCGTTCGTGGCGAGCTGGGTGCTCGCCGACGCCTCGGCGCGGATGGCCAGGCGCCAGTCGAGCGACATGGTCGAGATCAGGCGCTTCTACGAGGCGATCGTGCCGCTGGGCGAGCGGGCGCTCGACTGGCTGCGGCCCTATAAGCTGGGCGAGCTGCCGCCCGAGGGCGAGCGGCTGCTGAAGCTGATGCTGTCGCTGGCCGAGATCGGCCCTGCCGTCGAATGGTTCGACAATCCGGCGGTCTATGACGGCTTTCCGATCGAGCGCATCCGCTATGTCCGGCAGATTCCGGACTGCGCGGCGCAAGCCTGACCCAAGGGAGGAGAGCGATATGGACCGCGCCAAGATCGTCGTGCCGCCGATCGGCCTGACCGCCAAATATCCCGAGGTGGGGACCGGTCCTTGCGCCACCGACATCTACCATGATCCCGACATCTACCGGAAGGAGATGGAGGCGATTTTCAAGCGCAGCTGGTACATGATCGGCCGGGTCGAGCAGATCCCGGCGGCCGGCGATTATTTCACCTATGAACTGCCGACCTTCCGCCAGTCAGTGCTCGTCGTTCGCGACAAGGACGGGGCCATCAACGGCTTCCACAATGTCTGCCCGCACCGTGGCAATGTGGTCGAGCATCGCCCATCGGGGACGTGCAAGGGCGTGTTCATGTGC
Source organism: uncultured Sphingomonadaceae bacterium (assembly GCA_963540925.1). Taxonomy (GTDB): domain Bacteria; phylum Pseudomonadota; class Alphaproteobacteria; order Sphingomonadales; family Sphingomonadaceae; genus Rhizorhabdus. The sequence goes on from CAUTRN010000019.1 coordinate 75,326, forward strand.
CGCTTCCATGGCTGGTCGTTCGACCTGAAGGGCAATCTCGCCCGCGTTCGCGACGAAGAGGGCTTCTTCGACCTGGACAAGTCGAAGCTGGGTTTGAAGCCGGTCGCGCTGGAGGTGTGGGAAGGCTTCATCTTCGTCGCGCCGACCGACGAGCCCTGGCAATCGCTGGAAGCCTATCTGGGCGAGCAGGGCCGCGACACCGCCGGCTATCCCTGGGGCCAGTGCACCCAGAGCTACCAATATGAGGTGGAGGTGGGCTGCAACTGGAAGCTGCTCGTCGACAGCTTCGCCGAGGTCTACCATATTCCGACCCTGCACCCGAATTCGGCGGCGCCGACGATGATGGCGTCGGGCAATCCGTTCGGGCGGTTGCTCGATGTCGAACTGAAGGGGCCGCACCGCACCAACTCGCACTGGAGCGTGTGGGCCGATGTCGCCAATCCGGCGCAGCGGCTGGCCTATCAGCATGGCTCGGCGGCGCAGAATGTGATGGGGCAGGAGGCGGTGAAGCTGCCGCGCGGGATCAACCCTACGCGGTCGGACGTCTGGTCGGTCGACCTGGTGATCTTCTTCCCGGCCTTGTCGTTCACCGTCTCGGCGGGCCAGTACACCGCGCATCAGGTGTGGCCGCTGGGGCCCAATCGCTGCCTCTATCAGCAGCGCGTGTTCGTGCGACCGGCCGAGAATGCGGCGCAGCGTTTCGGCCAGGAAAACACGATGGTCGAATATCGCGATGTTTCGATGGAGGATCTGAGCACCCTGGAACGCATCCAGCGCGCGCTGGACGGAGGGCAGATCAAGGAGTTCCATTATCACGATCATGAGCTGTCGCTGCGCCACCAGCACAAGGTGGTGAGCGATATCATCGCTGCTTATGATCGGGAGGTGGCGGGAGCCTGAGATCCTCCCTGCGCGAAGCGCGGGGAGGGGGACCGCTCGCAGAGCGGTGGAGGGGTTTCCTCCCTCGTCTTCATCATTGTCGTCCAGGTTCTGCCCCACCCCTCCACCATGCTGCGCATGGTCCCCCTCCCCATGCTGCGCATAGGGAGGAACTTGGCTTGCCGAATCCCGGTCAGCCTGGGCATGAGGGGCCATCATCGAAAAGGAGCCCCCGCGCCATGGCGATCACCATGTACGGCATCAAGAATTGCGACACGATCAAGAAGGCGCGGACCTGGCTCGAGGATCGCTCGGTCGGCTATGATTTCCACGATTACAAGTCGGCCGGGATCGACAAGGCGACCCTGACCGGCTGGGCGGGTAAGGTGGGCTGGGAAGTGCTGCTCAACCGCGCGGGGACGACCTTCAAGAAGCTGTCCGATGCCGACAAGGCCGATATCGACCAGGCCAAGGCGATCACGCTGATGGAGGCGCAGCCTTCGATGATCAAGCGGCCGGTGCTGGACGTCGACGGCGACCTGCTCGTCGGTTTCAAGCCCGATGCATACCAGGCCAAGCTCGGCTGATCGTCACTCCGCCGGTTCGGGCTCGGGCTCGGGCTGGCGGTCGATCGTGGTGCGGTTGCGGCCCGCCTGTTTCGAGGCATAGAGCGCGCGGTCGGCGCGCTGGATCAGGTCGGCCAGTTCCAGGTCGGACGGCATCAGGGTGGCAACGCCGAAGCTGGCGGTGAGCTGGAGCGGCAGTTCGCCGAGCGTCAGGTCCATGATCCGTTCGCGCAGCGCTTCGACATGGATCTGGGCGGCCTTGGCGCCTTCACCCGGGAAGAGCAGTATAAACTCCTCGCCGCCGAAGCGGCCGAAATGGTCGAGCCCGCCCATCTGCGCGCTGAAGAACATCGCCAGGCGGCACAGCACCTCGTCACCCACGGCGTGCCCATAGAGATCGTTGATCTCCTTGAAATGGTCGAGGTCGCACAGCGCGATCGTAAGCGGCCGGCCGGTGCGGCGGGCCTGGGCCATCATCCGCGTGCCAGCCGCCTCGATCGCACGGCGATTGGGCGCGGAGGTGAGCGAATCGGTGTCGGCGGCGACGCGCAGCCGCTCGGCGAGGTCGCCCGCGAGCAGGTAGAGCGAGAAGATGCCGGCCGCGACGGTCATCGCCGGCAGGCCCAGGAAGACGATCAGCGTATAGGCCTGTTCGAGCGCGGGGGAGGGCTTGTCGCCGCCCATGGCGAGGACGATGCCGCCGGCGAACTCGACCGCCGCCATGCCGTAGGAGGTGATGATGATCGGCCGTTCGCCCAGTCGGAGCCGGCGCCCACGGCGCAGCAGGGCGGTGGTGCCATAGAGCAGCACGCCGGCCGCGAAGATCGGCACGACGGCGGATTCGAAGCCATGGTCCTTATAGCCGAATTCGAACCAGACCATCGCGAGGATGGCGAGGATATAGGCGATCACGAAGCCGCGGACGTGCAGCGCCAGCCCCGACCGCAACCGATAGGCGATCGACGCGAAGATCGGCGGACTCAGCGCCAGCGAACTGACGGCGAGATCGAGCCAGACATTGTCGCGGAACAGGAAGAGATAGGCGGCATTGCCGAGATACATGACGACGTTGTTGCCAAAGGCACAGGCCAGCAGCCTGGCCATGACCGGCTGCTCCAAGGTGCGCGAGGCAAGCAGCATCGCCAGCGCCATCAGCGCATTGATCAGCAGCAATACGGCGAAAATGAAGAAATCTAGCGACACCTGGCCGGATCGCTCCCCCCGGATAATCCAGTTATATCATAGCCATTTTCAGCCCGATCAGAAAGCCGGCTTGTGAGGCTGCTCGCGCATATATCGCGCGGGCGCCTTCACCTGGATCATAATCCTGTCTATCGGCTGCGGGCGAGGAGACCCGTTCATGACCCCCATCGCCAAGATTCTGCTGCTCGGTTCGGGTGAACTCGGCCGTGAGTTCGTGATCGCCGCCAAGCGGCTGGGCGCTTATGTCATCGCCTGCGATTCCTATGCCAATGCGCCCGCGATGCAGTTCGCGGACGAGCATGAGATCTTCTCGATGCTCGACGGCGAGGCGCTGGCTGCGGTGATCGAGAAGCACAAGCCCGATCATATCGTCCCCGAGGTGGAGGCGATCCGCACCGAGGTGCTCAAGGATGTCGAGGAGCGCGGCTTTTCGGTGGTGCCGTCGGCGCGCGCGACCCAGCTGACGATGAACCGCGACCGGATTCGCGATGTGGCGGCGAACGAGCTGGGGCTCGTCACCTCGCGCTTCCTCTATGCCGAGAGCCTGGACGAGATGCGCGCCGCGGTGGGCGAGATCGGTATTCCCTGCGTGGTGAAGCCGGTGATGTCCTCGTCGGGCAAGGGGCAGAGCATCGTCACCGCCGATGGGGCGATCGATGCCGCCTGGGACTATGCGGTGGAAGGGATGCGCGGCGACCGCAAGCGCGTGATCGTCGAGGCGTTCATCGCCTTCGATTATGAGATCACCCTGCTGACGATCCGCACGCGCGAGGGCGTGATCTTCTGCGAGCCGATCGGCCACCGCCAGGAGCGCGGCGACTATATGGAGAGCTGGCAGCCGACGCCGATGTCTAAGAAGGCGCTGGCGGCGGCGCAGGACATGGCGAGGAAGGTGGTCGACAATCTCGGCGGCTATGGCCTGTTCGGAGTCGAGTTCTTCGTGGCGGGCGAGCAGGTGATCTTCTCCGAACTGTCGCCGCGCCCGCACGACACCGGCATGGTGACCTTGATCTCGCAGAACCTGACCGAGTTCGACCTGCACGCCCGCGCGATCCTGGGCCTGCCGATCCCGACGATCCACCTGAACGGCGCGGCGGCCTCGGCAGTGATCCTGGCCGATCGCAACGCCGAGGATTTCCATTTCGAAGGGCAGGCCGAGGCGCTGGCCGCGGTGCCGGGGATCGAGACCGACCTGCGCATCTTCAACAAGCCGGTGACCCGGCCCAATCGCCGCATGGGCGTGGCGCTGGCGCTCGCCCGCACCGGCTCCGCCGATCAGGCGCGTGACGCGGCCAAGGCGGCGGCCGCCAAGGTTCGCATCCGCTACGCCGAGGAGGACTGATGACCCGCACCCTGATCTCGTCCGGATCGCCCTTCGAAAAGCAGGTCGGCTACAGCCGCGCGCTGGTCGACGGGGACTGGGCCTTCGTCGCCGGCACGACCGGCTATGATCCCGAGACGCGGGTGATGCCCGAGAGTGCGGCTGACCAAGCGCGCAATGCGCTGGCGCTGATCCGCAAGACGCTGGAGGATGCGGGCTTCGCGATGGCCGATGTCGTGCGTGCCACCTATTATTTCACCGACGCCGCTTATTGGGACGAGGTAGGTCCGGTGCTGGGCGAGACCTTCGGCGAGATCCGTCCGGCGGCGACCGCGCTGATCGTGGGGCTGATCAAGCCCGAGATGAAGATCGAGATCGAGGTGACCGCTTTGAGGCGTAGGTAAAAGGGTAACAGATCCTCCCCATCGCAGATGGGGAGGATCTTAGAGGGAGAGGAGAGCAACGATGCGCTACCAGAAACTCGGCCAGACCGGCCTCTATGTGTCCGAACTCTGCCTGGGGGCGATGACCTTCGGCGGCGGTACCGAGGGGCCGTCGGGGATCATCGGCAATCTCCAGCAGGACGAGGTCGACGCGCTGGTGCGCCAGTCCTTCGATGCGGGCATCAACTTCATCGACACCGCCGACGTCTATGGCCGGGGTCGCTCCGAGGAACTGACCGGGCAGGCGATCCGCAACCTGGGCTTCGCACGCGACGAAGTGGTGATCGCGACCAAGGTGATGGGGGCGATGGGGGCGGGCCACAACCAGCGCGGCCTGTCGCGCTACCACATCATGGCGGCCGCCGAGGCGAGCCTGAAGCGGCTCAACCTGGGCCATATCGATCTCTACCAGGTCCATGGCTTCGACGGGGCGACCCCGATCGAGGAGACGCTGGAGGCGCTCGACACGCTCGTTCGCCGCGGCGACGTGCGCTATATCGGCGTTTCGAACTGGGCGGCCTGGCAGATCGCCAAGGCGCTGGGCATCTCGGCGCAGCGGCAGCTCGCCAGCTTCGTCTCGCTCCAGGCCTATTATACCGTCGCCGGCCGTGACCTGGAGCGCGAGCTGGTGCCGATGATGCGATCGGAGGGCGTCGGCCTGATGGTGTGGAGCCCGCTGGCGGGCGGGCTGCTCTCGGGCAAATTCCAGCGCGACGCCGAGAAGAGCGGCGAGGGGCGCCGCGCCGAGTTCGATTTCCCGCCGGTCGATCGCGACCGCGCCTATGCGCTGATCGATGCGATGCGGCCGATGGCGGAGGCGCGCGGTGGATCGGTGGCGCAGATTGCGCTGGCCTGGCTGCTGCACCAGCCGGTCGTCACCACGGTGATCATCGGCGCGCGGCGTGCCGATCAGCTTGCCGACAATATCGCGGCGACCGAGGTGAAGCTGAGCGCCGACGAGCTGGCGACGCTCGATCAGCTCAGCGCACTGCCGGCCGAATATCCCGGCTGGATGTTTCGAATGATGGGGCGAGCGAGTTGAGTGGCGAAATTTCCATTGAGTTGGTAATTTTCAACATAAGTTGGCGAAGAAATTTCATTCCAATCTCTGGAAATCACAGAATTTTCAGGGAAATTTGAATTGGCACGGTTCCTGCTGAGTGATGTGCATCCACAACGCACAGGACAAGGGAACTGAACATGAAGCTCTTCAACAACACCGTCGCCGGCACCTTCGCTCTGGTTGCCACCTTCGTCACCGTCGCCGTGGCGACCCCGCTCAACGCTGCCGAGCCCGTCGGTGTCGCGGTGGCCTATGGCGACCTGAACCTGAGCAACGAGGCCGATGCCGCCAAGCTCGACAGCCGCATCCGCCAGGCCGCCTATCAGGTCTGCAGCCAGGCCGACACCGCGATCCGCGCCGCGACCTGCCGCCAGGACGTGATCGGCAACGCCCGCGCCAAGCTGGCGATGGCCGACAAGAACGAGGTCAAGCTCGCCGCCCGCTAAGCCCGGGTTGCATAGATGGCCCCCAGCAAGGCCGTCGGTCGAAGGTCTCCAGCCCTTCACCGGCGGCCTTTGCCGTTTCAGGAGGCCGCGAGTTGCAGGTCTAGCGGCTTCACCGACCTGTCAGGAAAGAGGCCGCGCGCGGCCCGATCAGGATCGAGCCGGAAGGCCTGGGCCGCGGCAGTGAGCAGCAGCGCGTCGAGATCCATGGTCGGCTTGAGGTCGCGCCCCTCGAACAGCGCCGAGGCGCCGAGGCCCGGCCAGTCCGAGATCACCTTCCCGCCTTTCACCGCGCCGCCGACCAGCATCGCCAGACTGGCGGTGCCATGATCGGTGCCGCCGGTGCCGTTGATCGCGGCGGTGCGGCCGAACTCGGTGGCGATCACCACCATCGTATCCTGCCAGACCGGACCCAGCCCGTCGCGCAACGCGCCGAGGGTGGTGTCGAGCGCCTTGAGCTGGCCGTTGAGCCGCCCGGCCTGGCCGCTATGCGTGTCCCAGCCGCCCGTCTCGATCATCGCGATGCGCGGGCCGTCGGGCTTGGCGAGGAAGGTGGCAGCGAGCCGGCCGAGGCTGGCGGGATCGCGGCCGGGGCCATTGGCGTCGCCCGCGACATTGCGGGTCTCCATCGCGGTGGCCCAGAGCGCGTGGAGTTGGGGATCGCCTTCGTAGAGGCGGGTGACCCTGAGCAGCAGATCGTCGGATGCCTGGGGAAGGGCGGAGGCGGCATAGGAGCCGACCTCGGCCGGGCCACGCAGCGCGAGCGGGACGGTGGGGGCGAAAGCGATCGCCTCGTCCTTGCGGCGAGGCATCAGGGTGACCAGCCGGTTGAGCCAGCCATCGCGCGTCTCATAAGGGCGGGTGCCGCCGGTCTCGAGGACATTCTGCCCGTCGAAATGCGAGCGCTCGCGATAGGGCGAGGCGACGGCGTGGACGAACAGCGCCTGCCCCTGGCCATAGAGTTTGGCGGTCTCGACCATGGCGGGGTGGAGCGCGAAATGGCCGTCGAGCTTCGTCGCGGTCGATGTGTCGAGCGCGAGCGGGCCGCGCAGTTTCGCATAGGCGGGGTCGGCATAGGGCGCGACGATCGACAGCCCGTCGGCGGCGCCGCGCTGGATGATGAACACCAGGCGCCGGTCGGTCGCTAGTGTGGCGGCGAAGGCGAGGCCGGGAGCCAGGAGCAGGGTACCGGTAGCGAGGCTGGCGAGGCGGAGGAAGGCGCGGCGGCGCATGGTCATCTCCTCTGGAATTCGGGCGCGACGAGCAGGAGGGCAATGCCTGCGGCGGGGCTTTCGGCGCCAGCGATCGCCTGGGCGGTGGCGGGCGCGATCATTCCGGGCAGCAGGCGGGGGCCGAGCTGGCGCGGATCGAGCCGGTCTCCAACCCGCATCGCCATGCGCTGCGCCATCTCGACCCGGCGGACGAGCGCGTCGGGCGCGGCCCAGCTCGCGGCGATATCGTCATAGCCGGCCGGGCTGCCGGGTCGCCACAAAGGCTGGCCGAGCTGCTGCATCAGGTTGATCGCCTGGACCTCGCCCGCCTGCCGCATGCCCAGCCCGCGTGAGGCGGAGACGAGCCATTCCCAGGGCGTCTTGAACTTGGCGGGCGCGGGCGCCCAGGCCTCGGGGGCTTCGACGAGGGCGCGATAGACGCTGGGCAGGTCCCCGCCGCTGCGGGTGAAGGCGGCGGCGAGGCGCTCGACCAGCGCTGGCGGCGGATCGTCGGCGACGAAATGGCGGGCGAGCTTGGTGGCGACATGGGTCGCGGTCTGCGGCGCGGTCGCGAGATCGCGGATGACGGCGCGGGCCTGGGCTTCGCCGGGCTGGTCGTAGCGACGGCCGAGGATCGTGCGGCTGCCGGGTTCGTGGATGTTGGCCCGGAAGATGAAGTTGCCGGCCCCCGCGCCGCTTTGGCCGCCGCCGCGCCCGAAACCGCCGATGCTCCAGCCGGTCAGGGCCCGCGCGAATTCGGTGACGTCGGCCTGGCTGTAGCCGCTGCGGACGCCGAGCGTGTGAAGCTCCATGATCTCGCGCGCCAGATTTTCGTTGAGGCCGGGCGTCTTGCCGGGCTGGCGCTGGCTGATCCGTTGGGCGGCGGGGCTGTCCGGGCCAATCGACTGGGCCTGGTCGAGATAGAGCAGCATCGCGGGATGGCGAACCGATGCGAGCAGCAGATCCTCGAACCGCCCCAGCACATGGGGGCGGATCGCTTCGGCCTCATAGGCACCGATGAAGGGGGTGACGGTGATCTTGTCGGCCGACACCGCGAAATGGTTCGACCAGAAATGGACGAGGCGCTCGACGAAGGGCGTGTCGGTGGCGAGGGCGCTGTCGAGCCGGGCATTGGCGGCGTCGCGATAGAGCTGCCGCCCGTCCTGCCGTATCTCCTTGCGGACGTCCTTCCGTTCGGCATCCTCTTTCGCCATCGCCTGCATCTCGCGGCGCTGGTCGACATAGTCGCGGCCGATGCTGGCGCTGTCGGGCAGGGCGGCCCAGCTCGCGGAGCGCGGCTGATAGCGATCGAACTGGGCGAGAAGGGCAGCGCGCGGGTCGGAGGGTGGCGTCTCGTAGGGACGAGCGCCAAGGCCGAAGCGGTTGAGCGCGATCGCGGGGGCCGTCGCAGCGGGCATTGGCATCCTTTCCGGGCTGCCCATGATAACGCGCGAGACGATGAACGGCTGCTGTCCGGCGGAAATCCGCCGCTCATTTAATAGCTGAAGGTGTAGGCGACGCCGTCGAGCATGCCCTTGCCGCTGCCATGGTTCATGCCTCGCGACGTGAAGTTGAAGGGCCCCATACGCCGGTCGTCGCAGACCAGCGTGCCATCGCCGCCGGGCGAGCGACCGTTGCGCAGGGTGAAGTTGCCGACGCAGTGCAGGCGCCCCTCGCCGAACAGTTCGATCGTGCCGCCGTCATTGTAGCGCGTCATCGAGCCGTGCAGCGTCTCGCGCTCGGCGAGCAGGCCGGTGACGGTGAAATCGCTCGCGCACGCCGCCAGCCCCAAGAACGGCACAAGCATCATCAGTGCTTTCGCACGGCCCATCCAGCATCCCCCCAGAAAGCTGTCGTCCGGCCCGGCAATATCATTGCCTGAGCGGAACGATCATGGACTGTCTGGAGCGGGAAGTCATTCGGAATTTCGGCCATATTGGGGGCCGTTGGACGATCGTCCGAACGATGATGGAGGGCGCGGAGAGGCACTTTGGCGGCGAAAATATCCAATCAAATATCTGAATCATAAGATATTTTTATGGATATGATCGATGCGGCTGCACATTTCCTACCGGCTTTCCAACTTTAATTTTAGGGCGCAGGTGGCCGGGCTTCGATAGGAGGTTCGCCATGAGCGATATGTTGACCCATCTCGAACGGCTCGAAGCCGAAAGCATCCACATTCTGCGCGAGGTCGTGGCCGAGTGCGAGCGGCCGGTGATGCTCTATTCGGTCGGCAAGGACTCGGCCGTGATGCTGCATCTCGCCCGCAAGGCCTTCTACCCGTCGCCGCCGCCTTTCCCGCTGCTGCACGTCGACACGACCTGGAAATTCAAGGCGATGTACGAGCTGCGCGACCGGATGGCGAAGGAGAGCGGCATGGAGCTGCTCGTCTACCACAACCCCGAGGCGCAGGAGCGGGGCATCAACCCGTTCGACCATGGCGCGCTCCACACCGACATGTGGAAGACCGAGGGGCTGAAGCAGGCGCTCGACAAATATGGCTTCGACGCGGCCTTTGGCGGCGCCCGCCGTGACGAGGAGAAGAGCCGCGCCAAGGAGCGCATCTTCTCCTTCCGCACCGCGAGCCATGGCTGGGATCCGAAGAACCAGCGGCCCGAGCTGTGGAACCTCTACAATGCCAAGAAGGCGAAGGGCGAAAGCATCCGCGTCTTCCCGATCTCGAACTGGACCGAGCTCGACATCTGGCAGTACATCCAGCTCAACGACGTGCCGATCGTACCGCTCTATTTCGCGGCGAAGCGCCCGACCGTGGAGCGCGACGGCATGCTGCTGATGGTCGACGACGACCGCTTCCCGCTGAAGCCCGGCGAGGTGCCGGTGGACCGTTCGATCCGCTTCCGCACGCTCGGCTGCTACCCGCTGACCGGCGCGGTGGAGAGCGAGGCGGCGACCCTCTCCGAAGTGATCCAGGAGATGCTGCTCACCACCACCTCCGAGCGGCAGGGGCGTGCGATCGACAAGGATGCCGGCGGCGCCGGCATGGAAAAGAAGAAGCAGGAAGGGTATTTCTGATGACCGAGACGCTTCAGGAGAGCGCCTACCAGGTCGACAAGCTGATCGCCCAGGATATCGACGCCTATCTCGAACAGCATCAGCACAAGACCCTGCTGCGCTTCATCACCTGCGGGTCGGTGGATGACGGCAAGTCCACCCTGATCGGCCGCCTGCTCTATGACTCGAAGATGATCTTCGAGGACCAGCTCGCCGCGTTGGAGGCGGACTCGAAGCGGGTCGGGACCCAGGGGCAGGAGATCGATTTCGCGCTGCTGGTCGACGGTCTGGCGGCCGAGCGCGAGCAGGGCATCACGATCGACGTCGCCTATCGCTTCTTCTCGACCGAGAAGCGCAAGTTCATCGTCGCCGACACCCCCGGCCACGAACAATATACCCGCAACATGGTGACCGGCGCCTCGACCGCCGACCTGGCCGTGATCCTGATCGACGCGCGCAAGGGCGTGCTGACCCAGACGCGGCGGCACAGCTATCTGGCGCACCTGATCGGCATCAAGAACCTGGTGCTCGCGGTCAACAAGATGGACCTGGTCGGCTATGACCAGAAGGTCTTCGACGACATCGTCGCCGATTATCGTACCTTCGCGGACTCGATCGGCATCACCCATTTCGTGCCGATGCCGATCTCGGGTTTCAAGGGCGACAACATCACCGCGCTCAGCGAGAACACCCCCTGGTACAAGGGGCCGGCGCTGATGGAGCATCTGGAGACCGTCGAGGTCGATCAGGTCTCCGACCAGGCCAAGCCGTTCCGCATGCCGGTGCAGTGGGTCAACCGCCCCAATCTCGACTTCCGCGGCTTTTCCGGCCTGATCGCGAGCGGCACGGTGAAGCCGGGCGACGCGGTGCGGGTGCTGCCGTCGGGCAAGACCAGCACGGTGACCCGGATCGTCACCCTGGCGGGCGACCTCGACAAGGCGATCGCCGGCCAGTCGGTGACCTTGTGCTTCGCCGACGAGATCGATTGTTCGCGCGGCGACGTGATCGCGCTGGCCGATGCGCCGCCGCAGGCCGCCGACCAGTTCGAAGCGACGATCGTGTGGATGTCGGACGAGGCGATGCTGCCCGGCCGGCCCTATTGGCTGAAGCTGGGCACCCAGACCGTGACCGCGTCGGTGCAGGCGCCCAAATATCAGGTCAACGTCAACACGATGGAGCATCTGGCGGCGAAGACGCTGGAGCTGAACGCGATCGGCGTGGCCAATCTGTCGACCGACCGGCAGCTGGTGTTCGAGGCCTATGGCGACAACCGGACCCTCGGCGGCTTCATCCTGATCGACAAGATCAGCAATGCCACCGTCGCGGCGGGCATGCTGCACTTCAGCCTGCGCCGGTCGCAGAACGTGCATTGGCAGGCGCTGGACACGAGCCGCGAGAAGCGCGCCGACCTGAAGAACCAGAAGCCGGCGGTGCTGTGGTTCACCGGGCTCTCGGGCGCGGGCAAGTCGACCATCGCCAATATCGTCGAGAAGAAGCTGACGCGGATGAACCGCCACACCTTCCTGCTCGATGGCGACAATGTCCGCCATGGCCTCAACAAGGATCTCGGCTTCACCGATGCCGACCGGGTGGAGAATATCCGCCGGGTGGGCGAGGTCTCGCGGCTGATGACCGATGCAGGGCTGATCGTGATCACGGCCTTCATCTCGCCCTTCCGGGCGGAACGCGACATGGTGCGCGCGATGATGGCGCCGGGCGAGTTCCTGGAGGTCCATATCGACACCAGCCTGGCCGAGGCCGAGCGGCGCGACGTGAAGGGTCTCTACAAGAAGGCGCGGTCGGGTGAGCTGAAGAACTTCACCGGCATCGACAGCCCCTATGAGGCGCCCGACAAGCCGGAGATCCGGATCGATACCGCCGTGACGTCGCCCGAAGAAGCGGCCGAACTGATCATCGCGAAGCTGCTGGGCGAGGACTGATGAACGACGTCGAACTGGCGATCCAGATCGCCGACCAGGCCGGCAAGCTGCTGCTCGACCTGCGCGAGAAGGGCGGTTTCGAGGGCAAGGCGCTGGGCGTGGAGGGCGACCGCATCGCCAACGCCTTCATCATGGAGACGCTGCGCCGCGAACGCCCGGCTGACGCGATCCTCTCCGAGGAAGAGGTCAACGACGTCGCGCGCTGCTCGGTGGAACGGGTGTGGGTGGTCGATCCGCTCGACGGCACCCGCGAATATGGCGAGGGCCGCACCGACTGGGCGGTGCACATCGCGCTCGCGATCGGCGGCAAGCCGGTGATCGGCGCGGTGGGGCTGCCGGGGCTGGGCGTGACGCTCTCCTCGGGCGATCCGTTGCCGCTGGCGCCAACCCCGGACAGGCTGCGCATGCTGGTGAGCCGCAGCCGCCCCGCCGCCGAGGCGGTGGCGGTGGCCGAGCGGCTCGATGCCGAGCTGGTGCCGATGGGATCGGCTGGCGCCAAGGCGATGGCGGTGGTGCGCGGCGAGGCCGACATCTATCTCCATTCGGGCGGCCAATATGAGTGGGACAATTGCGCGCCGGTTGCGGTGGCGCTGGCCGCTGGCCTGCACTGTTCGCGGATCGACGGCACTCCGCTCACCTACAATCACCCCAATCCATGGTTGCCAGATCTGCTGATCTGCCCCAAGGCACTGGCCGGCGAGGTTCTCCGCCTCGTCGCCGAGGTTTCCCAGACCGCCTGAAGGTACCGTTTTTCGCCGATGATTTGCCGATGACAGCGATGGACTGGCTCAACTCGCTTGCCGGGCTGCTGGTGGGCGTGATCGTCGGCATCACCGGCGTCGGCGGTGGCTCGCTGATGTCGCCGATCCTGATCCTGGTGTTCGGCGTGGCGCCCGCCACCGCCGTCGGCACCGACCTGTGGTTCGCCGCGGCGACCAAGACGGCGGGATCGGTGGTGCACCACCAGCAGGAAAGCGCCGACCTGAAGATCGTCGGCTGGCTGTGCCTGGGGAGCATCCCCGCCGCGATCCTGACGATGGTCTTCCTGTTCCAGGCGGGCGGGCATCAGATGAAGCATGGGCTGATCGTGACGATGCTCGGCTCGATGCTGATCCTGACCTCGTTCGCGACGCTGTTCCGCCGCCAGCTCGTCCATGCGATGGTCGACGTCGACAATGAGGAGCGGGCGCGGCGTTTCATCCGCTGGCAGCCGGCGCTGACCGCGCTGGCGGGCGCGCTGCTGGGCGTGCTGGTGACGCTCACTTCGGTGGGGGCGGGGGCGCTGGGGGCGACCTTGCTGCTGATGCTCTATCCGCTGCGGCTGACCGCCAAGAAGCTGGTCGGCACCGACATCATGCACGCGGTGCCGCTGACCCTGGTGGGCGGCGCGGGCTATATGCTGGCGGGCAGCGTCGACTTGAAACTACTCGCCATGCTGCTGATCGGATCGATCCCCGGCATCATCATCGGCTCGCGGCTGACGCTCCACCTCAACGAGCAATTCGTGCAGCGTGCGCTGGCGGTGATCCTGTTCGTCACGGGGACCAAGCTCGTCCTGAGCTGAGAGCGATTGCGGCTTGAGTTGGCCGGGGTAGCCGCGCCATCCTGCCCGCCATCAGATCGACGAAACGGAACATGGAATGATCACCAGACGAGACATCCTGGCCGGCACCGGCATGGCGCTGATCGCGGCGGCTTGGCCGGTGCGGGCGGCGGGCGAGAGCGATGCCGACGCGGCCGCCCGCAGGCTGTTCGACGATCTGGTCGAGGAGATCTTCGCCGGCGATCCCGAGGCGGCGACCTATCAGGCCGAGGATGTCGGCAAGCGGGCGGCGCTGCGCGGCCGGCTTTCCGACTATTCGGAAGCGGGGCGCGAGAAGGAGGCGGCCCGGCTGAAGAGGCGGCTGGCGCAGCTCGATGCGCTGGCCGGACAGGGGTTGTCGCCCGAAATCCGCCGCCATGTCGATGTGGTGCGCTATGCCTATCGGTCGGGTCTGGAGGGGATGGCTTTCCCCTCTGGCGTCGTCGCGGTCGGCAGCTGGCGCAATTCGCCCTATGCCGTGATCCAGAATGTCGGCGGCTATATCGACGTGCCGCAGCTGCTCGGCGCGACCCAGCCGGTGGCGACGCCGGCCGATGCCGAAGCCTATCTCGCCCGGCTGCACGGCTTCGCGCGGATGCTCGACGACGAGACCGAGCGGCTGCGGATCGCGACCGGGCGCGGTGTGGTGCCGCCGGTTTTCCTGCTCGACAAGGCGCTGGCGCAGTTGCGCGTGCTGCGCGCGACCGATCCGGCGAAGGGGCCGCTGGTCGAGCGGCTGGCCAAGGCCTTTCCGGAGCGGGGGGCGATGGCGGCGAAGGTCGTGGCCGGGGAGATCGGGCCCGCGCTCGACCGCCAGATTGCGGCGCTGGAAGCGCAGCGCGCGGTGGGGCGCAGCGATGCGGGCGTCTGGGGGCTGCCCGATGGCGAGGCCTATTATCGCTGGGCGCTGGAGGCAGCGACCACCACCACCCGTTCGCCCGACGAAATTCACGCCCAGGGGCTGGAGGAACTCGCCCGGCTGCACGACCGGATGGACGCACTGCTGCGCCCGCTGGGCTATACGAAGGGCAGCGTCGGGGCGCGGATGGCGGCGCTGGCGAAAGACCCGCGCTACGCCTTTGCCGAGGGCGATGCCGGGCGTGCCGAGATCATCGCCTTCTGCAAAGCCAGCATCGATGCGGTGCGGCCGAAGCTGCCGCTCGCCTTTTCGCGCAAGGGCGGCGGTTTCCTGGAGATCCTCCGTATCCCCGAGTCCGAGGAGCTGGGTGCGGCGGGGGCCTATGGCGGGCCGGGCTCGGCCGACGGCACGATCCCCGGCAAATTCCGGATCAATCTGCGCAGCACATCGCGCTGGAACCGCTTCAACCTGCCGACCCTGGCCTATCATGAAGCGGTGCCGGGGCATGTCTGGCAGGGCGAATATAGCTTCGGCCTACCGAAGATCCGGTCCTTCTTCCGCTACAATGCCTTCAACGAGGGCTGGGGGCTCTATGCCGAGCAGCTGGCCGACGAGCTGGGCGTCTATGAGGGCAATCCGGTCGGCCAACTGGGCTTTCTCCAGTCGAGCGCGTTCCGCGCCTGCCGGCTTGTGGTCGACACTGGGCTGCACGCCAAGCGCTGGAGCCGCGAGCGGGCGATCACCTGGTTCGCCGAGGCCAATGGCCAGGGTGCCGAAGAGGTCCGCAGCGAAGTCGACCGCTATTGTTCGTGGCCGGGGCAGGCCTGCGGCTACAAGGTGGGCCATGTCGAGATCGTGCGGATGCGCGAACGCGCCCGGCAACGTCTCGGCACGGCCTATGACCTGCGCGCCTTCAACGACATGGTGCTGGAGGCCGGCTGGATGCCGCTGGCGATGCTCGACGCGCTGACCGAGGCGGCGCTGCCCAAGCCGTCCTGATCAGCCGCGCGAAGGGCTCGATTCCTCCTCCATGATGTAAACGCTCATCTTCGAGCGATCCATGAAGTTGGTCTCGTCGGCGGTGATGACGTCGCCGATCTTCGGATCGGAGAGCGCTGCGACCAGCTGGTCATAGCCGCTGCGGTCGGTGAAGGTCAGTTCGGTGATCACGTCGAAGTCGAGCTCGGCCTCGACCTTGTTGTCGAGATGGCCGGTCTGATAGTCCTGCACCTCAGCGAAATAGGTGCGCTTATAGTCCTTGTAGAAGGGCAGGAGGCGCTGGATCAGAGGCACATGCTTGGCCTCATAATAGGCCTTGAACTCGGCGCGGGTGGTCCCCGGCTTGCGCTTCAGCAGGCAGATGATCTTCACGGCACCCTCCACATGTTATTGTTCCCTTTGGCGTAGCATTAGAGGGGGCGGAGCGGCTAGAGCAAGGCCTGTCGCAACATGTTCCAGCTGACACCGGGGAAGGCCGCCTCGACCAGTGCGCGGGCCGTGCGGCGCGCGGCTTCGGCCCGCTCGTCGGCGGCTTGCGCGGCATCGGCATGGTCGCCACCGGTGGCGGTGGCCGTGTCATGAAGTCGGGCGAGGGTCTGTTCGCGGTCGATCATGTCGAGCAGCGCGGTCATGTGGCAGGCCGGGTCATTCAGCATGGCGCGGTCCCTCCGCTTCAAGCCAGGCCTGGTGGATCGCGTCGATCTCGAACAGGCGATAGGCGGTGCGGAGGCAATCTGCCCAAGCCTCGTCCTGCAGCCGCAGCGCGGTGACCAGCAGGCGCTGGCCCTGATCGTCGAGGCGACCGGCTCTCGCCTCGGCGGCCGCTGTCCAGTGATGCAGATTGCGCAAGGCGCGCAGCAGCGCGTCGATCTCGCCGAGCAGGCGCGATCGCCCGCCGACCGGCTGGCAAAGGCTCATCGATTCTCCGTAGAAAGTGGCCGTTATTGTACAAGAAAATTGTACAATGTCAATCAGAATCTTGAGTCCCGAAACGACCCGGAGTTTCAACGATGAAAGTGCCGATTTGTCGCCTTCGGAAGAAGCCGGCGGGGGCTGGTGTCAACAATTGTAACTTCGCCGATAGTCCTATTTTCTTGGTCGTTAACCAGGAGCAAAGACGTCGCCGGGCAAGCAAGGGCAGGAGCGATTCGCGATGAACATGATGACCACCGCATGGGACGAACAGGCCGAGAGCCTGTGGTATGAGCCCTTGGTGGGCCTGGAGATCGTCGAGGCGCCCAAGCCGCTGCCGCCGGCCTGGCTGATCGCGCCCAACTTCCGCGCCGCCGAGGAGATCGTCGTTCGGGAACCGCAGGTCGCCTATCATGCAACGCCTGTCGAGCCGCTCGTAGAACCGCTCGTCGAGACACGTGGGCCCTATCGCTCGGTTGGTGAGGTCAAGCGCTTCGCCTGAACCCTGCCCGGTTCCAGTAGCGTATCAGCCCGCGGATTCCCCGCGGGCTTTTTCATCCGTCATGGATAGGAAAAATCCTAGACATGTAGGAAAAGCCCTATAGAACAAATGGGGAACTTTCTGGTGAGTCGGATCATGGGAAAACCGGTGTTTCGGGCGTCGCCCGGCTGCGAGCTGGGCTGCTCGGCCTGCGATATCAGATGCGCGATCCTGGCGGGGGAGGCCGACGATGCCTGGCGGGCGCTGGAGGGGCTGCGGCTTCGCCGCGCCCGCGCTCTTGAACCGGAACGGCCCGAACCGGAACAGGTGGCGCTTCTGATGCGCGCTGAAGCGCGCCTGGCAAGCGCAGAGCGAGCTTTTGCGCGAGCGCGTCGCGAGCGTCCGCCGGCACATCCTCCTCCAACATGGTCTCGAACATCCGGGTCAGGGCTGCTGCATTAGGGAGGGCGACATCGAGGCGAATCCACTGCACCAAAGGTGCCGCGGCGGCCATCTCGGCCCCGCTTTCGTCGGCCGAGAGACCGGCGAGCGCCAGCACCTCCTGCGGCTCGACCCCACAAGCCTGGAGCGCGGCGGCGATCTGGCGGGCGGCGTCGACCGGGAGCAGGCCGGTGAAGCGCTTCTCCTCATAATAGGCATAGCGGGTGTCGAGCGGGGCGCCAAGGCGCGCGGCGAAAGCCCGCATCGACAGGCCCGATCGGGCCCGCAGTGCGCGCATGGTCTCATAGGGAAGCGGCATTGGAGGTCTCCCGCCGAGGGCTGATCCGGCGTTGTCAGTAAATCTTGGGCGATTTTGTACAAGAAAGCGGCCGACCCGTGCAAGGGGGCGGCCTGGAAAGGAGCGAAGGATCGATGGCCAGACCGGGACGCAAGCGCAAGGAAGGGGCAAGGAACAAGTCGGGCAGGCTGATCACGACGGCCGCGCCGCGGCTCGATCGCGGGACGGCCGAGACGAGGCTGCATCGTGCCAAGCGCGCCGGGGCGCTCCATGCGGCGACCGAGCGGTTGTGGCGGCAGGGCCGCGCGGAGGAGGCGGTGGCGGATATGGCGACCGGCGACCATGGCCAGGCGGTCGATGCGGTGGGGCGGGCCTGGCTGGCCGGCCTGCTGACCCATCCCAGCCGCAGCGCCGAGGCGATGCGCGATGCGGGGCGCGTGCTCTTCAAGCTGTACTGGGCGCATTATGCCGAACTGGCGCCGAGCGGTGGGCTGTATCGCGAATTGGTTGGGCGCGGCGTCTTTGGAGCCAAGGCCGATGGCGATCTGGAGCGGGCGGCGCAGCTGGAGGCTGCGCTCAACCGGCGGCTGGCGATCCTCGACGATATCGGGCGCGACGTGCGCCGCGCGGTCGAGAGCCTGTGCATCGACCATCATTTCGAATTCGGCCCGTTCTGGCTCGACCGGTTGATCGAAGCGCGCCGCGAGAAGCGCGCGCCCGATGAGGAAGGCTGGCGCCGGTTGCAGGCCGCCGTGACCGGGCTGGCCGCCCTCAGCTAGAAGTTTCGGGGGTGAGGGCTGTCTTTGGCCGCGCTTGCGCCTATGAGGTGCGGGATGGGCGCGGGGGCGCCCGGGAATCGGGTGTTTCATGGCTCAGCTGTCGGGCGGCCCCGCCGCCATTCGCATGGATCGGTTCGATGTCAGCGATCTGATCGAAGGCGACCCTATCGAGCAGGGCGTCTTCACTTTCCGGATCGACAATGGCTCGGGAAATATCGCGACCTACCAGGGGGTGGGCTTCACCTATGACGAGGAAAGCCGGCTGAACGGCGGCAGGCTGTTCGCGATCGATTTCTCGGCGGGTGGGGCCACCCAGATGGCGATCACCGGTCTGGATACCCGGCTTAACGAGTTCACGAAGCTGGCGCGCGAGGGCAATGATGCGGGGGCGCTGGGCTTCGCGTTCAGCGAGGACGACGTGTTCCGCGGCACGGCCTTCGACGATTATCTGAGCGGCTATGGCGGCCATGACAATCTGTTCGGTGGCGCCGGCGCCGACACGCTGGTGGGTGGAGCAGGCAACGATCATCTCTATGGCCAGTCGGCCAATGGCGGCGACGATGGCAGTGACTCGCTGTCGGGCGGAGATGGCAGCGATTATCTGCAGGGCAATGCCGGCCATGATACGCTCGATGGCGGCGCCGGGTCGGACCGTATCCAGGGCGGGCAAGGCAATGACAGCATCGGCGGAGCAGCCGGCAACGACACGCTGAACGGCAATCTGGGTGACGACAGTATCGACGGTGGCGACGGCAACGACTCCCTGCGCGGCGGGCAGGGCAATGACTCGCTGTCGGGCGGCCTGGGTGCCGACCGTCTGAGCGGGGACCTGGGCCTCGACACGCTGAGTGGTGGATCGGGCGCGGATATCTTCCTGTTCTCCCCGGGTTCGTCGCTGTTCACCGATGCCGGGACGGACGTGATCACCGATTTCCAGAATGGCTCCGACAGGATCGGGCTTGGCTTCCTGCCGACCGAGCTTCTGTTCGGAGCACGGCAGACCGGCTTTGCCAGCGCGGTGACCGCAGCGCAGCGACTGCTCGACGGTCATGACGGGCAGGGCGAGGTGGCGGTGCTGGGGGTCGGTATCGACACCTATCTGTTCTTTTCCAGCGACGGCAGCGGGCTGGTGAACTCGGCGATCCAGATCAACGGCGTCAACTCGATCCTGATCGATAGCGGCGATTTCATCTGACTTTTTCGCGTTTGCTGCGCTGCAAAGGAACTTTCCCTCGCGCTCTTGGTCCTGCGCTCCGGGTGGGACGTCCGACAGGGGTGTGAAATGCGGCTGAAGATCGACGCCGAACTGAATTACATGATGAAGGAGCCGGTCGACGTGCTGCTGACGGTCGAGGCGGCGCAGCTCGGCGACCAGCGCCTGATCTCCGATGGGCTGATCGTCGAAGGGGTCGGGCCGCTGCGCGCCATCGACGGCGAGGATCGCATTGGGCGCCGTACCTGGATGCGGGCCGAGGGCCAGTTCCGCGCGCGCTACAGTGCCGAGGTGGACGTCGATCGCAGATCGGTCTCGATCGACGAGCTGCCGATCACCCCGCGCCGCGAGCTTCCGCCCGAGGTGATCCCCTATCTGTGGCCGAGCCGTTATTGCGAGGCCGACCGGTTCGAGGCGTTCGTCGAGCGCGAATTTCCCGATCCGAACCATGGTGCCCGCATCCTCGCGATGGCGCGCTGGATCCATGAGCATCTCGATTATTGCCCAGGCGCGAGCGATGCGACGACGACGGCGGTGGACGTGTTCGTCTCCCGCCAGGGGGTGTGCCGCGACTTCGCGCATCTGCTCGCGGCCTTCGCGCGGGCGGCGGGCGTGCCGGCGCGCCTCGTGTCTGCCTATGCTTGGCAGCTCGATCCGCCCGACTTCCACGCGGTGGTGGAGGTGTGGCTGGCGGGCGACTGGTATTTGGTCGACCCGACCGAGCTGGCGCCGCTCGACGGGCTCGTCCGGATCGCGGTGGGGCGCGATGCCACCGACATCGCCTTCATGACGATCTTCGGCTCGGCCGAACTGGTGGAGCAGCGTGTATCGGTCGAACGGGTCGACACTGACCTATAGGGCTAATACGGTGCTGGCCATCCCGCCGGCTTCTTCCTACAAGGCTGTCAGCAGATTGCTTTCGAAGGATTTTCTCCCATGGATCGTCGCAGCTTCATCGCGTCCGCCGGCACCGCCGCGCTGATCGCGGGCCTCCGCCCCGCTACGGGCCTTGCCCAGGCCGCCGCAGCCACGCCGCCCGCACCGGGCAGCGATGCCGCGCTCAACGCGCTGTTCGACCGCATCTTCAACGACACGCTGGACCATGCGCCCGAATTCTGCACCGCGCTGGGCTATGACAAGGGGCCGCGCGCCGCGGTCAAGAGCAAGCTCGACGACAATAGCGACGCCGAGATGCAGCGCGGGCTGGCCCGCGACAGGGCGTGGCTGGCCGAACTGGAGGCCTTCCCCACCGACAAGCTGTCGGCGCCGGCGGCGCTCAACCGCGAGATCGTGATCTATTCGAAGCGCAACGCGACCGTCGCGCCGGGCAAGTTCAAGATCGACAGCGTGATCCGGCCCTATCGCATCACCCAGCAAGGCGGCGCCTATTTCGAGATTCCGGATTTCCTGAACGATGCCCATGTGATCGCCGATCGCTCCGACGCGCTGGCCTATCTCGCCCGGCTCGAGGCCTTTGCCGGCGTGCTCGACACCGACACGCAGGTGGCGCGGGAACGTGCCGAGCGCGGCTTCATCCCGCCCGATTTCTCGATCGACCTGACGATCGGCCAGATGGAGAAGCTGCGCAACGCGCCGGCTGACAACAATACGATGGTCGCCTCGGTCGTCCGTCGCACCCGCGAGAAGGGGATCGAGGGCGATTTCGCGGCGCCGGCCGCCCAGCTGGTGGCGACCAAGATCTATCCCGCGCTGGACCGCCAGATCGCGCTGATGAAGGAGCTGCGCGGCAAGACCCCGGCGGGCGCGGGCATCTGGCGCCTGCCCGACGGCGAGGCTATCTATGCCGAGGCGCTGGCTCAGGCGACGACGACCAACTTCACGCCGGACGAGGTCCACAAGATGGGCCTGGACCAGGTGGCGGAGATCAGCGCGCAGCTGGACGCGATCCTGCGCGAGCAGGGCATGACCAAGGGCAGCATCGGCGAGCGCCTGACAGCGCTCAACAAGGATCCCAAGCAGATCTATCCCGACACGGCCGAAGGGCGGGCCGCGCTGATCGCGTCGCTGAACGAGGGCGTGAAGGCGATGTACGCCAAGCTGCCCCAGGCCTTCTCGCACGTCCCCTCGGCGCCGCTGGAGATCCGCGCGGTTCCGGTGGAGATTCAGGACGGCGCCTCGAACGGCTATTACAAGCGCGCCACGCTCGATGGCTCGCGCCCGGCGATCTACTTCATCAATATGAAGGACCTGGGCGACTGGCCGAAATATACGCTGCCCTCGCTCACCTATCATGAGGGCGTGCCCGGCCATCATCTGCAGATCAGCCTGGCGCAGGAGTCCAAGGACATCCCGACCCTGCGCAAGATCAGCTTCTTCGGCGCCTATAGCGAGGGCTGGGCGCTCTATGCCGAGCAGCTGGCCGACGAGCTGAAGGCCTATGCCGATCCGCTCGAGCGGGCGGGCTACCTCCAGTCCTTCCTGTTCCGCGCGGCGCGGCTGGTGGTCGACACCGGCATCCATGTGAAGAAGTGGGATCGCGAGAAGGCGACCGCCTATATGGTCGACACCACCGGCTTCGCCCAGCCGCGTTCGCAGCGTGAAGTGGAGCGCTATTGCACGATGCCGGGGCAGGCCTGTTCGTACAAGGTCGGCCACATGGCCTGGGTGCGGGCGCGCGCCAATGCGCAGAAGGCGCTGGGCGATCGCTTCGATCTGCGCCGGTTTCACGACGTGCTGGCCAGCGGCGCGATGCCGCTGGTGGTGATGGAGCGGCTGGTGGAGGCGCGGACCAAGGCGGCGCTGGCCGGCTGAGCCGGCGGCGCGACGGAGCTGCGGCGCCGGGCATGGCGTCGCGGAATTCTGCTGCTATACGGACGCGATGAGCGTGGTCGAGCTAGACGTGTGGATCGGCAGGACGTTGTTCGTGCCGCTGATCATCAAAATCTGCCAGGTGACGCGGCAAAGCCAGTTTGCCGTGTCGCGCCTGCTGTGGTTCATCACCGCGCTCGACCAGCTTCGCATCGCCACCACCCTGACCGGGCAGATCATCGCCGGGCTATTCAGCCTGTTCATGATGGTCACTGCCTCGCTGCGCGCCGACATGCCGTCTTTCAGCATGCGCTGGTTCCGGATGGTGGCGCTGGCCTTCCTGCTGCTTGACGTCGTCTCCAGCTCGGTGCGCGGCGACTGGAAGGGGGTCGAACTGTGGCTGCTGGTGCTGTTCGCCGAATATGCGGCGACGATCAGCAACGTGCCGCCGGCCGACGATCGCAGCAAGGCCCGCAGCACCAAGCCGAGCGAACTGCGCCGCTGACCTGTCTGCGATCGAACCGTCGACAGGTTCGATCGTTCACCGCC
This sequence comes from uncultured Sphingomonadaceae bacterium, assembly GCA_963540925.1. Lineage (GTDB taxonomy): Bacteria > Pseudomonadota > Alphaproteobacteria > Sphingomonadales > Sphingomonadaceae > Rhizorhabdus. The sequence continues at coordinate 98,292 of CAUTRN010000019.1, forward strand.
GGGAGAGGCCCCAACGCTCTCTGAAGGAGGATATCGAATGCGCGCGCTCGTCGGACTTGGCTGTTTCCTGATCGCTGCGACCGCGGGAGTGGCGCTTGCCGAACAGGCGCCGATCACGGGCGCTCGCCCCTTCGCCGCCAAGCCCTTCCGCGCGACCGAGGTGGCGAGCTTTGCCAGCCCCTGGGCGATGACCTTCCTGCCCGATGGGCGCATGCTGGTGACCGAGAAGGCGGGCAAGATGCTGCTGGTGTCGGCCGACGGCAAGCAGAGGACCGAACTGCAGGGCGTGCCGGCGGTCAGCGCGAGCGGGCAGGGCGCGCTGGGCGAGGTGGTGAAGCATCCCGATTTCGCGAAGAACCGGCTGGTCTATTTCAGCTATTCGGCGGCGGGCTCGCCCAATGGCGTCGTGCTGGCGCGCGCCCGGCTCGAGGACAAGCGGCTCGCCGACGTCACCACGCTCTACAAGGCCTATCCGCTGAAGAGCGGTGGCCATTATGCTGGTCGGATCGCCTTCAGCGCCGACGGCCACCTGTTCTTCGCGATGGGCGAGCGGCAGAAATTCACCCCCGCGCAGGAGCCCGACGGCGTGCTCGGCAAGGTGGTGCGGCTGACGATGGACGGCAAGCCGGCACCGGGCAATCCGCTCGCCGCCAAGGGCTTCGAACCGGCGGTGTGGAGCTATGGGCATCGCAACCCGCTGGGCCTGGCCTTCGACCTGAAGGGGCGGCTGTGGGATGCCGAGATGGGGCCGAAGGGCGGCGACGAGGTCAACCTGGTGCTGCCGGGCCGCAACTATGGCTGGCCGATCGTCTCGAACGGCGACAATTATGACGGCTCGCCGATCCCCGATCATCCCACCCGGCCCGACCTGGAAGCGCCGAAGGTGAGCTGGAACCCCTCGATCTCGCCCTCGGGCCTGCTGGTCTATTCGGGCAAACTCTTCCCGCAATGGCATGGCAAGGCGCTGGTCAGCGCGCTGTCGGGCCAGATGCTGATCCTCGTCGAGCTGGGCGAGGACAGCGCACGCGAGGAGGCCCGCTACACGATGGGCAAGCGCATCCGCGCGGTCGACCAGGGGCCGGATGGCGCGGTCTATGTGCTGGAAGACGGCCCGGGCGGGCGGCTGCTCAAGTTGACGCCGGGCGCCTGAGCACCATTACTGACACTTCGGTGCGGATGCGGAAGCCGAGCGATTCATAGAGGCGGATCGCGCCGGCATTGACCGCATAGGCGTGAAGGAAGGGTGTCTCGCCGCGCGCGGCTATGCGGTTGGCGACGATCCGCGAGAGCAGGCCGGCGAGGCCCATGCCGCGGAAATCGGGATGGGTGCAGACCCCGCTGACTTCGGCAAAGCCCTGCGGCTTCAGCCGCTCGCCCGCCATCGCGGCGAGGCGGCCGTCGATGCGGATGCCGATGAAGCCGCCGAACAAATGGGTGTTGGCGAGAAAGGGACCGGGCTCGGTGAGGGTGGCGAGTGCGAGCATCTCGGGTGCATCGGCGTCGCCAAGCGCGACCACGCGGGAGTCGGGTTCAGCAGGCTTCAACTGGTCGGCGACCATCTGGACGCCGAGGGCCTCTTTCTCGACGATCGCGCCGGGCGGCACCGCGATCGGACCAGCTTCGAGCAGGACGAGGCCGCCTTCGTTCGGCAAGAGTTGGGCCAGCGCTGCAAGGGCTTCCGGGCTCGCATCGCGGCTGGCGGCGAAGGGGCTGATGTCGGTGCGGTAGCGCCGGGCGAGCGGCGTGCCGAGCGCGAAGCCGCCATGGCGCCCTTCCAGCGAATCCCAGATCGGCCGATCGAGCGGGTGGATAGTCATGAGCGGTGGAGATCTGCGGCCGGCACGCGGATCGGATAGCATGATCGCGCGGCCGGCCGGAAGATGCTGCCTGCTCGTCAGGCGATGTGATTGACCAGTCCGCCCTCGGCGCGCAGCGCGGCACCGTTGGTGGCCGAGGAGCGCGGGCTGGCGATATAGGCGACCAGATCGGCGATCTCGCGCGGGTCGAGCATCCGCTGGACCAGCGACGAGGTACGGGCCTTCTCGAAGAACTCTGCCTCAAGCTGATCGACGGTCGCATTGGGATCGCTCGCCTGGCTGCGCAGGAAATCGATGATACCGGCCGCGCGGGTCGGACCGGGCAGCACCGAATTGACGGTGACGCCGGTGCCCTTGGTGAGCTGGGCGAGGCCGCGCGACAGGGCGAGCTGCGCGGTCTTGGTCATGCCGTAGTGGATCATGTCGGGCGGGATCATCAGGCCGGACTCGCTGGCGATGAAGATGATGCGGCCCCAGTCGCGCTCGATCATCGGCGCCAGATAGGCCCGCGACAGGCGCACGCCGCTCATCACGTTGACGTCGAACAAATGGGTCCAGTCGTCATCGGCGATGTCGGCGAAAGCCTTGCTTTCATAGATGCCGAGATTGTTGACGAGAATGTCGACCTTCGGGGCAGCCGCAACGATCGCGGCGACACCCTCGGCGGTCGCGGCGTCGGCGGCGATGCCGCTGATCGCCTTGCCGCCCGAGGCTCGAATATCGTCGATCGCGCTGTCGAGCTTGGCCTGATCACGGCCGGTGATGATGACGGTGGCGCCCTCCTTCGCAAGGGTGCGGGCGATCTCGAGGCCGATGCCGGCGGTGGCGGCGGTGACGAGGGCGGTCTTGTCGGCGAGTTGCAGGTCCATGATGTCCTCCATGACTGGGTTGCCCGCAATCTAGGTATCCGCTTCGGGTCATGCTATTTCCTGAATGGTGAAAATAGCTGTGAATGGAGTTCATCAATGCCACGCATCCTGATGGAGCGATCGGGCGAGATGGAGGTGTTCGCGCGGGTGGTGCAGGAGGGTGGCTTCTCCGCGGCGGCGCGCTCGCTCGACCTGACGCCGTCGGCGGTGAGCAAGCTGATCGGCCGGCTGGAAGAGCGGCTCGGCACGCGGCTGCTGGTGCGGACGACACGGGCGCTGGCGCTGACCGAGGAGGGCGAGGTCTATCATCGCGCCGCGCTGCGGATTTTGCAGGAGATCGAGGAGGCCGACCAGGCCGTGGGCGGTGGCGCGGTGCGCGGGCGTCTGCGGGTCAGCGCCTCGATCCCGTTCGGGCGGATGTATGTCGCCCCCGCTGTCGCCGCCTTTCTGGAGGAGCATCCGGGATTGCGGCTGGACTTCAGCCTGACCGATGACGTGATCGACTTGTTGGAACAGCGCACCGACGTCGCGATCCGGATGGGCCGGCTGCCCGACAGTAACCTCAGGGCGCGCAAGCTGGGCGAAACCCGCCGGATCGTCTGCGCGGCCCCCGCCTATCTGGAACGGCACGGAGCGCCGAGGGTGCCGCGCGACCTGGAGAAGCACGAGTGCCTGAGCTTCACCTTCCGCCGCGACCGGCCGAGCTGGCCGTTCCGGATCGACGGCCGCGATGTCGAGCAGCCGGTGTCGGGCCGGCTGCTCGTCAACAATGGCGACAGCTTGCGCCAGATGGCGATCGCGGGTGTTGGCATCGCCCGCACCGGCCAGTTCCACGTCGCCGAGCATATCGCCGCCGGCCGGCTGGTGCCGTTGCTGGAGGATTATAATGCGGGCGATATCGAGCCGATCCATGCCGTCTACAATGCCGGCGGGCCGGTGCCTTATCGGGTACGGGCCTTCATCGATCATCTGGCCGCCTGGTTCGCGGCGACGCCGCTGGCCGAGGCGGCGCGGCCGTTGCGGAACTGAAAGTCAGGCGGGGAGCGAGTGACGCCCCGCCCTGGAGGGTGGCGGGGCGGGGCACGCTCGAGCACAAAACGCCCCCGACATGCACGGCGTTGTGCCCATAGGGCTATATAGTTGATTTTAGGCTGGATTGCGAGGGGGAGGAAGTGACCCGTCAGGCAGGGGATCAGCCTGACGGGTCGCCACTCTCCTAATAGAGCCGGAGGGTAAAGGGGGGCTTCACCGGCTCATCGTGGACAAACTCCCGTCAGGCTCGCCCGTTCCGCTGGCGCATCGCTTTCTTCAACGTTGGCGTCCGCGATGGGTCGGGGCGTGGAAATCGGGTGGCCGATCGGCGATCCATGTGAGGAAGCGAGCGATGTCGGGGTGGCCGCGCAATGCCTCTGGCGCGGCTGGTAGGCGAGCCAGTTCGGCGTTGCTCAAATGGGCGTGGATCGTGCGATGGCAAATCGGATGGAGCGGCACCGTCTCGCGGCCGCCGCGGCTCTTGGGGAGCGGATGATGCCATTCGACGCGATGGCCAAGCGGGCGACCGCACAGCCAACAGAGCTTGTCCCGGTCATCGGAGATGCGGGCACCGATCATGCTGTTCCGTGGCTTGGGCACGTTGCTGTCCGAATCGACCGAAGGGCTCGCAGCCTATTGCGCGTCAGTTGAGCAATCGGTCCAGTTCCGCCAGCAAGGCCGCCGGACGATAAGGTTTCTGGAGGAAGCTGGCCCAGGCGGGAAGGTCGTCCGAGCGGTTGAGCAATTGCCCCGACGTCAGGATCACGATCAGCCCAGGATGGTCGACATGGAGCCGTTCGGCCAGTGCCACGCCATCCATCGTACCGGGGAGCCGGATGTCGGTGAACACCGCCGCGATGTCTTCATGATGGTCGAGCAGGTCCAGCGCGGTCGCGGCGTCCTCGGCCTCGATCGTGGCATAGCCACCGTCCTCGATGGAATCGACCACCATGGCGCGCAGAAACGCCTCGTCCTCGACCACGAGGACGAGCTTAGGCCCGCCGCCCACAATGCTATCGCCCCCAATCCGCACAAGCACACTTCCACCGCCTAGGCAGAGGTGATGATGCCTAGTCATGGTTAACTTTCAACTCCGGTGGGTACCGTATATGGCGCGGATTTCTGCTGGATTATCAATGGCAGCGTGCCGCACCGGGCGACGCCATGGATGAAATAATTCGGTGTCATCGTAACCTTGCCGGACATCCAGACGTAGCTCCGGTTGCCACGTACGGCACAACCCAGGGGAGAATGCACATGATCACCGTCAAGACCGGCGTCAGCGCCGCTTCCGCCGCCGCCCTGATCGCGCTCGCCGCGATCAATGCTCCGGCCGCCGCTGCCGACGCCAAGCATGCCGATGCGAAGAAGGTCCACTGCTATGGCGTGAACAGCTGCAAGGGCACCTCGGACTGCAAGACCGCCGAGAACAGCTGCAAGGGCGCCAACAGCTGCAAGGGCCATGGTTTCAAGGAAATGTCGGCCGACGAATGCACCAAGGCCGGCGGCTCGACCGAACCGAAGAAGAGCTGATCTTTCCCGGCCGCGCGGCTTTTGGGTCGCGCGGCCGGACCCTTTCGAGCGATAGAGGCGTCCCATGCCCGCTCCCAGCTTTGGCCTCGGCCTGCGCAAGCCGCATTATGCCGACTTCCTCGATGGCGACACGCCGGTCGCGGTCGATTTCGTCGAGGTGATCTCCGAGAATTTCATGGTCCCGGGCGGCAAGCCCCGCCACATCCTTTCCCAGGTCCGTGAACGCCATCCGGTGGCGCTGCACGGCGTTTCGATGTCGGTGGGGTCGGCCGATGGCGTCGACCGCTTCTATCTCTCCCGGCTCCGTGCTCTAATCGACGAAGTGCGCCCGATGGTGGTTTCGGACCATCTGTGCTGGACCGGGATCGAAGGCTTCAACTCGCACGACCTGCTGCCGCTGCCCTATACCGAGGAAGCGCTGGACGTGGTCTGCGCCAATATCGCGATCGCGCAGGACATTTTGGGCCGCGCGATGCTGATCGAGAATCCGTCGAGCTATGTGCAGTTCGACGACGCGCCGATGACCGAATGGGAGTTCCTGGACGCGATATGCGCCCGCACCGGCTGCGGGCTGCTGCTCGACGTCAACAACATCTATGTCAGCGCGACCAATCATGGCTTCGATCCGGCCGATTATCTGGCGGGCATCCCGGCCGATCGGGTGGGGCAGATCCATCTCGCGGGGCATAGCCAGGGCCGCGACCTGCTGATCGACACGCATGACAAGCCGGTGCCGCCGGTTGTCTGGGCGCTCTATGAGGCGGCGGTCGCGAAACTGGGCGGGGTGCCGACGATGATCGAGCGCGACGACGATATCCCGCCGCTGGCCGAGCTGCTCGAGGAACTTCAGGTGGCGCGCGACATCGCCCGCCCGCATCGCCGGAGGGCGGCATGAGCCTGCTCGCCCTGCAGCGCGATGTCACGGCCTGGCTGGCCGCCGAGTCCGAGGACGCCGCCGAGCGGCTGGGTTCGGCCGCGCGGCCGGGGCTGGAGGTCTATCGCAACAATTACCGCGCCTCGCTGACCGCCTGCCTGACCGAAACCTTCGAGCGGGTGCGGCTGTGGATCGGCGAGGAGCGTTTCCTGTCGACCGCGGCGGCGCATATCGACGTAACCCCGCCCCATGCCTGGACGCTCGACGCCTATGCGCGCGATTTTCCGGGCACCCTGGCGATGCTGTTTCCCGACGATCCCGAAATCTACGAACTGGGCTGGCTGGAACTGGCGCTGGCCGAAGCTTTTGTGGGGCCGGACGCGCCACCGCTCGATCCTGCGAGCCTGAGCGATGTCGATTGGGACAAGGCCCGCCTGCGGCTGGCGCCGACGCTCGACATCGGCCGGTTGCGTAGCAATGCCGCCGCGATCTGGTCGGCGCTGTCGGAAGAGGAGGCGCCGCCGGCTGCGGCGTTGCTGCCCGAACCCGCGACCCTGCTGGTGTGGCGACGCGAGCTGACCTGCTGCTTCCGCACCGCCGAGCCCGGTGAAGCGCGGGCGATCGAACTGGCGGGGCAGGGGGCGAGCTTCGGTGCTATCTGCGCGGCGCTGATCGAGGACATGGGCGAAGAGCAGGGCGTGGCCGTGGCCGGCGCCCTGCTCGGTCGGTGGATTTCGGACGGCTTGCTGGTCGCCGTCGAGGGGTGATCAGACGCCGTAGCGCGCCGCCGGCTTGTTGCGCGACAGGTTGGGTCGCAGCGCCAGCCGTGCCTTGAGATAAGCATCGAGATCGGCATTGTCGGGCAGCGAGGGGATAGTGATCGCCTCGCTCTGATCGAGCCCGGCGAGCGCGGCATCGACCATGTCGTCGACATCCATCACCATTTCGGGCGGCAGGCCGTGGAGCTGTTCTTCGCTCCAGATCGCGGTGCGGGTAACGCCCGGCAGCACCGCCTGGACCTTGACGCCCTTGGGACCCAGCTCGGCCTGCAGCGCCTCGCTGAAGGCGAGGACGAAGGCCTTGGTGGCGGGATAGACCGCGGTGAACGCTTCGGGCATCAGCGCCGTGACCGACGTGATGTTGATGATCGTGCCCTGGCCCTGGCTGGCTAGGCGCGGCGAGATCGCGGCAGCCAGCCGGGTGACGGCGGTGACGTTGAGCGTGATCAGCCCGGTCAGATAGGCGGGGTCGGCGTCGACGAACTTGCCCTCGCCGGCGATCCCCGCATTGTTGACGAGGGTGTCGATCGCTGTGTCGTCGCGCAGTCGGGCCTCGACCTTGGCGAGGTCATCGGCGTTGCCGAGGTCGGCTGGGAGGATGTCGACCTGGACGCCGGCTTCGGCGCGCAGCCGTTCGGCGAGACTTTCCAGTTTGGCGGCGCTGCGCGCGACCAGGACGAGATCATAGCCGCGGCGGGCGAGGCGATCGGCATAGACTTCACCGATCCCGCTCGACGCGCCGGTGATGAGGGCCTTGTTCGACATGGGGCATTCCTTTCTTCTGGGTCCCCTCCCTCGGGGAGCGAGGCGCCTGTCAAGGTGAGCCACGGTCCCAACATGGACCGGTAATGGCCAGGGGCAATGCACACCTTGGTTTGGGACCCCGCTCTCCCAGGGAGGACGGTCTTACTGGTTGATGAAGTCGAGCAGGTCGGCGTTGAACCGGTCCTGATGGGTCTGGGTGAGGCCATGGTCGGCACCCTCGTAGATCTTGAGCACGGCGTGCTTCACGATCTTGACGGTGTTGCGGGCCGAGGCGTCGACGGGAACGATCTGGTCGTCGTCGCCGTGCAGCACCAGGGTGGGCACGTCGAAGCGCTTGAGGTCCTCGTTGAAGTCGCTTTCCGAGAAGGCGCGGATGCTATCGAGCTGGCCCTTGAGACCGCCCATCATGCCCTGCCGCCAAAACTCCTCGCGGATACCCTCGGAGATCACCGCGCCTTCGCGGTTATAGCCGTAGAAGGGGATGGTGAGATCCTTGAAGAACTGCGAGCGGTTGTCGAAGGTGCCCTTGCGGATGCCGTCGAACACCTCGATCGGCAGGCCGATCGGATTGGCTTCGGTCTTCAGCATCAGCGGCGGGACCGCGCCGATCAGCGCCACCTTGGCGACCCGCGCCGTGCCGTGCCGGCCGACATAGCGGGTGACTTCGCCGCCGCCGGTCGAGTGGCCGACGAGGATGACGTCGTGCAGGTCGAGCTGTTCGATCAGTTCGGCGAGGTCGTCGGCATATTGGTCCATATTGTTGTTCTCCCACACCTGGTCCGAACGGCCGTGGCTGCGGCGGTCATGGGCGATGGTGCGGAAGCCCTGGTTGGCGAAGAAGACCATCTGCGCGTCCCAGGCGTCGGCCGTCAGCGGCCAGCCATGGGAGAAGATGATCGGCTGCCCGTCGCGGGCGCCCCAGTCCTTGTAGAAGATCCGGGTACCGTCCTTGGTGGTGATCTTGGTCATCGTAATTTCCCTTCCCTTGTGTCTGCGTGGGCGACCATCTCGCCCGGTGGTTGCAGGGATAAGCGGAGTGCGGCAGGCTCGGGATTGGCGGATTCGACATTATCCGGGTCAAAACCGACAAAGGGGATTTCGATGGTTAGGACGACGCCCGCAGCGCGCCCCGAAGTGGGGCTGGTCCTCTATCCGGGCTGCCAGATGGCGATGGTCCACGGCATGACCGACCTGCTCGCCATCGCCGGCCATTTCGCCGCCAACTACGGCGGTGAGCCGATCCGGGTGAGCCATTGGAGCCTGCGCGAGGAAGGTGGTTTCGCGCGCGTCTACGACACGCATGGCGACGAAGAGGGTAGCCCTGCCTATCTGATCATGCCCGGGCGGCTGACCGGTCCGATGGAGGCGGAGGAGGCGACGCCCTATGCCCGTTTCCTGCTCGATCGCCATGCGCAGGGCGCGATCCTCGCCTCCAATTGCGGCGGCGCCTTCGCGCTGGCGGCGACAGGGCTGCTGTCGGGTCGGCCGGTGACGACCCACTGGCTGTTCGCCAACGCGCTGCGCGATCGCTTCCCCGACATATTGGTCGACCCCGACAAGATCGTGATCGAGGATGGCGACATCATCACCGCGGGCGGGCTGATGGCGTGGACCGACTTGGGCATGAAGCTGGTCGACCGGTTGTTCGGGCCGACCGTGATGGTGGACACCGGGCGCTTCCTGCTGGTCGATCCGTCAGGGCGCGAGCAGCGCCACTACAGCAGCTTCTCGCCCCGGATGACGCATGGCGACGAGCCGATCCTGAAAGTGCAGCACTGGCTGCAGGCGCGCGGCGCGCGGGCGACGAGCGTGGCCGAGATGGCGGGGCAGGCCGGAATGGAGGAGCGCACCTTCCTGCGCCGCTTCAAAGCGGCGACCGGGCTGAAGCCGACCGAATATTCGCAGCATCTGCGGGTGGGCAAGGCGCGCGAACTGCTGGAGCATACCAGGCGGCCGATCGAGCAGATCGCCTGGTCGGTGGGCTATGAGGATGCGGCCGCCTTCCGCAAGCTGTTCCACCGCCTGATCGGGCTGTCGCCCGGCGAATATCGCCAGAAGTTCGGGACCGGGCGCGAGGAGGCGATCGCGGCTTGAGAGAGTGGCAACGCCAAGCCTTCTAGCCCTCTCCCGCTTGCGGGAGAGGGTTGGGTGAGGGTCTTCTTCTTCTTTCTCGTGGTTGGAAAAGAAGAAGACCCTCACCCTCCCACCGCTGCGCGGCGGGCCCCTCCCTCTC